>JBMNOP010000006.1:0-195171 GCA_050943135.1 Thermoguttaceae bacterium | reverse complement strand
TGATTGATTGGCGCACTGTTGATTCACTTTTACCGGA
This sequence comes from Thermoguttaceae bacterium, assembly GCA_050943135.1. Taxonomy (GTDB): domain Bacteria; phylum Planctomycetota; class Planctomycetia; order Pirellulales; family Thermoguttaceae; genus RUG695. Next base: position 195,134 of record JBMNOP010000006.1, on the reverse strand, counting down.
TTTATATTAAAAAGGCCTTAAACAGTTCTGTTTAAGGCCTTTTTTCTACCCCAAAAAACAAACCAGTAAAACAAAAATCTCTCGAGGTTTTCCCGTGTGTCCTGTTACGCCCCGCTGTAAGAGCGGCCATCCTTTTCGGGTTGACGTCGGAGCGCTTCAGCTAAAAACATCGCGAGTGTTCGTTCCGAGAAGTCTGAGTCTGTGATAAATCTCAGGTAGTAGATATCGTAGTTCGGGTCGGTGTCGTCAATTTCGGTCTCGACTCCGAGTATTCGCGAGGTGAAAGCCGGTGAGGCGCTCTTCGGCATATTGACCTGCAAGATGAGGCTTTCGCTGTTCTTGGTATAGAGCTGACAGAAAAGGATAGCGGGAAAGTCGGGCCGATAGATCGGAACGGTTACTTTGTTTGTCCAGACCTCGCGAGCGCCGGGGACGGCTTTGCGGATCGCGGCGATCATTTTCGGCAGAAGGTCGGTGTCCCACGCCGGCCCGTCTCCCCCTCCATAAAAGTTTTTCTTCGAAAAATGCCACTTTTCACCGTCTGTTTTCCAAGGCATTTTTCTTTCGGTCATTTCTTGCGAGAGAGTGTCGGTATAGCGACAGAACGACTCAATGGCACTGTCCAAAAAGTTCCAGAAAGCCGGCTGATTGAATTCTTCATAACTGAAGACGCGCAGTTCGACTTCGTACCACGGGCCGACCGTTTCGACCCGCACGCGCGATTGGGTTCCGTAGAGGGGCACTTCCGGAATGTCGTTGAGCGGTTTGAGCCAGAGTTCCTCTTCGAGCCTTTTTTTGTCGTATGCGTTTTGGGGAACGCGGAACTTCAGTTTTAAGAGCCACTCCTCCCCGGTTTGGGCATGGAAGAACCAACCGAATTGTTTTTGATGTGCCGGGATTTCGACCAGCGTCCGATTATTCCAATTCGTCCCGGGAAAGAGCTTCGAGTCTTCGATCTTGTCGACCACTTCGGCCAGAACCTGCCCCGACCACCGACACGGGAATCCGCTTCGGCTGCGCCTCGAGCTGATATGCCACGACCGTCCGTCGGTCTCCCACGGCATCGGAACATTTTGTGTGGTATTTGTTGTTTGGGAAAAACCGAGCGTTTCCTGAACACGGAGCTTGGCCTCTTCGGCCGGGTCATAGAGAGAACGCTCGTGATACGGGTCGTGCTCAATAATCGGAATCAGTGCGTCGGCTGTCCAACTGCGGAGCATCGTTGCCTGCTTGTTCGGCGGTGCGGCGGCCCATGCACGTCCATAGTCGGCGAGCTCTTCGGGGGTGCCGGCAAAGACGAGTTGCCCGCCGGCCAGGCCGGCTTCCGGGCCGAGATCGATGATCCAGTCGGCCGACTTGATCACATCGAGATTATGTTCGATTACCACGACCGTATTTCCCAAATCGACGAGCCGATGGAGTACCGAGAGAAGCTTGCGCAAATCTTCGAAGTGAAGCCCTGTGGTCGGTTCATCGAAGACGTAGAGCGTCTTGCCGGTGTCGGGGCGGGCCAGTTCGGCTGCGAGCTTCACACGTTGCGCTTCCCCGCCCGAAAGCATCGTTGCCGGTTGCCCAAGGGCGATATAGTCGAGTCCCACGTCGCACAAAAGTTGTAGCTTCCGGCGAATTTGCGGCACATCGGCGAAGAAATCGCGCGCCTCTCCGCACGACATTTGTAAAACATCAGCGATCGATTTTCCCCGATATGTTACTTCGAGCGTCTGCGCGTCGTACCGTTTGCCGCCGCACGCGTCACAGGTAATCCAAACATCGGCCAGGAAATGCATTTCGATTTTCAGGTGGCCTGCACCCTCGCATTTTTCACAACGTCCTCCCGGAACATTGAAACTGAACCGCCGCGGATTCCACCCCCGAAGTCTCGATTCGGGGAGTTTTGCAAACAAGGAACGGATCAGATCGAACAGGCCCGTATAAGTTGCCGGGTTTGAGGTCGGCGTCTGGCCGAGCGGTTGCTGGTCAACTTCGATGATCTTATCGAGTCGTTCGGCGCCGAGAATTCGGTCGAAGGCGCTTTGCGGTGCGTGTGTGCGGTTAAGCAACCGCGAAAGTTCCCGACACAGGACCTCCTCGACAAGCGAACTTTTCCCGCTGCCGCTCACGCCGGTCACGACGGTGAAAGCGGAAAGGGGGATCGGCACATCGATTGCTTTTAGGTTATTTTGACGTGCCCCCTGAATCAGAAGCCAACCGGCGGACCATGGAGGAAGAACACCATGGTAGTTGCGTTCGGCCTCCCCCGGACAATGATTTTTTTTGGAAGATTCAAAAAGAGTACGGCGTTTCCGTTCGGCATCGGAAAAAACAACATCGCGCCGCGGAGGTTTTAAAACAGGTTTTGTAAAGGAGCGCCTCTTTTTCGAGGCGGGGTCGGAGGAGGAAGATGTTTTTTTTGCCATATATGAATCGACGGAAATTTCCGCCTTTCAACATTCGAAAAACAAAAGGGGTGGGGCGAGTTCATCGGCGACGACACCACGGGAACGACCCGAAAACCCGAAGGCTTCGGGCACGGTTCGCCCTCTCGGGCGGAACGGAAAGAATCGTGCTCCCATCGTAACACTTTAAGAAAGGGGTGTCAATAAGCGCGACGCTGCCCGGGATGCGGTCGGCACAAATTTCGGATCCAAATTCGTCGCGCCAAGCTGCAAGCCCGAGGTCTTCCGAACCTGTCCGGAAATAGCGTCTCGATTCCGCATGTCTCGCCGTCCCCTTTCCGTGCCTGTCGAAACGGACGGAAGTTACATTTGCCCGAACCCCAAGATATCCTCCTCAAACTTTTTGTTGTCATAGAGGAAAATCGGCAGAACACTCAGGCCGATGCCCCAGTCTTTTTTGCTCTGGTTGTTGCTCAATTTCAGCGTCCAAATGAATGATTCCCCGATTCGGCTGATCCCAACTTCCTGTCCGATGTTTCGATTGTCGGCCAGGTCATAGGAGTTACTCAGCGCGGCCGCCCATTTCTGGGACATGCGGTAGTTGATCGCCGCGTTCAGGTAGGTGGTGCTGATTGGCCCGCCGAGTCGGTCAACCCCGAGATAAAAGTTGCTTACTCCGGGTCGTTTCGACATAACCCCGGCACGGATGATCTTCTGACCCGAGTCAAAGAAGTCGAACAGACCGCTCGAGAGAACACTGAATCGATCCCCGACATGCCAACGGGCATCGTAGTCGAGCAGACCGGCAAACTCGCCGTAGTTCTGCCCTTTCTTCGGATAGAGGCTGATCCCGGAATCGAGTGTGATCCAGTCGATGATGTGACGATTCCCGACCGGTCCGCGCTTTGTCTGCCATCGGTTCAGCCAATCAAGGCGGATCTGGGTCAGGTCTCCGGCGATTTCGGTCGAGGGGGAAGTAACCATCCCGCCGAGCGTCCCTTCGCGCAATGCGTAGTATCGCTCATCGAACCGGACCGGAATCGAGTCGCGGTACGGGGAATAGGTATTGGTAAAGGTTGTAACCGCATACTGGCGGCGAAAATCTTGGATCTGCCAATCGTCGATCTGGTCGTAGAGAACCAGTTCGCTCAGGTCTTTGTCGGCACCCGCAAAGAAGGCATCAACGCCGAAATTCATCTTATGCGCGAGTCCGTTCAAGTACCATATGTCGCTTGAAACGTCGGAATCGACTTTCCAGACCGGCAGATTGGCACGGATACCGCCGCGGCCGTAAAGACGGTTGATGTTCTTTTCGTTATATCCTTTTCCCCAGAAAGCGTATTCCCCCAGGGCGTAGGGAGTGATCTTTGCCGGACCGACCCCGAGGGGCAGATCGACTTCATGACGCGTCGAGAAATTGAACGAGTCGGCCGAGTATACTTTAGTCCCGGTTCCCCATGCGGTATTGTCGGTCGCTGTATTGGCCAGTTCCCAGTTCAGGTAACGGAAATATTCCTGGTCCTGATCCGAGTAGGGAGTTTCGGTCGTTTTGAACTGATAGAAACCAAGTTTGGTATGCTCGTACCAAAGGAGTTTTTCGCAAAAAAGGTTTTGCCCGAGCAAATAATGCCCGATTTGCGGAAGTTCGTTGGTGCCGGTGTAGAAGTCGTCGGTTAAAACCGAGGCGGAGAGGTCGATCGACCAGTTGTCGGCGGTCTTTTTCAGCTCGATGCTGGTTTCCGGGTTCGAGCCGGTAAACCATTCTTCCTCGAAATACTCGCGCAGATAGTTTCTGTCGCTCGATTTGCCGAATTGAGCCATCAGTTCCCAGTTATTGCAAAGGGTACCGCTCTTGCAACAGTCGGACATCCATCGGTCGAAGTAGTCGGGCAAATCGAATCGCTGCCTATGTTTCCAGATTCCGCGGTACCGGTAATTGTTCGGGAATGGATCGTCGCGCCGTCCGAGTCCGAGGTTATCGGTGCCCCGGTCGTAGATTCCGTAATAGTTCGCCATACCGATCGCCCGGGTATCATACCCGAAGATAGAATCCACGTTGTATGTGTATGTTGTGCCGTGTCCCAGTCCCCGTTGCGAGAGGTAGTCCAGGTCGATGACCCAATCGGTATTCTCGTTACACTTTTTAATGTTGAATATTTGGTAAGGATTCCATCCGGTCCGCACCTGGGTTCCGAATGTGCTGTCGTGCGCCAGCGCGAAACGCCGGATGTAGAGCGATTTATTCTGCATGCTCATTGACATCCAGGGCCAGTAGAAGACCGGCACATTCTCAAGTGCCACGAAATTGTTCTCGGCGATCACGTAGCTGTCGTTGCGGTAGAGCTGCTCGCCCGTTTCCTGATGGTAGGCCGGAGCGCCGGTTGCGGAGTTATAGAGGGGCGTTTTCCGAATTTCGGCGGTCAGCGCATTCGACTGGAGGCGATAGGTCGGCTGTCCCATCGTAGAGGTCGAGACCCAGGCGTCAGTCGCTTTGAACGTGTTGGACCCGCTTCGTAAGATCGTTCCGGCATTGATTCGGAAATACCCCCCCGGGGTGTCGGGAACCGGAATGACCATCTCGGTGTCCTTGATCAGTCCGACATGGTTTTTCGCATCATAATACATCTTCTGTGCGTAAACGACCCGCTCCCCTTCCCGGAAGATGATATCCCCTTCAACGTAAAGTTCCAGATCAAGATCTTTGCTCTGATTTCCCCCTTGCAAGAGGTCGACCCCATCAGCCCAGATCACCGCACGGTCTGCTGAAATATCGATCACATCCGAAACGGGTTCGTTATGCGCGGTGATTCCCTCGACCATCAGAATGAACCCGCCACTGATCACATAGCGATCACGGGAGGGGTTGGTCGGATCGGCTTCACGGCGGGCGTTTAAGTCGCGGTCGTAGCGCGACATCAGACGGATTCGCCGAAATGCCATATTTTCGGGCGAAGCGTTGCGGGCCACTTCTATCCGTTCGGTCGACGAGGTCAGCGAGGTATTGTATGTTTCGGACTCGCTCGATTTGACGGCGGTGTCGGTTTCGGCAGCAGTCGAATTCCGAGAACTTTTCTCCATTCTCAGCGCACGGGCATAGATCTCTTCCGGATTCAGTTCGTCTTTCCCTCGCCGATTGATTTGGAACGAAACGTCGGACGAGGTGCGGAATGTGCCCTGCCATGCGGTTTCATTCGACGAGGCGGCCAGATACACGGCGCTCAGATTCAAATCAAACGGTTCCCACGGATTCTCTTTTTCGAGATAAACGATAACCGATTTCGCGTTACTGTCCGAATCGGGAACGACACGGATCACCCCACGCGGTCCTTCCGCCGAGGAGTCTCCCTGGGCCACACGGCAGTGTCCGGCCAGGATATAGACCTCTTCCCCGTCACCGGTTGTCGCACCTTTCCAGCCGGCATCCCCGGTAACCGAGATCGGTTCGTCCGAAAGAGAGGCTTTCGGAACAATGAACCGATTTTGGCCCGATTGGTTGAAGTCATACGCGTTGACGTCGATCTCAGGACCCGCCTGGGGCGCCCGATAGGCCTCGACGCAGTTTCCTGTTCCGGAGAGGGAGAAGTCGAAGGGGCGACCAGCAATTTTTTCGATACGCGCCTCTCCGATACTGTTTGTCCTGTCAGGTTCGGTGTTGACGACATAATCGGCGAACCCGCCGCCGAGCTCGTCCGAGAATTGAGCGGTCAGTGGTGAAAACGGCGCGGGGAAGAAACAAACGAGAATAGCGCCAATGAAAAGGGGGAAGATCCGCAGGTTGCGGGCGGTGCGGGGGGATATTGAAAAAGAGTACCCCTTTACCGCGAAGGCGCGGTTCGGTGCGCCGTCGAAAGCGGGGGCGGACCGCCCGATCATTGGGTTCTCTTTCGGGTTAATCTCTTTCAAATCTCCGACCACGGCCTAAGAAATATTTCTTGGTGCAAAATGACCGGGGATTATAGTGATTTATCCGGCGGAAGGACAAGAGCATTTCACGAGGGAACCCAATATTTCAGGCTCCGTTTTTTCGCCGAGCCCGGGAGCTGTTTTGTCGGTACTTCTTTGTGGTCGGATCTTTATCAGAGGGTCGGCGAGGTCTGGTATCGGGCGACCGGGTGAAGAACAGTTTGCATCTCTGATTTAAATTCGGCAGACGAGTGAAATCGGGTAATCTGCGAAACGACATCTCCGGGTGCCGAGATCATCAAAACAGTCGGCGCCGCGTTAATACCGAACTCTTTCATGACCGAGATCGCCGAGGGTTTTTCGGTATTGACTGATACGCAGACAAACTCGCGGCTCAGCGCGACAACCCCTTCATCGGCGAAAATCTCGCGATTGACCCGTTGGCTGAACGGAGATCCCGGTTCGGTGAAGAAGAGGAAGAGTGGTTTTCCCGTTTTGATGCTTTCCGTTCGCGCCTTTTGGTAATCGACGAGGAAATCGATCGACTCGGTTTGGTCGCAGCTGACCGGTTCGGGCGCTGGGTCTTCCCCATCCCGGTTGGAGACGGCGGAAACCAGGCCGATAAGGGCCATGACTCCCGCGGCCAGCAGAAATCCGAGGAAGACTGTTTTGTTAAAATGGGTTAAAGAAGACGTCTGCATCAAAATTTCCTATTAAAGGGATGATACCGAATATACTCCTTATCGTTCTTTTTAGGGGGAAACTTGATTTTTTCCTCTGGACAAACATCTCGCGCTTCTTTATGATCGCCCGTCGCTTCCGAGAACCCTCTAGATGACGGGGGTTTTGTCTCCCCTTCATCCGGTTTCCCCTTTTGCCGGGCAAGAACGGATTTCGGGGAGTGCGGTATAACGTAGGTTATTCACGATGACATCCCCAGCGCAAACTTCGCTTCGTCGCCCTCTTCTTGCCGAGATCTTGGTCCCCGGCTCGGTCGCGGGCGCTCTCTTTGTGATGTTCTTTAGTCTGCCGGGGGAAGTGATGGATTGGCTTCTTTCCCTGAACATCACGCTGTCGCTGATCATCCTTTTTACCGCGTTTTTTGTCCGCAAACCGCTTGAGTTCAGTGTTTTTCCGACCCTTCTTCTGGGCACAACTCTCTTTCGGCTCGTTTTGAATGTCGCCACCACCCGTCTGATTCTGACCCGAGCCGACGCTTTGGGGGATCAGGCGGCCGGCGAGGTGATCTCGGCATTCAGTCGTATCGTTACCGACGAGAATTTCGTGGTCGGGGTCGTCGTTTTTTTGATTTTCATCATCATTCAGTTTGTGGTGCTAACGAAAGGGGCAACCCGAATTAGTGAAGTGGCGGCTCGTTTTACCCTCGACGCCATGCCGGGGAAACAGGCGGCTATTGATGCTGACCTGGCCGCCGGACTGATTGACAAGCAAGAGGCTGTCCGCCGTCGGGAAGAGCTTGCCGATTCGGCCGATTTCTTCGGTGCGATGGACGGTGCCGGAAAATTCGTCCGCGGCGATGCGATCGCCGGGCTGATCATTGTCGGGGTGAATATTGTCGGCGGCCTTCTGATCGGAATTCTCCAAAACAAGATGGCGCCTGCCGCGGCGATTTCGATCTACGGAAAACTGACGATTGGCGATGGGCTTGTCGCGCAGGTTCCGGCACTTCTTATTTCGCTGGCAACCGGCATACTCGTCTCGCGCGGCAGTCGGGGTGAGAACCTCCCGCAACGGATTGCCGACCAGCTCCTCTACCGACCCGTCATCTTCACCATTGGTGGCTTTTTTATGGTTCTTCTTGTCTTTACCGGTTTGCCGCGCGTTCCGCTCATGACGATTGCCGCCGGCTCGTTTCTGACCGCCTGGACACTAAATCGCCATCGCGAAGAAGAGGAAAAAGCCGAGACGCTCCGATTTCAAACCGAAGAGCGCACCAAAGCCTCCGAAGAGCGGGAAAAAGAGCGGAACCGGATCGAACGCTATATATCGGTTGACCCGTTGGAACTCGAGCTCGGCATCGGTTTGGTGAGTCTTACCGAGGCCACAGAAGGACTTTCTCTGATGGCCATGATCAAGGAGATTCGGATCACCGCTGCCAAAGAGATCGGGATCATCGTCCCGAAAGTCCGGGTACTCGACTCGCTCGAACTTGATGAGAACCGATTCCGAATCCGCATTTACGGTGACGAGGCTGCCTCGGGGGTTATCTGGCCTGATATGGTGCTGGCCGTAGACGCCGATGAGACGGGAATTCGACTCGAAGGGGTAAAAACGAGGTCACCGTCCGGGAAAAAGTCGGCGTTTTGGATTGAAGAACGGCATCGTGAAAAGGCAGAAATTTATGGGTTCAGACTCCTCGACCCACGCCGGGTCGTGGCCGAACACCTCAAGAGCACCGTAACGCGCTGTGCTGCCGAACTCCTCACCCGCGATGCGGTCGCCAAACTTCTCGAAGGGCTACGTGCCGTGCAGCCGAAAGCTGTCGACGAAGTCGTTCCGTCTGTTCTGAAAATTGGAGAAGTTCAGGCGGTTCTGCGTCGTCTCCTTCGCGAACAGGTTCCGATTCGGCAATTGGGAGCGATCCTCGAAGTTCTCGGCGACGAAGCGCCGCGAAACCGCAGTCCGATCTATCTGACCGAACAGGTCCGCGGGCGGCTTGCTCGCACCCTCTGCGGACAATATCGAAATGAAGACGGGGAGCTTTTTGTGTTGATGCTCGACCCGGAACTTGAAGAGAAGGTCGCATCAGGCTCCGATCTTTCGCACGAGAAGGTTCGTCTGAACCTAGCTCCGAGCGAATCGAACGAGATCCTCGGCATTCTTTCGGAACAGTTAGAAAACGCGCTCCTCTATCACACTTCTTCTCCGGTTCTGTTGGTTGGAGATGCGATCCGTCCTGCGGTACGTGCTCTGATTGAAGGAAAATTTCCCGATCTGCCGGTTCTCTCGTTCGGAGAGATCACCCGCGATACACGTGTCGTCTCCGACGGAATCCCCCGCCGTCTGAAACTTTCGGCGTAGTGTTCGATAGCTACAGGGAACCACCACTCGGCTTATTGTCTTTTGTGGTCAAAGGCCGTCGCGATGCTCTGAAACGCCGTTTGTCCGGCCGAGGCGAGGGACAAATCCGGGAAGGGATACTCTGCGGTGGAATCTCGGCACGCCTTCCGAAAAATCGGGGCATCTCAATTGGTGGGGAAAAGGTCTTCGAATTGCGGAATTTTCGTGTTGCCCGGCGGGGTCAGCAAAGAACGTCCCTGTCCCCGGGCACACTCTTTGCGGTCCTTACCGTTTTTTCTTCCCTGCAGCGATAATCATTTCGGCGACTTTTTTCCCCGATTTCAGCATCCCACCGAAGATCGGACCCATACGATACCCCCCCATCACATTGTTCGCACTCATCCCGCAGGCGTACAGGCCGGGATAATATTCACGGGTACTCTCGACGGTCGAGACTTCTCCGTTATCAACCCACATCGGATGTTCGCCGAGAATTCCTCCGGTCGGCGTATCAAGTTTGACCTGCGCCTTGTTTACCACCAGGTTCATGACCTCGCTCGGGTGACCCGTTGCGTCGATGACGGCACCTGCCAGGATCGTGAGCGGATCGACAAACATTCCGAGTTTCAGAACCGGAGACCAGTTGATGACGAGCCCGGCGATCCGTTCGTCATGGAACACAACATCTTCCACACGAACCGTGTTAAAGATTTTCGCGCCGGCATGAACTGCGCCGAAGATCAAACCGCTTGCCATTTCGACCGAGTCGACGGTATGGTAGCCTTTGTCCCCTTTGATCGGGCGATGGCTGATGTTGAAATGGTTCAGGATCGCCAGCGCGTCATCCTGAACGATCAGCTCGTTAAAGCACATTCCGCCGCCCCAAACCCCGCCGCCGGGGGCCAGCCTGCTTTCGAAGAGAGCGGTTTTGAATCCCGCCTCGACCAGATAACGGGCGGCAACCAATGCCGAAGGGCCGGCACCGACGATTGCGGCATCGACATTAAGGTGGTCGATCAGCTTTTCAGAAAAGGCCTGAACAATTGCGGTAGAGATGATGTTTTCGGAGGCCATGGGGAAAATCTCCTTTCAGGAAAATGTGAGTCGAAAGGAAATCGCGATAAGAGGGGCAATTCACCAAGAGCGTGAATTGACGGTCATCGTAATTTCCTACGCCGGTATGATCCGGATCAGGTTCAATGGGTGCATCTCAGCCATGCCTCGGGCACGGCGCCCCAATACGTTTGACAACGATATTCTCTACGTCTTTACCACCCCGCACGGCGACGGCGCAAAGACATTGATCAGATTATAACCTCATTTCGTGTTCTGCAATTCCCCCCACCCTTTTCCGGTGAGTCGAGTCGAATTGGTTTCACCAACGGAGGGGCAGGTCTTTTTTCACCCCTACCGGCCATGGCGCCCGGGCAGAACAGAAGAGCCCAATACTGCGACGGCAGGGATTTCAGCGGTGAACGCTGTCATAGAAACTTTTCCGCCGTTCACTACGGGACCGGAATCAAGATCCTACCCGTTTATCCCTGTCTCGAACCGGCGTCGTCAGGCCGCGACTCTCTTTTCATGCGGGTACGGGACTCACCACCCGATTCTCTCGGCCGATAACGGCAGGGGCAGGGGGCAAATGACTTCTGCTCTCTTTCTTCTTCTCTGATTTTACGTGGATTCCAATGCCATTCGGAGCCATTTTTGGCCCTCAGCTACGTTTGCTTCCACCCCAACCCCGTGGTAATAACAAACACTCAGCTGAAATTGGGCTTCGGCCAACCCCATTTCGGCAGCTTTTCGGAACCAGTAAGCAGCCTGTGCATAATCCTGTTCGACATAGTAACCGGAAAGATGGAGTCGCCCCAGAAAATGTTGTGCGTCAACACAGTCGTTTTCGGCAGCCAGAAGAAGTTGTGCCATCATTTTTTTGACGTCATCATCATCCTTCCGTTCCTTATCATCATCACCATCATCTTCTTCTTCCGCTCTGCACTCAGGAGGATTCTGCATGATCAGGTGTTCGTCGTCCCCTTCTTTTTCATCTTCTTTATTCTCCCCTTCCGAATCGTCGTCGGTCTCATCGTTTTCCTCCGGAACGGGGCTCGGGAACGGGTCTTCGTCCGTTGTAGTATGCATCAACAGATAGTTTTTCGCGGCGCAGAACCCCAATTTGGCGGACCTTTCCAGTAATTTCTCGCCCGTGGTTTTGCATTGATCGACACCCTCTCCTTCAAAATAACAGCAACCCAGGATGTAGAGCGCCTGGGGCTCGTCTTGTGCCGCCGCCTTTCGTAGCCATTTTAAGGCTTCCCAAAGATTCCGTTCGATTCCATGGCCGTTGTAATAGCAAACGCCCAGCGCACATTGTGCGTTCGAGTTCCCCGCTTCGGCTTCGCCTAGCATCTCTTTGATGGTCTGTTCGAAGGCCGGTTCTTCGAACATGATCTGTTGCAGGGTCACTAAGGCTGGCAGGACCCCCTGCTTCAGCGCGGCTTCAAGCCATTTTTTCGCTTCGGTCTTGTCTTGTTCGACATACTCTCCGGCGTAGTATGCCTCGCCCAAACGGTACTGGGCGTTCGATTCACCCTGCTCGGCGGCTACCTTCAGCCACCGGATTCCTTCTTCTTCGTTCTGCTCGATACCGCCACCGTGTAGGTAACGGTGAGACAATTCCAACTGTGCCCTGGCAATTCCCATTTCGGCTGCTTCACGAACTGCCTTAATTGAATCGCTGTCATAGTTTTTTTCGAACAGGCTGTCGTCAGAATCAAGATTTTCGTTGTTACGGTGCATGTCTTTACTCCTAAAATCTGTTTGTCAAATAAAACCTGAACGGTTCCGCAAACCCCGATGTTTTTAAAATTTCTGTGTACAATATGTGAAACAACTCTTCCGCCACGGTAAAATGATTTTTTGCGGATAGGCTTAGGTCGTCTGGCCTTTCCGCGACGGCCGTCGGCCATCAAACGACACCGCAAGTACGGAGATATCCTGCCGGAACACGGTAAATCGAGAGTGTTTCTTTCTTATGGGTGACGTAAAGAAAGATGGACCTTTTCATGGACAAACCGAAGTTAACGTCCCGGCCTTCCCCTCGGTACATCTCCGACCGACCATTCGCCACGGTCTTCTCTCCGTGTTGGATTATCGCCCCAAACGGGTGTTTAGCCCGGTTTCGCTTAAAGGGTTTTCCGTTATGGTTACGTTGTTACTTTTTTATGAGAGGTAGCCCCGATGCCCTTGCTCGTAAATCTGCGGATTGACACCGATCGATTTCAGCGAAGAAAGTGTTTCCTCGGAACCGGGCGCTATCCGCATCAAGGGGTTCACCGCCACACGGGCGATCCGGCGACATCGCAAAAAGCAACCGGAAAATATGAACATTGACCGGGGCAACTTCACCCGGGGGCGGTCGGTTCAGAACCGCCGTCGGACCTGAGGTGAAATTTATAACCGTAATAGGTTACGCTGGTCTTTTAGGAACCGGCGGGAACCCGTAATCGTTATAACCGCGCTCTTGGATGGCCTCGTTTCACATCGTATCGGAATCTTCCCGCCGCCATGCCTGGTGACTCGGCGGGACCGGCACAATACCTTCATCAAACCCGGTTTCGTCAACGTTCTCTTCCTGCCGGGCTCCCCTCGCGAACCAGACCCATCTTGGGCGGTATGGAATTCGGAAGTGCCCGGCATTGTTGACCCACAGGCTATTGAAATCGCCTGTGAATACTCTGTTGACCACGGGACAACTAAATTTTCAATTTGTTGGCAGCTTTGTCGGAAAATATGACGTGGACCTTATCTTCGAGCCCGAAGTTTTTCAAGAGCTTGCAGAAGACTTCATGGATGAACTGCAGCTCGATTACGGCAAACCAAAAACCGCCGCCGGCTTTATAGACGCGCACCGACGTGTTTTTGGTTTTTATTTCGGGACGGTCGAAGGTAACCCGCGCACCCGTCAGTCTCCACTCCGGGTGATAAACGAATACCTCTTCGTCCTTTCTGCAGTATTCGATGACCTTATCCCGCAATTCGGGAATCGTACATATTTTCAGGAAAAATTCTTCCAGCAAGGACTTGTAAGTAAAGGGGTCTTTTCTTGGGTTTACCATTGATTGTGCCCCGAGGATCTCGAACCCTATGAACATCGGTTCGGTGTTCACGCCTTTCCCGTAAAGAGTAAAAACTTCCTGGGGGATGTCGACAAGTCTTCGTTCTTTGGCATTTTTCATAGGAAAACCTTTCTGTGTCTTTATTAGATAAATTAAACAAAATTTTACATGATAATACTAATAAACACCATTTTGTCAATAAAGTTTCGGTCAAGGCGGACGAAATTCTAAAAATATTTTTTCGGTTCGCCTTTTGACCTCCTTCTTTCCCATAAGGGAATAAGGTTGCAATGTCAAATTTCTAAAATCGGCGCTGTTTTGGCGGTTTTTGTGGTCAAAAAGAATCAAAAATTATGCTTATTAATAATTAATATTACATAATATCAATTAAAACAATGGGAAAAAAGACAGATTTTTAAAAAATATTTTTCTGCGGTTTTGATGCACCAATCGGATGTCTGGATTTGGTCTTGCCCGACGCCGTCCCGTCGGCATAATTATTATTCAAATGGGATTGGACGAGCACAAGCCATTTGATTTGGTACACCTCACAAGGCATAATAATAGCAGAGGGCAAGTTTTTCGATTTTCCGTTTTCCTTTCGGAAGACAGGGTTATCTCATGTTCCGAAAGTGGGTTATCATATGGCATCAAGACGCGATTTTTTAAAGGGATGCGCCGGTCTGATCGGAGCGGGTTGGGGAATGGCACCGGCACTTCGACCCGAGCAAGGCCTTGCCGTAGATTCGGCACTTTCCGTCGCCGACATTCCGAAGGTTGGCCAGCCTCTCTCTTCCTGGCGACCGGGAACGATGGAATTTCACCACATTTATACCGGTAATGGTGAGTCGATCTTTCATCTTTTTCCGGACGGCACTTCGCTTCTGATCGATGCCGGTCAAATCGATCGGCCCGGTTACGAGCTGAAAAGCGTTACGTTGCCGGACGAGTCGCTCGGTCCCGGGGAATGGATCGCTCGATATATCCTGCGGGTGAACCCGCACGGGGACGAGGTCGATTACATGATGATTTCCCATTTTCACTCGGATCATATGGGAACCTGCCAACTTCATCGCGGGAAGACGACCGGGTGCGATGAAGATTACTTCCTGAGCGGAATGACTCAGGTTGGGGAGATGATTCATTTCGGAAAAGGGTTTGATCGCGGGTTTCCGGAATACAGGACTCCGTTCCCCATTGATTCCCCCGACCTCGAGAATTACCGCCGCTTTATCCGTCGAAAGGTAAAAGAGGATGGGTTGGTGATGGAGCCGTTCGAGGTCGGGCGGCAAGACCAAATTGCCCTGTTGCGGGATCCGGAACCTTATCGACGGTTGTTCCATATTCGTAATCTCTGCGGCAACGGTCTCCTTTGGACCGGCAAAGGGGGGGTCAACGACGACACGTTCCTTCGATGGCAGCGGGCCCGGACCGACTATTCGGAAAACCCGCTCAGTTTGGGGATCCGGATCGAATACGGACCGTTTCGCTATTTCACTGCCGGAGATTTTAACGGATCGTTTACGGGGCTCGATGGGCTGACGCGGAACCTGGAAGCGATGATCGCACCGGCCTGCGGCCGGGTCGATGTCTGTAAATCGAATCATCATTCCTATATCGGGTCGATGAACCCGGAATTTCTCCGAGTTCTTCGTCCCCGTGTTTATGTTACGGATGTCTGGGATCAACTCCACATTCAACCTTCGACGATGGAAGCGATGACGAGCCGCGACCTTTATCCGGGAGACCGAATCGTCTGCCCGACAAATTTCCCGCTGTCGAAGAAGGAGGAATTTAAAAATGCCCCGTGGCGGGCCGATGTCGCCGATGAAGGAGGACATGTCGTAGTCCGTGTGTTCGAAGGGGGAACCCGTTATTGCGTTTGCTTCGTAACCGCGCACGACGAGTCGATGACCGTCAAGTCGGTTTACGGGCCTTTCGAGTCTTGCCCGAAAGGTGAGGCCACCGACCTCGTGGTATAACGGGCACGGCTTGTATGATTTGTGAGCCGACAACTCGTTCTTTTCCTTCCCCGCCGCTGGCGGAGGGAAGGGAAGCGAATCCGGAACGAGTTCTTTGCCGGAAAATATTCGAGGAAAACAAGGGGAAGCGATTCCTCTCCCTTGTCCGGTGTCGATTCCATTACGATGAGGAGACCGTTCCTTTCTTCCAACATACAAAGCTGTGGAAGATTTTTTACCAGGCGCGTTGTGCTGAAGCTGACCGTTACCACCTGCCCGGTCAGCTCGACGATATGTTTCGGATTCGGCCCATCGAAAAGGTTCGAGTCGTTGATCGTTCCGTTCGCCCTGTCGGTGGTTACGGCGTACCGTTTCATGACCCATTCGATCTCTGGTTCGCCGTTGACAACATAACCATCGGTTTCGAGCGGGATATCGACAACGGAGAGATGGAAATGATCGATGATCTTCTGTCTGATCCGGGTCCGGCCGCTTCCCGGCGAACTTCATCTTCTCGACCCGCCAGAGCGCCGTATCCCCGACACGGCCGGAGTGTTGCTCCCTTAACCCTCGCCGGCACGTGTGCAAGAGTGAACGGTTGTTCCGGCCTTTTCGGTTCGCGGTTGATTTTTGCGAGAGTTTTCTTGATTCGGTCGAGGAAATCGTAGGCAATGTGGAGCTGACCGAGGAACTCGCCGTAACATCGGAATTTTGGATCGTACCGATTGCCTACAGGTGGAATTCAGGCCGGCATCGGCATGAAATCCCGGGCGTGCTGTCTCCGTAGCCCGGCGAGTGGAATATTCTGCAGACACACACAAGAAGTGATTCATCTTTTCGACGCGAAGACGCGGATGTTCAGCTTGTGCTTCTTTCAAAGTGATATTGGAAGTTCTGTCGCCCCAGGCAAAGCGATCTCGTGCAGAAATCGCTGCGCAATGATGCAAGGGGGGGAGGAAATCGCGCGCGCTCGTAACGATCGCGCCGGGACCGAACCGGATGATACTGGATTTCCTTCTCAGCCTAACAGACGCCAAACGATCAAAGCGGGCCTCGACATGCGTTACGGGCGAAAGCCGAGCAAGAAACGACGGGGGTTCCATGCCAGATTTCTCGGGTGTTCCGAATTGATTTTCGTTTTTCTTTTCGTTAAAATATGGAGATGGGAGAGGTGGAAAGACCTCGAAAGTGAAACTGCCTGCGGCGATAAAACGCAGGCGTCGACGAGCAAACCGCGGAGCCGCCATGGAATTTTTACCGGGGAATACGGTTGGGATCGACTTGGGCACCACCTTTTCGGCATTGGCACAGGTCAATGACGAAGGTGAACCAGTTCCCATTCAAAACGAAGACGGCGATATCGAAACCGCCAGTCTTATCCTGCTGACCGAAAACAAACATGTCGTCATCGGGCCGAATCGAAGTCGCGCCGCCATGGAAGACCCGGAAAACGTCGTCGAACGAATCAAACGGAGGATGGGGGATATTGCCTATAAACGGACGTTTGACGGCCACGAAATCACCCCGGAGTTCATCTCGTCGCTGATCTTACGCAAGCTCAAGCAAGATGGCGAACGGATCTTGGGCCCGATCGCTAACGCGGTCATTACCGTCCCGTATTACTTCAACGATTCCCGTCGGAAAGCAACCCAAGACGCCGGAAAAATCGCCGGACTGAATGTGATCGATATCATCAACGAACCGACCGCCGCCGCGCTGACCTACGCGTGGCATCGCGGGGAGCTCGGGTATGAAATGCCCGATAAAAAATCGCGCCGGGTTCTGATTTACGACCTGGGGGGCGGCACGTTCGACTCGACCCTCGTGGAATACAACGGAAATCATTTTCGGGCCATCGCGACCGACGGTGACGTTAAGCTTGGCGGGGTTGACTGGAGCGACCGGCTGGCAAACTATGTCTGTGAAAAGTTTCAGGAAAAATTCGGCACCGACCCCTCGCTCTCGGCACAGGCGATTCAGATTTTGCGCAACGACTGTGATACGGCAAAAATCGCGCTGACAACCAAACCGTCGACCAATATTACCTGCCGTTACGAAGGACACCGCCTCTCGGTTCCGGTCACCCGCGAGCTGTTTGAAGATTTGACGAAAGACCTTCTCCAGCGGACATGCGATACGGCCGCGGCCGTGTTGGAACAGGCCGGAATGAAATTCGCCCAGTTAGATGCCATCGTTTTGGTCGGCGGTTCGACCCTGATGCCGCAAGTTTCGGAAATGCTCGAAAAGCTCACCGGCGTCAAACCGTATGTGAATCCTGCCCTCGACCCGCACACCGCCGTGGCAAGGGGCGCTGCTATCCACGCCGCGATTCTCGAGGCAAAATATAATCCCAACCAGAGGTTGACCGACCGCGTTCAAAAACTCCTGAAAAACATCCACCAAGAGGATGTCAACTCCCACGCGTTGGGAGTTGTCGCGACCGACCCAGCAAAAAATTGTGTGGTCAACAATATCATGATCCCGAAAAACACGCCCCTTCCCTTCTCGCTAACACGTACTTTCAAGACGAACAAGGAAAACCAGGAACGGATCTCGATTCAGGTTCTCGAAGGGGATGCGCCCGACCCGAAAGCCTGCTCTCTCTTGGGGAGATGCCGGATCACCGACCTGCCTCCGAATCTGCCGAAAGGGACGCTCGTCGAGGTGACCTACGCTTTCGATAAGGCGGGGCGCATCTCGGTCTCGGCGCGTGAAAAGGCAGGAGGGCATGAAGCGAAGATCAACATCGAACGCAAAGGAACCTTAACCGACAACCAGATCAACGACTTTACCCTTCGGGCCGAAGAGTATTCGATCGAATAGGGGAGCAAGGGGCACGACGACCTGTGCCGGAGCAACGTACGCGAGCCACCGATTCAGATCGCCTGAGGGCGCTCAGTCCTCTTTTTTCCCGAGATCGTCGGGCCCGGCGACTTCCGTGATCCCGACCAGCGCGAGGTATTCCCGCTCTTTGGCACGCATCTGCGGCTCGTCGTCCTGGGTGTGGTCGTTGTATCCGACCAGGTGAAGAGCGCCGTGTACCACATAAAGGAGAAGTTCCGATTCTGCCGACCAGCCGTAGTCGGCGGCCCGTTCGGCGGCCGTCTCGTCACTGACAATCACGTTCCCTTCGAGGAGTCCGGATTCCGGGTCACATTCCGTTTCAAAAGCCAAAACATCGGTCGGATAATCGTGGCCGAGAGACTGCGCGTTCAGGCGATGTATCGAAGGATTGTTGGTGATCGTTACTTCGACCAGCCCACGGCGGAACCCCGCATCGGTCAGGATACGACGGACAAGGCCCGCGCCCCGCTCTTCGTCAAACGGGACTATTCTCGACTCGTTCCCGATTTCGACACGCACTTCTTTCACAAAAGAAACCTTTCTTCTCTGAAGGGAGAAAGATTTACGCTTTCTTCGGCTCGTCTTTTTTCGCCGCGTCCTGGCCGGGATACTTGATCCGCTGGTGGTTCATCGCGAGGACCGAGGCAAGCATGTTCATCTCGATCTTCTGGATTTCACCGAGGGTAAGGCCGCATTCGTTGAACTGGCCGTCTTGGATTCGGTTCTGAACGATGTTGTGAAGCATGTTCCGAAGATTCCCTTTATCGGCATCTTTCATGCTCCGACTGGCGCTTTCGATCGCATCGGCGATCATCAGGATCGCAGCCTCTTTTGATTGCGGGATCGGTCCGGGATAACGAAATTCGTCGATGGAAAGTTCCGGTTCGCCGTTCTTTTCACATTCGGCTTTTGCCTTTTCGTAGAAGTAAGAGACAGGGAATGTGCCGTGATGCTGTTTGATCAGGTCGACCACCTGTTTCGGCAGTTTATAGTTGTTCTCGGCCATACTCACACCGTCTTTGATGTGTGAGATGATGATTTCGGAACTCCTCTTCGGTTTCAGTCCGGTATGGGGATCGACGCCGTGTTGCTGGTTCTCGGTAAAGTATTCCGGCCGTATCGCTTTGCCGATGTCGTGGAAATATGCGCCGACACGAACCAGGCGTGTTTGCGCGCCGACCTCTTCGGCGGCGTTTTCGGCGATCATCGCGGTCGCCATCGAATGGTTGTAGGTCGCCGGTGCCTTATTGTTGAGCGTCTGAAGGATCGGGTTTGACGGGTTCCCCATCTCGACCAGACGCATCGGGGTCAAGACACCACAAAACCTTTCGAGAAACGGAAGAATTGCCTCGGTGATCAGTGCCGCAGCCAAAACCCAGACAGCATTGAATGTGGCGTTTCTTAGGAGTTCCCCGGGAAGGGCAAAGGCTTCCAGAAACGAGACACTGACCGAGATGACAAAGGTAACAACCATCACCGCCAGAGATCGGAAAAGGATGTCGGTTCGCTGTTCGATGTTTCTCGTTAAAAAGGTCGAAAGCGACATGGTCACGGCCATAACCAGGAAGGGGGCAATATCGTTGGTGCTTGAGACCGAGAGAATCAGCACCAGCAGAAGACTGATGATAAAACCGATCTCCCAGTAAAGGGCGATGGTCAAGATCTGGGCGAAAACCAAAAGCGGAATCATTTCCAACAACCCGAACTGACCGTGATAGTAGTGTCGCAGAAACTTCCCGAGAAGCAAGACGGCGATCATAAAGAGGTAGACCGTCAGCGATATTTTTACAGCGCCCGTCTCTTTGCGGCGCGGTTGCTTTTTTTGGGAACGGATGATCACGATGTTAATCAGGAGGGTGGACGCAAAAACCAACAGGAAGAAACCGAAGGCTCGGCGGATTTCCGTCCCAAGCGAAAGATTTTTAAGGATCGCCTGGTGTTCCTTGGAAAGGAGCAGAAGCATATCGGAATTGATCAGCTCGCCACTGCGGACAATCGGTTTGCCCGGTTCATAACGAATCTCGTGGGGGGGGACGAGTCTCTCGGCCTCGTTTTGCGCGTTGCGCGTCGCCTCGAGGTCTTCGGTCAGCGTCGAAAGTGGCGGAAGGGTCGTGTCGGTCACGTCCCCTTCGGCACATTTCTTGATCCAGTTGAAGATGAGCTGTGCGGTATCTTTGGAATAGTCCCAGTGCAGAATGTCTTTGATCTGGAACATGTTCCCGATCAGGACATCTCGAGCCGGAACTGTCCGGGCTTCTTCGGGGGAAGAGCCGGAATCGTAGATACGTATCGTTTCTTGGTTCCCTTCTCTGGCCGGATGGAGTTTGAGGAGAATCCCGTTGGCGGCATAAGACTGAAACGCCTTGTCGATCGCCGCCTTAAACGCTTTGAGTTCCTGGTCTTCGGCCAGGGTCTCTTTGAAGTTTCGCAGAGCGGCTTCGGCCTGGGCGTCATCGGCGTCATCGTCCAGGAAAAGACGCCACGCCGACTTATCGTCTTCGGACATTGCCTCGTAGGTGGTCGAGGTCAGGATCGACCTAACCCGATTGGTCAAAACCTCTTTGAATTGAGCCAACTTTTGCGGGTCGTTTACGTAGACGTGGGGGGTTTCGAATCGGGCCACCCTTTTATCTTCGGTCGTCATCGAGGTGTTTTCGACCGTGAAATGTGTTGTGCAAACGATGTCACGGTTTGGTCGCGAGCCGCCGACAAAGGGAAAGGGAGGATGCCACGCCCGAACCGCGACACAGAGAAAAATCGAGGTCAGCGCCCAAAGGATAAGACACCGGCCGAGATGGAGGTCTTTGGTACATATCCGAAGCCCTTCGACGATCCCTTTTTTCGGGAGACGTGCGGCGATGAAGTTGTCGCGTTTACTGCGAAAGTGCCCAAATAACATGGAATCATTTACCTTGTGGTTGGTGAACCCTCGTCCGGCTGTTCATACGCGCAGACGATCTTCTGAACAAGATCGTGGCGAACAATGTCATCGCCAGTCAGCGTGATCTGCCCGATACCGCCGATACGGCCAAGCCGTGCCAGGGCGTCGGCCAGACCGCTCTTTTTGTGCGAGGGGAGATCCACCTGGGTGGCATCCCCGCAGACAGCGATCCGAGAACCTTCCCCCATACGGGTGAGGAACATCTTCATTTGAGAGACTGTGGTATTTTGGGCCTCGTCCAGGATAATATAAGCGTTATTGAGCGTCCTGCCGCGCATGTAGGCTAGCGGAATCACCTCAATACGGTCTTCTGCGCGGTAGCGGGTCAGCATCTCGGGCTGAATCATATCGGCCAGCGCGTCAAAAAGGGGGCGTAGGTAGGGGTTGACCTTGTCGCGCAGATCGCCCGGAAGAAACCCGAGACTCTCTCCCGCTTCGACGGCGGGGCGAACCAGAACGATCTTTTTGATCCCCTCGGTACGGAGCGCTTCCACGGCGCGGGCAACGGCCAAATAGGTCTTTCCCGTCCCGGCCGGACCGCAACAGAAAACGACTTCTTTACAACGTAAAAGGGCAACGTAGTCTGCCTGCCCGGCGGTACGTGGGCTGATCCGTTTACCACCGTACACTTCGATCGGAGCTGTGTGCGAGATGGGACGATCTCGTTCAATTTCAGAAAGGGCGCAGACAACGTCGTCTAGCGAGAGCATCTCGCCCCGAAACGACGCGGTTTTCCGGAGACCGTCGATCAAACGGGCTCCTTTGGCCGCCGAGCCGGGCTCTGTCCCCCGGATTACCAGAGAGTCGCCGTCTTGGGCGACACGAACTCTGAGCGTTTTGCGGATGACCCTGAGGTACTCGTCGCTCGCTCCGAAAATATTTTGGAGGACCTGACGACTCGGGATCGGTACCTTTGCTTCTTCGATATTTTCCATAAAGGGGCGCTACGGGCAGACTTGCCCGAAAGGCAAGAAGCGCAGCGTACACGTTGTTTACAGCGCCCACCGTGAGCCTCCCCCCCGATCCCCGGAAGACACGCAAAGGCGGGTTTTCAAGAGGAGCCGGGAGCACAGGCAGGTGAGGCTGTCCACTGTCAAGATGGCGGTATCGGGCAAGAGAGTGTTTATGGTCACACCCGACCGGGACAACCGTCAACAACAGCGCAATTTTACAGCAGCAAGGTAAACCTGTCAATAAGCCCTGCTTAGCCGAAGAAGTCTCGGCCGGAGAGAACATCTGCGGTTTCCCCGCTCCTTTCACGGAGATTCGACGGATTCCTCTTTTTTCATCATCTCGCTGCGACACTGAATGAACCGACCGGAGGCGGTAATCTGCGGTGTCTCGGCCTGATTTGGCGCCCCTTCCGGCGAAGAGGCGTGCGAGGTTGCACAGTCCGCCGGGTCCGTGATCACGATCGCCTCAATACCCGGGAGGGACTCGGCCAGGGCGACCCCCTGTTCGGGCCCCAGTACGCTGATCCCGCTCGCCAGGGCGTCGGCCGTGGTGGCATCGGGCGCCAAGATACTGACGGTCGACCGACGGGTCAGAGGCTCGCCGTTGCGTGGGTCGATGATATGGGAGTAGCGAACCGCGTCAATCTCAAAGTGCTGGAACATATCACCGCTCGTGGCGATCGCGGCATCGACCAATGTCAGGTGGTAGGCCGCCTTCCCCTCCGTCGAGAAAGAAACTCCGCCGATCGTCCACCCTTCCGCATCCGGCGGGGCGGCCGTGACGCGGATATCCCCGCCGGCATCGATCAGCGCCGCGCAAATCCCGAACTCTTTGAGAATGCGAATCCCCTCGTCGATTGCGTACCCCTTGGCAATTCCCCCCAGGTCGAGCCGAACATCTTTTTTCAGGACCCGGAGCGCGCCACGTGGTTCTCCTTCGCCCAACGATCCGGGCTCGAGGAGTTCCCAATTTTCGTTACCGACAAGCATTTTGGCCCGGTCCAGATACTTTTCGGGGGGGCGACGACCGAAAATACGGCTCCGACGCCAGAGCTTGACGACCGGCGAGACCGAAATATCGAACGTCCCGCCGGTGATCCGGTTCATTTCCCGTGACTTGGCCAAGACGGCGTAGAGCGCGTCGTCGATCGGAACCGGCTCGCCCGTCTCGCCGCTTTCGCGACAGGCCCGCACGATTTCGCTTTCCGGGTTGTAGTCGCTCATGATTTCGTTGAGTTCGTCGAAACGGCGATAGACCGCCTCTTGGGCTACTGCCGCCAGATCGGGATTCTCGGTGTAGAAAACCACCCGAACCGGTACCGCCATCTTTTCTTGCAGGTACTCATATCGGACCGGTTCCCCGGCCGAAAGGAGAGCTGCGGCAACCATTGGAAGGAAAAAGACCGCCGCCGGAACGACGGCCTTCGGAAACTGGGAGAATAAACGCATATCAAATTGGCCGGAAACCACCAAGGAAACCTTGCGGGGAAACCCCAGATGCGCAATAACGCGTGACTCTTTCCCATTATAACCGGATTTTGAAAATAGGCGACGCGCAAAGGGGCCTTTTCTTGGCGGTGAATCGGAAATTTGTTTCTCACCTCTCGGCGCAACGGCACTCCGGTCGAGGCGACTTATGCCCGGGCCGCTGCCCAGGAGAGTGCTCCCGCAAGGCCCTCGAGGAAGGGGTGCCGAGAATAACGACGGGCAGGGGGATGAAGCAACGATTTTCCTCGGATTTATTACCTGTACCTGTGAAAAATCGGAAGCGAAAATCATCGATCACCCTGCGGTGCTGGATAGCGTCAAGAATCTTTGAGATGGTGCGCGGCCGAGTATGAAAAAGTGTGCGGGGCAAGTTTTTAGAACCGACTACCTATACATCGGCAGGTATCGGTAGGGGGTCTCGAGGATCAGAACGCAGATTGCGGTGTTTAAGAGGCGTCCGCCGTCGTTAAGATAACGATCGTAGAAGAGCCAACTCCCTTTTTCGTGCGGATTGACCTCTCCCTGATTTTGGGTTTCGATGAGGAAGTCACGGGTTTTGGCATAGGTTCTGTGCCAGATCGAACCACCGGTGTGGTGCAGCGCGATCGCGGCGTAATAGGCAAAGTAAAGGTTGTAGCGGAACCGTCCTTCGGTAACGATCTGAGTACCGTCGCGGTTTTCGGTGGCCCCCTTTTTAGCCAGTTTCCAATTGGCGTACATCTCGTCGAACCAACCGGCCAAACGTTTGGTCGCCAGCTTCATTTCTTTCCGGTTCCGCTTCCAGCCGAGGTACTCCCGCATCAGGACGCCGACCGCCGTGGTTCCCCACATTTTCGAAACCGCCTCGTTGGTTCGGGCCTGGTAACGATAGAGTGTGTTGTTCTCGGACTGTACCGTGTCGAGGAAAATCCCCGCCTTATAAAACACCTCGGGAGGACACTCGAATCCGGCGGACATCGCCGACTTGAGCGCGAGCATTTGCCAACCGGCAACCGAAGTGTCGCCGGGAACGTGCTTGAAAAAGTTCACGTCCGGCGCCCCCTCGTAACGCCAGCCGCCGTCATCTCGTTGTGAGTTGATGATAAAGACCGTCGCGTCGCGCGCCTGGGCCTTCAGTTCGGGATCGCCGGTCAATTCATAGGCTTCGCAGATCGTGACCGCGACAATCGCTTGTGTGTACATCCCGTACCGTTCCCCCTCTTCCCGCAGGTCGAGGCCGCACCTCGTCTGCCGCGCCCGGTATCGTACGTAACGTAAGCCGTCTTCAACCGTTTGTCGGTACAGACCGGGAGTGCGGTGGTCGTAGCCCGCGCCGAGGAACGCCAAAAGCGCAATACCGGTTGCCGCCATGCGGCCCGGATAGAGACCATTACGGACCTGACCCGCACCCGAGGTTGCATAGCAGTTTGAACAACTCCCGCGACATTCCCCGTCCAGGCCGTTATCGTCGGGTGATGTCAGATCGAATGCCCAGCCTCCGTCCGGAAGTTGGTGGGCCGCAAGCCAGGCCAGACCCGCCTCGACGGCTGCCTCACTCGCGTCAGTGGTGTCTCCCTCCCGACCCGGGAGTCCGTGACGCCGTGCCGCGGCGTTACGTCCCGATGTGGCTGTTCCCGTCGAATGAGAACCGAGTTCCTCTAAACCGTCCCCCGGTTCGGAGTAGATCCGTTCGAGCGAGTCAAGATCCATCGGCTCGGTGCCGATCGCCGTCCCGTCGATCGCGAACATTTCGTTTGCGCTGTCTCTGGGAAGGTATTCCGGGATGGTTTCGCCCGGAGCGGTTTCAGCCACGTCCAGGTTCGCCATGTCGATATCGTCGCCGATACCGTCGAGGGCCGAAAGATCGCCGTCGTCGGAAAAGCCGGCTTGAAGCGGATCGCCGTGTGATCCGCTTCGCACATTGAGTCCCCAGAGGGCCAAGAGAATTAACAAGACCAGATGAACCAAAAGGCTTGTCAGCGACCCGATACCGCGGCGTGAGAGAATCGCCTCGACAAGACGTATATGCCAGGGGGAACGCTTAAAGAGTTCCTGAAGATTCGCGCGCTCGCCTTCGGCATGAGACAAACAAGCTTCGAGACGCTCCGAGAGCGGGTCGCCGGGTACAACCTCCGTTTCGATTACGGGAACCTCGGTTACCGGTTCTTCCGTCTTCGGGAGAAAATCAAAGGCACCGGCTGCAACGGGAAAGTCGCCTTCCGAATATGGTGGAGTTTCATCTCGATATCCGCCGGACGCCGCATCACCTTCGCTCGGAAATTTCAACGTAGTCGGTTTCGGGATTCCCGGTATAGAGTTGACGTGGACGAATGATTTTCACGTCGGGATTTTCATGCTGTTCCTTCCATTGGGCAATCCAGCCCGGCAGGCGCCCGATCGCGAACATCACCGTGAACATATTGGTCGGAATCCCGATCGCACGCAAGAGGATCCCGCTATAGAAATCGACGTTCGGGTAAAGTTTCCGTTCGATGAAGTAGTCGTCTTCCAGGGCGGTCACTTCAAGTTCGCGGGCAATGTCAAGAAGCGGATCGTTGATCTTCTGAACCTTGCAGACCCGTTCGTACGCCATCTTGAGGATTTTGGCTCGGGGATCGTAATTGCGGTAAACCCGATGACCAAACCCGAAAAGACGGAAAGGGTTGTTTTTGTCTTTCGCGGCTTCGATACAGCCGGCCGGACTGAGATTTCCTCGGTGGATGCCCTCGAGCATTTCCATGACCTTGACATTGGCCCCGCCGTGAAGTGGCCCCCAGAGTGCATTGACTCCGGCAGAAACCGAGGCAAACAGGTTGGCGCGGGACGAACAGACCACACGCACGGCACTGGTTGAACAGTTCTGCTCGTGATCGGCATGCAGGATGAGGACAAGGTTTAACGCGTTGACGATTTCAGGTTTGATTTCGTACTGCTTGTAAGGGAGCGAGAACATCATATGCAGGAAATTGCTGCAATACGAAAGCTCCGGATTGGGGTAGATGACCGGAAGCCCCATCGCCCGCCGGTAGGTCAAGGCGGCGATCGTCCGAATTTTGCTGATCAGGCGCGCGGCCCCTTCGAGGAAGACCGGTTCGTCTTCGGGAGAAAGGAGTTCGTCGCAGTAACACGCCATCATGCTGATCATGGACGAGAGGATCGCCATCGGGGGAGCTTGGGCCGGCAAAAACTGAAACTGGTTCCGAAGCCCTTCGTGAAGGAGTTCGTGATTGGTCAGTGTCTGGCGGAAAAGCTCCAGTTCCGCCTTGTCGGGAAGGCGCCCAAAGATCAGCATCCAGGCGACCTCGATAAAATTCGGTTTCGGGCGGTCGAACTGCTCAATCGGAATTCCGCGGTAACGGAGAATACCTTTATCGCCGTCAATGAAGGTGACGCTACTCTGACAGATCCCTGTGTTCCCGAGCGAGGGATCGTAGGTGATCAGACCGTGTTTGGCGTAGAGGGAGGTAATATCAATCGCATGATCGCCGGCTGTCCCCTCGTAGACGGGAAGCTCGATTTCTTCGTTCCCGTAAATGAGTTTTGCTTTATCGATGGACATGCTTCGACTCCTTAATCAATCGTTCAAATTCTTTACTGCACGACGCTGAATTTTTCGTGACACGTGTTACACGTTTCTTCCAGCTCTTGAAGCGCGACGGTGTAATCGTCAAACGCTCCCCCGTTGCCCATGGCATGAGCCGCCTCGTTAACATTGAGACTCAACACACAAAACTCGTCGCAACATTCTTTCCAGAGGGCTTCTTGGTCCGGCGCGTTCGTTTCGGCAACACTCAAACGACTGCCGGCAGCAACGACCGCCAGGGCTGCGGCATTACCGGCCACGTTTTTTGCGTTACGCGATCGGAGGAGAGTCTTTTCATTTTTACTCAGGCGTTTGATTTCGGTCGTCAGGGAGGGAACGACCTTTGCCATCAGCGGAGCGAGCTGAACCGTATTTTCCCAATCAACCTCTCCCTCCGATGCCTCGGGAGCGGCGACAATGTTCTGAATAGCCTTGACGGCCTCGGCAGCAGTCTTGGCATCGGCGGCCTCAAGTAGAGCCTTCGCTTCACGCAGAAGAGCCGGGGCAGCCGGCTTGAGGGTTCCCGACTCATCGGACCGGCCGATGGCAATTGCCAGGAGAAGCAGCACGTTGGCGTCACGCCGCAGGTTTCCCGCCGCATCATCGAAATCTCCGCCCATGGAAAGGTCATCGAGGTCACGATCGAGTTTTGCGGAAAACTTCGTGAACTGACTTTCCATGTCGGCCATCGGAGGGAGCTTCCCCTTTCCTTCGGCCGCATAGGCGGGGGAGATTTCAGATGTCAAAAAAAAAAGCGGGCGGAACAGAGGAGACCGACGAAGTGCTTGCCGCTTCTTCGTCTTCGATCACGTCGATGTCGATCGCTTCTGAATCCCCGCCGGTCGTCGCGCCGTCGAACATAAAATCGTCACCTGTCGTGGCGCCAATAAAGCCTTCGCCACCCGTCGTGGCATCGTCGGTGACCTCGGGAACGTCGACAACGAGGATCTCTTCGAGATCGATGACTTCTTCGATTTCGTTTTCGGGTTCCTGGATAGCAGTGGTCTCGCCGTCATTCACTTCAATGACCTCTTTCTTTTGGCACCCCGCGAAAAGAAGAAGCCCGGCCACCAATGCCGTACTGAAGACCATAACACGATGAAATTTCATTTTCTTCTCCCAAAAAATCGATGCAATGATGGCTTTAGAGCCTGAACCCACGGCCGCGTCCAACAGACAAGGCCGTATGCAGCCCCTGAGCGCCGACAGAAGCGGTGCCCCGAACAGCAACAATGAATACGTAATTTCGGGCCCCGTTCGTTCGTCCCATTATAATAAAACAGAAAAATTTTTCGAGGGGGGTACGCGCTCAGCGCAAAAGCGCGTCGGTTAATGTTCGAATATTTTCCAAAGGATCCTCTTCCAGTGGGGAATGAACCTCGATGTTCAGGTGGAGGGCCTCGGAAATCTTATCGACCGATGTTCGACTAAACTGGGGTTGAACGAAGATCTTTTGAGCTTTTTCTTCACGCAGTCGCTGGATCAACCGGACGAAATCTTTCGATTTGGGCGCTTTTCCCCCCGCTTCGACCGCCATCTGCCGGAGACCGAATTCCGCACAGTAATGGCCGTAGGCCGGATGGAAAACGTAGAGAGTCCGTTCGGAAAGCCCGCTGAGCCGCTCGGCCGTCTCGTGCCGGAGTTTTTCGGCGGTTTCCCGAAACCGGGTCCCCTCTACCCGATAAAGGTCGGCATTTTCCGGAATCGTTTCCGAAAGGGTCTCCTCCACCCTTTTGGCCATCACGATTAAGTTCGAAGGACTCATCCAAACATGGGGATCGACTCCATGGCAGTGTTCATCGGAATCGTCCGGCCCCTCCTGCTCGTTGTTCTCCTCAAGGGGTTCAGGGACGATCGGCAGGTCTCGATTCAGATCGACCACACGCAGGCTTGGATTCAGGCTTCGAAGACGGTGGGCGAGCGACTCTTCGGCGGGCAGCCCGACCCGGAAAAAAATGCCGCAGCGGGTGATTTCCTTCATTTCCGAAGGAGTTGGCATAAAGGTTTCGGGTTCCTTTCCGGGGGGAACCAAAACCACGACGTGGCAAGTGTCGCCGCCGACGGCACGAACCAGCCCGGCGATCGGCTGAACCGTGACCAATACCGAAAATCCGTTGTAGGGCGCGGACACTTCCCGGCGGCATCCGAGGGATTCCCCAAAGAGGGAAAGGGTCAAAGCGAAAAAAAGAACCCCACAGACTCGCCCTTTTGCTGTCGTTCGTACCATCACTTCTTCCATGGGAAATTCTCTCATTACAAGAGGTCGAGACCGCCCCGACAGGGAAAGGAAGGGCGCCGAGGTATTTCCCCGACGCCCGTCTACGCCGTTGTCTGCACAGGGGAGCAGTTGTTCATCCTCGCCCTCTTTATTTTCTCGGATTGGCGGGGGTGTCGGCAGCCTTTTCACCGCCGAATACAGTGCTATCGGAAGAGGTATTCTCGATATCGAAAATATCAACGAAAGTCTCTCTGGCGATTCTGCGCTCTTCGGCAATTGTTCGGCGTCGTTCGGCGCGCTTTTGCGCTTCGGTCGACAGATATTCGACCTTAATGACGTTCCCGCTTTCGTCGAGCCGTTCGTGCTTTTGGAGATTGATGAAGCCTTCTCTATCGGCATTAGCCAATTCTTCGGAAATGTAACCGTTGATCTCGGTCGTGAGCAGCGGGCGAATCGGCGGGACCGAAGGAAGGTTGCCGGAAGGAATCGCCGGAGGCGCGGCCGCCTTTCCCGACGCAAGGCTCGCGGTCAGACGACGGCGTTGTTGCAGAAGTTCGTTGCCGTAGATTGCCTCGTTAAGCCGACGCTCTCTCTCTTGCGCGGCACGATGGACCTCGCGACGGATATCTTCGAGCGCCAGTCGTTCATTCCCTTGGATCCGGCGCAGATGGCCGGAAACATCGACCAGCCGACCGCGCGGGGTCAGTTCCGCTTCGGCCCCCTTGGTAAATGACCGGTGCGCCTCATCGGATTCGCCGAGCCGTCCTTGCGAGAGGCCTAAAAAGTAGAACAGGGCCGGATTTTCGGGGGCGAGCTCGGCGCCTTGCCGGAAAAGCGGTTCCGCCTCAGCATATCGGTCGTTGAAAAAGAGGTAAAGACCGCGGGCGTAGAGCTCATCGGCTTGCGGAGTTTGCGCACGGAGCGCCCCAACGAAAAACCCGTAAATCCCAAGAGTCGCGAGGACCAAGAAAACGCATTTCTTCATCATCGGTTTTCCTTACGCCAAACCAGACCGCCTTCCGCAGCGCGTCCGAAAAAAACCACCGACCGGAACCCTACAACATCCTATTGATTAATTATATTACTCTCTCGGCTTTTCGCAAGTTTTGCGACATTCGAATGTTTTGATTCCCGCGAGAAACCTTTCCGTCCGCGGTATTTTTAACGGTTATGCCGAAAGATTTCGCGCGGCAGGGGCGATGATTCTTGTAAGGGTCGGTTGCCGGGCTTCCCAATAATTACCATGATTTTACGGCGCCTCAGAAGCCCGAAAAAAGACAAAAAAGACCTTAACCCCGTATCATGGCCATAAACCACCCCTCATCAACCGAGACTTTCGATTGGTGCAAGAGAATTCAAGCGAATCTCCCGATGACGACTGCGGCAACGATTCTTGCGGCCCATCGCCCCCTCGTCGGCTCGCTCGGGCATCTCCCCCACGGCGACCATCCCATATCGGCGAGGGATTGGCTGTCTATGCCGAAGGGCAATACCATGAATGTTTCGAGGGGTTACAGGAAAAAGTGAAGCGACATTGGTTCAAACACCTTGAAAACTACCGGTTGTTCAGGGGAGTGTGATTCAGATTCTTTGGAATGCGCAGACAGGGATGAAACCAATTCCAAGTATTTTTTAAAAATCAATCTGCTTTCTCAATGGTTTGATTGCAACATGCGGGGTGGTGGGATATAACAAGGTAGGGGCAGGGTAATAGTATTGCCGGTTTGTCAAACAAACTTTGCATATGTAAAGATCAGCGACAATAAAAGGTTCATGAGGCCGCCGGGGCTGGAAACGTCGAAACGCGAGCGTCACTCGGTGTTTGTTATGAATTTGGCGACGGGGTCGCGCAAAATATATGCAAAGCCGTAAATTGGTTCCGAAAAGGCGCAGAGAAACGACAACTCCCCGTTGGGGACCGAGTATGCCCGTGCCGACGGGCGCGCCAAACCGTCCTGGTGGGATCACCAATGGCCGGGCGGCGTGCCGTTCATCGAACCGCTCGAAAGCCCGGAACCGTCTGAAATCGGGGGATTGGACGGTCGTCGTTGATCAACGCGGTCCTGTTGGATATCAACGGATGATGGCCAATGATGCCTTGAAAGGAGGGCAGCGCGTAGGCATGTGAAGTTCCGTCCTGCCAGGGCGGCAATCTTCAATCTTCTCCCAGCCTGCCTCGTACAGGCAAAGCTGCCCGCAAGGCCGGTCAGGTCGGTGAATACTCCGGCGCTTTTTCGACCGGAGGAAAACGGTATTGAACAAGTGTCTGACCAAACATGAACGAAAGGAAAAGACCATGAATATTCGACATTTGACGGTGATGGGCGTGGTGGTCCTCGCCTCCCTCTTGGGGTGCGTCATTGCAGACGAGGGGGTGGCGGAGTCGATCGAAGCGGTTCGTGCGGCTGCCGAAGCGGGAGATGTCGAGGCACAAGTGCAACTCGGTCGTTGTTATCACAACGGCGAAGGCGTTGAGCGCAGCGAGACCGAAGCCGTAAGTTGGTTTCGAAAAGCCGCCGAGCAAGGAAATGCCAGGGGACAATACTTCCTGGGTTTGTGTTATTATTTCGGCGAGGGTGTTGAGCAAAACAAAACCGAAGCTGCAAATTGGTGCCGAAAAGCTGCGGCACAGGGATACGCCTTGGCACAAGTGCAACTCGGGCGTTGTTATTACAACGGCGAGGGCGTCGAGCGCAGCGAACCCGAAGCCGTAAATTGGTACCGAAAAGCCGCAGAACAGGGAATCGCCTTTTCACAAGTGCGACTCGGTGTTTGTTATCACGTCGGCGAGGGTGTTGAGCGCAACGCGATCGAAGCCGTAAATTGGCTCCGAAAAGCTGCCGAGCAGGGGGATGTCGAGGCACAAGTGCGACTCGGTCGTTGTTATCACATAGGCGATGGAGTTGAGCGAAGTGCGACCGAAGGCGTAAAATGGTACCGAAAAGCCGCGGAGCAGGGGGACGCCGAGGCACAACAGCGACTCGGTGATTGTTATGACCTTGGCAACGGCGTTGATCAAAACAAGACCGAAGCCGTAAATTGGTTTCGAAAAGCCGCCGAGCAGGGAAACGTCTTGGCACAATGGCGACTTGGTGTTTGTTATCACGTCGGCGAGGGTGTTGAACGCAACGCGATCGAAGCCGTAAATTGGTTCCGAAAAGCCGCAGAACAGGGGCTCGCCCTTGCACAAGTGCGACTCGGTGCTTGTTATTACGTCGGTGAGGGCGTTGATCAAAACAGGGCCGAAGCCGCAAAATGGTACCGAAAAGCCGCCGAGCAGGGGGACGCCGAGGCACAGCAGCGACTCGGTGATTGTTATTACTTCGGCGAGGGCGTTGATCAAAACAAGGCCGAAGCCGCAAATTGGTACCGAAAAGCCGCGGAGTGGGGAGTCGCCTTGGCACAACGGATACTCGGTGGTTGTTATTACTTCGGCGAGGGCGTTGATCAAAACAAAGTCGAAGCCGCAAATTGGTACCGAAAAGCCGCGGGGCAGGGGGACGCTGAGGCACAGCAGCGACTCGGTGATTGTTATTACTTTGGCGAGGGAGTTGCTCAAAACAGGGCCGAAGCCGCAAAATGGTACCGGACAGCCGCTGAACAGGGATACGCCAAGGCACAAGTGCTCCTGGGGGCTTGTTATGAGCACGGTGAGGGCGCTGCTCAAAACAAGTTCGAAGCCGTAAAATGGTACCTAAAGGCCGCCGGGCAGGGGGACGCTGAGGCACAACGGCGACTCAATGATGGTTATTTCGACGACGAAGGAGTTGAGTCCAACGAGACCAAAGCCGCAAATTGGTTCCGAAAATCCGCCGAGCA
This sequence comes from Thermoguttaceae bacterium, assembly GCA_050943135.1. Classification (GTDB taxonomy): domain Bacteria; phylum Planctomycetota; class Planctomycetia; order Pirellulales; family Thermoguttaceae; genus RUG695. Next base: position 161,910 of record JBMNOP010000006.1, on the reverse strand, counting down.
GGGAGACGCCGAGGGACAATGGCGGCTCGGTGATTGTTATTACAACGGCGAGGGCGTTGAGCGCAACGAAACCGAAGCCGCACACTGGTTCCGAAAATCAGCCGGGCAGGGGGACGCCGAGGGACAATGGCGGCTCGGTGATTGTTATTACTTTGGCGAAGGCGTTGAGCAAAACATAACCGAAGGCGTAAATTGGTTCCGAAAATCCGCCGAGCAGGGGAACGCCGAGGGACAATGGCGACTTGTTAATTGTTATTACTTCGGCTTGGGTGTTGAGCAAAACAAGACCGAGGGCGTAAACTGGCTCCGAAAATCCGCCGAGCAGGGGGATGTCGAGACGCAATGGCGCCAGAGCGCTTATGGTGGCGACAGTGAAAGGGTTGATCCCAACGAGGCCCAAGCCGTGAAATGGTGGCGAAAAGCCGCAGAACAGGGATACGCCGGAGCACAGTGGCAACTCGGTGCTCATTATGCCGAAGGTTGGGGAGTTAAGAAAAACCTGACCGAAGCCGCAAAATGGTACCGAAAAGCTGCCGAGCAAGGAGACGCCTTGGGACAGTGGGTTCTTGCATCTTGTTATCACCGCGGCGAAGGAGTCGAGCAAAACAAGTTCGAAGCCGTAAAATGGTGCCAAAAAGCCGCCGAGCAGGGTCTCGTCGTGGCACAATGGCAACTCGGCCATTATTACTACAATGGCGAGGGAGTCGAGCAAAATAAGGCCGAAGCCGTGAAATGGTACCGAAAAGCCGCGGAGCCGGGAATTCCCGAGACGCACTGGCGGGTCGGTTCTTGTTATTACTTCGGCGAAGGAGTTGAGCAAGACAAGGCCGAAGCTGTAAAATGGTTCCGAAAAGCCGTGAAATGGTGCGCCGAGCGGGGAGACATCGAGTCACAACAGCTCCGGGGAGCCTGGCACGACTTCTGCGAGGGCGTTGAGCAAGACATAACCGAAGCCATAGAATGGTGCCGAAAAGCCGCCGAGCAGGGAGACGTCAAGGCCCAGTGGTTCCTGGGTGCCTGTCATGACTTCGGCGAAGGCGTTGAGCAAAACATAACCGAAGCCGTAAGTTGGTACCAGAAAGCCGCCGAGCAGGGAGATCTCGAGGCACAACGGCGCCTCCGCGAAATCGAAAAGGCTGGAAACAAGTAGAAACCGTTTGCCTCTCCCTCTGCCGACATCTGCCGACAAGAGTCGGGCGGTAAGTCACGATTTCCTCCGTGAACAGTCCCCGCTGCGCGGCACTTGCGGGCATGCAGCAAATCTCAACGGGGCATGATTTGGCTTCGGGCTTCGTAGCGAACGGCAGAAAGGCTTTGATGAAAACTTTCGCGCCTACAATCACCTCCGTCACGGTGTCGGGAGTGCTTCTGTCCTCCCCGGACACCGTCACCCGGTGGGGCAGGTCAAGGAGCCCTGCCCCTCCACCGGAAGAAGCCGCGGCCCGAGGGTCAATGAGTCGGGGGACGAAAACTTCGAAAAGCTCTGTCCGATGGCAATGCGCCATCTTCGGCCTGTGGTCGGAAAGCAAAAAAGCCGTCGCGGCAAATTCTCCTCTTCTCCTGCCCGGTTCTGTGTCCCTGTCTTTGAAATTCAGAGAGCGGAGTGATACAAGGGCCGTTTCCATAAACCCCGATACTTTCAAAGCCTTAGCGTATCACTCGAAACAATCTTCCCCGGCATGTGTGAGCTTAGATTGTTTATTCTGTTTGCGGTGGTCACCGGTTTTCCACACAAGGCCGTAGGTGCGGAGTATCCCACCAGAACAAGGCAATTCGCACACGTGCCGGATCGAATCTCCTCTATTCCGTCTCTCCATCGGAAAAGTGGTGCATCGCGTGCAGAACGAGACATTGGGGTATGAGAATCCCAGCAAACGGGGCTTCCCCTTGGAAATGTTCCTCTGACGAACGCGCCGTCGACTCGGGCGAAACTCCCCCCGGGAAATACGCGAATTTGGCATCTTGGGTATCTTCAACTCTCCGCGACTTACCGATGCGTCGAGCCTTGCTTTTGTCGAGAAAAATGCCTTGTCCCTGAGTTCCCGGCGACGAAATCTTGAATATGGTAGACAGACCTGAGAATAACCGGTTGAGATGTACGATTGATCTGTCCGGACCATCTCCTATCGGGTCCGATGACGCCAGGACGTGCTCTTTGTCCCCTTGCCCGGCGGCTTGCAAATACCGGAATGCGACTTGTCCCGGTTTTCCGTAAGCCTCACCGATCTCTTCGTTTGCAAGCAGATTGTTCCGTCTGTGGGAATCGAACGTTCACTTTTCGGCCTCGACGACCGTGGAAAGACCGTTGATGAGCCTGATCGACCGATGTCGGTGCGCGCGGCCGGGCGCGTCAGCGGAGTATTCGCCGGTTGATCGGGATCGGAATCGTTTTTTTGCCGGAAAGGAAGGGACCGGTTACCGAGGCGGGCTGGTCGATCAGCCTGTTCGGAGCCCCCGAGGCAACGATCTCTCCCCCCTGATGCCCGGCGCACGGCCCGAAATCGAGGACGTTGTCGGCCGACTCGATGACCTGCCGGTCATGCTCTACCATCAGGATCGTGTTTCCCAGGTCGCGAAGTTTTTGAATCGCGCCGATCAGGCGCCCGTTGTCGCGCGGATGCAACCCGATGGTCGGCTCGTCCAACACATAAAGAACGCCGGTCAGTCCGCTACCGATCTGTGCCGCCAGGCGAATCCGCTGTGATTCCCCGCCGGAAAGGGAGGCTGCCGGTCTGGCGAGGGTCAGGTAACCAAGCCCAACATCGATCAGGAATTCAAGCCGTTTGCGAATATTCAGGATCAGTTCTCCGGCGATCTTCTTTTCCCGTGGAGGAAGTTTCTCTTTGCGAAAAAATTCGAGCAAATCTTCGAGTGGCCGACGGCTCATTTGGTCGATGGTCAGATTATGGAATCGAACCGCCGCTGCGTCTTCCCGCAGACGACTTCCCATACAGACGGAACATTCGACCTGCCCCATCCGGAACGAGTAACGGTTACGCAGCGAGGCAACCAGACGCGAAGCCTCATTGATTGCGGGGTAAATCCCCTTGTATTGAAATCGCAAAAGGACGGGAGACGCCGATTTTCGGCCGACCGGTCGATTCGCAGCGCTCTTGGCGGCGTTTCGCCCCGCACTCTTACCGGCCCTCTTTTCCGGTTTCAGATCGTCGGCCGTCAGCGTGAACCAGCGGTCGGCGGTTCCATGGAAGAGGAGACGCCGGTGACGTGCATCCATCTGCTCGAAGGGGAGATCGGCGGGGATTCCCGTTTGGCGACAGAGAGCGTTAAGGAACCCCTCGGCGTAGGGGGTGCCGACGGGCCAAAGGTCGAGCGCCCCTTCACGGAGTGTCCGTTTCGGCTCTTCGACAACACAACTCTGAATCGAACCGATCTCGGTGCCGAGCCCGTCGCAATGAGGGCACCAACCCAACTGGCTGTTGAACGAGAAATTGTGTGCCGAAAGCCGTTCGAAACTGCGACCGCAACCGGCGCAACACAAATGCTGACTGAGGGTCAGCCCGTTCTCGTCGTCTTCAGCGGCATAGATTCCCTCGAGGTTTTTCTCGTGTTCACCTGTTCCTGTGTCGCCGTTTTCGGAGCCGGTAAGATGTATCAAACGGATTTCCCCTTTACCGAGGTTAAGCGCCGATTCAACGCTTCCGGCAATACGGCTCCGGAGTCGCTTGTCCTGTTCGGGGGTTCGTGTTTTGGCACGAAGCATCGCGGCATCGGTGTCGGAGAGGACGATGCGGTCGGCGATCACTTCGATTTGATGACGCCGCCGGTCGATTTCGGGAATTTCGTCGATGCGGAAAATAACCCCATCGATCCGTACTCGCAGGAATCCCAGACTGCGCAACCGTTCCCAAAGTTTTGTGTAGTCGTTCGTCTCGGGGGTAACCGGCGCGGTGATCAACAGAGGGCGTTCGTCAAGGTGGGCAAGGACCCTTTCGATAATCTCATCGGTTGATTGTGTGCCGATCGGCTGATCGCAGTCGGGACAATAGGGAACGCCGAGTCGGGCAAAAAGGACGCGGAGGTAGTCGTGGATCTCGGTGATCGTTCCGACGGTCGAACGAGGGGAATGGATTCCGGTCTTCTGCTGAATGGCGATTGCCGGTGAGACCCCGATCACCTGGTCAACGTCCGGTTTTGGCATCTGGCCCAAAAACTGACGAGCGTAACTTGAGAGGGACTCGACAAACCGGCGCTGCCCCTCGGCGTAGAGGGTGTCTACCGCCAACGACGTCTTTCCGCTGCCGCTCATGCCGGAACAGACGGTGACGCGGTCACGCGGTATGTCGACCGAAATATTTTGCAAATTGTTTTCCCGCGCCCCGCGAATCAGGATGGCCGACTGAGCCGCTTCGGTCAGCGCGTCGATCTTTTCGATTTCCCTGTTGTTGGCTGTCGCGGTACTCCGCCCCTTGCCTCGCCGCTTTTTCTGTTGGAGGAGCGTGCCACGGTCTTTCGCCAGATGTTCGCGCAACGAGCGACCTGTCAGCGATTCGGGGCAGGCGATAATTTCTTCGGGTGTTCCGGTGGCAACGACATATCCCCCGGCGTTCCCTCCTTCCGGTCCGAGATCGATGATCCAGTCGGCGGTTTTGATCACGTCCAGGTTATGTTCGACGACCAGAACCGTGTTCCCCGAATCGACGAAGTTGCGCAAGACCCTGAGAAGCATTCTTATATCGGCGAAATGCAGGCCGGTGGTCGGCTCGTCGAGAAGGTAGAGAGTTTTGCCGGTCGGACGTTTGACCAATTCCCGTGCGAGTTTGATTCGTTGCGCTTCTCCGCCGGAAAGGGTTGGGGAAGGCTGTCCGAGTTTCAGGTAACCAAGCCCGACATCGCGCAGCGTCTTAAGCTTGTGTACGATCTTGGGAAAGTTCTCGAACAAGGCGAGCGCTTCTTCAACGTCCATTTCGAGAACATCGTTGATCGTACATCCTTTGAAGGTTACCGACAGGGTGTCGCGGTTAAATCGTTTCCCCTCACAGACCGGGCATTTCATCCAAATGTCGGCGAGGAAATCCATTTCGAGTTTCTGCGCGCCGTTCCCCTCACAAGCTTCACACCGGCCGCCGGAAACATTGAAGCTAAACCGACCCGGCTGAAATCCCTTAGCCCGTGCGGCGGGAAGCTCGGCGAAAAGTTTGCGGATATCGTCAAAGATTTTTGTGTAGGTCGAAGGATTCGATCGCGGGGTACGGCCGATCGGGGACTGGTCGATGGCGATCATCTTGTCGAGATTTTTGAGCCCTTCGACCGACTTGTGTTTGCCCGGGTTGCCGATTCCGTGATTCAGCTCGCGGTTTAGGATTTCAACCAGGATGTCGTTGATCAGCGAGCTCTTGCCACTTCCGCTGACGCCGGTTACACAGATCATGCAGCCGAGCGGAATTTCGACGTCGATGTTCTTCAGGTTGTTGTGGCCGGCGCCCCGAATGACCAGTTTTGAGCCGTTCGGCTTTTTTCGCTCTTTCGGGATCGGAATCGTTTCGCTCCCGTTCAGGAATCGCGCCGTGAGGCTCTTGTTACTCGCACTCAGCACATCTGCGACGGTTCCTTGGGCGACGATTTTTCCTCCTTCGACGCCGGGCCCCGGTCCGAAATCGACCATATAGTCGGAGGCCAGCATCGTGTCTTCATCGTGTTCGACGACAATCACGGTGTTTCCGATGTCGCGCAGGCGGCGAAGCGTTTCGATCAGTTTGAGATTGTCGCGCGCATGAAGACCGATCGAAGGTTCGTCGAGGATATACAAAACACCGGTCAGACCACTACCGATCTGGCTGGCCAGGCGAATACGCTGCATTTCGCCGCCGGAAAGGGTCGGTGCGGTCCGGCCGAGCGAAAGGTAGTCAAGCCCGACATCGCGCAGGAACCCGAGTCGGGAGAGGACTTCTTTGATCGCCTCTTTGCCGATCTTGCGTTCGGTCTCTCCGAGAGCGATGTGCGAGAGGAATTCGATTAAGTCGCTGATCGGCAGGTCCGAGAGGTCGGCCAACGCCCAACTTGGATTGCCGCGGAACGGTTCGGCGTTAGAAGAGGTTTCCAGACGATAAGAGCGCGCATGCGCATTGAGCCGCCGCCCGCCGCAATGGGGACACTTGGTGACCGCCATGTATTTTTCCATCGCCAGGCGTTGCGCTTTGCTTCCCGTTTCCCGATACTGTTTGAGCATCATCGGGATCACACCGCTAAAGGTGGTTTTCCATCGGTAGTTTCCCGAACCACCCTGCCAGGAGTAGGGAATTTCCATGTCGGCGGTGCCGTAGAGAATCGCCTCTTGGTGTTTTCGGTCGAGTTCTTCCCAGGCTGTTTCGAGGAGGTAGCTCTTCTCGAGCTTGTCACGCTCCGCGAGTGCGTCCGAAAGCCCCTGGAAGACGTTCCGCAACCATTTGCCTATCTGTCCCCAGCTGCCGAGGGGTTCGATACACCCCTGTTGGAACGAGCGGGTCGGGTCGGGGATCAAAACCTTTTCGTCGAACGATTGGATGTGCCCAAGCCCGGAACAGTGCGGGCACATCCCGTGCGGAGAATTGAAACTGAATAATTGCGGAGTCGGCGGCGGGAAACTGATCCCGCAGTAAGGGCATGCGTACGAAGAACTGAAAAGAATCTCTTTCGGTCGCTTGCTTGACGATTCGCCTTGAGGTTCGCTCGACGGCGCTTCCGCGGTTTTAGCGCCGGAGATTCGTCTGTTCGCCGACGCCTTTGGAGCGGCTTTCGCACCTTCTTTCGGAGCGGTTGCGGGGGATGCCGCGGGAGCTTGCGCCGGTTTTTCCGGGTCGTCCTCGAAGAGGAGGATCATTTCGCCTTTACCCGCCGCCATGGCCGATTCGACAGCTTCGGCCAAACGACGATGGTTCGCCTCGGACTTGACGATCCGGTCGATGACCACCTCGATGTCGTGACGTTGTTGTCGGTCGATCCGCAGGTCGTTTTCGAGACGGACGAGTTTCCCGTCAACCCGCGCCCGCAAGTACCCTCTTTTTTTCAGGTCGAGGAACAGGTCACGGAATTCTCCTTTCTGACCTTTGATTAGCGGGGCAAGGACGTAAAAGCGCGCCTGGTCGGGAAGGGAAACGAGTCGGTCGAGGATTTGGCTGCGGGTTTGCGCCGTCACGGCACGACCGCACTGTGGACAGTAGCCGGTTGAAATACGGGCGTAGATGAGGCGGAGAAAATCGTAGATTTCGGTAATCGTCCCGACGGTGGAACGGGGGCTCTGACCACCCGATTTTTGGGCAATCGAGATTGCCGGGCTCAAACCGGAAATCTGCTCGACTTCCGGTTTCGGGAGCTGACCGAGAAACTGACGTGCGTAACTCGAGAGAGACTCAATATAACGACGCTGTCCCTCGGCGTAGAGGGTGTCGAACGCGAGGGAACTTTTTCCGCTTCCGCTTACACCGGTAAAGCAAATCAGACGATTTTGCGGGAGGGTAACATCGATTCCATCGAGGTTATGTTCCCGCGCGCCTTTGACATTGATCATAAATTTCGGCTAATCAAATTTCGACGGAATCAGGGGTGGGGCGAATCGGACCGCGAGCCCATCAGAACTCGAAGGCGATCTTGGCCAGACGCTCCTCCAATTCTGTCATCAGAGCGTCTTCTCCCGACTGACCGTCGACCAAGTAGGTGACCGACCAGCGAAGGAACGAGCCGGCATCGTCCCACGGGACGGTACAGACCGACTGTTCGGTGATCAGGAACTGGCTTGCCTCTTCGGCGTTGGCGAACCGGCGTCCGGATTTGAGTCCTTTGGGGGTCTGTGTGTAAAGGAAATAGGTTCCGCCGGGAACTTCGCAGTTGAAACCGAACTTGTTAAGCGAGGCAACGAGTTTTCGCAGACGGCGGAAATACTTGGCGCTCGCCTCGTCGGGGATACGGTCTTCGTCGAGGGCCTTGACCGCCGACTTCTGGATCGCCAGGAATTGACCGCTGTCGCTGTTGTCTTTGACGTCGGCCAGGGCACGGACGATGAGCGGATTACCGCAGAACCAGCCGAGTCTCCAGCCAATCATATTCCACCCCTTCGACATCGAGTGTACCTCGATTCCGACCTCTTTGGCTCCGTCGATCTCGAGGAAACTCATCGGCTTTTGGCGGTAACTGAACATGACGTGCGCCGCGTCCTGTACCACGACCAGGTCGTTCTTATGGGCAAAGTCGACGACCTTTTCGAAGAACTCGGGCGTGCCGAGTTGGCCGGTTGGGGAGTTGGGGTAGTTCAGAACCAGGAGTTTCGTCTTGGCAAGGACGTCGCCGGGAATGCTGTCCAGATCAGGGTAAAAATCGTTCTCGGCAAGAAGGGGAAGCCGGTAGACCGACCCGCCGCAGTAGCGGGTATGCGTGCCGGCGACCGGGTAGCCGGGAACCGTCATCAGGGTGATGTCACCCGGATTGATGAAGACCAAAGGGATCATCGCCAGGGCCGATTTCGTGCCGATCGAATGGTTGATTTCCGTGACCGGATCGAGGTGCACGCCGAACCGGCGAAGCATAAAACGGGCGATCGCCTCCTTATATTCGATGCAGCCGTTATCGGCATAGCCGCGGTTTTCGAGTTTGTGGATTTCGACGGCCATCGTCTCGCGAACCATCGGGTCGGCCATCTCATCATTCTCGCCGATACCGAAATCGAGCAGATGACGTTCGGGAAAATCGGCCAGCGCCTTGCGCTTGGCACGCTTGATCTTTTCGAACTTATAGACGTCGGTCCCTGTGCCGTAATGGATACCGCCGATCCGTTCGGCGAAGAGCTTCTGAAAGTAAGGGGCGCCCATATTATCTTTTTCCCATATTTTCTGCATCTTTCCCGGTCGGTTCGGAGGGGGAAAAATCGGGTGTGTCAGACCGCCACGGACGGTGGAAACTTCAGACCGTTATTCTACCGCTGATTCGCCCAATGTCAACCCGAAAAGCTTCCCCGAGGCCGAGGAAGCAGGAAGAAATGAGGGTTCCCTTCCCGCGAAAAGGGGTGCCCGAAACCAACAATCGGTAATGGGAAACGACCGGGCCGAGCGCGGTTCCTCCAACCGATGAAAGAGGTCCGGCACACCGAGATTTGGGTCGGTACGCCTCAGGATGCGACGGCTTGGGGCGCTACGGCTTTGCCGGAACGGTGATCTCGATGAGTTCTTTTTTAGCAATCACCTCAAAGACGCGGTTGTTCTCGGCGGGGATCTCGCCCGAGACCCGTTTGTATTCGTCAAGCGAGGGGGTTGGTATGCCGTTGAGTTTGAGGACGACCATTCCGTCGCGCAGTCCGGCGCGATAAGCTCGGCTTCCGGGCATTACCGAAAGGATGACGATCCCCGAGTCGGGAAGGGCTCCGAACCGTTCGGCGGCGCTCTCGGTCATCGGGATCAGCATCAGACCCGTTGCGGTGTCGGCGTAATGTTTTCCCGCTTCGACAAGGTTTTCGACTTGTGGGACACCGACGTAGCCTTCCGGCTCGATTTCGAGTTTCACCAAAAGGCGAAGCCGTTCCGGCTCGCCTTTTCTCAGGACGGTCAGAGTGTGCGTCCGGGTGACATCGGCCGACTCGATCATCGACTGGAACGCTTCGACCGAGTCGAGTCTCTTGTCGTCGAACGCGAGAATGATGTCGTTTTTTCGAATCCCCGCTTTCGCGGCGGGAGAATCCCTAAACGGGGTATCGATCTTAACCCCCTCACGCGGGGAGAGTCCGAGCCTTTTCGACTCTTCATACGAAAGCGGACTGCCGGGCGCACCGAGGAAGGCACGTTCGACTTTTCCCTTTTCGACCAATTCCTTCATCACCCAGCATGCGGTGTTCGCGGGGATGGCGAACCCGATCCCCTGATTCCCCCCCGAAAGAGAGGCGATGGCGGTGTTGATTCCGACGATCCGCCCGTTCAGGTCGACAAGCGGGCCACCGCTGTTTCCCGGATTGATCGCTGCGTCGGTCTGAATGTAACTTCCACGTTCTTGACTCCGGAGCGACCTTTTCTTGGCGCTGATGATCCCCGCGCTGACCGACGACTCGAGCATAAAGGGGGTTCCGATCGCCAAGACCCAGTCGCCGATCTCGATCTTATCGCTGTCGGCAAATTCCAAGTGGGGGAGTTTTTCCTGGGTGTCGAGTGTCAGAACCGCGAGGTCCGAAAGGGGGTCTCCTTTCACCGAAGTAACGTTAAATCGCCGCCCGTCGTAGAGTACGACGACAATATTTCCCCCTTCCATAATGACATGATTGTTCGTCAGGACGATTCCCGACGGGTCGACCAGTACCCCCGAACCGACACTCACCAGCGAGCCTTCCTCTTCGTTCCTTCCGGTAGAGAAGTCGCCGTAAAGGTCGAGTTTCTTCTTCGGCGGCTTGTTTGCCGCCCCTCGGCGCAGGACGATCTTCACAACCGAGGGGATCACCGCCCGCGACGTCGTATGGAACGCCTCGGATATCGCGCCGACCACTTCCCGACCAGAGGGCGGTTGCGCTTCTTGCCGCGCGTCCCGGGCCGACCCGGTGCCGTATGCCGAAACGCGTGGCACGACAAACGACGTAAGCAGGAACGCGAAAAGGAGGATGGCAGGGGAAAGATATTTCATTGTTTACGTCTCGGGCTTCCGAAGGCTCTCGTTTGGGATTTCTTGATATGGATCGATGGGCTCGGCGATATTTTCCGCCGACCGATACGTTACTATCTATACGTCACGCCTGGCCGCAGAACTTTTCCGGCTAAAAAATCGCTCTAAGAGATTGTTTGGTAAGCGCGGGCGCCCCGTCCCATGATTTCTCATTATAGGAGCTTTCGTGAAAATAAGCAAGATGCTGTGGATGGTCTTGTCTTTAAAGGGGAAATAGATTACGCTCCCTGCCAGGAGGAGTAGTTTTGTGGCGGAAGAGAAGAAGAAGAGTGCCTCGACTGATGAGTCCGTGCCCGATTTTTCGCAGTTCGATCAGGAGGTCGACAAATTCAAGGTCGAACTCGGCGTGTTTTGCGGGCCGATGAGCCTGTTGCTCTTTCTCGTCCGAAAACACGAAGTCGATATTCTTGACATTCCGATCGCCGAGATTACTGACCAGTACCTTGAATTCCTCGATATCCTGCAAGAGCTGAACCTCGACTCGATCGGCGAGTTTATCGTGGCCGCCAGTACGCTGATCGAGATCAAGTCGTTCCAGGTCCTTCCCGGTGAAGAAGAGGTTCAGGAAGAGATCGAAGATCCGCGTAAAGACCTTGTAGCACAGCTTCTTGCCTACAAGAAGTTTTGCGAAGGTGCGGGTATGCTCGAGCAGCGTAGCCGCATCTGGCAGCGTCGTTACCCGCGCCTTTCGAACGACCTGACCCCAAAAGAGCGCAATCCCGCCGAAGAACCGATTCGTGACATTGTGATATGGGATCTTGTCAGCGCGTTCGGGCGCCTCTTGAGCGAGAAGTCTCCGACACTGACGCACCGTGTGGTCTACGACGACACCCCTGTCTCAGTCTATATGCGGCGGATTTACATCCGGCTGAAACGGGAACATGCGATTGAGTTCGGCGACCTGTTCCGGGGGGCGGTGAAAAAGTCGACCTTTATCGGGATCTTTCTTGCGCTTCTGGAACTTGTCCGAAACGGATTCGCCATGGCCGAACAGGCCAATCTTTTCGGAGAGATCCGGATTCAATATCGGGAGCCGAGCGATCAGGAAGAGAACAGCAAAGCTCTGTTCGATTTCACCGAGTTCGACGAAAAGGAACACACAGGCCTTTCCGCATAACAGGTACCCGAGATATGTCGGCAGGCGCGGCTAACGCCCATCGAACACGATTGAGGCCGGTTACACATTTGTGCGGCGCCGATGCTTTTCCTTGCAAAGTCTTTTATTCGTCCTCTTTCCGTTTGGCATCGGCGAGTAACTGATCGGTACTCGTCGGATCAACGAAGCGGCAGGTCTTGGTGAGCGCGTCGGACAGGAACGTTAGCTCGTTTTCCCATTCGTACCGGGTCGTGTCGGCGGGAATCAGGGGACGAAACTCTTCGAGAAGGAGAATCAGGCGGAGCAGGTGTCGGAAAATGATTCCTTCCTGCTTTTGGAGACTGTTGGCGGTGATATACTTGTTGAAATCACCGTTATAGTGCAGGACGACTTCTCCCGCTGCCCAGACCGGAACGATCGGAACTTCAACGAGCGGATATTCATAGTCGAAAAGACGCTTGAGTTTTTCGGCAAACGAAAGGAGATAGACCCGTTCTTCGAGCCAACCGCCGAACCGGCGCCGCTCTTCCCGTTCCTGTTCTTTTTCTTCTTCCGTTTTCGGAACAAGTTCATCGATCGAGGCGAGCCCCAGCTCGATAAGTCGCGCGTCGAGTAGATTGCGAGCCAGTTTGCCGGGGGGCAGATCTTCGTAACGCGGAACGCAAACCAGGCGCGCGACGTTTCTCGGCATTTCGAGCAGACTTTCAAAGGCTTGGATTCGTTCGGCGCGGTCGGCTTTTCCGAGTTGTGAAAGGAGGAACGCGCCGTAGAGCGGATTGAGTCCCTTGATATGGGTCAGCAGGTCGAGCGACTCGGTCGGCAGGGCACGTTCGGCCTTGTATGTCACTTTCTGTGGTTCCGATTTCTTTTTTCCGTCGAGTGCGAGCAGATCGACCACCGGTTGGACGCTCGGCCCTTTCGGTTTTTCTGTCTCTTCGTAAGAGTCGAAATCGAAGTCGAGGTCTTCGGGCGCTTCATGATCGAACAGGCCCGAGCCGAACCCCTTGGCCTTGCGTTCTTTTTCCTTTTCGATCCGTTTTTGTGCTTTGGCGATATTCTCGGCGATCGCGCTTGCCTCAATCCCGAATTCGGTCGGGTCGGGTTCGAGACGGATAAATCCGCCGCGCCAGAGGGTGATGAGCATGTCGTCGAGCATCTGCCGTTGCGCGGCGAGTCGTTTGGCCCCCATCAAGCGGTGCGCGACAAGGCGCCGAACCGGAGCAAGGTCGGTGTTCATCTTGATCATATGCGCCAGGAGGCGCCACGGAACCGGGCCACGACTGGTTAGGCTTCCGGGAGAGGAGTCACGGAGCTTGTAGAACTGTGCCTCGGTCCAGTACTGTTCGTTCGGGTTCCGGGTCGGGATTTTCTTCTTGAGCTTCTTTTTGGCTTCCCGCAACTTGGGGTCTTTGGTATCTTCCGGAATCTGATCGTATTTTTCGCGGGCGCGGGCGATTTTGACATCGTCGGCGTGTGCCAGTGCGACCACAAACCCTCGGTCATCATACTGAGGGCGGCCGGCACGCCCGAAAATTTGGTGTGCGGTCGAGGTATCGACAATCTTTTTGTCCCCCGGCGGGCCTTTCATGATCGTCGGCAGAAGAACCGATCGGGCGGGAAGGTTAATCCCCGCGGCGAGCGTTTCGGTGCAGACGGCGACCGAAAGGAGTTTCTCCTGAAAAAGACGCTCGATAATCCGCCGATATTTCGGGAGGATCCCCGCGTGATGCAGGCCGACCCCGCGCAGAAGGAACTGGCGGAGTTTCGGGCCCGCTCCTTGTGACCAGTCGTACTCGGCCAGGCGTTCGGAGAGGAGTTTCTGCCGTGCGGCATCGATGATATTTTTCCCCTTGATGATTTCGGCGGTCTCCCAGCATTGATCGCGATTAAAGCAAAAGACGAGTACCGGAACCATCCGCTCTTCGTCGGTTCCCCTGTGCATCTGTTCGACGACGTCTGGAAGGAGTTCGTCCCCGATCCAGCGGAATTCGAGCGGAACTTTCCTTTCATCGGAACGGACGAATGCCAGTCGGCGGTCGGTGGTGGCGCGCAACCAGCTGACGAATTCGTACGCATTTCCGACCGTGGCCGAGATGAGGAGGGTACGGACGTGCGCCGGAAGAAGCCCGAGAGTAAATTCCCAGACGATCCCCCGGTCACGATCCGAAAACTGGTGGAACTCGTCCATCACCACAACCGAGGTCTCATCGAAATCGAACCGGTGTTCCGAGGTCACCGTCTTGGAGACGAAGGGGGAGAGCGACTCCGGCATGGCCGAGCTCCCGGAACGTGGCGTGTTGTTTTTGATGTTGTCGGTCGCAAAGACCTTGGACCCCAGAAGGCGGTTGAAAAGAATTTCGGCGACCACCACCAGAATCGGTGCGTCCGGATTCTCTTTTCTGTTTCCCGTGATCAATCCCACCGACCCGCGTCCGAATCCCCATCGTTCGGCCGATTCGCAGATTTCCCGGTACTTCTGCTCGGTGAGTGCGATGAGCGGTGTGGTGTAGTAGGCGCGTTTTCCGAGCTTGAGCGCTTCGTAGAGACCCGCCTCGGCGATGAGCGTCTTTCCCATTCCGGTCGGTGCACAGACGAGCAGGCCGCCGTCGGAGTCGAACCAAGAGAGAATCGCCTCCTCCTGGAAAGGATAAGGGGTGTGGGGAAGCTGTTCCAGGTAGGAAAAAGCCAAATCGTCACGATCGGGAAGAGGGTGTGTTTCAGATGACATAACGGGGTGTTCGGGTCGGTTCGCTCGGGAAATTTCCCCCTGGGGGTGCGTGTGAAGTTTTACCGATGAAAAAGAAAAACCGCCACGCCGCCCTTTTCGATCGGTCATTTGTTGCCGTGTCATTTCGGAGACCCTCATTCTCCTTCTTCTTCGCCGATACGGCGACGAAGAAGGAGAATGGGAAAAGACCGCCTCGGAAAACCGATCGGAATTATTCCGCCGCCTCTTCGGGAACGGGAACGCCAAACTTTTTGAGTTCTTCGCAGAGCGGAAGGTCGTCTTGATAGTGAATCGACCGAAAACCGAAATCGGCAGCCCCTTTGGCGTTTTCTTCCAGGTCGTCGATCAACAAAACCTGGTCCGGGGCCAGATCGGGGAGTTCACGTCGCGCTTCGTCGAGCGCGTGCTTGAACATTTCCGGGTACGGTTTCATGGCGTGGACCGCGAAACTGGCGATCCGATGACTCGGAAAAAGCGCCCAAATGTTCGGGTATGCGAATGGGATGTAGTCCCAGTGATGGGGACCGGTGTTCGAGAGGATTCCTCGCGGGAAAAAGGAATCGGCCAGATGGCGAATCAACGGAAGGATCGGCTCATTGACCCAAAAGATATCGTTGATGGCGGCCACAAGTTTGTCGGAGGGGATCGTCTTGCCGATCTGGCGGCAGATGTGGGCGAAATATTCGATGCCGTCGATCTCCCCCATTTCGTAGGCCACATACCGTTTGTCATCGAAAAGGGCTTCTCTAACATCGGTTTCGGAAACCTCGGCCAATTCGGCGACCTGATGCAGGAGACGCCTTACGCTGAATTTCAGCAGAACGTTTCCCAAGTCAAAGTAAACAAATCTTACAGTCTGCATAACTTTCACCCCGGCTGTGGGTAAAATCTTAAAACCTTTCACCCCGTTCTTTCAGCGGCTATTATACCTGTTTAGGGAGAATTTTCCAGTAAGGCGCACCTTGTGAAATCTTTTCGCGTGGTGCATCCCGTGGGGTGTTCGACCCGTTGCATTGAAGACGGTCTGAATGTATAATACCCGGAGATCTGCATTCCGGGCGTACCGCAAGCTCTTGTTTCGGTCATTTTCGAAAATATCACGCTTCGGTCGGATGATTTCATTGATCCGGTTGCCGACCGGCGTTATCCATTCCGTTAATTTTGTTCGTTTCCGGAACAAAGAGGTTCCGGTAATAAAGAAAGGGGCATTCATGAGATCTGACGCGGTAAAAAAAGGTGATTCCCGAGCACCTCACCGAAGTCTTCTGCGCGCATGCGGGCTTTCCGACTCCGACATGAAAAAACCGTTCATTGCCATTGTCGGCAGCCATGTTGATATTATCCCCGGCCATGTTCATCTGAACGCCGTCAACGAATATGTGAAAAAAGCGGTTCGTGCCGCCGGCGGCGTCCCGTTCGTTTTCAACACGATCGGAATCTGTGATGGGATTGCGATGGGACACGACGGGATGAAATATTCCTTGGCGAGCCGAGAAATCATCGCCGACGCGGTCGAGTCGATGATCGCTGCGCACAAATTCGATGGGATGATCTGCATTCCGAACTGCGACAAGATCGTTCCCGGAATGTTGATGGCGGCAGTCCGCTGCAATATTCCGACAATCTTCGCATCCGGTGGTCCGATGGAAGCCGGCCGAGACGAAAACGGCAATCCGCTCGACCTGATTTCGACCTTTGCCGCCGCCGCCGCCCGTCAGAACGGGCAGATCACCGCGCGCGAGCTCTCCCGCCTGGAAGAAAAATCGTGTCCAACCTGCGGTTCCTGTTCCGGAATGTTTACCGCGAACAGCATGAACTGTCTCTGCGAGACGCTCGGGATCGCGCTGCCGATGAACGGAACCCTCCTGGCCACAAGCAGTGCGCGGAAAAAGATTTACCGGGCCGCCGCCCGCCGGATCGTCGAAATGGTGAGGATTCAAGATGCGAAAGAGAAGATCGCCGCTGGTTTGGAAGCGAGTGCCCCGACCGTTACCGAGCGCTACGTCGCCCGAGACGGAAAGCAAAAACTTCGCCGCCGAACGCTCGATCTCGATTTCCCGATCCTTCCGCGCGATATAATCACCAAAGACTCGGTCGACAATGCGATGATCCTCGATATGGCGATGGGTGGGTCGACCAATACGATCCTGCACCTTTTGGCAATCGCCAACGAAGCGGGGCTGAAATACAATCTCAACCGGTTCAACGAACTGAGCGAACAGACTCCGAATATCTGCAAAGTTTCTCCCAGTTGCGCGTATCATATCGAAGACGTTCATAATTCCGGCGGGATCCACACCATCCTCGGCGAAATCCGCCGCGGCCGTCCCGGCCTGCTCAACGCCGATTGCCCGACGGTTACCGGAAAGACACTCGGTCGCAATATCGACGAATACGATCTGCGCGGCCGCAAGGTTCTCGGTAAGGCGAAAGAGCTCTATGCCGTGATTCCCGGCGGCAAGCGTACAAACCAGGGAATGGTTGTCCTGAAACGCTACAAGACGATCGCCGATGTTCCGTTGTCATTCGATCCGAAAGACTGCATTCGCACCTGTGCCAAGGCATACAGTCAGCAGGGCGGTCTGGCGATCCTTTCCGGAAACCTGGCGCCGAACGGCGCGGTCGTGAAAACGGCGGGAGTCCTTCCGGAAATGATGGTCCATTCCGGGCCGGCTGTCGTTTTCGAATCGGAACCGGAAGCTTATCACGGGATCGTCAGCGGCAAAGTCAAGGCCGGTGATGTGATTGTTATCCGTTACGAAGGACCGAAAGGCGGTCCGGGGATGCAGGAAATGCTCGCGCCGACCGCCGCCATCAAGGGGGTGAAGCTCGACGATTCGGTGGCACTGATTACCGACGGCCGCTTCTCGGGCGGAACAGCGGGGGCATGTATCGGGCATATCAGTCCCGAAGCCGCTGCCGGCGGTCCGATCGCTTGCGTGAAGGATGGCGACATCATCGAAATCGATATTCCGAAACGGAAGATCAACCTGAAGGTTTCCGCCGCCGAAATGAACCGCCGCAAGACGGCGCTCAAACCGCGCCCGCCGCGTTACAAGACCGGTTATCTGGCGAAGTACACTAAGCTCGCAACGAGCGCCGATACCGGTGCGGTCCTGAAGTGGGATTGACCCGAAAGGGTTGTGAAACCGGAGAGGGGAGTTGACCCGAAGTGGGAACGAGTTTTCTGGTTCTGGCAAGTCAGTCGCCCCGGCGCCGAGCTCTTTTGGCCGAGTCGGGGCGCGCTTTCGGTGTTCTTCCCGTTCCGGAGGCGACCGAAGTAACCCCCCGGCGATCCGGCGACCTGGTTTTGCCGGCGATCCGTAACGCGCTCGCCAAAGCCCGCGCGGCCGCGGCCCTGTTGGCGGAAAAAAAAGAAGAGTCTCGAAAGGCAAGGGCGTTCTGCACCGAGCCGGTCGCTCCCGCTCCTCTTTCGACCGGTCCCTTCGGTTTCGAACGACCCGGCGACGGCGCTTCTGTCTCCGACTCGGATGACGTCGGCCACTCGGCCGCGTCCCGGCGAGAAGTTTTCTCGTCGGCGGTCGATATGCTGACCGCCGCGCGGCATGTGATTATCGGGTGCGACACGATCGCCTGTGTTCCCGTCGGTGACGGGAGCGGGGAATATGAAATTCTCGGCAAACCGATCGATCGTGCCGATGCCCGACGTATGCTTCATCTTCTTTCCGGTTCCGAGCATCTGGTGATTTCCGGACTTGCTCTCATCGCGCTTCCTTCCGGCAAAGAGATTACCGCGTCCGAGACGACCGTTCTGACCATGGACCGGCTCAGCAGTGCAACGATCGAGGATTATCTCGAAAGCGGTCGGTGGCAGGGGAAGGCCGGAGCATTTGGCTACCAAGACGGAATCAAATGGCTTCACAGAAAGTCGGGAAGCGTCTCGAACATTGTCGGGCTTCCGATGGAACTCCTTTCCCATCTGTTGGACGAGCTCGAAGCGAAAGACCTGTGACATGCCCCCTGTTACCAAAAAGTGTTTGATCGGCCTGGTCAAATGGACGCTGACCTTGCTCGTGTTCTTTTTTATCGGCCGGGAGCTCGTCAAATCGTCTGACGAGTTCCGTCATTACGAATGGAATCTGCATTACGGTCGTCTGGTTGCTGCCGGGCTTTTGTATTTGGCGGCATTTTTCCCTGCCTCCTACTTCTGGCATCACGTGCTTCGCTCGTTTGGTCAGTCGCCGACCTTTTTCCGGTCGATGAAATCGTTTTACCTGAGCCAGCTCGGCAAGTATGTTCCCGGAAAAGCGATGGTTGTTGTTATACGTTCGGCCATGGTGAGCGGTCGGAACGTGAGAACGTCTGTCGCCGCAACCGGTGTTTTTTACGAGACGCTGACCATGATGGCGGTCGGTGCGTTCCTTTCGGCCTTGATCGTTTTGCTGAGATACGGCGAGCACTGGCATTTCTCGCTGATGGCGCTGGCGGTGATGTCCGCGTCCGGAATCCCGCTCGTCCCCCCCGTCTTTCGACGGGTTTTGCACCTGCTCCGTATCGGAAAGAACGATCCCGATGTGCGTGCAAAACTCGACCACCTCACCTGGAAACTCCTGCCGATCGGCGGTGTGTTGATGACCTTCCTCTGGGTCGGATTCGGTCTGTTTCTTTGGGCCACGATTCGCGGGCTCGGCATTGAAACCGGTCCCCTTGCCGACCATATCGTTCTTTTTATCGCGGTCACCGCGATGGCGATGGTTCTCGGTTTTGCCGTGCCGATTTCTCCCGGCGGACTTGGGGTTCGCGAAGCGATCCTGGCAACCCTGTTGGTTCCCTATTTCGAACAGATTCTTTCCTTTCCGGAAAACAGCCTGATTCACCTCGATGCCAAAACCCTTGCCCTGGTCGTCTCGCTCGCCCAACGGGTGGTTTCGATCTTCGCCGAACTGGCTGCCGCCGGCGTGTTTTTATCTGTTTCGTTCTTTGAGAAGGCGAGGTCGTCGGAAAAGTAGCCGACAAACTTCTTCCACCCCCTGCCGTGCAACCTGACGAAAGGTGCCGCCGGAGGAGGATGCGCCGATCGCTCCGCCGAAGGAGATGGTTCCCGTATTGACCTTCCTTTCGATCAAACGGGGAAAGGGATTTCACCGGTACCGTAACATGATCGACCGAACCGCAAAATCGTACACACGGACGACTGGTCGCTGAGCCACCGATTATTCGTTGCCGAGGAGGAAAACCCAGTCAGAGAACCGGTTACGATAGAAACGGAGTTTTACCTCGGCTTCGCTCCGGTTGAGCGCATACTCGTTTTCTCGAAGCCGGTTTTCGTCGGCGATTCGCTTGGCCTCTTCCGGCGTCGCGCCTTCGGGCGGGATGACCGGTTCCGGCTTTGGTAGCGATTCCTCGTCGAGCGCGGGAAGGACCAAGATCGCCTGGCCGTCGGAAGTTTCGGCACCGAAGAGAATGGTCAGGCGTATCCCGTCGTTCATCGTAAGCGATGCGGTTCCCTCGGCTCCGAGGAGCAACGGCTCGATGGCGTCGGGATCGGTGGGGTCGTGGTCGGCGAACCGGAACCCGAGCGGATTCAACAGCTCGGCAAACGGGGTCCATTCTCTGACCGGACGTCCGATGGTGGCAAGCTGTGCGATTTCTGTCGGCAGCCGGAGAAGTCCGCCGAAACGCAGATGGGTGATCTGTTCGGCGCGCTGGTTGAACGGCGCGCTGTCGGGGAATCGATTTTCGTCGGTGATTTCGACCTCGACCGGTTTGCCGTTTTCGTCAAAATCGGTCTGCCGGAGAAGCTCCCAGACACGTCCGAGCGAACGGTCGGGGTCTTGTGCGGCCGTCTTGACTTTGTGGGGCGTCAATTTTCCTTTGTCATCGATGGCGATTTCGAAGAGGGTCATTCGCGTGATATTCCATCGGCTGACGCGGAGCAGATCGCGGTTCATCCAGTCAATCGGATCGATCGAAAGACGATCGATGTACGGGGGAGCTTTTTCTTTCCCGGCGCCTTCCAGTTCTTCTCCCGAAAAATCGACGGTAAAGACGGCATCTTCCCCGGCAAGGCGCACGTAGCGTATATCACGGACTTCGGAACTCCCTTCCGGAACCCTGCCGATGATCAGGTCGGCGAACGTTTCGCCTTCGCCCCCGGTAACGGTCAGTCGGATCCCCGCGTCGGACATTTCGGAAGCGGAAGCCGTGGTTGGGTCGAGGAGTCCGCAGGAACGATGAAACTCAAGTATCGCGCTTTCGTCGGAATGGGTGTTGATCTCACGGATATCGGAAAGAACCGTCAGACGCAGAAGCGGAGCCAGAACCATCGTCATGCGGTCGGGACTGTCGGCCGGAGCATCGTCGGCTGTTTCGATTTGCCATCCTTCCTTCCCCCGCTCCAGACGAATCTCGACGGCTTCTACCGTCTCTTTTTCCGATTTCGGCCGAACGATCGTCAGGTGGTGGGGGAGCGACTCGTCGGTAAACCCGGGACAGAGGGTCTCGCCCACCCCTTTTTCGGTCGGGTCGGCGGGTGGTTGCGGCTGATATTTCAACCAGAGGATCAGACCGGCGAGCGCTGCAAGCCCGATCATCAGCGATTTTAAATTTTCACGTGTGGAAGGTTTCATCTTGTTTCGATCGTGGAGCGGACGGCGCGCGCTCGTCTCGGTTAGATTTCCTGTTTCCATTCCCCCGCACGGGACTTCCCGAATTCGCGGATATCCGACAAGATGGGGGATTGCTGCACATCGGGTGCCCGAAATTCCCAGGGGATGAGTACGGTAAAAACACTTCCGAATCCGAGCCGACTATCGACGGTTACATCTCCTCCGAGCAGGCGGCAGAGCTCTTTCACAATCGAGAGGCCGAGTCCGCTGCCGGAATATTCGCGTGTCATCGCTCCGCCGGCTGCGCTTCCTCCGTTTGATTGCCGGAACTTCTCGAAGATGACCTGCCGGTCCTCCGGCGGGATCCCGACCCCGGAATCGCTGACCTGTATTTCAAGGAGCGGTTTCGGTTCCCGGAGGTCCAAGACGGGGATTTCGCCGGTATCCTGCCCGGGGTCCGGGCCGGCCCTGTCGATCACACCCGTTTTCCGCCGGACATCGACGGTGATCTTTCCCCCTTCCGGAGTGAATTTGATCGCGTTCGAAAGAAGGTTGTTCAGAATCCGCCCGATCCTGTTGGCGTCCTGAAACATTTGCGGCAGTTTCGGTTCGATGTTACAGACAAGGCTGAGATTCTTTTTTTCGACCAACGGGTGCGCCATGTCGATTTGCGCGTCGACGATCGCTTCGATATGGAACTGCGTCGGTGAGGCTTCGAGCCGCCCGGCTTCGAGCCGTGCCATATCGAGAATGTCGTTGATCATGTTCAGAAGGGTCTGTCCGGAATGGTTGATGTTTCCGACGTACCGGCGCTGCTTGTCGCTGAGCGTGTCGATCGAACCGAGAACCGCGCTGAACCCCAGAATGCTGTTGAGCGGTGTGCGAAGCTCGTGGCTCATCGTCGCCATAAAGTCGCTTTTGAGCTTGTTCGTTTCGAAGAGCTTGAGACTCTGTTTGGCAAGTTCATCGACTTTTTCACGCAACTCGGCATTCGCTTCACGGAGTTTTTCCTGGGTCGAGACCAGGTGTTGCATCATTCGGTTAAATGCCGTGCCGAGCGCCTCGAATTCATCTCCCGTTTCTAATTCGGCGCGTTTGGTGATGTCGCCGTGGGAAATCGCCTCGCTCACCTCGCGCAACGAACGGAGCGGCTTGATGATGATCAGACGGATCAGCGTGTAGAAGGAGACGAGTCCCACGAACGTGGTGATGATTGCTGCGGTTATGAGCATTGCCCAGAAACGGGTCAGCTCTTTCCCCGCAGGGGGATCGGAAAGATTGATCCGGATAATCCCTTGCAAGGTCCCGAGCCCGAGCGACGAACTGTGATCATCTTGCGGATGGCAGTTCAGACACGTGGTTTCGATCCGAAGGGGCTGGTAGTAGATGTAGTTCCCCTCGTCGTCGGTGCGAGAGGTCGGGCTCGAGTCGTCGGTTGCGTGGGTCAGCCGGGCAATCAGTTCTTTTTCGAAGTCGTCGAGTCGCTCGTCGGGCGTTTTCCGCGGCCCCATCGTCCGGATCAGGTAGCTTGTCCCGCGTGAGTCGGTTTTCGAGGGAGGGGAACCGCCGAGCGTCTCGCTTTGGTACTTCATATTTTCAATGAAATCGCTTGTCCTGTAATCTTCGGTATCGGGCTGCACCTCCTGATGGGTGCCGCGTGCCGACTGACGCAGAACCGCGTCGAAATGCCAGAGGATAAATTCCCGTTCGGCGAGGAGTTTGCCTGTCAGCGGGTTCTGAGAGTCAAGTTGGCGGACGGTCAGTTTGTAGTAGAGGAGAAAACTGATGATGAGAACCGCCGCCAGCGCGACCCCAAAGAAGAAGAGAGTCTTCAGTTCCAGACTCGATCCAAATCGGGGACCTGTGTTCTTTTCGGAAGTTTTTTCCTGATTCATGACTTTCGGACGGCCCGTAACGAGCCGATAAAAAACAAAGGAAAGCACCGCGCCGGCACCTCCGGCCGCAGCACGCCCCTTATACATTATAAACCACGCGCTGATAAAACATACCCGAGGAGGAATAAAATCGATCTGTCGGCCTCCGGCGCCTTCGGATCGTAACGACTACAACTTCCGCTGCAGAAGGATCGTGTTGTCCCAGTTCCAAGAACGTCCGCGACGGAAATCGACCGGAATCGAACGATCGATCAGATAGAAGGCCCGCGGACGATTGACCCCTTCGGTATCGATCCCCCCCGAACCGAGCTCTTTTCCGTAGGTGTACCCGTCGGGGTAAATGGCGTTGTAGTAGCCGTAATATTTATAGCCGACCGGCATCGAAAGGAAGCCGTCGGCATTGACGAGCGGCAGACCGGTTGTCGGATCGTTCCCTTGCAGGCTGTTCCCGTCGGGATCGAGCAGGGGCATATTGACACCCGGTCGTGCCCGCTGAACCTCGAAGTATCCGACCGTTATCCAAACCGCAAAGACGTTGGACCGATTGGTGGTGATCCCGGCGAGTTTCCGGAGTTCTTCGGTCGCGGAGACCATGTTGTTGCGCTTCTTGTTCTGATCGAGGAGCGGCTTTCCCGAATCGGCCCGCAAGAGGGTCACGTCGCCGGGAGCTCGTGTTAAGGCCTCGCCGTCGCTTTCGTCGGAATCGGCCTTGACGGCAAGTTCGGGCCTGAGCGATGCCGACAGTCCCGGACGGAACGTCGTTTTTCGCGTTTTGTCGAAGTCTTCGTATTTGGTCCGGTAATCATATGTGGCCCGGTGATCCGACGCCTTCCCCAGAATTCCTGCCCACCCCGACCCCTTCATGGTGTTGAGGTTGATTTTGCCCGGTTCGCGCAACGTCGGTGTGTAGATCGGATCATCGTTTTCGTCGTACCCGCTGAAAATCTGCGTTCCCATGTAGAGGGAAGGAATCGTCACGAAGTCGAAAAGGGTCGCGAGGTTGAGCGACTCCCCCTTCACTTTCGACGTGTGGTGGAAGT
Source organism: Thermoguttaceae bacterium (assembly GCA_050943135.1). Classification (GTDB taxonomy): domain Bacteria; phylum Planctomycetota; class Planctomycetia; order Pirellulales; family Thermoguttaceae; genus RUG695. Next base: position 137,956 of record JBMNOP010000006.1, on the reverse strand, counting down.
TCAGGTAGGGACCGGTAAAAACGTCGGAGATCTTCCAACCATAGAGGTTTCTGTCGCTTCCGTCGCCCGAGCCGAGCGAACGGCCCAATCTGCCGTAGTCCGCATCTTCTTTCCCGTCGGTGCAGAGGGTCGCGAGGGTCAGTCCGTCTCCGTCTTCCGCATCTTTGACGTTTCGAATGAATTCCAGTCCGAATCGACCCGGGGTCGAGGCAGGAACCAAAAGGAGCTCGGCCGGGGAACTCATCGGTGCATCGTTCCAGGCCAGATATTCGAACGGGTGGAAAAGCTCGTTCGAACCGCTTCGTGCCGGGGCGCCGTAATAGAGCTTGCGCAGGTATTCGGCATTTCGCGCGCCTTCAAATTGCGACTCGAGTTCGGTAACACGGTTCTCCGAATGGTTGTACGCGCCGAGCGTGTGCCTTGGGAAGATCTTCACGACATTTTCCTGAGTGTCATTATTGGGAAGTCCGGCGTAAAGATCGGTCAGGTCGTCGTACATATTGCCGATCGACTTGACTTTCCTCAGGCCCGCCGTTTCGTTTTGCAGACCCTCTTTATCGAGCGAACGTGCCCACGGGTTCGGACGGTGTTCCTTGCTCAGGCCTTCGGGGAGAAAACCTTTCTGTTCGGGATCGAGCCAGCTGCGCGACGAGAAGATGCTTTCGGTGTTGACGGTATCGGTATCGAACTCGATGGCGGTGTTGTCGTCGGAACAGAAGACCGAGTTCGAAACAAGAATATGGTTCTCTTGGTCGATTTCATTCTCATTGGCATCTTCCGCCGTGTAGAAGGGGTCGTCGGTCTGCGAGTCGCCGCTGCCGTTCGCCTCACCGTTAAAGACGGTCAGGTCCATCATGTTCCAGTCCACCGAAAGATACGGATTGGCAAACGGATGGTACGGACGGTTCGGGTCGGCCACACGCTGCACGAATGCCGTGCGAATCCCCGGCATCGTTCCCAGACCGAAAAGATGGTCGGCGGCGATCGGATAACGGTCGTTCCTGCGGTCGCTGGCCGGAAGATCGAACGGGGCATCCGGAACGGTGTTTCGCCTATCGTTGTCGGTGACGGTGATCGTTTCGTTCTCGTAGGTGATATCCTTCGTCGGGATCGTGTCCGGATACGGATCGGTCACCTCGGTCCAGAGCGGTTCGGAAATGTTCAGGCCCCGCTTGTTGACCTCGAATTTGTCGTCGGAGTTGATATCAAGACCGTAATAGCTCCCCGCGAGGATGTAATCGCTGTTTGTCCATTTGCCGCTGTTTGATGCGCGAAGGTTTGTCATCACGATTTTATGCGATGAGGGGATCCCGAAATAGGTCTCGTTCTTGTAGGCGGAACCGATCGGCCGCTTTTCGGCGGGGGCGACCACCAGGTATTGGTTCGGGAAGATGGAGGTGGTCAGCTCGTCACCTTGTGTTTCCTTAACCCGACTGAAGATATGCGAGGCGTCGGGGAAATTGTTGATGACGTCGAAGGTCGAGCCGCCCGGTTTTGTCGGCCAGCCGAACCAGACGATCCGATCGATTTCCACCTCGTCGACCAGATTGACCGAACCGTCGCTTGCCGGTTCGCCACACGGTCCGAGGATACTTGCCACCGAATAATCATAGCCGCGCCACCGCGAATCGAGCTTGGTGTCGAGCGATTTTTCGCCGGAAGAGCTGATCGTCAGGTCACAGAATTGGCGGGTTCGGAAACTGAACGTACGCGGATCGGCTTTCTCGCCGAGGAGTCGTTCGACGGCGCTGTTCTTCGTCTTGCGAATCGTCCGCTTGTACGAGACGGTAAGGTTTTCCTCGCCCGAAGGGAAGGTGTCGGTAAACTCCTTCTCTTTTTCTTCGTTGCCACGCGGGTCGACCGAGGCGGTAATCGCCACACGCCAGATCGGGAACTCCAATCCGGGATAGGGGGAGTCGGACTTCTGGCGAGGGGTCATCTTTGAGAGTTGCAGTTTCCAGAGTTCGCGATCTTGGTCGTACCGGTAGAGCTCGGGCGACTGCGGGATGTTCGGGTTGGCGGCACAGTAGAGTTCAAGGTAGGTGGAACCGAGCGGCCGACGAACCTGGTCGAAATCGTCGTCTTCTCCGTTGTAGACCGTTTTCCCCGTGGGATCGACCGAGGTGTCGGCGATTCCCAAATCGTGGAAGTTCAGTGTTTCGGTCAGGAGAAGGTCGGGGCGTTCCATCCCCCAGACAATTCGGAACCCGAAATCATCTTGGCCGATACCGGGATGGGTGAGCGACTGGCCGTTGAGCCATGCCACGAGCGCCTGCGAGTAAGAGACGGTGGCATCAATAAAACTGACCGGCAAACTGTCGTTGACATAGCCGCGGGAGTGTTCGGTGACGGTCGCGTCGGGGGTCGAGAAGAACGATCTCGAATAACTTCCGTCCTCACCCCGGGCGGGGATCAGGGCTTCATAGAAATCGAGCTCGGGATCGTTGGCGTCGGTCATCGGCGTATGGAGGACAAAGGAGAGGTTATCGTTTCCCCGGGGGGGGGTGGTTTCGTCGCCTGCAAAAAAATCTCCGTGGATCCAGTCGGCCTCGGTGTCGCGGTAAGACCACCAGCCGTCGAAGGGGTTCGGGTCGTAGAAGAAGGGGGTGATCGTCGCATCGGGGTCCGAGAAATCGACCAGGTTGATGCAATACTGGGCAATCCGGCTGGCGATCAATTCCTCGGCAAGGCGCGCTTTCTTTTCGTCGACCGTCTCGGAGGTCGAATCGGATTCGGAACCGGCTTTGATCGAATCGATAAACCCTTTATCGCATCCTTCAAGGTAATCCTTGTACTTATCTTGGGCTAAAACCGAATCGGGGTCACCGTCGTAGAAATAACCGACCGTCGCGGCGTTTCGTTCTTCATAGGTCAGTGTCATCAGGAGAAGGTAGAGTCCGCGGGCAAACTTCATCCGTTCGACAAGTCCGCGGAGGTGGTAGTACTCGAACTCCTCTTTGTCGGCCGGCGTTACATCTCCGGTCGGAAGGGTTCTCACATAGGTGCCGTCCCCCTGGTCTTCGTAGACCGAGTCGATCCAACAGGCTTTGCGCGAAAGAGCGTTCAGGTCGAGACGACGCCCCTCGCGGATATCTTGCGGCAAGAGCGCAAAGAGCTGGTCGGTGATCTTGTCGAGTGCTTTGTTCTTATAGTCGGAAATGTCGTTTTCGACTTGTCCGCGCAGATAGGTGCGGAATCGCTCTTTTCCCTCGTTGCTTTCCAGAGGAATCCCCAGATCGTTTACGAACTGCTGCTTTTTCCGATTGACGTAATCGCCGTCGAATGTCGATTCACGGTTTGCCTTATAGATTTCAAGCAATACGGCGCGGCGAAGGAGCTCGCGGATCCCGTAGACGCCGTCGCGCACCTCGGCCGTGCCGACCTGCAGCGCCGAGGCGGGTACGGGGATATCGCTCGAGACGGTCGTAATCTCTTGACGGAGAGAACGATATCTTTCTCTCTCGGGGTGTTCGAGCTGCTCCGAAATCGTTGACGCCCCGAGGAGCAGCGCTCTGGGCAATTCGGGATTGAGGCTCTTGCGATCGTAGTCGAACGGACGCAGAAGGGTTTCGAGCATCTCGGCGGTGAACGTCGCGTCTGCGTGTGTCGAGCCGAACGGATTCACCAGGTACGGATTCTCGCTGTAACGCGGCATGTAGGTGAAGAGGTCCCCTCCGAGCGGGTCGTAACTGCGAAACGCGGTGTCGCAGAAATCGAAGGTCGGATACAAAGAATATTTCTTCGGATAATGGACGGAACCGGGCGCGGTACCGTAATCGAAGATGCGCGTTTTTCCGCGCCACGGGAAGAGGAAGAGATTCGGATCGGCGAGCACGCCGTTTTTATCTCCCCTATAGACCGCATCGGTATACAGGTAGAAGCGCCGATGGTCGTCGCTGTTGTTCGACACCCATTGGCCGGGGTCGGTACGTGCCGGTGTGTTGGGCTCGGCGTAATAGGCCGAAGGCTGGCTTAATTGTCCCCGTTGCAAAACGTGAGTCCAGTTTCTTTCCAAGCCGTCGAAGAGGGCGGGATCGGTATCTTCGGGGACGGTTTTTGTCGCGTTCAGAACACCGAATTCAGACGAACGGTAACGGGTGGCCAGGATACGCTGCGCCGACAGACTGGGCCAGGGCAAGAATTCCATCGCCTGGAAGGCGGCGGTCAACTCGATGCCTGCCGGGCCGCGACCGGTTCCGCGACCGGATTTGAAATCGGTTGCGGTGTCGGTGATATCGTCGTCAGCATCGTTGTACCAGCCGATACCCGCTGTCAGACTTTCGAAGGAATACCAGGGGCTGTTCGGGTCACTGGCGGTCTCGGCGGGTAAGGGGCAAGGACTGGAAGAATTTGAGGGATGCCAGGGGCTGTACGTATCACTGGTGGTCTCGGCAGCCGCCAGAATTGCCAACTCGGAATAACAGTCAACGTGCCAATGTGGAAGCTGGTCCCAGTTCCCGGCAGTATTCACGTTGACCCGTCCGTCCAGGTCAAGGACGGTAAACGAAAACATCGTGGCATAGGGGGTGCCGTTTTCATCGACACGGATCGGAAGTCCGGAGGGGATCCAGATTCCGTCTCTGATTCCGTCGTTGTCGTTGTCGACATCCCACAGGTTCTCGCCGCTTCCGGCAATGAGCGCGTCGAGTTCTTCGAGAACCATTGTCTTGAACGTTTCGGGGTCATCGGTCATCCTCCCGTAGGGATTGGCAAGGAGATTGTCGTTCCCGCCGCTCCAGTTCCAGTGATCGATGCGGAGCGGACGGGGGACGACCTTCCGCAGAAGGGCCGGGGATGCGGGCGCTTGGCTCTCCCCGTGGGACGCGTCAAGGAGTGTTTTGAGGGCCGTCAGAATTTTGGGACGGAGAAACGAGGGCGTTACCGTTGTTTTCTCGTCGCTGCCGACCGACAGTCCGCCCAGGAAGAGGTTTCGCTCATCGACAGCCGTGTGGCCGGGATTCATACGAATCGGATGGTGCGGCGTGACCTTGGCGTCGGCGGCATGGTTCCAGGTGTTGGTAAAATTCGGAAAGATTGCCTCTTTCGAGCGGGGCGTGTAAACACGGAACTCGTTGTCGGCAAGATGACGCCAGTATGTCTGAAAATCGGTGTTGCCATCGAGATCGACATACGGGGTGATGTCGGGTGCCGCCGCGTTTGCCCAAAGGGCGAACGGAAGGCGGATCGGGGGAGCGGCGCTTTCCCCGTCCGCATCTTCATCCGGGAAGAAGGCGGTGCCGGCGGTGGCCGATGTCATCTGGCCGTCGAGGGAAGAGTCGGGTGCAAAACCGCCTGCCCCGGTTCCGCCGAAGGGAAGGGGATTGAAACGGATGTTGGCGGTAAGCGCAAAGTTTGCCGCGATGTCGTTGATCGGCCAGGCCCCCGTCGAAGCGTCGCTCGGCCAGACCGTGAGGAATTTCTTCAACTCTTCCGAAAGCGCGATTTCGACCGTAAGAAACTCGCCGGTGGCATTGAACGACTTCTTGATGATTCGGGCGGAGGTGCCGCTGAGATATTCGTTGAAGTCGCGGCACTTTCGGAGGTAGGTTTGGACGTACACGTCGCCGTCATAGCCGGGATGATCGACCCACTGCAACGAACCGAAACTGATGGTCGAACCACTCTCGAGGAAGCGGTTGCCGATCAGTGCACGCAGATCGGCAGTCTCGAGTCCCTCCAGCTCGGCATGTGCCATGAGGAGACGGTCGAGAAGCACTCTGTCTCGTTCGTCGTTGCCGGAAGGATTCTTTTGCAGATAATCGATACGCCCTGCGTAGACGTCCAGGAACTTCGTGAGGAAGTTGTCGGCTTGATCGTCGATATTGATTTCGAGGATTGCTCGGGTCGGGACGGCGCCATCGTACTCCCCGTAAAGGTTAAAAGTGTGTGCGGCAAAGAAGTCGTACCCCTCGAGCGTCGTTTGGTCGCCGTAGAGATTTTCAAGAATTCCGAACGGTCCGATCGGCGACGCTTCGTTGTTCGTTCCGATCAGGAGCGTGCGGATTGCTGTGTCGATGTCGGTGTCGCTCCGCGCGGCGGTGGTTTCTCCCTTTTGTTGAAGAGCCAACGCGTTGGCAGCCGAGTCCGACATACTCGAGGTCATAAACAGGAACGCCGCAATCATCATGGCGAACATGGTCAGGAAGACGAGGATCAGGATCATCACGACCCCGCGTTCCTTGTTCGGCAAAACGTATTTCATCGCTTCCTCCTTATTCTTCAAGTATGGCAATCTCGCAACAGGGCTCATTCCGATTCGGAAATCGGGATTGTCCGCGTAAAGATCCCACGCAGGTTCCGGAACAGCACGGCGCGTACGTCGGCCGACCGGTCGTACGTGTTCCCTTGTAGCCAGCAGGCCGGAGTGGAAGTCCCGCTGAGCGTCAGGGAGAAGGTGTTCCCTGTCCGGTTATATCCGGCGATCTTGTACCACGCCGAGAAGACAGGGGCTTCGATGTTCGACGCCGACCGATCGCTTGGCCCGATCAACAGAATGTGTGTGCTCGAGTCGAGGGATTTCTCAAACTCGGTCGGCTCGTCGCTGGCAATGTCGATCAAACCGCCCAGATAACCGGTTCCGTCGATGGCGGTAGGCAGTACCCCGACAAGCCAATCGTATTCGTCGTAGGCGTCGCGCCCGCGGAAGACCATCACATCGACCTTCATTGCCACTCCGGCGCGCGGGGTGCCGTTATCGACGATCCGTCGGTTCCCGGGGAAGGTGAACTCGGTGTATGACTGATCCGGGTCGGAGGCGACCGGCGTCATCAGTGCCGCCCACGAATAGGCCCCGGTGAACTCGGGGCTGGCGGTACGCCCTGTCTCGTCGAGGAGAAGGCGCGGCCGATCCCCGGAATTCTCTTCCCGTTCGACGACGATATCGTCTTGTCCGCGGCAGACATCCTGAATGCGGGCGGCGGGTCGTATCAACATGTTGTTTTCATCGAATGTGTTACCGTATGCCCCTGCGGGATAGACGTGGGGGATCACGTTCCCCGGTCCAAGACCAAGATCGATATTCCAGTTCGGAACATTGTATGCGTCGGTGCCGTGTTCGCCGAAGATATCGAAGAACCGGGGAAAGATAAAGTTGTCGACCACCATATTGTCGGTGAGGGTGGCCGGGTCACTATACTGCTGCCACGTTGCCGGTTCTTCCCAATGGTTGCTTCGGATGATCGCAAACGCGTTGGCCCCCGCAGCGGCCGCGTGATCGCTTTCGACCACGCGCGCCGAATGGAACCCGATGAACGGAACGACCGAGAGAATTCCGAGCAGACCGAGACCCAGGATCATGACCGACATCATGATCTCCATCAGTGTCATCCCGTGTCTGCGCAGTGCCAACTTCATGGTCAAAACCTTTATCTTGTCAGTTCTCTCGAAATCGCGATGACCCCATCGGGAAGGCGCGGTTCCGGCACTTCTTCATCATAATCATTTTTTCCGGGAATGGGGTTATAGCCGACATCGGCGGTCGGGTTGACTTGGTTGATCGTGACGTTCCCGGTCTGCGGGAAGACCGTGACCCAGAAGTTCCGTCCGTCGGCATAGTTCGGGTAGGTTTCGGGGTCGTCCTCGGCTCGGACGGCGCTGACCTGTTCCCACCGGCCGATCAGGAAATGGACCGGTTCGGCCGGAATCACACCGCCGACCGACTCCACCGCCCCGTCGGGAGCGAACATGACCGTCAGGGAAGTGTTTTTCGGAACCGGCTGATTGTTGATTCCGCGGGTCATATCCATGAAGATGGTGTCGCCGATTCCGGAGAACTGCAAATCAACGGCAGTTCCCCGCGGCAAATAAACCGGCATCGCCATCGTGGTCCGGGGGGCAAGGAGCACCTTGAACGGATACTTGGTATCTCGCTCGGGGGGAAGCGCGTACGCCTCGCTCGATTTGAGGGAGGTCGAGTTATCGTTGAACAGATAGAACGGCCCGGAACCGCCGATCTGGATTTTGCCGCCGATGGTCTTTTTTAGCGCGTTTTCAATGTAAAGGTCATCTTGGAATTTGCATTCTCCGCCGAGGTACATTACCGTTTCGACTCCGAGGAACCCGGTGTAGACCGGTGGAACCTCGACCTGGCGCAGAACGAGTGCCGAGCCCGGGACAGTATAGTAGGTGTCGTCGTAGACCGAGGAGCCGTCCTCGGTGACAACGGAATAATGTGTTTCTCTCAGATCATAGGTGGTGCCCGGCCAATACTCGAAGCGAACCCCGCATGGTCGACCGCTGACCACGGCACGATTGCGGGCGCGGTTGAGCGCGGTGGCGACCATTCCCGCCCCGTTCTTTGTCAGTTGCGATTCCATCATCGGTTTGACGACGGGGATACTCATCGCGGTTACGACGAGGATGATCGTCCCAACCACCAGAAGTTCCGTTAGTGTTAAACCGTTTCGGTATCTGCGCGTCATCGGTATTGCCTGTCGATTTCCTTGTTCGGAAATTTTGGATTTCACTTTTGTGGGTAGAGAGAATCGAGCGTTCCTCCTTCGGCGAAACTGACGATGTTGTCGTCGTCGCCGTCGGTCAGCATGTTGTCGGCGTTATCCGACTTCCCGTAGGAGGTGCATGGATACGGATAGACGGTTTCGTTTCGGTCGCTGAACAGGCCGTCATGCCCCGGATGAATCAGCTGGAATCGTTCCGGTTCATGCCAGGTCCAGTAATCGGTGTCACTGACTACCTCTACGGCTTTGGCGTAGGGGACGGCATGGCCGATTCGCTCAAAGGCGCAATACTTCTCTTGACGGCTGACCACAAGCTGATATGCGCCGTTTTCGAGTTCGTCCCCGACGCCAAGGTCGTTTTCGGCCGGTGCCGCGGCGCAGAAATAGACGACTGGTTTCGAGTCGTCTTTCCCGGGTTGGAAGGCGGGCCCGTTTTCGCAGTCGACCGTCTCGATGCCCGCACCGTTTTTCAGTGCTCGGTCAAACCAATACGCGCCGCTGACAATGCTTCCATCGGGGAAGGAGTAACGGGGCTCTTCCCGTTGGGACGAAGTTCCGTCTTTTATCCCGAGCGGGTCGGACGGAGAGAGGAAGAAGCCGCCCGGATTTCCGTTGGCGTCGGGGATCCCCCCAAGCCAGAAAACAAGGGCCGAGGCGGGTCCGCAGGTAGAGACATCCCAGCCGAGCACGTTGTGTTCGACCGCCAGGGAAAAGAAGGTATCGGCGTAGTCACACCGCGGCCACCGTTTCCTGACGTGCCGCGTGACGGCGTCCAGGTCGGTAAAGTCGGGTGGATATTCCCCGACATCGTTCTTGTAGCGTTCGAGCGCCATTGAGAGTTGTTCGAGCGCCAGGGTGACCGTAGCCTCTTTCGCTCGGCGAATCGCGATCCGTGTGCCAACCGTTGTCAACCCCGCCAAAATGGCAATGATAACAACCGCAATCATCAGCTCGATCAGCGTAAAGGCGTTCCGTTTTCTTCCGATATTCATCTTGTTGATTTCCTCCTCGTTTACGCGAGAATTTTGTTTCGGATTATTTTTTCGGTTTTTTATTCCAGGTTATGGTTGGTGATGTTGTCGGTAGCCGCTTCGAGATCGGCGTCGTCGCCGATGAGGGCGTCTTCGCCGAAGGGGGTACAGACGAGCCCGTAATTTTCCATTCCGGGGAGTCCGTACTCCCGATCGGGTCCGGGCGAGTAGATCAGCGGGGTCAGGAGCCAGCCGTTCATCGACCCCATCGGATCGAAGGGGTCTGTCGCCGAATCGAGAAGCCCGGGATAATACTCTTCGAAGTATGTGACGAAATCCCAGTCCGACGCGGGATAGGAATCACGGTTTTCGGAGTAGAAGGGGTCGCTGGCGTAGTCCCCGGAATTGGTGTTTTCGAGAGGTATGCCGCCGCTTTCTGCCCGCTTGAGCGAACGATAGCGCCCGAGTACGATTCCTTCGTTGAGCGTCGCCTGCCGATTACTGTTCGAGAGGGACGGCGCCCAGCGGATGAAGCGGATCGGACTTCCCCAGCCGTCGATAAATTCGGGAATTCCGTTGCCGTTCGTGTCGGCGATTTCCCGTTCGAGGAACGTTCCTCGGGTATCGGGAGAGGTATTCATCACGATCAGGTAGAGGAGGTCGGCACTGATGTCGTCGCTTTTGCTCTGGGCCAGACCTGCCTGTAACCGGTCATAATACTTTTGGTAAACCTTGTGTACCGCCGAGTCGTTCAGATGCATTTCGTACGCAACCTCGGCGAGACAGTTGGGAAAATCGGCAACCAGGAGTTCCCGCAACATAATGGTGCGGAGAATGTAGGGGGTAAACTGTACGTCGACCGCTCCTTCCTCGCCGAAGGTGATATTCCTTTCGAGCCATGGTGCATATGTGTTCCGGATTCGTTGGAGCAGACGCGCGTAGACTTGCAGCATCTTTTCCCTATCACTGAGCTCGGCGGTACGACCGGCCAGCGCGGATTCGAATTGGTTGACGAAATAGCTGACATCCGGTTTACGGTATTGGTATTTCTCGTACGCGGCAGTGAGCGCGGTATCAATCTTGCGGATGGTGGCGACGGTTCTTTCCCGGCGGGTCGACAGCACGGCGCCACGTTGTACCGAGAGCGTCATCGCCGCGAGGATCGCGATGATGATGATCACGAGCAAAAGCTCCGTTAGGGTGAAACCCTTGCGGACCGCTCGTTTGATCGAGACCGTGAAAGATTCGCTCTTGTTCATTGTGACTTTCCGCTGTTCGCTAATCGTGTTCCTGGTGTCTTCCCTCAAATTTTTCCTCGGCCATCGTGGCCTTGCCGCAGAAGTTTGTGACGTTGTCCAGCTCGGCGCCGACGGTATTGGGATTCTCCGGATCCGAGACATAGAGCCCATCTTCCCCCGGAAGGATCAGTTGGTAGGTGTCGGGAGCGAACCAGAGCCCTTTGGAATGTTTTTGGCAATGCCGGTAGGGGTGAAGGCCGACAAGCGCTTCGCGCCCCGCCACCAACTCGCTGAAATAGGGGCCGCAGTTTTCGACATCAAAGGCATGTTCGGCATCGGCATAGGGGGTCCAGTCTCGGCGGTCCTTGACCTCATTATAGAAAAATTCCCCATTTTGATAGGAAATCGGCTCATAGTTTTCTTCGTCGCTCCAAGAGCTGCCTTCATGAAGCCAACGGGTCAGCCCCTCTTTGGCCGTTTTATTGGCCCGGAAATAGATGACCGGATATCCTTTGGCGTTACAAAGAGTACGCGACGCGATATTGTAATTGATTCCGGAACGGACGGTACCGACTTCGGAAGGATTCGAAAAACCGGGTTTCAGCTCGAGAAATTCCGATTCCCCCGTCTGTGAACCCCCTTCGACCCAGTTTTCTCCGCAGAGCCAGTAGGTCAGCAGTTGCCCCGTGTTGGCAATCGTTTCCAATTTCCCCATCAGGTCTCTGAGCTGTTGTGTGTTGGCCGGTTTGATCAGGTCCGGGTCCCGTTGGAGGAGATGGCGCCTGACCGAGGAGGCGTCGGTTCCGTCGGGCGGGTATTCTCCGTATCTATTTTTGTAGATTTCGAGTGCCTTGGCGATATTGTCGATTGTTGCTTTGTCGTTGACCCCGCGGAAGAACCGAAGCGCGGCCCTTCCGCCGAGCGTGACAAGACCGGCGAGGATCGACAAAATGATGATTGCTGCCAAAATTTCAATGAGGGTAAACCCGTTTCGGGTCGGTTTGGCGGAGAGCTTCATATTATTCCTTCATCTTTTGGGGCGTTCAACCGTTCCCCGAACCCGTTGGGAACGGGGTTTTGTTCGACTGACCGAGAAAGGGGTTATTTCGACAACGACTCGATCATCGTGATCATCGGCAGGAAGATCGCGATAACGATCGTACCGACCATCCCCCCAAGCAAGATAATCATGAGCGGTTCGAGCATGCTCATCAACTGATCGGTGTAAGTTTGGACTTCTTCGTCGTAAACGTCGGCGACCTTGTAGAGCATTTTATCAAGTTCCCCCGTTTCTTCACCGACGTCGACCATATTGACGACCATGTCGCCGAGGATCTTGTCCTTGAACTTCGTCAGATAGATCAATATCCCGATCGGCCCCCCCAGGAAACAGAAGAAATAGAAGATGCAAGCGGGGTGAATCGGGGGGGCGGCATATTTCTTCATCGGGTTGGCGATTGTGTCTCCTTCGCGGATCGCCTCGAGGACCAGTTGGTAAATCCGCTCGAACACGGCATTGCCCGCGGTCTCCTTGGTGATGTGGATTGCTTCAAGAATCGGCACACCGCTTTGGATCAGCGTCCCGAGGGTACGGGTTGTTCGGGCCACGACATTCTTTTCAAACAGCGGCCCGAAGACCGGGACTTTGAGGAGGAAAAGATCCCAACCGTATTTCATGTATTTGAAACTTGTTGTGACCCTAATGAAAAGCCAGATCAGGAACGGAATCAACGGAATCAGATACCAGTACGTAATCGTTGCCGACGAAGTCGCCATCAGAAATACCGTCAGGGCGGGAAGTTCGATCTCGAAGTCCTTAAAGATCGCCACGAACTGCGGAACGATCTTGGTCATGATGAAGACAAGGATCCCGAGGGCGAAGACCAGAATGGAGATCGGGTAGGTCAATGCCGATTTGATCTGAGCCTTCAACGATTCGGACCGTTCGAGGAATTCGGCCAGACGCTGAAGAATGACTTCCAATGCACCGCCGGCCTCGCCGGCCTTGATCATATTGACGTAGAGGCGGTTAAATGCTTTCGGTGATTTGGCCATCGCTTCCGAAAGACTCGAGCCGCTTTCGATTTCTTCACAGACATCGATCAGCGAGTTGCGCAGCGCGCCCGGTTTAGACTGCTGCATCAAGATGTTGAGACTGCGCAAAATCGGCAGACCCGCATCTTGTAGGATCGAGAGGTTGCGTGTAAAGTCGCGGAGAATCTTCGAGTTGACTCTTCCGAACGCAAAAGTCTTGCCCGTCTTCGCTTTCTTTTTCTTTTCGGCCGTCCGGTCTTTGTGAAGCGAAATTTTCGTCACATGGAAACCGGCGGCCCGTAGTGTCGCGTTCGCCTCGTTTTCGTCCTTGGCGTCAACGATATCGGTAAACCCTTGTCCCTTGGCGTCAATGGCTTCTACTTTATATTTTGGCATCGCCTCTGACCTCTTACGTTATGCCCTCTTCTATGTTTTACGTATTGCGTGCTTAATCCAGAACGGTCTCGCGAATCACCTCATCGACCGTGGTCGTGCCGTCGAACACCTTGGCGAGCCCCGCGGTTCGAAGGGTGAACATTCCGTTACGTTCAGCAGCTTCGCGAATTTCCGCCGCCGAGGCGTTTCGGAGGATCAGGTCACGAATTTCTTCGTTCATGACCATAAACTCATGAATCGCCGTTCGGCCCCTGTAGCCGGTATTGTTGCATTTTACACAACCCGCACCCTGGTAGAAGTGCTTTCCGACCATGTCTTGTTCCGAGAGCCCCAAGTCGGCCAAAAGGTCGGGGGAAGGGGAGTATTCCGTTCGGCAGTCGGGGCAGATGCAGCGGACAAGACGCTGTGCCAGAATCGCCTGCACGGTTGCCGTGATAAGGAACTCCGGAATGCCCATATCTTTCAGGCGCGTGATCGTGTTCGGCGCATCGTTGGTGTGCAGCGTGCTGAATACCAGGTGCCCGGTGAGCGCCGCCTGAACCGCGATCTGAGCCGTTTCCTGGTCACGGATTTCACCGACCAGAACGATATCGGGGTCTTGCCGCAGGATCGAACGGAGACATTGCGCGAAGGTATTTCCGATTTCGGGGTCGATTGGCATCTGGATGATTCCGTCGATGTCATATTCAACCGGGTCTTCGGTGGTCATCAGCTTGTCGGTGATGACGTTCAGTTCCGCAAGGGCCGAGTAAAGGGTCGTCGTCTTTCCGGAACCGGTCGGACCGGTAACGAGTACAATCCCGTTTGGCTTTTTGATCACTTCCCTGAACTGCGAGATCAGTTCGGGAGACATTCCGACGTTGTTCAAGTCGAGCGAAATCACGCTCTTGTCGAGGATTCGGCAAACAACGCTTTCGCCAAACATCGTTGGCAACACGCTCACGCGGAAGTCAACCGGCGTGCCGGCAACCAACATTCGGATACGCCCGTCTTGCGGCAGACGTTTCTCGGCGATGTCGAGGTTCGCCAGAACTTTGATCCGGGTGGTGATGGCACTGGCCAAGTGGCGCGGCGGGGGAACCATTTCGTACAGGGTACCGTCGGCCTTGATACGGATTTTGAACTCGTCTTCGAACGGTTCGAAGTGAAGGTCGCTTGCCTTGTCTTTGATTCCGAGAAGAAAGACGGTGTTGAGCAATTTGCGGACCGGGGCGCTTTCGCTCAGCGCCTCGGCGCTCGCCAGGTCGAGCTCCCCTTTTTCCTCGGCCATTGCCTGTTCGAGGAGCTCTTTGTCGTTGGCCAGTTCCGACATGATCGACTCGACGCTGTCCCCCTCGCTCGAGGCATAGTAACGCTCGAGCGCGGACTCGATTTCCTGTGGGGTGGTCACCGTTGATTGCACGTTGTAACCGAGGAAATTGCGCAACTCGTCAAGGACTTCGAGTCGTTCCGGTTGGCTTGTCGCGATGGTCAGCACATCGTTTCGGAAACTGAGCGGAATCGCGTTGTACATCCGCGCCATCGGTTCGGTCAGGTGCGCCAGGACTTCCGGAGGGATTGTCAGGTCGGAAATGTTGACGACCGGAAGCCCCATCTGTTCCCCCAGCGCCTGCGCCAGCTGCTCTTCGCCGATCATGTTCATCTCGATGGCGATCGCGCCGAGCTTGATGTCGGGGCGTTGCGACTGTTCATCGACGAGAAGGTCGAGCTGCTCTTCATCAATATAGCCGAGGTCAACCAAGATTTGACCGATTTTACGGGTAGCCATGGGTTACTCTTTGTCTCAAATCGCTTGTTTTCGATTCCGAAAACCCCGACATACGAATTTCACGGAATCAAAAACGGGTCTAACGGGAATCTGTCGGAGGCAGCGCCCACCGCGCCGTCCGGTGACGACGGAAGGAGTGTTATTTTTTCTTCCTGCCGTTGTTTTCTTCTTCCTCTTCTTCTTCTTCGCCACCGTCGGTTTCCAAGCCCGCTTCGAAACGGCGGATCTTCTGATCGAGGGCATCGGGGAAATTCGCCTTGACCAGTACGTCTTCTTTGGTAACGATCCCGTCGCGCCAGAGTTGGAACAGGTGGTCGTCCAAGAGTTGCATGCCGAGTTTATGCCCCGTTTGAATCGAGGAGTTGATTCGGAACGTTTTGTTTTCACGAATCAGGTTCGCGATCGCAGGGGTAACGACCAGCATTTCGTACGCTGCGACACGCCCCCCCTGGATGCGGGGAAGAAGCTGCTGCGAGAGGATCCCCAGAATGGAGGTCGAAAGCTGGGTTCGGATCTGATCTTGCTGGTTGGTCGGGAAGACGTCGATGATACGGTTGACCGTGCCCTGCGCTCCGGTGGTGTGAAGGGTGCCGAAGACAACGTGCCCCGTTTCGGCCGCGGTGATGGCCGCTTCGATCGTTTCGAGGTCACGCATTTCACCGACGAGGATGACGTCGGGGTCTTGACGAAGCGCGCCGCGGATCGCGTCGGCGAACGACATCACGTCGATGCCGACTTCCCGTTGGTTTACGGTCGATTTCTTATGGTAGTGATAGAATTCGATCGGGTCTTCGATGGTGATGATGTGGTGGTCGACATTGGTGTTCAGGTAGTCGATACACGCGGCGAGCGTCGTCGATTTCCCGGAACCCGTCGGTCCGGTGACGAGGATAAGGCCGCGCGGACGAAGGATCAGGTCGTGCATCACCGGCGGGGTTCCGAGCTGGTCCATCGAGAGGAGCTCGGTCGGGATCTGTCGGAGCACCAGCCCCGTATTTCCCTTCTGCTTGAAGACCGAAACACGGAAACGGGCCTTCGTGCCGAACGCGAAACCAAAGTCGGTGCCGCCGCGTTCCTGAAGTTCCTGCTGGCAGCGTTGCGGCGTGATACTCTTCATCAACGAAACGGTGTCGGCGGGTTCCAGGCTTTTCGTTTCCAGTCTGACCAGACGCCCGTGAAGACGGAGCACCGGAGGCTGGCCCACTGCCAAGTGAAGGTCGCTCGCCCCGCGAACCACGACCGTTTCCAACAGTTTATCGATTAAGATCGTGCTCATAGAAAAATGTTACCCCTATCTTTTTTATCCTTTTGTCTCAGTTCCCATGACACACTTGTGTTACTCTTCGAGCCGTGCCACACGCATCACCTCCTCGATGGTGGTGATTCCCTTCAGTACCTTGGAAATTCCGTCTTCGTAGAGGACGCGCATCCCTTCACTGCGTGCCGCATGTCGAATTTCGGAGGTGGAGGCCCCTTTGTAGGCGAGTTCGCGAACTTTTGCGGACATCACCATCAATTCAAAAATCGCCTGTCGACCGCGGTAACCCGACTTGTTGCATGCCGCACACCCTTTTCCCCGCAGAAAGGTGGCGTGGGCCGCCATTTCGGGAGTGATCTTTGCGGCTTCCAGTTCGGCGGATGTCGGGGTGTAGGGGTGTGCGCACTTTTTACAGATGCGGCGCACCAGTCGTTGGGCCATGATCCCGATGACCGAGCTGGACACCAGATAGGGGGGAACCCCCATGTCGACCAGGCGCGTGATCGCGCCCGGAGCGTCGTTGGTGTGAAGCGTGCTAAAGACCAAGTGTCCGGTGAGCGAGGCCTGGATTCCCATCTGTGCCGTTTCAAGGTCTCGCATCTCGCCGACCAAGATGATGTTTGGCGCCTGTCGCAACATCGAACGGATCACCGCCGCGAAATCGAGCCCGATTTGATGCTTGATTTCGACCTGATTGATTCCCGGCAGGTAATATTCGACCGGGTCCTCGGCCGTGATGATTTTTCGTGTCGGTGTGTTCAGCTCGTTAAGCGCCGCGTAGAGCGAGGTTGTTTTCCCCGATCCCGTCGGGCCGGTGACGAGGATGATCCCGTTCGGGCGAGCGATCAGCGAGGTGAACCGCTTGTAATCGCGCTGACTGAACCCCAGTTGGAGGAGCGAGACACGGATGTTGTCTTTGTCGAGAATACGCATAACGATTGACTGCCCGTGGCTGGTCGGAATGACCGAAACCCGCAGATCAAGGTCTTTTGTGCCCAGCGTCAGTTTGATACGCCCGTCTTGTGTACGCCGACGTTCGGCGATATCAAGACGCGAAAGGATCTTGAAACGGGAGATGAGCGCGCCTTGAAATCGTTTCGGCACCGCTTCGCGCTCAACGAGTTGCCCGTCGATACGGTACCTGATCCGAACACGGTCTTCAAACGGTTCGATATGAATATCGGAAGCACGAAGTTGTACCGCCTCGCTGATGATCTGGTCACAAAGCCGGACGATCGGCGCATCGCTGGTGGTGTCGCCGAAATTGGCGCTTGCCGGATCTTCGGTGGTACCCGACTCGATCTGGGTAAAGTCGATGGCCGTGTCGGTCAGGTCGTGAATCATCGAGTCGGCGCTTTCGGCGATATTCTGCCCGTAATGGATATTGATCGCCTCCTGAATCGCCTCTTTCGAGGCGATGAGCGGCTCGATCGGCCGCTGGAGAATGAAGCGCAGTTTCTCGAACGTTTCCATTTCGTTCGGATCGCTGACAACCACCTGAAGGGTTTCGCCATCTTCGTCGTAAGGAAGGACGCCGTTTTCACGGGCGATCGATTCGGAGATCAGTTCTAAAATTGCGGGGGGGATCGTGACATCTTGCAGATCGACATAGGTTTTGCCGTATTCCTCGGCGATCGCCTTGGCGATTTGTTCGCCGTTGACGTATTCGAGTTTTTTCAGGGCTTCTTGCAGTTTGATCCCCGTGGCCTGTGCCAGTTGCTGAGCCTCTTTGACCTGCGTACGGCTGATCAGGCCGTCTCGGTTCAGAATCTCTAGGTAGTTCAATCTTTTCGCCATCGCGGCCTCGAAATTTCGTCTTGTCGACGTTGTTTAGCATCAAACAGTGCAGCACGACAATACACACAAACATCTACTGCCGACGCCCGTGGAGGAAACCTTGGGGCACCGGCATCAAAAAGCGGGGGGATAAGGCCGTTTTCGGCGGAGCGCCCCACTTTAAATTAATTTACCTATAAAACCGAGTCGAGTCAATCATTTCGCCCGATTTGCCTATTTTTTTCTTCCATTTTCTGTTTTAATGATTACAATCGGTACATTAGGAATTTTTCCCGGAGGATGAGCGGGATGCCCCTTCCGTTTTTGATTTTTATCTTACTCCCCTGCCTGGAACTGATACTCTTTGCCATCCTCGGCGAAGTGTTTGGCAGCTCACGCACTTTTGCGGCAGCGGCCGCGTTGAGTCTTTTGGGAATCGTTCTTTTTCGTTTGAGACGTGTGGGCCCGGGTTCCCGTCTTGCCAGGGGGGTCCCCCCGGTGCTCGATTCGATCATCTACCGACTCGGCACGGTGCTTTTGATCATTCCCGGGTTTTTGACCGGCCTGGCGGGGCTGTTTCTGCTTTTCCCCCCGGGGCGTACGGTTGCCTACCGCCGGTTCCTCAAAAAACACTCTCTCAACGGCCTGAACAGCTTACCGATGTCGGCTCGCCTGATAGCGCTTTTGTTTGGGGTGAACCCGTTCGGGGTGTTCCGAGGGTCCGATTCCGGTTCGGCGCGCGACGGCCGTACGTGGAATCCTTACGGTCACGCCGAGACCCCGTCGGACGGGGCGGTCGACGATGAGGACGCGGCGACGGCTTACAACAGCAACATTTCTCACCCCGCATTCGACGAGGATGATCGGGACGACGACATCATCGATGTCGATTATACGGTCCGATGAACGATTACCATTGGCTTCCACTCCCTTCCCCGATCCTCGGCATCAAGCCTGACCCGCGCCGAAAGAAGGCTCTTTTGGGGTTTCTGGCCGGGCCCGAAAATCGTTTGGCCGAGACGGCCGTTCGCCTGGCGCTCGGAGGGGTCCCATTCTATGCGGACAGTCCGCTTTCTTATGCTCTTTCCCAAAAGGTTAACAATTCAAGGAAGATGAAAAAGGGGAGAGCCGATCGCATTGCAGCCGGCAAAGGGGAATCGTTCGGTTCTTCTTCGTTCGATTGGCGGCTTGCGCCTCCGGTCCTTCCCGATGGAACCTCACCCTCTCTGATCGACTACGTCCCGCCGACAAACATCCCCTCCCTCTTTCCGATGGTCTTTTACGGGCCTTCGGGGTGTGGCAAGACTCAGTTGGCTGCGGGGATCTGTCGCGAACTGAATCGAAGAAACCCACTTTCGGCGGGGGTTATCCTATCGGCCGGCGATTTTTACCGATCTTTGACCAATGCCATCGCCGAGAACCGCGTCGAGGAGCTCCGCACGGAGTTGTTGCGGCGCCCGGTTCTCGTTTTAGACGACCTCGAAGAATTGGAAGAGTCCCCCGCCGGGATCGCGGAACTTCTGAATATTTTGCGCGCCACCGAAAATGACGGCCCCCTGGTGATTCTCACTCTTTCGCGGCATCCCGATACGATCCTTTCGTTTCCTGCTCCGCTACGCGCGCGACTCGTCGGCGGATTGTTGGTCCCGATCGCTTTTCCGTCTCGGCGGTCGCGAGCCCTCTTGCTCCGTCGGTATGCCGCGTCGTTCCAAATCAGGCTTCTCCCCGATGTCGAAGATTTTATGAACGATACCTTTCCGGAGTCTCCGGGCATGATGTACGACATCTTCTCACAACTCTATTACCGGCAACAATGGGATAAGGACCCTCCGAATCCCGAAAAGATCGAGAAATTCTTCCGAGAGCGTCAGGCCGCCGCCCCGTTGACGATCGAACGGATTGCCAAGGCCGCGGCGCGCGCCTATTCCGTTAAGCTGGGCGATCTGCGGAGCAAAACCCGCCGTAAGACGGTCGTTACCGCTCGAAATATGACCCTTTACATCGCCCGAGGCGTGATTGAGGTGACTTTACAGGAGCTAGGCCGTTATTTTGCCGGTCGCGACCACTCGACCGTTTTGCATGGAATTCGGTCGATTGCCGAGAAAATCGAGACCGACGACGAGCTAAAACTTCAACACGATCGCATAATGAGCACATTAGGCAAGACCGCTAAAATAGGCTGACTTTATCGGTTGTTCTTTTTTTAACGAAATTGCGGGTTTTTCGGTTTTTATCAAATATTCCGACTCAATAAGCCGAAAACAAGATTAGCGGGAGAAATACCGCCGCGCTCTTTTATGCACGTACTCGGGGGGAAAAGCGGGTACGATGCGGTGGAGCGATGGACCGGGGTCGCGGGCGATAGGCCGCTTCGAAAGTCCGGTATTTCGCGCGAACCAAGGTTTAAGCTTTGATCGGAGAGAAAAAATGTTCCATAAAATCGTTTTGATGATCGTTTTTTCGTTTGCCGTCGGCCTGGTCGGGTGCCGTTCCTGTTGGGGGCCGTACGACCGTTGCCAGCCGACTTTTGTTCCCGAAGCAGGGGATGAATGTATGGGGGAACTCTACCGAAACGGATCGATCCTCGGTGGCATGGAACGCCGCGGCAATTGCAGCAGTTGCTCTTCCTGTGCCGGAGGGGTTTCCGGCATGGGATACGATGCCGGTTATGGCTATTACGATACCGGTTATAGCTATGGCGAAGGGTATACCGAGGTCTATGATCAGGGAACCGCCGACCGGGGGGTTGACGGGGGAATCGCTCCGCAGGGAGTCTGGGAGTATTCCGAAGCCGGAGCCGTCGAACCTCTCCCGAATACGGCTCCTACTGCCGAGCCGTCCGAGACGATTCCGACCCCGAGTCCGAGTTCGGCCGGCAAGGGTTCCATCCGGGATTTCCTTCCCGACCCGACTTTATGACGTTGCCGACCAATAGGAAGAGCCGACCAATAGGAAGATATATTCCGTACAGATACGCTCCGATTTAAAACACTCCGACCATTGGTCAACCGAAAGGGCCAGGAAAGCCGAAGCTTTTCGGGCCCTTAACTTTTTCTGTGCGCCCGTCGGCGTACGTTCTAAGCGGGCGGAGCCGCGAAATGGCGGTCTACCCCTGACTCGGAATCTTTTTCCGCCTTGAACCGGATCCCGAACCGCTCTTTTCTCCGGTAAAACCGTTACAAAACCTATTGAAAAAAAGTCGTTCCCATTATATAATGTCAGCGTAGTATCAGTGATTTTCCGGAATTTCCGAAAAGGCGGCAAACGGCCCCCATAAAACCGAATCAGAACGAAAGAATCGCAATGTCACACGAAAATAGCTCTGCGGATCCAAGTCAGTCTTTGGCAGCCGACCCGGCCCAGCCCGAACCTCGGGTCGGCGACCATCCGGTGAATATTCCCGAAGCCAAAATTTCCGAACCGATTGCCGAACCTCGCTGGACAGGCTGTCGCTATTCGATAAAAACGTGTCGGTTTGAAATTCTCTGCATTCTCACGCTGATGGCGGTGATTCTTGTCGGTGTGTGGTTTCTGACCGGTAAGCTCGAAGAGGGTTTCTTCCGAACACTGATTTGGTACGTGGCGATCCTGATTCCCGTGGCTCTTTGCATTTGGCGCCTTGCGGTCGCCGTTTACCGTCACTTGACGCTTTCCTACACCCTTGACCACGAACGTCTCCTCGTGAAGCGCGGTTTTTTTGAACAGACGACAGACTCGCTCCTTGTTCCCCAAATCGACGATATCAAAAAGTGTCAGACCCTTGCCGACCGTCTCTTTAACGGCGGGATCGGCAAGATCATCGTTTACGCCCACGACAAGACGGACGACGCCACTGTTCTTGAAGGAGTCGACAAGCCGAACGAGGCGTTTGAGGCACTTGACCTTCTTCGCAGGGATTACGCCCGTCGTCGCGGGATCAAGTCGTTCTCGTCACTCGACGACGTTTCCGGGAACGGCTCTTTGGGCTAACCGTCGAAGGATCCCTTTGGGTGTCGAAGAAAGGGGGCAGCCGTAAGGCCACCCGTGCATTTCTCCTTTCTTCGAAGTATTTCACATTTTCAGCAATTTACGATTTCAAAATTTTATAGAATATGGACCTTGAACAGTTCCTTACCTCGATTTCAGACTTTTTTGGTTTTATCGCCAAGAAGGTCGAGGGCGCGATTACCTCGGTTTTCGGATCCTCGAATGTCCGTTTCCTGAAAAAGCTCCAGCCGCGGGTTGACGCGATCAACCAACTCGAGAGCAGGTATCAGGCAATGTCCGACGACGAGCTTCGAAACCAAACCTCCCTGTTTCGAGAGCGTCTTGCCGCAGGCGAGACGCTCGACGACATTCTCGAAGAAGCGTTTGCCGTTTGTCGCGAGGCAGGTCGCCGTGTCCTGGGGTTGCGTCATTACGATGTTCAGTTGATCGGGGGGATGGTTCTTCACAGCGGTGCGATCGCCGAAATGATGACCGGGGAAGGAAAAACGCTTGTCGCGACCCTTCCGGCCTACCTTAATGCCCTTGAAGGGAAGGGGGTCCATGTGGTAACGGTCAACGACTACCTTGCTCGTCGTGATATGGAATGGATGGGGCCGCTCTATTTGGCGCTCGGCCTGACCGTCGGCAATATCCAGAGCAATATGTCGACCCTTGACCGTCAGGCGGCCTATTCGTGTGACATCACTTACGGAACGAACAACGAATTCGGTTTCGATTACCTGCGCGACAACATGCGTCCGGCACGCCGGGGTGACGACCGTTACGATCCGGAACGTCAACAGTCGCAAGGCCCCCTGCATTACGCGATCATCGACGAGGTCGACAATATCCTGATCGACGAGGCCCGTACGCCGCTGATCATTTCCGGCCCTTCGGAAGACGATGTCAGTAAATACAAGACCGCCGACGCCCTGGCGCGCCAGCTGGTCAAAGACGAGGATTTCGAGGTCGACGAAAAAGACCACACTTGTAGCCTGACCGATGTCGGGATTCGCCATGCCGAACGGCTTGCCGGGGTAGAAAACTTTTATACCCCCGGAAACATGCACTGGCCGCACCTGATCGACAACGCCCTGAAAGCCCATTACCTTTACAAGCTTAACGTGAACTACGTGATCAAAAACGGTGAGATCGTGATCGTCGACGAGTTTACCGGTCGACTCATGGAAGGCCGCAGCTGGAGCGATGGCCTTCACCAGGCGGTGGAGGCTAAAGAGGGCGTCCGTGTTAAGAAGGAAAACCAGACCCTGGCGACGATCACTCTCCAGAACTTCTTCAAGATGTACGACAAGATCGCCGGAATGACCGGTACCGCCATGAACGAAGCGACCGAATTCTGGAAGATCTACCAACTCGATGTCATTGCCATCCCGCCGAACCGAAAGGTTCAGCGGGTCGATTATCCCGACAAGATATACAAAACAGAAAAAGAGAAATACGATGCCGTTGTCGACGAGATCGAGCAGATCAACAAGTGGGATCGGCTCATCCTGAAAAACGGCAACGAGTTTTCGGGAACCATCGTGAGCCAATCGTCCGAGGAGGTTGCCTTTATTCCCAAGGGCGGAGAAGATCCACAGACTGTTCCGATGAGCAACGTCGATTCGCTTCGCCACAGGGGATGTCCGATCCTGGTCGGAACGGTTTCTATTCAAAAGAGCGAGCTCCTTTCCGAAAAACTGAATCGGAAGGGGATCAAGCATCAGGTCCTTAACGCCAAGCCGGAGAACGTCGGTCGTGAAGCCGAGATCATTGCTCAGGCAGGGCGTCTTAACGCGGTCACGATCGCCACAAACATGGCGGGGCGCGGGACCGACATCATCCTGGGCGGGAACCCGGAAACGCTCGCCTGGTCGTTTTTCCAGAACAAATATCCAACCCGTCTCGATGTGCCGCAAGACGAATGGAACGCGATGGTCAAAGAGATCGAAGCGCGCGAGAAGATGAAGGAAGAGGGTGACATTGTCCGCGATTTAGGGGGGCTGAACATTATCGGCACGGAACGGCACGAGGCGCGTCGTATCGACCTGCAACTTCGGGGGCGTTGTGGTCGTCAGGGCGACCCGGGGACGGCGAAGTTTTTCCTTTCGCTCGAAGATGACCTGGTCCGCATCTTCGCCGGTGATTGGGTGAAGAACATCCTGACCCGACTCGGAATGGAAGACGGTCAGGCAATCGAGAACAAGATGGTTTCGCGTCGTATCGAGGGCGCGCAGAAGAAAATCGAAGAGAGAAACTTCGAGACACGCAAAAGTCTTCTTGATTACGACGAGGTGATGGACATTCAGCGTAAGCGGGTCTACTCGTATCGCCAGCGAATCCTTGACGACGGCAACACACGCAAATTCATTGAGGAGATGATCGACCATCAGCTCCATAAATACCTCTATCAGTTTCTCGATTCGGACTACAGTCCGGCCACTTTTGCCTGGTACGCCTCGAAAGAGTTCCATAACGAATTCGATAAGCGTCAGTTCCGTTCGATGACCTTCAACGAGGCTGTGGAATACGCTCGCGATTACGCCCGCCGTATGGCCGAAACGCAGGTTCTCGATGCCGTAGAAGAAAACCTTTCCCTCGACGTTCCGGAAGACGAGTGGAACTGGCAGGCCCTCACCAAGTTCGCCAACCGATACTGGCGGGCCGGTCTGCGCGATAACGAGCTCCAGAAAGTCGGCCGAGACGAGGTCGCCCAATATCTGATCCAAAAAGCCTCCGACTACATCGACCGCGTCGATCTTTCGCGCATCTCCAACTGTCTCGATCCGGATTACAGTCTTCAGGCCGCCTGTCTCTGGGTGAAGAATAAGTTCGGTATTACTGTTTCTCCCGAATCGCTCAAAGGAATGGAACCGGAACAGGTTATCGAAAATCTCCGCAAAGAGGTTTTCGCCCATTATCGCGAGAAGGAATTTCAGTTCCCGGTGATGGCTTCGCTCATCCATTACACCATTCGCGACGAAAGCGGCAAACGTCTTAACCGCGAAGGGATAATCGATTGGGCCAAAAGTCGATTCGGCATCGATCTTCCTTCCGATGAGCTGAAAAATATGCAGCGGCACGAAATCGAGGAAACCCTCTTTAAGATCAGTCGCGAGTCGTCGGACCGCCTATACGACGACTTCGACGAACTGAAAAGCCGTCTGAACAAAATCTTTAAAAACCAGGGGGTCGACATCGAGAAGATACGGGCTGTCCGCCAGCAGAAGATCGAACGGAACGAGAAGATCCTGCTCGATGATCGAACCGCCCTGAAGAAGAACGATCCCGATCTGGTCGCGCTCTGCGACTGGTTGAACGGTCGATTCGACAGCAATCTGACTCCCGCCGAAATTTGCGACTGGGACGTTCTCCTGGTGGAAAACCGCCTCGAATCGGTGATCGAAGATAAATACAATCCCGAGATGCGCCGTGTCGAACGCCAGTTGATTCTCGGTCACCTCGACATGGCGTGGAAAGAGCATCTTCTTTTGATGGATCATCTGAAGTCGAGTGTCGGGTTCCGCGGTTACGCGCAGACCGACCCGAAGGTCGAGTACAAGCGCGAGGGGATGAAGATCTTCGATTCCATGTGGGACACCATCAACGATCGGGTGACCGATATGATCTTTCGGGTCGAAGGACTCGACCCGCGGTTCCTTGATTCGATCTGGGCTGAAAGCACGGCGACTCACGAATCGTACGCACCCCCCGCGGCCAATGCCGCGGTCAATGAAATTCGGGGACAGCAAGAGGCGGCCATCGACGCCTCAAAAGACAACAAGCCGCGGACGATCCGGAACAAGACCAAGAAGGTCGGACCGAATGCGCCCTGTCCCTGTGGCAGCGGCAAGAAATACAAGAAGTGTTGTAGCAAACGGGGCTGACACCCGACGGTTTTTTTGGGCGCGTCTTTCCGAAATCGGGGGACGCGCCCTTTTTTGTCACCTCACGAACCGAAAAACCCGGGAGAAACGCGACTCGCCCGATTCTGGAATTTCCCGTCGAAATAGGGTATCATCTATGGAGCGGCCGCATCCGCAAGGGGAACACCCGGCCGATCCCCCGGGCCGCGGAATGCGGGGTCACGGCATACGGCAATCGCGGGGTTAAAAGAACACGGCACAAAGAAAGAGGCGACATGTTCGACTTAACGGGAAAGAAAACGGTTGTCCTCGACGCACACGGGATTCTCTATCAGGTGTTCCATACGCTGCGCGATATGTCTGGCCCGAAAGGACAGCCGACCGGGGCGGCGTACGGTTTTACCCGCGACGTGATGAATATCCTCCTGAAATTCGAACCCGACGCAATCTTCTGCGCATTTGATATGCCCGGGGAAACCTTTCGGCACGACATTTTCCCCGACTACAAGGCAAACCGTCCTCCGATGCCGGAGGACCTCAAACCGCAGATGGTTTTTGTGCGGCAGGTGATCGACGCCCTCTGTATTCCGCGTCTTGAAAAAGACCGCTACGAGGCCGACGACCTCCTGGCAACCGTTGCGCGTCAAACGGTTGAGGCGGGGGGGGGCGCGATCCTGATCACCTCCGACAAAGATGCCCGCCAGCTGATTTCCGACCGAGTTCTTCTTTATAACCTTCGCAAAGAGCTTCTTTATGGTGTTCAAGAACTCCAAGAGGAGTGGGGAATCCGTCCCGACCAGGTGGTCGATTTTCAGACGATGGTCGGCGACTCGACCGACAACATTCACGGGATTCCGCTCATCGGTCCGAAAAGTGCCACGGAACTTCTGACGAAGTACGGTTCGCTCGAAGAGATCTTCAGCCATGCGCACGAGATCAAGGGGAAGAAGGGGATGAACCTTGTCGCAGGACGTGAGCGTGCCGAAACGACCCGGCAGCTCGTACGACTCGACGACCGGGTACCGATCGAACTCGACTGGGAAAGGGGAGCGTTGCACGGGGTTGATCCGGACCGTCTTCGGGAACTTTTCCGAGAATTCGGGTTTCAGTCGCTGATGCCGCAGATCGACAGACTTGTCGGGCGTTTTGGTACCCGTGTTTCGGAGCGGGACGCGTCTCTCGACGGACTGTACAGCATGACCGAGAAGAAACCCGTACCGCAACAGACATTTTTCGATGCGCAACCGACCGAAGAGTCCGCGTCGACCGAAAACGTTGCCGACGACGATTCGTCTCCCATGCCTGCCGAGAGAGGTGCAATTTTTTCCGTTCCCGCGGAATCACTGGCCGAGGAGAACCGCTCGATCACCGACCGACTGTTTCGTGCGCTCGGAGAGAGTGCCGCGGTGGTCTATCCCGACATCGATACCGAGGAGGAATTTCCCGCCGACCCGACTTACGAGCTCGTCGATACCCCGGAAAAATTCGACGCGCTTTGCGAAAAGCTTCAGGATCGGCCGGTGATCAGTATCGATCTGGAGACGGTCGACATATTGCGCGAGCAGAGAGCCCGCCCGCGATTTGCCCGGATTGCCGGGATCTCGCTCTGCTTCGAGCCCTGCACGGCGTATTACATTCCTTTTCGCGGGCCCTCCGGTACACCCGTTCTTCCGGAAAGCGAAACACTCGAAAAGCTCCGCCCCATCCTCGAGTCGGACGATGTGAAAAAGATCGGGCAGAACATCAAATACGATATGATCGTTCTGCGCAATTACGGAATTCGTCTGAACGGTCTTCTCTTCGACACGATGGTGGCCGACTATTTGCTTCGTGCCGGGGAGCAGAAACACAATATGGACGAGTTGGCGTCGCTTTATTTAGGACATACAACGGTAAAAATCACGGACCTGCTCGGCACCGGCCGGAACCAGAAGATGATCGACGAGGTTTCGACCGCAGGCACGGCTCGTTATGCCGGGGAAGACGCGCTGGTTCCCTGGTATCTCTACCCGAAACTTCTGGCGGAGCTGCGCCGATGGCCCGCGCTGATGCGTCTGATGACCGAGCTGGAAATACCGCTGATTTCCGTTCTGGTCGAGTTAGAAACCAACGGCGTCGCCATCAATCCGCCGCAGTTCGAGCGACTGAAAGAAATCTTTTCCGAACGTCTTGTATCGATCAAGGAAGAGATTACGGCCATCATTCGCCGCGATGCCCCCAAATCGTCTTTTGCGATCGACTTTAACATGAACTCCCCGCTGCAGCTTCGACGTCTTCTGTTCGAGGACCTCGGACTTCCGGGGATCAAAAAAACGAAGACGGGATGGAGCACCGATGTCGACGTTTTGGAAGAATTGGCTGCCCGCGGCCACGAACTTCCCGCCAAACTGATCGAGCATCGGACATTGACCAAGTTGATCGACACCTATGTCGTCCCGCTCCCGCGTTTGGTTCACCCGATCACCGGTCGAATTCACGCTTCGTTTAACCAGGTGGTGACCGCGACCGGCCGACTCAGTTCGAGCGACCCGAATTTGCAGAATATTCCGGTACGCACCGACGAGGGGAAAGAGATACGTCACGGCTTTGTCCCCGACGGGCGGTTCGGTTTCGATACATTTCTTTCGTGTGATTACAGTCAGATTGAACTACGTGTTCTGGCACACTTTTCGAAAGACGCCAACCTGATTCGCGCCTTTCAAGAGGACCTCGACATTCACACGGCGGTTGCCGCCCAGATCTTTCACGTTCCGCTCGAAGAGGTGACCTCGGAACAGCGTCACAAAGCCAAAGCGGTCAATTTCGGACTTGCCTATGGTCAAACGGCGTTCGGCCTGTCAAAATCGCTTGGTATCGAACAGTCGGAGGCGAGAGAATATATCGAAGGCTTTTTTACGACCTATTCCGGAATCCGTGAGTTTTTCGACCGTGTCCTTGTCGAATGTTCCCGAACCGGTTGTGCGACGACTCTTATGGGGCGCCGCCGCTTGATCGACGGGGTGCGCGGGGTACGCGGTGACAAAACGCTCAATATGGCCGAACGAACGGCGATCAACACGGTGATTCAAGGTTCCGCCGCCGACTTGATGAAAACCGCAATGGTCAATGTCTCGAAAAGATTGGCCGAATGGAATGCCGCCTTGCCCCGTACTCCGGCGGAGCTTCCCTTTCCAATGATTCCCGCCTTCAGACCGGAAAGCGGAAACGGGCGTTTTCTCTTCGATATGGAAGAAGAGGGTATCCCCGACCTGTCTGCCTCGGATACCGCTTGGTTTGTTCCCGATAGCGGGGAAGCACGTGCCCGCCTTCTCATCCAGATACACGACGAGCTTCTTTTGGAAACACGCCGGGAGGACGCCGAAGACCTCACCAAGCTTGTCGTTCAAGAGATGCAACTCGGGCAACCCCTTTCGGTTCCGCTGAAGATCGACACCAAACTGAGTCGGACCTGGTAGGAGTGGCATTCCCCCGATGGAGACCTTTTTCGGAAAGGTTTTCTCTGTCGTCACCTTCCGGAGAACTTCGGAAAGTTCCCGAAACGGGCTTTTCCGGAGACGGTCTTCCGGAAGTTTCTCAACATGTGTTCCGAACCGGGCCGTGCGGTTTGCGAATGAAACGGTTCGGGAAATTTCTCATCCAAAAGATATTCGTGGCAGAAAAAGCCAAAGGGCCCCCTTTCGGGGGCACCCATTCAAACCACGAAGCGCAACCAAACATTTTACTGCGAAGGAGGCCGTGGCCGAGAGCCGCGCGACCCGATCGGCCTTGATCTTAACTGTCAAGGACCAGTCCGTTGTGCGTGATCGGTATGTAATTGTTGGCGAACAGCGACGCAAAGGTGATCCGTCGGTCGACCCGCCAGGTGGAATTGCCGCTCACCGGGGTCGCGTATCCCGAAGCGCCCGACTGTTCGATCACATAGACAGATTGGTTTTCGGGGTCGACCGCGGAAATCAAACGGACATGGCCGCCGGTCGCTTTGTACCAGAGGACCGCGTCACCCGGTTGGAGACAGGCGTAGGCCGCGTACATCACTGCCTGCCCATTGTCCTGAACGATCGTTTCGGTATGAGAGCCCGAGGTAACCTGATATTCCCCTACGGCCACGATATTCCCCCGTCCCGGGAACATGAAATAGGTTCCGAGATACGGAATCTCCGGATCGACGACTTGCCAGGCGATTGATACCGCGCTCGAACAGTCGGAACCGATGTAGGTTTCCGGACCGATATAATAGCCATTTTCGTCTAAATACGAACGGAACCGTTCGGGCGTTCCGTTACGGACCTTTTGGGAGTATGGGACTCCATAGTAAGTGACGCCCTGCTTGAACATGACCCCGTAATCGGGATTATAGTAGACAAGGTCTACAGAGGGAATCCAGGGGATCGTGGCCATATCTCGCATCCGCGCGACAACGTCGGCACGCAGAGCTGCGTTGACCTCTTCCGGGGTCGGGCCGAGGGGGTCGGGATCGGATTCGACGTGTATCTGTTGAAAAACATTCGTGCCGCCCGCACCGTAGAAGCCGACCTTTCCGCCGGAAAGACGGGTCTCGGAAACGGTAAGCAGAACCTGATCACCCAGTCCGCACGAGAGCCGGCCTTCGGCAAGTTGAACGAAAATCGTGTAGGTCTGGTGATAGTTGAGCGAGACCGCGCAACTTGCGAGTTCGATCATCTGTTCCGATTCGTCGACATAGTATAGGGAAACGTCATTTTGTCGGAATTCCGCGTAATAGCGCATGCCGGAATCGTGTACCGCGAGCTCGATTCCCCCCCGGAGTTCCGAAAGCGGATCGGTCGATTCGAATTTTGCCGTGACACGCAAATGATCGGGAAATCCGTCGTAGTCGCACACCGCCTCGGAGGGACCACCGACCGCGTCGATCGTTAAGATGCCGTTTGCCGCGGTAATCGGCGAGGTATCGCTTCCGAAAAGAAGCCAGTTCGAGATGTCGGAAGGGCGGATTTCATACGAGATGATCGGTTCGTCGAGGGGAACGCCGTCGATGACCATGGTCGATGAGATGATCACGTCCCCGACCCGGTACGACGGAGAAGCTGCCGTATCGGGGTTACGTTCGACCGAAATGTTTCTGAACGTATTGAGGCCCTCGGCAGCATAAAACCCAACCTGGCCGACGGAAAGGCGAGAATCATTGGCAACGACGAGCGTGGTATCTCCCACCCCGCAGGCGATTTGCCCGTCGACGATTTGCCCCCAGACCCGGTAGGTCTGCAAGTAATCGAACGTATAGGCCGCGCCCTCCAGGAGCATCATTTCATTCGCTTCGTTGACATAGTAGAGGCAGATTCGGTCGTTTTGGATTTCGATGCAGTAGCGCTTGCCCGATTCCTGAACCGCCAGCTCAATCCCGGATTTCATTCCCAGCGTGGGATCAATTGAGCTAAAGTCGGCTGTAACACGCAAGTTTTCGGGAAACTCGATATAGTCACAGACAGCTTCGAGTTCCCCACTGCGGGCATTCAGGGTCAAAGTGCCGTTTTGGGCGGAAATGAGCGAAACCTGATCCCCGAAAAGGCACCAGGCCGATATGTTTGAAGGGTAAATCTCGTATGATTTTGTTTCGTCCGGCAGGTCGTCGGCAGTTTTAAACCAGCACGACGAAAGGACGGCGTAATCTCCGGGTCCGACGAATCCGTCCCCATCCAGATCACAGACCGGATTCCAATTCTCGTGCCCGTCGGAGGCAAACCAAGCGTGGCTGATGAACGAGAGCTCCGCCGGTCCGATGAACCCGTCGCCGTCAATGTCTATTGTCGACTGGACATAGACATCGCCAACGGCGTATCCGGAAGGTGCCGCGGTCGGTTCGGGCGCGGCAACAAACTCGCCGGCGAGTGCTTCGTTCCCGGCACAGACAGCCAGAAGCTGACGATCTTCCAATGATTCAATTCTCAGAACGCGTCTTTTCATGGCGATTACCTCATTCTTTTCCGTTTTGAACCCGGCGGAAACAGCGGGGTACGAAACGAATTCAACAAATGCCTACTTCTACGGCGGAACCCCATGTATGGCAAAACAAATGCCCCTTCGGTTAAAGTATATACAATTCCCCCTCGCCGTCAAACCGCCTCGCGGATTCTCCGACGAGCTCCCATGGGCTACGGGCCGAGACGGATCGTCGGCCGCGATTGTCGCGTCCGACTTCCGCCGACGATCTTACAGACTCGCCACGGACGGATTTCCGGCTACGAATCGGTTTCATCCACCTCCCCCGATTATACGCCGGGTTCCCAAATAAAGCGATTTCGAAAATGCGGCCGGAAATGGAGAGTCTCTCCGCCGGCTCTTCGATTTCCGGTTGTGGCTGTTGAGGCTCCCGACAGCGTTCGTGGTGTGAATGATTTCTCGCCTCGTCGTGGAGAACTCAAAAGGGGGGGCAGGCATGTTCCGATGTTCTCCCATCGTTTCATGGCATGGGGATATTTATCCCTCCATTGTTCCGCGACCCGGGAAAGAGCCCTTCGACCTTCTTCCTTCACTCCGGAAAGACAAGACTGTCGACGCAGATGGTCTTCCCAGCAGTGATGTCCGGCTTTTGTAGGTGTTTAAATCCCAGGCCGGAACTTGGTGTCTCGGCTTTCCGCGATCTCAAGATTCGGAATACTCTTTTTCCCTCGTTGTTGATTCCGAGCAGAACGTAAACCTCGGGCTTTCGAACGATTTCGTCTTTGCTGACCCGAGAAGTGAACCGCGCCGACCTGACGCCGGAAAGAAAGTTGCAGACCTTCCCGAGTGCCGGGTCTATCGGTCATAAACGGTTTCTGGGGCCTCGTCTGTAACGTACGACAGGGCTTTTGTCGCATTGAAAGCCTAAATATTCCGGGACTGATCAGAGATTCGGCTCTTGGGCAGATCGGTTGCATCATCGATGGCAGAAATGTCTTTCCGGCGATTCCGGATGACCTGAGACTCAAAGATGCCCTTTCGGAGCATCGGTGCCGATCTTCCGTACTTGCCGCAAACATCCGTTGACAGAGTTCCGTGATTGGCATGATCTGGGCCCGGCCTCGCCGACTTTCGGTAGCCGGGGTGTTCGGTCATTTCCGCTTCCGTCATCGTCTTGGTCGTTCCGCCCGGAAGGAGTTTGAGTGCCTTCCGGCGATCGTCTGTCGTTTCGGGCGTTCCGGTCGGCAACAAGGTCCGAAAAAACCTGATTTTGCCCGTCGGCTAACGGCGTGGCGCGATAAATCTCCCGGGGTCCCCGATATGGTGAACCAACCCTATTTTCCATAGAAGTTCAGCCTGTTTCAGGAAAATATGTACAGACTTTTCTCCGCGAGCCCGAGCAAGACAAGTTCGGCGGCTCATCCGAGAAGGAGACAAGAATTGGCGTTGCGCATCGTCCGTAGCAGAGCCGCTGCCACGACGGAGTGGCCCCCCGAAACGGACTTCCCGAAACCACGGCGCTCTTTCCGAGATGAATCGAGGAAAACGGGGCCGGTTTTTTGAGCTTTTCCGGCTTAACATTTCCCCGAACGGCGTGTTACAGTGTTTTCGCCCGCGACCATTGTTCCGTCGCGGAACGAAACGGAGTTGCTTTCCCTCGGAACCTATCCGGAACGTCCGGTCGGGCAACAAGCCCTTCGGGGCTCGTAGCCGCGGGGCTTATACCTGCCGTCCCTCGCTCAACTGAACTTGAAGTTGAAGATGTCCATCACCAGACGGATAAACCTCTGACCGATCGTTTGCGGGACGACCCTGACCTTGGCTTTTCCCGTCATACCGACCTTGATGATGTCGTCGGTGTTGTCTAAATCGACACGGACGCGGAACGAGGGAGCTTGGGGGACTTCGAGTCCGCCCTGTTCGGACGTGGTCGGTACGGCCCCTCCCCCCTTGGTTGAGAGTTGGATCGGTACGCTTTCCATTCTATGGTGTTCGATGTCAACCGTTTGCCGAATGGTGCTGGAAAGGGTGATCCCCGGAGTTTCCTCGAGCTTGATTTTGACGATTTGGTCTTTCTGAATAAAGTTGATCTTCGACTGGTCGACCACCAAAACCGCCTCGAGCCTCTTGGGGTCTCCGACCGAGCAGAAACAGACCCCGGGTTCCAAAAAGACGCCCATGTTCTCGGGACGTAGCGGCGTACCGTGCCAGAGAGGAAGATTGGCCGAAAACGCATCCCCCTTTTCGGTTTGTTCGAGCCGCCATTCCGGTGAGACGACGATCCCGTCGACCGGTGCGGTCAGCGTGAGCTGATTCCACTCCCTTTCGCTGGCGGCAATCATCATCGAAAGCGCTCTCATTCGTTCCGCAAGCTCTTGGCGCTGCGCTGCGGCGCGCTCGCTATCGATCAGGTTCGCATAGGTTTCGTGTTGCATCTGCGTTTCGAGGTATTCGCCGCGCAAACGGATCAGGTCCTGTTCGAGCTTGGGGTTACGCAGTTCGGCGATCTTGTCCCCCTTTTTGACGAATTGCCCCTCTTTCACATCCACCGAGACGAGCTCTCCACCTGTTTTCGGAACCAGGACGTTTCCGGCAATGGCGTCGTCGGTACGAAGGCCTATCACACAGGGGGCGTAGACCGAGTAGGGGAGCGGCACGAAAATCAGGAAGGCGGCGATCAGTGCCAGACCGGTCAGCGACAGGTAAAAGTTCAGTTTTTTCACGCGGTAAATCCTTCCCGGAACCCAGAAAAACTTTCCAATCTTCAGAAGCGGCATTCCGACCAGGCCGAAAAGGGCCATCGCCCCGATCATCTGACCGACGATCTTTAAGCCATAGGAATCGAAGAATTTATACACGAAGAAAAGAATCGAGGCCATGATGACCCAACGGTACGTTACCGCGCAGACCGTGTAGAGCGCGAAAAGGAACTGATTCCGTTTGGGAAGGAACGGGTTTTCCTGCTCTTCCATCCCGAGGAACCAGTACGAAGCTTTCGACGCGAGGATTTGCGTCGCTTTCTGGCGCAGGTTTGGGATCTCCAACAGGTCTGAAAGGATGTAGTAACCGTCGTAACGCAGAAGCGGGTTGATGTTGAAGACGATCGTCGAAACCGACGAGATAAACATGACGTTCAGTGCCAGGTAATGAACCAATCCCTCTTTGGTGTACCACCAAACGAACGTCGCAACCGAGGCGAGTACACACTCGACAAAAACCCCCGCGATCCCGATTGCCGCACGATGCCACTTGTTCGGGAGCATCCACGAGTCGGAAACATTACAGTAGAGGCAAGGGGTCAACACAAGGATCATGATACCGATCTCGTGGCACTCCCCCCCGAAATATTTACACGAGAGGCCGTGCCCGAACTCGTGGATGATTTTGGTGACCCCCAGCGTGATTGTCAGGAGGAAGATGTTTTTCAGACCGAAGAACTGGTGAAAGTTCGGCAGTTTCGCCCGGAATGTATCAAACTCCACGATCACGAGCGAAAGGGCGCTGAACATCAAGACGAGACAGAAGAAGATCGTCACCGGATGGAAACACCAGCGGAACCATGGGAGAAGCCAGTCGAGGATCCGGTTCGGGTCAAATCCTTTAAATCGGATGCAGAGAATGTTCGAGCACGCTTGAAGAATCTCTCGCCGCCGACGTTTATTCCGCCGCTTGAGAAGTTCGTGCCCCTGGTTCGGAACCCCGGCGACGATCAGGTTGCTCTGGTGGAGTTGCCCGATAAAACTTTGCAGTTCCTCGAGGGTGATCTTCTGTGGCGGAAACTCCGCTTCAAAGTTGTCTTTGATATCGTCCAGACTGCGCGTACCGTCCAACTGGTTCAGGATAAAGTATTCTTCATCCTGAAACCGGAAATATTTCAGCCCGATCGGATCTTTGACAATCCAGTACGACTGGCCGAGATATCGCCCTCTCTTGGCGGTCAGGTCTACCCGAGCGTAAAAGTTAAGGATCCGCTCGGCACTGGAGACCAAACTGTCTGCTAATGTTACCATACGTATTCAACGACCTTATTCGGCCTGAACGATTCCCGGAGAAACTATTCGTGTATTTCGGAAAATGCGGCCGGGTCAGCGTCTTTATCCTTGTGCACAATCAGGTTAACACGCATCCCGGGGATCAGCACCCAACTTCCGTCGACCTGCGTATTTTCGACCGAGGCAAACGCCGTGAAGCGGTTCATCACCAGGACCGGGCGGGCGTAGGTGATAACCCCTTCCATCTTCTGTGGGCCGTTGACGCCCGCTTTTGACACATAAACCGTGACGGCTTTCCCTTCGATCATCGAGGGGCTTACCGTTTCACTATCGAAGACGGCGGTGATGTTGATCTTGTCAAGACGCAACACATGGAGGACGTTGTCGCCCTCTCGGAGCCATTCGCCCCGGTTTTTGAAAATGTCATCCACCTGACCGCTTAGCGGTGCGCGGATCAGGCGTTCTTCGAGTTCGGCATCGGCAATGGCAATGGCAGCCTCTTTGACATCGACCGCCAAGGCCGCGATTTCGAGGTCGTATTTCGCTTTATCGACGGACTTCTCTCCGCGGTACCACTCATACTTCTTCTGCCAGATTTCATCTTCGGAAACGGAGTTCGCAACCCGTTTGTTGGCATTGACCGCGCGCTGGTATTCCATCAGCGCGACATTTTTGCTTGCTTCGGCCACTTCAACCTCAAGCAGTTTGCCCGCTTCTTTCTTAGCGACTTCCAGTTCCCGTTCCGCGGCAACGCGACGTGCATGGAACGCCTGGTTAAACTGTACACCGAGGATTTCTCCCTCTTCGACCAGCATACCGCGGTACATCGGGATCATCACCGGGTTGCCGTCGTCGTCGACCATCGGCTCGCCGTTTTCGTCGCGCTTTTGGCGACCGAGCGAGATCAGTTTCCCCTGGGTGTTGGCGCTGACGGTCGCCTCGTAACCTTCTCCTTTCGGGATCTCGGTCAGCGCACTCTTGGCCAGCACGTCGTTCTCGCCCAGTTCCACCCCGTCGGGAAGGGGAAGAAGCGGGAGCGAGTCGAGCTCGGAAAGGCCCGAACGCTCGCGCGGCAGGCCGAGCTGAATGCCGATCCGTTGAGGGCGGTTCAGGATCGAAAACGATCTCCCTTCGGGGGGAGTGGTCGTGTCCGAGGAGCTTGCCGCGTTCGGGGATCGCCCGGAACGGTCGAGCCGCCCGATGTCGAGGTTCAGCTCATGGGGAGGGGATGCGGCACTCGGCGTGGCAACGCCCGAACCGGATCCCGCTGCCGGATTCCCCGGCGCGACGGGGAAGATCGACATTTCCGGCCCGGCCCCGACGATAGGGGAAAACGCAAACGCTACCGCCAGGAAGAAGATTCCCGCGACGAGCGAAACCTGCGCCGTTTGTCGGCTCGACTTCTTTTCGGGTGTCATACTATCTCGACTCCTCTTCATTCACCGTTTACCCTCGAAGTTCCTTTCCCGCTCCTATGGCTCGGCGGCGAAAATTCGGGGGGAGCACTCTGTGTTTTTCTTTTCTTTATTTTTTTGGTGTCTCTTGACTGTCGACGATCACCGCGGTTTGGCGGTTCCTCTGACCGTTTCCACCGAATCGGCGTGGTACGAGTCTCCTACTTAAACCAGAAGAAGACCGTCTTCTGCAGGTAAGCGATCGCTTCGTTAAAGAGAACGTATCCGAGCGATTTTTTGCCGCAATAGATTTTGGCGCTGACCGCCGCCCCGGCACGCTTCGATTCCGGCAGAGTTTCGGGGTTGTCGATCTTCGCCTTCATCTCGACCACCGTTCCCTTGTCTCCCTTATTTCCTGCGCGGTCGTGGATTTCGTAGATCTTCCCTTTAAAACTTTTCGTCGAGTCGACCGTCATGACGAAGGACACATCGAGTTCCGCGTCCGGGTCTTCGGCCTGAAGTTTCTTCAAATACTCGGAGACATGACCCATTTTTTTCTCGGGCATATCGAGTTCAAGGATCAGGTTCCCTTCCGGCTGGGCGACTTCGAGGAGGCATTGTCCCTTCTGGACCGGACGGCTCCGCAGGCGGTCTGAGAGGTCGAACGTCATGACGGTTCCGGCGATCGGGGAACGGACTTCCATATCTTTGTAGCGTTCCCAGAGGATCTCTTCCTGAACCTTCAGCGCATTTCGACGAATTTCGAGACGGGCAATTTCCCCCTGAATCTGGACGCTGTCTCCTTCGCGCCCTCTTTCCCCGGAGGTTTTGTACGCCATTTCGGTTGCCGAGGCAATCTGCTTGATAACCTCGGCCAGATCGCCCCCGATCTTTTTGGTTTCGGCTTCGAGTTCGTTGTTTGTCATACGCAAGAGGACCTCCCCCTCCTCGACCTTTTGGCCGTGATGGACAAGGACCTGATCGACCTTACCGTCTTCCCGGGCGAAGATGTTGCGCCGAACCTCCGGCTCGAGCGTCCCGCTGCAATACATATTGAAGTTCCACGGAATGAAGACCAAGGCCAGGATCAGTACGAGAAGCGCAACAGCGACCGCGATCGTCTTTGGGAGCATCCGCGCGGTGACCAACACCTTTGATTTGCCGATCGTCCGCCAGAGCGGCATCAGGAAAACGCTGTTGTGGTCCAACGCGTTGCCGACGGCGCTTTGGGCGTGTTCAACCACGACGTCCATGCGCTTTTTCATGCGGTCGGGAACACGGTTGTCTTCGATTTGCTCGATAATGATTGCCCCGAACGGTGGCTCTTTCGGCGTCTTGTTTTGTTCCGTCTCTTCGCTATCCCCCTCGTTGACGTTCTTGCGCCTCAGCGGGAAGACCGCGATCATTTTGGTGTGTGATTCGTCGACATAATCTTCGATCGCCTCTTCGACCTGCGGGGCCAAGTCGGTGGTATCGCCCATATAGAAAACCGGCTCGTCGGCGGCGATGACCGCCGTGGCGAGTTTCCCCAACAGCGTTATGGCGTTCGAGCGTTTGTTGACGATATCTTGGCCACTGACGGCCTCGATACGGCACTTACGTCCCCGCTTGATGGCAATACTGACACGGTCGCACTCGATCAGACGGCGGCTCTCGTTGGCGACGACGTATTCCGTCTCACGCATGTCGAGCGTCTTGTGAATGTTTCTTGTGAAGTCTTCGAGCTGGGTCCAGAGGCTCTGGCGGTCTCCGAAGCTGCGGAGTTGCCGACTCTTGTAGAATTCCCCGGCGATATCGGTCATCTGGGAGACGAACCGCAGATAGCCCTTTTGTGTCGTCGGACTGGCGTCGGGGCGCTGGAAGATTTCGATCAGGCCGAACGCTTCTAGCTCGGTACGGATCTTTCCGAACAGGACCAGATAGTTGGTCGGGTTCCCCGGACTGTCTTCCGCTTCCCCTCCGGAATTCGGCAAGACAATCGCCTCGTTCTCATCGGAACGGAGGAACTGATAAAGAAGCCGACTGTGCTTCTTATTTGCCTCTTCATCTTCGTGAAGGCGTGTTTTCTGGATATTGATCTGGTAAGAAAGGGCCAGCTGCCCTACGGCATTGATCGACCAAATGGCCCCGGCCTCGGCCGCCAGAGCGACGACGACGCGCGAGAGGAACTCTTTGTGGAAATCCTCGGGGGCGATGTCGGTCTTCGAGATTTTGGAGATCTCACCGACCAGCGCACGGATCTGTTGTTTCGTCTGTTCGACAAGGTTGGGGTCGATTCTTTGGTTTGGTGAACTCATTGCGCTTTTGGGTTATGGTGACGCCGGATTCCCCTTACAATCTGCCGGAAAGATTCCGAGAACCATCCGAGATACGGATCTCCCGCGTACCTTTCCCGAAAGAAGCGGGTGGAACAAAGGGTTCGGCTGAGAATGTACACTAGAGAGCTTCACTACAACCCGTAAAGACGGTTTCATCGTTACGGAGAGGTAAATAAAGACCGTCGGGGCAAAACACCCTATCCCATTATAGCGACATCAACGGAAATGAATAGGTTCCGGCCGGGATTTTTTGAAATTTCGTCTCCGCTTGCCGGAGAACAAGGAGCGTGTTTCACCGTTTTCTCTTTTTGAATCGGAGAATATCGTCATCTTCCAGGTAATCGTCCACAAACGCTCCTTTCCACGACTTCCCCGGCGGATGGATTGTTTCGTCTTCGGGAACCTCGTTGATGCGATAGACCCGCTCTTTACGGCGGGGAAGGGGGTCGTCTTCCTCTGCGGGAAGATTCCCCCGAATCTTCTTCATCAGGTTTTCGAGCTGTTGCTGCGACTTTTCGCCGAAATAGAGTTTTCGTGCTTCCGGATGCGAAAGGACCGAAATCGGATCGCCGCTACAGAGAACTTTCCCGCCGTAAATGACGTAGCAGTGGTTGGCGATTTCCATCGTTGCGTCGATCTGGTGGTCGGTGATCAGAATGGCGATCCCTTCCGACGAAAGTTCCCGAATCACTTTCTGAATTTCGGTGACGGTGTGCGGGTCGACGTTGGCAAACGGCTCGTCGAGGAGAAGAATCCGCGGCTCGGAAAGGAGTGCCCGGGCGATTTCGAGTCGACGGCGTTCCCCCCCGGAGAGTCCGCCGGTCCCCCCGGAGCCTACGATCGTCTTGCGGACATGCCAGAGATTAAACTTTTTGAGGAGTTCCTCGCACTTCTTCCGCTGTTTCGAGCGGGGGATTTTGAGAAGTTCCATCGCCAAATAGAGATTTTTCTCTGTCGTGAGGGCGCCGAAAACCGAACGGTCTTGCGGCAGGTAACCCATTTTCCCCTCTCCGGCACGACGGTACATCGGCCAGCTCGACACGTCGTCTCCGGCCAGAAAGACCTTTCCGGCGTTTGCCGAGATCAGCCCGCACGTCATGCGGAAACTGGTTGTTTTTCCCGCGCCGTTCGGCCCCAGCAGCCCGACAACTTCCCCTTCGCGAACCTCGAAGCTTACCCCGTCAACGACTGTGCGCTTCCCGTAAACCTTAACCAGCCCGTCGGCGGCCAGGACCGCCGACGCGTTGACGCGCCGCGTCGGGTCCCTGCGCGAAAATCGGGTTCCGAAGAGAATGTCGGACATAAAAATCCCCTGAAATCCTTTTCAAAATCGTGTTGAGATCCGGCTCTTCCTTTCGGAACTTCCCTGGCCGGGATCACCTCCACCGCTCAGAACCAACTGCAGGTGAATCCGCCGTCGACATAAAGTGCCGAGCCGGTGATGTAGCTCCCCGCCTTCCGGGAAAGGAGCAACAGCGCCGCGCCGATCAACTCCGCCGGGTCGCCGTAACGGCGCATCGGAGTCCCGTTCATGATGTTCTCGACCCGTTTGGCGTCGAGAAGTTTGCGGTTCTGTTCGGCCGGGAAAAAGCCGGGGCAGATCGCGTTACAGCGGATTCCCCGTGTCGCGAATTCCTGGGCGATGTTCTGTGTCAGATTCACCACTCCCGCTTTACTGGCGGCGTAGGCGAACACGCGCGAAAGGGGTTTGTCGGAATTGACACTTCCGATATTGAGGATCGAACCGCCACCCGTTTGGAGCATCGACGCGATAAACGTTTGGCACGCGAGCATCGTTCCTTTCAGATTGACCGCGAGGATCTTGTCCCATTGGTCGGCATCGACTTCCAGGAAGGAATTGCCGACATTGATTCCGGCGCAATTGACCAGGATATCGACCTTTCCGCCCCAGGCGACGGCTTTGTCTCGCAGTTCGGCGAGCGACTCTTTGGAAACGACGTCGACCAGGGACCAAATGGCCTCGATCCCTTCCGCTTCAAGCTTTTTGACGGCTTCGACACACGCTTCTTCGCGCACGTCGGCGACGACGACCTTCGCGCCCGCTTTTCCCAGACCGGTCGAAAGAGAGAGACCGAGCGCTCCGGCTCCGCCGATGACCACGGCCGTTTGCCCCCTCATCCCGAAAAGATCTTCCAGATATTCTTGATTCGTCATTTTAAACCTTCTCCTTTCAGCTCTCGTCGGTTTCAGACGTTCCGTTCGTTAATCCAGTCGGTGTGGAAAGGCCCTTCCCCCGGTTTATCGACACGGCGGTAGGTGTGTGCCCCGAAATAGTCGCGTTGCGCCTGAAGCAGGTTTGCCGGCAGGTTGGCGCTACGGTACGAGTCGAAATAGGTCAACGCGGTCGTCATTCCCGGGCAGGGAATTCCGAGTTCAACCGCGGTTTTGATCACTTCGCGCCACTCATCTTGTGCCGATGCAACCGCCTCGGTGAAATAGGGGGCCAACAGGAGGTTTTCCAGGCCGGGATTTGCGTCGAAGGCTTCTTTGATTCGTTCGAGAAAGACCGCGCGGATAATGCAACCGCCCCGCCAGAGCATGGCGATCGACCCGTAGTTCAGGTTCCAGCCGTATTCTTCGGCCGCTGCGCGCAATTGTACGAAACCTTGCGCATAAGAGCAGATCTTCGAGGCGTAGAGCGCCCGACGTACCTGTTCGATGAACGTCTTTTGATCTCCGTTCCACTTCTTGGTCGGGCCGGTCAACACCTTGGCGGCGGCCAGACGTTGATCTTTCATCGCCGAGATACAGCGGGCGTAAACCGCCTCGGTGACCAGCGTACTCGGGACTCCCAGGTCGAGCGCCAGTTGGCTCATCCATTTGCCGGTCCCTTTGGCACCGGCGGTATCGAGGATCAGGTCGACCAGGTCTTTTCCCGTCTCTTTGTCTTTGACCGTGAAAATGTCGCGGGTGATCTGAATCAGGTAACTGTCGAGTTCCCCCTCGTTCCACTCGGCAAAGACCTCGCCGATTTCGGCATTGGTAAGACCCGCCGCGTGTTTCAGAAGCCAATACGCCTCGCAGATCAGTTGCATGTCGCCATATTCGATGCCATTGTGGACCATTTTCACGTAATGGCCCGCGCCGCGATCCCCGACCCATTCGCAGCAGGGGATATCGCCGTTCGGACCGACTTTGGCGGAAATCGACTGCATCAGGTCTTTGACCAGCGGCCATGCTTCGGGATTTCCGCCCGGCATCAGGCTCGGACCTTTCCGCGCTCCTTCTTCGCCGCCCGAGACGCCGGTTC
This sequence comes from Thermoguttaceae bacterium, assembly GCA_050943135.1. Taxonomy (GTDB): domain Bacteria; phylum Planctomycetota; class Planctomycetia; order Pirellulales; family Thermoguttaceae; genus RUG695. The sequence continues at coordinate 95,336 of JBMNOP010000006.1, read as the reverse complement.
CGATATAGCGGATCCCCTTTGGGGTGAGGAACTTCGTACGGCGTTCGGTATCGAGGAACTGCGTGTTCCCGCCGTCGATGATCAGATCGCCCGGTTCGAGAAGCGGCAGGAGTTGGGCGATGACCGAATCGACCGCGGCGTGTTCCGGATAGAGCGCCACCTCGCTGGCGGGAACCGCGTTTTTCGACTGGATCATCAACATGACGATTCGGGGCGATTTCAGTTTCGAAACAAGTTCTTCGAGCGAATGGGCCCCGGTGATTTTATCCCCTTTCGACTTGACCTCATCGAGCGCGAGGAAGTCGTCGACTTTATCGACCGTTCGGTTAAAGACCGCCACGTTAAAGCCGTGGTCGACCATATTAAGGACCAGGTTCTGCCCCATCACGGCCAGTCCCATCAGCCCGATATCGTATTTCTTTTCCATGAGTATCCCTTCCGTTTAAGAAGAAGTTCGAATATTCCGGAATGCCTACTTAAGGACATCCTCTTTTTGAAGAATATTGCTGTTGTTCAGGTCAAAATGTTCGAAAGCCCATTCCCAGCGGTCGAGCTTTTTTAGGACCGGATCGGAATTGTTGGTGCCGAACGAGATTTTCGCACCCCGTTCAAGCGCCTTGCGGAGAAACCGCTCGTTCGGAAACGGCGACTCGGCCTGAATCTCGAGCGCGATACCCTTTTGTACCGCTTTCTCGATCACCTCGTCCATTCGTTCGTCGGTCCAGAGTTCATCATAACGATCTTCGGCGAATTTGGGAAGGTATGTTGGGTTTGCCAAGATCGTGATCGGCTCGTCGAGGATCCGACGGTAATGTTCCATATACTCTTCCATCCAGGTGTCGAGATCTACCTGCGCATCGGCCGGAAGAAGCCAAAGACGTTGCGGTTTTCCGTCGGCATCGGTTCCCATGATCATCGTGTCGGCCAGAACGTAGTCGAGCCGGGCCAGGAGTTCGGGGGCGAACGCTTCGTGCCAGTCTCGGTCGTTGACCTGGATTCCGATCGCGAGGCTCTTTTTCGAGGGATCGGCGGCATAGGCGATCCGTTCGGCCTCGTCGATGAACGCTTCGAGCGATTCGTTGTCCGAAAGAGGCCATTCCCGCCCCGCATTTTCGAGGATGCCCGACCCGATTCCGGTTGCTTCCTGCCGCGCGAGAGCTTTTTCGGCGGTCATCCCCCCGCGCAGATGAATGTGGAAATCGGTCAGTCCGGTTCCCGCCTCCCGAAGCGATTCCATCCGGGCACGGAACGGAGAGAACGCGGCATGGTCCGGGTCGGACCCGTCATCCCCCCGCGCCGCGGCGGCAACCGTGTCGATTATCCGGGCTTCGTCGGCGTCGGTGGCCGCGACGGCGATTTCCCGCAGCGAGACGTCGGTCGTCGGGTCATGCCCCTGGAACTGGAACGAGCCTTTTTCGAGGCGGAGCCCCTTACGCGGATTCTCGTCGGCTTTGCGCGTATCGTGCCAGAGAAGCGTCGGGATCCCGTTGACCCAGGTTCGGAAGAAATTCCCGTCGGCCATCAGCGTGACGGCGGTCCAGTCGGTCGGGTCGGCAACCACGCGCCGGGCGGCGGCACGCCGGAAGATACTCCCCGTGTCGTTGCCGAGGAATTTCGCGCGATCCTCTTCCGGCGGGGCATTGTTCATCTGGCATTCGTAACCGTCCATCGCACTTTCGGGGATCGTACGGAAAAAGAATCCGGAATTGCACGGGGTCACCTTCTCCCGAAACTCGAATCCGGCCACACCGTCCGAAAAGAGGATTTCCGACTCGAGGTTGCCCGAGCCTCCGGTCAGATGAATGGTTCCTCTATCGACTTCGGCACGCGTCCGGCCCGACGTTTTCCAGCCGGTCAGGGATTCGCCGTCGAAGAGCGGGGTTTTCTTCTGTTGCCAGCGGCACGAGAGGATATCGATTCGTCCCGCGGTCATCAGGAGGGTCAATCCTTTTTCCTCGACAAGGATGTCCGAATCCTCGACGTGTCCGTTGACCGTTACCGCATCGAGACTCGGAACGCCGATCGAAATCGTTTTCGGTTCGGCGCTCGCTTCCAGCGGAATTTCGAACAGGTGCGAGACGCTCTTTCCCCCCTCGCGGGCGGGAACGCCGAGGAAAATCTCCCCTTCGAAAGCTTCGTCGGTCTGATAGACAAGTTCAAGTGCCCAGGGGAATACCGGGGTAAAGAGGGTACGCACACGGATCGGGAATCTGGTTTCGATCGACATCTTCCCCCCCGAAATACGGATCTTCGGATCGGGAACCGCCAGGGGACGACGGGCGATCAGCGGTTCGGCTTCCCAGCCGAAAAAGGTTTTCCCGTCAAAGAGGAGGAGCCACCCGTCGCGCAGGTCCTTGTCGGAAATGAACTGAAATCCGCGTATCAGCGGCGGGGTTTTTTCGTCGGCTTTTTTTTCCGACGCCTGCGGTTCGTTTGCCGAAACGACGGTGCCCCCCGTCGCGAGAAGGAGTCCCGCAAAAAGGAGGAGCCCCCCGCAAAGGGCGAGGAAAAAACCGAAATCGGAGCGTGTGGTTTTCATGGCATTTCGTTTATCGTTTTTCTGCGCGGCGTTGACGGTCTGTCCGTCATCCGAAAGAGCGGTGCACGACGCGTTTTGGTCGGGTGTGCCTTGTGTTACGAAAGATCTCTATTGTACCGGCGGCATCGGAACCGGTTCGCCGCGCAGTTCCATGGCGCGTGTTGCGCTTTCGGCCGTCCCGTAGAACGGAACATTGGCATCCATCCAGAGGTAGAACGCCCGGCGTTCTTCGTCGGAAAGGCCGATCTTTTCGCCATGGTCGGCATTGTCGAGGATTTCGGTCAATTCCGACATGTCGGCCCCTCCTTCTCCGGGACGCGATGCGATGGTTGCGATCGTACCACGCCCCCAATGATACCAGCGGGTGTGGTCGATCAGATTGTTATACGCGTTCGAAAAATCCCCGTTTTCGACGATTCCCCGCAGGTCGGGCGCGTCGCTCCCCTCTTCACCGTTGTGGCACGAGACGCAGTGGCGATCGAGGACCGGTTGCACGAAGAGGGGGAACGAGAAAGGCGCCGTTCCCGCCGGGCCGGGGGTGATGACGCTTGGCGGACGCTGAAACGCCCTCTTCTGAGCCGGGAAGTTTTCCGAAGCGGTCTGAATCTGTTCGTGACATCCGACGCATCCGCGGTTTTCCCCCGGCTGGAGGTAAACCTCGCTCATCATGGTGCGTACGGCTTTCCCTTCGGCGTCGACCGCTTGGAAATAGAGAGGTTTTCCGGCGGGCACCTTAAAATGGGCCGAGCCGTCGGCCTCGACCGGAACCGTTCCAAGGAACGCGCGCCCGTTGGCTGCGTTCGGTTTGCCGAGCGGGGGATCTTTCGAGGCGTATTCCGGCCAATGGGGAAGAATCTGGAATATCCGCAATTGTTTGATCGGTCGGTCTTTCGATAGCGGCGCGATCGAGTCGTAGACGTCCGAAAGGACAAACGTTCCTTCGACCGCCTCTTCTTGGGGAAGCTGTGTGGCGATCACCGGCGGTTTCGGGCGGGGCTTGATTGGGATCGGGTATCGGCAGCTGACCTGCGGGTCGGCATAGATCAGTTCCAGGTTTCCGAACCGGTCGCGATAATAGAGGCCGAGTTTCCCCGCCGAATACGACTCGCCACACGAGCCGACGTAATGATCTTCTTTTTGCCCCGTGTTATAACCGTATCCATGCCGTGCCAGATAACCGCCGTTCGGGTCGTGACTGTACGCGGTCAGGTAATAATCCTCGGAAAGGGGATAAGGACTGTAGTAATAGTGGTCCGAGACATAATATTTCGTGTTCCCCGTTCCCGGAACCGCTGTTTCCGGGAACGCGATTTCGGGCGAGAGGACCTCGATTCCGTCGAGCGTGTCTTGCAGATCGGTTGGGTCGTATTTCACCTTGGAAGGGTCAAGGAGGACGAGCGGCCCGCCGACCGCGACATGATGACCCGAACCGATAAACAAGATCTTGTTCGAGTCGGGAACCTGCTTCGCTTGGAGCGAGGCGACGACCTTCGGGGTATAGTTGCCGAAAAGGACTCTGGCTCCCGTCCCGTCGGGATTCGTGACCCACAGATTCATGAAGCGTGCCGCTTCGCGGTCGACGTAATCCCAGCGCGCGTAGAGGATCCGCCCGTCATCGAGCACCGAGGGATTCCACTCGTTCGTCTCGTGCCACGAGAGGCACTTGATCTTGCCGTCTTTTGTTCGGCGATGCAGGGTGGCCGTTTCGACCGGTTCGTATCTCGCGGTACAGCGGGCGAACCCTCCCCGTCGGGTCGAGACGAAGACCAGGTCGCCGTCGGGCAGTTCGGCCGGATCGAAATCGTCGTCCGGTCCGAACGTTAGCTGTTCGGTCCGGCCTGTTTCCAAATCCATTTTAAAAAGGTGGTATTTTCCCTCTTCCCGTTGCAGGTATGTTTCGATTTCGTTGTCGTATCCCCGGGCGATGATATCGTGGAGCGTCTTTCGCGGCGCCCTCTCGGGGACAACCTGCGAAAAATCGGCGAATGCGAAATAGAGCGTCTTGCCGTCGAACGAAAGACTCGGCGTCGAGAACCAACCGCGAGGGAATTTCCCCGCCGAGATCGATTCGACTTCGAAAGAACGGCCCGGATTCTTCAGAATCATCAGATCGCCGCCGACCATATTTGTATGACTATAATAGTAGGAGAGATACTCGTGAATCAGCTGCCAAATGTAGCGATCCGCTTTGAGGAAAACAATCGGTATCCCTTTCACGAGCTGATTATCGAAAATCGCCTCACGCGCTTGCCATCGGAGCTTCAGATACCGTTCCTTTATCTGCCCGGCACCGAGTGGCGCGAGGTTTTCGGTCTGTACGGCGTCGATCTCTCTTTGCAGTTTCTCGGCGGCCGATTCCGAAATGTAGCGTTCTTCTTCTTGCGCGTTTAAAAGAGCCTGCGTCCGACGGCAGAGTTCGGTGAGCGCTTCGGGCGACTCGAGCGAACGCCCTGCGGTGATTTCCTGTCGAAGCCAGTCATACTCGACGGCTCGTTTGAACGAATCGGCTTCGGAATACCCCTTCACCGCGTCAACGATCGCGCGGATCTGATCGAGGCTCTCTTGCCGGAACCCGCCCGGTGTCGGCACCTTTTCGTCGACAGTCAGGCCGGTATCGATCGTGAGCGCCAGCCCGGCATCGATGGCCGGCTTGGCCCAGTCGATCCACTCCTCGGTCGAATATCGCGGCCCGCCGGCGCTCCAGGACCGTCCCTGAAAGGTGAGTATCTGTTCTTTCTGTCCGATTCCGTTTTTCGGAGCGAAACCTTTCTCCTCGAACGGGTGGTTGATTTCCCCAGCGGTGAAATCCGACGTCTTCCATTCCGGAGCCTTGACCCCGGGATTAAACGCGACCACCGCGTCGGGGTTTCCCGCCAAGAGCGCTTCTCGGTAGATTTGGGCGATCTCCTCGTTAAATTCACATCCCGTATAACAGCCGTCGACCCACCAGCCGAAGACCTTCCGGCCGTAACGTTCCGACCAGTGTCGAAAAACCTCGGCCCACTTCTTGGCGAACTGCGGTGTGATGACCTGATCTTTCGGACCGACTTCCAACCCGTAGGCCGCCTGGGCTTTTTTGTCTCGGTTCGGCACCTGCCCGGTAACATAAACGAAGAACTTAATCCCGCGACGTGCCAGCGCGTCGGCCATTTCCATCGGAATATCGCGCGGGCAACAGCGTTCGCCTGCCCTGTACCCCGTAACCTCATCGTAGGGGGCGGTCGGCGCGTTGAACCAGCCGGAGTTCTGGTACATGGTCATTCCGAAATAATCGACCCCGGTCGAGGCGATCTGATCGGCAAGACGCTCGACCTGAAAATTCGCCTGCATGGCGTCGGCGGTATCTCCGCCGGGAAGGAAATGGAGAAAGATACCGATCTTGCAGTCGGAAGGCCACTCGTTTCTTTCCTGAGCCGAAAGCGCGGAAGGGAGCGCCCCCGACACCAAGAACCCCGATATAAAGAAAAGAACGCCGAAGAAGAGATGATTTCGCATCGGGATTGCCTTTCTGCCGAGCCGCTGTCTGAAAACCCCCAATCAAATTCTATCCGCCGGGTATTTCGTTGTCAACAAGCCGATAAGGCGGGCACCGCGGAAATGCATCCCCGACTTTCCCGGTGGGACAACCTGCCGATAAAACACAACCCCTCCCTTTCCCCGTAAGCGCGGGAAAAGGGAGGGGTTGTAATACACCGACCCGCGTGGTGCCGACTATTTGAACAGTTCGGCGAGCGTGGTCTTGAGCGTGTCGATGTCAACGTCGTTTTTGATGACGTTGCCATCTTTCCCGACCAAGATCAGGGTCGGCATGGTGGTGATCCCGTAGAATTCGGGCATCGAGGGTTGTTTGTTATCGGCCGACATCTGTTCCGAGATGTTTGTCCACGGAACATTCTTTTGCGCGACGTAGTCCTTGCACTTGTCGAGTTCCTGATCCATGTTGTAGCCGACGATCTCAAATCCCTTGTCGTGGTACTGGATGTAGAGCGCGACCAGTTCCGGGTACTGTACGAGGCATGGGGTAACCCAGGTTGCCCAGAAGTTGACCAGGTAGACTTTCCCTTTGAGGGAGTCCGGGTTGAACCTCTCTCCGGACAGGGTGGTGCCGACGACTTTCATCGGTTTTCCCTCCAACTCGGCAAAGCGCAGAAGTCCCATCAGGCCGTCTGCCGCGTTGTTCAGGATTTCGTTGTCCGACTTTTTCATATCGGTCGCGAATTTCAGGAACGCGTTTTTGAGGATTTTCGGGTTTTTCTTTTCGGTCGCCATCTGCGAGACCGGATAGACGATGTTCGGGATCATGCTGACGAATTCCGGGTCGCGCATCACGATTTCATGGAATTCATTGATGTATTTCTGCATCTCTTCCGGCGAACCGTTGTTTTGAACCACGCGGACGCACCCCTCGTGCAGGAAACTGACGACTTGCCCGTCGATCACCTTCTGGCCTCCCTCGGCGTTGAGCAGACGCGGGTCTTTCTGAATCGCGCGGACGAACTCTTCGTATTGCGGGAACGCATCGCCTTTCGTCCAAACGTGGTAGTAGAGCATCTGCCCTTTCAGGGCGGTCGCCTTCATGTAGGTTTCTTCGTCGACTTTCATCTTCAAAATCTTGTTCGAGATGGCATAGACGGTCTGAATCATCTTCTGTACCCAGGCGTTATACTCCTCTTCGGTATCGAACGTCTGTTCGGTGTTCAGAAGCTTGCCGGCCATCGCGAAGAGTTCGTCGGGCGTCGCTTTTTCGGGAATATTGAACTCACTTCCGTCGGACTTCTTTGCCGGAGCTTGCGCGCCTTGAGCGCCGGCTGCCGGAGTGGCGGGGGTTTGAGCGGCGGAAGTCGCCTGTGCGGGCGCGTCTTTGCCGCGGTTGGGGAGGCTGGGGAGCCTCAGGCCGTCGGCCCGCGCCGAATCAGCCGAGATCGTTACCAGTGCGGAAATCACGATTCCCGCGAAACCTGTCCACAACTTCATCCGTTTTTTCATCTTTTTTTCCTTACTTACTTTATGATAGCGTTGGGATACCGCCGACCTGTCCAAAAATGTAAGGAGAAGCGGTATCGGGCAAACGCGGTTTTGCCTTCTTAACTCATCTATTCTTTCCATCTTTCGGAGAGAGGATAGATTCTTTAGCTGTTTCTGTCAAGATGAAACCTATTCGTAGAGCCGAGAGGCCGAGAAGAGTTCCGCGACGAGAACCGCTCCGAAAAGCAGGGCCAAAAGGCTGTAAAGGTCGACGGGGGAATCGAGCCGGTTTCGGAGCGATTCGAGCTTCTGCGCCGAATCGATCCTGTTGAGCCGCGTTTTTCCGAACAAGTCTTGCAGTTCGTCGAACGAAAGGGGGTCGAGCCGGAGCTGTTCGGCTCGCGGGTTAACCGAAAAGCCGCCGAGCGTCTTTTGTTTTTCTCCGCCGAGGAACACGTACGAGCCAAGGTCGCCCGTTCCGGAAAAGGAAAGGCGGTTTTCGAGTGCCGGCAGACTCAGGGCGATCTCGCCGCGCTCGGGGGTCAGGACGGCGAGGTTCTTATCCGTCTCCACCGCAAACGATGCGATTTCGAAGGGCGCGATGTTGAGGGAACCCTCCTTCTCGGTCAGGGTTCGGGCGATTCCTTCGGCGAGGACCAGGAAGAGCCAGGCGTGGTCGCCGACCGTAATACGGTTCCACGCTTTCGGGTCGTTTGGCCGATCCGAAAACGGCGTGGTCGAAACGACGACACGCCCACGTCCGACCGCCCGTTCGACGAGCGCCGCTCCGCCGTCGGTATAGCGCATTGCCACCGACGGCGGGTTGTTCCGATCCCATTCCACCCGCCAGTGGCGGTAGATCGGGATTTGGGACCAGGGAGCCGAAAGAGCTTCGCCGGATGTGCGGAACCCGGAAAGGAGAGTGTGTCCCCCGGGGTCGGGGATCAGCGTCGTTCCTTCCGGGACATTTACCGGGCGAATCGGTTCTCCTCCCAGGAGCGCCACATATTCCGGCGTGTTTTCTCCGGCACCGTTTCGTCCGAGGAAGAATCCCGCACCGCCGCCGCCGTGGACAAACGCTTCGATCCTCGTCGCAAGTTCGGCCGAAAGGGGAGGGGGGTCGAGCAACAGGAGCGCCGCGGTCTCGGAGGCCGCGAGCGGCATTTCGGCAAGACGACCGTATGAGATCACTTCCGGTTGCGGCGCGGCGCGGCCCGAATGCTCGTCGAAAAAGAGGGCGCTCTTCATAAAGAGAGCATGTTCCGACGCCGGTTCGGGCGCGACGAGAAGAAGATTTTTCGGCGGACGTATTTCAAACGTAAAGCAGACCCGATCGTCGGCCGCCAGCGGGTCGGGAGGCGTCTTCGTAATGCTTCCCTGATAGATTCCGGGGGAGAGATGTCGGAGCGAAAAACTCTTTCGCTGTTCTCCCGATTCGGAAAACTCCGCCTCGGTGAACGTTTCGGTCAGAACCGTCCTCTCGCCGCCTGCCGAGAGCGGCGAGCCGCAGTTCATTTCGAGTTTTCCCCCACTCTTGCCACCGACCGCCGTCAGAAGAACGTCGATCGTCGCTTCGCCTTCCCTCTCGCGCACCGATACCGCGGTGCGCACCTGCGAAAGGGAAATGTTTCGGATCAGATCGGGCGCGAAATCGGCGAAATAGAAACGGATCGACGCGCCCGACTCGTCGAGAATCCGCCGGAAAGAATCGGTCTGTTCGGGAGGCCAGGCGGCGGCCGAGCGGTCGGAAAAGATCAGAATCTCTTTTTCCCCCTCCACCTCGGCGAGAAGACGAACCGCGCCCGAGACGGCCTCGGTCAGGGAAAGGCGTTGCGGAGCCGGGCAGAGTCGCTCGATGCGTTCGCGGGCCGCCAGAAGGTCGACCTGAAATGTTCCGCCGCCGCCCTGTGTGTCGAAAATCGCTACCCTTGTCTCGGTCGGCATCTGGTCGAGGAGCGCCGGCGCGAGCGTCTTGGCTTCGTCGAGCCGGGATTTCCCGCCCTGTTCGTATTCCATACGGAGCGAGGTGTCAAAGACAAACGCCGCCACGCGTGCCGACCCGGAGCCTGACCGCGCGTTTTCACGGGGAAGGGCGTGCCAGACCGGTCGCGCCAAGAGGAGCCCGAACAAGATCAGGGTCAGCGCGCGGAGCGCAAGCAGCAGGAATCGTTTCAGTCGAAACCGACGCCGATTCGAAACATACGTCTCTTGAATAAACCGCATCGCCGGAAAGATTTCCCGTTTCGGTTTTCCCCGCGAAAGGAGGTGGATGAGGAGCGGTATCAAAACCGCCACACAAGCCGCCCAGAGGAAAGATGAGGCCAAAAGTGTTATCATCTTTCTCCCCCTTTTACCGGCGCTGACTACGGGAGATCAGGTATTCGAGAAGTCCTTTGCTGAACGGTATACCGGTATCGAGCTCGACATAGTCGATCTTCGCACCGAAACATTCGCTGCGAAACCGCGCGCGGAAATTTTCGAGTGCGTTCAGGTAATCGGACCGGAGCGCGTCGGCGTCGGCGTCGGCGCGGTGTTCGGTTTCGGGGTCAAGGAATTCGACCCGGCCGTGGAACGGAAAAGTTGTTTCGGCACGGTCGAGTACGTGAAACAGGATCACGTCGTGCCCGGCGTGACGAAGTCGGTAGAGGGAACGGAACAGTTCGTCTTGGTCGCCGAGGAGATCGGAAAAGACCATCACGAGCGACGCCTTTTTCAGTATTCCGGCCGCTTGGGTGAGGACGGCGGCCACGTCGGTTTTTCCTTCCGGCTTTAACCCGGCCAAGACCGAAAGGATCGTTCCCAACTGCGAGCGTTTCGATTTGGGTGCGACCGACCGACGGATCTTTTCGTCGAAGGTCATCAGACCGACCGGGTCTTGCCGATGAATCATCAGGTAGGCGAGCGCTGCCGCCAGACAGATCGAATAGTCGAATTTCGTCGGCAGGTCGGGTCGGTACGCGTATCCCATCGAGGCACTGGAGTCGACGAGCAAAAATCCGGTCAGATTCGTTTCGGACTCATACTTTTTGATGTAGTATTTGTCGGTCTTGGCGTAGACGAGCCAGTCGATCTCTTTCGGATCGTCGCCGGCGACATATTTGCGGTGTTCGCTGAACTCGACCGAAAAGCCGTGCAGCGGACTGGCGTGCAGTCCGTGAATGAACCCTTTGACGATAAACTGCGCCTTGAGGTCAAGGCGCTTGATCGTACGGATCACCTCCGGGTTGAGGTACGAGGTTTCCATCGCGCCGCACCTACCGTTTCACGAATTTCGGAACGGCCGGTACCGGAACGGTTTTGAGAAGTTCTTCGATAATCCGTTCGTTGGTCATCCCTTCGGCCTGGGCCTGGAAATTCGAGCTGATCCGATGCCGTAAAATCGGGATGGCCACCGTGCGAATATCGTCGATCGCGACCGAGTATCGTCCGTCCATCGCCGCCAACGCTTTTCCGGCCCTGATCAGGAACTGCCCGGCGCGAGGCCCGGCCCCCCAATCGACAAGTTCCCGAACCTGTTCCGACGCCGATTCGTCGCCGGGCCGCGTGGCGCGTACCAGGCGGGCGGCATACTCGACAATGTAACCCGAGACCGTTACGGCGGAAACCAGGCGTTGAAGGCGAACGATCGTTTTGGCGTTAAAGAGCTTTTTGACCTCGGCGTCGCCGTTGCCGGAAACCGAAAGGATCTTCTTCTCTTCTTCGAGGGTCGGGTAGTTGATCTTGATATTGAACATAAAGCGGTCGAGCTGCGCCTCGGGAAGCGGATAGGTTCCTTCCTGCTCGATCGGGTTTTGCGTCGCGATCACAAAGAACGGGTTGGGAAGGGAATGCGTGGTTTTGCCGACCGAGATCTCCCGCTCCTGCATCGCCTGCAAGAGCGCCGCTTGCGTTTTCGGCGGGGTACGGTTGATTTCGTCGGCCAAAAGGATGTTCGTCCAGATCGGTCCCTTCTCGAACCGGAATCGGCGTTTTCCCTCTTCGTCGATATCGAGCAGGGTCGTCCCCGTAATGTCGGAAGGCATCAGGTCGGGGGTGAATTGGATTCGCTTAAACCCGATATCGAGTACCCGCGCCAGGGTCGAGACCAAAAGAGTTTTCGCCAGACCCGGAACCCCTTCCAAAAGGGAATGGCCGCGGGTAAAGATCGAGGCCAGCAGGAGTTTGACCACCTGTTTCTGCCCGACCACCACCTTTTGAATTTCGGCTTCGATTTGGTCGCAGGCGTTTCGAAATTCCGACAAGAGGTCTTCGTACGTTCCCGGTGCGGGAGCGGGCCGTTTCGGGGGAACGGGAGAAACCGTTTCGGCCGGGTCGATTTTCGGGGGAAGCTGTCGTGACGCGTCTTGCATACTGCTTTTAACCGTTCTTCCGTGGGGTGAAAACGTCGGAATGAAGCGACGGGGGCGAAGGCGCCCGCGCGGGAGTCCTTTCGCGAGGAACGGAATCCGTGATTATTGATATTGTCGGTTTCTCTAAGAATAAGCAAAATAGCCTGTTAAATCAAGCGGGGAATTCCTCGGCGTTTTCCCCGAAATCGCAAATCGCATACCGCCCGAAGGGGGGCATGCGCGGTATCCTCCGCGAAGGGACCACCCCCCTTTTCCCCGCGCCCGTCTCCGGCGACGGCGGGGTTTCGCGATCTATCGGGTCCACCATCTTGTTCCGGAAAAGATGGTCCATCGCGGCAACGGCCGGACACCGGACGAATTCGTCCGCCCGACGGGCGAGCGGCGTCGCGGTACCCGCTCGGCGAGACAGAGGCCCGGTGCTCGATTCCCTGTGCGGCGACGGTATCTCTTTCCGCCGGTGTGAAATTTTCCCCGAAAACCGGTTTGACGGCGACGATATCGGCCGGGCGGTTCGCGGGATCCCCTGAACGGACGGGAACAAGCTGATGAACCTGAACCGGTTTTTTCTCCTTCTGACGGCGCTCCTTTTGACGGCGATTTTTGTTTCGGCCGAAACGGTATTCGCCGCCGAGGGCGAGGGGTACCTCACCCCCGAAGAGGTGCAGCGGGCGATCGACGGGGGAATCGCGTTTCTCGAAAAAAAGCAATACCCCGACGGCAGTTGGGAAGAAGACGCCTATAGGCAGTATGCTCCCGGTACGACGGCCCTCTGTCTGCTGGCGCTCCTCTCTTCGGGCCGGACGGTCGACGATGCCGCTGTCGCCAAAGGACTCCGGTACCTGGAACGGTATACCCCCGAGATGCAGGGAAACCAGACCTATCCGATCGCGCTCCAGACGATGGTTTTTTGCCTGGCCGACCCGGAAAGACTCCGTGGCCGAATCGAAGAGAATGTTGCGGCGATTCTGCGCGGTCGGTTCCGGACCGAGAATCCCTTCAGCGGCGGGTGGTCCTATTCCGATCTCGGACAGCGTTTGACTTACGGAATCGCCGACAACTCGAACACGCAGTTTGCCGTTTTGGCACTCTACGAGGCGGAAAAAGCGGGGGTTGAAATCCCGGAATCGGTCTGGAGCGAAATCGAAGACTACTGGGTCCGGCTTCAAAACAAGGACGGCTCGTGGGGGTACCGCGCCGAGTTCGATCGGGCAAGCGGCAAACTCGCGGTCAATAATCCCAGCGGGAGCGGTTCCGGAAGCATGACCTGCGCGGGAATCGTCTCGCTCTGGATTGCCGACGCGCACCGTGTTTCGGGGGCGTCGGTCTCCGGCGAGCAGATCGGTTGCTGTGCCGACGATCTTTCGGAGAGTCATCGGGAACGTATCGAAAAAGGGTTCGAATGGTTGGCGACCCATTTTTCGGTAAAATCGAATCCCGGTTCCGGCACCTATTTCTACTATTACCTGTACGGTTTGGAACGGACCGGACGTCTGACGGCCCGCCGCTTTTTCGGCAGCAGCGATTGGTATCGGGAAGGAGCCGAATACCTGCTCGAACGCACGTCGTCCGGAATTTCGGCTTTCTGGAAGGCCGGTTCTTCGGGCGAGACGCTCGATACCGTTGCCACATCGTTTGCGCTCCTCTTTCTTTCGAAAGGACGCTGGCCGGTCCTCGTTTCCAAACTGCAATACGGGGCGGCCGGCGCGTCGGAGGATTCCCCGGCCGAATGGAATCGTCATCCCGACGATCTCGACCACCTGACCCGTCACATGGAGCGCCGATGGGCACAAAACCTGACCTGGCAGGTGATCGATGCGGCGAAAGCCGAACCCGAAGACTACGCACAAACTCCCGTCCTTTCGATCTCCGGGCGTGTTTCCCCCTTGCCCGAAAACGCCGAGGCGCGCCGGGAATTGGTCGGGAATTTGCGGGAATATCTCGAAGAAGGCGGGTTTATTCTGGCCGAGGCCCTCGACGGCGACGAATCGTTCGAATCGGGATTTCGGGAACTGATGAAATTGATCCTTCCCGACGAGGAGAATGGCGGACTTGACCTGCTGCCGGAAGATCATCCGATCTGGAGAATGGAAGCGCGGGTCGACCCGAACTTCCTTCGCCCCCTCTACGGAGCCGACCTCGGGTGCCGCACGAGTGTGGTCTTTGTGCCGGCCGTGGGCGACGACGAGGGAACGGTTTCCCTCTCTTGCCTCTGGGAGCTGGCCGACGACATGCGGCGCGGTCCGGCGTACGCCGAATCGGTGGAAAAGCGTATTCGGGCGGCGCTCGATATCGGGCAGAACATTCTTGCGTACGCCACGGGCCGAGACGAGCCCGACTGGAGCCTGAAAAATAAAGACGAGGCCGCCACTCAGTCGGCCGACGGCACGGGGAAAGGCGACCGCGACTTTTACGCGGCGATCCTAACGCTGGGGAAAGGGTCTCCCTGTGCGCCGCGGGCGATTCCGAACCTGATGAAAAAGATCCGACGGGACCTGGAAGTCCCTGTACAGACATCGGTCCGCCGAGTTCGCCCCGAACCCGAAGAACTCGGCACCGCGCCCCTTCTGTTCTTCCATGGTCGTCGGGCGTTTACCCTGACCGAAAGCCAAACCGGCGCTTTGCGCGACTACTTCGCGTGGGGCGGATTTCTCTTTGCCAACGCGATCTGCGGCAGCCGCCCGTTCTCCGATTCCTTTGCCGTCGAAATGAAAAAGGTTTTTCCCGACGCGTCGTTTGAACCGATACCGCCCGACGACCCGCTCTTCACCTCTTTGTACGGGGGGACCGACATCAAGACCGTCGAAATACGTCGCCGCGCCCCATCGGGCGGCGGGGCGGGGGAAGGGGAACGGTCGCGATGGCAGACCGTCGCCGAACCGCCGCGGTTTTACGGCATCAGGCAGGAAGGGCGTTGGGTCGTCATCTTTTCCCCCCACGATGTCGCTTGCGCGCTGGAAGGAGGGGCTTCGGGCACCTACTCCGGATATACCGCCGACAGCGCCTACAAAATCGGCGTCAACGTTGTCTTCTACGCGCTGGAACACCTATGAGTCGAACGCGTGCGGTGCTCGGAACATTGTTGCCGCTTCGGCCGCTTCTTCCGGGCTCAGGCCGTAGAGGTCGGCGACCTTGGCCTCGATTTGCGTATCGACCGAGGCGATCTCGCCGGTCAGCCGCAGGAGCTCGTTTTTCGACGCGGTGAAAAACTCTTCCCATTCCGCTTCTTCGCTCAGTTTCGGAGCCGCCTTCTGTTTCTTGAGTTCTTTGAGGAACCCCTTGAAATCGAGTTTTTCAAACGTTTCGAGCGCTTGCGTGATTTTAAGCGGTTCGAAATGGTTTAAGAGGGAACGGTGAAATTTCGATCGTGTGGTTTGAAGCGAGCGGGTCGGTGCGATTCGCTTCTCTGCCGATGCGGCAAGCTCGGCAGCCTCTTCCGGCGCGGCCTCCGGGACGGGAAAATTCTCGAAATAGATTTTTCTGATCTCTCTCGTGCCCCCCATCAGTTCCGGACAGTTGTACCAGATCCAGAGTTTCGCAAGTCGGGAATTAAACAGGGCGAGAAGATAGGTAAGGGGAACCGAGTCATCGTTTGCCGTGATGATGAAAGCCTTGTCGTTACAGATGAACCCGTCGCGATCATAGCTGAACGGAAAGTATTTCGTCATGTTCGGATAGATGATTTTGGGTTTGTTGAAATCATCCATGTAAACACAATTTCTCAGGTTATACGGGGTGTCCCCTTTGTCTTGCCTTTTTTGCAGTTTTGCGTAGAACCGGTCCAGCCATGTTTTAACGGCTGGGTAGTTACTGATGTCGATTGGCGCAAGTCCGGTTTGTTTGACACCGTTGTGGGTCGTTATTTGCCAAAGCCCTTTCCACTCCCCGTAGTATGCCGAAACATCCCTTCCCCGAAGAAGGGGTCTGATGATTTCCGCACTCTTCGGGTCTTCGGCGATCAGTCTCTCTTTCGTCGGGGTGTCGATGTAGAAGGCGTCATTGTAGCCGGTCTTGATCCCGTAATTAATTGTGACCGCCCAGGCTTTTAACGGCTTGCCGACTTCTTTCATCTTCCGAATGATTTCGGATCGGGTCCGGGGGATAATGATCCATTCTTTTTCCGTGAAGTCGGAGGCGCTACAGTCGAAACATTTTTGAACCTCGGCGTCGAAGTTGCCGGACCAAGTTTCTTGGTTGACCGAAAGGGCCTTCACGGTATCGGTTCGTTCGCGTTTTCCGGTGACAAAGATGCAGCAGTTCGTCGTGGCGTCTTTGAAAAATTGTATGTCGCCGAAGTTGAGGATCCGGCGCAATCCCGATTTTGCGAGGAACGCACGGAGTGGCTTGCCGTAATCGACGAGCATCCATTTGTTCGGCATGATGAACGAAAGGAGCCCCCCTTCTTTCAGGAGTTTGTAACCCCGTTCGGCAAAGAGGCAGTAGAGGTCTGCCGACTTGTTGTAAACTTCAAATCCGCATTGGGCGTATCGATCGCTCATCTTTCCCATCGTCTGGAGTTGGACGTAGGGCGGGTTTCCCAGAACCACGTCGAACCCTCCGAACGGAAACTCCCGCTCCCAGTCGAACTCTTCCGTGATCAGGCTGTTTCCGCACTTGATGTTGTCGGAAAGGTCGTTCAGCTTTCTTCCTGTCCGACATGTGTGCAGCCAGAGGGAAAGACGGGCGATTTCGACGGATTCCTCGTTGATATCGACGCCGTAAAGGTTCCGTTCCAGAATCGATCGGTCGACATCCTCGAAGACAAAGGCGTTTTTTCCGGTCTGAATGTTTGCCGACCAGCGGTCGATCTTTCGGTGTTCGGAAATAAGAAACCGCAGAGCGGCAACGAGAAAAGCGCCGGAACCGCATGCCGGGTCGCAGATCTTCAGGTCGAGGAGCCAGTTGCGGTATCGTTCCAGGAGCGCTTCGAGACGGCGACGTTCGGCATCTGCCGCCTTGCCCCCCCTCTTCCCCTGCGGACGGGGGGCGAAGAGTTCATCGGTGATTCCGAGTTGTTCTTTCTTTTCCGCGCAGAGGGATCCGACGGTGTGTTCGACGATATACCGCGTGATAAACGGAGGCGTGTAGAACACGCCGTCCTTTTTCCGTTTGGAGACGGTCGGGGCGTTCCCGCTTTCGAGCGCGGCCGAAATTTCTTCGAGGTCGGAAAGGGAATGTTCGAAGATATGCCCCAGAATGTTGACATCGACCTCGGTGGCGAAATCGTAGTTGCTCATCGTCTGCGTGTGGCGGGCAAGAAGCCCGTCGTCGATCCGCAAGGCGTCGAGTGCCGGATCCGGTTCAAAGAGGCCGCCGTTATACGCAAAGATCTTGAGATCGCTGTTCCCGGAATTGATGAACCCGAAGTATTGGCGGAACAGGGCGTAAAGGGGTTCGTCCTGATTCCATTTCCGATTCTCGCGCCACCTTCTGATGATCGACTCGATGGTGTTGAGCGGAAGGAGTCCGCGGTCTTCGCAGAATAAGACGAAGATAAATCGATCGATCAGTTTCTGCGTTTTACGGAAGAGGAGGATTTTGTCCGTTTCCGGTCTGCCGCTGCCGTTGCGGGTGAGGATGTCGTTGAAGAGTTCCCGCTTGAAGGCGGAATAGTCGGCGTAAAACTTTTCGGTGATCGAGAGTTCATTCGAACGGCTCTCGTTGTAAAGGAGGGCGGGAAGATCCCTGTCGAGAAACGCCTCCTTCGAAAGGATGAGCCACAGGAGCGAGAAGCCGTTGCGGGTCAGGCGGAAAAGGTCGAATTCGATGAAGTCGAGCGTGTTGTCGACATAGAAACGGAGCCGCTCGAAGTTCGAGGTGATCACGAAACGGACATGCCGGTGCGCATGTTTATAGCCAAACGCCTGAGTTTCGACCTGGTCAAGGTCGGTGGTACGGGTATCTTTCAGCTCGATGACGGCGAAGACGGCCCCGTTTCGGAAAATCGCGGCGTCGGCCGATTTGGCTCCCACCATGCTCTTGACCTCCCGAACGATCTGATAACCTTTTTCCGGCGCGAGGGTGTAGCCGAGTACTTCGCCGAAAAGTTTTGCCGTGAATTCCCCTTGCAATTGCCCTTCGGTCTGCGCGCGAATATTCTCCTGCACCTCGGGGTTCAAAAAGAAAGACGCGTAACGTTCCCAGGCCGAATCGGGGGCCCGATTTTCGGCAACGTATCGGCGGAGCACGGAGTCGCGAAAAACGGAGTTATGGAGAACGGAATCGTCGGAAATCGGCATCGGCGCGATCTTTCGGAGGTTGGGGTGGGGTTACGAGTCTTCGACCACTGATTATATCGTGGCGCCGAACAAAAAAAAGCCGCCGGGGAAAACCGGCGGCTTTGGGTGATCCGGGGTGCGGCGCTCAGTGCAGCGGCTCGTAGTCGGCGCCCAGCACGAGCCAGCCGTCCGAGAAGTAGAGTTCCCCGATCTTCAGGTGGCCGCGTACCTTCGGTTCGCCCGATGTTTTGTTTCCTTCCGCCTTTTGACCGGTGGTCGGCGGCGGCGTGACGACGATGTCGTAAAGCGGAATCGCTTCCAGCGGAATCTCTGTCGGAAGCCCGGCGTCGAGCCGATTCTTTACCTGGCGGCGGATCACCTGATAACGGGCCGGGACCGTGCTGCCGCGGTCGATATCGTAAGGCCACGCCTCGTGGCCTTTCAGCGTCAGGAACCAGCCGTTTTCGCGTTCTTCGAGCCGGTATTCGACGTCGATGTCCAAGCCCGGCATCTCTTTTTCTTTCTGTCCGAAACTCTTGACCCGGAGATGGACCCCGAGGATGCCGTCGGTGAAAGTCACAAAGGCGGGCAATTCGTTCCAGAAGGTGATGCGGAGTCTCTCGTCGTCGAGATTCGGCTCGTCGCCTCCCACACCGTTTTGGTTCGACGCGCTTTGGATCTGTTTGGCGGTCTCTTCCGCTTTTTCGACGAGCATGTCGATGTCGAGTTCCGGGAAGTGATCGCGGAGCCATGTCTTGACATCTTTTTCCGAAGCACCCCGGCCCGAGAAAAGCTTGTGCAGCGGATTGTTAAGCGCGCTCTGATGGATTTTCACGACCAGGTCGTGCGGGCCGAGCATCCGGCTCGACGGGCCGGCGGCGCCCACCTGGCGGCTGTTACCGATCAACGCGCTGAGCACGAGCATATTGGCCGTGGTGCGCGTTTTGACGGTCGGCGTGTAATCGTAAGTTTTCAGAAGGTCCCAGACCTGTTTCAGCCGATCGTTCCCCTCGGTCACTTCTTTAACGCGCTCCTCGAATTCCCGCACCGTTTTCGTTTCCATCAAGCGTTGCGATTCGGCTTTCGAATAGGGGTATTCTTGCCCGACCCGGTCGTAGACGACTTGCGAACCGATCGGGCCGCGGCCGGTATTGATTCCGGTGATCGTGGCGTTAAGATTCGAGGCCGACGAGGCGGGTCCGAGCGAAATCCGTTTCCCGTCGAAATAGAGCGGTTTGTAGATCGTAACTTTTCCGTAACCGTTCGACAGAACCGAGACCCCCATCGACGAGACGGCCGTTGTGTTCGTTTTGATGTCGGCTTTAAAGGTGAGCCGAATTTCCGCGGTGTCGGCGTTCGCCACAAAGGCGGGGGTCAGCGTCCCCTCGACCGTTCCGGAGCCGTAGGTCGGGGTTCCCCGCACGATCTCTTGGACCGTGGTCGGTTCCGAGATGACCAGCGGCTGGTCGGGGAAAAGAACGCGTCGGCCGACGATGAACTGAACATTCGACTGGGTGAATCGGTTACGAAGGAGGTTGGTGATGTCTCGCACGCTGCTCGAGTTTTGCTGAGCGCTGTCGATCAGGTCGAGCGCGGCGGCGATCCGGCCCGGCGCCTCAACCGAAGTCGGATCGGCGAGGTATTCCCGAACATCTTCCGGCAGGGTTTGGCAGGCATCGATGAAATCGTCGTGGAGATACTGAGTCTTTTCTCGAGCTACCGCGTTGGTATAGTCGATCAGAATGTTCCGTACCCTGACAACGCCGACGAGTTCCGGATTCTCCTCTTCCTGCTGAAATTCCAAGAGCGCCGATTCGATGAGCGACATGTTGGGTTCTTTTTCGGAGAGGGTCTGCCGCAACTCTTCGAGCCGCAGGCGGGATATCCATTGGGCGGCTTTCTCCTTTTCGGGATACCGGTTCAGGGTGTAAAGGAGATTTTTTGTTTCGATCCGTGCCCGTGCCCTGAGATTATCAACACTCTGTGCCGTGAGCTCGGCGCTGAAATTCTTGACGGCTCGCGCGCACGCTTCGGTGAGATTCGAGATCAGCACGACGTCGGAATCGCTTTCACCGTTGTTTTCACCGGCGTCTTCGCCGAGGTTCCCGTCGATGGTTTCGTCGCCGAGCCCCGCGTCAAACCGATCGGCAGCCTCGCCGGTGAGCTCGGTCGTGATTTCGGTTGTGATCTCGTCGCCCGTCTCGTCGGCGAAGAGGGGCAGGGGGAGGGTAAGAAGGAAAAGAGAAAGAATCGCCTTGAAAAATTGGCCGCGACCGTTACCCATAGAAATGGACTCCAATCTGATTTGTTTGTGTATGGGGACACTCCTTCCGGACCTTTCGACAAAACCGGTGAAGTTGCCGAAGAGGGTTCCGGACAAAAGGGGGACGAAACCGGAAACGGTCCTCGGAAAATAGGGTTTGAGCCGGTCGCAAAACCTTGAGGAACGGGGAGGGGTTGTCAGGTCGGGGGGTCACGGCAATTTGTATCGGATTTTCCGGTGAATCGTGTCAAGCGAAATGTTCTTGCCATAAGTCTTCCAGCGGCGATGGAGCCACCAGTACTGTTCGGGATCCTGCCGAATCCGCCGTTCGAGCAGCGAGGTGAACCATTGGGTGATCTCAAACACGGAATCGAGCCCCTCGGGCGGGTCGAGCGGGTCGTAGAACCCGATCGGCTCGATCCGAAACCTCATCGGCGTGTTGTTGACCCGCGAGATGCTACAGACCAGAATCGGTGCATGATACCGGCGCGAAAAAAGCGCGATGGCCTTGTAGGCCGAGGCGGGCCGCCCGAAGAAATCGACCCAGCACCCTTTCGGGCCGGCCGACTGGTCGGCCAGAAACGCGATCCGGCCGTTCCCTTCGATGACCCGGAAAATGTCCTCGATCCCTTCGTTCTTGTCGATGATGTATTGCCCCGTTTCGGCCCGGAGCTTTTCGATGTAGCGGTTAAGGAAGGGATTGTCGAGCTTCCGGGCGATCGAAAAAGTCGGGTATCCGAGAAGCCCGAGGGTGTAGCCGCCGACCTCGAAATTACCGAAATGCCCGGTAACCATCAAGAGCGGGCGGTCTTGGAAGAAGAGGCGAACCATCTCTTGCGCCTGCTCCGCCTCGATGTAAAGGCACCAATTCTCTTTGTGGAACATACGGTGCGCGGCAAAGAATTCTGCCCCCATCAGGAGCAGATGTTCCCACATTTTGCGGGTCAGGCGTTTTTCTTCCCGCGGGGTCAGGTTGGGGAACGAAGCATGCAAATTCTCGTGAATCGTCTTGCGGCGGATCGGAATCACGTGGGTAAAGAGCCATGAAAGAAATACCGCCGCCTCTCGACACTGTTCGATCGAAAAGATGCCGACGACGGCGACCACCAGACGTACCGCCACGTAGACGGCCAGGTCGGCCGTCATGTTTAACGGCGATTTTCTCTGCTGTGTGCGGGTCATCCTCTTGTTCCGGGAAGAAAGGGGTCGGTCGCATCGGACCGGCTTGTCGGTCAGCCATTCTATCCCTTTTTTGCCGTGTGATCAACCGCGCTTCCGTCGTCGCGCCCGAACTTCTGTCTGACAAAGCGGGACGCCCGCCGGAAGGCGGACGTCCCGCAGAAGGAAGGTTTGCCGGTTGGTCGGTTTACTCGTTTTCCATTCTCCGGCCCGCAAACCCAAAGGAGGGCAGGTCGGGATTCCTCTCGGAAGCAATCACCGAAACATCTTCCAGACGGTCGAGACCGAACAGGGCATCTTGCGAGACGATATTCGTCCCCGTGGCACGAACCAGGAACTCTCGGTTGATCGCACCCGGGTCGATCCATCGTCCCTGGCTGTCGATCTCGAAGAGGCCGAGTTGCAGCAACAGGCTCATCCGCTGCACCTGATAGGAGAGCCACGTCTCCATAAAGCTGTTTTGGCTTTCGAGCAGCGAGTTCAGTGCATCGACCAGGTCACGAGCCGACGTGCTGTCCATCGACGAAGTCTTTTCCGGGTTGTTCAGGTCGAGCTGTGCCAAATGAACCTGTACCACTGCCACACGTACCGACTCACGTTTGAGTTCCAGTTCCATTTGATTCAGGTAAATGTTCCGGAGCATTTCGCGAATCTGTAAATTGACCCGGTCGACATAGGTGTAATAATCTCGGCGGGCCCGGTCGTAATTGATGAGCGCGCGGCGGTATGCGTTTCGTTCGGCAAGTCGGTCGATCGGTGCGTCGAATTGGATCGACGCGTTTATTCGCGTATCGTTCGAGCTGAACCGGAGCGGGTTCGATCCGTTACTGGCCGCCGAACCGCCGATCTCCAGGTCGAGCGCGGCCCGCAGCGCATCGGCCGTGATCTCGATGTTCCGCCAGACGTCGACCAGTTCGCTCCGCGCGTTCATCCAGTCGAGCCGATGCTCGCGCGCCACGGCGAACGCTTCGTCTTCGCCGACATCGACAATCGGAAGCTCGACCGTCTCGAGCCGCGCACGGGTTTGAACCAGACGAATGGTGATCAGCCGTTCGGCGAATTCATCGAAACAGGTGCCGACCCATTTTCGGTACGGTTCGTTGATGTCATGTTTGGTAATATTGCCGCTGCGGCGTATTTCGCGTTCGAGAATCTCTTGCAGCACCGGGTCGTCGCCGAGCGACTCGCGCATCTTTTCCTCGCTGGCGGTCTCGCCGGCCTCGAAGGCTTCTTCGAGTTTCAGTTTGCGGATCAGCTCGATGGTCTCGGGAGGGAACGGGGAATGAGCGGGGTCTTCCGTCGTTTTCGCGATCATGTCCGTAAGCCGGTCTTGCGGATACGTGCCGATCGTCAGATCCATCAGACGGAGAATGTCTTGCATTCTTTCTTTGGCAATGTCGAGGTCACTTTCAATCAGGGCGATCTTCTCGTCGAACAGGTCTGTGTCACAGAACGAGCTGTCGAGTTCCGGATGTTCCTGCCGAAGTTTTTTCGAGAGGGTCGTCATCGACTGTTTCCGGCCGGTGGCGGCAACGTTGAGTTTCTCGAGGTCGTCGGCGATTTCGACAAGTCCTTTGTCGATGGTCTCTTTAAATGACCCGAGCATTTCGGGGATCCCCTCTTGCATCGGGAGTGTTTCGTTCCGAATGTTGTGGAGTGTGTTGTTGACCTCTTCGTATAACGAGGTCAGCGTCGGCGACATCAGCATAAACTGATCGAGAAGCCTATCCTCGATGACCACATTTTTGATATCCGGCGGAAGCCCGATGTTGATCAGGTAACTTTCGATACTATTTTGGTAATTGTCTTTCTGGCGGACCAGACTGCTCTGCCCGTCGAGGAGCTGTTTGCGAACCTGCTCGACCTGATAGCTGTTCTTCATGCGCCCCGCTTTGAAATATTCCTCGTACTGATTGAGGTTGTCTTTGAGCGATTCCACCTGCTGTTGCTGATTTCGAATCCGAACCTGGCTTTCCAGAAGGCTATAGAACCCCATCCCGAGCGAGGCACTGCCGGTAAACGCTCCGGGATAACCGCCCGACGAGGGCATGCCGACCGGATTGTGCCCGGTCAGAACGCTCACATAGAAGCCTTGTTGGAAGAACGCCAGTTGGCGAACATTTGCCAGGAGTCGCCGCTCGCTGAGGGTCAGGCTTTCGAGCGCGATGGCGCGTCCGGCCCCTCGTAACAGCGGCTGGGTGATGTTGTAGCTCAGTTCGGTGGTCGGCACGTACGACTGATTTCCCGGACTGAACGTCCAGACCAGTGAGTTGGCGATTCCGACCACAATGTCGGCGCCGGTTGCAAAATGTTTGGAGAGGAAGGGGGAACCCGATCCGAAGCGCCCTCCGCCGAGACGGTTTTCGAGGACCGAGGTGGACCCTTGTTTCAGTCCCCCGTCGTTGTTGAAGTAGAGGGAGTCGCCCCCGTAAAATTTCACGTCAAAGACATACCGTTCGGCCGTGACGTCAAGTGCCGCCAGATAGAGGTTTTCCATCGCTGTCCGATATTCCGGCGAATGGAGAAGCGCCAGGTCAAACGCGCTCTCTTGGTTGAGCACAACATTCCCTTGGGCGTTGACCGGAAGGGTCCGTCGCCAGTTTTCGTTTTCGACCGAGTCGGTACATCCGTTATCCCACCACTTTCGCCACCCTTTCATCCCTTCGACTTCGCGCATCAGGTGCTGCGCGGTGACGTCGTCTTGCGGCATCGGCTGTTTGTCGGGATCGTGGAAATCGCTGTAACGTGAACACGCGTTCTGATCAATGCTGAAATTCTCGACTTTCCACAGGGGAGTTCGTTGATCGACGGCGTTGAGCAGGTCGTAGACCTCTCGGTCGGCACTGGTGCGGTACTGCTGCCGGGCACAACCGGTCATGGCGATCAGGCCAAGCGCCAGCATGAAGTACACATACCTCTTCTTCATACCACCAATTCTTTCAAACGGGATGTTAAACTCTGCGGTTTGTATCGGATTTATCGGAGATTTCGGTTAAACGGGTTTATTCAAAAAAAGCGGCTTTACCCTTTTTTCAAAGTTTTCCGGGAACGATTTCCGCCAACGGGTGCGGCGGGCTGTTTTTTCAGAAGAGAGACCCGCCGACTTTCCGTAGTAAACCTGATAGGGCCGTTGTTGACGGTCGGTTTAAATATGGGGGTTTTGTGGAAAATGCGCCTTTTGCGTCGGAAATGCCGGTCAGTCGGACTTTTGGCGGTTTAAGCGTAAAAACCATTACGTAAATAGGAAAAAACAGGTAAAACGGCGAAAATTCAGAGGCAAAACCGCATTTTTCCCCGAATTTAGATTAAAATACCGAATAGGCCGGGGAGTCCGCACATCCGCGTTCGGGTGATTTTTCCTTCCGCCGTCCCTTCCCGGAGGGATTGAGAGGTTCCTTAATGCATAGACTGAATTGGGTTACCGTCGTTCTCATTCTTCTGACGGGGATCTTCTATTTTGTTCTCCTTTCGAACCGGTACACGCTTGGGAAGAATTGGGAAAAGAAAATCGCCGGGCTGGAAGAACAGATTAAGGGAAGAACGGCGGATATCGAAAAGCTCCGAGAAGAGATTTATGGCATCCCTCTCCGTTCCGGTGAAGAATGGACCTGGAATCGGATGGGGCTTATCGCCCGGAACGACAAGCTCAACTCGTTGGTTCCCGGAAAAGTCTGGACGAACTGCTGTCCCGAGACCATTGCGACCGCCCAAGACGCGGCGGAAATGGAGTTGACCTTCTCGATCGATAGGTCGGAAGGGGGCGTGCGAGGCGGCAGCGACTCGAGTTTCGGCGCCAGCGATCTTGTTTACGTTTTCGATAAGGGGGTCCCCTTCGTCTCGAGCGCGCCCGAGCCTGCGGAGTCCGCCGAATCTGCCGCCCCGCCCGCACCGGCCGAGCCCGCAACCGACGCGTCTTCCGCCGAACGACCGAAATTCCTCGGTGCCTTCACCATTACCGCCATTAACCCCGCCGAGACGACGGTTCTCTATTCGATCAGGTCGATCGGTGTTGTCGAAGGGTCGCAGCGGGAACTGATCACCGAATCGGTTCAGGCGCGGCGTGCCTGGATCGTTTACGAAGGGGTTCTTCCGACCGACTCGCCGAACGATATTGCCTGCTGGCTCGAAGAATATCCCGACAGCCCGTTCAGCAAGACCCTTTCGGAAGAGGAAAGAGAATTCTTCAAAAAGACGGTCTACGGTTCGGTCGACGACCTCGAAGAGGTTTCCGCGGCTCTGGCCGAGGCGAAAGATGACAGCTCGCTACATCACTTTGCCGAACCTCCCGCGGGGAAACGGTATCCGGACCGATACGATACCCGGCTCCTGCGCGGATACTATCAGCGCGATAAACTCACGGTTTTAACCGCCCGCGGCGAAAGCTCGAAAAACGACCTGGATCACGTGATCTGCGATCAGCTGGCCATGATCGGTTGCGATACGGTTCCCGGCACCGAACAGGGGGATTCCGACACGGATCTGCCGGAAAAGTTTAACGGGCTTGACGAAAAAGACCGCAGCGAATTCCACGAGAAATCGGCCGCGCTCCTCGACGCCTACCGGGCAATCGGCGAAGACGGGCTTTCCCGTATCGAATCGCTTCTTCCTTCGGCGAAAAACGGGTTCGCGTCACAGACCTTCTTCGATCAGAAGCGGGAAGCGGCCGAAAAGCTCCAGACCATGGAACACCAGCGCGACATTGTCCAAGAACGCCTGGTTATCGCCAGAGAATCGCTCGAACAGGTTCAGGATCGGATCGACTTCCTGACCGACGAAAATGCACGCCTGGCACGCTTGATCGCCGGAGCTCAATTCGAAGCTTCCGATGCGATCATGGAGCGCGCGGCGAGCATGGCCGCCACCTCGCCATAAAACGGCTCGCAACATTTTTTTGTCTTCCCGTCCAGGCCCGGGCGGTTCTGCCCGGAGTTCGCTCTGGCGGCCTTTTTCGGGACCGGTCCGACCCACCGTATCCTAACATCGAGCCGGTTTTCGGGACGATTTTCCCAAAACCGGGGATATTTGAAGGATTTTCGAACCAAAACCTTGAGGTGCCCGGGAAATTATGATAGACTTCGCAAGAGGAGTGGCAGTAGAGAAACGGTAGGGAATCGTCCGTTGGCCGCCGAGAAAAACGCTCGGCAGGAAGGGGGAGGTTATGAAATGTCCTCGCGTCGCAAAGATCCTTTCTTTGGCCCCGGTGGTACTTGTGTTATCCCTTTTCGTCACAGTCGATGGGGGTGAATTTTCCGTCCCGTCCCAAGAGAAAATCTTTTACGACATCCCGCAAAGCTGGACGGCGTTGGACGAGGAACAGGCAACCGAGCGGCTCCGAGAGCTCGTCGCGATTTCAGAATCGAACCGGCAGGCCGTCTCGACGTTTCACGGCAATTTTTATCACGAGTCCAGAATCCGTTTCGGCGGCAACAGCAAGGCATCACGCGGCATCTCCGAAGGGCCATCCGATCGGGCGCGCTACCTGGATACCGCGTCATTTGTCGAAGTGGCGGCCGATTTCAAAGAGAAAAAGATATACAGGAACGCTCGGCGCGAAGCGGAAACGGACCGAGAGTCGAATTGGGAGAGCGTGTCGAAAAAGACGCGCATTCCCGATTTCGTTTATGTTGATACGCCGGAAGGTCATGTCTCGACGTGCCGCAGCGAGCGGTTCGTCACTCTCAGTGAATTGCCCGGGTATCCCGCGGTTCCCGACAAAAATGTTGTTTGGCTTTCCCCTTCCGGGAACCGTTTTGAGGGTCCCGACGCGACCGACGCCATGAGGAAGGATTTCTGGTCGACCCATTTTCTCCTCTCGGAATTCCCGGAAGGGGCCGACGATTCGCAAGGCAATGTAACCGTCACCCTTTTTGAGGCCGTTGACCGGCAGGGAGTCCAATGGTACCGGTGTCGGTACCGCTCCGATTCCGACGCTATCGAGTGGAACATTCTCGGCAACGAGGCTTCCGGGTATCAACCGGTCTATATGGCAAAAACCGGCAACTCCCAAGACATCGAAGTGCTAAAACAGTTGATCTGGGAACGGATTGGCGGTGTCTACCTTCCCGCAGAGGTCTACCGGGTTTCCTACTCGGATGACGGAGAATTGAGCGATCGCCGACATACGGTGATCAACAATATTAAGATCAACGAGCCGATCGATCAGAAACTGTTCACCTACCAAGGGATGGGGCTTGCCGACGGCTGCCTGCTCCTTGACACGATTCAGGGCAAGGTCTTTAAGTTCCGGGGCGGCAAACCGGTTGCCATGGCCGATTTCTACACGAACAAGTACATGATACGCGCACAGATCAAGGCATACCGGGATAACATCCTGAACGTGTTGTTTGGTGCGGTGCTGGTCGGCATCGCGATCTATTTCCTGCAAGCGAAAATCCGCAAACAGCCGACAAGGCAGAACGTGAGGGCACTATGAAACGATTCCATTTCGGGGGCGGGCCGGTTTATCTTCTTTTCGCCGCGCTGGTCTCTCTTTCCGCTACGGCTTTCGCGGGCGAAGTCTGTGTTATGCCCGAAGAGGATATGTTTTACGACATTCCCCAAGAGTGGACGGAACTCGACGCGATGCGGGGTTCCGAACAGATCCGCAAGCTCATCGCCTCGGCCGAATCGAACCTGAACGCGGTTTCAACCTTCAGCGGCAAGTTCGACATCAAGCACAAAGGGCTCGCCCGTCAAGAGGTCGCCGCGCCCGAGGGCGAGGAAGCTACGTTGGAACATGAGCGGCAAGTGACCGCAAACGAAGGTCAGACGCCGGAGAACGGGGAACAAGCCGCCGAGCGACCGACCGTCAAAAAACGTTCCCTCATTGTTGATGTGGTGGCTGACGCCGATGAGGGGAAAACGTTTTGGGCCGAGAAATTGACCGTCAAAGTCTTCTACGAGGGCGAGGAAAATGAATCGGAGCCGATCGACGTGAACGTCCACGAGATGGCTTCGATTGTTACGCCGCGGGAATATATCTATTCCGATCGGGATGACGCGCTCCGACGTGTGTATGAATTGCCCGGTTACCCTCGGATTCCCGAGAAGAAGGTCGCCGAGGTACTCCCCCCCGGATCTGACCGACAATCGTTTGACCCGTTCGCATTGATGAAAATCCCGTCTTGGACCGCCGTGGCGCGGGCCTCGGACTGGTTGGAAGGAAAAGAGAAGGTCGACCGGTTCTCGAAAAGAGAGATTCACGTCTATGAAACCGCGGACGCCCAAGGAGAGAGGTGGTTCCGACATCAGCTTGTCGATTCGACCAACGAGGTCGAGATCAACGTTTATTGGAACGAGTCGTCCGGTTTTCAGCCGGTCTATATGTCGTTTGTCAGCGTGTCGAAAGGGATCGTCGATTTGAGGCAGACCAAGTGGACGACGATTGGCGGGGTTTTCCTTCCGATCGAAACCTATGAGATCACGAATTATGGCGATACTGGAAACCACTGTCGGATGATGAAGGTTTCCGATATCCGTGTGAACGAGTCGCTCAGCCAAGCACAGTTCTCTTTCAACGCCTTGGGGCTCGTCGACGGAGACCTGGTCCTCGACGGTATCCAAAACAAAGTCTATAAAATCAAGAAGGGCGAACCGGTCTTCTTTGCGATGTACGGTACCCCCCGATACCTGATTCTGGGATTCATCAAGGAAAATGCCTGGAGCGTTTCCCTCGCACTCCTTAGCCCGGTGCTCGGTGTCGCTTCCCTGGTCTGGTTCCTGCGCAGAAAAAACCGCCAACATGCCGTCGTGCAGAAAGTGAGTGTTACATGAAACGGTTTAAGACAAAAGTGTTTTTCTCCCTTCTTGTTCTCGTCGCGCCGGTTGGTGTCTCCGGCGTGGCGGCGGCAGAGGAATGGTCTGTTCTTTCCGATGGAACGGTTACCATCGGTTACGACATCCCGCGGAACTGGACGGAATCGGAGGGGGAGCAGCGCGCCGAACAGGTTCGGGCGATCATTGAATCGGTCGATACCAATCGAAATTCGATCACGACGTTTCGCGGAACGTTTCGTGTCGAAACCAGAGAATTCGTCGCCAAAGACAAGATGAACGAGCGTTGTATTGCCGTGAAGAAATTCGATAGAGACCTCTATCGAACTCAGGAGATATTCGTCGACCTGGTGGCCGACGCCAACGAGAAGAAAACCTTTCGACACATCAGAAAGCCGAAGGATTCCTATGAATACCTGGGCGCCGAGATCGACTTAAAAGATGAGCCCGAATCCGAGACGATTTGTATCGATTCTCCCCGGAAATGCATCTATGTAATTCCCAACGATCAGATCTATTCCCTCCCCGAACTGCCCGGGCATCGTCCGGTTCCCCGGAAAGATATCGGCGTACTTGTCACTCCGGGATATTTCGATTACGGGGATATTCCGGGAAGTGTCGACCCGTTCGAGCGAATGGAAACGCCGTTGTGGATGCTCTCCGCCATCGTTCCGCCGAGAGAGAAAGACGCGCCGTCCGACCACCATCGGCCGTATAAAAACTTTCGTGTCTACGAGGCGGTCGACGCGCAGGGCGTTAGATGGATTCGATGCCAGTATCGTTTCTATGTCAACGACAACGAGGTGGTCACCCTGTGGCGTGAGCTCGCCAGCGGCTACGTGCCGGCCTATAAATCGATCGTTGACGAGTCGCAACGTCTGAAACAAGTCTCAGTAACACACTGGACAGAACTCAACGGCACGCTTGTTCCCGTTGAATCGGAATGCGCTTCCTATTTCGACAACGGCAATCTGCAACGTTACGAAAAGACGGAGATAACCGATATCAGGGTCAACGAACCGCTCGATCAAAAGGCGTTTTCTTACGAAGCTCTGGGGCTTACCGATGGTTGTTTGGTTCTCAATACCCTCGACCCGAGACAGAGCACGATCTTCAAGGTCCGGGACGGGAAGTTGGTTTACGTGGCCAAGGAGCCCAGGGGGTATCCCTTCAAATATCTGCTCCTTGGTTATCTGAACGAATGCAAAGCCTGCATCCTGACCACCCTGCTCGTCGTGGCGGTGCTCGTCGGTGCGGGAATCGGCATCCTTCGAATAAGAGCGCGCCGTCGGCCGGCCGATTTGGGGTCGGAGACGCTACGGAACGGTTGAAAAACCGGGCTTCCTTTTTTCTCTTTCTTCCTGCCGCGTCGTCTTCCTTTTCCGCCGCGGCCCATGCTGGGAAAGTGTATGGGCCGCCGGAGGCGGATTTCCTCGCCTGAGTTGGTCTCGGAGGTGTGTCCGGCGGATCTCGTTCCGGCGGCGCACCGATCGCGGAGATTTCGGGCGAGGGTGTTCATAATGATCGTCACCCTCAAATTTCGAAACAGGAACGCACGTACGCCGTGCCCCGGAGGCCTCGACACCGCGGAAGCCTCGTTACGATGTCCGGGCGGGCCGCATCGCTTACCACGACTTGTTGACCTGCCGCTTCCCGACAACGAGAGGGCCAGGAGGGCTCCCGTTAAGGGGGAGGGGTTCAGACCAGGCGCCAGTGCGCCGGGCGAATCGCCGCGATCTTGGTTCCGTAGATAACCTTGTACCGGACGGTCACCATCGACCCGTCGGGAAGCTGTACCGAAGTCGGATGACCGAAGTCGTGTTCCATGTCGTCAATATGCCAAATCGTGATCGGTTCGGATCAGGACTTGCCGTTGTCGTCCGAAACACGCGCAGGTTCGGCCACGGGGTCCCGTCGATAACCGTGTGTCATCAGAAGACGACCGTCTTGAGGGCTGATCAGGTGAGACGGGAATCCCCGGACGCCGATCGCGTACGGTTCGGTCCAACGGCGCCCGCCGTCGTGCGATTCCGTCTACGGTGTTTCATTCAAATTGTTTAGGTTATGGTTCCGAATCTGAACGATGAGCGTCCCGTCCGGAGCATCGACGCCGTGAAGTGCATGATAATAGATCGGGTTGTCGCCCCGACGAGTCGAAATCACGCCGAGCCATTCCCAACCCAGGCCGTCGTCGGTCGACTGCAGAACCCGAAGATAGACGTTGGGAGAATGGTCGTGCCCCGGGAAGAGGATTCGACCGGCTCTCGGTAGGAACGGCCTGTGCGGGCTGCTCACCCGACAGTCGTACCGCCGGCTCCGACTTGCCCCCTCGTCGGCCGAACGGAGCATCCGGCAGCGGAAGATTTCGCGTTCCCGCTTTTCGGGGGTTGCCATATGATGCCTCAGCGGCCGGCGTTTGTAACGTTCCCCGGTAACCGCAAACTCGCCCGGTTCCGGCGCGTTTGATAAAATCACGTCGACACTCTCGGAATGTCATCGCAATCTCGCTTTCTTGTTGAAGAATTTGCGGTAACCCCCCTCTGTTCGGAAATTTGTTATGCCGCTCTTCGGCACGGATAGCAAGAAGCGCTTCTTTTGCGTATATTGCGCGAAGGGTCACGATTTCCAAGCAGCCCGAATCAAACACCGCGAAAAACAATGCAGCGTCCAAGGCGCTCGAATAAACACCGCTTCGGCTTTTTCCCATTAATCCCGGGTAGGCTTGGGTGAGTTTTTCATCCGGTCGGTTCCAAGCCCAAAATTCGACGATTGTACAGAATCGGAAGGCGGAACAGGGGAGTCTCCCGCCGAGTTTCCACGACTTTGCGTGCCTGAACACGGGGAGTGTTTCTACTCGATGGGGCCGACGGGCAGAAGCGCGGAAAGTTCCTCGCGCCCCTTCCCGTACCGCACGCGGCGCGTGATTACCCGGGGTATTTCTCGAAAAACTTTTCCATCGCGCCGATCACCTGTTCCGGTGCGTCTTCGAGGACGTAGTGCCCGGCCTCGTCGATCTTGCAGACTTCCGCTTCCGGATAGTCGTTGAGGAACCGCTTTAAAAAGTCGGCGGAGAAGCACCAGTCTTTCATCCCCCAGACAAGGAGAACCGGCTTGTCGTGAAAGAGGGAAAGGTTCTCTTCGATTTCCACGAGTGTGTTGTACGACGGGTCTTTGTCGGAAAGAGGAATGTCGTGTACGAACTTGATGATGGCAACGCGGTGTTTCCAGGAATCGTACGGGGCGGTCAGGCCGGCGGCAACTTCCGGTGCAAGACCGCCCGGCTTTTCGGTGGCCCAGCGGAGCGCGCACCGGCAGAAGGCGTTGAGCCCCTGGATCAGAAGCGGGCTGAGGACGGGGGTGCGGCCAAGATAGATCCGGAAAGGACACCGCTGACTGCGGAACGCCGCCGTGTTCATCAGCACGAGGCGCGAGAATCGCTCGTGCAGCCGTTCGGCGGCTCCCATGCCGACCGCGCCCCCCCAGTCGTGCGCGACGAGGGTCACGTTGTGCAGATCCAAGTTTTCGATCAGTCGGCAGAGATCCGAAATACGGCGTTCCAATCGGTAAGGGTAAACCGAGGCCGACGGTTTGTCGGAAAGCCCGCAACCGATCTGGTCGACCGCGATCGCCCGGTGAGTTTCCCGGAACGCGTTGATCAGGTTTCTGAAGAAAAAAGACCAGGTCGGGTTTCCGTGTACCATGAGGAGAACCGGTTCTCCCGGTTGCGGGTCTTTCGGCTTTTCGTCGACGTAGTGCAGGTTAAACCCGTCGATATTCATCGTATGGGATTCGTAGGGGTAGAGGGGACGCCACAGCGATTCGTTCTTTTTTGGTGACACAAGATCTTCCGTTGTGAAAATTCGATTGGAGGTTGATTTTTTTGTACGATTGGTGGTTTTGTGCGTCTGGGGCGACCCGTTTCTCTGCCGCGCCTTTCGCGTTTTCCGCTATCGGTATTTTCGGATGGCCTCGAGTGTTTTTTGCATATCATCGGGTATCGGAGATTCGACCGTGATCTCTTTGCCGGTTTCGGGATGGAGAAACGTCAGTCGGCGCGCGTGCAGCGCCTGTCGGACCAAAACCGGGGCCTCGAAATCGGACCCTTCGCCGCGCGGTCGCGCCGGCGCACCCCGTTTGCCGACAATTTCGCCGAGCGTCAGGTTCGAAAAGCCCCCGTAAAGCTTGTCGCAGAGAACCGGAGTGCCGACGTGTGCCAGATGAACCCGAATCTGGTGGGTTCGTCCCGTCTGTGGCAGAGCGCGGATTGTCGAAAAACCGCGAAACCGTTCGAGAACCTCGAATTGTGTTACTGCTGATTTCGCCTCGGGATCGTTGCGTGCGATCATCATCTTTTCCCGGTTTTTCGGGTGGTGTCCGATCGGCAGATCGACGATGTCGCTGTCGAAGGCAGGAACCCCCGAGACGATGGCAAAATACTCTTTGTGGATTTTTTTCGTCTGGAACTGCTCGGCGAGCTTGGCGTGGCTGATGTTGTTTTTGGCAATCAGAATCACACCGCTCGTGTCGCGGTCGAGCCGATGGACGATTCCGGGACGTTCCGGACCGCGAACCGAGCTCAGCTCGTCGTATTTGAATGCCAGCGCGCTGACGAGTGTCCCCGACCAGTGCCCCCGGGAAGGGTGAACGACCATATCGGCCGGTTTGTTGACAACCGCCAGCAAGTCGTCTTCGTAAAGAATTTCCAAAGGAATCTCTTCGGGGATCGGTGACTCGCGGGGGAGTTCCGGCAGGGTAAAGGTGACCGTTTGCCCCGGCTTGAGTCGATACGCAGGTTTTCCCCGTTTCCCGTCGACCAAGACGCCGTCGGCCTGGATCGCGTTGCGCAACAAAACGCGGCTGTATTGCGGGTAGTACCGCGTCAGGAACAAGTCGAGCCGCCATCCGGCCTCTTCGGGCAGAACCGTGTGGGTGCCGGTATCTCCGGGCAGACGACCGGGAGAAGCGAGCGGTCTGTCGACGGGGGCGAGATTCGGAAGCGGCACTTCGGGCATCAGTTTCTTTCGGGCCTATGACTTTTTTCTTCGTAAACGGCACGGCAGCCGGGGGTTTCCCAGAACTCGACGCGAATCACCGGAATTTTTTCGGCGACTGCCACATCGAAAAGAAGTTTGGCGAGCGTCTCGGCGGTCGGGCTCTCTTCGGTCAGAAATACCGGTTCCCCGGCCGAACGAAGAAGGGGAACGAGCGGGTCGGCTTTGGCCAAGATCATCCGATGGTCGAGATTTTCGTCGATCCAGCGGCCGACCGACTTTTTTACGTCGGTAAAATCGATCACCATACCGCTCGCGTTCAGTTCCGGCATCGAGAGCGTGACAACGACCCGCCCGTTATGTCCGTGCGGATGGCGGCATTTGCCGGGGTGTCCCAACAGGCGATGCCCGTAGCAAAAGAAGAATTCACGTGATACCGAAAACATCGACTTCTCCGAAAGACTCGTTCCGAAAGCGCGGAGGGGAAAAACGGCATCCCGTCCGATTTTCCTCTCCAATTTTAACATATTGCGAAAAAACGCAAGGTTGCCCGTTTCGAGTTCCGTATAGAGCCAATATGATGGGTCGTATGGTATAAGGGGGGGAAAGATTTCCGCCAATGGTTAATCGTTTTAACCGTTGTTTCCGAAATAAAAAAATGGAAACTTGTGCAGGATAGGTAAAATGTGCTTGCTCCGCACTTTTTTTATAATAAAATAGTATAGTCGGAGATATCCCCGAGGCCCTCCAGCCGGCGGGGGGGTTGTGTCGAAAAAGGATTGTAGGGGGAAATGTCAAAACGACGGGAATTTGTGGTGGTTTTTCTGGCAGGCGCGCTCTTTTTCTATGGGGTGTCGTTTGTCGTGAAGGAGTTTTCCATTCAGAACGGGTCGCTGGTTCCGTCGGCGCGTGCGCAGACCGGTCGTCCGATCTCGACGGAGGAGTTAGAAACCGTTTCCTCACCGGTGACGATTCCCCGTCCGCTCGAGGTGCCCGAGGTGTACGCCTTCGAGCGTTCTCTTGACCCGACGACCACTCAGGTGATCATCGTCGATTCCAAGAGGTCGCGGATTTGTGTCTACCACATCGGTCAGGACGGGAGCATCGAATTTGTCGCCAACCGGAATTACACCTGGGATATGACCCTTGACGTTTTCAACGAAAAAGGGCTGACTCCCTCGCAAATACGGGAGTATTATGAAACCAATCGTATCGGGAAGTAACAGCCCCCCCACACACGATTGGGAAGAGACATCAACTTTGGGATCGGAAAAATGTCTGAGTACTACACCCTGGAAAAGGCCGCGGAAGTTTTAGGAAAGGCGCCCGGAGATCTGAACCGGTTGCGAGAGGCGGGAAAGATCCGTGCCTTCCGTGACGGCAGTGCGTGGAAGTTCCGTAAAGATGATATCGACAACTACTTAGCCCAAGAAATCCGCGAAAAGAGCGGTTCCTCCTCTTTCGACGACGAAGGCCTTCTTACCGACGAGTCGGATGAAGAAGAAAAGCCGACGATGATGGCCGATACCAACCTGTTTGGTAAACTTGATCTGGAAATCACTGCCAACACCGACGATGACGGTGTCGTGGCGGTCGACGACGACAGCGACGGCATCTTTCTCGGAACGGGGGGCGATGATCGGCGGGCCAGTTCGAGCAGTATTGCCCTCGGAGATGACGATGACGATGACGATGATTTTGCCAGCGGAATCTCCATCCTTGACGATCCTTCCGATCTTGCCGGCTCGAGCATCGATTTGACTTCCGACAGCGGGATCAGCATCGAAGACAGCGGTCTGCCCCTGGGTGATTTGCCCTCGTTGCGCGACGACGGCAGCAGCGGAATTTCGATTCTCGGCGAAGAGAATTTGCAACCCGCCCCGATCGCCGAAGAGTCGATGGGCGACGATTTCGACTTTGAGCTCAACCCGATCCCTTCCGAAACCACACCCGCCCCGTCGCCTTCCGTATCGGCTCAGGAAGATGACGACATCTTTGATCTGCAACCGACCATGGACGAGATCGGCGACGCGGCGGATGCCGGCGACACCTACGGGGTGGCGGGCGAATCGTCTGCGTCCGAGACGAAAGAACTCGATTTAGACGACGATTTCGAGCTCGAACCGATCGGCGAATCCCAGGATTCCGAGTCGGAAAGCTCTTCGCAGATGCTCGACCTCGATCTGGGCGCGCTCGGCGGTCTTCCCGAGGCCGACGTGACTTCGGACGCTCCGGACGGAGGCCCCATCAGCCTCGAAAAAGAGACGACTGCCACCGCCGGCTTCGGTCTGGGTCCGTCCGATGGTTCCGATCCCTTTGCGATGGGTGGCGGTGATGAAGCGTTTTCTCCCGCCGGCGGGTTCGGTGATATGCCGGGCGTCGACGATTTCAGCCAACCTTCTCCCGGTGACGCGACCGGCTGGCAGGCCGGTTCCTTCGATGTTATGCCGGAAGGCGAAGACCTGCCCGAGCCACAGGGTAAACCGATCGACTTCAACGGCCTGGGGGTCGGGCTGGGGCTTATCCCCTGTATCATTCTGATGATCCTCGCCGGGATCGGGGTATGGGAACTGGTCCGCACCATGTGGAGTTGGGACCATTCCTTCTCGCTGACCGGTCCGGTTCTCGAAATGGTCGGTGGCCTGTTGAAACTTTTCTAGTTTTTTGATATAACCACCGACAGATGCTCCTTCTCCCACCCAGTTGTGTCAAGACGGCTGGGTGGGAGTTTTCTGTCGGAACGCTTAAAACATATTCGGAGTTCAGATGAAGACGGTCGAGTCCCGCATTCTGGCGCATGCCCTTTTGATATTCCCCCTGTGTGCATTCGGTGCCCTGCTCCTATCCCTCGCCTCATGCCGTAAAGAGGAGCCCGATTTCGGTGTCGGGCAGCGTGCTCAGAAGAAAGAGACGGAACTTCGGAACCAGACGCTCCTCGAACAGTTTGTGATGGCTTCCGAAGAGCTCGAAAAATATCCCAATCCCGCTTATTTGGAAAATGCACTGAGCCGTCTGAACCCTTGGCTCGAGTCGTGTGCCGCCAGCCGCGATTTCCGTCCTTCCGAAGAGTATCAGGCGCTGGGCGAAGAGTTTCGCCTTTTGGGCGAGACCGCCGAAGAGGTTCACGCACTTTGCGCCAAAACCCAAAGCGGCATGTCGCAGGGTCAGGCCGCACCAAACGACGCCGAAGGCGGGTCAGCCGAGGGCCTCTCCGAAGCGCCGGGCCTGACCGACGACGAAGCGGGGGTTCTGGCCGAAAAACTCAATCTGTTTCAGACGCAAATCGCGGCGCTGAACGCTCGGTATCGCTCCTCCCTGTTGGCTCGTTTCGAGCGAATGGGCGCCGACCTGAACTCAAGGATTACCGAAGCGAGCACCTTTCGGTTCGGCGGTCCCGGCAAAATGGTCTCGTCGGCCGTGGCTCGGTTTCCGTTCACACCCCTGATGAACTTTCGGGTGTTGAGTCATGGTGCCATTGCTCTTGCCCGGCTTTACCGGCTCGATTCCCGCGCCTTTTCTCCGGAAGATACCTCACATTTCAAATGTTTGGTCTGGGAGCGAAATGTTGTTGCTTGGGCGAAGGGGAACACGACCTCGACAACCGAACAGGTGATGAACCTTTTCCGTTGGACGTGCGACGTTGTTGCGCTTCGCGGTGAAACCGCAGACGCGATCGAATCGCTTCCGCGCCAGGCGTGGCAGACCCTCTTAACCAGCCAGGGGAACGGGGTCGAACGGAGCATCGTCTTTATGGGACTCTTGCGTCAGATCGGTCTGACTTCGTTCGTGGTGAAACCGACCGATCCCGCCAAAGAGGAGGGGTTTCCCCTGCTGGTCGGCGTTGTTGTTCCCGGTGAAGGAGATCCTGCGATTCTCCTCTTTTTACCGGAATACGGTTTTCCCGTTCCGGGCGGGGACGGACCCGTGAAAGAGACCGATCCCGACAAAGGGTGCGGACTCCGGTTTCCGACGATTGCCACACTTGACGAGGGCGCCCGTGACGATACCGTCTGGCGGCGGCTCGATCTCGATGACCAGCCTTTCCCCCTTTCGGCATCCGACCTGGAAAGTGTGCGTGCGGTCGTGCCGACCGATATGTTCAACATGTCGGAACGTATGTGGATCATGATGCGCGAGTCGGTTGTGGAAGGCTCCGGCTCCGACGCCGCGTCGTTCGTTCCCCCCATCCTGGCGCTTTCGTTCGAATCGGTGAAAAACGAGATCGGTCATCTGCCACACATCACCGGAGTCGAACACGGGTGGGAGTTCCAGACCCCGATCATCGAACAGACGATCCTTCCGATCGAGTCGCAGATTCTGCTTCTCCCCTACACCTACGCGGTGGAAGCCTCGAACGACTTGTCGATGCGAGCCGATGACGGCAGCAGCAAAAAATACGCCCCGTCCGAGGGGGCGGGAAGCGATACCGGTGATATCGTCTCGTCCGAGGCAAAACGGGTTTACCCCCTCTGGGAAGGAAAAATTCTCTATTTCAAGGGACGGTTTGATACCGAAAACGGCGCGGCCAATCGGCTCCAGCAGGGGCGGATTCCCGACCGGCTTCTGAAACAGGCTTCGCTCGAACTCGGGGCACACCTCAACGAGTACATTCAGCAGGTGCAGGATGCCGAAGGCCACACGTTAACCGAAGAACAGACCCGCGCGATGGCCGCGCAGTTCCTAGAACGGGGACGTCAGGAAATCGGAATGAAACTTTATCAGAAGGTCACCGCACGTTTTTATCTGGGGCTCGTGGCCCATGCCATGAAAAACGACGAGGCGGCAATAACGCATTTCGAAGATGCCGACCTCATCAACAAACTCGACGGCCTCTGGAAATCGGGCACGCTCAATATGCTGGCCGGAATCTATGAATCACGCGGCGAGTTCGGTCGGGCGGAAAAAATTTACGGCCGCCTTGAAGGGGCGGCCGCTCCGGGCGGAAAGATTCGTGCCCGGTGGTTGCGTGATCGGGAAGAGGGCAAGCCGTGAACCGGCCTTGCCGCGGGGCAGTTCGTTGAATACGGCAACGATTCTCCGATTTTCGTAAGACGGGTTTATTCTATCCTGAGCCTTAGCTTCCCGCGGGTTTGACGGTCGGCTTCGGCATCGATGTCATGGGCCTCGTCGTCGGTCAGGTGGCGGTAGCGGATCGATTTGACCCACCCTTCGCTGACCCACGAGGCGATGCCGAACGGCTTGTAGCGGTTCATCTCCATCCGTATCGAAATCCGATGATTTTCGGTATAAACCTCAATCTTCTTTTCCTCGTCGAGCCAGACGGTGATCGTCTTTTCGGTCACGCGGATTCGGAACACGTACCAGGTCTTGTTCTTAAATCCGTGGTAGGAGGAGTAGTTGTTTTCGGAGGCATCCATGCCGTCGATGCTCGAAAGCCCGAACAGCGTGCCGCCCCAGCCGCCGTTGACCAGCGTGCAACACGACTCGCCGCAGGGGAATGTCATCGCGGCGAAAAAGTCGTTTCCGAGTTGGCGTTTGGCCGTATATTCAATCTCATAGTTTACCGAGGGGAAGGGCGCTTCGGCTTTTTCGGGGTTGAATTTGATGCCGCTCGACATAGACCCCATCCCGATCACGAGACATCCGTCTTTGACCTTCGGCTCGACGCCGCCCGCCTCGCCGCCCCCTTCCCAGCAGCCGAGCGTTTCACCGTCGAAAAGAGAAATCCAGGAATCGACGCCGTTTTCGGCCCGGAGGGGTGTCAGGAAGAGGGAAAGGACTCCCAGAATTGCGGTGAGCAGAAAACGTCGCGGAAATTTCATCATGGTCTCCTTCGGATGGTTGAATCGGTGTAACGTATTGTATGACAGATACGTGATCATCTGTGTTTTCAATCGGCGGTGTATCGGGCGGCGTCGGCCTTGCGGATGGCGCGGCAAGGTGTTCCGAACGCAACCCCTCGTTTGACCGACCGACCGGTCGATACGACTCGCGCCGAATCGCGAAAATTTCGGAATCATCCCGTGCTCGGCGCAGGGGGGCAATTATCGGTCGAGATACGGTTTCCCGGTAACACCGATCTCCTCGACCGGGATTCGGTTTAATCCGTATTTCTTCAGTGTGTCGGGGGCAAGGAGCTTTGCCGTGTCGACGTCCTGAAGTGTTTCAATCGTGTTATTTTCCGTCTGTTGCATTTCTCCCGGATTCACGAGGAAATCTTCGCAGTTGATCACGATATTGTTTATCACGGTATTGACATCGGCATCTTCGTCGATCCGAACGAGCGACGGGTATCGTTCCCGCCAGGCGGGCGAATCAATCTCGACCTCTTCGTGGCATTTGTGCCGCGTCGCATCGTAGTGTTGGCTCCCCGGCACGGCGAACGCGTCGGTATATCGCGTGCCCCATCGTGAGAAACTGACCGCCGCCCGGCAGTCGAC
Organism: Thermoguttaceae bacterium; assembly: GCA_050943135.1. GTDB lineage: Bacteria > Planctomycetota > Planctomycetia > Pirellulales > Thermoguttaceae > RUG695. The sequence goes on along the minus strand of JBMNOP010000006.1, from coordinate 54,661 downwards.
AAAGAGATTGTTCTCGATCCGATTCTCTTTTCCGCCATGGATCTGAACCGCACCGAAATGAACCCCGCCGCAGTGAATGAAGATGTTTCCGTAAATCAGAAAACCGGAGATCATGTCATCGAGACGAACCGCGGCCGCCCCGCAGGTCGTTCCTCCAACGATATTTTCCCAGTGGTTGTAACGGATCACGTTTCCTCGGTAGGTTGGGTTGAACCAAGAATCGATTCCGCCTTGGTCGTCCGATTCCCTGACCAGGTCGGTAAACCGGCAGTATTCGACCAGAAGTTCGTTTCCTTCCATCCGCATTGCCGACGACGAGGCTTCCGAAAAATCGCAATGCTCGACCTTGATCCCACAACCGTTGATCAGTGCCGCCGGAGCGTAGGTGCGAAAGATCCGAGAGAAATCGTGAACCGTGCATTGCGAAAGGAAATGCTCGGCCTCCGTTAACGTTCTACGGTCGCCGCCGTACAGCGTAAATCCGCCTCCGCCGAGCGTTTCGAGCCGAGTATGGTACGCCCCGCAACGGGCACCCCCGGAGACCATCACCGCGGTTCGCCCGGAAAACCCGCGCGCCTCGATGTCCGCAAACGTGATGTCTTCCGATGAATCGACCGAAGCCAGCCCGCCGAACCCCCCGTCGAAAACAAGACCGGCAAAGAGGATGCCGCCGCAATGACTGATTTCGAGAACCCACGGCTTTTCGTAAGTGGTCAGGGCAGCTGAAACGACGGCAGGCTCGACCCCGTCGGCGGGAATCCAGAAGATTCGTTTCGTCTCGCGGTCGATATAAAACTCGCCCGGCGCATCAAGTTCACACAGAAGGTTCAGCCCGTAGTAGCGTAGGCGATGTTTATAGCCGCTTGCGTCGTACGGCTTGCACAATTCGATGATTTGCCGGTTGTCTTCGTGCGTGATCTTTTCGATGCGAACATACGACTCGCTCCAGTCCCAATACCAGTAGCCGAATAAAATTCCTGCCGGCTCGTTTTCCCAGCCGACGGGCTGGTTCGCGTCGGCTTCAAAAATCCCTTCGCGCGTTCCTTCCGGCCTCCAGTCCCGGGTTTCGACCGGTGTCGGGCCGACCGCCTGCCCCGAGACGGCGAACCCTTCGTTCGGCCAGCGGGCGAGGGTTTGCGGTCGACCGTCGACAAAAAATTCCTGCCGCGTGCCGTCTTGGTCCGGTGCGTAAAGGGCCGATTCATACGGAGCGTACGGAGCGGTCCAAATCTTTTCAACCGCCTCGGGGCGAATCCGCGTTTTCAGGCTTTCCGGGGCATGTTTCCAATATTCGCTCGAGGCGAGTTTTTCCCAACCGGTCACCTCCGTTTTTCCGGTGAAGATACATTTACCCTTTGCTCCGGGTGCCGAACGGAAAAGGATTGGCTTTTCGCCCGGTGAGACCAGTCTGTTGAAAAGCGCCGGTTCGGTGAGCCGGTAGACACCCTCTTTGAAGTACACGCCGATCGACTTTTCCGGCTCGGCCTGTTTGGCGGCGGCGGCCGCGCGTGCCGCACCGGCCAGTGAGGCCAGGGGGGCCGATTCGGTTCCCGCGGCCTTGTCGTCGCCGTCGGGGGCCACCCAGAGAACGGTGTCCGGTTCAAAAGGTTCCGGAAGGTGAACATCGAACCCGGCTCCGAAAAGGACACCGAACGAAAGCCAGAGGAAAGCCGGGAAAATGATCGTTAAGCGTCGCATAAGTTTTCCCTTTCTGCGGACGGCGCGGTCTTTGGTGTATCACGGTCCCGCTTGGCGTGTTTTTGCCGTGGCAGGGCCGTCTCCGACGGAAAGATTATAGCAGAAAGGAAGTACGCTGTCATCCATCATCCCGGCCGACGATCGAAGCGAGGGTTTTTCCGCGTGCGGGAAGGAAACAAAACAGCCTTGAACAAAAACGGGCGGCATCTCGTGTCGAGAGACCGCCCGTTTCGTTTACGGATTCGGCAAAGAATTATTTCTTCTTACCGCCGAAGATCGGCGTGAGTGCCGTGATATCCTCTTTCTCGATCATGGCCAGGCCTTCCGCCGTCAGTTCGAGTGCACGGCGCATCTCTTTTTCCGTGTGCGAACAGACCAGGAAGAAGCGGATGCGCGCACTTTTTTCCTCAACCGCCGGATGGAGGATCGGGTTGGCATTGATTCCGTGGTCGAAGAGGTACTTTGAGAGTTTCAGACACTTGACCGAGTTACCGATGACGACGGTCACCACACCCGACTCGGTTGCCAACCCGGTGTCCAGCCCGAGTTCCTCGGCGGTCTTCTTGAAGAAACGGCTGTTGGCTCGGATCTGTTCACACCGTTGCGGCTCTCGTTCGAGGAGCTTGAGTGAGGCCAGTGCCGCCGCGGCGACCGGGGGCGACATCGCGGCGCTGAACATAAACGCCGGGGTGGTATATTTCAGATAATCGATCAGTTCCTGCTGGCCGGCAATATAACCACCGCAGGAACCGAGGGTCTTGCTGAGTGTGCTCATCCAGAGATCGACGTCTTTTCGGTCGACTCCGAAAAATTCGCCGATCCCGCGCCCGGTTTTGCCGAGGACGCCGATTGAATGGGCTTCGTCGATCATCAGGAGCGTCTTGTATTTGTTGCGCAATTCGATGAAGGCCGGCAGGTTGGGGTAGTCGCCGTCCATGCTGTAAACTCCTTCGAGGACGATCAGTACACGGCGGTATGCTCCGCGGTGCTCCTTGAGAATCCATTCCGCCGCCTCAAAATCGTTGTGGGGGAACGGTCGGCGACGTGCGCCCGAAAGAACCGCCCCTTCATAGGAACTGTTGTGTATCAGCGCGTCGTACAGGATCATATCGTTCTGGTCCATCAGATGCCCGATGACCGATTCGTTCGTTTGGTGACCCGCGGTGAAGGTGATGGCGTCGTCGGTGCCGAGGAAATCGGCAATCCCCCGTTCAAGCTGCACGTGTATCGGTTTGGTTCCCGAAACGATACGACTGGCCGACGCGCTGGTTCCGTACTTTTTCGTGGCTTCTTGGGCGGCCTCGATGACTTCGGGATGGCCGCTTGCGCCGATGTAGTTATACGAGGCAAAATTAATGAACCGCTTGCCTTGGATATAGGTTATATTGTCGACGATCGACTCGTGCTCGTCGAAGAAATGGCTCAGGTTCGTCTTTTCGAGGAAATCGAGTTTCTCTTTCAGCTCGATATACTCGGGGAAGAGCGAGAAATCGTTCGAGGCGTCGGTAACTTCATAGAGTTTCTTTTCCCGTTCTGCGACTTTCATGCCGTGGCCGAGATGCTTTCGGACGGCGTCGACCACTTCGCGGGCTGTCAGAAGGTCGGGCAGAATCGATTCCGGGAACTGGCCGCCGAATTTATCTTCCAGCGAGGCGAGGATCTCCATCCGTTCCAGGGAGTCGAGCCCCAGTTCGGTAATATCCGAGTCGAGGGTGATGCCGCGGCTGCGCTCTTTGGCGATTCGATGAACCTCTTCCAGGACCGTCTTGGCCGTCTCTTGATAACTCTGCTCGGAAAGGGAGAGCCTTTCGACGCGCGGAGCAGGTTCCGAATCGGGTGGGGCGGCCGATTTCGGCTCGACTTTAAAGACATCCGCCATCTCGCTTCCCGGATAGGGGGCGACTTTCGCTTTGTCGGCGATCTTCCTCTCGTCGTCGTCCAGCTTGTCGATGTTCGGGTCGTAGGTCAGCGGGCTATCGGCCTCTGTATAGCTACCGAGCGTAATCTGTTGCGCGAGATCGCCCGTGTCGACCGGCTCGTCCGCTTCGTCGGCAACCGACCAACGTGCCACGACATTCAGCTCGTTTTTGAGGAACCCGTCGTAGCAGGAGTGGCGCTGAATTTTACCGCTTGAGGTTTTCGGAATCGTACCGGTCCGAACCAAAACGATCGTGTCGATCGGCACTTCATGCTCGATGGCGATCGCTTTACGAATTTCCGGGAAGATATCCTTTTCGTCTCCGGGGCGGAACCGACGTTCGACTTCTTGGACGAGCACGAGTTTTTCGTCGTTGTCTTCCCCGATCATGAACGCGCCCCCCGAGTTGATTCTCAGGAATTTCGGTACCGCGCGCTGGGCGGTCGCTTCGATATCCTGCGGATAGAGATTGACCCCGTGGATAATGATCAGGTCTTTGATACGTCCGGTCACGAACAGCTCGCCGTCACTCATAAATCCGAGGTCGCCGGTTCGCATGAAGGGTCCTTCGTGGGTGTCGGACGTGTATGCGTTGAACGTTTCGGCGGTCGCTTTCGGGTTTTTCCAGTATCCCTTGGCCACGCTCGGACTCGAGGTCCAGATTTCCCCGACCTTATTGTCGGGGCAGACGGCCAGGGTTTCCGGATCGACGATGCGCAGTTTCTGGTTGAGGATGATTCTCCCGCTCGAGACAAGGCGACGCACACGGTCGGTTCCCGGAATGGCGTCGATGACGGTTCCGTTGGCCAGCGAATCGGCATCGAGCGTTTTGATGACCGGCGCCCGGTTCTTCTGCCCGCCGGTAACGATCAGGGTTCCCTCGGCCAGTCCGAAGCAGGGATAGAAGGCTTCGTAACGAAATCCGCAGCGTTCGAATTTTTTCGCAAACCGTTCCAGCGTTTCGGCATGCACAGGTTCGGCGCCGTTGAAGGCAACCTGCCACGAGGAAAGGTCGAGGGTGTCGAGCAGTTCGTCGCGAATCTGTCTCACGCACACGTCGTATGCGAAATTCGGCCCACCGCTCGTCGTCGCCCGATACTTGCTGATCGCCGCCAGCCAGCGGTACGGTTTGAGCAGGAACGAAAGGGGCGACATGATCACGTTGGGTCGACCGCAGTAGACCGGCTGAATGATACCGCCGATGAGCCCCATGTCGTGATAGCTCGGAAGCCAGAAGACACCGCTGTGACTGCGGGTATGTTCAAATCCGGTTGAGATCAGGAGGGAATTGTGAAGCATATTCCCGTGTGAAATCATAACCCCTTTGGGGTTTCCCGTCGACCCGGACGTATATTGCAGAAATGCCAGGGTATCGGAATCGAGGTTGGGATCGGTCCATTCCCCGGCATAGTCGATGGGGGTATGGTCGGTCGTCGACCAGGCGATTTTTCTCAGGTTTGGGGTTTCGTCGATCAGTTCCCGAACCCGCTCCATCACGTCGCCGGTTGTCAGCGCCAGGCTCGCTTCGGCACTGTCGGCGACCGACTGAATGCGGAGCATCGAGCGGTTACGGCGTGGCGGATAGATTGGCACCGCCGTGGCGCCGGCATAAAGACAACCGAAAAATCCGACGATAAATTCGAGCCCGGGGGGGTAAAGGAGAAGGATCCGTTTTCCGTCATAACGGTTTTTCTGAAGCCAGCCGCCCAGAGCGCGGCACCGTTCGTCGAGTTCCTGATAGGTCAGGCGTATTTCGGCACCCTCTCCCCCAATCCCATCGGTCAGGTAAAGGAATGCCGTATCGTTTGGCTGTACGGCGGCCCGGAACCGAACCAATTTCACCATATTGGAGTGATCGAATATAGAAGTCTGTTGTTGAATCTGGCTCACGATACCAAATCTCCGATTGTCACGAGCGGTTTCTTAGCATTCTGATTGAAACGAGGACGTAAATCCCTGTTCATTTAACCGGTTTTGCCGAGTTTATCTCAATCCGGCCGTTTCATCCGTGAAACATTTTACCACTTATCGAACTTTAACCCAACCGGATACAATAAAACTTTCTATCTTCCCTATTTTTTGCATCAATCGTACATAACCGCCAGAAATTTCTCCCTTTCCGTGGGCATCATTGCTTCGGAAGGCGAGCCGGAGTAGAATCTATTGGGGAGATCCTCTCGGCTGTGCGGGTCGCGATGCTTTCCCGGTGAAAGGATGGGTATTATGGTCATCAAACTGGTCTGTCCCGGTTGTGGCGGCGGGATGAGCGCTCCCGACGCTCTCTTGGGGAAACGGGGAAAATGTCCCCAATGTGGAACGATTCTGACGATTCAGCCGCAGGAAACCCCGCAGGTCTCGAAACAGGTTGTCGTTGACGACCTACCACCCCTGGGGCGGATCGAAGGGGTTCCCCGGCGTCTTGCCTTCAGGAATATCTACGTGATCATGGACAATGAACGACTTCTGGCGTTTTGGAAGCGCGGAGAAGGATGGCAGTATCGAACAAGCCACGGATTCATCCCGGTCCGTGGTGCCGAGCAGCTTATTCCCGAACAGGGGGAATTCGTCTTGGCCGAGGGGAACGTCAAAGAGACCGAAGACGGATACCGGCTTGTGGGCGGTCAATTTTTCAAAATCTCCTCGGGTAGCGGGCTGATACCGCTTCTCCGGTCGGACACCGAAATTCTTGAAAAGATCGTCGAGCGCGTACCGCTCGGTTCGTCGCAGAAGCACCAATTCCTTCGATTTATCCGCGACAATTATTTCCAGGCATTTACCGACCGGGCGGGAGATCTGATCGAATACCTGACCGGCGAGGATTTTCACACGACCCAGGTCGGGGATACCGAAAACGAAGGGAGCGAGGGGTTGCTCGGGGCGGAATTGTGAGCCCCCTCGCGCTGTTTTGTTTGCCGAAAAGCCCCTCCCTTTGGCGGGGGTATCTTGCCCCGACGGTCGACCAAGTTGGCCCGGCAGGCGACCGGTTCCCGCTCGACCCTGTCCCATTCGATGACGCCCCCTCTCCTCTGCCTGTTAAGAAAAATATCTCTTGAATGCCCGAATCTTTTCCTTCGGCTTTTTGTCCCCGAAATTTACGAGGAGTCGTTCGAGTCGCGCAACGGCGTATGAATACTGGCGTGCCCACTCCGTGGGAGAGGGGGTGCATTGTCGTGTGGGCTGTCGGAACGGCGGGCCGCTGACACCCGTGATGAACCGATCGACGCCTTTCCCGATCGCCGAAGGAACCTCTCTGCGCTCGTTCCCTGCCGTGAGTCGTTCCGTTTTTCCGAAACGGACGGCGCGCACAACGTTTTTCCCCTTTTTCGCGGCTTTTAGGCCACCGCTGCCGAGGTACCGGTCTTTTCGCTTGACGGTTATAACGGTTGTGCGGGTTATGCACGATTCTTGGGTAATTGTTTTTCTGAGACTTGTGAGATTCAGGGGGATTTTACGTAAATTTCTCACCGAGCCGGTTAAAATAAGGGTTAGAACGTTTGTATCTTTTGGTGGGATCATGCCACCATTTCTTGGAGACAACGGCACACCATGCGTACCGAAAACAGAAGAACCACGATCGACTTTTTCCGAAAACCGGCGCTGTGCGCGGGCGTGCCGGGCCGACTCGTTCTTTCTCTTCTCGCGCTTTTTCTCGTGCCGCTCTGGATCGGCTGTGCCGCAACCAAGGGGGAATCCCTCTTCGATCCGTCGGGGCGCAACCTCTTTAATCCCGATTACCGCTGTCCGCTGAGCGGTAAACGAAACAGCGAGGCCAAACAGCTTCCCGCCTCGAAAGAACCGAAAGCGGGCGAAGGGGGTGCGCCGAGCGCGTGCGAAACTTCTCCCTGGACCTCTTCGTCGGGTTCGACACCGGTCATTACCCCGAAAGAGAGCGACCGATGGACCGCCCAGCTTCCGAACGGCGGGGTCCTCTTCCCGAAATACCTTGAGGCCAGCGGTCCGAAGGTTGTGATGGAACCGCGCACGATTATCGCTCAGGTCGGAACCGAAGTGGTGATGGTCGCCAGTTATGTTGGGGAAGGAAACGAGTATCTCCAGACCGGTCAGAAGCTCGAATGGAACCTGGACGGAACCGGACATTTCCTGACGAGTAACCCGTCGAACGGCTGTCTCTATTTCGACTGCACCTCGACCAAACGGGTGAGTCCCAGACAGATGTATACCGCGACGAGTTCGAAACTCTGGCGAATTCATCGGGGAACCTCAACCCCGCTCGATGATATTACGATCCTTCGCGGTCAATCGTGGGCAACCGTTCAGTCGGCCGAAGAAGGAACCACCGCCGTTTCGGTCTTCGCGCAGAACGTCGACGATTGGAGGAACCGGACCGCATCGGGACAGATTCACTGGATCGATGCGATGTTCCGTTTTCCTTCCTCGACCGTTTCACCGGTCGGGCAGACGGTTGATCTGACCACCACGGTTTTCCGCAAGACCGTTCCGGAACCCCGTTCCGGTTGGATTGTCCGCTATCAGGTCCTTTCGGGACCTGCGGCGGGGTTCGGACCAAATGGCGAGTCGACCATCGAAATCGAAACCGACCGGAATGGACAGGCAACGGTTCCCTTTACCCAGACGACGGGGGGGCCGGGGGCGAACAATGTCAAGATTCAAATCATTCGTCCTTCGGGGGGCGGGCAAGAACGAGCCGTTGTCGATGAAAAGACGATCACCCAATTTTGGTCGGGCGACGCGATCTTTATGCTTGGGTTCAAGGGACCTTCTTCCGGAACCTCCGGCAGCCGCCTGAGCTATGAAATAGAAGTCACCAACCGTTCGGCTCTTCCGCAAAACGCCATTGTACGCGCCGCGCTTCCGGCGGGAACCCGTATTGCCGCAAGCAATCCGGCGGTCGCGGGATATGAAGGAAGGACCGCCGTTTGGGAACTCGAAGGGCTTCCCGCCGCGTCACGGCAACTGATCGCGTTCGACCTGGACGTTGATACCACCGGAATCCTTTCGTTCGACGTGCGGGTCGACCAGCGGGGTGCGGCATATACCACGCCGACCGATCTGCCACCCGGGTTGCCCCCCGATTCCTTGGATCATGCCCCCCCGATTCGGATTCCGGATGCGCCTCCCGAGACACCGGCCGACGCCGCGTCGGTGCCCCCCAGCCTCACCGAGACGCCGCCCGCGGCCACCGAAAGCAAGGGGCACGTCGTCATCGAAGCCGATATGTTCCCTTCGGCCATTTCGATGGGAAAAGAGTTTAACGGACGTGTCCGAATCTCCAAAACCGGCGACGTGCCGAAAGTCGCCCTTTCGATCCTTCTGCCCGACGGGGTTTATTTCCTGGAAAAGAACGCGAGCGGGCAGACGCAGAACAGATACACGGGAAATCCCGACCCGGTCGTCTTTAACGAGTTCCGGTTCGATGAGGATTACGCCCTCCACTTCTCGGCCGAACGGCTCGGGGAAAAGAATATCAGGATTCGGGTTGTCGATCAGGAGAAGAACGAAGTGATTGCGCGAAAAGAGGTCATCGTGCAAGTGGTGCCTTAGTTGGGACAACGGGCCGAAGATCCTTCGGAAAAAGGCCGGGGCGTTTTGCGCCCCGGCCTTTTTTGTGCGGGTTTGGACTCGCCGACTCAGAACGGAACGCCGACCGAAGTGCGGGGGGGACCGGGATTGGCGTTTCCGACATTCGATTTCCGGTTTGTCGTAACAGCCGTCGAATCGGTTGCCGTTGAAGCAGCGCTTGACGTTTTCGGTACGGCGGCCCCCGTATAGGCAAGTTTATGGGTCGGGGTGCCGGTGCCGTCGGGAAGCGAAATCGTACCCGCGACATTCCGCGCTTGTGCAGGGGTTGTGCTGTTCAGCGTGGGAGGAATCGCACTCAGTTCCGAAGCGTCGGAACCGAAGAGTGAATCGATTTCGCTCGGGGGCGTACTTGGGATCGCGTCGGGGGTCGCGGCGGGAAGCGAGCCGGGGGCCGGAGTGTTGTACGAAGGAGTTTCTTCCGGAACAAACCCTGTTTCCGGGGGGGCTTGCGGCACCGGTTCCGATCGAGGTATCGCGTCGAAGACAGGTTCGGGCGTTTCGGCCACAGGCGTAAAGCCGTCGAGCGGGGGGGCCAGGTCGCTCTGCACCGACGACGTGCGTGCCGGGGCGACGGGTGGTTCGGCCGGTGTCTCAAATGGGGGAGCGTTGGAGACGGCCGCCTGGGTATTTTCGTTGGCAGACGGACTCACTTTCGGCGCCGATTCTTTCCCCTCGAGTTGGATAATCTTGTTTGTGATATCTTGGTGGGCCGGATTCAGACGCGCGGCGGCCCGAAGGTGTTCGAGTGCCTCGGCGTCATTCCCCATTTTTTCCTCGATCAGTCCCAATTTATAGAATGCGCGATAGTCGTTCGGCGCCCAATCCTTGATTTTGGTCAGGGCATCGGCCGATTCCCGGTTCTTTCCCTGAGCTTCGAGAAGATAGGCAATTTCAAGTTTTGGCTCGACCGAGGTTGGCTCTTTCTCTTCCCATTCCTGCAAGACTTTCAGGGCCTGTTTTTCGTCTTTCTTCTGGTTGAGGACCGTGGCCAGCCCCCGATAACAGCAGACGGTTGTCTCTCGGGTCGGGTTCTTTTGAAGGCAGATTCGATAATTCGTTTCGGCCTGGGTCAGAAGCGCCGGGTCTTGATAACGAAGCGCCTGCTGCTGGTAGGTCGAGGCGATGTTATAATAGACTTCCGGATCTTCGGGGTTCAGCCGCGAAGCGGTCTGAAACGCTGTCAGCGCCTGGTCGTAATCCCCTCTGGCGTAGTAATTGACCCCCTCGGTATTGTTGATCTTTCCTCCCCAGCTGGAACAGCCGACCCCCGTCAGAAGGAGGAGAAGGAATGTCAGAGTCGTTCGGATCGTGGTTGTCATGAGTTTACCGGCGGTTTCGTTTTCTTCGATGTTCATACACCCGCGTCAATTCTCTGCCCCGCGGTAAAAGGGGGGAAGAGAGAAATTCGGGGAATCATAATGAAACGGGGGAGAGCTCGCAAGATGAATATTTCGTAACCGCCAATTTAGGGCACAGGATGGGATCGCCATTTTCGGAGAATGATTTTTTATCGTTCGAGTCGGTAGTGGGTCGAAAATCATAAAAAAACCAGGCGACAACATCTCTAAGCTTGGAAAAACACCCGACCGCGATAAAATGGGGGCAGATGTCGCACGGGAACGAGTCTGTGCCCCGCGTCAACCCGAAAGAGTCCTCTTCGGCGAGGCCCTGTCTTCCCCGGCGACATTGCTTGAAACCATCGAAACATCTTTCCCACGATGAAAATATTAACGATTGAGTCGAGTTGCGACGAAACCGCTGCGGCCGTAATCGACGATGAGCTAAACGTTTTGGGTGCGGTTGTCGCCTCGCAGGAAAAACTCCACGAACCGTACGGCGGCGTTGTTCCCGAGATTGCCTCGCGCGCCCATCTCGAACGGATTCTTCCGGTCATCGACGAGACGCTCCGCCGCGCCTCGATGGCGCTGCGAGATTTGGACGCGGTCGCGGTGGTCAATACCCCGGGGCTGGCCGGCTCGCTCCTGGTAGGGCTGGCGGGAGCTAAGGCTTTGGCACTGGCGGCGCGGTTGCCGTTGATCGCGGTCAACCATTTGCAGGCACACGTCTATGCCTGTAAGGTGGCCTATGGAATTGATCCGTTTCCCTGCGTCGGAATGATCGTCAGCGGCGGGCATTCGAATCTGTACCGTTGCCTGAGCCCGATCGATTTCGAACCGCTCGGCACGACGATCGACGATGCGGCCGGGGAAGCGTTCGATAAGGTTGCCGCCATGCTCGGCCTCCCTTATCCCGGAGGTCCGTCGATTCAGAAAGCCGCCGAGTCGGGGAACCCGAAAGCCTACGCTTTTCCCCGTCCCCTGTTGAACGAACCGGACCGGCTTGAATTCAGTTTCAGCGGCCTGAAAACGGCGGTTCGCTACAAGATTGCCGGGGTCGGTAAGGTCGACTGCGCATCGGTCGGGATTCCCGAGCAGATGGTGGCCGATCTGGCCGCCTCGTTCCAGGCGGCGGTGGTCGACTGCTTGGTCGGCAAGGCCATGGAAGCCCTCCGGCTCACCAGGCTCGGAACCCTCTGCGTCGGGGGAGGGGTCGCCGCCAACCGCTGTTTCCGCGACGCGATCGAAAAAGCTGCCGAAAAGCGGAAGGTTCGGCTCTACGTTGCCCCGCCGCAACTTTGCACCGATAACGCCGTTATGGGGGGAGTCGCCGTCGAAAGATATCGTGCCGGTCTTTTCGAACCGCTCGATCTCGACGTTTACCCCGGTTTGGTGCGCAACTAGAGGGGTAAAGAGGGGTAAACGAGGGAACTTTCCATAAAAATTCAAAAAATAACCCCGAAATAGTGGAATTCGACCTTCCGTGCTGTTAAAATAGTTAAGAAGGTGAGTATACTGAAGATTTGCCGGTTAGTCTGAATGAGAACGTACCGACAAGAATCAATACCATCCGGAAAAGTGTTTTTCGTTTTTCGCGATAGATTTATTATTAAGGAGTACCCCAAATGAGAACAACACGTCGTGATTTTCTTAAGACGGCCACCGTCGCAGGTGCCGGATTTATGGTCGGCGCGGGTAACGCGCACAAAGTTGCACGCGCCAGCGCTTTGCAGTCGGTTGCCGTCGCCAGTGTCGGTGTCGGCGGCAAGGGGAGCGGTGATGTCAACATTGCCGCGACCTACGGAAAAATCGTTGCGCTCTGCGACGTTGACAAAAACACCCTCGAAGGCCAGGCCTCGAACTTTCCGGATGCCAAAACCTTTGTCGATTTTCGTGACATGTTTGCCGACATGGGCGATAAATTCGACGCACTGACCTGTTCGACGACCGACCATATGCACACCGCCATATCGGCGATGGGCCTGAAGGCCAAGAAGCACTGCTATACGCAGAAGCCGCTCACCCGTACCATCGGCGAAGCCCGTTACCTCGGCAATCTTGCCAAGGCGGCCGGCGTCTGCACGCAGATGGGGAACCAGGGAAGCGCGCTTGATTCCGTCCGTCGCGGAGCCGCCCAGGTCCGCGCCGGTGTCCTTGGGGAACTGAAAGAGGTCCATGTTTGGACGAACCGTCCTGTTTGGCCGCAGGGGCCGAATCGTGACATGACGCTCGAAAAGTTCAGCAAGCAGATCCAAGAGGAAGATCCTGAAATCGCCGAAGACGAAATCGCCGAAAAGGAAGCCCAAATCGCAAAGGCCCTCGAAACCCTCGATTGGGACCTCTGGCTCGGCACCGCTCCTTACCGTGAATACTGGCCGGGCATTTATCACTCCTTCTCGTGGCGCGGCTGGTGGGATTTCGGTTCCGGGGCCCTCGGCGACATGGCCTGCCATACCGCCAACCTTCCCTATGCGGCTTGCGAACTGAAGAACCCGACCAGCGTGATTGCCGAAAGCTCCGGTCACGACTACAACAGCTTCCCGGCTTCGAGCCGTATTTGGTATGAATTCCCCGCCAACGATTGGCGCGGTCCTCTCCCCTACACCTGGTACGATTGCAAACAAACCCCGCCGCACGAACTTTTCGACAAGTACGGTATCGGGTCTTCCGACAGCGGCGCGCTGATCATCGGTGAAAAGGGTGTTCTCTTCTCCCCGAGCGACTACGGCGGGAGCTACGTGCTCAAGGCCGAAGGCGGCGCCGACCTCGAAGAACTTCCGGGTGTCGAATTCCCCGTAGCACCCGCGTATGAAGGCGACTTCGACCACCGCAACCAGCTCGAATGGTTCACCGCGATGTGGGAAGGCAAACCGGAACTCTGCTGGGCGAACTTCACCGACCGTGGCGGTCCGCTTACCGAGACGATTCTCCTCGGGAACCTTGCCGTTTGGGCAGCCGCAGAAGCCGGTAAAAGAGGCGAAAAGATCGAATGGGACGCCGAAAGCCTTATTGTCAAGAACCTCGACTCCCTCAAGACTCCGGGCGTGGCCGAATTGGTTCGTCCGCGGTACCAACCGGGTTACGACAACATCGAAGTCTGAGCCTGATACCTTTAACAAGCAATCTGTGACAAACAGTCATTCGTTTGAAGATAACGGGATCAGAGAGAACCTTATTTTCTCCCTGATTCCGTTTTTAGTGTGAACCCCCGTATCATCCACTGAGGAATGCCGTATGAAAAAAGCCACACGCCGAGATTTTCTCAAAACATCGACGGTTGCCGGTGCCGGTTATCTGGTTGCCAGCGGCAACCATAGGAAAATCGCCCGTGCCTCGGCACTGCAAAGTGTTGCGGTCGCCGGAATCGGTGTCGGCGGCAAAGGCAGGAGCGATATCCAGCAAGCCGGTTTGTTCGGCAAGGTGGTTGCCCTTTGCGATGTCGACAAGAACATCCTGAACAGCATGGGTGAAAATTTCCCCGACGCGAAACGCTACATTGATTTCCGCGAACTGTTTGCCGACATGGGCGACCGATTCGACGCACTGACCTGTTCAACCACCGACCACATGCACACGGTCATCACCGCGATGGGCCTGAAGGCCAAGAAGCACTGCTATACGCAGAAACCTCTCACCCGTACCATCGGCGAAGCCCGATACCTCGGCAATCTTGCCAAGGAGGCCGGCGTCTGCACGCAGATGGGGAACCAGGGAAGCGTCTCCAACGACCTGCGGAAAAACGCGGCGCAGTACCGCGCCGGGATCCTGGGCGAGATCAATGAGGTTCACGTCATGACCGACCGACCGATCTGGCCGCAGGGTCCGAACCGCGACATGACACTCGAAAAGTTCAGCAAACAGATCCGAGAAGAAGACCCCGAGATTGCCGACGATGAAATCGCCGAGAAACAAGCGCAGATCGAAAGCGCCCTGACGAACGTCGACTGGAATCTTTGGCTCGGCACCGCGCCGACACGCGAATACTGGCCCGGTCTGTACCACACATTCGCCTGGCGCGGCTGGTGGGATTTCGGGACCGGTGCCCTCGGTGACATGGCATGCCATAATGTCAACATGATCTTCAAGGGGCTGCAACTGAAAAATCCGACGAGTGTGGTCGCTACCAGCACAGGGCACGATTTCAATAGTTTCCCGGCCCAGTCGATTTCGAAGTTCGAGTTCCCCGCCAACGATTGGCGCGGTCCGCTTACCCTCTATTGGTATGACAGCAGTCAAACGCCGGCACCGGAACTCGGTAAGAAATACGGATTCGATTTCACCGATGTCAACGAAACCTTTGCCATCGGCGAAAGGGGCGCGGGTTACGACGGTATGTTCCACGCCGAAGGGGGCGCAGAAATTCCGCGTCTTCCGGAGGATCAGACCGAATTCGTGATCGCGCCGACCGACGAAAAGGCTCCTGATGGCGATGCCCGCCACAAGCTGGAATGGTTCACCGCCATCTGGGAAGGCAAACCGGAGATCTGCTGGTCGAACTTCCCGAATCACGCCGGTCCGCTTACCGAGACGATTCTGCTGGGGAACCTCGCCGTTTGGGCTGCTGCCGAACCGGGCAAATGGGGTGAAAAGATCGAATGGGATGCCGAAAATCTCATTGTCAAGAACCTCGATTCGCTCAAGACCAAGGGGGTTGCCGAACTGGTTCGTCCGAAGTACCGGCCCGGATACGACAATATCGACGTCTGAGTTCGGTCTGCGTCCCGGCATACCCTCTTTAATCGTTTCGCCCGCGGCGCGGGCGAAGGTTTCGCGGCGATCCCCGAAATACCCTTTCCCCCCTTCTCAGGACGTGATTTTCGGGTATCGTCTTTTAGGCTTGGAATTGTCCGAAAGGGTGTCGGCAGGGCGCCGCACCCCTTCGGATCCGACAGATTGGTAACACCATGAAAAAATTACATTTACCCGCGGTTTTGTTCCTTTCGCTTTTTTGTCTCTGTTTCGGAGCGCTCGTTGCCGAAGAAGGCACGCTTCCCCCGGCCTGCATCCCTTCGGACAACCTCGGCGCCGACTGGTGGAAAGAACGCCACGAAGCCAATAAAGAACGTATTGCGCAAGGGAATGTCGATCTGCTCTTGATTGGTGACTCGATCACCCATGGGTGGGACGGCAGCGGTGCCCCGGTGCGTGATTACTACTACGGTGACCGGAACTTCGTCAACATGGGATTCGGCGGCGATCAGACGGGGAACGTCCTCTGGCGACTCAACGACGCGCCGATGGAAAAGATCCAACCGAAAGCCGCGATGCTTTTGATCGGGATCAACAATCTCTGGGTCGCCTGCAACCAGAACCCAGCCGATGTGGCAAAAGGGACGAAGATGATCGTCGAGAAGCTCGAAAGCCTTTACCCCAACATCAAAATCCTGGTCCTCTTCACCTTCGTCGTCGGTCCGGAAGCCGATCACCCCACACGCAGCCGTGTCGCCCTGACGAACGCGCTGGTTCTGGATATGCTCCGTGACGATCCGCAGGTAATCCTCAAAGATATCAACTATCTTTGGCTCGACGAGTCGAACCGTGTCCCGAACGAACTGATGGGAGACGGCGTCCACCCGGCCGAAGCCGGCTATCGACTTTGGGCCGCGGCCGTGGAACCGGAAATTTCCGCGATGCTCGGAACGGAACCGAAAGAGTCTCCGTGACCGAAATCCGCAACACAACGACATGCCAGCATTGTTTGAAAAAAGGGGGAACACCAGCAATGTCTCTGTTTTCATTCGGAAAATTTTGGAAGTGCGCGGTCATGATCTCGGCAACGGTCTGCTGCGCCTTGGTCTTCTCGGTCGGTCGTGCCGACGGTGACGGCGACAACTGGCTGGCGGGGAATAACAACGATTACCCGGTCAATACCGTTGATTCGGTTCGCGCCGCCATCGAAGACATGATCGACCGTTTCGGTGACCATTACGCCGACGGAGAAACATATCTTGACGAACTCGATGCCCTCGAGGCCGAACCGCAACACGACGCCGCATGGCAGGAGCGGTTCGACGCGTTCCGCCGCAGGGCCCTTTTGGCCAACCCCCTCCTCGACGACATGAAACTTCTTGTGGTACGTGCCGGCCGCATTCCCGCGCCGAACGACAACTTCCTGACCATCCTGAATATCTCGCGGGGGTCTTGGGACACGGAATTCGCCACCGTCGACAATCTGCGGAGCGACAAACCGGAAATCAAACCGTTCTTCCGCCCGGCGAATTCGCGGCCGATCTGTGAGCCGGAACTCCACTGGGATGGGAAACGCGTTCTCTTTACCAGTATTTCCGAGGATAACGGCAACTGGGCCATTTTCGAAGTCGGGCTTGATGGGAAAAATCTCAAATGTCTCTCCCCGACCGACCAGCCCGATGTCAACTTCTTCGACGCCTGCTACGCCCCCGATGGGACGATCATCAGCTGTTCGAACGCGGGCCTTCAGGGGCTCCCGTGTATCAACGGCAGCGACCTGATGGCAAACATCTACAAAATCGATCCGGAAACGAAGCGCGTCCGTCAGCTCACCTTCGAGCAGGATTCCGACTGGCATCCGACCCCGCTCAAAAACGGGCGGATCATGTATTTGCGCTGGGAATACAGCGACATCATGCATTATTACAGTCGTATTCTATTCCACATGAATCCGGACGGAACCAATCAGGCCGAGCTCTACGGCAGCGGCTCTTATTTTCCGACCGCATTTAAACATGCCCGGGAGTTTCCCGATTCGTCGCGCATTGTTGGGATCGGCGGTGGGCATCACGGCCGCGGCGACACCGGGCGTCTTCTGATCATCGACCCGACCGTCGGTCGGAAGTACCCGTTCCGTTACCATCCGGAAACCAAAGAATGGGGGGAACCTCTTTCGCAGTTCGACGCACATCCGGAAGTACTTCCTTTCGAAGTGACCGGTTTCTACGCAGAAATCCCCCGCCGAGGCGACGATGTGGTCGGAAACGTTGTGGATACCCAATCGACCGGTCTGCGTTACAACTTCATCTTTCCCTATCCGCTGGGTGGTGAATATGTGTTGGTCAACTGTGAAATGGCAGAACGTCCGGGAACCTTCGGTATTTACTTGGCCGACACGTTCAGCAATCTGACCCTGATCACCGAGATTGAAGGGCAGGGACTCTTCTGGCCGACCCCGATCAAAGAACAACCGGTGCCGCCGGTGATTCAGGACCGCCGCGCCAAGAACACCGACATGGCGACCATGTTCATCACCGATGTCTATAACGGGGCGGGAACCAGGGGGGTTCCTCCCGGGACAATCAAAAAACTCCTCCTGTTTGCCTATCACTTCTGTTACCTGGACAGCGGTGGGCATGAGTCGGTCGGGGTACAGAGCAGCTGGGATATCAAGCAGGTTCTCGGCACGGTTCCGGTCGATGAGGACGGAAGCGCAAACTTTACCGTTCCGGCCAACACCGCGTTCGGCATTCTTCCGCTCGACGAAGACGGTGCCGCCGTTCAGATCATGCGTTCCTGGACCGTCGGCATGCCCGGCGAAGCGGCAACCTGCAACGGGTGCCACGAATCACAACTCGATATCACCCCCGCGGTGCTGACCAGCGCTTCGCGCCGTCCGTCGAGTCCGATCGAGGAATATTACGGACCTCGCCGTTCGATGGCGTTCGAAACGGAACTCTACTATGACGTCGTGCTGAAATACTGCATCGGTTGTCACGACGGCACAAAAGACGAAACTCCTTCGTTTGCCGAACCGCGCAAGGCGTATGACAACATTCATCCGTTCGTTCATCGCCCCGGTCCGGAAACGGATATGGACGTGTTGCCTCCGTATGAATTCCACGTTTCGACCAGTGAACTCTGGAAGATGCTCGTCGAAAAGGGACACTACAATGTCAAACTCGACGAAGAGGCGAAACATCGTATTGCTTCCTGGATCGACATGAACGCGCCGTGGCGCGGGAAGTGGGATCGCCCCGAACAGGCAAAACGTCGTCTGGAACTTTCCGAGCTCTACGCCGGTGTTTCGGAAGATTACGAGGGCGGTTTCGATAAGCTCCTCGAAGAGGTTCGCGGTAAGCCGGCTCCGGAATTCATTGAGCCGGAACCGTTCGAGAAACCAACCGACACCCTTTCGGCCGAAAACTGGCCCTTCGACGAGGTAAAGGCCAAGCAGCTCCAGGAGCAGGCTTTGGCCGGGGGTGCCGCGGAAAAGAGAATCGAGCTCGCAAACGGAGCGGTGATCGACTTTGTTCGGATCCCCGCCGGAACCCTGGTGATGGGCTCGCTCGACGGTTATCCCGATGAAAACCCGCGGAATGTCGTCACCATCGAAAAACCGTTCTGGATGTCGAAGACCGAAATTACGAACGAGCAGTTTGCCGCGTTCAATCCGAATCACGACACCCGTTACCACGACGAACATGGGAAAGACCATATCGTTCCCGGCTACATCGCCAACCACCCGAAGCAGCCTGTGGCCCGCGTCAGCTGGTTAGAGGCCCGGGAATTCGTCGATTGGCTGAGCGAGACGCATAACTGCGCCGCCGCGCTTCCGACCGAGGCGCAGTGGGAATGGGCCGCCCGTGCCGGTAGCGGCGAGAAGTTCTTCTTTGGTCCTTTCGAGGCCGACTTCTCTCCCTATGCCAACCTGGCCGACAGCGATCGCCGTTTCCTCTACGCCACCTGGGAAGGTCCGGCGACGATTCACGCACGCAATCCGTATCCGGAAGATAGCGTTTTCCCGCTTCGTGACGACCGGTTCAAGGACAATTGGTTTGTCGTCGATTACGTCGCACAGACCCAACCGAATGCGTGGGGGCTGTACGATATGATCGGGAACGTCTCGGAATGGACCCAGAGCGATTACAAGGCATATCCGTATGTCGAAAGCGACGGACGGAACGACGGCGACACCTCGGCCAAGAAGACCGCCCGTGGCGGATCCTGGGCCGATCGGCCGAAGGTTACCGGAAGCGCGACACGTTACGGTTACCTGCCGTGGCAGAAAGTCTACAATGTCGGGATCCGCGTGATCCTCGAAGAGTAGACGATTAACCCATGGAGGATGTTCACCCCCTCGACTCCGATGAAAGGAGTTCGCCGTTTCGGGATTTCGACCAATCCCGAAACGGCCAGTGTTGACAACGATGGAACGTTCTGCCGGTATTCTTCTGCCTCTGTTTTCGCTTCCGAACGAGTCGCACGTCGGCACGATGGGACGCGACGCGCGAGCCTTTGTTGATTTTTTGGCCGAGGCCGGATGCCGCTGGTGGCAAATGCTCCCGATCAATCCGATCGACAGGTACTACTCCCCCTACTCGAACGCCTCGGCATTTGCCGGAGAACCGCTCTACCTCGACCTTGAGGAGCTTGCCGACGAGGGACTGCTCGACCGGGACGACCTTCCGAAAGCTGTCCCCTCTTCCTTTTCCGACAGGTCCAAGGCCGATTACGAGGCGGCCGGCGCCGAGCGTCTTCCTCTCTATCAAAAGGCATTTGCGCGGTACCGTGCCGGAGAAGGGGGCACGCGGTATCGGGTGCGGGAAGAGACCTTTCTTTCTGAAAACGTATTTTGGCTCGACGATTACACGTTCTTTTGTGTCCTTGCCGACCGCTTCGGTACCACCGTTTGGCCGCGGTGGCCGAAGGCGTTTCGTGACCGCGACCCCGAGGCGCTGGCCCGGGTTCGGCGCGAGTCGGAAGAGACGTTTGCCTTTCATCGGTTCACGCAACTTGTCTTCGACACGCAATGGTGCGGGTTAAAAGAATACTGTAATACAAAAGGGGTCAGGATTCTCGGGGATGTACCGATCTACGTCGGAATGGCGAGTGCCGACACCTGGACGAATCGGCAATTCTTTCGACTGGACGACGACGGGTGGCCGCGCCGTATTTCGGGCGCGCCGGCCGATGCGTTCAGTCCGGACGGCCAGCGGTGGGATTCTCCCCTCTATAACTGGTCTCGCTTGGAAGAGACCGGATTCGACTGGTGGCTTCGGCGACTTGACATGACCCTCCGTCGATTTGATGCGGTGCGGCTCGATCACTTTATCGGATTCTACAACTATTACAGTTTCCCGATATACAAACGTGACCGCTCCATTCCGGTCGGCCCCGATGAGCCGACCGACGGTCTTGTGCCGACCACGCCGATCGATGCCGACGGCGGATTCTGGACCGCCGGTCCGCGCGAGAAGTTCCTTGACACGGTGTTTGCCCATTTTCCGAAAGAAGCATTCATTGCCGAAGACCTTGGCGTGATGACTCCCGGCGTACACGCCCTGCGCGATCATTACCAACTCCCCGGCATGAAGGTCCTGGTTTTTGCGTATGAACATCGAACCGGTACCGACCCTGATCCGATGACCGAGGTTTGCCGGAATTCGGTTGCCTGCACCGGAACACATGACACACAGACCGTACGCGGTTGGCTCGAAGAACTCCGGAATCCGGAGTCGCCGATTCCGGTCAACTATTCCTATGTGGCCGAGGTTTTCGGCCGACACCTGACGCAAGCCGAGGCGACCGTGGCCGTCCCGTCCCGATATACCGATCCGGTTCGTGTCACCGAGCAGGAAATGAACCTGCTCGTCCGATGCGGTGTTCGGGAAGTCCTTGCCTCACGCGCCGAGACGGCGCTCGTGCCGATCCAGGATTTCCTCGGTCTCGACGATACCGCGCGGGTCAATTCTCCCGGTCGGATCGAAAACAACTGGCTCTGGCGTCTCGGCCGAAACGACCTGTCGTCGGACCTAGCCGCCTCGATCCGAAACGAGCTTGAGGCCACGAACCGATAAACCGCCGCGCCGCGGCGTAATTTGTTCTTGGAAAACCACGGAAGAAGCCATGGCATGCCCATATGCGGCCCCTTGTCGTACCGCAAAAGAGGGAAGACGCCCCTCGAAGGAGTTTAAACGATGGTATCTCGATTTATGTTTTTCTTCCCCGGATTGTCGGCGTTGACGATCCTCTTCTGTGGCGCCACCGCCGCGCTGGAATACCCCGAGGCGCGAAAGACCGACCAGGTCGACGAATATTTCGGCACGCGGGTTGCCGATCCGTACCGATGGCTTGAAGACGACCGTGCGGCCGAAACCGCCGAATGGGTCCGGCAGGAAAACCGACTGACCGAATCGTTTCTGAGCCGAATTCCGTTTCGCGAAGAGATACGCCAAGAGATGACTCGGCGATTTGATTACGTGAAATACTCGGTCCCGTTCAAGAAGGGGAACCGGCTCTTTTTCTTTAAGAATGACGGACTTCAGGACCAGTCGATTCTGTACACATCGGAAGGGCTCGATGCGCCTGCCGAGGTTCTTCTTGACCCCAACAAACTTTCCGAAGACGGGACCGCGGCCCTGGGAGCCTGCGCGGTCTCGAAGGATGGGAAGTATCTGGCGTATACCGTCTCGCGCGCGGGGTCGGACTGGCAGGAAGGGTACGTTCTGAACATCGAAACGAAAGAGGTGTTAAGCGACCGTTTGGAGTGGATCAAATTTTCGAGACCGGCCTGGCAGGGGGAGGGGTTCTACTACAGCTGCTATCCCGCCCCGGAAGAGGGAAAAGATTTCGTCGCGAAAAATGAGTTTCATCAGGTTCGATACCATCGTCTCGGTACCGCGCAGTCGGAAGACCGCCTTGTCCGATTCGACGAAGAACACCCCCAGCGGATATGCACCGCGTCGACCGACGAAGACGAGACGGTTCTCTTTGTCAGTGAGGGGGAATCGACCTACGGGAACCGTCTGCTGTCACTGGACCTGACACGTTCCGATGCCGAGTTTACGGAAATCTATCCTTCGTTCGACCACGAGTCGTATCCGTTGGGGGTTCTGGAAGGGAAATATTATCTGCTGACCGATTATGGCGCGCCTCTGCGCCGAATCGTCGCGGTTGATCCAAAGGATCCCGCGCCGACGCATTGGATCGACATTGTTCCCGAATCAAAAGACCTGATTTCGGACGCGGTGATGACCGGCGGACAGATTGCGGTCGTCTACCTGAAAGACGCCGCCGAGGAAGGAGTTCTTTACACCGCCGACGGAAAGGAAACGGGACATCTTGATCTACCGACCCTGGGCATGCTTTCCCTTTCGGGGGGCAAAGACGACCCGATTCTCTTTTACGGTTTCACCTCGTTTGTTCACCCGACGGAAATCTACGCACGCAACGTCACCGATGGGACGGTCCGGCGTCTTTTCGAGACACCCCTTTCGCTCAATCCTGACGACTACACCACCGAACGGGTTTGGTACACGAGTAAGGACGGGACCCGCGCCCCCCTGTTCCTGACATACAAGAACGGAACGCCGCGCGACGGGACCCATCCGGCACTCCTTTACGGCTACGGAGGGTTTAATGTCAACATGACTCCGATGTTTCAGCCGGAATGGACGGTATTCCTCGATCACGGGGGGGTGTTGGCTCTGGCGGTACTGCGCGGGGGCGGGGAATACGGCGCCGAATGGCATATGGCCGGTACCTTGCGGCAGAAGCAGAATGTTTTCGACGATTTTCTGGCTGCGGCGGAGTACCTGATTTCCGAAAAATGGACCTCGTCCGATCATCTGGCGATCCTCGGTCGGTCGAACGGCGGACTCCTGGTCGGCGCGGCAATGACCCAACGCCCCGATCTGTTCCGGGCGGCGGTGCCGGGAGTCGGGGTCCTCGACATGCTTCGCTACCACAAATTCACGATCGGTTGGGCATGGGCGGCCGACTACGGCACGAGCGAAGAGAGCCGTGAAATGTTTGAGGCGCTCTACGCTTATTCTCCGCTCCACCGCATCCGGCCCGGCACCCGTTATCCGGCAACGCTGATCCTGACCGGCGACCACGACGACCGCGTGGTTCCGGCGCACTCGTTTAAGTTTGCCGCGACGCTGCAAGCCGCATGTGCCGGGATCGACGACGCCGCGCCGGCACTGATCCGAATCGACACGAACGCCGGTCACGGCCGGGGAAAACCGACATCGATGCGCATCGACGAGAATACCGACATCTTTTCGTTTATCCTTTGGGAAACGCTCTGCCGCAAGTCGGAAAACATCCGGTCGGACGATGGGGGACCGCAATAAGTTCACGGGGGATTTAACGGTTTTGTAGGGAGATGTGCCCTACAAAATCGCTGGTCCCGTGTGTGGAAAGTCGGGATCGGTCAGAAGATTTCGGGGATACATGCGGCGTTCGAGAGGCGGTCGCCCAACCCAAGGATCCAGTTATAGCCGTTACTCTGTTTGAGAATGATCATATCGTCGACCACATCCTGGACCGTCCCGACAAACGTGCCGACCGAAAGCTCGCCGCCGAGCGGAACGATCAACGTTTTACCGGTCGTCAGAACGCGCCAGTGTGTCTGGGTGGTTGTTTTGCCGTCGGGTGATTCGATGGTCGGCATCGCGGCCAGCACCGTCCAGTCGGCATCGTCTACCCCCGGAAGCGAATACTGAAAAACATTGTGGCGCGACATTGATTGATACGCTTTCCAAGGAGCCGAAGCCAGGCGGCGGTAAAACGATGGCGGGCCGGGAAGCATATTCTGGCTCGGTACGGGCTGGTTCGGATTGATTTTGGGCATCGTCGCCCCTTCGATGAGGAACGCGACGGAAAGCAGGTTCGAGGACTCTTTCGTCTGAATATCGAGCGAGCCGATTCGATGCAGATAGCCGGTCCAGTAAAATTCGTAGAGAAACCGATAAAGTTGTTCGGCGGTACAGTCGCCGCGCAGTCGAAAATAGTGGTTCATCAACCCGTTACGAACCGCACTGTTCCCGACATTGATCTGTGTATCCCGAAATCCGCAGAACTCGGAAAGTTGGGTAAGCCATATCTGGTATTGCAGTTGCGCCTCGTTCACCTGCAAGGGGAACGAGCGCGTGTAGAGGTTCATGTTCTCGGTGATGGAACGCCGCATCATCGCGATTTGGTTTTGTCCCGCGGCAATCTGAGATTCCAGGTTCGCTTTCTGTTCGGCAAGGGCTTGGCGCGGCAGGGCATACTGCGATTTCCAAAGCTTGGGACCGAAAAACGCGCCGAGGATCAGCAGAAGAACAATGATAATGATTATGTTGCGGAGCGGTTTCATGGCCGGGTCTCCTCTTCTTCGGTCTGCGATGCCGGCGAACGATCTTGCCCGTTCGGGGTTGGCGCACCGGTTCGCTGATCGTAGAATTCCGGTTTCTCGTGCGATATGGCGCGCAGGTTGTCCGGAAGCGTTCTCAGGTAGTCTTGCGGTGCGCGTCGCCGACAAAAGATCACCGCGGTAAAGTTGTATTCGGTCGACCGTTTCGTTTCGTCGTCGGTAACCGTCGGAACCTGCACGGCGCCGCGCGAATTGATTCCGTAGGCATTGTCGGAAGTCATGTTTCGATAAAAGCGTCTGTAAACCTGCGGTGCGGTGATTTTGGCACTGATGATGAAGACCGGGCAATTGTATTGCGGGTCAAATCCGTTGTATGCCATTCTGGAAATCAAAAGATCGGGCGCGGGAGGCAGACGCAAGAGAATGTCGCGCAACTCGTCAAGAAGGGTTACGCCGTACCGTTCCCAGGCCACGGTACTGTCGAGAACCGAATATTGCGGCCGGAGCATGTTGTATTCCCCCTGTAACGACGAAAGGTTCCGAGCCAATTGGGCCACCTCGGCGTTGCGGTGGAGCAGGTCTTTTTTGTTCCGGTGCCACAGGTAGGGAAAGGCGGCGCCCAACAGCAGGAGGAAAACGAAAAACGGAAGGGCATAGTTCGGCGGTTTCGGTTTTTGGCGCGGATGGAGGAAATCGAGGATCGGCCGCGCCTTTTTCCCCCGTTCGGCCAAAAGCGCACCGAGAAGAGGCGCGAATCGGGCGGCGTTGCCCGTTACGCCCGGCCTCGTTTCGATTCCCGTCAGAGAGAAGGGGTCGAGGACTTCGACTTGGACTTCCCGGGCGTTCAGGTCTTCGACCAGGTCGGCATACTCTCCTTCTTGACCGAAGAGCAGAACCGATGAGACCGGCTCTTCGTCGGCGGCGATTTGACCGGTACGGATGATCTCGGTTACCAACCGTTGTCGGCGGTCGGCGGGAGGGAGTTCGGAATCGAACTGAACCGCGCGGAAATAGGTCGGCATCCCTTCCCGGAAGAGGGCAAAATTGACCTCGTCGCGCCCTTCCTGAACCAGAAGGACCGGTTCCTCGGCGGTAATTCGTCCCGACCGGACGAATTCGGCCAGCGTCGTCAGACGCAACTCGATTTTGGCAGCGCGACGACCGGCCGCGGCACAGAATGTGCGGAGATTCCGCAGTTCGATGCGGGAGATCGATGCCGAAAAGATTTTCCTCGTTGCGTTTTTTGTCGCCGCGTCGCCGAGTGGGATGAAGTCGAGCGGGTGTCCTTCGATATAGGCGGTCGAGTCGCGAAGAACCTGATTTTTCACGATGTCGGGAAGTTCCGACTCGGCCAGTTTCGGAAGGGTCAGGTTGAGGAGATCGGCGTGATCGCGCGGCAGGCAGAGGATGACCGGTCCGGCCGGAACGCCATGTTCGCGGAGGAGGCGTTTGAGAACCAAGCCCCGCTTGATCGAAGCGTCGTCTTTTGCGGGAGAGGGTTTCGAAAACAGCTTCCTCTTTTTTGCCCGTGGCTCTTCCGCCTCCCCGGGCGAGGCTCCTTCGTCTTCTTCGTCGGGAATATTTTCGGGAAGACCGCCGGAGAGATCGTGCGGGGCTCCTTCGGACGCGGGCTCCTCTTCGGGCTCGTCTTCCGGCAACATACCGGTCGGTTCCTTTTCCGAATCCGAAATGATCGGCGCGGCCCCCGATTTCAGAAGAACGAGCCGATCCCCCGAGAAGGTCCCGTAGAGAAACCGCACCTCGGAACGATCCCAGTCAACCGCCAAAAACCGCGCCATATTTTATTGCTCCCAGCCGGCATTTCCATAGCAGCCCTTCCGTTGAGCCTACCCGCGGCACGACAGAAAACTCTGCGACCTACCGTGAAAGCCGAAACGGAAAAACAACAGACTCCCAACGGTATAATGATAACTTACAAAATACGGAATGTCCAGAAAAACCGGAAGGTTCCGTGAATAAAGAGAGGGTTTGCGGGCGGTCCGATTCCTCTTGCCGCAGATATGCCGAGAAGATAGAATGAAAGCACGACACGAATCCGGGGTGTGGCGGTTCGACAAAGAGACAACGCTGTTTCAGCGGGAGACGGAATGGCAGAAAGTTATATTATCCTCGGCGCGGGGGGGTTGGCACGGGAATTGTACCATAACCTGCGCGAAAAGAATGCGCGAGCGTACAAAAAAGGGAGAGAGTCTCTCGATTGTGCCGGGTTCCTCGACGACGTCAAAACCGAAATGCCGGCCGGTTACCCCTCGATCATCGGCAAAATCGAAGGGCACCGCCCGACGTCGGAGTATTGCTACTACCTGGGAGTCGGAATTCCGGAGGTGCGCCGCCGCATTGCCGAACGATTCCACGGGTTCGAAAGATTTTTTCCCGGTTGGCACTCGTACCGGGACGACGAGTGGCTGGCCGCCCGCTCGGTTATTCTCGGGTACGGAAGCCTGATCGAACAGGGGCAGGTCTCGTGCGACGTGCGTATCGGCAACTTCGCGCTTGTCAGCGGGGTTATCGGGCACGACGTTCAGATCGGGGACTACTGCGAAGTCGCTCCCGGAGCAGCGGTTTCGGGGGGAACGATCCTCGAAGAGGGGGTACATTTGGGCGCGAACAGCGTGACGGCGCCGGGGGTGCGGATCGGGGCCTGGTCGAAAGTTTCGGCCGGTTCGGCCGTTATGGAAGATGTTCCCCCTTGCTCTTTCGTCGTCGGCGTTCCGGGAAAGGTCTACGAAGAGTTTTTCCTTCCCCCGGGGAAAGACGTTAACTAACCACCAGCAGCAAGCGCCGCCGCGCGCGGAGAACACAGTGATGACCCTCGAGAACTTCATCGACGATTTTGCCGGCCTCTTCGGGGAATCGGACGGTTTGATCCCCGAGACCGAATTTAAAAAACTGCCCGAATGGAGTTCGCTCGTCGGGCTTTCGGTTATTTCGATGGTCGACGAAAAATACGGCGTGACCCTGAAAGGGCGCGATATTCTCAAATCTCAAACCCTGACCGATCTTTTTAACACGATCAAGGCCAAGCAGGAATAACCACGGCAAACCATGGCTTCCCCTCTTTACAACGTTTCGGGGGTTAAGATCAGCGGCATTTCGGCCGCGGTCCCGACCGAATCGGTCCCGCTGACCGAATTTCACGATTTGTTCGGCAGCGACTACGTTTCCCAATTTTCGGCTTCGTCGGGGATCCGCCGCCTCCGTCGGGCGGCACGGGGCCAGACCGCCTCGGACCTTTGCGCAGCCGCGGCCGAACAGCTTCTGACCGAGCGCGATCTCGACCGTGGCGAAATCGGGCTTTTGATTTTTGCCTCCCTTTCCCCCGATTATCGCCGTCCTTCCACGGCATGCATATTACAAAATCGTCTCGGACTTTCCACCGGCTGCGGGGCGTTTGATCTGGGGCTCGGTTGCTCGGCATACCCTTACGCACTCTTGACGGCCGCCTCTCTCCTGGCCGCCTCGGACGCCCGACAGGCCCTCGTGCTGGCCGGGGAGACGATGACCAAAAACACGGGGCCCCGCGACCGTTCGACCGTGATGCTCTTCGGCGACGCCGGAACCTGTACCCTGTTGGAAAAGTCGGACGATTCGAGCATTCGGGGGCTTTTAACAACGGACGGGGAAGGATATCGCGACATCATCGTTCCGGCCGGCGGTTTTCGAAATCCCGGGTTGCCGTGCGGGGAAGAGGAAGGGGCCGACGGCTGCCGCCGTTCCCTTTCCAACCTGGTCATGAACGGCATGAACGTCTTTTCTTTTTCGATCGGTGCGGTCCCTCGGGCGATCCGGGAATTTTACCGTCTCTCCAAGACCGATGCCAATTGTTACGACCTATTCGCGCTGCATCAGTCGAACAAACAGATTCTCCAAAAGATCGCCGAAAAGATCGGTGCGCCCTTCGAAAAAATCCCGCTCTGTCTCGACGAGTTCGGAAACACTTCCGCCGCATCGATCCCGCTGGCCCTTTCGGCCGCGCTGGGCGGCAGCGACGTCGCCGAGCGACGGGAAACGCTCTTTTGCGGGTTTGGGGTCGGCCTCTCCTGCGGGGTGGCCTCGGCATCGATCGTGCCGCGGGATATCCTTCCCCCGATCGAGACCGACGAGGTTTTCTCGGAAGGGATGATCCGAAAACTTGCCGACCTCGACGAAGACTAACCGATTCACGGGTCACCCGCCAGGGAATTGCTTTCGTTCCGACAGTGCCCAACCGAAAGAGAGACCGGGCAGATCGACCCCCTTTAACATGGTTGATGTTCCCTTTGGCTATCCGGAAAAACCGGAACACCTGTTCATCTCATTTTTCCGGCATGGTCAAGTTCCGCTCTAACCGTTGTCCCCGTTGTGCGCAAGTGGTCGGGTTGGCCGCTCCGAAGTTCCGTTTTACCCGGGACGAGGCGGGCTTCGTGTTGATTGTCTTGGCTCTTCCGGCGGTTGCCGGGCCCCAAACGGGACCTAACCCCCGTTCCCGATAGGTTGTGCCCTTTGCGAGATTCGCTTTCATCTTCCTTCGGAAAGAGGCCGCGCAGGATGTCGCCCCAGGCCCCCCGAAAGAACGGCAGACCGACCCTCCGAATCTTCGGCCGGACGACGCGGCTTGTCCCGGCGGGTTTTGTTTCGAAGGTCGCGGATTGGGTCTGCTTTCTCCCGGTCGAAGCCGATCCCGCAGGGTGAATCCCAAACGAATCGATCGGGCCGGTACACGTTTAGTGTCCGGGCGCTGTCCGGCAAAGATGGCGACGACGATCCTTCTCCGGATTTCACACCGGCCGCCGTTGCCGGAACGGCGATCGATGTTTGCCTTCCTGAGAGGATATCGAACGGGTTCGGAATGCCGACGTGCCGTAAAACCGTCTGTTCTCCTTGGCACGTCATTCCCAGCAATGTCGGTAATCGGCGTAGGTTTGCCCGGCGGAATCTTTGAGGGCCGGGTCGGCTCCGTAATTCAAAAGTATCGGGATCAGTAGAAATCGACCGTTTTCGGCGGCTTTGTGAAGAGCTGTTTTTCCGTCGGCATCGGGTCGGTTCGGATCGGCCCCGCGACCGAGAAGTTTTTTTACCATCTCCGGGTCGTGGAATCGTACCGCTTTATGAAGGAGCGTTTCCCCGAAAATGTCTGCCGACTCAAAATCGGCGCCGACGTCCAGGAGGTATTCGACACACGAATTCCGTCGATGTTCGTAGGCCGAATGAAGGGGCGTCTTTCCGTCAAGATCACGCGCCTCGCAATCGATTCCCCGCCGGATGAGCATTCGCAGAATCTCTGTCTCTCCCCCGGCCGCGGCGGCATGCATCAAGGTCTCCCGTCCTGCATTCTGCTTCACATCGATTCCGAATTCCAAAAAAAATTCGCGCAGTTCGGCGGTCTCTTCATCGGCGGCCGGGCGCCTGTAGTCGTAGCCAATCGGAGCGCCGAGAAAGGCCCCGTGGTCTGCCAGTACCGGAATCAGACACCACATTCCTTCCAAGACCGCGAGTCGGAGCGGGGTATCCCCCTCGGCGTTCGGCCGGTTCGCATCGGCACCTTCTTCCAAGAGCTGCGAGGCCGCACCGCGTCGCCTGCGCCGTATTGCCGTATGGAGAGGTGTTTCTCCGAAAGAGCTCGGAATGTCGGGCTGTGCCCCGCGGTTTATGAGAAGGCTGATCACCGCGCGATGATTCTTTGCCGCGGCGATGTGCAGGGGAGCACGGCCGGTCGCGTCAAGGGCGTTGGGGTCAAGGCCCCGGTCGAGAAGCTCGGAGATATGCGCCGGGTTGTTCCGTCGTACGGCATGGTGAAGTGTCGGCTCATCTTCTTCCGAATCGAACCGGTTTACCATTTCTCTTCCATCAGTCCGACGATGCGGTCAGCGATTTTATCGATCAGTTCCTGTTGCGTCGTGGCGGTCGATTGGCCGGTTTCTGCGACCAAATACGACATGTCGTTGATCGAGACACCGAGCGAGGTGAGCGGAATCGGGTCGAGTCGGGCGAGGGTTTCGTCTTGCCGGGTTTTCCATTCCGCCGAAACACACCAGACCATATTCTTCTGCCGGGTGTTGTTGTAGCTGTCGAGTCCCGAAATATACTGGTTTTCCGACTTGAGCCGGATCAGAAGGGTACTGTCGGCCCTTTGCGCGGAAGCCAGGTCAAACGGCGTTCGGTCGGTAATTCTTTTGCAGACCGCTTCGGTCAGCCGTTCCCCCAGATCGTGACGATAGGTGTCGGCTTCGGCGATCGGCACGAAAACCGTTTTGATTTCCGAGGTGTAGAGCATGTTCGTGCCGAACTGGTATCCGGTACACCCTACGGGAAGAAGGCCCATCACCAGGAGAAGGAACAGGGCGACCGCCCGTCTCGGCGGAGAGAATCTGGTTTCTTTCACGGTCATTTGATCGTACCACCCCCCTTTTCCGTTTCGGCGGTCTTTTCGAGCTGGGTGAAATCAGGTTCGGCGAAATCCCGGTTCGCTTTACCGTTTTGGTCGGCGGCGGCACTCAGGAGTTTGCCCGGATGATCCTCGAAATATTGGTTCTTCGATTTCGGCAGGAAGGGCGCGATCGGGCGAATCAGCGCAAACTGGTCCGATTCGGCCGGGTTCTCGCGAATCGCCGTGTAACGTTCGGCACCCTTGACGGCATATTCGCTGTCGGGGTGTTCCGTGACCAGCCGGTTATAATAATTCCGTGCCGAGGCGTAGAGTTTCTTCTTTTCGTAATACTCGCCCCGCACCAGAAGGTATTCAGCCTGTTTTTCTTTGATCAGCCGGAGCTGTTCGGCGATCACGTCCGGGTCGCCCTTACGGGCGCGCTGGGCGGCTTTGGCAATCTCTTCGGCCTTGCGCAACGGTGTCGGGTCATAGAAGGGCCCGCGGTACGACTGATAGAGTGCCAGCATCGCCAGTTGGTACGCCTTGTCGGCATGTTCACACGCCGGATAGAATTCGTAGAGCCGCTGGTAATACTTGGCGGCTTCGTCGAACGAGGCGTCTCCCTGTTCGACCCCGCGCCGCATGTAAGCGTTCGCCAGTGCGAAGACGGCGTCGGGGGCGCGACCGCGATCCGAAACATCGTTGGTAAAGATCGCTTCAAACGCATCTTTGGCCCCGGCGAAATCGCTGAACACGGGACGCTGTTTCCCCTGGATGCGCCCGATGATTTCCGGATCATCCTCGGCGCATTTTACCCAGTAGACCCCGATGCAGTAGAGCCGTTCCATCGCATCGCGCCGAAGAACCGAGTTGCTGTACTTGGTCAGGAGCGCCTTGTAGAACGTCTTGGCTTTTGTGTAATTCTTTTCGAAGAAATGACATTCCCCCGCGTAGAAAAGCGCGTCTTCCTCGAGGACGGACTCGGGCCACTTTTTTCCCGCCTTTTCGTAGAGTTCGGCGGCTTCGCGAAGTTTTTTCGGTTCCTTTGTTTTTTCGTATTCCATCAGGGCGAGCGTCGCCTTTTTCATGATGGCGAGCGCTTCTTTTTCGTTCGGCCCCATCCCGAGGTAATCGCGCCACTTGTTGTAGAGTGCCGTGACCGAGTATTTCGACCAGTCGACCGGCATATCCTGCTCTTTCTCCCAGTCCATCAGCTCGCGGTTTGAAGAGACGTCGCTCATCAGTTTCAGATCGGCCGCCGAAATCTCTCGGACAAACTTGTGTTCTCCGTCCGGATGATTCGACCGGTTGCGGGCGTAGGGGGAATCGGCACTTTCGAAGACGGCGTGGTCATCTTCGAGCGGTTGCAGGTAACGGGGAAGTTTTTCTTTCTCTTTTTTTCCGGCCCGTTGTTTGGCCAGCCACGTGTCGTATTCGGATTTCAGTTCCTTTTCGGCCCGTTCCTTTTCGGCAATCGATTCCCGTTCCCGTTCCGGTGTGGCCTTTTCGTGACGGACGACCGAAGCGAGTTCCTTTTCGGAGGGTTCCAACGCCTCGTAGGCGTCGCGTGCGAATTCCGGAAACTCCGCCTGTTCCGGGAGCGGCTCGCTGTTTTCCGGCGCGTCAAGGGGCCCGACTGCGGGGACGGTGTGTGTTCCGGACGCTGTAGGGGCCGGTTTACTCGGCGTGACGGTAAACCCGCTGTCGAACGGAACCGACGAGGCATTTAGGGCCGTGTCGGTCGGCGGCGCATATCCGGCCGCCGGGGTGATTTCGGCTGACGACGGCATATCGGCTGCCGAGGGGAATTCGTTACCGGTCGGTTCGGTTGCCGACGGTATTCCTTCGGTATGGGACTGAAAGATTTGCGGCGATTCGGCGGGGAGCCTGTCGGGCAAATCAAACCCTTCGAATTCCGGAAATTCTGCCTGTTCCGGGAGCGGCTCGCTGTTTTTCGGCGGGTCAAGGGGCCCGGCTGTGGGGGCGGTGCGTGTTCCGGACGCTGTGGGGGCCGGTTTGCTCGGCGTGACGGTGAACCTGCCATCGAACGGAACCGACGAGGCGTTCGGGCCCGTATCGACCGACGGCACTTTTCCGGTCACCGGGGTGATTTCGGCTGACGACGGCATATCGGCTACCGAGGGGAATTCGTTACCGGTCGGTTCGGTTGCCGATGGTATTCCTTCGGTGTGGGACTGAAAGATTTGCGGCGATTCGGCGGGGAGCCTGTCGGGCAAATCATACCCTTCGAAATCCGGAAATTCTGCCTGTTCCGGGAGCGGCTCGCTGTTTTTCGGCGGGTCAAGGGACCCGGCTGTGGGAGCCGGTTTGCTCGGCGTGACGGTGAACCTGCCATCGAACGGAACCGACGAGGCGTTCGGGCCCGTATCGACCGACGGCACTTTTCCGGTCACCGGGGTGATTTCGACCGACGACGGCATATCGGCTACCGAGGGGAATTCGTTACCGAGTGGGTCGGTTGGTTTGGTTGCCGCTGGTATTTCTTCGGTGTGGGACTGAAAGAGCTGCGGCGATTCGTCGGGGAACTCGCCGGGTAGGTCATATCCTTCGAGTTCGGGAAAATCGTCCATCGGAGGAGAGACGGGTTTTTCGATTTGGGAGAGTTCGGTCTTCCGACGAACAGGCGGAATATCCCCAAAAGCGTCTGTATTGTCAGTGTAATAATCATCGGTATCAATATTCCCCTCCGTTGACTGCGGAAAAGCCGGAGATATTGTGGTCTTTGCCGCGATTCGCCGCGGAGTGTCGCTGCGGGAGAGGGCAGGACGCGCCGCGGGTCGACTTAACTCGCTCAGGAGTCGGTCATCGACGATCTTCGGCTGGTCCGGGTCTGCGGTACGTCCGGCCGAAAGAGGAGTGTGGGGAACCGGAACGTCCGAATCGTGCGCCGAGGATCGCTCGGACGACCGGGTGCTACCCGATTTGTCATCCGCTTCGTCGATCGAATCGGTATCCGGCTCGTTGCGGGGCTGAGCCGAATCGGCGGAAGGGACCCCCGCGCGGGCCGGAACGGCAGTCCCTTTTCGTACGTAGATCGAGCTTTCCGAACGCTCAATCGAAGAGAGTTCCGTGTCATCTAACAAGACTCCCCGTGAGTGGTTTCCATAGGAGGTGTTTGCCGGAGCAGGGGTTGTTTGCCCCGGGGCGGCCAAATTTCGATCCAAAGCCGGCGCGTGTTCGGGAAAGGCCGAGAGAATGAGTGCCAAAACAATCGTTGCCGAAAGAAGAGTCGAAGGACACGTGAACGCCGCAAAAGCCAAAACCGACAGGCGGTTCCTTTTTCCGCGGCGGGAAATCCGTTCAGATCTGCTCAGTCCGGTTCTCTTCATCCTGTTGGTTCCGGTTCGGTGAATGTTCGGCCAGGGCCCGATAGAACAGGCCCCTGGTTTTCGGAATACGGCCGCATTTGAATTCGATCATCCAATCGGTAACACTTCGTATCTCACGACGGACATGTTCCTCGTCGGGGAAAGAGGGGGGTGTCGTCTGGTCGAGCCGAGCGAACCAGGCCGCCGTACGTGGGTTGATCGAGGCGAGTTGCCGAAATCCCCGCTCACGACGACAGTCGGTGCAAACCACTCCGCCTTCGAGCATCGAAAATCCGATGTTCCGCCCACGGCGAATCTCTTCTCCGAAATCGATCGGGCAGCCGCACGCCACGCAGTCGCCTGTCGAGGGACGTTCCCCCAAGAGCGTCATCAGCTTCCATTGGAAACGACAGAGATGCTCCTCCGTATTTTTCCCCTCGGCGAAACGCAACAACGTTGCAACGGCCTGATCATACAATTCCGGCATCGCATCCCCGTTTTCCGTGGTCATCTGAAGGAGTTCGGCCAGATAGTAACCGGCGTACAGGCCGGGAATGCCCGCGCTGCCGACAGGGAAACGACTGATGAGTTTCGCTTCGGTCAGCAGATCGAGGGCGTCGGAATTCTTGCGGATCAAGGATACAGAAATGCGGCCCAGCAAGTCAAGAGAGGAATCGAACGAATTTTTCCGTTGTCGCGCCCCCTTGGCGATCCCCCGAATTTTCCCGAATTCGCGGGTAAAGAGGGTGAGAACAAGACTCGTCTCGGAAAAATCGATGGTTCGAATCACAATGGCTTCGGAATGTTCGATCGGCATGGTCAGCGTTTCGCCCACTCGGCAAAATGGGCGCGGTACTCCTTTTTATAGCCGGGAAATTCCGATTTCAGCAGGGTGGTCAGCGGCGCGGTCTTTTGGAATTCCGCGGCCTGCTTGACATCGATTCCCGACTGATTTTCGGTTCGGAGCGTTTGCAGGTACCGGCTCAGGATCTGTTGGGTTTTCGGGGAATAGTGGATCAGGAAATGAATCCATGCCCAGGCGTTTCGGTACTGTGTCGGCCCCATATCGCCGATTTCTTTGAGACGTTCCAGGCCGGGCAGGGAAGGGACCGGCGTAAAGAACGATTCGGCCCGGTTGGCGACCGGTTCCAAAAACGGATTTGCATTCCCCCGCTCCCCGGCCGGGGTTTCAAAGTACTTGGCCAATCCCTCGTCGAGCCAGATTGGGATATTCTTATGGGTGGAGTTCAGCAGTGCGTGAGTCATCTCATGGCGCAGGTTAAGGATCAGTTTGTCATCGAATTGGAGAAACACATAACCCGGGCCGTTATCCTTGATATAGAGCGCCGGCCGATTTGTTGGGGCCTGCGGGCAGTTCCGTTTCAAGAAGGCGGTGTACGATTCCCGCTGCCGGAAAAGGCAGAGGATCACCTTTTCGTTCGATTCGGGAATGCCGAGATAGTCGGTCAAATCTTTCTGCAGGTTACGGATTTCGGATCGAATCGCTCCTGCGTCGTCGAGGGGAAAATCGGAAAGGCAGACGACCTGCCCCAAAACCTCACGGTACGGGAAGGTTTCGGCCGGGGTGGAGGGGCCGGATTGCGAGGGGATCGGTGCGGGAGGGATCCCTTGTCCCGGGTAGGCGTTTTCGGCCGAGGAAGGGAGCATGCCCGGTTCCCCCTTTTCTTTGTCGGGCGGTGGAGGCGGCAGAGACAGCGGTCTCTCTTTCGAGAAAATGTCGAGATTGGGGAAACGAAGGTTCAGGATCGGGGAAGAGGCGGCCAGCGAGCCGCAGAACCCCCAAACCGCCACAAACATAACGAGTGTGCCGAGAAGAAGTTTCCGCCGTCGTGCCGATAAACGAAATGCCAAGATTGCCTGCCGCTTCCCTAAATCATTCAGTGCTTGTGAACCTTTTTCAGAATCCAGAAACCGATCAGACCGAGAACGACGTTTCCGATCCAACAGATTTCCGGGGGCATCCATCCCCCTTTGGCGCAGGAGTAACCGAGCATCAACAGGGGATAGTAGATCACCAGTGTCGGAAGAAAACTCACGAAGAAGCTGGTAACATAGTCGGAACAATTCATCCAGACCGAAAGGGGGATTCCGATCCAGGTGAAAAAGAAACAGGTAAATCCGGTCGCGAACGAACGGGGGGTTGCCAGGTTGGCACGGTTATAACGGTATTTGAGGAACTCCTCGTAATCCCACCGTTCTCCCCACTCCGGCCCTTGCCACGAATCGTAATCTCCCTTAACGACCGCGAAAACGGTTTGCGCGGCATTTTGTCTCCGAAACTTTTCCTCTTCTTTGCGAATATTCGCCAAGACCCCTTTAACCTCCTTCATCGGGGGATAATTACTTGTCCCGCGCACCAAATTAAACCGGTCGAGCGGGATTTCCTGGACGGTTGTCCCGCGTTGCATCACCATGGTGCCGCTCGTATCGAGGAGCAGTCCGTTCAGTTCAATCCGCAGTACGGGTGGCGTCGATTCGAAATTGACCTCCAGTCGCCCGCTGGCGGCTTCCCCTTTGATCGGGGGGTCGTTGATGGTGAATTTGACCTGTTTGAGTTCCCCCGATTTGGTCACTTCTCCGACATTCAAGGTAATATTGTTCTGCGGGTCCGAGAATTTTCCGTCGGAGGCGAGTTTTCCGAGAATCATCTCCTCGGTTCCGGCCACTAAAACACGGGTCATTTCTTTTTGTCCCCAAGAAAAGGAGAAATCACTGCAGAGAACCGCGACACAACTCAAAATCAAGGTCGCGATCCAAACCGGCATGAAAGCCTTCCACGGGGGGATTCCCATCGCCTTCAAGGCAATAATTTCATTCGAGCCGACCATCTTGGCATAGAAGAGCGTTCCGCCCAGCAGGCACGAGACCGGCATCGTGATACTCAACAGGTCGGGAAGGGAGCTCGGTATCATCCGGATCGCCAAGTAGAGAGGGAGTCCCTTCTTGACCGTAGCCTGCGAAATGACCGCCACCATGATCCCCGAGGTCATTACCGCCAGGGACACGAAAAAGATCATCAAAAAGCGGGAAAGGATGTAGCGGGTCAGTATCTTCATAGATCAAACGACTCATTTTGTTCGCATGGGAGAGGGAGCGGCTCCTCCGAACTCCCAGGGAAACGCCGGGAAGTTTCCTTTTTTTCAGGGGAAAAGTCAAGTGCAGAATAGATCGGACGCTCCCTTCGGGGGGTGTCCGGCGGCATTCCTGTCTCCGAGAGCCGATCGGATGGGGGCTCCCCCACTCCGTTTGGAAAAAGGCCGTTGCGTGAAGACCGATCACAGACTTTCGATCTCTTCTTCCGTTAAATGGTAGATATAGATGGTGAACCCGATAATCGCTTCCGGCAGAAAGTTCATAAAATCGCGGTAGTATTTTTGTGGTCGTAGAGGCAAACAGTCGAGTCTGAAAAAGTCAGCGGATCAAAATTTCAGATTCTCTCTCTCTTGTTTTTCGGTATCATTCCGTATAACCGAACAACCGAAGGTCTGTTTTTCTCAGGAGGAAATACCGGCCCCGTGGCGGGGTTCGGTCGCGGGATCACAAAAAGAGGCGGGTAGGTGAAGCAAGCCCCCTTATCGTTCGGCTTCTCGTTGCGGCACGGTTAACTCCGCTAACTCTGCACGGTTCCATTTTCCTGTAACGATTCCGGCCCGTAACAGGGCCGGAAAGGAATGAAACGAACGACCGGGGTTCCTCGCCCGCGGTGCGTGAACATCAGTAAAACATTATATAGCTTCCCGCAATGCAAGTACCTTTTTGCCGGTTGAGTGAAAAATCGTAATTTTTTTTGAATTTTTCCTCTGTTTGCGAAGATGTCCGCCGCCGAATCCTGTTCCGACCGTCATGGCGCAGCCTGCTTGGGGAGCCGTGAACCCCAATCGCCCCAACACCTGTGATTTGACATCGATTTTACATAAGGCTCCTCTTTCATTTTACAACGGTTTGGTATCATTGAAACTGTAGAAAACTGAAGTGTCAAAAACGAAGGGAATTACTTACTACTTGGAATAAACAAACAGGTTGTTTTGTACCACACAGGGTGTTTTTCTTCTCCGAATGGTGAACAACTTAGAGAAGAAAAACAGATTCCGGAGAGAGAATCTTATGTCTTACAATCGCGTCGTTGCGGACCATTGATCCTTCTCTCCGGAATCGGCAGGTCTTCATGTCCATTAACGGCATTTTCATCAAGTCCGGGACATCGTCAGGTACCAAGATGAAAGGAGATTTTTGTGGTGAAAAAGATCATCGGCATGCTTGTTATCGGAGTAATGGCAGTTGCTATGCTGACCGGCTGCGGCACGGGGGACCGCAGAGGCACGGTTTCCACTGACGGCTCCACTTCCATGGAAAAGGTCATCGGCGCGCTGGGCGAGTCCTACATGGCAGAGAACAAAAACGTCACCTTCACGTACAACCCCACCGGCTCCGGATCCGGCATCAAGGCCGTGCTGGAAGGGCGCTGCGATATTGGGCTGTCCAGCAGAAACCTGAAGGACGAGGAAAAGACCGAGAGTCTGAAAGAAACCGTCCTCGCCTATGATGGCATCGCCATCATCGTCAACCCGCAGAATCCGGTTTCTGACCTGAGTCTTGCCGAGATCGCCTCCCTCTACACCGGCGAGATCACCAACTGGAAAGACGTCGGCGGAAATGACGCCGAGGTCGTGCTTATCGGGCGCGAGGCCGGCAGTGGCACGCGAGACGGCTTTGAATCGATCACCGGTACCGAAGACGCCTGCAAGTATCGTCAGGAGCTGACCAGCGCCGGCGACGTCATCACCTCGGTATCCCAGAACCCGGATGCCGTCGGCTATACATCGCTCGCATCGGTCAAAAACAGCGTCAAGACGCTTTCCGTGGACGGCGTAATTCCCAGCGAGAGCAGCATTAAAAAAGGCAGCTATCTGATCCAGCGCCCCTTCGTTCTCGTGACAAAGGAAGGCACGGCGCTCGGCGAAACCGCGCAGCAGTTCTTCGACTACATCACCTCTGCGGAAGCGGCTAAAATCATCTCCGCTGCGGGAGCCGTCGCGGCAAAATAACAGACACACAAGGGGCAGAGGGGCGGCTGCCCGGCGGCAGCCCCTTTCAGGCAGAATAAGGAGGTGTGTATGTGTATAAAAAGTAAGAAAAAAGCATTAGAAACAGCTGTACACGGCGTCTTTCTGATCATGGGCCTGATTACGGTCTGCTTCGTGCTGCTGATCACCGTGTACCTGATCATCTCCGGCATTCCGGCCATATGGGAGATAGGGCTCATCAAGTTTTTGTTTGGCACGAAGTGGGCTTCAACGGCGGCGGAGAATTCCTACGGAATACTCCCATTTGTCCTCACAAGCGTGTACGGCACGGCGGGGGCGATCATTGTCGGCGTTCCCATCGGCCTGATGACGGCGGTATATCTGGCAAAAGTCGCGCCGCCAAAGGTCAAAACGGTGATGGAATCGGCGGTCAGTCTACTGGCCGGCATCCCATCGGTGGTATATGGCCTTGTGGGTATGCTGGTGCTGGTTCCGGCGATACGAAATCTGTTCCATGTGCCGGACGGGGCAAGCCTTTTCGCCGCCATCATCGTTCTGGCGATCATGATCCTGCCAAGCATCATCAAGGTATCGGTCACCGCGCTGGAGGCTGTGCCGAAGGAGTACGAGGACGCCTCCCTTGCATTGGGCGCGATGCCGGTGGAAACCCACTTCAAGATTTCCGTCCCGGCGGCAAAAAGCGGCATCGCGGCGGCAGTGGTGCTGGGCGTCGGTCGGGCGATCGGTGAAGCGATGGCCGTGATGATGGTCTCCGGAAACGTGGCGAATATGCCGAGCCTTTTCCAGAGTGTGCGGTTTCTCACCACAGCGGTGGCCAGCGAAATGTCTTATGCCAGCGGTCTGCAGCGACAGGCGCTCTTCTCGATCGCGCTGGTGCTCTTCCTGTTTATTATGATGATAAACGCAACGCTCAACTTCTTTTTGAAGCGCAGCAGGGAGGGTTGAGAATGCTAAGCGGAAAATTGTCCCGCAAACGGCGGGGATATATCGGCCTCATGCGCGCCTTGATGTATACGTGCGCCACACTGACCTGCGCGTTGGTACTGTTCTTGATCGCCTATGTGCTGATCAAGGGGGTGCCCAACATCTCCTGGGAGCTGCTCTCCACCTCGCCAAGCTACCTGACAGAGCGAATCGGCATCCTGCCGGATATCCTGAACACGGTATACATCGTGATCGCAACACTGCTTGTCGTCTTGCCGCTGGGTGTGGGTGCGGCCATCTATCTTACGGAATACGCGAAGAACAAAAAAGTCGTGGCGGCCATCGAATACGCGGCAGAGACGCTTTCGGGCATTCCGTCTATCATATACGGCCTTGTGGGAATGCTCTTCTTCTGTCAGTTCCTCGGGATGAGGACCTCGCTGTTGGCCGGCGCGATGACGCTGGTCATCATGAATCTGCCGACCATCATGCGCACCACGCAGGAGAGTCTCAAGACCGTGCCTCAGAGCTACCGTGAAGGCGCTTTCGGTCTCGGCGCGGGCAAATGGCGGGTTATCCGCACGGTGGTGTTGCCCGGCTGCGTCGACGGTATCATTACCGGCTGTATCTTGTCGGTAGGGCGCATCCTCGGCGAATCGGCGGCGCTTTTATTCACCGCGGGTTTTGCCCATACCCTGAATGGTATTGCCGAGGGGCTGACAAGCGCCGGCGCGACGCTGACCGTGGCACTCTATGTTTACGCCAAGGAGCAGGGCGAGTTTGGCGTTGCGTTTGCGGTCGCGGCCATACTGATGGGACTGACGATGATGATCAATCTTGCCGCGACGCTTACCCAGTGGTACTTTAAGCGGAAAAAAGCGTTATGAGCAATATCATGACGATCGACAATCTGTGCCTGTGGTATGATGACCAGCAGGCGCTGAAGAATGTCAGTATGGACATTCCGGAGAAAAGCATCACTGCCCTTATCGGTCCCTCTGGTTGCGGTAAATCCACCTTTCTCAAAACGCTCAACCGTATGAACGATCTGATACCCGGTGTCAGGATCACCGGAACCGTGAAATACGGAGAGACCGATATCTTCGATCCTGCGACGGATGTCAGCGAGCTGCGCCGGCATATCGGCATGGTGTTTCAAAAGCCGAACCCGTTCCCCATGAGCATTTACGATAACGTTGCCTACGGCCCGAGGACGCACGGCATAAAAGGCAGGGCCAAGCTGGACGACATCGTGGAGAGCTCTTTGCGCGACGCGGCGATCTGGGATGAAGTCAAGGACAGACTGAAAAAGAATGCGCTGGGCCTCTCCGGCGGGCAACAGCAGCGTCTATGCATCGCCCGTGCGCTGGCGGTAGAACCGGTAGTGCTGCTGATGGACGAGCCGACCAGTGCCCTCGACCCCATCTCGACTTCCAAAATCGAGGATCTTGCCTTGCAACTCAAGGAGAAATATACTATCGTCATCGTTACGCACAATATGCAGCAGGCTGTCCGTATTTCGGACAACACGGCGTTCTTCCTGCTGGGCGAGCTGGTGGAGTACGGCGCGACGGAAAAGCTGTTCTCCCAGCCGGCGGATCAACGGACCGAGGATTACATCACAGGGAGGTTTGGATAATGAGAAGTCGTTTTGACGAGCAGCTCGACCTTTTGAACAAAGAGCTTATTGAGATGGGCGCGCTCTGCGAAGAGATCATCGCCCTTGCCTCCAGGGCGTTGACCACCGCGGACACGGAGCTGGCGAAGACGTTATCCCCGCTGGATGCGGAGATCGATCAGAAGGAACGGAACATCGAGTCGATGTGCCTGAAGCTGCTTTTACAGCAGCAGCCGGTGGCAAGGGATCTGCGGCAGATCTCCGCCGCTCTCAAGATGATCACCGACATGGAGCGTATCGGCGACCAGGCCGAGGATATTGCGGAGATCATCTGCTCGCTGAACGGCAGAAACGTCGAAAACGACGACCTGATACGCGAGATGGCCCGGGCCACCATACAAATGGTCACGGGAAGCGTGGACGCTTTCGTAAAACGTGATATCAGGTTAGCAGAAAAGGTCGTCGCGGACGACGACACCGTCGACGCTTTCTTCGCCCAGGTGAAAAGCGAACTGATCGAGAAAATAAGCAAGGATCCTTCGGACGGGGAATACGCCCTCGACCTTCTGATGATCGCAAAATACTTTGAACGGATCGGCGACCACGCGGTCAACATCGCCGAATGGGTCATTTTTTCGGTAACGGGCGTGCACAAGGAGGGATCAGTGTGATCTGGTGCGTAGAAGACGAGGCCAGCATACGCGATATCGAGGTATACAGCCTGCAATCGACCGGTTTTGAGGCGAGGGGTTTCGAGGACGGAACCTCCTTCTGGGAAGCTCTGCAAACAGAGCAGCCGGATCTTGTGGTGCTGGATGTGATGTTGCCCGGTGTGGATGGGATAGAGCTGCTGCGCCGCATGAAGGAGTCTGCGAAGTTTCGTGAGATTCCGGTGGTGATGGCAACGGCCAAGGGGGCGGAATACGACAAGATCCAGGGGCTTGATCTCGGCGCGGATTATTATCTCACCAAGCCCTTTGGCGTGATGGAGCTTGTCTCGTGCGTCAAGGCCGTGCTGCGCCGTTGCGCTCCGAAGCCAACGGAACATCTGCTGAAAACGGGCGGTTTGATCGTCAACCTGGACGAGCATACCGTAACGGCGGATGGAGAACGCGTGATACTGACCTACAAGGAGTTTGAGATACTTCGCCTGTTCCTCTCCCATCCGGGCATCGCCTTTACCCGCGACCAACTCATGGAGGAGGTTTGGGGTGTGGATTACTGCGGCGAGACACGAACGGTGGATATGCACATCCGGACCCTCCGGCAGAAGTTGGGCTCCTACGGCGACCTGATCGAAACGGTGCGCAACGTGGGCTACCGGCTGGAGACACAGGGATGACAAAAAAGATTTTCATATCGATCCTCCTTGTGGCCAGCGTGGTGCTGCTTGCAAGCATGATCATCACCATAAGATTCCTGTACGATTATTTCGATGAGGTGCGGGAAAAACAGATAAGAGATCAGCTTGAAATTGCAGCAGCGGCCGTCGAGGACGATGGTGAGAGCTATCTTGCAAAACTCAGCTCAGATAACTACCGTCTCACATGGGTTGCAGCCAACGGTACGGTGCTCTATGACACACAAGCCGATGCGAAAACCATGGAAAATTACTTGGGCCGCAGCGAGATACAGGGAGCGTTGGCCGGTGGTGAGGGCGAAAGCTCACGCTACTCGGCAACCCTCTTGCAAAAGACGGAGTATCACGCCAAGCGGCTGTCCGATGGCACCGTCCTTCGTATCTCGGTCAGCCACGCCACGGCGGGCTTATTGGCGCTGGGGATGCTCCAGCCCATATTGATCGTTCTCGTGGTTTCGCTTGTTCTATCCGGCGTTTTGGCCAGCCGTATGTCGAAGCGTATTGTCGAGCCGCTGAACCGGCTTGACTTGGAACACCCGCTGGAAAACGACACCTACGAAGAGATCGCCCCGCTTTTGGGCCGGATCAACCAACAACAGCGGGAGATCAGGAACCAACTTCGGTTGTTGCAGCGCCAGCGTGACGAGTTCACGCAGATCACCGGCAGCATGAAAGAGGGGCTGGTGTTGCTGGACACCCGGGGGACTGTACTCAGCATCAATCATGCCACTCAGAAGCTCTTTGGCGCGGACAACTCCCGTACAGGCCGCGATTTTTTGACGGTGGACCGCAGCCCTGAAATGACTGCCGCCATACGACAGGCAAAAGCAGACGGATTCAGCGAGCTTCGCGTGGAGCGAAACGGCCGCGTCTATCAGTTCGAGGTCAGTCGCATTGATTCGGACGGCGAAGCGATCGGAACGGTCATTCTCTCGTCCGACATCACCGAGCAGGAGACGGCGGAACGAATTCGCAAGGAGTTTACCGCCAATGTGTCGCACGAGCTCAAGACCCCGCTGCAGGGCATTATCGGCAGCGCGGAGCTGTTGGAAAAGGGTATGGCAAAGCAGGAGGACGTCCCGCACTTTATCGAGCATATCCGTACCGAGGCCGCGAGAATGGTGGCGCTGATCGAGGATATTATCCGCCTGTCCCAGCTTGACGAAGGCGCCACAATGCCGCGCGAGGATGTGGATATGCTGGAGATTGTACAAGAGGCGATCGAGAACCTGCACGATGCGGCGGCGGAAAAGAACGTCACGCTCTCCGCAGACGGACAGAGTGCCGAGGTGAACGGTGTGCGACGGCTGTTATACGAGGTTGTTTACAACCTCTGCGACAACGCCATCAAATACAATAAAGAAAACGGTCGCGTGGAGGTGAACGTCACGTCAGACGAAAAGACCACCTCCGTCACGGTGAAAGATACCGGTATCGGCATCCCCCCGAGGTGCCAGGGCCGGGTGTTCGAGCGGTTCTACCGCGTGGACAAGAGCCATTCGCGGACTTCCGGCGGTACGGGACTGGGGCTTTCCATCGTCAAACACGCCGTGCACTACCACTATGGCCACATTAAACTTCGAAGCGAGCTGGATAAGGGAACCGAAATCACCGTAATATTTCCCAAAAAATCGGGAAAAACGGAATAAATCGCGGGGAAAACCCTTGTTTAAGGAAACATTGCCATTTAAGCCCGGCTCTCGCGCAGGTTCCGGAACAATC
This sequence comes from Thermoguttaceae bacterium, assembly GCA_050943135.1. GTDB lineage: Bacteria > Planctomycetota > Planctomycetia > Pirellulales > Thermoguttaceae > RUG695. The sequence goes on along the minus strand of JBMNOP010000006.1, from coordinate 9,707 downwards.
GCGGCCACTCCGGAAGGCCGGCCCGGAATCTTTCTAAGAAACAACGAGTCCTTGGAGAGCGAAGAGCATTCCGAACCGCTGACCTCGCAGTTCCACGACATGCTTCTCGGCGTCGACCTCTGCTCCGACCATCATTGCGCCGCCTGCCTGGGAAACCGCAAACTCCGGCCGCTCCTCGAAAAGGTTGACAACACCGGACAGAAAGTTTACCGATTTTCTTGACGTTCACCGGGGAAAATGGTAAGCTTGTGTCATCGGAAGTTTCAAACGAAAGGGGTGCCGCAATGAGGATGAGAAAAAACAATTTATACGCCAGAGAAATCAACGTTGGCTATGACTTTTCTTCCCCCATTAAAATATCGAGTTTCGCAGAGGAAAGCGATGCCTTGAACGCGATTTCCCTTATTGAGGATACTATCTGCAAAGACAAAGAGTTCGTTTGGAACAGATACCGGAAAACGGTTTTTGCCAAAATAACATTGACATTAGCGTTTCTGAGTGGTGTATGCAGTGTTCTGTTGATGTTGCTCCACTGGAACAAAGACAATTGGAGTTTTCTCGTTCCAACGTTTTTTGCCTTCTTCTTCCTCTCGGTTGACTTATCGGTTCATCACGTTTACGCAAAGGATTTGAACAAGAGAACCCGATTGAGAAAACGGATGATCAAGCAACTGGAAGATGCCATTGAATCCGGTTAACCAACACCGTCATCAAAAGTAAAAAATTGACCCAGCATCATCCACCATGCCCCTTTCCGGTTTTTGAGCCGGAGGGGGCATTTTTTATCGGAAGTTTCCGGACCCCCACCCGCTACCTGCAACTGTATCGGCTCCTGCGTGCGCGGCCGAGGGTTTTCCGCTACTCGAACATCCCGGACATCCTCCTAAGAAACAACGAGCCCTTGGAAAGCGAAGAGTATTCCGAACCGCTGACCTCGCAGTTCCGCGACATGCTTCTCGGCGTCGACCTCTACTCCGACCACCATTGCGCCGCCTGCCTGGGAAACCGCAAACTCCGGCCGCTCCCCGAAAAGGTTGACAATACCGGACGGAAAGTTTACCGATTTTCTTGACCGTCACCGGGAAAAATGTTGGACTTAAAGCAGAGTCGTTTTAGGATTCGTGAAATGGGCGATGCGACGAAATTTATCCTTTTATCGAAGAACCGGGGCATAAATTCTTGCTGCCGGATGACGTCCCGGGATCCGGACGGGAGGAGTATGCGTTAGCCGTCATACCCAACCCCAAAAATTCGATTCAAAGAGACAACAAAAACGAATGGGAGTTTTACGGACGGACCGAAATCGCCCCCGATTCCGCCAAAACACCTAAAAGCAAAAGCCCATTTCCCGCCGTTTTGGTCTGCCGCGCAAAGCTCGGAAAGGGTAAACGCGCTTACCGCGCCGGGGAAGGGGAATGCCATTGGGAAAGTCGCCGAGCCGGGTGGATAGTTGACGGTTTCGGTCAGGATTGTTATCATAGGCAGACGGAGGGAAAGAGGGGATCGCCGCAAAACTTCATCACCACCCCTCTTTCCGGTCTTTTCGGCCGTGCCGGGGTTATATTAGAGAGCAGAGGATTATCGTGAGCATGCCCTGGCTGACTCCCTATCCCGAAATTAAGGTACTTGATTGCACGATTCGTGACGGGGGGCTCGTGAACGACCACCTGTTCGGCGACAGGTTTGTCCGTGCGGTCTATGACTGTTGCGTTGCCGCCCATCTCGATTACATGGAGATCGGGTACAAAAACTCCGAAGAGAAATTTTCCCCCGCCAAAAACGGTCCTTGGAAGTTCTGTCATGAAGAGGACCTCCGCCGCGTTGTCGGAGACAACAAGACGAGCCTGAAACTCAGTTGCATGGCCGATGCCGGCAAATCGAATTGGAAGCGCGACATTCTTCCCAAAAAGGATTCGGTCCTCGACGTGATTCGGGTGGCTTTTTATCATTATCAGCTCGAAGAAGCGCTCGATATGATCCATGACGCCTATGAAAAGGGGTACGAAACCTGGGGGAACCTGATGGCGATTACCGATACCGAGGAGAAAGATATCGACCGCTGTCTCACCGGTTTGGCCGAGTCGCCCGCCGATGCGGTCGTCGTGGTCGACAGTTACGGCACGCTCCTGCCCGAATGGACGGCTTATCTGACGAAGAAATATGTCGCGGCGGCCGCCCCGGTGGGGAAGACGGTCGGGATTCATGCGCACAACAACCTGCAGTTGGCGTTTGCCAACTCGATCGAAGCGGTTCGTTGCGGCGCGATGAATGTCGATGCCTCGATCGGCGGGCTGGGACGCGGTGCGGGGAATTGCCCAATGGAACTTCTGCTGGGATTCCTGAAAAACCCGAAGTTCGATGTGCGGCCCGTCTTTGAATGTCTGCAAAAACACTACCACATTCTGCGCAATCAGATCGAGTGGGGGCCCTATCCGGAATACATGATCACCGGCCAGGCGAACCAACATCCGCGTGCTGCCATCGCCGCCCGCGAAGGGACCGGGCGTGGCAACTACACCGAGTTTTACGACGCTGTTTTTGGAGAGAAACTGAATGGCTGAACCGAAAAAGATCATCGAGCCGCGCACACTTAAGGGGTTTCGTGATTTTTTGCCGGAAATGATGATTCCGCGGGAAGAAATGATCGCCCGCGTGTCGAAGGTTTATCGCAGTTACGGTTATTCTCCGATCGACACGCCGGTGCTGGAATATCTTGAAATCCTCTCCGGAAAAGGGAGCGACGAAACCGACCGGCAACTCTACCGTTTCAAAGACCACGGCGGCCGCGAGGTCGGTATGCGTTTTGATTTGACGGTTCCGTTTGCGCGGTTCAGCGCCCAACATGCGTCGGAACTTATTCTTCCCTTCAAACGTTATCATATCGCCAAAGTATGGCGTGGCGAAAACACCCAGGCGGGGCGGTATCGGGAATTCACCCAATGCGATTTCGACGTGATCGGGACCACGTCGCCCCTTTCCGACATCGAAACGGCGATGATCATCAACGATGTGATGGAACGTGTCGATCTGCGTACCGACGAGACGTTCACCCGATTCAAGGTCCACCTGAACAGCCGAAAGATCCTGAACGGCCTTTTGGAGAAGATCGGGTTGGCCGAAAAGGGAATGTTTGTGTTGCGTGCTCTCGATAAACTTGCCAAGATCGGGCCTGTCCACGTTGCCGCCGAAATGGCCGAAACCGCCGGGGCGACCGAAGAACAGGCCGGGGAAATTCTCGAAATGGTCGCTCCGTCCGAAACCGGCGAGTCGACCGACCCGCGCCGTCGGCTCGATCGGCTTGCCGCCCGTCTTGCGGGTAGCGAGCTCGGCCTGGAAGGGGTCGAAGTGATCGGTCAGATCTTCGATGCCGCCCGAGAGGTCGGGATCCCGGAAGGACGGTTTGTGCTCGACGTTTCGATCGCCCGCGGGCTTGACTACTATACCGGAACGATTTTCGAAACGTTCCTCGACGATCTCCCTTCGCTCGGAAGTGTTGCCAGCGGCGGGCGCTACGATAACCTTGCCGGACTTTATACCAAGACCCCGCTTCCGGGGGTCGGCGCTTCGCTCGGGATCGACCGTCTTTTTGCCGGATTGGAAGAACTCGGAATGATCGACCGCGTCTCTTCGCCGGTCGGGGTACTGATTCCCCTCTTCGACCGGGAACTTTTGCCGGAATATCTTAAACTTGCCGCCCGGCTGCGGCGTGCCGGGATCGGTGTCGAGGTCTATCCCGAACCGAAAAAGCTCGGCCAGCAGCTGAAATACGCGGACCGTAAAGGGTTTGCCGTTGCCCTGATTCTCGGTAGCGGCGAGCTTGAGCGGGGGGTCGTCCAAGTGAAAAATCTTAAAGCGCAGACGCAGGAAGATGTCGCGTATGTCGAAGGGGGCGCCGAGCTTGCGGCCCACTTACAGCGTCTGCTCAACAGTTGACCGCCATGAAGCTGATACTCGTCCGGCCCCGCGGCTTCTGTGCCGGAGTGAACCGCGCGGTTCAGATCCTCTCGCACACCTGTGCCGAAGCGGGAGAAAACCCGGTCTACGTCTTTCACGAGATTGTACACAATTCCTGGGTGGTCGAAGGGTTCCGGAAAAAGGGAGTACGATTCGTCGAGTCGCTCGATCAGGTCCCCACGGGGGCAACGGTTCTTTTCAGCGCCCATGGGGTCTCGCCCGCGGTGCGGCGGGAAGCGACCCTTCGCGGGCTGACATGCATCGATGCCACCTGTCCCCTGGTTGCCTCGCTCCATCGGCTGGCACGTAAGTATGCCGAGGAAGGCTGGCATATTTTTCTGATCGGGCATCGGGGGCATCAGGAGGTGATCGGCGTTTTGGGCGAGGCGCCCGAACGGATGACCCTTGTCTCGTCGGCAGACGAAGTTTCGAGTCTTTCGATTCCCGAGACGGCCGATCCGACTAAACTTACCTATTTAACGCAGACCACGCTTTCCGAGGAAGGGTGGCGCGGGATCGTCGCGGCGCTCCGTCTTCGGTTTCCCGCCCTTGTCACGCCTCCCGGTGCGGGGGCCTGTTTCGCGACACGGAACCGCCAAGAGGCGGTTCGCCGGACGGTTCCCGAGGCCGACGCGCTTCTGGTTGTCGGCAGTGCCAACAGTTCCAATTCCCGTCGTCTTGCCGAGCTGGGCGAAATGTCGGCGGTACGTTCTTTTCTGGTCAACGGGCCGGACGACATCGATCCGACCGAATTTACACCCGAAATGACCCTTGTGATGACCGCCGGTGCCAGTGCGCCGGAAGAGGTGTTTCAGGAATGTGTCGGGAAACTGGCACAATTCTTCCCTGTGGAAATCGAACAGCGGGTCGTCTGCGAAGAAACCGCCGTTTTCCGCGACTGACCGTGCCATTTTGTCCTTTTTTCTCTTCCGTCGGGACCAACACCTGTTATCGAGCCCTGTCGCATGGGAAACGGCGGGTTCTATTGAAAATTTTTTATGGAAGCTTTAGAATGGGGGGAATTATTGCCTCCCTCGAGGCGTCCTTGCGATTCTTCCGAAATGATGCGTGTTAACACACAGCGACAGAGGAAACCATGAACAGAACCTGTTTTCATCCCAATCTTCCGACCGCATTTCTGTTGTTGTCGGTGATTTTCCTTTCATTTGCTACCGGATGTTATTCCAAGAAGGAAACAGGCCGCCGTTCCGAGATGCCGGTTACGGTTCGGCTTGCCAAGCCGCAGGTGGGCGACGTCACCCAAGTCTACGAGATGACGGGACATACCGACGCCACCCTGGTTACGGTCTCTCCCCGAGTGCGCGGTACGCTCGAAGAGATCTGTTTCGAACCGGGCGACATCGTTGACGAGGGAGACGTCCTTTTCAAAATCGAACAGTTCGATTATAAGTCCCGGGTCGATAACGCCAACGCCGAGTGTTATATCGCCAGGGCACGGTTCGATAAGGCCCAGGCCGACTACAACCGTCAGGTCGAAATGGATGCCAAAGGCCCGGGGATCACCACAAAAGACGAGCTCGAACGTGCCAAAGCGCTCCTCGAAGAGTCTCGCGGGAATATCGAGATGACCCGAGTCAAGTTAGAGCAGGCCAAGAAAGATTTGGAACGGACCACGATCACTTCGCCCTGCCGCGGCAAGATCAACAAGTCCGATCCTTCCGTCGGCGACCTGATCGACGGCACGGTCGGAACCCCCCGTCCGATGACGACGATCATGTCGATGGATCCGCTCTATGTCTACTTTGAAATCTCCGATTCCGAGTTCAACGAGTTTAACGCGAAGCACATCGATTTGGTGAGACAAGCTTTGGGCGATCGGTACGATCCGTCGACCCCGCTCTCCAACAAACAGATCGTTCAAGTCCTTGAAGAGTATGACATCCAGACATCGCTCGAGTTTGAGATGCGCCTACCGGGTGAACCGGAAGGGGAATTCCCCCACAAAGGAAAAATTACCTACGGCGAAAACCGTATCAATCTCGATACCGGCACGATCACCCTGCGCGCCGAGATCCCCAATCCCGATTACGCCCTTTTTCCCGGTCAGATTTGTAGTGTCCGCGTCAAGGGAGATGTTATCCCCAACGCAATCCTGGTTGAGGAAAAAGCCCTCTGTTACGACCTGAGCGACACATACATTTGGGCATTGGACAGCGAAGGTCGGCCGTACAAACAACTCATTGAAGCCGGGCAGCGGTTCGACGGGAACAAACGTCTTGTCACCTCGGGACTGACCGGTGACGAAACATATATCGTCGAGGGGTTCCAGTCGGTCCGGTCCGGCTGTGCCATTCGAGACGCCGACGCATCGCCCGCCGCCGACGCACCACCGGGAACCGATACGCAACCGGGGGCCGAACAGCCCGATTCCGAACCGAGCGCAAACACGCAACCCGCCGCCGAAACGGCGGAATAAGCCCCAACCAAGAAAGATTACGAGCCGATGTTTTCCCGATTCTTTATAGACCGGCCCATTTTCTCCAGTGTCATTTCGCTGATGATACTGGTCGCCGGGGCCGTCGCGTTTGTGAAACTCCCTGTCGCGCAGTTTCCCGACATTGTTCCTCCGGTCGTTGTGGTAACCGCCAGCTATCCCGGTGCCAGTCCCGAAACGCTGAACGAGACGGTTGCCATTCCGATCGAGCAGCAGGTCAACGGGGTCGATCATATGATCTACATGAGTTCCACGCTCAGCAACGACGGGAACTACTCCCTCAACATCTCGTTTGAAGTCGGCACCGACCCCGATATGGCGGCGGTTCTGGTTCAGAACCGTGTTTCGCTCGTCGAACCGACTCTTCCGGAAGATGTGAAGCGTCTCGGCGTTTCGACGATGAAACGTTCGACCAACATGCTCGGACTTTTCGTGTTACACGAAAAAATCCGTTACGACCAAAACGGTAAACCGCTCCCGCTGGAAAAGAGCGACCTCTATTTAAGCAACTACGCCGCGATTTTCCTGAAAGACCTGCTCGCACGGGTGCCGGGTGTCGGCAGCGCCACCCTGATGGACGCCAAGGACTACTCGATGCGAGTCTGGCTCGACCCCGACATCCTTGCCGAACGAAACATTTCGGTACAGGAAGTGGCCGCCGTGATCCGTGAACAAAACGTTCAGGTCGCTTCCGGAAAAATAGGAGCCAACCCGGTTCCCGAAGGCCAGGTGCTCACCCTTTCGGTTTTAACCCAGGGACGTCTTTCCCAAGTCGAAGCTTTCGAAAACCTGGTGGTACGAACCGACGACCGGGGTCGTGTCCTGAAACTGAAAGACCTCGGTCGGATCGAGCTTGGGCGGTACGACTACAGCATGCAATCCTCGTTCAACGGTCAGCCGGCCGCGACGCTTGCCATTTACCAGCTTCCGGGAGCAAACGCCCTCGCGGTTTCGGAAGGCGTGAGGAAGAGAATCGAAGAACTCAAACCGGAACTCGACGAGAACAATCTCGAAATCTCCTCGGCCTACGACTCGACCCTCTTTGTGACCGCGTCGATCGACGAAGTGATGGAAACGCTCTACATGGCGGTTCTGATCGTGATCGCGGTGGTCTACGTCTTTCTGCAAGACTGGCGTGCGGCGTTGATTCCGATCCTGGTCATTCCGGTCTCGCTGGTCGGCTGTTTCTTCCTGATGATGCTCTTCGGTTTCTCGATCAACACCCTGACCATGTTCGGGCTCGTCTTGGTGATCGGAATCGTGGTCGATGACGCCATCGTCGTGGTCGAAAACACGCAACGGATTTTGGATCTCCATCCGGAAATGTCGCCGAAAGACGCGACCAAAGAGTCTATGTCAGAGGTCAGCGGCCCGATTTTGGCGACCACGTGCGTTCTCTGCTCCGTTTTTATTCCCACGACCTTTATCGGCGGCATGGTCGGCCAGCTCTACACGCAGTTCGCTCTGACGATTGCCGGGGCGGTGGCGATCTCGGCGCTCTGCGCACTGACCATTTCGCCGGCGCTCTGCGCGATCTTCCTGCGTCCCGAATCGGGTAAAAAGAAATTTATCTTCTTCCGCCTGTTCAACTACTGCTTCGGCGGATTCCATTCGGCTTATTCCGCGGTTCTCGGGAAGATGGTCCGGGTTCCCCTTCTGACCCTCTTTCTCTGGGGACTTCTGATTGTTGTGCTCGGCTGGGGAATGACGAAGATGCCGACCGGGTTCATCCCGAACGAAGACCAGGGGGTTCTTTTTATCGATGCCCGTCTGCCCGACGGCGCCTCGCTTGAGCGTACTCTTGAAGTCACTCGCAAGATCGAGGAGATCGTCAAACCGCTACCCGGTAAAAAGACGAACCTCTCGGTCTCCGGCTACTCGATGATGGACAGCTACTCCTCCCCAAACGCAACGCTGGGCGTTGTCCAGCTCGACCCGTGGGAAGAGCGTGGTCCCGAACTGCACGCCGACGTCCTTCAGGCGAAACTGATGAAAGAGTTTGCGGAAAAGGTTCCGGAAGCTCAGGTCGTCGTTTTTCAGCCTCCGGCGATCCTCGGGATCGGTACTTCCGGCGGTTTGGAGTGTCAGCTTCTTGACCGTCGCGGTTTGGGGAACGCCGCGCTTTTCGCCGCCGCCGAGCAGGAATCGGACATGTGTATGAAAAGCGGGCTTTTTGCGATCACCCGTTCGTCGTTCCGTCCGACGGTTCCGCAGATATACGTTGATATCGATCGGGAAAAGGCGAAGAGGATGGGGATACGGCTGAGCGAGCTTTTCGCTTCGCTCCAAACTTATCTCGGTTCAAGTTATGTCAACGACTTTAATCGGTACGAGCGTGTGTTCCGCGTGGTCATGCAGGCCGACGGAAGCCATCGTCGAAAGGCGGAACAGATCATGAATTTACCCCTTCTCAACGGCAGGGGAGAGAAAGTTCCTCTTCGGTCGATTGCTTCGATCCACGAGACCGTCGGGCCGCATTCTCTCAGCCGTTTTAACATGAGCGTCTCGACGATGATCACGGGCTATACTCTCCCGGGCGTCTCGTCCGGAGCCGGGATGAACGAGATGGAAGAGGCCTCCAAGTCGTTACCCGAAGGGTTTAAGATCGAATGGTCCGGAATGTCTTACCAGGAAAAGAGTACCGGCGTGGCGGTGCTCGTCGTCTTTGTGCTGGCGCTCATCTTCGGGTTCCTGACCCTGGCGGCACAGTATGAAAGCTGGTCGGCACCGGTGATCATTATGATGGCGGTGCCGCTCGGTGTCTCGGGCGCGATCCTGGCGGTTGCCCTTTGCGGGCTCGATATCAACATTTACACGCAGATCGGGCTGATCCTGATGATAGGCCTCTCGGCGAAAAACGCGATCCTGATCACCGAGTTTGCCCGCGACAACCGCCTGAAGGCGGGAATGGGAATCACCGAATCGGCAACGGCCGCCGGCCGACAGCGGGTTCGCCCGATCATCATGACCTCGTTCGCCTTTATTCTCGGCGTCGTCCCGCTGGCGATCGCCACGGGGGCCGGTGCCCGAAGCCGTAACGCGATCGGCGTGGCCGTCTGCGGGGGGATGTTCGCAGAGACGATGGTCGGGATTCTGGTGACACCGGTCCTCTTCGTCCTCCTGACCAAGGCCTCCGAGACCGGAATGAAGATATTCCGCGCGATGCTCAGGCAGAAAGAGGCCTAAACGACCCTCTTACGCCTCGGCATCCCCAGCCGTGTTACCGCCGGCAAAACGCGCGAAGCGGCGCGTGGGGGCCCGCCCCACCCCCCCGTCGCCAATTGGGGACATTTTGTTT
>JBMNOP010000011.1:0-102260 GCA_050943135.1 Thermoguttaceae bacterium | reverse complement strand
CAAACCCGCGCGACGCGGCGGTTGGCACCCGCCCCACCCCCCGCTTCGCATTTTCGGAACTTTTCTTTGGGGCGGCTCTACCCCCAAGTTTGTAGTTCACCAGCAGAGACTGCCCCCTTACACCACCGGAGTCGATGGGAGGTGGTTCCATGGGGGCGGCCCCGTTTGATGGGATTCTCGCGCCTAAATGGCTCGTACGGCACGTGATACACAGCGCTTCCGGTGAAGAAATGAAATAGGGGAGTGGGTGCTGGGGGAGGTTGTTTTGAGTGACACACAGAGGTTTTACAAATGTCGGGATTTATGGCACTGAACAGCCCTTTTACTGTAACGGTTTGAGCGGGGTTAGCACGATATTTTTAAACCAGACGGTGTCACCGTGATCTTGCAGGAAGAAGCGTGTGCGGGTATTCCGACCGAAACAGGGAGAATCGGCGAACTTGCTTTTTGCGACATTGGCGCGCCACTCGCACGAGTCGACCAGAACCGAGACGATCAGTCGGTTGTTCAGCCAATGCTCGATATGGTTCCCTTTAATGACAATCTTTCCGTGGTTGTAGTCGCCCCGTTTGAAAATCTCGTTGACCCCTTCGGCGGGGAAAACATCGTAAAGCGATGCCGTCAGGTGCAGAGCTCCGCTATCTCCTGCCTCGGGATCAAGAATTTGGTATTCACAGCCGAGGATGTCGCCCGCCTGATTCCAGAGCCTGTATTTCAGGCCGCCGTTGGCGCCCGTCGCCGTCTTAAAATCGAATTCCAGGATGAAATTGTCGAATGCCCCCGTGGTGAAGAGGTTTCCCGCCCCTTCGCCGCAACGGCAGAGCGCCCCGTCTTGTACCGTCCAGCCCGGATTCGGCGCGCCACCTTCGGCATCGGTCCAGCCGGTCAGGTCGATCCCGTTGAAAAGGGGAATCGGTTCCCCCTTTTCGTAGTAGACCGGCCCCGGCGGGCAAGGGCAAACGAAAGTGCCGTAGGCGTAACCTCTTCGGGTATATCCGTAACCGAACGATTGTGCCGCGACGGCAGTCATGAGCGACGCGGAAAGGAGAAGAGTGAAAAGTCGGGAACCATCTGTTTTTATTGGCATTTTCAAGGTCATCTCTCTTTGATAAATGAAACCGGTAATTTCCCCTTGTTTACCTATTTTAATCTTGAAGCCCCGAAAATCCACCCCTTTCCCGAAGACTCCTTTCGGGGTAGAATGACGGCGCAGGGGTACGGCATAACGCTTCCGTCCCCGATCGGTCAATTTCAACCCCGTTTCCTCCCCTCCCTTTCCGATGCAAGAGAAGATCCGCTGGAAACTGTTCTGGGATATTGTCGCCGAACATCGGCGCTTTATTCTTACCTCGCATGTTCGTCCCGACGGCGACTCGATCGGCAGTCAGATGGCTCTGGCCGCGACCCTCGAGGCGATGGGGAAAGAGACGCTCCTGCTCAACCAAGACCCGGTTCCCCCCTCGCTCCTTTTTCTTGACCCCGAAAAGAAGATTCGTCCGCTGGCCGAACTTTCCGAACGTGAAAAGAAGTTTGCCGCGTCGGCCGACTGCCACATCTTGCTCGATCTGAGCTCTTGGTCTCAGCTTGGCACGGTGGGAGAGCTGTACCGTGACGGGGAACGGGCAAAGGTGATCATCGACCACCATCGCTCGGATCGAGATCTTCCCGGAACCTATTTTCTCGATTCGGAGGCCGAAGCGACCGGAAAACTCGTCTTTGAGGCGCTTGAGGTGTCCGGTCTGCCGATGTCTGCGTCGACGGCGTTCGCTCTGATGACCGCCATCGCGACCGATACCGGCTGGTTTCGGTTCAGCACGGTGACCCCCCGTACGTTCGAAATTGCCGCCGAGCTGATCCGTCGCGGGGTCGACCCCGCCGCGCTCTATAAACAGGTCAACGAGCAAGAGAGTTTCGGTCGGATACGGCTCGTGGGGCGTGCCCTGGCAAACACCGAGAAGTTTATGGACGGGAAGATCTATCTCACCTCGTTGCGCTGGGCCGATTTCGAAGCTACCGGGGCGCTCCGTTCCGAAAGCGAAGATATTGTCAACGAACTGTTGAAAATCAAGGGGGCCGAACAGGCGATCATTATGGTCGAGCAGGAATCGGGCACCTTCAAGATCAGCTTCCGAAGCCGCTGTGCCGTCGATTGCAGTCGGTTAGCCGCCCGGTTCAACGGCGGAGGTCACCCGCAGGCCGCCGGCGCCTCCTGCGATTTACCTTACGACGAGACCAAAAAAGCTCTCGTCGACGCCGCAATGGCCGCGGCCCGTGAATCCGAAAAGTAACGTGTGTTCACTTCGCCGGAACCTTTCACCCAGACGGGGATTCCGACCGGCGTTTCGACCCTCTCGGTCGATTGTGCCCGGCAGGATATCGCCGGAGGGTGTCGCCCTTCGACCGCCGGAAACGGTTTGGTTTTCCTTCTCGTTCGCACCCTTCTTTTGCCCGCTTGAAACTTCTGTTCCCCGAACCTATAATCATAAGGGGTCGTTCGTCTTGACCCTCCGACAACCCACGAATCGACGAGGTCCGCCATGGCAAAAACCAGAATCCTTTGTTTGACGGTTTGCGCGTTTCTTTTGGTCCCGCTTTTCTCCCTGAATGCCGAAGAGCCCTCCGAAAGCGGGGCGGACGCCCAAATTCGCCGTGAGATGATCGAGGAACTTCCCGCTCCGATCCTCTATGTCAGCCGTCCGCAGTACAAGTCTGACCATCATAATACCGCCACCCTTTTTCAGAAGGGGGAGATCAACGAAGCGAGTTTTGTCGGCGGCGGGTCGATGAGAGTCTGGTTCCCCGAAACAGGTGAAGTAAAAACGCTCCTGATTTTGCCGGAAGGGATTGTGCGTGACCCGACGATCGATTTCGACGGAAAGAAGGTCCTCTTCTCGTTCCGCAAGTCGGTCGACGACGCTTATCATATCGGGGAAATGACCCTCGATTTCGACCGGCCCGCGATTACCCTCGAAGCCGAGACGCCGACCGACGGGATCGAAGGGTTTCGGCAACTCACGTTTCTCGGCGGGATCTCCGATATCGATCCGATCTATCTGCCCGACGGACGTATCCTTTTCAGTTCGACCCGGCAACCGAAATATTGCATGTGCAACCGCCATATTATGGGGAACCTCTTCGTGATGAACGGGGACGGGTCGAACATCGAGCAGATCGGTAAAAGTACGCTTTTCGAGGGACATCCGAGCCTTCTGGCCGACGGGCGGATCATCTATGATCGCTGGGAATATGTCGACCGGAATTTCGGCGACGCGCAAGGGGTATGGGTAACGAACCCCGACGGCACCAAACATGAAATCTTTTGGGGGAATAACACCGCGTCTCCCGGCGGCGTGATCGATGCCCGGGCGCTTCCCGGTTCCGATTCGACGTTCATTTGTGTTTTCGGATCGTGTCATGACCGACCGTGGGGCGCCATTGCCCTGGTTGACCGACGGCTTGGAACCGACGGGAGAGATGCCGTCCTGATGACCTGGCCCGATGTTCCGCGCCACTTGATCGTCTCCGAAGCGGGGGAAGATCCGATGAAACCCCTGAACCTCTACGATACCTTCTGTGGACTGAAACAAAAGTTTGAAGATCCGTTTCCGATCACCGATGATTTCTTCCTCGCTTCCGGAAGCACGGAAGACGGCGTGATGGCCATTTGGGGGCTTGATACCGATCAAAATATCATCCTGCTCCATCAAGATCCCGAATCTTGTTTCGACCCGATGCCGATCGCCGCGACGTCCCGGCCGCCGGTGATCGGGAACCGTGTCGACCTGACCCAAGAGACCGGGACCTTCGTGGTCTCGAACGTCTATGAGGGGAATGGCATGGAGAACGTCGAGCCCGGGAGCGTGAAATATCTGCGGGTGGTCGAGTCGCCCGAAAAACGGTTCTGGACGTCGGAATACTGGGAAACGACCGGAACCCAAGCCCCGGCAATGACGTGGGACGATTTTAACAATAAACGGATTCTCGGCGATGTTCCGGTGAATAAGGACGGGAGCGTTTCGTTTGAAGTGCCCGCCGAAAAGTTCCTCTATTTTCAGCTTCTTGACGAGGACAAGCTGATGATCCAGTCGATGCGCAGCGGGATCATGGTCCGCCCCGGCGAGACGAACGCATGTGTCGGCTGTCACGAAGATCGGCTCGACGCTCCCGCGTCGGCGAACCTCTCCGTCACGTCGATTACCGGCGAGGCGAAGAAGCTCGAACCCTGGTACGGCGAACCGCGCCTGTTCAGCTACTTGACGGAAGTTCAGCCCGTCTTCGATAAATATTGTGTGGCGTGCCACGACTACGGAAAACCGGCGGCCGATAAACTGAATCTTGCGCGGGATCGAAATATGATTTTTAACACATCGTATTACGAACTGCGGATGAAAAGACTTGTGCGTGTTCCGGGGGCCGGGCCGCACAATTTGCTTTCCGCCCACGAGTGGGGGGCGCGGGAAAGCATCCTCGGAAAGGTCCTTCTTTCCGGCCATCTCGACCCAATGATCGACCGACAGCGGAAGGCGATGGGCCTCTGGCTCGATAAGGATACCGATCGGGAAAGTTTCGAACGGGTCATGACCTGGATCGATATCAACGCGCCGTATTATCCCACCTACGGAACCTCTTATCGGGAAGGACGCTACGGACGCTGCCCGATTTCGCTCGACGAGATGAAACGTCTCCAAACGCTGACCGGCGCCCACGAGTGGGAAGTGACTTTCGGCGTTTCGTTCGATCGACCGGAATTGAGTCCCTGTCTTGCTCGCTTGGTAAAAGACGGAGATCTTGACGCGGCACGCCGGACCCCCGAGTATCAGGAAGCGCTTGCGATCATCCGGCGGGGCGCCGAGGCGCTTGCGCGACAAGATCGCGGTGAGGACCCGAACTGGGAGCCGACCGATCCGATCGAAGTGGCCCAGCAAGCGAAGTATCTCCGATTCGCCGAACGTGAAAAGAAGGTCCGACAGGCTATCCTTAACGGGGAACGTCTTACCGACCGAGACTTTTTGAAAGATTTCATCGGCGATAAGCCTTGAACCAGCACCTGCGTTCCCTTGTAAGCGGCGCGGGGCTCCGCGCCGCGGTCTACGCCACCGCGATCCTGATCGGTCTTTTCCTGACACCTTACCTCTTAAAGGTGTTGGGAGATCGCGAGTACGCGATATTCGTCTTTGCGGGTCTTTTTACGAGCTGGTGCGGGCTGGTCGATTTCGGGATGACGACCGCCTCGGCGCGTTTTGTGACGTTGGCCTATTCCCGCAACGACCCGGATCGGCTCAACGAAACGGCGAGTACGGCGTTTCTTCTCTTTGCCGGAATGGGCGCGGTTGTTCTGCTGATCGCCCTGGGCGCGGCCCTGATCGCGACACGTTTTGCCCCGATCACCGAGGGGCGGGTCTACTCGGCGGTACTCCTCTTTGCCGGGGGCGCGTTCGCGATCTCGAAACTTGCCGATGCCTGTTCCGGGGTGATTAACGGGGTCATGCGCCAAGAGCTGACCGGCGCGGTTGCTCTCTTTTACCGACTGGCTCTCGGCGGGGTGACGTTTCTGATCGCGTGGTTCGGCGGCCGCGTCGTCGCGATCACCGCCGGGGGCATGGCGGTCTCGCTGATGAATTTTCTTGTTTTGGCCCTCTTGCTTCGCACGGCGTATCCCCCCTTGCGCCTGTCCCCGAAACGGGTTCGGAAAGCCCGGGTTCGGGAACTGTTCGGATATTCCGTCTTTACCTTTGTGCAGCAACTCGGAACCCTTCTGATCCGTCGGAGCGACCTGGTGGTGATCGGCGCGTTGCTCTCGCTGACCGATGTAACACACTACAATCTGGCCGTGGTCACGCTCGCGAGTTATTACGTGACGCTGACCGAAGAGCTGACCCTTTGGCAGACCAACTGGTTTACCCATCTGGTGCAGCGGGGCGAAACGGAGCTTTTCGAAAAGACGCGGGTCTTCTCCTATAAGGCGATGACTTACCTGGCCGTCTTTATGACCTTGATGCTGATCTTTTGGGCAAAAGATTTTATCACGCTCTGGGTCGGGGAAGAGTATCTCGATGCGTTTCCGTGCCTGGTCTTGCTCGTTTCCGGTATGGCGCTTTATCGCGGCTCTGCCGACGTGAATATCCGTTGTTTGCAGGCAATGGCGCGCCATCAGATGCTTGCGCCGCTTGCGGTCGGGCAGGGGGTTGTCGGGATTCTGCTGGCGATCGCCGCCGTGAAAGCGGGATACGGGAAAATGGGGGTCGCTGCCGCGACCGTTCTTCCGGCGATCATCGTCAACGGGGTTTGGGTTCCGCTCCTGGTCTGTCGGGAGGTTGGGGAGAGCCCGATTCGCTATTTCTTGCGCAATACACGGTTCGTCTTGGTTGGGATCGTCGCATTTCTTCCCTCGTTCCTTCTTATCCGGTTCTTTCTTGTTCCCTCCTGGGGTTCGCTGACAGCCGTCGTTTTCGGCGCATTGTTCCTCTGGGTCGGAACGCTCTGGCTCCTCGGATTTAACCGCGGCGAGCGGAAGATGATCCTCTCCTTTTTTCGGCACGGGAAGGTTGGCTGAACCGATCTGATCGGAAGGGGTTTTCGGGAAGAATCTAAATCGGTTCGGCGGTTCGTTCGGCGATAGATTCCTTGACCGGTGCGGGGCCGTATGTGTATAAAAAACGCCTTGGAAGGAGAACCATTCCAAGGCGTTAAGTTTTGTGCGTGTGATACGCCGTAGTACTAAATCTCAGCAAGCGGGAGCGCAAGCCGGGGCGCAAGCGGGAGCACAAGCCGGGGCGCAGCAAGGAACGCAGAGCTTGGGCAGGCAGGGCAGGCAGATCGGCTTGAAGCAGGGCTTCGGCAGGCAGATCGGTTTGCAGATGGGGGCGCAGACCGGAGCGCAAGCCGGTTCGCAAGCCGGGGCGCAAGCGGGTTCGCAGGCCGGAGCAGCCGGTTCGCAAGCCGGGGCTACCGGTTCGCAAGCGGGTTCGCAAGCCGGGGCGCAAGCCGGTTCGCAGGCCGGAGCGCAAGCAGGAGCGCAGACCGGTTTGAAGCAGCAGAAGAACTTCGGCAGGCAGGGCTTCGGCAGGCAGATAGGAGCGCAGACCGGGGCACAAGCCGGTTCACAGGCCGGGGCACAAGCCGGCTCACAGGCCGGAGCACAGGCCGGGGCGCAAGCCGGGGCACAGGCGAAGGAAATGGTGGCAACCGCCATAACGGCAGCAACCAAAACGGCAACTAGGGCACACTTTTTCATAGCAAGGAACTCCTTTAGCTAAATGCGGGAATCACCCGCTTGAACTTGTAACCGGTATCGATAAATACCGATATGAAACAATAAACGTCTAAACTTATGTATCTTTGCCAACCCATAAGGCCGGCTCATTCGACTTGTCTTACTTTATTTTATTCAGTTTAGTTATCTTGCCAATACCCCTCGGCCCAAAAAATCGTTTTTTTTTGAGATAAACCTGCCGTTAACCGGTAGGTTTCTGTCGATTTTGCGGGGAAAAATGGGAATTGTTGCGGTTTGGGACGGTTCGTCGCATTTTCGAAGCGGCAAAATCCGCCCCGGACGTCTCTCTTTAAACCGGAGGAATTCGGTAAAAATAGGGAATTCGCGGGAAGAGAAACGGTTTTCCTTTTTGCGAAGATTCCCTTACCCCATGAAATATCGAAACGGAGTAAATCGATTCCTCAATCCGTTGCGTATTGATCCGGAAGTTTCCGGGCCGGGATCGCGACAGTCGGCAGGGTAACCGAAACGGAACAATCGAGAATCAAAACGGGCGAAACGAAGAAGAAGACGGCGGAGCGCCGCGGCATCTCGGAAGGTTACGGAGGGTGGGGCAAGATTCCGACATCCGACAAGAGAGGAAAAGTTCTCGATTCGGCCCGTTCTTTTCCTCACAACTCTTTACAGGGTCACACACGCCTACGTCTGTTCGTCGGCCGACCCCCTGGGACTATTTTTTTCCGGTCAGATAGAAGTGGCAGTGCGGACAGACCCTGTAGCCCGCGTCGATCTCCCAGTCGCATTGGGGGCAGATCTGTGTGTTACGCGTCCGCTCTTTGGCGCGGGCGCCGAGAAGCAAGTCGCTCCCTTGGTCAAGTTTATCGTAACGCGTCGGTTGACCGGCCGCGGCTTTACGCAGCTCGTCGGTCAGACCGAGAATGCGCAGAACCGCGCTGTCGGTATACTTCCGATTCTCCGGAACCGGAATCGTTAGTTTGACACCGCATACGGGGCATGCGACCGTTTTCCCCGCCTTACGCTCGTCGGCCGCAAGTCTGTGACCGTTCGGGCATGTTACTTTAATTTTTGTCGACATAGCAGTTTCCTTGACGCAAGGGTAGGAATCACCAGTGAGTCCAAGGGAAATTATAGCAGGGAAACGGAATGAAAACAATCTTTTCCGGGAAATTTTCCAAAAAACCCCCCTACGTTTTCGCGACAGAATCGTCGCTGCGAGACGGATCGAGAAACCGGCGTACACATGTACAGGCCTTGGTGTTTCCCATCCACGCTAAATGTGATCTTCAGCGGAAAACGAGGGGAGCATAATCTATTATACTCCTCCCCCCAAAAAAGGGAAGAGAAAAATCAGCGGTCCGCGAACATTTTCACGAATCGGGCGTAATCTTCGGGCGTATCGATTCCGATCGGGGTTTCCCGAACGGTTTCGACCAGGATCGTCTTCCCCTCGTATAGGACGCGGAGCTGTTCGAGCCCCTCGGTCTTTTCGTAAAGAGCCTGCGGCAACGATTGGAACGACAGGAGAAACTCACGCCGATAGGCGTAGATCCCGATATGCTGAAAGTAAAGCGGGGGTGTGTCGGCTAAAAAGGTGTCGGAACGGGTACGCGGGTAGGGGATCACGCTCCGGCTGAACCAGAGCGCACGCCCCGTCTTGTCGAAAACGACCTTAACACAGGCCGGGTCGTCGACCGATGCGGCGCACCGGATTGGCGCGGCCAGCGTCGCCATTTCGGCCTCGGGCCGTTCTTGAAGGAGACGAAAAAGCTTGTCGATTGCCTCGCCCGAAAGGGTCGGTTCGTCGCCCTGGAGATTGACAATGATCTCGGCGTCCGGGATCGAGGCCGCGGCCTGAGCGACCCGATCGGTTCCCGAAGGAGACTCGGGGTCGGTCATTACCGCCTCGCCGCCGAAACCGCGCACGGTGTTGAAGATCGACGGGTGATCGCACGCGACGATCACCCGGTCGGCCAAACGGCTTCGTGTGGCGGCCTCGTAGGTATGGCGAATCAACGGTTTGCCCGTCTCGGCCAGAAGGAGTTTGCCCGGAAGGCGTGTCGAGGCGAGGCGGGCGGGGATGATGATGACGTTTTTCACGTCGAATCACTCATAGTGTTCGAGTTGTACTTGCGGCGGAACCACCGTGGCGTCCGGAATCTCGCGCACCCAGATGTTCCGGAACTTCATCGGATTGCCATGATCCTGAAGCTGGATCGGTTCTTTGTCGCCATGAAGGTTGTAGTGCGGCGGAATGTGGTAGTAGGTGTCACCCTTAATCGCCCAGTTGTCAACGATCAACACGCCGTTCTGGAAGGCGGTGATGGTCGCCGGACGAACCACTTCGGCGATTTGGTCGTTTTCAACCCGAAAGATCGGACGATGGAAGATCACATCGTAACTCTGCCACTCGCCCGGCGCTTTCGAGACGTTTACCATCGGGGGGAGCTGTTTATAAATCGAGCCGCACTGGCCGTCGAAATAGGTGGTGTTCTCGTAACTGTCGAGGATTTGCAGTTCGTAGTGATCCATAAAGAAAAGACCGCTGTTGCCGCGCATCTGACCGAACTCGACCGGATTGCCGTCCTCGTCGAGGCGAAGAGGGGGGGTGGCGAATTCCAAATGAAGTTGGATACTGCCGAACTTCTGCTTGGTACGGATGGACCCGGAACCCGGGGTGACGGTCATCACGCCGTCGGTTACATCCCACTCGGCGCCTTCCCAGGCGTCCAGATTTTTCCCGTCAAAGAGGACGATGGCGTCGCTCGGCGGCGGGGTCAGAACCGCGTCGGAACTGACGAGCGGGGGCTCTTTCCAACCGATACCCGTTTTGTAGTCGGCGACCCGAAAATCTTGGGCCAGCGCCGCCGAGGCCAGCGCGAAGACCGCAGCCAGCGATAAAATACGAAACTTCATAACTGCTCCAAACTTTCTCTCAATGTGAATCCGCCACGCGGCGGGGGACCGTTTTGGCTTTCCCCATTTTAACGGCTTTTCTTTCCGAAACAACAATCGGGCCGATAAAACTTGTCGGATTCGCAAAAAGTGGTAGAATAGGCGCGGTTTGGCAGAGTGGCACGAGGCGGCGCTTTGGCGGGGGTTCGGGCGATTCGTCCGAGAACGATATCCCTCGCCGGACAATCGATTTTGCAAGATAAAGGATGATCGTCGATTTTCTATGGCTTTGAAAACTCTGACCGCCCTTTCCGGGGGCGTCGACAGTTCGGTGGCCGCCTACCTGCTGAAAGAGGATGGTCTTTCGCCTTCCGCGGTCTTTATGCGTCATCCTTATCAGGCCGCGCTCGATGCCGAAGGGTCGGAACGGTTTTGGGCCGAGTCGTCCGAAAATAAAAATATTCCGGTACGCGGCGTGTCTTCCGCTCCCGAGGGCCGGGAAGTTTTTTGGACGCCCGAGCTTTTCCCTTTCCCGCGGGATGCCTGTGACGCATTGCGTGTGGCCCGAGCCCTTGAGATACCCTTTTTTCTCTACGATGCCGCGCCCCTCTTCCGGCGCGTGGTCGACGATTGGTCGGAAGAATATTTGGCCGGTCGGACGCCGAATCCCTGCGTCTTGTGCAATCGGATATTGAAGTTCGGGGAACTGATCGACCTGGCCCGAAGGTTCGGATTCGATCGGTTCGCGACCGGTCACTACATAAAACGGGTCACGCGTGCCGAATGGCTCAGGGCCGGTCTTTCGACCGACGCCTTACCGGACTGGCTTGCCGACGAGTCGCCCGAGACGCCGGTTCTTTTGCGGGGCGGGGATCCGCAAAAAGACCAGTCCTACGTACTTTACGCCGTCGAGCGCGCGCGCCTGGCGACGATCCGGTTCCCGCTGAGTGACCTCGAAAAACCGCAGGTTCGCCAAATCGCCGCCGAAACCCGTCTTCCGGTCGCAAAAAAGCGGGAAAGCCAAGACCTCTGTTTCGTGGGGGATGAGTCGCCGGCCGCGTTTCTCCGAAAGATTGCCGGTCCCCTCGATACGGCGGGGAATTTCGTTTCGCGTCACGGCGAGGTTCTGGGGCGGCATCTCGGCTACGAAAAGTACACGGTCGGCCAGCGGAAAGGGCTCGGGATCGGTTTCGGTGAACGGACATTCGTTCAGCGGATCGTTCCGTCGCGTAAAGAGGTGGTCTTGGGAAGTCGCGACGACCTGGCGTCTACCCTCGTCACCGCCTCCGGCGCCAACTGGCTCGCCCCCATACCGATTGGCGTTCCGTTTCGCGCCGAGGTCAAAATCCGGTATCGGTCGGTCGCGGCCGGAGCCGAACTCACGGCGCGATCCGACGGGACCGTGACCGCCCGGCTCGACGAGCCGCGTTACGGTATCGCGCCGGGCCAGTCTTTGGTCTGCTACTGGAAAAACCGCCTGATCGGCGGCGGGGTGATTACCGAACAGCGTCCGGAACACCATTAACCGAACAAAAACGATTCTTTCCGAAAGAGGAATAAAGGATACCGATGAATCTTAACGAATATCTTTCCGCCGCGGTCGACGCGGCACGGGCTGCCGGACTGATGATGAAAGGGAAGGCCGGTCGGATGACATTTCGGGAAAAGGGTTGGGCCGACCTGGTCACCGAAACCGACGAGGCGTGCCAGCGCGAAATCGCGCGGATCTTGCTCGATCGATTTCCCGAGACATGGATTGTCGGCGAAGAGGCGATCCCCGGACTCCGTTACCTGAAAGAAAATCAGTGCGGGAGCCTCGCCCCGGCCGACAAACCGCTGACCTGGTTGGTCGATCCGATCGACGGGACAACCAACTTTGTTCACGGCGTGCCGATGTTCGGTCCGTCGATCGGGCTGGCCAAAGGGAACGATCTTCTTTGCGGCGTCTTTTTCAATCCGTCGGCCGACGAACTCTTCACGGCGGTGAAAGGGGAAGGGGCCTTTCTCAACGGGGAGCCGATCGGTGTCAGCGGGGTGACAAAAATGGAATACGCCCTGGCCTCGGTCTCGTTTCCGACCCAAACCTCGTTCGATTCTCCCGACTATCTTGCGTTTCAGGGGCTGATCCGCTCGTGCCAGGCGATACGGCGCAGCGGGTCGACAGCCCTGAACCTGGCCTACCTGGCGGCAGGCCGGTTCGACCTCCTCTCGTGTCAAACCGCGCACGCCTGGGATTCCGCTGCCGGGATCATCCTGGTTCGGGAAGCAGGGGGAATCGTCACCAACCCCGCCGGAGGCGAGGTCGACCTGGCGCGTGCCGGCGTTATTGCCGCCGCCACTCCGGAACTCTATCGGGAATTACGGCAGGCGATTTCACGGCAGGCGTGATCGGTCCGCGCTTGGAACGAAACAGAACTTTCACGTAACGGAGACCTTATGCCCTCTTTCCTGAAATCCACGGCAACCGACCCCAAAAAGCGGATCGAGTACCCTGTCGCCAAAGAGTTGGTGATGATCGGGCGCGGTCCGGACAGCGACATCTGTCTCGACGACGGCGCGGTGAGCCGGGTCCACGCACGGATCCGATTCGACGGCGAACGGTTCATGATTAACGACATGGCCTCGAGTAACGGCACGTTCGTGAACGATCGGCCGATCACCGCTCCGACGGTCCTTTACGACGGCGACCGGGTACGAATCGGTCGCGGCGAATTCGTTTTTGTTACCGATTTCGCCAAATCGAAACGTCCCGACTCCTCGCAACACCATTCGACCGACTCGGCGATTCTTGACGAGTCTCTTTCAAAAGACTCGATCAATTTTACCTCCCAGGTTGATCTGCGGAGTCGGCGGCAGTTCTCAACGGTTCGCCAGCCGTCACTCGATCTGATGGAGCAACTCAAAACACTCCAGATGAAACTCGACGCGATGATGTCGATGATGAAAAACTGGCGTAGGGTAACCAACCCCAAAGAACTTCTTCCCGAATTTTTCGTGAATCTTCTGACACTCTTTCCGCAGACCGATGTCGTTTCGCTCCTCTGTCCCGACGACAAGACCTCGAAACTGAAACTCGTCGATTTTCGGCTTCGGAACGGGCCGAGCGACACTCCGATTCGAATCAGCCGTTCCATTCCGCAATATGTCTTCGACAACGAAAAAGCGATCATTTCCGCTTCCCCCGACCGTGACCCCCGTTTCAATGCGGAAGAAGACAGTGCTTTAACGCGAGATGTCTACTCGGCGATGGCCGTTCCGATTTTCGCGGGGGAAAACGAACCCCCGATCGGTGTCATCCTCGTGGAATCCCGAACCGGGGCCGCCCGGTTTACCGACAGTGACCTCGACCTGCTGATCGGAATCGCCAACCAGATCAGCCTTTACGCCGAAAACCTGAACTACCAAGAGATCCGCCACCAGGAAGAGCTGCTCGAGCAGGAAATGGAACTTGCCACACAGGTTCAGCGGGCTCTCCTTCCGGAAGATACCCCCGAATTTCCCGGATACGCCTTTTTCGACTATTACCATCCGGCCAAATCGGTCGGCGGCGATTTCTACGATTTCATCCATCTTCCCAACGGACGACTGGCGACGGTACTGGCCGATGTTACGGGGAAAGGGGTACCCGCCGCACTCCTGGCGGCGAAACTCTCTTCCGATATCCAGGCGGCGCTGATGATGGAAAAAACGCCGGCCGAGGCCCTCGGACGTATCAATCGCCTCTATCACACCCACCAGATCGGACGGCGGTTTATTACGATGGTCCTTCTGATTCTCGAACCGAATAACGGAAAAATTCACCTGTTTAACGCCGGGCACGATACCCCCTTTATCCGCCGAAAAGATGGTACGATCGAAGAAGTCGGGTTCGGGAAACACGGGTTTCCGTTGGCGGTGGCGCCCGAAATCGACTGCCGGGAAGTGACGGCAACCCTCCAACCCCACGATGCCTTCATCATGATGACCGACGGAATCCAGGACGCCGTCGACGGAAACCAAAACCTTTTCGGCCCCGAGCGAGTCAAGCGCTATCTCGAAGGCCTGAAAACTTCCGACCCGACGGAAATGGGGGAAGGGCTCGTTGCCGAAGTGCAGCGTTTCGCCGGCACCGCCCCGCAAGCCGACGACCAGTGCGTGGTGATCGTCGGCCGCGTTCCGGAAACGAAGAAGAACGTCTCGCGCACCCCTGAATCCAGGGCCGAAAAAGCTCCGCGCCGAACCCGGGGAACGTGAAGGGAGCCCCCCAAGGCGCGGCCGATTCCGAGCGGTGAGGGGCGGCCCTCTCTTTCCGGGAGCGGGCCGCCCCTTTTTGCGACCGTTTCTTTCTCCTGAAAACCAAAAAGGTTTTGAATCCCGTTGCGGATTCAACGGCGGCCCGGTATAATCCGATCGGATCGAGCGAGCGGCCGAGGGGGGAGCAGGTCTTTCACCGCCCGAAAGGAACGACTCTTATGACGAAAGAACGGGAACGCGCGGAACTCCATCGAACGATATGGCAGATCGCGAACGACCTGCGCGGCGCGGTCGACGGTTGGGATTTCAAAGCTTATGTTTTGGGTTTCCTTTTCTACCGTTTCATTTCGGAGAATCTGACCGCCTACGTCAACAGGAACGAGGCGAAAGCCGGCAATCCCCAAGCCGACTACGCCAAGATGAAAGACTCTGCCGTCCGAGGCGCCAAAGACGAGATTGTCAAGGAGAAAGGGTTTTTCATCCTGCCGTCGGAACTTTTCGAAAACGTCCGCGCCAATGCCGACCCCGACAACATCAACGAGGTCCTTTCAACAGTCTTTAGAAATATCGAAAACTCGGCGAAAGGGACAAACAGCGAAGACGATCTCCGGGGGCTCTTCGACGACATCGATGTCAACAGCGCGAGGCTCGGCCATTCCGTGAAGAGCCGGAACCAACGACTCATCAGGATCATGAACGCGATCGGCGGACTCAACCTCGGCGGCGCCTATCCCGGCACCCTGAACGACACGTTCGGCGACGCCTACGAGTACCTGTTGGCGATGTACGCCAGCGGCGCGGGCAAATCGGGGGGCGAGTTTTTTACGCCGCAGGAAGTCGCCGAACTTCTGGCGCGTATCGTCTGTCTCGGGAAAAAGTCGGTGAACAAGGTTTACGATCCCGCCTGCGGTTCCGGTTCCCTCCTCCTCAAATTCGCGAAAATTCTTGGTAAGAACAACGTGAAGAAGGGGTTCTTCGGTCAGGAGATCAACCTGACGACCTACAACCTCTGCCGAATCAATATGTTTCTGCACGATATCAACTTCGAAAGGTTCGATATCGCGCTCGGCGACACCCTCGTCAATCCGAGCAAGAGACATATCGAGCAGGAGCCGTTCGACGCGATCGTTTCCAATCCCCCCTATTCGACGAAATGGGAGGGGGACAATAATCCCGTCCTGATCAACGACCCCCGGTTTTCCCCGGCCGGCGTCCTTGCGCCGAAGAGCAAGGCCGACCTCGCGTTCACGATGCATATGCTCAGTTGGCTTTCGACGAGCGGTACGGCGGCGATCGTCGAGTTTCCCGGGGTCTTATATCGGGGCGGCGCGGAAGGAAAGATCCGCAAATACCTTATCGAAAACAACTTTGTCGACGCCGTCATCCAGTTGCCGCCCGACATCTTCTTCGGCACCACGATCGCGACCTGTATCATCGTCCTGAAAAAGAGCAAGGTCGACAACCACGTCCTTTTTATCGACGCTTCGGAACTCTTCGTGCGCGAAGGGAACAAAAACAAGCTGACCGAAGAGAATATCGGAAGCATCCTCGAAGCCTACGAGAAACGTTGTACGGCAGAGCATTTCGCGCAACTCGTGAAAAACGCCGACATCGCGCAAAACGACTTTAACCTCTCCGTTTCGGCCTATATCGAGCAGAAAGATACCACCGAACAGATCGATATCCGAGAACTCAATAAGAAAATCGACGGCATCGTGAAACGACAAAACGCGCTTCGTCGCGAGATCGACGCGATTGTTGCCGACTTGGAAAAAGGATAAGGGGGCGGCGGAGGGGATATGGGACGAGGTGTCAAAAACCCGGACAATCCGAAGATGATTCCCGGCCTCCTGCCGACAGGTAAGGAAAACAGCGAGTCGGCGGTCAAAGAAGGGCGGGTTTGGAAAACCCGGAAGCAGACCGCGGAAATTTTCGGAACCTTGGTTCCCGCGATCAATACGTGCGTCGCCGGAGCCTTTGCGCAAAACCGGCCGCTCATTCCGGATCCGATTCCCGCCTTGTGCCGGGCATGCAACGACAAGGAAGCCTGATGAGTAAAATCGACGAACTGATCAAGAAGCATTGCCCCGACGGGGTGGAGTATAAAACACTGGGAGAAATTCTAACGTTGGAATACGGCAAGGCGCTTAAAAGCAGCGACAGAAACAACGGGAATTACCCTGTCATGGGGTCTAACGGGAGAATCGGTTTTCACGACACATACATTGTCGAAGGACCTTGTATTTTGATAGGTCGCAAAGGGAGTGCTGGTGCCGTTGTCTGGGAACAAGAAAATTGCTTCCCTATCGACACAACGTTTTTCGTAAGCGCGAAAGGCAAAGACTCTGATTTGCGTTTCCTTTACTATGTTTTGCAAACACTGCCATTAACTTCAGAAAAACAGGAAGGCGGGGTTCCGGGTATCAATCGAACAAGCGTGTACAACATCTCCATCCCTATCCCCCCCCTCCCGGTTCAATCCGCGATTGCCAACATCCTCGATAAATTCACGGAGCTGGAAGCGGAGCTGGAAGCGGAGCTGGAAGCGCGCCGAAAACAGTACGAACATTACCGCAACGAACTCCTCTCGTTTGATAACTTAGACAAACGGGAGGGGGTGGAGTATAAGACACTGGGAGAGATCGCAAAATATCGTAAAGAACGTGTTCCGGCAACCGTACTCACAGGAAAGAACTATATCGGTGTCGAAAATCTTTTACAGAATCGCCAGGGACGCACCTTATCGAGTTCTGTTCCTAAAACCGGGAGTTTTATCGGGTATCGGGTAAATGACATTTTGATCGGGAATATTCGTCCCTACTTAAAGAAGATTTGGTTGGCGGATATAGACGGTGGAACGAACGGCGATGTTTTAGCGATTTGCATTAACGAGGGAGAAAAGATTGCCCCAAAGTTCCTATATTACGTCCTTTCCTCTGATCTGTTTTTTGCATACGACACCAAGCACTCCAAGGGCGGCAAAATGCCACGCGGTGATAAAAACGCGGTGTTAAAGTATCCTATCCCCATCCCCCCCCTCCCGGTTCAGGCCGAGATCGTCCGCATCCTCGACAAGTTCGACGCGCTGACCACCGACCTCTCGGCCGGGCTCCCGGCGGAACTTAAGGCGCGCCGGCAACAGTACGAGTACTATCGCGACAAACTCTTAACCTTTCCGCGCATGACAGGGGAACCGCTCTCCCCGGCACAAGAATAGAGGAATCCCAGACAATGACCGAAACTCCGACTCCCCCCGGCGCTCCGATCATGCAGACTCCGGAACTGACCGTTCTGGCGGAATATAAGCCGGTTCCCCGCCCAAAGCGGAAGGCCGCACAGTCGGAAAGCGAACTCGAAAACGAACTGGTTAAAATCCTGGTCGCTCAGGCCTACGAACCGATTGCCGTGAAGAGCAGCGACGACCTCGTCGCAAACCTCCGGGCGCAACTCGAAAAACTGAACGATGTCCGGTTCACCGACGACGAATGGGAAAATTTCTATTCGTCCGAAATCGCCAACGGAAGCGACGGAATCCGCGAAAAGACCGAAAAGATCCAAAAAGAACATATCCGCCAACTCCATCGTGAAGACGGCTCGACCAAAAATATCCTGCTCATCGACAAGAAAGATATTCATAATAACGCCGTTCAGGTGATCCGCCAGTTCGAGCAAAAGGAAGGAACCCACGAAAACCGTTACGATGTCACGATCTTGGTCAACGGCCTGCCCCTTGTTCAGATCGAATTGAAAAAGCGGGGAATAAAGCTTGAAGAGGCGTTCCATCAGATCAGACGGTATCAGCGCGAAAGTTTCTGGTCGGGCGACGGTCTCTTCGAATATGTCCAGATATTCGTCATTTCGAACGGCACCCTCACCAAGTACTATTCCAACACCACGCGGGAAGGGCACCTGAAGGAACGCGATCAGGTCGCGAAGGGGGAGTCCCGTGTCGCTTCCAAGTCGTTCGAGTTTACTTCCTGGTGGAGCGACGCGCAGAATCATCAGATCCGCGACCTGGTCGATTTCGCCCGAACGTTCCTTGCCAAAAGAACCCTCCTCAACATCCTGACCCGCTTTTGCGTTTTTACCTGCGATAAAGACCTGATGGTGATGCGTCCCTACCAGATCGCGGCGACCGAGGCTATTCTGAATCGTATTAAGGTCGCCAATCAATACCGTTGGGAAGGGAGCGAAAAGGCGGGCGGTTATATTTGGCATACCACCGGCAGCGGGAAAACCCTCACCTCGTTCAAAACGGCAACCCTTGCCGCCGATCTGCCGGAAATCGATAAGGTACTCTTTGTCGTCGACCGAAAAGATCTCGATTACCAGACGATCAAGGAATACGACAAATTCGAAAAAGGCGCGGCGAGCAGTAACAAGAGTACCGCCATCCTCGCCCGCCAACTCGACGACCCCGATTCCCGCATCATCATCACCACGATTCAGAAGCTCAGCAACTACGTTCAGCGCGCGCGAAAGGGGGATGCCGCTCGTAAAAAGGTCGCGGACAAAAAGATCGTGATCATCTTCGACGAATGTCACCGTTCCCAGTTCGGAACGATGCACGCCGCGATCTGCGATTTTTTCAAAAAATATTTCATCTTCGGTTTTACCGGTACCCCGATCTTTTCGAAAAACGCGGTCAAGACCGGCAAACACCGGAGCAAACAGATGACGACCGAACAACTGTTCGGCGAGCGGATGCATGTCTATACCGTCTTGGACGCGATCCGAGACCGCAACGTTTTAGGGTTCAAGGTCGATTACCATTCCACGATGAGAATGAAAGAGGATATCCGCGACGAACAGGTCTCGGACATCAACCGCGAAAAAGCGCTTCTCGCTCCGAAACGGATCGAAGCGATCGTCGGCTATATTCTCAAAAATTTCGATCGCAAAACGTATCGCGCCGAACATTACAGTATCGAGAAGAAACGGGTGTGCGGGTTTAATTCCCTCTTTGCGACCGCCTCGATCAACGCGGCGAAAAGCTATTACGCCGAGTTTAAAAAACAACAAGAGGACCTGCCGCCCGAAAAACGGTTAAAAGTCGCGATCATCTACAGTTACAATGTCAACGCCGCCGAACCGGACGAAGACGGGATCATCTACGACGAAGATTCCGATTCGGCCGGCGGGCTCGACAAAGCCGATCGGGATTTCCTCGACGACGCGATCGCCGACTATAACGAAATGTTCCGAACCAATTACGGTACCGACGGCGACCGGTTTGCCAACTACTACAAAGACGTGTCGAAACGGATGAAAGATCGGGAACTCGATCTCCTCATCGTCGTCGACATGTTTCTTACCGGATTCGATGCCAAAACACTCAACACGCTCTGGGTTGATAAAAATCTCCGTTACCACGGTCTTCTCCAGGCGTTTTCCCGTACCAACCGTATTCTTAACTCGGTAAAGCAGTTCGGTTGTATCGTCTGTTTCCGTAACCTCGAAGAAGCGACACGCAGGAGTATTGCCCTGTTCTGCGATCGTGACGCCGGCGGTCTTGTTTTCTGGCGCACCTACGAGGAATATTATAACGGATACACCGACGACGAAGGGAAACACGTTAAGGGGTACAGAGAGCTGGTCGAAGAGCTCCTCGGCCGTTTTCCGTTTGACGCCCTCTCGAGGCTCGGCGAGAAACAGAAGAAAGAATTTGTTTCCCTCTTCGGCACGCTGTTGCGGTCGATCAACGTCTTGAACGTTTTTGACGAGTTTCAGGAACCGGGGCAAAAGCTGATCAGCCAATACGACCTCGACGACTATCAAAGCGTTTACCTCGACATCTATCGCGAGTTGCGCGGCACGGCGGGAGGGGAGAGCGTCGATATCAACGACGACCTCGTTTTCGAAATCGAACTCATCAAACAGACCCAGATCGATATCGATTTCATTATCGGTCTGATCGACGAGTACCGCGCGCAAAACACCGAAAACAGCGAGTTGGCCGTTAAAATCCAAAAGAAAATCGATTCAAGCCCGGAACTCCGCAGCAAACGCGATCTCATCCTGAGTTTCATCGCGCGGCTCGATCCGGGAGCGGACGTTCTCGCGGCATGGAACACCTACTTCGTCGCCTGTGCGGAAGAGGAACTCGATCGTATCATCGAAGAAGAAACCCTGAGGCCGGAACAAGCGAAAAGGTTTGTTCGCGAGGCGCTCCAAGCCGGCTACGTCCAAACCGAGGGAACCGATTTCGCCGAGATACTGCCCGCGGTTTCTTTCTTCGGTCAAAACAAAGATCAGAACAAAGATCGCGCGTCGCTAAAGAACAGAATTGCCGAAAAGCTCCGAATGTACATCGAACGTTTCAGCGGGGTGATCGGCGAAGAAGAATAAGCCACACGCCCAAAAAAAAGCCCCCTTGCGGGGGCTTCCGAAATAACGGGTGTCGGTTCCGAAAACGTTTTACTCTTCGGCCGGTCCGACGAAGGCCAGGTAGTCGTCCATCGCCTGCGCGTTTGCCGTTCGGACCGCGGCACAGTTCATCGCGACGCGCGGCAGGCGGGTATCGACGAAATAAGAGACGACCTTCTTTTTGCGGTCGCATTTCGTGGCCTGACCGAGCAGGTAATGCCCGACGAGGATGTCGATCCCGCCGTCGACCAGTTTGCGCGCGACCAGGTCGACGTAAACGCCCCCTTGCTCTTTGGCGAAGGTGATCGCCTCGGAAAGTTCGCCGCGTGCGGCGATCAGGCGCTCTTTCAGTGCGTTCAGGTCGGCGTCGTACGTCTTGGCCTCCCATTCGGCGATGTAGTTCTGATAGACGCCGCTTGTCAGGCCGCGAATCGCCGCAACGACCTGCAACTGGCTTGTTCCCTCGTAGATCGTGGTAATGCGCGCGTCGCGCAGATAACGTTCCGCCGGATAGTCTTTCATGTAACCGCTTCCGCCCATCACCTGGATGGCGTCGGTGGCCACGCGAATCGACATTTCGCTGCAAAAATACTTGCTCATCGGGGTCAGCATCGCGTTGAGCTTCTTGAGCTGGCGGGACTGCTGTTTCATGCTCTTCTTCTCGTCGGCCGAAAGGGCGTCGGCGTTCCGTTCCAGAAGACGGTTCGTGTTATTTTCGATGTCGCAAATGCGGGCGGTTTCGTAGGCAAGCGCACGGGCGGCCTCGATCTCGATCCGCATTCCGGTCACCAGGTCGGCAACCGCCGGAAGCCGTTCGATCGGAGCGCCGAACTGTTCCCGCGAATGGGCATAGTTGCGCGCCAGTCGGGCTGCGGCTTCCGCCACGCCGAGCGACTGCGCGGCAATCCCGAGCCGCGCACCGTTCATCAGGGCCAACACGTAGGTGATCAACCCCCGCTGTCGTTCGCCGATCAGACGGCACGGCGTGTTGTCGAAGACCATCTCACAGGTCGGCGAACCGTGAATTCCGAGCTTGTTTTCCAGGTGCCGAATCCGCACCGTGGGGCCGCGATCGGCGATAAAGAGGCTCAAACCGCGCCCGTCGCTGATCTCCGGCTCGCTCCGGGCCAGCACCAAAAGGACTTCGCCGCAACCGTTGGTGATAAAGCGTTTGACCCCGTTCAGGTGCCAGTTGCCGTTTTCGTCCTGATCGGCTCGTACACGAACCGCTTGTAGGTCGCTTCCGGCGTCCGGTTCGGTTAAGACCATCGCCCCGGTAACTTCCCCCGAAGCGAATTTCGGCAGATACTCGTCTCGGATTTCGTCGGAAGCGAAGGCGTAGATCGTGTCGGCAATCCCCTGCAGACCGAACATGTTCATAAACGAACAGTCGGCACGCGCGACGATCTCGGTCGCCATGGTGTAGACAAGGATCGGGCAGTTGATCCCGCCGTAACGGCGCGGAAGGGTGAACCCCATCAGGTCGGCTTGTGTCAGGCGGTCAAGGTTGGCCTGAACCAGCGGATGAAGGGTTACCGTTTGATCTTTGTTGAGCGTGTTCCCTTCGGCGTCGACCGTCTCGGCGCTCGGGAAAAGCGTGTCCGCGGCAATCTCGCCGGTAATCCGAAGCACTTCACGGTAGTTGTCGATGACATCGTCGGTCCCGCGAGGCAGGTAGTCGGCGTCGCCGTTCGGTGTTTCCCGTTCCTGGATCTCTGCGATCTCCTTCATGTCGAAGTAATCAAAGAGGAAGCGTATGTCGTTATTATCTTCAAAAAAGTTGGCCACCATCGACTCCTTTTTTCTGGTTAGTTTCTCTCTTTAACAGCCTTGGTCAGCATCGGAACCACCTCGTTCAGGTCTCCGACGATTCCGTAATGCGCGATCGAGAAGATCGGCGCGTCGGGATCCTCGTTGATTGCGATGATTTTTGCCGAGTCCTGCATTCCCGCACGGTGCTGAATCGCGCCGCTGATCCCGCAGGCAATGTAGAGCGCCGGACGGACCGTGGTTCCCGTCTGCCCGATTTGGTAATCGTGGTCGATCAATCCGCCGTCGACCGCCGCACGGCTCGCCCCGACCGCGCCGCCCAGGGCACCGGCCAGTTCGAACAGGAGCCGGAAATTCTCGCGCCCGCCGACCCCGCCGCCGCCGGCGACGATAATACGCGCGGCCTTGAGGTTTACCTTCTTTTCTTCCTGTTTTCGGTTTATGACTTTCACGCGGAATAGCGAGTCGTCCAGCTCACAGATTTCCCGGATCAGCTTACCGCTGCGTTTCGGGTCGGCCTCTTTCATCGGCATCACCCCTTCGCGAACCGTCGCCATCTGCGGCCAGCCGTGGGGGTTGACGATCGTGGCGATGATGTTGCCGCCGAACGCCGGACGGATCTGAAGAAGCAGGTCTTTCCAAACCTCCTTGGTCTTGCTGTCGGTGACATCGCTGATCTGCAGGTCGGTGCAGTCGGCTGTCAGACCCGAAGAGGTCGCCGACGCGATACGCGGCGCCATGTCGCGGCCGAGCGGCGTCGCCCCGTAAAGGACGATTTGCGGCTGATGCTTTTTGATCAGGCGTGTGACGGTTTCCGCGTAAGGAAGGCTCGTGAACAGTTTGAGCCGCGGGTCGTCGACCAAATAGACACGGTCGACCCCGTGTTGATAAAGGAGGGGGGCCAAAGATTCGGCATTGTATCCCGGGAGGACGGCGCCGACGTTGACCCCGAGTTTGTCGGCCAGGTCACGCGCCCGACCGCACAGCTCGAGTACCACGTCGTGGAGTTTGCCGTTGTCCTGTTCGGCGAAAACCCAAACTTCGCCGTTTCGCTTTTTTTCGCTCATCATTGTGGTATTTTTCCTTGAATCAATTTCGCTTGTTATCGTTCGGAAAACGGGAACACCGAATCAGCCGAGGGTCCGATCGTCGATCAGTTCGCGTACCAATCCCCGGATCCCCCCCTCGGTCGGTTCGACCGAAACGGACCCTTCCTTCTTGAGCACGATCGACTGGATTCGGTGAACTTTCGTCGGCGATCCGGCAAATCCGCACCGGTTCAGGTCGGCGTTGATGTCGTCGAGCCCCCACTGTTCGAGCAGATCGCCCCGCGCGCTTGCTTCGGCCGTTCCAGGTGCGTCGGGCTCCAGTTCGAGCGGGACGCGCTTAAATTTGTTTTTCATATACCGTTTGGCCGAAACCGGACGCGGCGTGTTGGCGCTTTCGATCACCGTGACCAGTACCGGAAGAGGTGTTTCGACATCTTCCCAGCCGTTACCGATGTTGCGGCGCAGCGTGGCTTTTTTACCCTGAACGTCGAGAATCTTTTCGAGATAAGTCACCTGCGGCAGTCCGAGTTTTTCGGCACATTGCGGCCCGACCTGCGCCGTGTCGCCGTCGATGGCCTGGCGGCCGCAGAAGATGAAATCATAATCGCCGATCGTTGCCACGGCTTGCGAGAGGATGTAACTTGTCGCCAGCGTATCGCTTCCGCCCGCGCGTCGGTCGGTCAGCAAGATCACCCGGTCGGCGCCCCGGTAAAGCGAATCACGCAGAACGTCGGCCGCCTTGGGCGGCCCCATCGTGACGACGGTTACCGTGCCGCCGAATCGGTCTTTGACCTCGAGCGCGGCTTCGAGCGCGTGGATGTCTTCCGGGTTAAAAATGGCCGGAAGCGCCGCCCGGTTAACCGTTCCGTCTTCTTTCATCGCGTCGCCGGTGATATTGGCGGTGTCCGGAACCTGTTTGACTAAAACAATGGAATGATAACCCATACTACTAAAACTCCGATCCCTGGTTATTCTGGTCCGCGCCCGGGATTTCCCGGAAAAATTTTCCGGGAAATCCCGGGCGCTTTGGGAACATTTCTCGATCTTTACGGCGTCGGCCGTGCTCTATTTTTACCAGTTTACTTAAAGCGCGTCAACGTTAAAATCAAAGAGCCGCACCGAACGGTTTCTTTCGGAGACGAATCGGCGGAAACCCCGGTTTTGCATGAGCCCGGTTCGAGAAGTTCGTCCGGGAACAGACCCACTTCAAAGCGCCCGCCGAATCAAAACCCGATCAAAAGGAGAAACGCCAACGACATATAAATGAACGTTCCGAGCGTGTCCGAGATCCCCGCCACGAACGGGTTACTCATCAGAGCCGGATCCCAGCCGAATTTCTGAAAGAGGAGGGGAAGAAGCGCGCCGGTCAGGTTGCTACAGAAGACGACCAAGAAGACGGTGATCGGAACGACCATCAGTTGGGCCAGGGTTACATCGTGGCTCATCAGTTTGGGCCACATGATCACCACCGCGTTGATCAGCCCGCAGATTCCCATCGCCGCGCCGAGCAGAAGTCCCATCATGGTTTCACGACGCAGAATCCGGCGCCAGTCGTGCAATGAGATCTCGCCGGTCGACATGGCCGTGATGACAAGGGTTGCCGACTGCCCTCCGCTGTTACCGCCGGTCGAGACGATCATCGGAAGGAAGGTCGCCAGCCAGAGAACTTTCTCGTGGATCGACTCGAACAGGTTCAGAATGAATGCGGTCGAAATGGCACCGAAAAGGAGGATGGCCAACCACATGAAACGGTTTCGTGCCAGTTCCCAGAGACCGGTCGCGATGTAGGGTTCCGAAAGCGGGGCGACCGCCGCGGAAAGGTGAGCGTCTTCGGCCATTTCTTCAATCACCACGTCCAGGACGTCGTCGTGGGTGATGATCCCGAGCATCTGATTCGCATTGTCGACCACGGGGATCGCCGTAAAGTCGTACTTTTGAACGAGTTTCGCGGCAACTTCACGATCGGCATCAGCCGTTACGGTGATGATGTCCCGCTTCATGTAGTCGCTCAACGGAATATCCGGTTTGCCGATATGCCGCAGAAGCTCCTTGGCCGAAACCAGGCCGACGAGTTTCCCCTGGTCGTCGACCACATAGAGGTAGTTAAGCGTCTCGAGTGTCTGCGATTGGCGACTGATCTCGTCGAGCGCTTGCCGGAACGTCATCCCTTCGTTCAGGCGGACATAGTCGGTCGACATTTCGGCGCCGCAGCTCTCTTCCGGATGGGCGCTCAGGTTCTGAATGTCGATCTGGTCCTCGGTCGGGACCATCGGAAGAATTTCTTCGACGATTTCCGGCTCGACCACGTCGAGGATGTCGACACGATCGTCCGAAGGGAGATAAGGGATAAAATCGGCGATCTCTTCCCGCGGGGCCGACTCAAAGATCTGCACCTGGAGATCTTCGTCGAAATAGCTGAATATGTCGGCGCGCGTCGAGGGGTCGATATTACGGAGAATCGACCAAATTTCGGTGGGGGTCAGCCCGACCATAAAATCGGCGGTACTGGCCGGGTGAAGCGCCGAACAAAACTGTCGCATTTCTTCGACATCATTGTTCACGAGCATCTCGCGGAGCTCAGGCAACAGCAGACTGTTTGGTGACAGGCTCACGATGGCTTCCCCCTAACTTTACATGCACACTCTTGTCGGCCCGGGAACAGGCCTGGTTGTCGGTGAAACTATACCCCAAAAGGGGAAATTGTCAACGGGAAGCAGGTTTAAACGGGAGGAACAAGGAACACCGAAGCACCCGAAAATTGTTATTCTCGGGTGCTTCGGAATTGTCGAACGATTGTTGAGATAAGGACCGAAGATAGGAGACAGGAAAATACAAGGGCGATCGGAGATTGCCGCGGCAAAATCCGGGTTGACCTTGGCCGGGGTTCGATTTAGAATGGGGTGGTCTCGCGAAGAGAGGAAGCCTTGAGAAAACGGGGGAAGATTAACGCCTCCCCCCCAGCGACTCCCTTTGCGGAAAGGGTGAGGTTCCGGCCCGCGACTTTCCGCATCTCTTGAGATGGGGGTACCGGGGAAGATTCCGAGTTGCGAGTCGATTCGCGTTCCGGGGAAATGTTCAGGTCCGAATGTCTCCGTTTGCATGCTCGGATGGGGTTTCGGGCGATTGTTTTTAGCGGCCGAAAGGAACGGTAATGAGCGAAAACCAAATGCGGCTGATCGCCGATGTCGAGAGATTGGCCCGTACACAGGTCAATGACTGTTATCAGTGCGGAAAGTGTACCGCGGGCTGTCCTCGGGGGGATGCGATGGATGCCGGCCCGTCCCGGTTGATCCGCCTGGTTCAGACCGGTGACGTCCTCGAAGCGGCGCAATGCGAATCGGTATGGCAGTGTGTTTCATGCCTGACCTGCTCGACGCGTTGTCCGAAGTCGGTCAATATCTCCGGGGTGGTCGACGCCCTGCGGCAGATTTCGGTGGAACGGGGGCTTGCCGCCAAACGCTTCTCGAAAACGGTACTCTTTCAACAGGAATTTCTCCGAAACATTCGTCGCAACGGGCGGACCAACGAACTCGAACTGGCGGTCGCATGGAAAATCCTCGGATTCGCGAAAGACCTCAATCCGCTGGCGGCGTTGAAAGATGCACAACTCGGTCCGAAGATGCTCGTTCGGCGTAAACTTCACTTCATGCCCGGTTCTCCGGTCAAGGACAAAGCGGTCGTCCGCCGTATTTTCGATCGGTGTGCCGCCGAGCGCAAATCGGAACTCGAACAGCAGCAAGAGAGCAATTAACATTTAAGGATCAGGTGCTATGGAATTCGGATATTATCCCGGCTGTGCGCTGCACGGATCCTCGAACGATTACGAACAATCGGTTCGGGCCTGCCTGGGAAAACTGGGGGTGAAACTCACGGAACTGGAAGATTGGATCTGTTGCGGCGCGACAGCGGCGCACTCGCTCAATCAGAAGCTGGCAACGGCGCTCCCGGCACGAAACCTGGCGATTGCCGAAAAAGCGGGAGTTTCCGAATTGTTGGCTCCCTGCCCCATGTGTTCGATGGAACTTCTCAAAGCCAAACAGGCGGTCACCTCCGACGAGGCGATCCGCAAAGAAATGTCCGAGATCGTCGAACTGCCGGTGGTCGGTTCCACCCACGTGGTCAACCTGATCCAAATCTTTCAGGCAATCGGGCTCGACGCGATCAAATCGAAGGTGACCGACTCGCTCGACCGGTTCCGACCGGCCTGTTACTACGGTTGTCTGCTGACCCGGCCTCCCGAGACACTCCGCTTCGACGACTGTGAGCATCCCACGAGTATGGAAAACCTCCTGTCCGAGCTCGGGGCCGAACCGGTCGATTGGAATTACAAGACGGAATGTTGCGGGGCCGGGCTGACCCTCTGCGACGCCGATGCCGTGACCGATCTGGCGTACAAGGTCATCGCCAACGCCAAAAAGCACGGTGCCAATGTTATTGTCGCCGCCTGCCCGATGTGTCAGATGAACCTCGACATGCGGCAAGCCGATGTCGAGAAGAAATTCAACACCAAGTGCGATATGCCGGTCTGCTACCTTTCCGACCTGATCGGTTTGGCGCTTGGCCTCAGCGATTC
This sequence comes from Thermoguttaceae bacterium, assembly GCA_050943135.1. GTDB lineage: Bacteria > Planctomycetota > Planctomycetia > Pirellulales > Thermoguttaceae > RUG695. Next base: position 74,143 of record JBMNOP010000011.1, on the reverse strand, counting down.
GGAACTCGGAATCAATCGGCATTACGTGAAACTGCTCATCTGAAGACCCGCTCTTCCGGGCGGAACATTTTACACACCAAGAGACGGGAATCAAAACGAGACGGGAATTAAACGATCATGGCTAAAATCGGTGTTTTTACCTGCTGGTGCGGCGAAAATATCGCACGTCATATTGACGTCGAAAAAGTGTCGAAGGCGGTCGAGAGCCTTCCCGGCGTTCATTGCAGCATGCACTACAGGTACATGTGTAGCGAGCCGGGGCAATCGCTGATCATCGATCAGATCAAGTCGCTCGGCTTAACCGGCATCGTGGTGGCCAGCTGCTCGCCCCACATGCACCTGAAAACATTTCGAGCTGCGGCACAAAAGGCGGGGGTGAACCCTTACCTGGTCGAAATGGCGAATATCCGCGAACACTGTTCCTGGGTACACTCCAATAAAGAAGAGGCGACAGCCAAAGCGGTCGAGCTGATTCGTATGGCGGTCGAAAAGTTGCGTTACGGTCGTCCGCTCGAACCGATCAAGGTTCCGATCACCAAAAAGGCTCTCGTGATCGGTGGCGGGGTCGCCGGAATTCAAGCGGCGCTCGACATTGCCAACGCCGGGCACGAGGTGATCTTGGTCGAAAAGGAACCGTCGATCGGCGGAAAAATGGCAGGGCTTTCCGAAACGTTCCCGACCCTCGACTGCTCGCAGTGTATTCTGACTCCCCGCATGGTTGAAGTGAACCAACACCCGAATATCCGGCTGATGACCTATTCCGAGGTCGAAAAGGTGGAGGGATACATCGGGAACTTCAGTGTGACGATTCGTCAGAAAGCCCGTTATGTCGATGTCGATAAATGTACCGGTTGCGGAACCTGCTGGAACGGGTGCCCGAACAAGAGGATTCCGAACGCGTTCGACTTCAATCTCGGTAACCGTACCGCCATCTACATTCCATTTCCGCAGGCAGTTCCCGCCCGTCCGGTGATCGACTCGGCCAATTGTATCCACTTTAAGAACGGAAAATGCGGGGTCTGCGAAAAGAACTGTGCTGCCGGTGCCATCAATTTCAACGACAAAGACAAGCTCGTGACCGAAGAGGTCGGTGCGGTGGTGATCGCGACCGGATACAAGCTCTACTCGATCGGGAAAGAACAGTCGAACCCCAAGATTGCCGGCTACGGCGAATACGGATACGGGAAATACAAAGATGTGATCGACTCGCTTCAGTTCGAACGGCTGGTCTCCGCCTCGGGGCCAACCGGCGGGGAACCGAAACGCCCGAGCGACGGTCGCGTGCCGCAAAAGATCGTCTTCATCCAATGCGTCGGCTCGCGCGACAACGCCAAAGGGGTTTCTTACTGTTCGAAAATCTGCTGTATGTATACCGCCAAGCATACGATGCTCTATCGGCACAAGGTACACGACGGTGAGGCCTATGTCTTTTATATGGATATCCGTTCCGGCGGCAAGCAGTACGACGAGTTTGTCCGACGTGCCATCGAACAGGACGGTGCGATCTATCATCGCGGCCGCGTTTCGAAGATTACCGAAGAAGAGATCGACGGGGTGAAAAAGCTGATCGTCCGCGGGGCCGATACCCTGACCGGCAAACCGGTAACGATCGAAGCCGATATGGTCGTCTTGGCCAGTGCCATCGCGCCGACCGACGGGGCAACCGCCCTGGCGCAGAAGCTGTCGGTCGGCTACGACGAGTACGGTTTTCTGAGCGAGTCGCACCCGAAACTCCGTCCGGTCGAAACGAATTCGGCGGGCGTCTTCCTTTGCGGCGCATGCCAGGGACCGAAAGATATTCCCGAATCGGTCGCGCAGGCCTCGGCCGCCGCAGCCAAAGTACTGATCATGTTCAGTCAAGACCAGTTAACGCGTGAGCCGGAAATTGCCCATGTCGACGAATCACTCTGCGCGGCCTGTTGTATGTGTGTGCAGTCGTGCCCCTACGAAGCGATTGCGATCGAAGAGATCCTCGATCGGCATGGCAACCTCGTGAAAAATACCGCCCGGGTCAATCCGGGGCTCTGCATGGGGTGTGGCACCTGCGTAGCGGTTTGCCCGTCGAAGTCGATCGACCTGGCAGGGTTTACCGAAGAAGAGGTTTACGCCGCAATCGAGTCACTGTTGTCATAGAAGGAATGCGTGTAACAAATGGAGAATACCAAAACCGATCAGGCGTTTGAGCCGAAAATCATCGCGTTCGTCTGCAATTGGTGCACCTACCTCGGCGCCGACTTGGCAGGGACTAACCGGTTGGAATATCCGGCGAACATCCGCATCATCCGTCTTCCCTGTACGGGCCGAGTCGACTTCAACCTGATCATCAAAGCTTTTGAGGTCGGTGCCGACGCGGTTCTTGTCTCCGGGTGCCATCCCGGGGACTGCCATTACAACGCCGGGAACTTCCACGCCCGACGACGGTGGATTCTCTTGCGGGAACTCCTCGACATTCTCGGCATCGAAACCGAGCGGATCCATTTCTCGTGGATTTCCGCCGCCGAGGGAGCCAAGTTTCAGAAGTTCGTGACCGAGATCGTTGACAAGACGAAAAAACTCGGTCCGTACCGCGACTACCCATCGATCACCCAGTCCAAGGAAGAGAGATAAGCGCAAATGGAATATCAGGAATATCAACTGAGAGAGGCGGCCGCGAAACTTCTTCGGGAAGGGAAGGTCAAGGTCGTGATCGGGTACGGCCAAACAAAAACCGGCCGGGTGACTCCCGTCTTCATCACCCGGCCCGAAGATGCCGAACAGCTCGTCTGGAACAGCGACTGCCATCAGAACCTGGTTGTCTTTCTGACCCGGCCCGAAGTGAAACGACTCGGTAAACCCGCGATCGTGGTCAAACCGTGTGACGCGCGTGCCATCGTCGTCCTCGGAAACGAAGCGCAGATCATGCGAGATCAAGTCTATGCGATAGGGATGGTCTGCAAAGGGGTCAACGAAGATCAGGGCCGTCCCTCGTCGCGTTGCGCGATTTGCCACGGCCATTATCCGAAACATGTCGACCTGGTGATCGGCGAGGCCGAAGACGCTCCGAAAGACCTGACCAAGGAAGAGCGACGGCAGTCGGGGAAATACCTCCGTATTGCCGAGATCCGAGCCCTTTCGCCCGAAGAGCGCCTTGCCTATTGGAAAGAAGAATTTTCGCGGTGCGTACGCTGTTACGCCTGTCGGCAGTGTTGCCCGCTCTGCTACTGCAATCGATGTGTGGCCGACAAGAACCGCCCGGTCCGGATTCCGACCTCGGCCTCGCTTCAAGGAAATTTTGCGTGGAATATCCTGCGAGCTTTCCATTTGGCGGGCCGATGTGTTTCGTGCGGCGCTTGTTCGGCGGCCTGTCCGGCGGGAATCGACCTGAACCTGATCAACCTGACCCTTGCCGACATGGCCGAGGAGCACTTCGACTATCTTGCCGGATCGGCTGTCGGCACCCTGCCGCTGATCGGAACCTTTTCGGAATCGGATAAGGAGGATTTCATTCGATGAGCCGAATCATTTCTCTCGACGCCCTGCGGCAGATCGCCGCCGACTTTATTCGCAATGGGGGGCTGGCTGTCGCGCCGGTTCCTTTTGATAACGACCGCGTCTTTTACCGGTACATTGATGAAGAAGGGTCCGGGAAAATCGTGCTGAGCGGCTGGCTGAAGGCCGCCAACACGATCAAGGATTTCTTCTTCCCCCGACACGAGAAACTGCTTGCTTACAAGCGGACACACAACGACGTGGCCCTGACCGACGCGCCCGAATTCGATAAACCGCAGCTTCTCTTCGGTTGCCGCCCGTGTGAAGCTGCGTCGCTGCCGATTCTTGACAAGGTTTTCGCCTGGGATTATCAAGACCGCTTCTATCAGTTGCGCCGTCAGATGACAACGGTTGTGACCGTTGCCTGCCATCAGTCCGATGAGGATTGCTTCTGCTCGTCGGTCGGCGGTTCGCCGGAAAATACCGATGGTTCCGATGTGATCCTCTACAATCTGGCCGACGGCATGTTTGAGGTACGTCCGGTCACCGAAAAGGGAGAGGCCCTTTTCGAGGGGAAAACCTCCGAATCGCACAAGACGGGTCGGGCGTGTCCGCCTCCCCCGGTGACATTCGATCCGGCGAAATGCAAAGAGTGGATGGACAGCCATTTCGATTCCCCCTTCTGGGCCGAACACGCGCTACGCTGTGTCGGTTGCGGAGTTTGCACCTTCCTCTGCCCGACGTGCCACTGTTTCGATATCGTCGACGAAGGGAGTTTCGCGAAAGGGAACCGCGTGAGGAACTGGGACTTCTGCCAGTCGGCGCTCTTTACGCTTCACGCTTCGGGGCACAACCCGCGTCCTGACCAGGGAGCACGCCAGCGACAGCGACTCCTTCACAAATTTTCGATCTATCCCGACAAGTTCGGGAAAATTCTCTGCACCGGTTGCGGCAACTGCACACGCTATTGCCCGACGGTGCTCGGTGTTAAGCCGATGCTCGAAGACATCGAAGGTCAGGAAGGATAAAGATTAGGATAAGGAATCAAAGAGCAGATCGATGAGTATTACGCAAAGCAATATCTACGAACCGTATCTGATGGAAGTCCTCGCGGTCGAGCAGCAAACCTCGGACGTTAAGTTGGTTCGCGTCAAGTTCAAGAATCACGGCGACGCCGAGGGTTTCTCGTTCGAAATCGGTCAGTTCGGACTTTGGTCCGTCTTCGGCGTCGGCGAATCGACGTTCAATATCTGCAATTCCAATTCGAAAGACTATCTCGAATTCTGTTTTCGGAAGACCGGGCGGGTCACCGAGGGGATGTGGAAGGTCGAGCCGGGCGATGTTATCGGGTTTCGCGGACCTTACGGCAATCACTATCCGATGGATGCCTGGGAAGGGAAGAACCTGATCTTCGTGGCGGGGGGGATCGCGATGCCTCCGATCCGTTGCGCCGTCCTGTATGCGCTCGAAAACCGCGAAAAGTTCGGGAAGATTACGATCGTCTATGGGGCGCGTTCGGTCGGTGACCTTGTCTGTCGTTCGGACCTCGACGAATGGGCGAAGGCTCCCAATGTCCGGGTTCTTCAAACGGTTGACCCCGGTGGGGAAACCCCCGACTGGAACGGTTTGGTCGGTTTTGTTCCGACCGTCCTGAAAGAGGCGAACCTCAGCGGCGAGAATGCCGTGGCGCTTGTGGTCGGTCCCCCGATCATGATCAAGTTTTCGTTCCCGGTCTTGGCCGAAATGGGGATTCCCGACGAAGCGGTCTATACTAGTCTTGAGAATCGTATGAAATGCGGACTCGGCAAATGCGGCCGCTGCAACTGCGGCCATCTTTACGTCTGTAAAGACGGTCCTGTCTTCACCAGCGCGCAGCTCAAGCAGATGCCGGCCGACTTTTAAGCCGCAAAAGAGGGAAGAGAGACGACATTTGCCGGATCGGTTCCTTCGACGTGTACGACGATGGCACGCCACGGCGACGGAACCGCTCTTGTCGCGGTACGATTCATTCCGGAGCGGTTAGCTCGTTGACGACCTTGTCGATCCCCGGCTCCATTTCCATGGTCAGGGCGAGGATGTCGGCGGTATACGCCGAATCGACCCTTCCGCGGAGGATCAGGGTTCTCCCGTCGTAGAGAAGGTTCACGTCTCTTTTCGGGGTTTTGGGTGAATACCGGGCGAGGAAGTCCGAGACGTGCCGGTAGATTCTCTCTCTTGTTGCGTCATCGACCGATTCGGCCGTCGCGGCTGTATCGCCGACGTCGAACTCAAGCCGGGGAGGATACGTCGTCGGTTTGCCCGGTGTCGTTGCCGACACGGCGGCAGCCGGGGACGACCTTCTTTGGAGGGCCCCCAATGTTGCCTGGGTGGCTGTTGTCGTGCCGGTCCCGAACATCTGTCCGAATTTGCTTGTATCGAACCGGTTAAGGATCCCTCCCATTGAGGTTTTGGAACTGGAGACAAGGTTGTCCATCGTCGGTTTGACGTTGAACGGGACGCCGGGAATGATCCTGGTCCGCTCGATCGCGATCGGGGCAAAGCCGGTCTCGAAACGGGAAGCGCCTCCCAGCCCGAGCGATTCGGCGGTCTCGGACTGCTGCGCGGCAAGCCGCGAGGGCGGGCAAACCGATAAAACCAGTAAAAGAATTCCGGTGATTCGGTTTAGACAAAGAAAGAAATCTCGAATTCGTGCCATCATGTTCCCTTTCCGACGCCGACAGAGCGGCTCGCTTCTCGTATCTCTATTCTAAACATTCTTCCCCCCCTCTGTAAAGGGGTGAAATGGGAATACCGCCCCACTCCCCCCACAAATCGGGCGCGATGAAGAGGGATTGACGGGACACGGTTTTTTTGTCAAAATGAGGGAGATGGGAGATTCTTTTCTCCGGGGGGCAGGACGTTCATTTTTTCGGTAAAACCGCATCAGAAATCGTAAAATAGAAATCGTAAAGAAGAGTATGGCCGGAGAGGAATCGGGCGGCACGGGCGTTGTTCTGGAAGCTTCGCGTCGCGAAAAGTTGCGTAAGATCATCGAAATGGGACTCGACCCATGGGGGAGCCGGTTCGACGGTCAAGAGTCGATCGGAGCGGTTCGCGCACGGGAAGGAGAAATCGTCGTCGGTGAGCCGATCGCCCCGCCCCCGGAGGGGCAGGCGCAATGGCGTAAGCCCGAGGTCCCGATGTCCGGCCCGACCGTACGCGTGGCGGGCCGAATCGTTCTCCAGCGCCGTCAGGGGAAACTGATTTTCCTGACGCTCCGCGACTGGACGGGGCAGATCCAAATCCTGATCGGGAAGAGTCAGGTCGGTGAGCGGAACTGGGAATTGGCACTCTGTTTCGATCTGGGAGACCTCGTCGGCGTCGATGGCGAATTCAAGAAGACGCAGAAGGGGGAGCTGACCGTTTTCGCCTCCGAACTGACGTTCCTGAGCAAATCGATCGAAACGCCTCCCGACAAACACAGCGGTCTTTCCGACCCGGAACTCCGTAGCCGTCTGCGCTACATGGACCTTGTCCATACCGAAGGGGTCATGACCCGGATGCTCGACCGGTCTCGTATCTTGGCCTCGATTCGTAAGACGCTTGCCGGGAAAGGGTTTGTCGAAATCGAGGGCCCGACGCTCCATGCCGTGGCCGGAGGTGCCGCGGCCCGTCCGTTCAAAACGCATCATAACGCACTCGATATTCCGCTTTATCTGCGGATCGCGCTCGAGCTCCATCTCAAGCGACTTCTGGTCGGCGGGATGGAACGTGTCTACGAAATCGGTCGCGTCTATCGGAACGAGGGGATCGACCAGACCCACAGTCCCGAGTTCACGATGATGGAGCTCTATCAGGCGTACGGCGATTACCGTTCGATGATGGATATCACCGAAAAGATCATTACCGATGCGATCCGGGCGATCGGAAAGGATTATAAAATCGAGTGGGGTGGGAAAGAATTTGATTTCACCCCCCCGTTTGCCCGGCGAAGCTATTTCGAGCTTTTCCGGGAAAAGACGGGGGTCGATCCCACCGACCGCGGTGCGGTCAAAGCGTACGCCGCTTCGCTCGGGCTCGAAGACCTCGACAAGAAAGATCCCGCCCTGATCCTCAACGAAATCTTTGAAGAGAAGGTCGAGGGGGAACTCGACGGCCCGGTCTTTGTGACCGACTATCCCGCGTCGATCTGCCCGCTGACAAAACGAAAGCAGGGCGACCCGTCGATCGCCGAACGGTTTGAGCTGTTCATCAACGGGATGGAACTGGCCAATGCCTACACCGAACTCAATGACCCCGACTTGCAGGAAGAGCTTTTCCGCAAGCAGTTGGCCGGCCAGAAAGAGGAAGACTCGATGGCCAAGATGGACCACGATTTCATTCGGGCGCTCCGGCACGGAATGCCTCCGGCCGGTGGGCTCGGGATCGGGATCGACCGTCTGGTGATGATCCTCACAAACACAACCGGTATTCGGGAAGTGATCCTGTTCCCGCTCCTGCGTCCGGAGAAATTCAACTGAGCCGGCGGTTCATTGCGGGCCCGCCCATTCGCGAGACAAGGATTCGTCTAACGAAACGAAACAGGAAGTATGTATAAACTTCTTCTGACCTGGCGTTATCTTTTGACGCGCTATATCGCGCTGATCTGCGTGATCAGCGTGACCCTCGGCGTGGCGACAATGATCGTCGTCAACGCCGTGATGCTCGGGTTTTCCCGCGAAATGGAAAACCGCATGCACGGTGCGCTTTCCGACGTGACCATCGGCGCGTGGTCGAGTCTGCGCGGAATCGAAGATGTTCAGACTCGAATCCGCGATGTCTGGGAGGTTGCCGGCGATATGGTCGAGGCGGTAACGCCGACCGTTTCGACCCAGGCACTTCTCAACTACGAAATCGCGCCCGGCGAAATGATCAACAAGCCGGTCGAGCTTGTCGGAATCGATCCCGAGACCCAGGAAAAAGTCACGGCCCTTTCGGAATATCTCCAGCATCCGGAAAACCGGGTCCATGTTTCGTTCACGCTGCGGGAAGGCGGTTACGACGTCCGGAACCACCTGGCAGGCGATCGCGGGGTTCAGCGCCCGGCCATGGCCGGTGCCGGGTGGGATCATCGTCGCACCGATGCCCTTTACGAGAAATACCGTAAACAGGAACAGGTGCGCCAGAAAGAAGCGGCGCGTCATCTTCCCGTCCCGCAATCCGATTTCGATCCGATCGTCGCCGATGCGCCGCCCGAGGTCGAGCCGACGCAAGGCTCCCCGTCGGCTCCGGATCCCGCGTCGGATAACAATCCCTATACCGCCGCGTTGGCCCGCCTGGCCTCGGCACCCACCTACGACGAAATCGAGCAGGTCGACCCGTCGAACGAGCCGAAAGAGCCCGGGATGCCCCATCTTTCCGAGGCCTCTCCGCTCGACGCGTACGACGAATTTATTCCCCATTTCGACAAGGCGACGCAGCAGGAAACCGGCGTCATCATCGGGATCGGCGTGGTCAGCGGCAACCGGTACAAAGTGGTTGACCCCGCAACCAAAAAGACGAGTTACTGCGAACCGCTTTTTGTGGTTCCGGGCGACGATGTTACGATTTCCTGTCTGTCGCTCGGCTCGGACCATAACCTCCCTTCGATCGTTTCCGACCGTTTTACGGTGACCGACCTGTACGAGTCGCGGATGGTTCTCTATGACCAGAGTTTCGTCTTTGTGCCGATCGAAAAGCTCCAAGCCATGCGCAACATGGTCGGCGCCGACGGAAAACTGATGGCGACGAATATTCTGATCAAGGCGAAACCGGGCGTCGATATCGACCAGTTGCGCGACAAACTCCAGTCTTCGCCCCGGTTCCCCTCGCATCTGTTTATGATCCGCACATGGCGTGAATCCCAGGCGAATATGCTCGAGGCGGTTGCAATCGAACTCGGCGTTCTGAACGTCCTCCTTTTCCTGATCGTCGCGGTCGCCGGATTCGGGATCCTGGCAATCTTTTTCATGATGGTCGTCGAAAAGACGCGGGATATCGGTATTCTCAAATCGCTCGGGGTCAGCGGTTTCGGCGTGATGCAGATTTTCCTCTATTACGGGTTGGCCCTCGGCTTGCTCGGATCAGGGCTCGGTCTGCTTCTCGGGGTCATTTTCGTTCGGAACATTAACACGCTGGCCTCGTGGCTTTCTCAGATGATGGGACACGACGTCTTCAATCCGGAAGTTTACAACTTTTACGAAGTTCCGGCGATCATCGAGCCTTGGACAGTATTCTGGATTGTGGTCGGGTCGGTTTTGATCGCGGTGATTTCCGGTGTCATTCCCGCGCTGCGTGCGGCGAGACTCAACCCGGTTGATGCCCTGCGAGTCTGACGAGGGGAGGGGTAAGGACATTGGCTATGTTTCGAAAAAAAGAGGAAGAAGACCTTTCCCGTCTCCGGCCGGAAACGGCGAAAGTCTATAAGCGGATGAAATCTTCGTCCGAAAAACGGCCCCTGAGTTCGTCGATGCCCCTTTTCTATCCGGGTGCGGAAGACAACGTACCGGCCGACCGTACGCCTCCGGCGCCGAGCGTACCGCGTGCCGTCTTGCGCTCGGGACTCCGCCCTGCCGAAACGACGTCTGTTCGCCGTTTTACCCTGTCGGCAATCAAAGAAGAACCGGCGCCCGCACCGCGATCGTATCCTTCCCTTTCGTTCCCCGATCTGCGCCGGGGAACCGAAGCGACTCCTTCCCGAGCCGAAGCGGTGGGGGCCGGTACGGCCGATGACCGGGCCGTGAGAACCGAAACGGTTCGGCCGACCGTCGGCAAACCCGCGTCGGCACGCTCCGACGGCATGGAGTACGTGGCCTGGAATCCGAAAAAAGAAGGCGCGTCTTCCGGGAACCGCTCTGTCTCGGGCGGGACGATTCTCGAAGTCAACCAACTTCATAAGGGATACGTTAAAGGGAAAAATCTGATTCCGGTTCTCAACGGGGTCGATATTCGGGTCCGGGACGGGGAGTTCCTTGCGGTGGTCGGGCAGAGCGGTTCCGGAAAGAGTACGCTCCTCCATTTGATGGGGACTCTCGATGTCCCCGATTCGGGCACGGTCCATTTCGACGGGCAGCGGATCGACAATCTGCCGAGCCGCCGCCGCGATTTTTTGCGGAACCACTATATCGGGATGATCTTCCAGTTTTATCATCTGATCCCCGAAATGAATATGATCGAGAACGTGCTTACCCCATTCATGGTGAGGGAATCCCTTTTCGGATATCTCCGCCGACGCCGGGAATATACGGCTCGCGCAAAGGAACTGCTCGACCTGGTCGGGCTTTCGCACCGGATCAAGCACCGCCCCAACGAGCTTTCCGGCGGAGAGATGCAGCGCACCTCGATCGCCCGGGCGCTGATCACGAACCCCCGCGTACTTTTGGCTGATGAACCGACCGGGAATCTTGACTCGAAAACGACGGTTGAGATAATAAAATTACTCCGATCCTTGAACGCCGAAAAGAAACTCACTATAATCATGGTAACCCATGATATGGAGCAGGCTCGGGACGCTGACCGGGTGGTCCGTCTCGTCGACGGTCAGGTTGTGGAGAGCTTCTGGACCGGATTTTGATTTTTCGTTCATTGGTCTTAAAGGTATGCGGAGAAAAGATATGTCACCGAAAATTTGGTTGGATAAGGGACTTGTCAACGAAGAGGACGCGAAAATCAGTGTGTTTGACCACGGCCTCCTGTACGGCGACGGTGTGTTCGAAGGGATGCGGAGTTACTCGAAAAAGGTTTTTCGGCTCAAGGAACATATCGACCGCCTCTGGGAATCGGCACAGTCCATTTGTATCGAGATCCCGATGACCAAAGAGGAAATATGCGAGGCCACCTACAAAACCCTTGAGGCGAACGACATCGTCGACGGCTATATCCGCCTGGTCGTGACCCGCGGTAACGGCACCCTCGGACTTGATGCCCATCTCTGCTCCAACCCGATCGTGATCATTATCGCCCGTAGTCTGAGCCTCTATTCCGAAGAGCTTTACAAAAACGGAATGAAACTTGTTACCGCCAGCACGATCAGGATGCCTTCTTTCTCGATGAGTACCCGGATCAAATCGCTTAATTACCTCAACAACATCTTGGCGAAAATGGAAGCTTACCGTGCCGGGTGCGAAGAAGCCCTTCTGCTCAACCACCGCGGGAACGTGGCCGAATGTTCCGGGGATAACATCTTCATCGTCCGCCACGGTGTTCTGCTGACTCCCCCGCTCGACGCCTGCATTCTCGAAGGGATCACGCGCAACGCCGTCCTAGAAGTTGCCGCCGAACTCGGGATTGAAGCCAGAGAGCAGAACTTCACCCGTCACGACGTTTACACCGCTCAGGAATGTTTCCTGACCGGTAGCGCCGCCGAGGTGATTCCGGTCACCGAACTCGACGGTCGTGTGATCGGTGAGGGCGTTGCCGGGCCAATCACCCTCAAAATTCTCGACGCTTACCGTGCCCTCGTCCGGAAATGAGATCTTCCGATGAAACCAACCGAAGGGGAACCGACCCGCGATATGCTCGAATGCTTCGATAATCCGTGCCCTTCACGTGATTATGTCATTGAACATGTCTGCCCCGAATTCACCTCGGTCTGTCCCAAAACGGGGCAGCCCGATTACGGGATCCTGACATTCCGCTATATCCCCGCCGCCAAATGCGTGGAACTCAAAAGTCTCAAACTCTACCTGCAGAAATTCCGTAATCAGGGGATCTTCTACGAGGCGGTAACGAATCGTATTCTCGACGATATGGTCGCGGTTCTTGAACCGAAGTCTATGCGACTGACCGCGGAATTTACTCCCCGCGGCGGAATTCACAGCATCGTCACCGCCGAGTATCAAAGCGAAAAAGGAGAAACGATTCCATGAAAAGGCTTGTTCTTTTGGCCTGCGCCCTTTTCTGCGTGATGAATTTTTCGCTCTTCGGCCGGGCCGACGAGCTTCGCGTGATGTCCTATAACGTGCTGACAGCCCATCGAGACGATCTCAACGCCTGGGCCGACCGTCGCGGAAACCTGGTTGCCGATATTCAGGCGACCGCCCCCGACCTGCTCGGCCTGCAGGAAGCGTGCAAGAATCAGCTCGAGTACATCATGTCTTCGCTGGATGGGTACGCTTTTATCGGTGTCGCCCGAGACGACGGTCGCGAAGCGGGCGAATTCTGCCCGGTGATCTACAAAACCGCCGAATTCGACGTGCTCGACGGCGGAACCTTCTGGTTGAGCGAGACCCCCACTGTTCCCGGCAGGAAGGGATGGGGCGCGGCATGCAATCGCGTCGTCTCGTGGGGGCTCTTCCGCGCGAAGGCAAACGATAAGGTTTTTGTCTATGCCAACACCCATTTCGACCATGTCAGCGAACAGGCACGGGGCGAAAGCTCGAAGCTGATCCTGGCATTCAAGGAAGAGATCTCCGAAAAGTATCGTAAAGAGGTCGGCAAAGACGGGCTTCCCTTCATCATTACCGGCGACTTCAATTCCGTCGATACCGATGCCGCCTACACGACGATTATCTCCGGTTTGCGAGACGCACAGAAAGAGGCAAGGGTTCGCCGTGGCGGCGATCGTACCTTCCCGGCCCAAAACCCGCCGAAAAAAGGGAAATATGTCATCGACTATATCTTCCTGACCGACGATTTTACCGTGGAGTCGTTCGACATCCATTCCGACCCGCCGGCAAAAGGCCCGCTCCCTTCCGATCATTACGCGATCGACGCGCTCCTGAGCTGGTGATTCCCGTCGCACGCTGACCGAGGGGTGAAGGAGTTTAAGTCGAGGATGGGGAACGGCGAGTGTCCGTTCTTCTACCTCTTCCTATCCCTGTCTTGCCGTTCGGCGGACAGGTGCGAATGTTTGTCGCAAATCGGTCGCCTACTTTCCGCAGGCACCGCCGAACGGGCGGACGGAAACCAGATTTCCTATTGCCCCGAAATCGTAAAAGATGATAAAACTATTGAGGGGGGGAACGGGCGGTAACATGCTACGTAAAGAATATTTACGAAGGCGGGCATGTTCCGTCTCCCCGAGCCGGAATCTCTTTTGCGAAAGAGATGTGCGGCTTTCCCCAACGCAACAGAGGCTGACCGGTCCTCGATCCGGGATCGTTTTTCGATCCGGTGTCGCGGCGTGGCCATCGGAATCAGAAAGAAATTTGATGAAAACAAGGTTGTCGAACAATATATTTTGCGGAGGACTCGCCGCGGCGTCGCTCTGGGTGTTCGTGTTTTGCGCGGTCTCGTTCGGCGGGTCGGAACCTCTTGTTCCCAAGGCCATCGATAAAGGGATTGCCGTCAATTTTTCCAAGATTTTGGAGGCGCGGCATTTCTCTCGCCATACGATCGACGAAGAGATTTCGCGCCAGGCGTTTGATCTTTACATCAAGGCGATCGACCCGCGCAAAATCTACTTCATGCAGTCCGACGTCGATGAGTTTACCCGCAACTATCGAGACGATTTTGCCCTGCTGATCAAAAAAGGGAAACTCGATCCGGCGTTCGATATCTATAACCGCTATATTCAATGTGTGACCGAACGTTGTGCTCTGGCCGAACAGATCCTGAGCGAACCGCTCGACTTCACCGTCGACGAAGAGATCGTCCGCGATAGAGACCTTCTGACATTCCCAAAGACCAAAAAAGAGATGGCCGATCGTTGGCGACAGCGGATCAAGTTCGAATACCTCTCGCTGGAAGCCGACAAGAAAGATGCGGACAAGAAGGCCGAAATCGCTCAAAAAGAGGGGACCGCGATTTCGGAAGCCGAAGACAAATGGTCCGACGAAGCCCCGCTCGAGCGGCTCAAACGGCGTTATCATTCGCTTCAGAAAAGGTTGGAACAGACCACCAACGACAGTGTGCTCGAAACGACGCTTACCGCGATTGCCGGCGTCTATGACCCGCACACCACCTACATGTCTCCGAAAACCTGCGAGAACTTCAATATTCAGATGAGCCTGAATTTTGAAGGGATCGGGGCCACCCTTTCCTGGGAAGACGGGTACACCGAAGTGAAGGAGATCGTCAAGGGGTCTCCCGCCGAAAAGCAAGGTGAACTGCAGGTCGGTGACCGGATTATCGGGGTCGGGCAGGGGGAAACCGGTCCGATCGAAGACGTGGTCGACGTTCATCTCGATGAGGTGGTCGGCAAGATCCGCGGTAAGGGGGGGTCGCTTGTTCGCCTTCAGGTCATTCCGGGAAACCGAATCATTACGATCAAACGTGCCAAAATCGAGCTTGAAGACAGTGCAGCCAAAGAGAAAGTTTTTGAAGTCGGCGAAAAGGCGCCCGGTGTCCCCTACAAGGTGGGGGTGATCGACCTGCCGAGCTTCTACGGCGATTCCGAGGCGATGATGCGGCACGACGCCAACGCACGGAGTACCGTGACCGATGTGAAACGGATTCTCGAAGGTTTTGTTGACGACGGTGTCGATGCCTGTGTACTCGATCTGCGGATTAACGGCGGTGGGCTTCTTCCCGAAGCGATTGCCTTGACCGGTCTGTTCATCGAAACGGGGAACGTCGTACAGGCCAAACCCGACCTGTATAACAGAAAAGCCGGGCAAGACTCGACCTTATTCCACAATGACCCCGATCCCGGTATTGCGTGGGGCGGCCCGCTGGTCGTCGTCACCAGTAAACTGAGCGCCAGCGCCTCCGAAATTCTTGCCGGGGCCATCAAAGATTACCGCCGCGGTCTGATCGTCGGCGACGATACCACTCACGGGAAAGGTTCCGTGCAGAGTGTTCAGCCGATTGCCGATCTCCTTTTCGGACCGCTGAGAGCCAAGCCGAACATGGGCGCGATCAAACTCACGATCCAGGGTTTCTGGCTTCCCGGCGGCGACTCGTCGCAGCTCAAGGGGATCCCTTCCGACATCGTGATTCCTTCGGTAACACAGTATATGGAGGGGATTTCGGAATCCGATCTTGATAATCCTCTGCAGCTGGAAAAGATTCAGCCGGCAACGAATATGCCTCATTTCGATTATGTCACGCCCGAAATGACGGCCGCACTTGCCAAGATGTCAAAGATTCGAACCGACGCTTCTCCCGAATTCGACAAGGTCCGCGAGAAGGTTGCCTTCTACAAAGAGATCAAAGCCAAGAAGACGACCTCGCTGAATCGGGAAAAGTATTTCGCCGAACTCGAAAAACTCAATTCCGACAAGGAAGAAGAGGAAAAGATCGAAAAAATGATGAAGAATTCTTCCGAAATTCAGAAAGATTATTATCTTGACGAAGTCTTGGCAATCACCGCCGACTATCTCGGTCTGCTTCGGGCCAATCAGGTTCGGTTCTGAAACCCGACGGCCGCCAAGCGGGGCATGTTCGGGGAATTTTCGGAAACAGAAGTGCCATATGACAAAGCGAGAACAAAATTTTGATGAAGAAGGACGCTCCGAAGACGATCATTCGCAAGGAGACCGGGGGAAGTAAAGATAAGCCTTGGAATCCCCGGTTTTGGAATGGTGTAACCATAGGCGCGTGGTGGGAAGCATTGGTTCTCGGCCGTTTCCGCGTCTCGCTGTTACGCGTTCCGATGGTACTGATCATTACCATGCTGGCCCCCTTTAATTCTCTCTGCGCCCTGGGACAGCGTCTTTTCTTCGGAAGGAGGATCCGTCAACAGAAGCTGGTCTCTCCCCCCATCTTTATTCTCGGTCACTGGCGTAGCGGCACGACACTCTTGCACGAGTACATGATTCTGGACGATCGGTTCACCTACGCCGATACCTACACGTGTTTCGCGCCGAGTCACTTTCTCTTTACCCATCGTTGGCTGAGTCCTTTTGTCGGAATCCTCATGCCGAAGAAACGCCCGATGGACAATATGTCGGCCGGACTGGCTCGTCCGCAGGAAGATGAGTTTGCGATTTGCGTTCTCGGCGAACCGAGTCCCTATTTCAACATTCTCTTCCCGAATGCCCGTCCGATCTACGCCGATTACCTGACCCTGCGCGACGTGCCCGAGTCGAAAAGGAAACATTGGCTCGACACCTTCGAGCATCTGGTGAAGGCGATTACCCTCGTCAATCCGAAAACGGTGATTCTCAAGTCCCCTCCGCATACCGGTCGGATCCGGGCGCTTCTTGAGCGGTTTCCCGATGCCAAATTTATCTATATCCATCGGAACCCTTATGTCCTGTTTCCCTCGACGTTTAACCTCTGGATAAAACTCTCGACCACCCATGGGGTTCAGATTCCGAAAGAGAAGGGCCTGGCCGAAAAAGTTCTTTCCGATTTTACGCGGATGGACGAAGCGTACATGGCCGACCGGAACCTCTTAAAACCCGGTCAGATTACCGAAATTTCGTATGATCAGCTTGTCGCCGATCCCGTCGGTACGCTCGAAAAGATTTATGCCGACATCGGAATCAGCGATTTTGAGGAATACCGCACGCGGTTCGAGGAATTTGCCAAGACCCAGAAAGATTACAAGAAGAACAGCTTCTCGATCGCCCCGGAAGTCGCCGAGCAGATTGCCGTTCGCTGGAAGCCGTACCTCGACCGATACGGATACACCAAACCGGAAGAGTGATGCCGGCGCCGATCGAAGCGTTCCGTCAAACCGAGCATATTTCGGACGCGGGGGATTATCCCCTTCTTTTCCCGATCTTGCGAGCTCTTCTCCTCTTTGGTTCCGAATCGCGAAGAATATTTCCCGATCAGCCCCTATCCTTTCGGATGCGGGGCGAAATCCCGGAGAGCCCTTGTCCGACGAAATCGGCTGATAGATTTCCGATGAGGTATCCGTATTGAGAAGCCACCGGGTCGTACAGGAGTGCAGACCTGCCCGATTCCTGTACCACGTTCGCTCAAAGATATCGGTGGAGGATCACCGAAAGGACAGCTTCCGGGCAGCGGTCATTCAAGGCTCCGACCATCGCAATTCAAAACAATTGGCGTTTTGTATGCAGAAGGTCGGGTTATCAAGTTTAAAACGGGTTGTATATCCAATACCCGACCACAAACGTTCCGGGGAGTCCGCCCCACGGTATTCCGGGCGGACGTTCGGGGATTCTCAGAGGTAGTCGGTAAAAAGCTCCGGCTCCGGACGCGGGATAACCATTGTGCCGACCAAAAGTCCGTGCTCCTTAACAGTTGCGGTGGCGGCATCGACGGCGGCTTCGACGTTGGCAACAGTTCCGGTCATCATCAAAAGACCTTTTCCCCCCATCGCCATCGCCAGACTCAAACGGAAAAGTGTGACATTGGCGGCTTTGGCCGCCACGTCGGCAGCGATCATCGCGCTGACCGCGCTGAATGTCTCGATGATACCGAGCGCACCTGTTTCCTCGGGTGAAAGAACCACCGATTGGGTGATTGCCGGAAAAACCGCCGGGTGTACATTCGGAACGGTAAGATAATCGACCACGGCTTCTTTCCCCTTGGCACGGGCCGTTTCCATTCCCGTTTCGACATCACTGACATTTCCGGCAAATACGATCAGGTATTTCCCGGAACAGATGGTTCTCGCGATCAGTAGGTCAACGGTGGCCGATTTCAAAAGGGCGTCTTGGACCAGATACCCGACTCCGATGCTCGAAAGTTCAATCGCTCCGACTGCGGCTTTGATCGTCATATCTTTGTTTCCCCGGTATTGACTTGGTAGGAATCTGATTTGTGTTTTCCGATCTCGATTTTCATTTGCTGATCACGATTGACTGCGGGCCGACCGACCGAACGACGCCGTCAATCGACGCGTGCAAATCGGCGCCAAGCGCCGATTTGCCGTCGGTGACCGGACGGACAGCGACCGTCTCACCCCGTGCGACGGTGTCGCCGACTTTTACGGTCGGTGTTAACGGGGCGCCGATATGTTGCTGCAGGAGAAGGGTAACCTTCTGCACGTCGAGGAGACCCTCGCGCAGGGGGCCGTGGTTGTCGAAGCCGCGAAGATCGACCCTTTGCATCAGGCGCTTGGTCGGGACCTGCCGGAACGACATCCAGCGGCCCGGACGCCCCGGATCGAATGGCGGGTTTTCCCATTTTTTCTTCTCGGCCAGTATCCGAAGTTTGTTCTGATGGTTAACCCCGCACGGGTCGAGCCCTTCGGGGCAGGAAAAATAACTGCACAGGTTGCACTCGGAACAGAAAACCGTTCCGGCGGTATCGGCTTCACGGTTCATGCTGAACCCGAGACTGCGCATGGCCTTTGACGGTTCGATCGGATGGCCGAGCAGGTAGCGGGGGCAGAGCTCGGTGCAATGGGAACATTGGTCGCATGCCGCCCGCCCGACGCGCATCGTGCGTTCCCAATCCCAGCTTTTTCGCTGAACGATAAAGTGATCGCGCGGCAAAACGATGATGCCGCCCGTTGTTTTGGTTACGGGCCCGTTGAGCGTTTCGGCGAGTGTGCCCATCATGACCCCGCCGAGAACGAATGCCGGGTCGCCGAGGTCTGTTCCCCCGGCGGCATCGAGACAGAGCGAAAGGGGCGCACCGATCGGCACGCGCACCGAAATCGGATTGCGTACCGCACCGGCGACCGAGACGAACTTTTCAATGACAGGGGATTCCCCGACTCTGGCGACGTTGTAGGCCGTCTCGACATTCATCACGACCGCGCCGACCGCCAGCGGGATGCCCCCGGGGGGGATGACCCGGCCGAGCGTCTTGTAGACGAGAATGAACTCGTCACCCGCCGGATAGGCGTCGTCCAGCGGAATGATCTCCATTCCGGCACGGAGTTTCGGGCGGAGCGATTCGATGACTTTTTCGTAGTTGCGTTTGATCCCGATCACGCCCCGCGAGGCACCGGTCAGGGCCATTCCCCGCTTAAGTCCTTCGATGACCAATTCGCCGTAACGGAGGATGATCTCTTTGTCTTTGTGAAGGAGCGGCTCACATTCAGCGGCGTTGATCAGAACGGTGTCGGCTTTTCCGGAGAGTTTCACATGGGTCGGAAACCCGGCCCCCCCGGCCCCGACGACGCCTGCGGCGGCCAGATCAGCGGTGGTGATCGGCATAGTGGTTGACTTTCGCAAAGGGTGAACCTTTCCGCCGCGGCGGAAAGGAAATTCGGACAGTTGCCGACCGCAGGGGGCGGACCGACAAACTTCCCCCATTTCTCCAAATCGGCTAAGTACCATTATATAAAGAATTTTTTTCTTTATCATCACCCCTATTTGGCCTATAATCTCCGATTGTTTTCCGGTTTTTCCCCCCTTTTCTCCCTTTCCGCCGATCGCTAACCCCTCCAGGGGCGGCGGTTCTTCCCGATCGGCGATTCTTGAGTTTTGCGGGAAGAGAGGCTAGAATCGACGGTCGGGCTCCGTAGTATCCGAAGGGGGATGCAAAGGCAAAAGCGAACGCGGAATCCTTCCTGCGACATCCACGGTTCGATCGACTCGGGCGGGTGGTCTTTCCGGGCCTTTGCCCGTCTGCGCAGGGAGCGGCCGGGGAGTTTCTGTTATTTTCATTTTCCCCGACCGGCATTATAATCACCCAACAGATGTCGGTTTGGCGCAAGTACCCACAATTTTTCTGATAAGCGTAATGAAGGAGAGAATGGTGGTCCATCAAGCATTGTTCCGGTTTTCCGTCGTGTCGGCGCTGTTTTTGATTTTTTCTATGACCGGGATTTCTCCCTCGACGGCCCAACAAACGTATGTCAACCCGAGCGAGACAGTCATTGACCTGCGTCGTACGGTCTTGCCGAAGCTGGGAAGCAAAGGGGAAGCCCTGCAAGATGTTT
This sequence comes from Thermoguttaceae bacterium, assembly GCA_050943135.1. GTDB lineage: Bacteria > Planctomycetota > Planctomycetia > Pirellulales > Thermoguttaceae > RUG695. The sequence continues at coordinate 53,985 of JBMNOP010000011.1, read as the reverse complement.
CACTGGCCAACAATCCGGATCCGATTGTCCGGGAGCGTGCCGACGAAATCCTCCCGGAAGAGAAAGTCGGAATCCTCATTTACCAGATGCGGAACCGGAGCATCGTCAATGTCGATACCGTGATGGTTCGTCAGGGGCCGTTCCCCTTCTCGGAGCTGCAGGGGGAAGGGCGCGGAAGCGGAATCGTCTTGACGAAAGATGGTGTCATCCTGACGAATTATCATGTGGTCGAGGGAGCCGAGACGGTAACGATCACCCTCTTTAACGGAGAGGCGTATTCGGCGGCGGTTATCGGCCAGGATCCGAACACCGACATTGCCCTTTTGAAGATCAGCGCGCCGGCCGATTTCCTTTTTCCGGTCGAGTTCGGCGATTCCAGCCAGATTCTGATCGGCCAGGTCGTCTACGCGATCGGTAATCCGTTTGGGATCGACCGAACCCTGACACGCGGGATTGTTTCGAATCTGAACCGGACGATCGACAGCCCGCAGAAATTACGGCGTATTCAGGGGGTGATCCAGATCGACGCGGCCATCAATCCGGGAAATTCGGGGGGCGCGCTTTTCGACAGCCGCGGACGGATGATCGGAATGAACACCGCTATCGCCAGCCAGGTCGGTCAGAGCAGCGGCGTCGGATTCGCCACCCCGGTGAACACCATCTCGCGCATTGCAAATATCCTCTTGGTCGAGGGAAAGGTTGTTCGCGGTTATGTCGGGATCATTCAGGTTAAGGAAGAGGACGAAGGCCTGATCCCGATGCTGATCGAACACAACGGGCCTGCCGATAAGGCGGGGCTCCGCGGGTGGAAACTCGCCCACGTGGTATTCCGACAACAAGGAAAATTGTACGAGAGCGTGCAACGTATTCCGCCGAAGGAGGGGAGCGATCTGATCATCGGAGTCAACGGACAACCGGTACGCAGCGGCGAAGATTTCATCGCCCTCATCGAAGAACATAAGCCGGGGGAAAAAGTGATCCTGAATATCCGTCGCGAGGGAAAAACGAGGGAGCTTCCCGTTGTCCTTGGTGAACCGCAGGAAAAATAAAGATACGCAAAAACAGTCTGTCATGGAACCGAAGAGGATCCTTTCCGTCGATATCGGCGGTTCGAAACTGCTGACCGCGTTGGCCGACGTTTCGGCCGACGGGCGTGTGAGCTTTTCGGGAAAAGTGCGGCGCGCGCTCGGTCCGGGACACGGAAAGTCCGAAATCCTCGCCGCCGTCGAAGAGGCCGTCGACGAGACCCTCTTGCAGGCCTGCGGGAAAGGGGAATTCGATGGGGTCGGGGTGACGATCCCCGGGCTGGCCGACTCGCGAACCGGAACGTGGCTCTATGCTCCGTTTTCGGGGATCCGTGATTTTCCGATTGCCGACGAGTTACGTCGTCTCTACGGAAAACCCGTCTACGCCGAAAACGATGTCAACGCCTGCGCCTGGGCGGAATATCTCTTCGGCGCCTGTCGCGGGATCAATGATTTTCTTTGGATTACGGTAAGTAACGGGATCGGCGGCGGATTGGTTCTCGGTGGGAAAATTTTCCCCGGCCATTTCGGCTGTGCTGCCGAAGTCGGGCATCTTAAGGTGGTTGACGGGGGCGCGCTTTGCGGTTGCGGGGGGCATGGATGTCTGGAAGCCGAAGCCGCGGGACCGGCCATTGCCCGTCGGTACGCCGAACGAACCGGAACCGCGCCGCGCCCTTCCGCCCTGGAAGTCGCCGAAGCCGCCCGTCACGGCGATGTGGCCGCTATCGAGGTTTATCGCCAAACCGGTTGGTTGCTCGGTAAAGGCGCAGCTCTGGCGGCGAACCTCCTGAATCCCGCGGCAATTATCTTCGGCGGCGGGGTGGCCCAATCTTTTGACCTTTTTATCGAAGAGATAGAAAAGAAGTTTAAATCGGATATAATAATGTTCGCTAATAAGGACGTCCAAATCCTGAAAACTCAACTCGGTTATGAGGCGGGGTTGTTTGCCGCGGCGTCGCTTGTGTATCGTTAGATGTACTTTCTTTCCGAGGGGGGTTGCTATGTCCCGTGCCGATAAAGGATATCTTGTCTTTGATATCGAAAGTATCTCCGATATCGATTTGATCGCCAGAGTCCGCCATCCGCTCGGTGAAGTGACCCCCGAAGAAGCCCTGCGGATTTTTCAGGCCGAACAGCTCGAAAAGAGGGGGTCAGACTTTATTCCTTTCACGTATCAGGTTCCGGTTTCGCTGGTGATCTTTAGGCTTGCCCCCGACTTTTCCCTTACCGAGGTCAAAGTCCTCCGGTGGGAAGACGGCGGGCCGAAAAAGATTGCCGAAGAATTCTGGACCTACTGGCAGAATGTCGGCTGCCCGACTTTCGTGACGTTCAACGGGCGCGGATTTGACCTGCCCCTGATGGAAATGATGGCCTTCCGTTACGGAATACCCCTTCCGAGATGGTTCTGCTCGGACGGGTTCGGTGTCCCGCGAAGCCGGTACAAAACCGATTCGCACTTCGATCTTTACGAATTCCTGAGCAATTTTGGGGCGACGGCCATCGCCGGGGGGTTGAATCTCGTCTCGAAAGTGCTCGGCAAACCGGGAAAGATCAACTCCCACGGCGACATGGTCCACGAAATGTTCGAAGCCGGACGGTTCAAGGAGATTCACGAGTACTGTTTTTGCGACGTACTCGACACCTACGCCGTCTTGCTCCGCTGCAAGCTCCTGACCGGGGAGATCCTACCGGAGCGCGAAAAGGACCTCCTGACCGAACTGCGCAACTACCTTGCCGCCCGGCGAGAGAAAACCCCGATTTGCGGAATATATCTCGACTCCTGGTCGGCGTCCGAGAATGCTCCGACGATCGACAGCCGCCTGGCTCGGCTCGTTCCGACCGAAACCGACTGAATCCGTCTGGTCGAAAAACATTGATTCTTCGCGAGATCCTCCTCCGAAAAACGTCTGTTCCGCCGAGAACCCCTCTTCGCGGCGCGGGGGGCGGTCCCCTTGTCAAATCGCATTTTTGATATATGATGTTTCAATGGTATTTTCCCCCCATTTTTGCGCTAAGTATAAGCCTTCTCTGGGGGGGAAGGGCCGCGGGTATTCCGCGGTGTTTCGTGGTGTGTGAAGTTCTTCTGTTTCCGCCGAACGGTTCGGCGCGAGGCTTTGCACCGAGTCAACATGTTTTTTGTAGGTGGTTTTCGTCGGCTCTCACCGCGGAAACCTGTATAGAAACAGTAACCCCCTAGGAATTTTATTGTGGTAAATCGTAACCTGATTCACAGTCTGGACGCTAACGAGGAAGGTTGGGAAGCCGAACTCGCTCAGGCGCTGGCCGGGCAAGAGATTGACTCCCAGATCATTGTCGGTAAAGACATCGTTCCCAATGAGATCATCAGCGGCCAGATCGTCCGGATCGAAAAAGACTTTGTGATTGTCGACATCGGCTACAAGAGAGAAGGCCAGATTCCCCTTACCGAGTGGGAAGAAGACGAAGAACCTCCACAGCCCGGCCAGACCGTCAAGGTCCTCGTGGAAGAACTTGACGACTCCCTCGGCAGGGCGTCGAGCGGTATGGTTGCCCTCAGCAAGCGAAAGGCCGCCAAGATCGAAGCTTGGATGGAGATGATGAACAAGGTCAAGGAAGGCGACAAAGTCGAAGGCGTTGTCACCAAGAAGATCAAAGGCGGTCTTCTGGTCGATATCGGCGTGAATGTCTTCCTTCCCGCAAGTCAGGTGGATATTCGCCGTTCTGCCGATATTGGCGAATTCCTCGGTCAAACGATCGAGTGCGTTATCCTTAAGATCGACGAGGCGCGTCGCAACATCGTCGTCAGCCGCCGTAAGCTCATTGAAGCCGAACGCGAAGAGAAGAAGAACATGCTTCTTCATGAGCTTCAGGAAGGTCAGGTTCGCAAGGGAACGGTCAAGAATATTGCCGATTTCGGTGCGTTCATCGACCTGGGGGGGATCGACGGCCTCCTTCACATTACCGATATGAGCTGGGGTCGTATTACCGATCCCAAGGACGTCGTCAAAATCAATGACGAGATCGAAGTCAAGATTCTCCACATCGACTACGATAAAGAGAAAATTTCGCTCGGTCTCAAGCAACTCACGCCCAGCCCGTGGGAAACGGTCGAGGAAAAATACCCGATCGGCTCCAAGGCCAAGGGAACGGTTGTCAACGTCATGGGTTACGGTGTTTTCGTCAAGCTCGAAGAAGGGATCGAGGGGCTTGTCCACATCAGCGAAATGTCTTGGACCAAGCGGATCAACCATCCGAATGAAGTCCTGAGCGTCGGCGATGAGATCGAAGTGGTCATTCTCGGTATCAGTAAAGAGAAGCAGGAAATTTCGCTCGGCATCAAACAGACCCAGCCCAATCCGTGGGAGACGATCGAAGAAAAATATCCCGAGGGTTCCGAGATTACCGGTGTTGTCCGCAACCTTACCAATTACGGTGCCTTTGTTGAAATCGAAGAAGGAATCGACGGTTTGCTCCATGTCAGTGACATGAGTTGGGTTCGTAAGATCACCCATCCGAACGAAGTCGTCACGAAGGGGCAGACGATCAAATGTAAGCTCCTGACGATCGATAATAAAAACCGCCGGATCGCGCTCGGTCTGAAACAGCTCCAAGAAGATCCCTGGGAAACCCGTATCCCCAACGATTATCAGCCGGGCCAGTTGGTCAAAGGTACCGTCACGAAGATTACCAACTTCGGTGTCTTTGTGAGCCTCGAAGATGACCTTGAAGGCCTCCTTCACATCTCGGAACTGGCCGACCACAAGGTCGAAAATCCGGAAGATGTCGTTAGTGTCGGCGATGAAATCGAAGTCAAAGTCCTCCGCGTCGACTGCCAAGACCGCAAGATCGGTCTTTCCCGTAAACGCGCCAGCTGGACCGCCGAAGAATCTGCAGCGGCTGCCGAAGAAGAGGAAAAGGCGAATGAATCCGCCAACGCCGTTAATCCCGACACCCTTAAGGGTGGGATGGGCGAAGATTCCGGCCCGCTTTTCAAGTTCCCGACCGAGGGATGATTCGAGGGGTTTTCCCCAAGCCGAAAATCACTTGAAATTCCCAGCGGGAATTTCAAGTGATTTTTTTAGGGGGGTACGGATCCACTTCTCGGCAGTCGATGTGAACTTGCCCTTTTTCGGGACCGGGGCTAAAATGCATGGAGAGGAACTTTCCTTTCCCCGCGGCTTTTGTCGGCCGCCTTTGCGCGACATGTTCGGAGATAAAACGGTATGGGCGACGATGGTGAGCGGTATGTCGGAAAACGAGACATTGTCGGACGATGACGCGCAGAACAACCTCGGGTATGATCGTCCCGACGGTCGACACATCGGCACCTCAGACGATTTGCCGACGGAAAAAGCCGTGCCACGAAATCATGCTTCGGAAGATGCCGAGCCGGAACACGAGTTCCTCGCCGAATCAGAAGCCAAGAGGATCGCCCGCAACTACCGGCAGGCCTCGCGCAAGGCACGGGAGTTTCCCGACGCGCCGGGGGTCTATCTGATGAAAGATGCGCACGACCGGGTGATCTATATCGGGAAAGCGAAGAATCTTCGCAAACGGACCCGGAGTTATTTTCTCCGTCAAGCGATGGACAACTTTCGTACCGCCAATCTGGTACGGGAAATACGCGACATCGACTATCTTGAAGCCGAAAGCGAAATCGACGCGGTCCTGATGGAAGCGCGTCTGATCAAAGATATACAACCGAAATACAACCGTGCGCTGAAAGACGATAAGTCGTTCCCTTACCTGCAGATCACGGTGCGCGAAGAGTTTCCGCGTGTGGAGGTCACCCGTTCGCCCCGCGCACACGGTGTGCGCCTGTTCGGGCCGTTCCCGAGCGCGTCTCTTTTACGCAGGGCGCTGGCCGCGCTCCAGAAGGTCTTTAAGTTCCGTACCTGCGGACTGGTCATCAAAGACGGCGACCGGCGTCGCGACTTCTATCGGCCCTGCGTGCTGGCGTCGATCGGGGATTGCAGCGCGCCGTGCCATCATCGAGTTTCCCGAGAAGAGTATCGCAAAAATATCCGACGCCTGTGTGAGTTCCTCTCGGGGAAACGCCGAAAGGTCGTCGGCGGGATTCGCCGTGACATGAAAGAGGCCGCCGAGGCTCGCGAATACGAAAAGGCCGCGAGACTGCGCGATCAGCTCCTGGCCCTCGAATCACTCAAAAAGCGCGGGTCGGTCGACCGCCACGTTCAGCCGGAAGTCTTTCCGACCGATCCGCGTCGCGGACTTCATGGCCTGCGACGGGTCTTTAATCTCAAAGAAGAGCCTCGCGTGATCGAGGGGGTCGATATCGCCCACCTCGGCGGGAAGGAGACGGTCGCCTCGGTCGTTCGGTTTATTGACGGGTACCCCTTCAAACCGGGGTACCGCCGGTATAAAATCAGGACGGTCGAAGGTGTCGATGATTTCGCGTCGATTGCCGAGGTGGTCTCGCGCCGATTTTCCGGGTCCGAACGGGGGAACCCGCCCCCCGACATCCTTCTGATCGACGGCGGAAAAGGACAACTTCACGCGGCCTGCAAGGCATTGGAGAACGCGCCGATCCGCCCGGGAATGGTCCTTTCGCTGGCCAAGCGCGAAGAGGAAATCTACGTTCCCGATGCGGCCGAGCCGCTACGGCTTTCACGCGACTCGTGGGCCTTGCGGCTCCTACAATCTGTTCGGGACGAATCGCATCGTTTCGCGCAACATTACCACCATATCCTGCGCCGGAAAGCGACGCTCGGCGACGAGTAAAGGCTGATCTCGATTTCTAAACAGCAATACATTCACATAAAAGATCCGCGCAACGCGTTTAGGGAACACGGAGTTTGATCATGGCAGCCACAAAGCCGGAAAAAAACAGCGGCCCCGCAAAAGCTTGGGGAGGCGTTTTTACCGAAACGACCGACAAACGAATGGAGCTCTTTTCCGAGAGCATCTCTTTTGACCATCGTCTGTATAAGGAGGACATCGAAGGCTCGATCGCACACGCGCGCATGCTTTCCGATGTCGGGTTGCTGACAGCCAAAGAGTTCCAGCTGATTCGGAAAAATCTGAAAGAAATCGAAAAGGAGATCGAGGCGGGGAATTTCGAGTTTTCGACCGAAAAAGAAGATATCCACATGCACATCGAGTCGGAATTGATTCGTCGCCTCGGCGATGTCGGCCGGAAACTCCATACCGCCAGAAGTCGGAATGATCAGATTACGACCGATATGCGCCTCTGGATTCGGGGGGCGATCGACCACCTCTGTGGGCTGTTGCGCGATCTGCAGAAAGCGTTTGTCGGCCGGTGTGATCGTGATTTGGACGTCATCATTCCGGGATACACCCATACGCAACGCGCCCAGCCGGTACTGGCCCCCCACTACTGGCTCTCCTATTGTGAAAAATTCGAACGCGACCGTTTGCGTCTGCTCGATTGCCGCAAGCGGGTCAACGTGCTGAGCCTCGGCGCGGCCGCCTGTGCGGGAACCTCTCTGCCGATCGACCGCGACAAGACCGCCGAATACCTCGGTTTCGACAAGGTCGGACGGAACAGTCTCGACATTTCCGGAGACCGTGATTTCGCCTCCGAGTTCGCGTTTGACCTGGCGCAGATCGCCATCCATCTGAGCGGTTGGGCCGAGGAATGGATTTGGTGGTCAACCTGCGAATTTAATTTCCTGCACCTTCCTCAAGCCTTTTGTACCGGTTCGTCGATTATGCCCCAAAAGGTGAACCCCGACACCCTTGAGCTCATCCGCGGCAAAACGGCCCGCGTCGTCGGGAACCTGCAGTCGCTGCTGGTGTTGATGAAAGGACTGCCGCAGGCTTATAACCGTGATATGCAGGAAGACAAAGAACCGATCTTCGATTCGTTTGATACCGTCCGTGCATCGCTGGAACTTGCCGCGCCCCTGGTCGCGCAAACCGAACTGAATCGCGAGTCTATCGCCGCGCGGATCGACGCCGGTTACCTCGACGCCACGAGCCTGATGGAGTATCTGATTCGCGTCGGTATTCCTCAGCGTACCGCGCATGGCATCGTCGGTCGTCTCGTCCGCACCGCGATGAATCGCGGGATACGTCTTTCGGAGATCGAACTCGAGGAAATGCGCGAATATGCCCCGGAAATCGGCGAAGATGTCTACAAATATCTTGATGCCCTCGGAGCCGTTCATGCCATGAAGAGTTTCGGCTCGACCGCCCCGGCTGAGGTCAAAAAGCAGATCCGCCGGTGGAAACGCCAACTCGAACTCTGAGACGAATACGGCATCGGACCGAGTCGATTTTTGCTCCGTTTTTCTCAAGGAAATTTGGGTGCATTCCGACCCGCTTTCCCGTTTTATCGACAGAGCGTCGGCGTCCCATTTTTCGGTTTTTCCCATCTTTCGTACGGCTGCTGTGCGGCGGTCGTCTCCTTGCGTTTTGTGCCCCATCTGTTATGATAGGCCAAGTGTTTTTCACTCGATTTGCCATCATCCCGTTTGTTTCGAAAGGTTCCGAAACGAAAGCTTAGGAAGATTTTGTATGACACTGGTAATGACTCCTCGGGAAAAGAAAGCTATTGATACGCTCCGCACTCTTTCGATGGACGGGGTCCAGAAGGCCAAAAGCGGGCATCCCGGTACGGCGATGGCGCTCGCTCCGCTTACCTATCTTCTCTACAATGAGGAGATGTCTTACGACCCCACGCGTCCCGACTGGCTTAACCGCGACCGTTTCGTCCTTTCGATCGGGCATGCCTCGATTCTTCTCTACTCGATGTTGCACTTGGCCGGTGTTTCGGAAAACGGTATTCCCGCGGTGACGATGGACGACTTAAAAAGTTTTCGCCAGCTCGGCAGCCGTTGTGCCGGTCACCCCGAATACGGGCTTATCCCGGGAATCGAAATGACGACCGGTCCCCTCGGTGCGGGGCTGGCGACGAGTGTCGGGATGGCGATGGCCGCCCGTTGGCTCGCCGACCGGTATAACCGTCCCGATGCCGAACTTTTTTCTTATCGCACCTACGCTCTTTGCGGCGACGGTTGTATGATGGAGGGAATCTCCTCCGAGGCCGCATCGTTGGCCGGGCATCTCAAGCTCGGAAACCTCTGCTGGATTTACGACGATAACAAGATCACGATCGAGGGGGACACCTCGCTCGCTTTCTCGGAATCGGTAGACGATCGGTTTCGTTCGTATGGCTGGAATGTCCTTCGGGTCGACGATGTCAACGATCTGCCCGCGTTGCGCGGCGCGTTCAAGGCCGCCGGAGAAGAGGCCTCCCGTCCGAGTCTGGTCATTGTCGAGAGCCGAATCGCATTCGGTGCCCCGACCAAAGAGGGGAAAGAGACTGCCCACGGCGCGCCGCTGGGGGAGGAAGAGATTCGCGGCACGAAGAAGTTTTACGGGTTCCCCGAAGAGGAATCGTTTCGTGTTGAACCGGATGTCTATCAGACGTTTGCCGAAGGGCTCGGCCTTCGAGGCGCGGCCGAATCTGCCGCTTGGGATAAAATCTTTGCCGCTTACAAAGTCAAGTATCCCGCCGAGGCCCAAGAACTGCAAACGATCGTTGACGGCAAACTTCCCGAAGGGTGGGACCGTGAATTCGAGGTTTTCCCCGCCGATGCAAAGGGAATGGCAAGCCGTGCTTCGAGCGGTAAAATCTTAAACGAAGCCGCACGCGGGATTCCTTGGCTCGTCGGCGGTTCGGCCGACTTGGCTCCGTCGAACAACACCCTGCTGAAATTTCCGGGAGCCGGACGGTTCTCGCCGGGGTCCGTGGGGCGGAACATCCATTTCGGAGTGCGCGAAAACGGCATGGCTGCGATTGCCAACGGACTGACCCTTTCGGGGTTGCGCGGCTATTGTGCGACTTTCTTCGTCTTTTCCGACTATTTGCGCCCGATGATTCGTTTGGCCGCGCTGATGAATCTGCCCACCCTGTTTATCTTCACCCATGACTCGATCGGTGTCGGCGAAGATGGTCCGACCCACCAGCCGATTGAACATTTGGCGGCGCTCCGTGCGATCCCGGGCGTTCGGGTCTTTCGTCCCGCCGATGCCAACGAGGTTGCCGAGTCGTATCGGGCCGCACTCGAGACCGAGGATGCCCCTTCGATCCTCGTCTTTTCGCGTCAGGATCTTCCGACGCTCGACCGCACCCTTTACGCATCGGCCTCGGGCACACGCCGCGGCGCCTATATTCTTTCCCGGGAGAAAGCCGATTCCCCCGATGTGATCCTGATCGGTACCGGGAGCGAAGTTTCGCTTTGTCTCGACGCGGCAAAAAAACTGGAAGATGAGGGTGTGGCCGTGCGTGTTGTCAGCATGCCGTGTCAGGAACTCTTCGAACGCCAATCCTCGGAATACAAAGATTCGATCCTTCCCCCATCGGTGAGGGCGCGGGTTGCGGTCGAATTGGGGGTTCGTCAGGGGTGGGACCGCTACCTCGGTTTTGAAGGGAAATTCCTCGGCATGGAAGGGTTCGGCGCATCGGCCCCCGCGGGGGTGTTGATGGCCCATTTCGGCATTACGGCCGACCACCTTACGGCCCTGGCCAAAGAATCCATGCGGTGCGAGTAACACAGCCGGAAAATCCGATTCCGTTCGAATAACACATTCCAGGCAAGGAACCGTACAATGTCCAGAAAATACGCGATCATTATTCCCGACGGGTGTGCCGATCTGCCGATCGAGGAGCTCGGCGGAAAGACGGCTCTCGAAGCCGCCGATCTCCCTCATATGAACCTTCTGGCCAAGACGGGGATTGTTGGCCGCTCGTTCAATGTCCCGGAAGGATACCCTCCCGGGTCCGATGTTGCCACATTGAGCCTTCTCGGCTATGATCCGACCGAGTGCTATACAGGTCGTGCGCCGCTCGAGGCCGCGGCGCAAGGGATCGCGCTCGGTGCGAACGATTGGGCGTTTCGATGCAATCTGGTTTGCCTGCAAGACGGCAAGATGAAAAGCTTTACTGCCGACCATATTTCCACGGAAGAGGCCAAAGAGCTCCTGGCCGGTCTTCAGGGTGAAATCGCGTCCCGCTGGAATGCCATCGCGCCCGGCACAGGGACGATCGAGTTTTTTCCGGGAGTCGGTTACCGTAATTTGCTCATCTACCGTCCCGAGAACGAAACGGGTTCCGCGTTCTTTTCGCAAGAGACGCAAACTTTCCCGCCGCACGACTACACCGACCAAGATTACGCGCAGGCGCTTCCGGCCGGTCAGGGGGGCGAGGAGCTCCTTGCCCTGATGCGTGAGACGGAAGCGTTTATGGCCAAACACCCCGTCAATCAAAAGCGCACCATCGCCGGGCTTCTTCCGGCGACCTCCGCCTGGTTCTGGGGGCAGGGGAAACGCCCCGACCTTTTGCCGTTCGATCATCTCTTCGGCGGGATCCGCGGGGGGATCATTTCTGCGGTCGACCTGCTCCGTGGGATTGCGTCCCTTCTGCAATGGAAGATCATCGATGTTCCGAACATTACCGGCTACGTCGATACCGACTATGCGGCAAAAGGGGAGCACGCCGCCGAGGCGCTCAACGAGCTCGATATGGTCTGTGTCCATGTCGAGGCGACCGACGAGGCTTCGCACGAGGGGAATCTCGAAAAGAAGCTGCAAGCGCTGGCCGACATCGATGCAAAGGTCCTTCCGCCAATCCTCGAGAAACTCCGGAGTTTTCCCGATTGGCGGCTCCTTATTTCACCCGATCACCCCACTCCAATCGCGACCAAGACCCATTCGCGCGGTTTTGTTCCTTGGATCGTTGCCGGCTCCGACATCGAACCGGTTGCCGGGCAGGGGGCTTTCAGCGAAAAGACAGCGGAAAACTCGACCTATGTCTTCGATCGCGGCCATGAATTGATGGCAAAGTTTACGGGAGATTTTCGATAACGGCCCATATCTTCGACTTTTTCCGCACATTAGATATAGTAAGGCCGAAAAATTAACCGATAATAAAGGGCAGGGGGAATGGGGACTTTGTGTCTGTCCCCCCCTGTTTTCGTCGGGTAGGTGACAGCCGGGTTTTTGATCGGGTACCGTCTGACGGCGCTCTTTTTCGAAACTCGGTGTTCTTTTGGAAATTTTCCCATCAAGCATTTCTCTCGGGAGATGCTGCCGGGATCAGCCGATTTTTTCGGGAAAGCGATTCAAGCGATGCCGACGTCATTGTTTCAATATGAGATGTTGCCAACAACATGGTTCTATCTCTCTTCCATCATGATCCTGGCGACCTTTTTCCGATTCAATCGGTTTTTCTCGATACGCAATTTTGACATCATCGGCCTGATCGCCCTTACGCCCGGGCTCCTTTTCATTTCGATGGGGCGGGCACAAACCGGTTTTTTCTGGATCTATGCGGTCGGGTTGGTCTTCTTTTTCCGGCTCTTTGCCGATCTGTTTATGGTCAGGCGTCCTTTGCTCGAACCGAATCTTTCGATGTCGGCCATCATATTCGCCATCACGATGTTGGTTATGTTTTTTGTGCCGAACCTTTTGATCAACCGGGGTTATCGAGTCGAAACCCCGCGGACAATCCGCCTGGATCAATTGACAACCATCCGCACCCTACGGGATCTTCGGGCGGGAAAACCGGACCCCATCATGGAGAATCCCGGGTACCGTCCCTTCTATCTGTTAAGCCGTAAAACCGAGGGGATCTTTCTTCCCTCCAAAGATATCCGGGACCAGGTCGAAGCAAAACTGGCTGCCGCGGCCGGCCGTTCCCCCCAGACTTCCGCTGTGCGGTACAACAGGCTCGACGCCTTTTTTCATGGCGAGATGTCGGTGAAATTCAGTGCATTTTTGGGGAGGATTCCCGGTACGGTATCCGACGAAAAGCAGACGACGAAAAAACCGACGGTCGAAGATTATAACCGTGCCCATTCCGCTCTGGCCGAAAGTGACGAAAACCAGATGCCGGTACTCGATGAACTTTTCCTGATCGCGTTCGTTCTTCTGGCGCAGGCCGGCGTGGTCTGGGGGTTGATTGTGGTCGGGCATTGCCATTTCGGCAATCTCAAAATGGGGCTGGCAGCGGCAATGGTCTATCTGCTTCTGCCCTATGTCAACCAGATGCCGGGGAGTCTCGAACACATTGTGCCCGGCATGATTTTGGTTTTGGCGGTGGCGATTTACCGCCGCCCGATGTTCAGCGGTTTTTTGATCGGTCTGGCCGGTTCGCTCGTCTTCTACCCGTTCTTCCTGATCCCGCTCTGGATCGGTTTCTATATGAAGCGGGGATTGCACCGCTTCGTCATCGGCGTGGGCTCGGCCGTGATGCTGATGGGAATACTGTTGATGTTTTCGCCGACCGAGTACGGCACCTATGCCGAGCAACTCGCGTCGATGTTCGGATACCACTCGATGTTCCTTGTGACCCCGACCGGTCTCTGGGCTTCGGTCCCCACCTACTACCGGATCCCGATCATTGCCCTCTACCTGGCCTTCTGCTTCGGATTTCTCCTCTGGCCGCCGCAGAAGAATCTGGCGACCCTGATCTCTTGCTCGGCACTTCTGATGCTCGGCGTGCAGTTCTGGATGGGAAACCTCGGGGGCCTCTATATGGGTTGGTACCTTCCCCTGTTGATCCTGACGATCTTCCGCCCGAACCTCGAAGACCGCGTGGCGCAGACGTGTGTGGTCGAAATATGAGAAAGACCGGTTCGAGAGCAGCAGTCGCCTCGGAGATTCGAGGTAGCGGCCTCTGACGGTGCTTTTGGGAGAAGGCGAATACGGGAATCCGAGACAAGAAATCCGATGGAAAAGTATTTTCTGACTGCGGGAATACCTGCGACAAGTCCGACACTCTACCGACTGATCCGCTTTGCCGCCGGTGACCCGGCGGCTCTGTTGGAAATTCCCGATCCGGACATGGCGATAAAGGAAGCTCGTCCGACCCCCTACCTTCGGAAGGTAGGGCGCGACCGTCGTGCGACGACGCTCCTCATTCTGCGCGACATCGAAAACGAACGGGCTGTCGCCTCCGCCACGGTCGATTATGTCGCGGCCCCGGCCGATTTCGAACCGGGCGGGGGACTTTCCGGAGATCGTGAGACGGCAATCGCCCAGAGTGCCGCCGAAGCGCTTCGCCGTTACGGGGCCCGATCGGTCATTTCCGACCGAAGTCTTCCGCTCATTTATGCCGAAATGCTTCGCAGGGTGGGGATCGCCGTAGAATGTGATACCGAGCGGGGGATTTTCGAACGACGCCAAAAGGCCGAGTGGGAAATCGATGCGGTTCGCACCTCACAGCAAGTTACCGAAACGGTGATGGCATCGGTTTGCGGTCTGATCGGGACATCCGCCTCCGACGACGAAGGGGTTCTCTTGTATGAGGGGGCGCCTTTGACTTCGGAACGGGTTCGCGCGATCATCGACCGAAAACTGATCGACGCCGGATTTTCGAATCCCGAGTCATCGATTGTCGCGGGCAAAAAAGATGGCGGCGACTGCCACGCCCTCGGGAGCGGCGTCCTTCGCCGGGGCGAGCCGATTATCGTCGACATTTTTCCGCAAAGTCGCGCTTCGCGTTACTTCGGGGACTGTACCCGGACCATCGTGAACGGTCCGATCGCGCCGATTTATACCGAGATGCTCCATGCCGTCTCGGCGGCCAAACGCGCCGCGCAAGAGATAATCCGTGCCGGGGTGACGGGGGAAGATGTTCATCGTGCCGTCATCGCCGCCCTCGAAGATGCCCAGTTCGGTTATGCGGTTCCCGGAAGTGCCGAGGCGGAATGCGAAATTCGCATGACACACGGAACCGGGCATGGGCTCGGCCTTTCTTATCACGAGCCCCCCTTACTCGATTTCGGCGGTCCGGAACTCCTGGTCGGTGATATCGTTTCGGTCGAACCGGGGCTTTACTCCAAAAAACATGGCGGGCTCCGCATCGAGGATATCGTTGTGGTTACCGAAACGGGTTGCGAAAACCTTGGTTCTCCGCTCCCGGAAACCCTTGAGTGGCAGTAAGACGTTTTCCGACCCAGCCCCCCATCTCCCAAAGATAAAAAAAAGGGGTATAATTTCGGCTGTATGTCTCTCGCTTTGTGAGAGTGTCCCCAACAAAGGCCGCAACAAAAACAGAGGGCGGACTTGTCGTCCGATTTCAACTGCGGCAGCAACCATCAGGAGGAATATTTTGAGTCGCGATCAGAAACAGAAAGAGGAAGCCATCCAGTTAACCGGAGTGGTTACCGAAGAAGTGCGCGGCGCTTTTCGTGTGAAGCTTGACGATATGGACCATGTCGTCCTTTGCCGTCTTGCGGGGAAGATGCGCAAATTCCGCATCCGTGTCGTCCCCGGCGATCATGTTCAGGTTGAGATCAGTCCCTACGACATGGATCGCGGTCGGATCACTTACCGCGAACGCTAATTGTGTCTTTTCTCCTTTGCGACCCCTTCTTCTAAATCTGTTCTCTCCCCGGGGAAGCGCTCGGCTTTTTGGAAGGTGCTCCGTTTCTGTCGGTGTCTGTGTGTGATTGATACGTGGCGGTGCCACCGCGGTTTCGGTTCGGTTTTCCGTCTTCTTTACGCCACGGAGACGTATGTCTTTGACCATGCTTGGTAAAGACCTATCTTCCCGCGGGCACGGAAAGATGATTCAACGCGTCGCGGTAGAAGGGGGACCAGAAGCCGTTTTCGTTCCCATCGACGAGTGTTCCGAGAAGGTTCGGGTACGGAACCGTTTTTTCCTGCGAAGTCGGGAGGTGGAACCGATAGCTTGGCTTGGTCGACTCACTGACCCCGGCGATCCCCGAACCGTTCGGGTCCGAGGCTTTGATCGAGACGCCGTCGGGTCGAAACGCGTAGTCGAACATGACCTTATCGAGCGGAATCATGTCGTTGGGGAATCGGTTCACGAGTGTATTGGTCGGCTGAAATTCGAGTCCGAACTCTTTTTGAAATCGGACCAGAAAATCCTTTTTGAATTGGACGTTCAGCAGATGAATCCGTCCTTCTCCCAAGAAAACTCCGTCCGAAAACTCCCCGTCTCGCACGACCAGCCGACTCAGGTTCCCCTCAATCGGGGTCGAGGTGACTTGTTTTAAAAGGGAATCGAGTCGTGCGTTACGGAAGATAACGTTGTGTAGTATGGTCCGGCGGTGGGTACCACCCGATTCGGCGGGCGCGGGAAACGATCGGAAGAGCCCTGTGACCCAGCACTCTTCGCCCCAGTCGTTCATCGCCGGAGAGAACCACGACAACACACGGGTCGGGAAGGGAGAAGCGCCGCAATCGAGCCGCCAACGGAGCGGGGATTTGCGGTTTATCTCCGACGGCGGTACCGGACTCCCTTGTATAGCGGGGTCTTCGGTGCCCCTCTGTTGAAAAAGTGTCAGCGAGATTGGCTCGGTCGCGGTGATTCCCTGCAGACGGAACCGTACCAGGGTAAAGCTGTCGAATTCGGCCCGAAGCCAGAGTCCGAGAACTTCATCGAGCAGCATCTCGGTTTTGTTTTCCACATAACGAGCCACTTCGGCCGACGAGGAGGTCTCCCGATGCAGGTTTTCGACTTTTTCGACCCCGATGGTGGCCAATTCGTTGAGAATATCGGTCCCGAACCGGCGACGCGGACGTATGTATTCCCCGACAATTTGGTCAAAGAGCGTGTCGGAAGGGATCAAATGAACACGCCCGATGCGGTAGAGAATTCCCCCTTGCGGAAAACCTCCGGCTTGGCCATAAAAGAAGGGTTCGGCGGCATGCCACTGCGAAAGTTTCAGATAGAGGTCCGGGATCAGCCATTCGCGGCCCGACGATCCGGCGGCGGTTGATTCGATTTGTGCGCGCAGGGGAGATTCCCCGATCTCCGATTCGTCGAACAGTTGGGTGATCTGCATCGGCTTCAGGCGGTCGGAGTCTAGGGGGCGCGTGAGAATTTCCGGACAGAAGAGAAACGGGGTGTCGGTTCGTCCGGCATAGAGGGTGAGTCCGAAATAGGTCTGAATTCCGGGACGGACGAATTCGGCGTCGTGTAGGGCGGCCCGAACCCGAAAGAGTTGCGTTAATTTTACCTCTTCGCCGATGCGACTGCCGCCGCAGTGTCTATAGATCACCATTCCGAGCACGGTAAAGAGAACCGCCGGCCCCAGGAGAAAAAAGAGGATAAGAGCCGGGACCCGGCGTAGCTTGGTGTGGGGGAATCCGTTCATTCTGCCGGCGTGTGGTTAAAGGACATCACGGCCATGCCGTGTTTCGCATTCCGGAATTGTTGCCGGACCCCGGTGGGGGGCGGCAACTCCGCGGCTTTCAAATCAACTTGGGACGAATCCCGGGAATATCGAACCCTTTAAGGTATTCGGCGATTTCGCCACGGATACGCGGTGCAACCTTGTCGATATCATGAACATTCTTGCAGACCCGGTCGATCCAGTCGGCGACTTTCAGCATATCGGCCTCTTTCATCCCGAGGGTTGTCAGGGAGGGGGTTCCCAAACGTACCCCGCTGGTAACCGACGGTTTACGTTGGTCACCCGGAACCATATTGAAGTTCGCGATGATACCGCACTTGGCCATCGCCTGCGCGATGTCTCTTCCGGTAAACTCTTCTTTACGGAAATCGAGGATGACCAGGTGGGTATCGGTGCCCCCGGAAGCCACATCGTAACCCTTCTCGGTGATTGCGCCGACCAGTGCGCGGGCGTTCCTGACGATCTGGCGGCCGTAGTCTTTGAATTCGTCTGTCATCGCATAGGCAAACGCCGTCGCTATTGCCGCGATTGCGTGCATGTGTGGGCCCCCTTGCAGTCCGGGGAAGACGGCGCGGTCGATCCGTTGCGCCAGGTTGAATTTGCTGTCGGCGAAATATTTCTGCTGGTAACGGTCTTCGATTTTCGACATCAGGAAACCCGCCCGGGGGCCGCGGAGCATCTTGTGCGAAGTGCTGCTGACAACATCGCAGTGGGGAACCGGATCGGGATGAACCCCGGCAATGATCAGCGCGTTGATATGGGCGATATCGGCGACGAGATAGGCATCGACTTCTTTGGCGATTTCGGCGAACGCCGCGTAGTCGAGTTGCAGCGGGTAGGCGCTTGTCCCCGCCCAGATCATCTTGGGGCGTTCTCTCCGAGCGATTTCACGCACCTGATCCATATCGATTTTGCCGGTCTGCGGATCGGTGCCATACGGAACCTGAACGTAGTCCATGCCGGAAAAATTGACTTTCCAACCGTGGGTCAGGTGACCGCCGTCGGTGACCGGCATGCCCATGATTTTGTCTCCCGGTTTGACCACGGCGCGATAGACCGCCTGGTTTGCCGGAGAACCGGAATAGGGTTGAACATTGAAATGTTCGGCACCGAAGAGTTTTCTCCCACGCTCACAAGCAAGATTTTCAATCTTGTCGGTCACCTCGTTCCCCTCATAATAGCGGGCGCCGGGATACCCTTCGCTGTATTTATTGGTGAACAACGAACCGCAGGCTTCCATGACTTCGTAGGTGGCGTAACTTTCGGAGGCGATCATTTTCAGTGTCGTCGATTCCAGCTCGCACTGCTGCCGAATAAGTTCGTAAACTTCGGGATCATTGGCTTTCAAATGCGGAAAACGCTCAGCGTAGGACATGGTACCTCTTACTTACTCCGGATTCTTTGTTGTCGCGCTATTTTCACGGGCTCTTGGTGGGAGTTACACCGAGCACACCTCGCGGGTATGGGGGAAACAGCAGATCGTCGCACCGCGGCGTGTCCAAAAAGCGTGCCGCCGCCGGATGAGATCACTCGCCAACCATTCTAATGGGATTGAGGAAAACCTTCAAGGAGGGTATTCAGTTTTTCGGTGTAGATCTCGGCGTTTTCCGAGTCGCCGAGCGCTTTGTAGATGGTGATGAGATTCTGGCAGGGAATGGTATATTCCTCTTTCGGGAAATTCCGTGCTTTTACGGCCGTTTCGATGAGGTCGACCCCTTGCTTGGTCAGCTCCAACCCACGCTGCTGCTCGTTGGCGTGCCAGTAGGCTTTCCCGATATTGACGAGCCGGATTCCCTGATCTCCGTCTTGGGCCGAACCGTCGAATGCCAGTGACGCCGAGACCGATTGGGCCGCACTCGCCAGAAGGGGAGGTGCCAGGTCCCGGTGATTTTCGCTGTCGTTGAAATAGATTCCGAGTTCATAGTCGACCGGACCGATGATACTGATGATTCGGTGCGGATCGGTCTCCAGACAAGGTGCCAGATACTCGCAGGTTTTCAGCGCGTAGATTTCCGCCACTTGTTTGTCTCCGCGCGTGTCGGCGGCCAGGAACGCGTTAAAGAAGGTTTCTCCGGTTTTGATCCGAATCATCTCCTCTTCCAACGAGCCGGCGGTTCTTTGCAGGCACGATTCGGCGACTGCGGGCATTTCGATGAGGAAGACGTCGATCTCGGTTTTCGCGGGATCGGCCAGTGCGGCCTCCGACGCGGCGCGCCAGAGGTCGAAGAGTGAGATCACTGCTGCAGGATTTTTCGGGATCGCTTTTTCCAGTATCGTTTTCGCCGCTTTGAACCAGAGATACGCTTTGGCCCGCTCGGCGGAATCTTTCCATTCTTTGGCTGCGATGGCGCTTCCGAGCACGGTATAGGCCTTGGCGGTCAGTTCAAGGGTCCTGAGCCTGTCCCGTTCCCCTTTTCCTTCGGAGGCGAGCAGTTTGAGGGTTTCGACCGTCTTTTGCAGTTCCGTGATTGCCGTGTCGCAGTCGACTTCCGATTTTTTCAGCAGAAGCGCCGCACGAAGTGTCGACAGTTCCACGATATGATACGGGTTTGTGCTACAGATTTCTCGAACCGCTTCCCAATAGCGAAGACCGTTGTCGATAGCGTTGGTTCGCTCGAGGAGATTCAGCATCAGGAAATGATATTCCGGAACCCGGTCGTTTCGTTGAACCGCCTGGGTTACCAGTTCGATCGCACCGCTGTAATCCTCGACCAGGTAATCGGCCGTCGCCAACAGCCAGTAGGCCGAAGCGTTGTTCGGATCAAGCTTCAGAACCGTTTCGGCGTCGGTGCAAATCCCGGCAATCGACCCTTCCCCGAGGAGCTTGCGCCGGTTTTCGTCGGCACGTACCAGGAAGAAGTCCGGTTTGGTCTGTTCCATCACGATCTGAACGATTTTGTCACTCGGCTTGCTTGGATCATCCTCGCTCTTTTTCAGAATGAATGAGACCCCGGTTTCCGGATAGATTTCCCGATATTTTCCCTCGGCATCCTGAATAAGAATCGGTTGATAATTGCCGGTTGACTCTTGGAACGAAACGCGCGCGTCGGAAAGTCCGCATGGTTCCCTCAGGTTGGCAACTACCACTTCGACCCGTCCATCCTTCACCAAGAACTGAACAAAGGGAATGTCGGGAAGATTCGGAATCCGACAGGCATAAACGTCATATTCGCCAAGCCTGTTTTGAGCTTGTAGTTTACCGAACGCGGGATTTCGACCCAGTTCGTCAAGCGTGGTTACGCCCGGCCTGACGCCCATCAGTTCCGGCGGGGGAGGGAGATTTACCTCTTGTGCCCGTCCCGACAGGGGGACCGACAAAGACAAGATCCCCCACAGTGTTATCCCCCAGAGAAGAGACCCGCGCAAATCCAATTTCGATTTCATCATGATGCCGCTTATAGATACATTCCTTGACCTGTCGATCGACCGCTCCCCGAAGCCTGTGTCTCGACCGGCAATTCCCCTTCCTCGGGAGTTTACAGAAATGAGGGGGGGGATGTCCAGTGCAAAATAAGAAATTTGAAGATAATGTGTAAGACGGGGCAAGGATATAAACAATAAAAAAGGGAACATGATTTTCACGTTCCCTTGGAGTGAACACCCGATGTCGGACGCGAGGGCACCGAACTATTTCTCGGTGGCTTCTTTGGCGGCGCGTTTCGCGGCCTTCGCTTTCTTGCCCCGCTTCATCTTGTTGGCCTTCGCCGATTCGTCGACAACGCGCTCTACGCGGCGTTCCTGAAGACGGACGGCCTTCCCGACGCGATCACGCAGAAAGTAGAGTTTCGCGCGGCGGACCACAGCCGAACGAACAACTTCGACCCTGGCGATTTTCGGGGAATGGAGAGGGAACTTGCGTTCAACGCCTTCTCCGCCGACGATACGGCGGACGGTGAACATTTCACGCGGGCCGCCGCCGCTCTTGGCGATCACCACGCCGTTGAAGATCTGGATACGTTCTTTGCCGCCTTCAAGGATCTTGCAATGAACATTAACCGTGTCACCGATGTCAAACTTGGAAACGTTTTCTTTGACGCCAAGCGCATCAACTTTTTTCAGGAGTTCTTGGGACACTGTAAAACCTTAAACCTTTCGTAGAAAGTTATGGAAAACGTCTGTCGGTCAAAACATCCGTATTTCCCTGAGAAGCCTTCGTTAAGAACTCCCGGCAATAACCGTTCCGGGCTAAAAAGAAGCTCGGGAATTACCCCAAACAACCCGAAGACTTGTTTTGTTTTTCCGTATCGTGCGGCCCCTCGGCCTCAAGCTCTTTTTCCGGTTTCCGGTTGTCGAGCAGGTCGGGACGCCGTTCGAGCGTCCGACGGAGCCTTTCGGCCTCTCGCCACTTTTCGACCCGGCCGTGATCTCCCGAAAGAAGGACCTCGGGAACCTCTAAACCGCGAAACTCGCGAGGGCGAGTGTATTGCGGCTCTTCCAAAATTCGGTTCCCGGACGAAAACGAATCGAATCGCGTCGAATCGGCATCACCCAAAACACCGGGGATCAGCCGAGTCACTGACTCCACGACTGCCATCGCGGCGACCTCACCCCCGTTTAACACGAAATCGCCGATCGAGATTTCGTCGGGACGAAGTATTTCGGTAACCCGTTCATCAAACCCCTCGTACCGCCCGCACAGGAGGAGGATCCTCTGGTTTTGGGCAAGCTCTTCGACGATCGGCTGACTCAACCGGCGGCCTTGCGGTGTCAGAAGGATCAGGTGACCGGGATCGGGAAACTCGGCCCGAACATCTTCGACGCAGGGAACCACTTTATCGACTTTCATCACCATTCCGGCCCCCCCGCCGTAAGGTGTGTCGTCTACCGTGCCGTGCCGATCGTCGGCCCAATCGCGAATATTGCGGAGATGGACCTGAATCAGTCCGGCATCAATGGCGTTTTTTAAGAGACTCTCACCGAGAAAACTCTCGAAGATTCCCGGGAAAAGGGTCAAGATATCAAAACGCATAAACGGCTTCGCTCTCTGCCGTTTTCGACGGCATCGGCTCGGGCAACATGTGCCCGAACAAAAACCGCGGGTAACAGGTCCCCCGCGGTGGTACACTCCGGTTGCGGAGTGTGGTCGGTGATGATCACTCCGTGGCTTCGGCAGACTCGGCCGGAGTATCTTCTTCTACCGGTGCGGCCGGCGCGGCTTCTTCCGGAGCCGTCATTGAAACAACGGCCTTTTCGGCGGAGGCGACATAACGCGGCTTGTTCTTAAGCTTGGCCAGCGCGGCCTGCTGAGCTTCAAGGTGTGTGCCGCCGGTGCCGTATTTCTTGATCAGTACGGCGACTTTCGGGGAGGGGATCGCCCCGACACCGAGCCAATAATCGATGCGTTCACCGCGCAGAACGGCACGGGCATCGGTATCGGCAACCATCGGATCATAGATGCCGAGCTCTTCAAGAACGCGACCGTCACGTGGTTTGCGAGCGTCTACTGCACAAAGACGGAAAAACGGACGGTGTTTGCGCCCCATCATCTTCAAACGAATTCTGACTGCCAAGGTATTCTCCTCAGTTGGTTGCCTGTCGAGGCGATAGTTTAATGAAATTCGATATCTCTACAGAATAATCATCCCATATTATCACAGGGGGCAAAGGTTGCAAGGGGGATGGAGATCCGTTTTTAGCGGCGTTTCTTCTTTTTCCGCTCTTTTTCAAGCCGCTTGCGTTGCTCCATTCGCTCTTTCGCCGTCAGGCGTTTTCCCGTCCCCTTCTTCTGGTTTTGGCCGTAGGCTCCCTGTTGAACTTGTTGGGTCATCATTTGAACCGCCCGCATCCGGTCGCCGGGTCCGAGCCGCCCCATCTGTTTCATCATGTCGGCCATCGGATAGAACATTTTCAGCAGTTCGGAAATTTGGTTTGGGGCGACCCCCGCCCCGTTGGCGATACGCCGCCGCCGACGCTGGTCGATGATCCGGGGGTTCTTTCGTTCCTCGGCGGTCATCGAATCGATGATTCCGCCGATCTTGCGAATCTGCCGATCCGGATCAATATCCATCGAACCCATCATTTTGCTGAGTTGCCCCATCCCGGGAAGAAAACTCAGAATCTTCCCGAACGAACCGAGCCGTGTGATTTGCGACATCTGTCTTCGGAAATCATCGAGGGTGAAAAGGCCTTTTTCGAGACGTTCCTGCTGGCGGAGGAGCTCGTCTTCGTCGATTTTCGACTGTGCCGATTCGATGAGGGTCGCCAGGTCGCCCATTCCGAGGATACGACTGGCCATTCGTTCGGGGTGGAACTCGTCGAGATCGTCGAGCGTTTCACCCGTTCCGATGAATTTGATCGGAACGCCGGTCACCGATTTTACCGAAAGCGCTGCCCCGCCGCGCGAGTCGCCGTCGAGTTTGGTGAGAATCACGCCGTCGAGTTCCAGCGCGTCATTAAATACCTGCGCGCTGTTGACAGCGTCTTGACCTGTCATCGAGTCGACCACGAAATAGACCTGGTCGGGGTTCAGCTGCCGTTCGATCCGTTTGAGTTGC
This sequence comes from Thermoguttaceae bacterium, assembly GCA_050943135.1. GTDB lineage: Bacteria > Planctomycetota > Planctomycetia > Pirellulales > Thermoguttaceae > RUG695. The sequence continues at coordinate 30,333 of JBMNOP010000011.1, read as the reverse complement.
TCCATCAACTCTTCGTCAATATGCAGACGCCCGGCGGTATCGAGAATGAGGACGTCGTACCCTTCGGCCAGCGCCTTTTGCGACGCGGCCCGGCAGACCGCGACCGGGTCTTCCGAAACGCGGTCGGTATAGACCGGAATCCCGAGGGAATTCCCCAACACTTCGAGCTGGTCGATCGCGGCAGGGCGCTGAAGGTCGGCCGCCACGAACATCGGCTTGAGCCCCTGTTTCCGGAGCCGATGACCTAATTTTCCGCAGGTGGTTGTTTTCCCTGACCCCTGAAGACCGCAGAGCATCAAGACGGTGAGAGGCTTCTTGAATGGGATTTCCGGGTCGACCGGCCCCATCAGCGCGACCAGTTCGTCATTGACGATCTTGACGATTTGCTCGGTGGGATTGAGAACTTTAACAACCTCTTCCCCAAGCGATTTTTCGGTCACTCTGGCGACGAAATCGCGAACGACCGAAACGCTGACATCGGCTTCAAGGAGGGATTTGCGTACAAGGGCCATCCCCTCGCGAATGTTCGATTCGGTGATCCGTCCGCGACCGAGCATGGTTCGGAACGCGGAACCCAGACTTTCCTGCAGAGACTCAAACATAGAATGATAAAACCTGTGATACTGAAAACTTCGGGCAGACTGACATCCCTCGAACAGGAGGGTATATCTTCAATATCTTACCAAATGCACGGTCGGTGACAAGGTAAGGGACGGGAGGGTGAGTGTCGGAGAATGCCGAGAAAAAAGGGTCGGTTTGGCGGAAACAGGGGGTGAAATCGTCCATCAGTACCAAAGATGCAGTCGACCGCCGAGCAGGTCGGGCAACGCTGCGTGAACGCGTGAAAGGATCACCTGGTTTGTGTATCGTGCCGAGAAGTGCCCCGCAATGATCAACTTGTTCTCGAACCGGTCTTGGCGCCTGACGATATCGTTCAAATGAATGTGTCCGGAGGCCTTGAGCGTATCGGCCGTCACGTCGGCGGAGACGAATGTCATCTCGGTGATCAGGATATCGGCCCGGTACATATCGGGTGCCTCGTCGAGCCCCCGGATCGTCGAATCCCCCAGATACGCAACGCGGGGTAAGCGGACCTCGTAGGTGATTTCGACCCCGGACTCTTTCAGGTCACGGATCTCCGGACCGGAGAGGTCAAGGTATGCCGGCTTGAGTTTCTTGCGCCGTTCCCAGACAAGGTACCCGACCGACGGAACCGAATGATAAGTCTTCGTGACGGTCACCACCAGTTCCCGTGACAGCTCGATTTCGTCTCCGGGGACAACGCCGACGAGATTGCAGGGAAGCCGACCGTTATCGAGTCGGGTAAACGCGGCGAGGAGCATTTGTGCTTCATTGACCTTTTGCGCGGGAAGATAGACCGCCGGAGGGGTCATGTCCATCATCTGACGACGTGCGACATAAGCGGGCAGCGCGAGAATGTGGTCCATGTGCGTGTGAGTGATGAACCAACGGGGAGTCCCCATGTACTCCCATGGTTGCCAACCGAGATCGAAGCCGAGTTTCAGTTCCGGGATGCGATAAAACGTTTTAATCGGCGCACGCGAGAACCCTTCGATTGTCATCTCACCGAATTTGACCTTGTGGGTTTGCTCTCCGTCGCTGTATCCCGCCAGTGCCGTTTTATCTGATCCGGACATATTGCTTTTTCGACACCACACACTCCGATTCCGCCGGTGGCCCTAACGCAACGGTTAGACAAGAGTGGCAAAAATGGGGAAAAAAAAGGAGCCGGTAAACCAGCTCCCAAAACGAAGACGACGGGACTCGAACCCGCAACCACCGGATCGACAGTCCGGGACTCTAACCAATTGAGCTACGTCTCCAACCGTTTTTACGCGGTCGAAACCGCATAACAGCGCAATTATATCCGATGATGACCGACAATCAAGGGGGGGAACCGAAATTTTCGAGGATTCGCCCACCAAGAAACATTTTTCAGGAAAATCGAAAAAAATCGGAAATTTTTTAAAGAACTCGCTTGATCTTGAGTAATTATCTGGTAGATTGAATACCAAATCAGTGGGAAACCTGCCCAATAGGCCCGTCAAAGCGGCCCAATGGTGGGAAACTTACCCAATTTATCCTTGAGGTCAAATGTCGGAACTGAAAATCATTCAGGGCGAATTCAGTCGCAAGCTGGACGATCGCTACCGTCTTTCGCTGCCCGAGAAGCTCGCCGAGCTCTTCCCGGTCAATGAAGAGGGTGATTGCGTTTTGGTAAAGGAACGCCCCGGTTGTATCAGTCTCTGGCCTCAGGAGACGTGGGAGAAAGAGTTCAGCAAACGTGTCGAGCTCGTTCAGTTTCACCAGCAGGCCGGTGATTATACCGACAAAATCCCACAACTTCAGATGTTGGGCCGTCTCCTTTCGACCGGTTACCGTCCCATTCAACTGGCCGGCAAGGGCCGCCTCTTGATTCCCGAAGGGTTTCGCGAGTTTTTGCGTGTTGAGCCGGGGAGCGAGGTGATGGTTGTCGGCGCGGCGGTCAGCATCGAGATCTGGCATCCCGAAAAGTGGATTCGCTACGTCGAACGGCGGATGCCGAAGTTCCGGAAGATTCTTACCAGTCTGACGAAAGTCGGATAGGTCTTCCCCGTTTTGTGTTTGCGCCGGGGCGCCACAACGAAGTTCAGTATAAGAAAGCTGATACAGGATTTTTAAAACCTGTTTCAACACCATCGCGATAGAAAGGATTTCAAGGACGAGCACCCTTTTTTTGCCTGTCAGGCAATCGGTCAGGATATCACGTCCCGATCCCAGAGAACTCGAAAAAGACTCCGAATTTGTTGCCCAAACGGCCGTCACCCATTGGGGAACTCAAACCATTTCGATATATTGTTTTCGGAGCCGTTTTCCCTAACAAAGTTCTGTGGGATCGGGATTTTTTTGTGCCAAAGTTCCGAAAAAAGAAGCCAACTTGAAATCACGGCGTACCTCGCTTATAATGTCATTGGTAGTGGAGAAAACGCCGCGTGTCGAAATTGTCCCGGCGCCGAATGTTTTCCTGATGAATGGATTTAGCGACACAACCTTTGGGAAATGAACCGGTCGATCCGGTAGAAGGCTTAATCATGGACAGAGTCATCGTTCTGATTTTAGGAGGTGGGCGGGGGACCCGTCTCTATCCGCTGACAAAGTACCGGGCCAAACCCGCGGTACCGATCGGGGGGAAGTATCGCCTTATCGATATTCCGCTTTCGAACTGCATCAATAGCGGCCTGAAACAGATCTATGTCGTTACGCAGTTCAACTCGGTCAGTCTTCATCACCATATCCGTTGCTACAACTTCGACGACTACAGCAACGGATTCGTTGAGATTCTTGCCGCGCAGCAGACGAACCGTCAAGCCACCTGGTATCAGGGGACCGCCGATGCCGTCCGTCAGAATATGCACTACATCAGTCGGCGCGACGCCGACTACGTGTTAATCCTTTCCGGTGACCAGCTCTACCGGATGGATTTCCAGAAGATGATCGAGACGCATGTCAAGACGAACGCCGATGTTACCATCGCCGCGGTTCCGGTCACCCGCGACAAAGCTTCCGGGTTTGGTATCATGCATCTTTCGGACAAGCCCGAGTCGCGCGGAAAAGTGGTCGGGTTCCTCGAAAAGCCGAACACCGAGCAGGAACTCGATTATGTCAAGATTTCCCGAAAGTCTATCGAGCAGCTCGGAATCGAATCGAAGGGTCGCGAATACCTTGCCAGCATGGGCATTTACCTCTTCAATACGAGTACGCTCATCGACGCACTCGAAAAGACCGACTACAAAGACTTCGGAAAAGAGGTTTTTCCCGCCGCGATCCGTACCAAGTGGGTTCAGGTCCATCCGTTCGACGGTTATTGGGAAGATATCGGAACGATCGGCGCCTTCTTCGAGACGAACCTGGCAATGGCTTCCGAAAATCCTCCGTTCTTGCCCTCGATTGCCTCGGCGCCGACTTACACACGCCCGAACTTTCTTCCCGCTTCCCGAATCACCGGCGCGTCGATTCGATCGAGCCTGATTTCCGACGGCTGCACCATCGGGGAAGGGGCGGTGATAGAAAACTCCATCGTCGGGCTCCGTTCCCAGATCGGGAAGAACTGCGTGATTCGTAACACGATTCTGATGGGCCAAGACTACTACCAGACCCAGAAAGAGCTCGCACAGATTGCCGACGAGGGCAAGGTGCCGGTCGGTATCGGCGACAATACCCGTATCGAAGGGGCGATTGTCGACAAGAACTGCTGCATCGGTCGGAACGTCACGATCACCAACCCCGATAAGATCATCGAGACTCCCGAAACCTCTTTCGGTATGATCCGCGACGGCGTCATCTGCATCGAAAAGGACGCGACCGTCCCCGACGGTACCAACCTGATGCAAAGCGAGGGTTAAGATGTGTTAAAGCCTCGGGCCGTAAAAGAGCGCTCACACGCTCTTTTACGGCCCGGGGGCGGCCTTTCTTTGTAAAATGACAGGAAGTGTTCGGGGCGATTGCCCCGTTCCGATCACCAATTCTTCAATTCATCGCCGAAAACAACGGTAAGGGCTGCGCGGAATCGTGAACGAAGGACGTGGTAAAACATTTTGTCACTCATCCGGATAAGGTTGACGAGAATCTGGGTGCAGACATTCTCATCTTTCGGCTCGAAGAGGTGTTTGGGGTGTTTTTCTTTCAGGGGCTTGTAGAAGTCGCCCACAGACCCGGTATTCCCCCTCAAGACCCGGAGGACGCTGTTTGACGATCAGACATGAAGGACCTGAAGGTGGCGTTTCGACCGGCTGGCAGACTCGGGAGTTTGGTGTTCTCCCGCCTTGCCATTTGCTTTTTATGGTTTAGAATGAGCGACTGACGGGGCGTAGCGCAGCCTGGCTAGCGCATCTGCTTTGGGAGCAGAGGGTCGCACGTTCAAATCGTGTCGCCCCGATTTTTTCTTTTCACTCTCTTTTCGATTCGCGTCGGAATGGTTTTTGTTTTCCGCCCCGGGATTTCTGCCGCTCGGTCAGCAGTGTTCCTTTTCGAGTTCAGCGATTTGCGCGGCGATTTCGCTGTCGCTCGGGATGAGGCCACGCCCTCGGTCTGCCTCGTATTCCGCGGCGAAAGCTTCGAGTGCCGCTTTAGCTTGGAGTTCACCGGAAAGCTTTGCCCGCTGGTAGAAACATTGCCCGCGGAGATGGTCGGTTTCGTGCTGGAAGATTCGCGCTTTAATCCCTTTCCAGGAAAGGGTGACCGGTTGCCCGTCGAGCCCGATTGCCTGGAAGGTGACGGCGTCGGGGCGACTGATCACCAAGTGAAGTTCGGGAAAACTCAGGCATCCTTCCTGAAAGTCTTTCAGACCGCCTCCCCGTTTTTGAATGACCGGGTTAACGAAAATGTATTCTTCTTCTTTTTGTGTCGGGTCGCCGGTCGGGTTCATTACCAGAAGCTGGTAAGGAAGACCGACCTGGTTTGCCGCCAGACCGACCCCTTCCGCGTCGTACATCAGGTCGAGCATCTCTGCCGCAATGTCACGAAATCCCTGATCGATCCGTTTGACCGGTTTCGACGGATAAGCGAGTATCGGGTGCGGATAACGGACGATTTTCACGCGGTCTCCTCTGGCGGCGGGGTGGTCGGTAAACCCTTTCCCCTCTTTTATTTCGGGGAAGGGCATTTTATAATGGTTCTACGATGAACGAGCCCGAAAACCATTATAAAGACAAGATGTTTTTTTGGAAGTGGAAGAGGCGAAAAAGAACGCCTCTTGCCACGGCCGAGGGGGATCAAACCGCAGAAAAAGCTTCGTTCTGGACCTCTTGGTGCGGGTCGCTTCTGATTCATTCCGCCATTCTTTTTTTCCTCGTTTCCGCATTCGAACTTCACACGACAAGGTCGCGCGGGGTTCGGGGACTCCCCGACGGGGAGGTGCAATTTCTTTTTACCGACGAGGAAGCGGGCGGCGGCGACGGTTTGCCGTCCGAATTGATCACGTCCGAAGGTGACGAGCCGGTCGAGGAGGCCGACCCGTCGAAAACAACCGAGTCCGAGACAGAGCAGGTGTCCGATCAGGCTACCGAACAAGTGATCGGCACCGGGTCGGCGTCCGGCACAATCGCCCATGTTCGCTTTGCCCCGTCTTCGTCGGGCGAGGGAGAAGGAGGAAAAGGAGAAGGCCGAGGGGGTTATGCCACCGCGGGTTCCGGAAGCGGTCAGGCGGTTCGGTTTGGGGAACTTCAAGGACGGGGAAGGCGGTTCGTCTATCTCCTCGACCGGAGCGAAAGCATGAAGTGGCCCGACGAGGCCCCGATGCGGTTTGCCGTTGCCGAGGCTCGCCAAAGTATCGCGTCGCTCGATCCCGCCCGGGGGGCACAGAAATTTCAGTTGATCGTCTTTAACCACCATGAGGAATCTTTCGACGGCGGGAAGCGTCTCGTCGACGTAACTCCCGAGGCACAACGCCGTGCCGACGAGTTTCTCCGCGCTCTTACCCCCGAGGGAGGAACCGATCCGCTCGAAGCACTCAGCGCCGCGATTCGAATGGCGCCCGACGTGATCTTTTTTCTGACCGATGCCGAGGAGGAAATTTCGACCCTTACCTTGGGACGGATTCGGGATATGGTTCGACGGGCGGGGGTGGCGCAGATCCATGTGATCGAGTTCGGAAAGCCTAGCGGCAAACATCCTGCCGCGTACCGAAAACTCGCCCAGCAGAACGGAGGCGTATACGTCTATAAGGATGTAACGGACCTCGAACCGAGGCTCTCCGAATGATTGTCGGAGGCCTTGCCCATACCCATTGCTGACATTATAATATGCGAGGCGATTCGTTAGGCAGTTTTCCGCGGATCAGTTGGCACTTTAGATAAATTTTATTCCGTATACCATGGGAAAAGATATAGCAGCACCGTTGATTATCAGTGTCTCCGGACTTCGCGGTGAGGTCGGCCGGTCCCTGACCCCCGATGTCGCGATGCGTTACGCGATCGCGTTTTCTCTTTCGGTACCAGAGGACGGCCCGTTTGTGATCACGTGGGACGGCCGAAATTCCGGGCCCATCTTTGCCGACGCGCTTTGCGCCGCGCTCGGCGCGGTCGGGCGCCGGACCCTGGTCGGCGGAGTCGCCGCCACGCCAACGACCGGCGTTTTGGTTCGTGACCTGAACGCTGCCGGCGGAATCCAAGTTTCCGCCAGCCATAACCCGATCCGATTTAACGGGATGAAACTCTTTTCCGACGAAGGGCGTGTGATTCCGAAAGTTGCCGGTGAAAAGGTGCTGGAAACATACAGAGCGCTCGAACGCGGTACACTTTCTCCCCCCTGGTCTGAACCGGCGAAACTCGGAACGCGCCGGGCGATTGCCGATACGATCTCGGCCCATTTGGATGCCGTACTCAAGACCGTAGACGTCGAAAAAATCGCAGCGAAGAAGTTCCGCGTTCTTCTGGACTCGAATCACGGGGCCGGCTCTGTTCTCGGAAAACCGCTTTTGGAAAAACTCGGTTGTGAGGTGGTCTGTCTCGGCGATACGCCTGACGGGCAGTTTGCACATACGCCGGAACCAACGGCAGAAAACCTGGCCGGAATTTTGGAACGGGTCCGTGCCTCGGGTGTCGACGTGGCCTTCTGTCAGGATCCGGATGCCGACCGGCTTGCGGTCATCGATGCCGACGGTCGCTATTTGGGGGAAGAGTATACCGTGGCGATTTGTGCCAAACATAAACTTGCCAAAAAAGCGGGGCCGGTCGTTATCAACTGTGCCACGAGCCGTATGACCATCGATGTGGCCGAAGGGTTCGGTGTTCCGGCCTACCGCAGCGCGGTCGGGGAAGCGAACGTGGTCGACCGGATTCTGGCCCATGGGGCTGTTTTTGGCGGGGAAGGGAACGGCGGGCCGATCGATCCGGCCGTCGGCCTGGTGCGTGACAGCTTCGTGGGAATGGCCAATATCCTCGAAGCGATGGCCGTTCGCGGTCTGAAAGTGGCGCAGTTGGCCGACGAACTCACCCGGTACGCCATCATTAAAGAGAAGGCGACGCTTCCTGCCGATCGGGTCGTGTCGACTCTCGACCGACTCGAGGAGCAGTATCGAGGGAATAAAACCGATCGCGGCGACGGTCTGCGTGTCGATTTCGCCGACCGTTGGGTCTTGGTCCGTGCCAGCAATACGGAACCGATTGTCCGGATCATTGCCGAGGCGCCAGACGAAGCTGTGGCGTATCGTCTTTGTGCCGAAGTGCGCGCGTTCATTGGATCTTGATTAATAAAGTAGAGAGTTTTTTATGAAAATCATGCTTGGCAGCGATCATCATGGTGTTCAGATTCGGGTCGATTTGAACGGGCTTCTTCGTCGGCACGGTCATGAGGTGACCGAGGTCGGCCCCTGTCCCGAGAACGTACAGCCGGTCGATTATCCTGATATCGCCGAACAGGTTGCCGGCGCGGTCTCGCGCGGTGAGGCTGATCGCGGAATTTTGATTTGCGGTACCGGGATCGGTATGAGTATTGTCGCCAACAAGTTTCCCGGTGTACGTGCCGCGCCGGTGATTGACGAGCTGACCGCCGAAATCAGCCGCCGTCACAATGATTTGAATGTGCTCTGTCTTTCGGGCGACCTGTTGAGTGAAGGGACGATCGACCGCGTGGTGGAGATTTGGCTCAATTCGGAGTTTGCGGACGACCGTCATAAGCGACGCAACGATAAAATCGCCGAACTCGAACGAAAGCAGATCCGGCGGAATATCGGGCACCTTCCGGAATAGGTTCCGGCTTGCCGACACCACGTGCGAATCTTCCGACCGTTTTTCCCGAGGAAAAGCACGAACCCCTTTTATGCAACGGAGGATGACATGATGAAACGGAGTCTCAGTATTGCGCTTTTCGCGGCGCTTCTGTTTATATCCGGCCGGGCGTTCCCGGCACCCGATCCGGGGAGTTCCCCCCTTTCGCCTCTTCCGGGAATCAACGAACAGGAGTCAGAATCCGATCAGGAAGAGGATGCTCTCGGTTCCGAAGACGAACCGCAGGAAGAACCCCGAGAAGACGAGGAGTCCCCGGCTCCCCTTACGGCCGAATCGGTAACCAAAGAGATCGAAACCGCCGTTCAAGAGAACAGTGCCGACGACTTGTTGAACTTGGCAACCGAAGTGAAACTTTCGGCCGAGTCGATCCTCGACCTGACCAAAGTGATTGCCTACTGTGTCGAGGCCGAAAAGAAGGGTCTGGAGGGGGATGGTCTCGAATTCTGTCGGCAGTTGAAACTCTCGTCTCAGTTGGAACGCGGTCTGGCGATGTCGAGAATATTTATGGACGACTCGCGTCCTTTCCATCAGTATCCGGAAAGCTGGTCGACACTCCGAGACATGGCGCTCGAAGATCTTGAGACGGCAATCGGTCAGTTCCCCGATCTGGCGCTGGCGCAACTTGTGGTCGGAAGACTCCTGATGTTACCCGAAGGGAACGAAAAGAAAGCTTGCGAGGCTCTGGATGCCGCGATCAGACTTGCCAAGGAGACCGATCCCGATATTTACGCTGAAGCGCTTAAGTACCGTGCGTTGACCGTCAAAGAGACTGGTCGTCGGATTGACCTCCTGACCATGGCCGCCGATTCGCTCCCCGAAGATCCCGAAATTCTGAACCTGCTTGCTGCTTCTCTTGTTGATGTGAACCAAGAGGAAAAGGCGCTGGAAACGATCGAAAAGGCGATTGCCGTCGAACCGGACACCCCCCGGTTTAAAAGGACGAAGGCGGCCGTGCTTGCCGCGATGGGAAAGAAAGACGAGGCGCTGAAGCTATACGACGAAGCCGGCACCCTCGGCGAGAGCGATCTGATGAGTAAAATCGATCGTGGCGAGTTCCTCGTTTCGATCGGCGAGTATGACCAGGCGATTGATCTGTATACCAAAATGCTCCAAGAGGTGCCTCTTGTTTCGGTCTTCTATTTGCGCGCCGCAGCATATTTGCAGAAAAAAGAATTCACCAACGCCCTCAAAGACGTAAACCGTGCCATTGGGATGAACCCCTCCTTTTCGGAGGCGCTCCGTCTGAAAGCTCTGATTTATATTCAGCAGGAACGGTACGCCGACGCGATTCCTCTTCTCGAAAAAATGCGCAGGTCCGATCCCAACGATGAAGATATCACCGCTCAACTGTCGTACACGATGGCGCAGAACGATGAATTTACGGCCGGAATGACGAGACTGGATTCCCTTCTGGAAACAAAACCCGACTCCCTGTCACTGCTTCGTGCAAAAGCCGATATGTATCTGATGTACGGTCGTTGGAACGATGCCTCGGTCGTCTATGAGAAGATCCTCGTGTCCTATCCGCGCGATGTCGGCTCGCTCAACAACTATGCCTGGCTTTTGGCAACCTGTCCCGAAGACGTGGTTCGCCGTGGTGACCGAGCACTCGAATTGGCTTCGCGGGCCGCCGAGCAAACGAATTACCGCGAGACATATATCCTGAGCACGCTGGCAGCCGCCTATGCCGAGACGGGCGATTTTGCCAAAGCCATAGAGTATGCCGAAAAAGGCGTGTTGCATGCCGAAAGCGAGGGAGACGAGCGGATCGATGAGTTCCGCAATGAACTCGAGTCGTACAAGGAGGGTAAACCCTGGCGCGAAGAGGCTCAGAAAACCGGTGATGCCTCGGATCCTCTCCCCGAGGAGGGCGCCGATTTTTTCTGAATCACGTCTTTTTCGAATATTCCGCGTCCCGCAGGTTGTTAGTTCCGGGACGCTCATTTTTCGGGACTTTTCTTTGTCACTTTTGCGGGGCGTGTCGGCCGGAAGGGGCCCCGGCCGATGGATAGCCGCTATCAAAGGAGAGCTCGATGGTTATCGGATCGTTTGGCGGAAGCGGAACCTTCGCGTACAGCCCGCTCTCCTGACAGCGAATCTCCGAACCGGTTTTTGACCGTAGGCGTGCCGGAAAGTGTTACCTGCCCGGTTCGTGGCTTGTCGGCCTGCAAGGTCGGAATTTTGATCGAATGGTTCTCAGACCATCTTCACCAGTGCGTAGCGCTTTTTGCCGCTGCGTAGAACGATCATCGTTTCACTGGCCAGGTCGGCGGGTGTCAGTTTCCGGTCAAGGTCGCCCTCCGGCCGGTTGTTGACATACGCGCCACCTTGTTGAACGGTTCGACGGGCGTCTCCTTTCGAACCGGCGAGTTTGGCGCGGACCAGTGCGTCGATGAGCGGAAGACCCGCTTCGAGTTCGGTCCGGCTGATTTCAATGCTCGGCACATCGGCGAAAATCGGACCGAGCTGCGCATCGCTTAGGCGCGAAACTTCGGCGCCGAAGAAGATCTCGGTCGCCTTTTCGGCGGTCTGCAAACCGACCTCTCCGTGAACGAGACGGGTAAGTTCCATCGCAATCTGCTTTTGCGGAAGCCGTTTTCCCGGATCTTTTTCGTGCTCGGTCAGAAGCTGTTCAACCTCTGATTCGGACAAATCGGTGAAGAAGCGCAGCACGTTCGGAATATCGGCATCGTCGACGTTGATCCAGTACTGATAGAAGTGGTATGGACTGGTCCGGTTCGGATCGAGCCAGACGGCGCCCGACTCGGTTTTTCCCATCTTTTGGCCGTCGCTTTTGACCAGCAGTTTGCTGGTCAGGCCGTAGAGCGTGGTTCCGGTCATACGGCGTGCCAGGTCGATACCCGCAGTGATGTTTCCCCACTGATCGCTCCCGCCGAACTGCACTTCGCAGCCGTAGTCGCGGTTCAGGACAACGAAGTCGTACGATTGCAGAAGCATATAGCTGAATTCCGTGTAGCTCAACCCGCTGTCGGTCCGTTCGAGGCGGCTCTTGACCGAATCTTTGGTAAGCATCACGTTGACAGGGAAATGCTTACCGACATCGCGCAGAAAATCGAGATAAGAAAAATCTTTCATCCACTCGAAATTGTTCAGGAGGATCGCCCCGTCTTTTTCTTCGAAGTCGAGGAATGTTTCCATTTGGGCCCGAATCGAACGAACGTTATTTTCGATGGTCGAGGGGGTTAAGAGCTGGCGTTCTTCGCTTTTTCCGCTCGGGTCGCCGATCATTCCGGTGGCTCCGCCGATCAGGGCGATCGGGCGATGGCCGGCACGCTGAGCGCGGCGCAGGTTCATGATCGCCACGAGGTGGCCCACATGGAGCGACGGACCGGTCGGGTCGAACCCCGTATAGATAATGCGCCGTTTTTCCGTGAGGAAGTTACCGATATTTTCGTCGGTAACCTGATTCAGAAGACCGCGCCATTTCAGATCGGCGACCAAGTCGTGCAACTGAGGCATCGAAATATTTACTCACTTTCTTTTTTTCTGTTACGAAAACCGCGGTCACGGCCTTCGGGACGCGGACGACGCACGTTTTTGGGATGCGGACGCCGCACATTTTCGGGACGCGCCGTCTTTTTGGGAGTTCCGCGCCACTCGGTTTGGTATTTTTTTTCGAAACCGCGACCACTTTCCCCTGTCTGGGGAGGAGGGGCGGAGGGACCCGACGAATGGCCCGACATCTGCCCGGAGCGAGGCGGCCGAGCTCTTTTGGTGTGACGGTGCCGTCGCGGCTTTTCGGTCGGTGAGGGTCGCGATTCGTCGAAATCGGCAGTGTTCCCCCTTTCCGATTTTTCTTCCGCGGTGGGGGGAGATGCCGTTTGCTCTACGGACCGGATCTCTTCGAGCGTGAAGTTCTTGCGGGTCCGGTCGTCCAGTTCGACCAAAAGGCGTTTGGCCAGGAGTTCCTGGGCGATCACCTGACCCGGACCGGCGGGCGTGTTGATCCACGAACCGATCGCCGGGAGCATCGCCAGCCGCTCGGTATAGACTTCATACTCGTAACGCAGACAACACTTCAGTCTTCCGCAACGCCCCGAAATTTTGGTCGGGTCGAGGGTCGCCTTCTGGAGCTTGGCCATCTTCATCTGGACAGAGAACATTGAGACCAAATAAGTGTTGCAACAGACCTCGCGTCCGCAATCGCCGATATCGGCCAAGAGTTTCGTTTCGTCGCGCGCACCGATCTGGCGCATCTCGATTCTTGTCTGAAATTCCGCGGCCAAAACCCGTACGAGTTCCCGGAAATCGACCCGCTCATCGGCAACATAGTAGACGATCAGCCGTTCGCCGCCGAAGAGATGTTCGACCCGAACCAGATCCATGGTCAGTTTCAACCGTTCGATGATGACCTTGGCCCGCTGAAACTCGTCCTTTTCGGCAAGTCGGATCTGCCGACACTCCTTTTCATCGTCCGGTGTCATGGTCCGAACGATGCGGTTCTCCTCGTATCCGGGAGAGAGGTGGGCCAAGGCGTCTGGGTTGGCCTCGCAGAGAACCTCCCCGGCTTCCTGCCCGCGCAGGGTGCGCAAGATAACACGCGTGCCGTGAAAGAGTACGTCTTCGGAAGGGAAGGTAAAAACCCCCATCAGGCGCATCGCTCCGTACCGAGCCACATATTTTCGTAAAGGGGGCATATTTAATGTTTAAGGGGATGTCATTTTCGGAAGACGTCGGCTTCCATGCTGTATGGGATTTCGCCCGGTTTGAAATCGGGATCAACGTAGAAGATCCCCCCGACACCGACGACTTTGTTCGCGCGAAAGGAAACGCTCATCCCTCTTTCGAGGTCGACCGCGATCATGTCGGCGGGGTTTGTTCCCGGACTGCAGAACTTACAGTGCCCCAAAAGACGGACCAGCTGGAAATTTTCAATCCCGGCATGCCGGTCTGTTGGGTACATGTATCCCGTAATATAAACCTTTTTACCGTCAAGCGCAAGGATCTCGGGACGCACTTTCCCCTTCTTGTCGAACGCCAAAGAGTCGAATTCGACCACATCGTAACCGGGAGGTGCGTTATGGTAATAGTGCCAGACCTGGAAAATCGTGGCCGAAACCCCGATCAGACAGCCGAGCGCCATTCCCGACGTGGCCAGAGCCAATCCGCCGAGCTCTTCGGGAGACCGCAGAATTTTCCGAAAGGCTTGTAGGCCCAGCACGAAACCGATCACCGCCAGGAGGATGAACGGTTTAAAGAAAAATCCGAGGCATGAGATGACCGACACGACGATCGAAAGGATCGCCAGCGAGTTGATCTCTTTATAGTCGACGGTCTGTTCATCGCCGTGGACCTCGTCAATGTCGCGATAGACCCCGCGCAACGCGTCGCTGAATTCCGTTCGTGCCATGGTAAGGAAGCTCCGTGTTTCGGATAGATGATGGAATCGGTCGATTACGGCTGCAACGACTGGGCCACGTCGGTTCGGTAGGCAATCACCGCCGGCAGATACCCGACCACCGAAGCCATGACGATCAGGCCGGGGATCAGGATCAGTTCGGCGAGCTGAAAATCCCAGAACCGAACCATCACGTTCGAGTATTCCATAATGAAAGGACTCAGCGCCCAGACCAGACCGTGCCCGATCAGCAAACCGAGGATTCCGCCGCCGAGAGAGAGGAGAATCGACTCGAGAAGGATGATCGACATCACGGTGACCCGGCGCGCCCCGAGCGCGCGCATAATGGCGATCTCTTGTCGTCGTTCGTTCATCGAATTGTAGATACTCACCATCATTCCGATCCCGGCCACGACAATGACCTGAACCGCGAAAAGGATGAGAATATACTGGATATTTCCGATCACGTCTTGGTAAAAGGCCGCAATCTCCCGAACCGGTGAGACTGCCTGCGCTTCGAGCAGTTCCCCTTCGAGTTTCGGTTGGAGTGCCGTGACCGCGGTATTAATGACCTTGCGCCGCTGGCGTTTGGAGATCAACTGGGTCTCGTCGATCGAGACCCCCGGTTGGCTCTCCATGGCTCGGTCTATCTGTTCCATCGTCGCGGCAACCTGCTCGTCTTGCTCTTTGGTAACAATCAGAACCGCGGTCAGCCGCCGTTGCCCGTCACCGTGCGTGTGGGCGTGTCCTGCGGCGGTGTCTCCTTCATGTGTTTCATGCTCGGCGTGTTCGGTATGCTCGTCTTCCGCGTCGGCCGGGAGACGTGCATCGGTCGCGTCGATGCCGAGCGCTTCTTTTTCCGCTTCGAGAAGCGAGTAGTCGACTTTCAGCGGCCCTTCGTTTCCTTCGTGCTGCTGATAGAAACCTTCCAAGTTGACAAAAACGGCGCGGTCGTTAGGACTGCCGGTATGATCGAGGATGCCGAGTACGGTAAACGGTTCGTGAAGGTCTTCGTCACGGGATCCGCCGCTGTGCCCGAAACGGATTTTGTCTCCCAGTTTGACTTTCTGCTTCTTGGCGACCGTGTAGCCGATCACCGCGCCGTTTATCTCGGTGTTTTTGAACGATTCCCCTTGCATAAAAGTGTAAGGTTTTCCGTCGGAACGGATCAGTTTCCGAAAATAGTTGGGAGTGGTTCCGATCACCGGGTACCCTTGGTAACGGTCACCCATTGCGATCGGGATCGCCGCTTCGACTTCCGCGGAATATCTGCTGGTGTTCAACAAGGTGTAATATCGGTAAGGGATCGGGGGGAGCGGTTCCTGGTTGTAGAATACCGTGCTCAGCACAAGCTGCAGTTTGCTCCCCTTGGCACCGAGGATTAAGTCGTACCCCTGTGCTCCCTGACGAAAAGTTTTGCTGATAACTCCGTTGATAACCAAGACCGTGACGACCAGGGCGACTCCCAACGAAATCGAAAGGGCGGTTAGCGCCGAGGCAAGCGAACGATGCTGGATGCTCCGTAGCGCGATTTTGATCAGACTCATCTTTGCTCTATTCCCTCAAAAATATTACCCGCGTGATATGTGGTTTTCGTTTGATTCCCGCAATCGAAACTCAATGCACCGAAAAGCTCAGCCGGTCGGGTAGAGTGGTTCCTCAACCTTCTCCTTGGCGACCAGGTTGATGTCGGTCAACCGGTCGACCCGATCGAATTGCGACGAAACCTGCGGCGCATGCGTAACGAGGATCAGTGCCACGCCTTCTTCCTGACAACTGTTCCGGAGCATGTCGATCACCAACTGTTGGTTGCCGACGTCGACATTGGCCGTCGGTTCGTCTGCCAAGACCAGTTTCGGCCTGTTGGCCAGAGCCCGTGCCACCGAGACGCGCTGCTGCTCTCCGACCGACATTTGGCTCGGCTTATGATGCAGACGATGTTTCAGCCCGACCCGGTCGAGCAGATCGACCGCGCGGGCGCGGTCGGTTCCTTTGCCGGCGAATATCATGCCGATCATCACGTTTTCGAGGGCCGAGAACCCTTGAAGGAGATTGAAAGTCTGGAAAACATAACCGATCCGGAGCGCACGAAACCGGTCTCGTTCCGACTCGTTGAGTAGGGGAATATCCCATCCGTCGATCAGCACGTGCCCGGAAGTCGGTCTTAGAATCCCCGCGATAATGTGCAGGAGGGTCGTCTTTCCGCAACCACTCGGGCCGATGACCACGACCTGTTCCCCCGCGTCGACCTTCCATCTCGGAACGTCGAGGATCGGCAGGTCGCCGCCGTCGGGTTCTTTGTAAGATTTCTTTAAGTTACGCAGTTCCAGCATTGTTATCCAAAGTCCCTCGTCGTCAAAAATCGATAGATTGGGTGACAAAAAAAGGGGCCACGCCGGGCCCCCTTCTCCATCCCCAATACTACCATAAATCCCGTGTTTTTCAAGGTCGACGCGACGTGCCCGGGAACGGCCGTCACGTGCGAAAACGGATGTCAGAAAAAGAGATATCCCGCGTAGCCGACAACCTGCCGATAGTCCCCCGACACTTTTCCGCTGGTAGCGTACCCGATCTGTCGGCAGGAGTGGAGTCTGCCGCAAAGTCGGAGCGTTTCCAAGACAAACGCGGCGGGATGAACACCGCACATCGAGATTCGATTTTCCGAAACGGTTCGGCAGAGTCGGCGTGCATCGAGCGTCTCAAGGGCGTTGAGCGCCATCGCGTCAAGCTCTCGGGTCCGTTCTTCGCTTTCATAGTGGTTCATGTCGCTCGAAATGATCAAGAGGGGCGGGTTTTCGAGTGTTTGGTAATAGTCGGCGAATTGCTTGGCCCCTTCGAAAAGATCGGTCTCGTTCCCGTAACCGAGAAGAGCCCCCGCGACTTTGACCTTCGGGGCAAGCTGTGCCAGGAAGGGAAGAATCACCTCGATGGCATGTTCCCGCCGATGTGATTCGGCGTCGAGCTGAAATCGGGGAACCGCCCGGGCGACTCCTTCGGTCAGCTCCATATCGTTTTCGAGCTGTCCGTCGCCGAACTCCCAGATGCGACTCGGCGAAAGTCCCCACGGTTTTCCTTCCGGACGATGTTTTGGCGCCAGGATCAGGACCGACGAAGGAATGCGCGCCTCGGCAAGGGTGCGGTAAGCCAGCTCCCCGGAATAGATCCATCCCGCATGGGGGATCATCACCGCGGTGGTGTCGGTGCAAGGCTCTTCGGTGGCCGAGGCGGCAAACCGTTCGAGCATTCGCCGCTGCTCTTCTCCCCGCGGGTAGAACATCCCCGCCACGGCGGCCGGACGAACTTGGGGGAACCCGGGGTTCGGAGGGGCCGAGGCGCGGGAAGGAACCGTAAGTCGACCGAAGTTCCAAGCGAAAGAGCGCGGGTCGAAACGCGCTTCTTTTCCCTTCCTCTTTTCGAGAGCCTCGGCTCGTTCGGCCGCGACCGACGCGTCGAAGAAAGGACGGTCGATGGCCAGACCTTCAAAGATGTAAAGCGTGGTACGCTCGTCGCGCCATGCATCGCGGGGAAGCCCCGCCTTATTGCAGACCGCTTCCAAAAACTCCTGCGGCCCCATCCCAAACTCGGTCGCGACCCCGGGCAGAAGGAGACCTCGCCTGCCGCCGCCGCTGATCTGAAGGCCGTGTCTGCCGATTTGGAATGCATTGATACGCTCTTCCGGAGCGACGGTCGTCTCTTCCATGCCCCACAATACCCAGACTTCCATCGAAAGAGACTCGAATTCCGAGGCCGCCAAGGGGGGGAACCGAGGATCTTCTCGCGCTGCCGAGGTTGCCGAGGCTTTCAGCGCTTCGGCCAGGGAAACACCATCGCTCATCCACCCCATGCAGCTTCGGAGTTGATCGTTCTTCTTGAAACTGACGAAAGTGCCGAGGACGGGAGTCTCTGCCCAAGGACCGAGCTTTTTGTGGAAATCGGGGTCTGTGCGATCCCTTCCGTGCCAAAGGACGGTCGAAAGGACCTGCGCGCGGGCAGTATCGAAGATGAGGTCTTCCGCTTCTTTGCTAAAGACAGGTTTTTCCGTGGCCATGGTTCTTTCCTATCGGTTTCTTTGGCGAGTGAATTTTATGGGTGGCGGGCACGGCGGAACACGATCCGCCGCATGTATCTTTCTTTTTTCCGAAAACTCCTCCGTCGGTATTATAGCTGCGGCGCCGAATCATTTCAAGTACGGCAAAAAGGAGCGCGACCGATTAAAGCATGTCGATCGGATCGACGTCGATGATCCATTCCACGCCGTCCGGTTTGTTGATTTTTTGGCTGACCGTATTACGGATCGCTTCGCGCATCGCCGCCCCGAACGGGGAGTGGACATGGATGTGCCAACGCCAAAACCCACGAAGTTTCGGAAAGATCGCCGGGGCCGGGCCGAGAAGCCGGAAGGGGAGTGGGGTGCCGTTTTTGTCTTTGATCTCGTTCAGGTTTTTCCGTAGGAGCGTCGCGAGTGAGGCAGCAAAATTTTCGGTTTTTGTCTCGTCTTCTCCCCGAACGACCAGGCGGACAAGTTCGGTGTAGGGGGGATACCCGACCCGCTTTCGGTTTTCCAGTTCCCCCTTGACGAACGAGTGGTAGTCGTGCCCGGCCGCCGCCCGGATGGCGGGATGGTCGGGCGCGTAGGTCTGAACGAGGACCCGACCGCCGCGTTCCCCCCGACCTGTTCGCCCCGCCACTTGGGTGATCAGGTGGAATGTCCGTTCCGACGCGCGGAAATCGGGATGGTAGAGGGAGGTGTCGGCGCTGATCACGCCGACCAACAGGACGTTCGGAAAATCAAGTCCTTTGGCGATCATTTGCGTGCCGAGCAGAATTTTGTATTCCCCGTTTCGAAACGAGGTAAGCGCTTTTTCGTGAGCGCCCCGTCCGCGCATCGTGTCCATGTCCATACGCAGGATCGGGGTGTCAAATCGGGTGGCTAACTCTTTCTCGAGTCGCTGGGTTCCGAACCCGCGGAAATTGATGTCGGGATGACCGCACCCGGGACATCGGCGCGGAATCGGTGTTTCGTAGTCGCAATAGTGGCAGATCGCGGCCTTTTCGATGCGGTGATGAGTGAGCGGAATATCACAGTTGGGGCACTTGATCACCTCGCCGCAGGCGGGACATTGGATTCGGGTCGAGAATCCGCGCCGGTTCAGAAAGAGGATCACCTGGCCGTCGTCGTCGAGAGCCTCCTGAATCGCCAGAGCGAGTTTTCGATGGAGAGCCCCGTGGGAAAAGCCCGATTCGGCCGGCGTGCGCAGGTCGAGGAGTGTGGCTTTCGGTAGCGGATAATCGTTGACCCGGTTTGGCATCGAGACCAGCTCGTAATCTCCACGCTCGGCGTGCAGCCAACTTTCAAGCGACGGAGTGGCCGACCCGAGGACCAACGGAACCTGTTCCTGCCAGGCACGATAACGGGCCACCTCGCGGGCGTGGTAGCGGGGGAGTTCTCCCTGCTTGAACGAGGTTTCGTGCTCTTCGTCGATCACCACCAGGCCGAGACGCCGTAAGGGAGCGAAGACGGCACTTCGTGCCCCGACGACCACCTGCGCGTTTCCTTCGCTGATCCGTTTCCACTCGACATGTCGCTCGATGTCGGTCAGATGGCTGTGAAGGACCGCCACGCCGTCGAACCGTTCGCGGAATCGACGGACGGTCTGTGGGGTCAAGCTGATTTCCGGCACCAAGACAATCGCCTGTTTCCCCTGCCGGACCACCTCGGCGATCGCTTGCAGATAAACCTCGGTCTTGCCGCTTCCGGTAACCCCGTGCAGGAGAATCGTTTTAAAAGTCTCGGCGTTGACGTAATCGAGAATCTTTGCCACCGCCTTGGTCTGTTCGGGGTTCAGATTGAGCGGCTGCGTGCGTGCGATCGGTTTTTCGAGTTCTTCGAAAATTTTGCTTTTGCGCCTGATCCGCTCGGAACGGAAAAGCCCCATCTTCCTAAGCGCTTTGATCGGCACGTCGCTGGTATGCGCGGCACGTGCCAGTTCCCCGAGGGTCATCGGCTCGGGAGATTTTTGCAGGACTTCGAGAACACGCCGTTGCTTCGGGGTAAGGAGAGGCCCCTGTTTTTTTTGGGTTTTTTTTTCTGTTTCGAGGGCGGCGAGTTTTTCCGTGAGGTTCTCAATGGCCCGATAGACCGTTGTCGGTCTTGTTCCGGCCTGTTGCCGTACTCCTGCCGGCAGAATCGTTTCCATCACCGTGCCGAGCGGGCAGAAATATCGTTTCGAGAGCCAGCGAGCCAAGTCGAGCATTTTGGAAGACAGAAGCGGCTCTTGATCGAGAGGGCCGAGAACGTATTTCAGAAAGATCGGTTTCCCCTTAGCCCCGAGGGGCGGCGGTGCGATCCGCGTGGCGACACACCAGGCGACGACCCGTCGATTCGATTTGCCCAACGGAACATAGAGTCGCAGGCCCGGTTGTACGACGCGAAGAAGCGTGTCGGGAATCCGGTAGTCGAAAACTCCCTCGGCCCCTTCCTGATAGACGACCGAGGCTATCGGACAGGGAAGAAGCCGTTTCGGCGCACTCTCCGGTTTTGGTACCGGATCGTCGTCAAAGAATCGGAGTTGTTCGACCATAGAGCAAGATGATCCCTGTCAGCGTCGCGAAAAAAAGGATAAAAAACAGCAGGAACGTCCTGCGGTATGCGCCCGGTCCGAAAAGGGAAGAGAGGGGCCGGCAGAGGAGCGTTCCGAGGATCGGAACGAACGACGCTTCGCCCAAAAGGAGAAACGCGCCGACATAAAGCCCTGCCTGCACGAGCGGCGAAAGCCGATGTCCGTCGTATCGGACAAGTCCCAGTCCGAGGTAGATGCACAGGATGCAAAGCCAAAGGAGGGTCACCCCGAACCCGACGAAAACGACCGACTCGAACGAGACGGTCGGAAAGAGGGTCTCGCCGCGCCAATAGGCCTCGCATGCCGAAAGACGCTGCGCCAGACCTTCCCAACGGAAAATCCCCACGGGAACCCCCCGCTGCGCGAAGAAGAAGAGGAAGCCGAGTATGCCGCCCATCGCGGCGACAACTCCCTCAATGACCGGGTAGCGGGGAGAGATCGGCTGATGACAATCTCGGCATTTTCCGCGGAGGAAAATCCAGCCGAATACCGGAATGTTGTCGTAAAAGCGGATGGTATGTCCGCATTTCGGACAGAACGATGCCGGGCGAACCAGACTCTTCCCGGCCGGTAGGCGCCATACGGCCACGTTCAGGAACGAGCCAAGACATCCGCCCAAGACGACGGCACACAGGACCAGGAAAAGCCGGAACGATACGCCCATCGGTTATATCAGTGCAGCCGCATGCCCGGTTTGGCCCCTTCGTCGGGGAAGGTAAGGAAGATGTCCGGGCCACCGGGACCGGAAGCCACGACCATTCCTTCGCTCAATCCGAATTTCATCTGGCGCGGTTGAAGATTGGCGACGAAAATGATCAGGCGACCGACGAGCTTTTCCGGTTCGGGGTACGCGGCTTTGATTCCCGCGAAGACCTGACGTGTTTCCGCCCCACCGAGGGAGATCTTCAGTTTGAGGAGTTTGCGTGCTTCGGCAACCTGTTCGGCCTCGACGATCCGACCGACGCGCAGGTCGACTTTGAGAAAATCATCAATGGTGATGGTTTCACTCATCGGTTCGTCGCGGAGTGTCTGGCTCGAATCTTTCCATTGATCGTCGGAAAAGACGACTTCGGCCGCAGCCTCTTCGGCGGGCGCCGCGGTATCGGACGCGGGTTGCGTCGGAGTGTTCAACTTTTGGGTTTCTTCGATCATAGCTTCGATCCCTTCTTTGGGAACGCGTGTCATCATGTGGGTGTAGGTACCGATTTTCGTTCCGAGAATCGGGGACTGTACGTCGGACCACGAGGTGATCTTACAACCGAGAAGTTCCTCGGTCTTCGCGGTAAGGTCGGGAAGAATCGGCGTCAGGTAGACGATGATCTGACGGAACAGGTTGACACCGACCGTCGCGACATCGCGGAGCTTTTTCAAAACGGCTTCTTTGGCTGCCGGGTCGGCCGCCGGATCGTTTTCGAGCGTTGCGAGTTCTTTGCGGATGGTCCAAGGTGCGGCGTCTTCAAAAAACTTATTGGCACGATACCCGCATTCCAGAATCTGGCGGAGCGCTTTGCCGTAATCCCGCTCCTCGTAGGCAGTAGCGATCTCTTCCGAGAGGGATGCGGCCTTCTGAAAGAGGCCGCCGTCTGCCGGATATTTCTTGGCGAGCCCGGTGATCGAAGCGAATTTCGCCGAGCGGCTCGCCAGGTTCACAATGTTCCCGACCAGATCGGCGTTGATCTTCGCTTCCATCTCCTCAAAATTCAGGTCGAGATCGTCGAGCCGCGGGGAAGTCTTGGAGGCGAAGAAATAGCGTAGGTAGGAGGGGTTCAGGTGTTTCAAGTAGGTGCGCGCCATGATGAACGTACCGCGCGACTTCGACATTTTCTCGCCGTTGACCGTCAGGAAACCGTGAATGTGTACCTTGGTCGGAAGGGAATATCCGGCCTGGTTAAGCATGGCGGGCCAGAAGAGGGTGTGGAAATAACAAATGTCTTTACCGATGAAATGGTGGATCTCGGTCTCGGGATTCTTCCACCAGAAATTGAAATCTTCCCCGTTTTTCTGACACCATTGGAGAGTCGAGCCCATATAGCCGATCGGAGCATCGTACCAGACATACCAGTAGTTGCCGGGAGAGTCGGGAATTTCAAATCCGAAATAGGGGGCCGGGCGCGAGATGTCCCAGGGCCAGAGTGGTTCGGAGAGGAACTGTCGTTTGAGGTAGTTGACGATCTCCGGCTGCAGTGCGCCGGAGTTTTCGACCCAGTCGGCCAGGAAGTCATGGCATCGTTCGATTTCGACAAACAGGTGAACCGCCGAGCGCAGTTCCGGCGTTGTATTGCTCATTGTGCTGACCGGATCGATCAGGTCGGTCGGGGAATAGACCGCGCCGCACTCGCACGAGTCGCCGTATTGGTCGGTTCGGCCGCATTTGGGACATGTCCCCCTGACGAAACGGTCGGCCAGGAAGGCCTTGGCGACCGGGTCGTAGAGCTGCTTGATTTCCCGCTCTTCGACCAGACCGGCATCACGAATGGCGTTCCAGATCTCAATGCAGAGTTTGCGTGTTTCCTGAGAGTTGGTCGAGCCGTAGTGGTCGAATTCGATACCGAACGCGGTAAAATCGGCCAGATGCGATTTGTGCACTTCCGCGATGAACTCTTCCTCGCTCACCCCCTTCTCACGCGCGCTGATGGTGATCGCCGTCCCGTGGGTATCGTCGGCACAGAAGTAACGGCAGTTATGACCTCGGAGTTTCTGAAACCGTACCCAGATATCGGTCTGCAGGTATTCGACCAAATGACCGATATGGATTTCCCCGTTTGCGTAGGGAAGGGCGCTTGTCACCAGAATATTTCTTTTTTTCGTTGTCATGGCGATTGCTCCGAGGTCTATTGGAAGTATTCCACGGCATTCTTAAAGAGTACAAACCCGTCGCCCGCGGTCTCGGGGTT
This sequence comes from Thermoguttaceae bacterium, assembly GCA_050943135.1. Taxonomy (GTDB): domain Bacteria; phylum Planctomycetota; class Planctomycetia; order Pirellulales; family Thermoguttaceae; genus RUG695. The sequence goes on along the minus strand of JBMNOP010000011.1, from coordinate 6,674 downwards.
TTTGGGGCGTGTCTCGGGGGCAAGCCGTGTCCAACGGGGGTGCTGTGTTGCGTCGATATGGCGTTCGGGATGGGGCATGAGTCCGAAAACACGACCGGTCTCGTCACAGACACCCGCGACATCGCGTACCGCATCGCTCGGGTTATCTTCGGGCACGTAGCGCAGGGCAAGACGTCCCTCCTTTTCGAGTTCGTCGAGGACGGCTTGGCTACGCGCGGCAAAACGTCCTTCGGCATGGGCGACCGGAAGATAGAGCTCTTTAACACCACGCAAGAAGACGCATTTATCCCCGTCGGTGACCAGTCGGGTCCAGCGAGCGGTGTAGACACCGCATTTGTTCCATGTCAGCGTTGCCTGTAAGCCACCCTGGTCTTCGGCAACCAGGATCCCCGATTTGATGAGGATCTGAAACCCGTTGCAGATCCCGAGCACCAATTTTTGTGCGTCGCGGAATCGGCGAATCGTGTCGGACAGATGGTGGTGGATGGTCGCGGCAAGGATCCGACCGCTGGCAACGTCGTCTCCGAAACTGAATCCGCCGGGAAAACAGAGGATCTGAAATCTGTCCAGAAGGGTTGGGTCTTCCAAAAGACGATTGATATGCACCCGTTCGGTTTTGGCGCCCGCCAGCTCAAAGCAGTATGCCGTTTCAACGTCGCAATTGGTTCCGGGAGCGCGAAGAACCAGTACATTCGGTTTAGTATTCCTCATTGATAGTCACCTCCGAGATCAAATGCTTTCTGCCATACCGATTTGAGTTCCGACAGCTTGCGGTCGATCAAAATCTTTCCTTCGGCGCCCGTGATCGTCAGACGGTTCGACGCGGTTACTTTTCCCAGTTGGCAGATCGGCACGTCGGCCTCGGCAAACGCCGCTTCGAAACCGGCGGCATTTTCGGGCACGACCTCGACAAGGAACCGAGAGTTCGATTCACTGAAGAGACGTACCATATCCCCGACGTTGTCGGTCGTGACGCCCGGTACGGCCACAAGCTTTTCTCGCTCGCCCGGCAGAAAGTCGACCGGAATATGTTCGGCCCAGATTTCCGCGCCAAGGTCTCCGGCAAACGCCATTTCGGCGGCCGCGACCGCAAGTCCCCCTTCCGAAAGATCGTGCGCCGAGCGGACAAGTCCATTTTGGATCGCGCGATACATTGTATAGAAGGTGCGCCGCGCGCGCGGTATATCGACCGACGGGGATTTTCCCCCCGTCAGGCCACGAACCAACGCGAAGTGCGAGCCGCCGAGTTCGTTTTTTGTCGCACCGACCAGGTAAAGTGTGTTTCCCGCCTCTTTCAGGTCCATCGAGACGGCGCTTCCCACGTCCGGGATTTGCCCCATGGCGCTGATCAGAAGCGATGGGGGAATCGAGATCGACTCTTCGGCTCCGACCGGACGGAATTCGTTGTTAAGCGAGTCTTTGCCGGAAATGAACGGAGTTCCGAATCCGACGGCAACATCATAACATGCCAGCGCACTGCGCACGAGCGAACCGAGTGTTTCGGGTCGGTCGGTATTCCCCCAGCAGAAGTTGTCTAACAGGACGATCGTTGCCGGATCGGCCCCGACCGCCACCGCGTTGCGTACCGCCTCGTCAATGGCCGAGGCCGCCATGTCGCCGGTATCGAGATCGCCGTAGTTGGGATTCATGCCGCAGGAGACGACGAGTCCTCTTCGGGAAGAGACGACCGGACGGAGGACCGCCGCGTCGCCCGGCCCGTCGTTGGCCACACCGACCAGAGGTTTTAACACACTTCCCCCTTGGACCTCATGGTCGTATTGTCGAATCACCCAATGTTTGCTTGCCACATTGAGCGCGCCGAGGATTGCTTCGAGGTCGTCTTGCCAGCGATCGGTTCCCACACCGGCCGAGACGGTTGTTTGTGCCGGGGAGATGTCGTCGGCGGCGCGCACGGAAAGTTGGGTAACATCAGCCGGTTGATAGACCGCTTGCCGAACGACCGGCGGTCGACCACCGTGAAGGAACGACATCGGCAGGTCGGCGACCTTGACCCCCTTGTAGTTGAGGACCAGACGCCCGGTCGGTTTAAACTCGCCGAGGACAACCGCTTCGACGTTTTCGCTTTCGGCCAGGGCATTGAACTCTTCCCACTTTTCTTTCGGAACCGAGAGTACCATTCGTTCTTGGGATTCGCTGATCCAGATCTCGGTGTAGCTCAAACCGTCATACTTCAGTGGGGCGGCATCGAGCTCGACTTCGGCGCCAATCTCTTCGCCCATTTCGCCGATAGCGCTTGAAAATCCTCCGGCTCCGCAGTCGGTCACGGCATTGTAAAGGCCACGGTCGCGGGCTTCGAGCATCACGTCGAGCATCATCTTTTCGATGATGGCGTTGCCGATCTGCACCGCGCCCCCCGAAAGGGTTTCGCTCTCGCTGGTCAGCTCGGCACTGCTGAACGTCGCGCCGTGGATCCCGTCACGGCCTGTTCGCCCGCCGATGGCCACGATCAGATCGCCGGCTTTCGGATGTTTGAAAGACATATCGGACGGAATCAGGCCGATATTTCCGCAGTAGACAAGCGGATTACCGAGATAGCGCCTATCGAAATAGATCGCGCCGTTCACCGTCGGGATTCCCATGCGGTTCCCGTAATCGCGCACGCCGGCGACAACCCCTTTGATGATCCGGCGAGGGTGAAGCACGCCGGGGGGGAGTGTGTTGACATCGGTCTCGGGGGGGGCGAAACAGAATACATTGGTATTACAAACCGGTTTGGCACCCATGCCGGTACCCATCGGGTCGCGGATGACGCCGCCCAGACCCGTGTTTGCCCCGCCGTAAGGTTCGAGCGCGCTCGGGTGGTTATGCGTTTCGACCTTGAAACAGACGTTGTACTCGTCGTTGAAGGTCACCACCCCCGCGTTGTCGGAAAAGACCGAAACACAGAAATCATTCGGGCCGAGATCTTTCCGGATTTGTACGGTTGCCGCGAAGATCGTCTCTTTCAGCATATTGTCAAAGGTCTTTTCCCCTTCCGGGCCGGAGTAGGTGATCCGGCCGGTAAGGGTTTTATGCGAACAATGCTCGCTCCACGTCTGCGCGATCGTTTCGAGCTCGACATCGGTGGGGTCGCGCCCGAGTTCGGCGAAGTAGGTCTGGATCGTTTTCATCTCGATGATCGAGAGGAAGAGCTGTCCTTCTTTGCTGAGTTCTTCAAGCTGGGTGTCGGACATCTCGCGGATCGGGACCGTTTTCAGGTCGAAACGGCCGGGCGAACCGACCTGCAGTGTGGTGAAAGGGAGTTTTCCGCAGACAAGTTGCTCGATGGCGTCGTTGGCCAGAAGTTTGCTCGCCAGGAGATTGCGCTCTTGCGCGGAGATGCCGCTGATCCAGTATTTTTTGAAAGTTCGACATCCCTCGGCCCGAACGCCAAAGAGGGGAAACGTTTTTCGGGCATTATCGGCCACCGAATCGGTGACTCCCGGCTTCGGAAGGACGTAGATCGGTTCGGAGGTCTGTGTCTGGCCGGGAGGCTGGTCGAGTTGCGGATCGCCAACCCGGCCGATAACCGTCCGTTCGACCACAGGGTCGGCCAGGAAGAGCACCGCGAGCTTTTTAACCTGCTCGGCATCAATGTCTCCCTCGATAAGGTAACCCCGTGCCGAGACCGCCGTCACATTCGACGAGATTCCCATATCGGCGGCATCGGAGACGGTGTCGGAGGCCGCGTGGTCCGGCTCCCCCGGCGCGGCGAAAATGTCGACTTCCCAAAGCATAAACTGATCCTTTCAAGGTGGTAACTTTCGCTGTTTGAAAATTCCCCGTACGAACGTACGAAAAGGCTCTTTCGGGGAATCCGGACTCCGTCCTTGTTACGGTTCCTTCCTTCGGTGCCCCATGATCGAGACTGCCGAGAAGGGGGCAAAACACTCTTGGTTTCATTATACACTACCCGAAACGAATAAAAAGGGTATTCTCTCTCCCCCCGAGTCGCTGCGTTGGACGACGGTGCGCTTGGCCTGTGCGGCCCGGGAGAAGGGCCTATCGCCGAGATCGATCTCCCCGGATTTGGCGTAGGATCAGGTCGGCGTTTTCTCCCATCAGGGAGTCGGGATCGGCCGACTTGAAAAGAAGCAACTGTTCCTCGGCCTCGGCATGATCGCCGAGGCGGAAAAGGAGTTCCCCGAGATGATAACGGACTTCGGCGTACCCGGGATGGATGACAAGTGCCGTGCGGTACAGTTCGGCGGCGTCTTCTTCCTGCCCGAGTCGGTCGAGAACGCGCGCGAGCCCGTTGAGGGCTTCCAGATGGCGGCCGTCGGCTTCGAGTACGAGGTAATAGCGCTCCTTGGCCGCTTCAAGGCTGCCGGTTTGGGCGAGAAGTTCCGCCAGTTGGAACGAAATATCGGTGTCGGGCCCTCCCAGAAGGAGCGCGGCCCGGCACGACTCGATCGCGGCAAACGGTTCGCCCGCCTCTTCCTGTTGCCAGGCCGTCTGGCAAAGGGCAATAACCTTTCGGCTGACCGCCTGTTCTTGCCGCCGCCGGTCTTCTTCAGAGAGGCAGCGTGTCTCGGGGAAGAGGGGAAGCGGTCGCGGTTCCTCGTCCGGAAGAGGGGTAAACGCCTTTCGGAGTTCCGGCATCGACTCTTCGGCTTCGATGAGGAGTTCTTCCTCGTCGGTCGGTTCGAAATCGAAAAACGTCTGCCCCTTCGAGTCGCACCGCGACTCTCCGTCGTCGTAGAGAATCTTCCTCGGGTCGGAGGTCGGAAAGAGGTTGAGAAGGACCCGGTCGGTTTGCGGGAACTCTTTTTGGAACGATTCGATCGCTTTGGCGATCTGCCGGAGCGAGTAACCCGATTCGGTTAATACTTTCAGACGTTTGGCGACCGGAATTTCCTGGAACGCGAAGTAAGGGAGTTTGCCGACCTGGCAGTCCGACTTCAGAAATCCCTGTCGGTGCCAGAGACGAATCGCGGCTGCCGAGACCCCGATGAGTTCGGCCAGCGCGGTCGGCGTGTAAAGGGCGCGCGCGTCGGTAAGCGGGCCGATTCCGAGCCATTGCCAAAAGGTTGTTTCGGTGATCGTTTCCAGACGACCCGACTCAAACGAACGGCGGAGCGCCTCGTCAAAAGACTCGTTCAATTCAACCCAGGTTTTTCCGAGCGGGATTCCCTCGCCGATCACGATCAGGTCGACGTCTCCGCGCGGAACCGCCGCCACAACGGCCCCGTTGTTGCGTGCGAGTGTTTCGGCGTCCTTTCGGGACATTCCGGCCAATTTTCCGCAAAAACAGAGCTTTCGATTTTTGATTTCCCGAATCATAACGCCGTCTGAAAACTGTCGGGAAGGGAGGGGCACGTTGCCGACAGATTCCCTTCGATTTTGTGGTATTCTCAGGGGAGTTTCCAAAACTCCACTTTCCTGACAATCATTGTATCCCAAAACCTTGATTTTAAAACCCGAAACAGGAAGAAACTCGGCAGAAAGAAAGATCATGAAGGGAGTTGCGGTGGAAATGGTCGGCGTAGGGAATACTCGGCCCCGGGAAGAGAGACTTTTCGTTTTTCTCGCGATGCCCCTTACCCTCCTTCCCCGATCTTTTGTGTAATCATGATAGTCATGAGAGGACAGCCGGTGAGGCTATCGGTAGTGCGAACATTAGAGGCCCTAAAAAATCGGACAGGTGAATCGTAGAGGGGTAACCTTTGATTCCTGGCCTGGAACGGGTTAGACCAAATGAGTCGAAACGACGATTGATGAGTCGGAAGAGAAAAAATGGCTCACCTGAATTTTGGGCCAAAATCGCAGAGGCAGCGAAGCAAAGAGATAAGGCGATTCCCCGAGATCACGAGGCCATTGGGGTTTCTCCTCAAATGGTTCTCAAAATGAAGGCTCGTCTAAAGGAATGGATGGTCGAACTTCTCCGAGATGGTCGATCGAAGCAAGAGAGAGGCGAAAGGAAGGTAACCCACGAGGGGCTCTTCGAAGAAATCGGCCACCTCAACGTTGAGAACGACTGGTTGAAATAACCTACCCTGTTCCGTCGAAACCCCACCGCAGTATGATCGATCCGGACGGCGAAATTCTGTCGGTATCCCGACAATCTGAATTTGCCGGGCTTCCCCGATCAACCTTCTACTTTCGACTCCTGGGCGACAGTCCGGAGGACCTTCGATGGATGAAAGTCTTTGATCAGCACCACATGGACCGATGGAGACGGACCACTTCACCCGGAGCGGGCATACAGACCGACGCCGGTTTTTCAGATGTGCTCTATCCCGTAATCTCACATTTAGGAAGTTTCTTCTTGAGCGCTTTGACCATTTCGCTCTCCCGATTATATGACATGTACAATCTCCTCAATGACTTCATCTTTCCGAGTTTAAGAATACTTTCATCTGATATCGTGGGACGGCGGTCTTTCTCGTCGAAAGGGAAGAGATTTGTTCCGTCTGTCGTCATAAAAAAATAGGTAATTGCTTATGGTTTGGACTTGACTAAGATATAGTCATGGACATGAAGACCTACGAATTGCTTGTTAAGAGCAGCGTAACAGCCATGAAATATGTGTCGAAAAAAACACAAAAAAATCGACACCGTTTTTGCCCTTTCTGTTGTTCGCGTAAATTTTGGAAACTTGGAGATGGACGCCGTCGTTGCCAACGTTGTCACAAGGCATTTCATGATCTTACCGGACGTTGGTGGAACAAAGT
>JBMNOP010000022.1:0-37564 GCA_050943135.1 Thermoguttaceae bacterium | reverse complement strand
CATCCCCATGGCCTGTGGCTTCGTTTATTTGACGGCGGTGATTGACTGGCACAGCCGTTATGTTCTTTCCTGGCGATTATCGAATACGCTTGATCGCGGATTTTGCATTGAGGCGTTGGAATCGGCACTGTCGAACGGGTTTAAGCCGGAAATCTTTAACACCGGCCAGGGAAGTCAGTATACGAGTGCCGATTTTATCAACGTTTTGAAGCGTTATAACATTCGGATCAGTATGGACGGTCGGGGGCGTGTTTTGGACAATGCCTTCATCGAACGGCTCTGGCGAACCGTTAAATACGAAGAGATTTATCTGAATCATTACGATAGTGTCTGGGAACTTGAAGACCGTTTGACGGCTTGGTTCGATTTCTACTGCAACCGGCGTCGCCATAGTGCTCTGAATTACTGCTGTCTGGCTGAACTCTTTTTTGGCTGGGCGGTGGCCGGAAAGGAGAGTTTGCAAAGAGCTTGACATGGGGGAGGAAGCAAGAATAATACGGGGATGGGATCTGTTTTTCGTCCTTGATTTATCCCCCGCGGGGGATAAATCAAGGGCAAGATGCTCTACGATACAACCCTGTTTATTGTCCGGGAAAACGGGACCACCTCAAAAAGGCCAAAAAGTCTTTTGGCAAAACTGCACGCGATCCGGAGTGTCACGCCAGATATTCGTAGCGTTTGATCTTGCCAATTCGCCGTCTTTGAGCGCCGACAATATGCGCCACAACCCCCGGAACTTTCTGGTTCAGGGACGGGGAGCAATACAAACCGTCGGGCGACAATTACGAAGAAGTGCGTCGACGAAATCACCTGTCAGCGGGCAGTGCGACCCATCGTAATACCTTCTCCTTCAGCCCCCTCGGGGCAAGGCGGGCATCGAAACATTGACAGCTTTGACAAGTTCAGTAACTTGGTCATTATCCGGCTGATAGTTTTTACCGTCAAAGACACCGATTTCTCTACGCATATGGCCGGTTTTGGCCCCCACAGTCGGCATCTTCAAAACCCTCTCAGCAGACCAGAACAATACAGGAGACATATTTACCGTGTTTGAGCGCCATAACGACGTGTCGGCATGACTCGATGCGTCGGTCGTAACGAAAACCACTTCGATGTTGTCATCTTTGACCATCTCTCCAATCGAGGGGTATTTCGTCCCACACATGGCTTTTCCGCCAACCCCACGAACGAACCGATCGGGGAAGAGGTCGGTTGGGGAACGGTCTCTATACGAGAATGATTTTGGAAGAAGAATTGGCTCGCAGATTCACAGAGTCCGAAACCGGCAAACCCGATACGAATCTCAAAGTTGGTTTCCATTTTCCAAACCTTGGTTCAACAGGCTTCGACGAGTTTTCAAATCCTTTGATCTCATTCAGTTCATCGGCGTAACGAGCTAAAAGCTCCACAGACGCAAAACCAGCGGCAGCAAAAAACGAACAACAGTTAGGTAAATGGTTCTTTGCAGACCCCTCTCAAACCAAAGGACTGAACGATTCCCCAACCTCAGTTCGTGGTCACAGAACTGCCACAGGTAATTTCGTGTAACCAAAACCCCCAAACGATCTTGCTTGCCGAAATACTCGGCGAATTCAAGCCGCACAGGGGGTTCCACTGTTGTAACAAAATCAAAAAAGGATACGAGCTCAATTGGTTTTTTTACAACAACTCTTGCCACAGGCCTTCTTGGCCGGAGCGGCTTTCGTAGCGGCAGCCTTCTTGGCCGGAGCAGCTTTCGTAGCGGCAGCCTTCTTGGCCGGAGCGGCTTTCGTAGCGGCGGCCTTCTTGGCCGGAGCGGCTTTCGTAGCGGCAGCCTTCTTGGTCGGAGCGGCTTTCGTAGCGGCAGCCTTCTTGGCCGGAGCAGCTTTCGTAGCGGCAGCCTTCTTAGCCGGAGCGGCTTTCGTAGCGGCAGCCTTCTTGGCCGGAGCGGCTTTCGTAGCCGGGGTGGCTTTCTTCGTTGCAGCGGCGACTTTTGCCATAACAGGAATCTCCTCAAAGTTTCTCGAAGTCGAGACGGACTTTCCGCGTTCCTGACAAGGGACTAAAAAACAGAAAATCAATCTCTAAATTCTTCGATAGGTATGTAAACAAAAACAACACCTGCGCGGAAAACATTCCCACGCTAACCATTATCGACTGCAAATTATAATGTATTTAACATTTCTTATGAAGCTCAATTATCCTTTCTCGCCCAAACAATTCTTTCGCAGTTTTGGGGGGAAAGCGCTAGGGAAATTTCTGCCATGTAAGCGATGTTCTACAAAGCAGTTTCACCGTTAAAATAAGGAGACCGCGATCCGTTTATCGAGATTTCGACTGTATAACAAACTGGATGAAAAACGGATTGGTATTTGAAGGAGCAAAGAGAAAACACCCAAAAAAATTTTTTAATTTTTTCGGCACAAAGGATTTATCGCGACAGGAACCCGCCCTTCACTTCGCCCCGCAGAACACTTCGGCAATGTTCAGCAGATGTTCGCATATACGGCGGTAGAAGGTCAACTGCGAATTGACGGCGACGATCAGAAGGGGATCATAATGTTCTTCTTCCATCTTCATCATAAACTCGGTTCGAAGCTCTTTGATCTTGGCCGTCAAACTTCGGCAAGTCGAATAAAACTGTTCAAGAAAATAACGAGCCTTAACGCGATTACCGTATGCACGGTTTATATCTTTGAAGAAGAGAAGCGTCTTCTCGTCGAGATCATCAAATCCAACACGTATAAACTCCGGCATCTCGAGCCCGTCGTTCTTAAGTTTCAGGGCCGACTTGAGAACCAAAATGAAGTAGTCACTGACCGACTCGATCTCATCGGCCATACGAATTTGCTCGCGCACCTGTTGTGCTACGTCAGCCGTGGGGTTTTTGGAAAGGATCTTTGAGGTAAAGCTGATAATTTCGTCTTGCATTCGGTCGAGCGCCTCTTCTTCACGGAACGAGTATTGAATCTCCTTCTCGGATTCGAGCGGGCCGCGAACCTGCTTAAAGACTATTTCACCGAGCTTTCGGCAACGTTCCCCCATCCGCCCGATAATCAAACGGGATTGGAGTACGGCGATCAGGGGCGATTCGATATAGCGTAAATCGAGTCCCGTTTCGGTTGCCGGGCCGGTTTTCTCCCGCTCGGGAATGATCAAGGTCAGAAGTCCGGCAATTGTTTTGGTAAACGGCAGAAAAAGCAACGCGTTGGTCACATTGAAGAGCGTGTGCCCCAGCGCAATACCGGCCGGAATCAGCGGAAGATTCAGCAGATGAGCCGTCTGTTCGATAAGCGGCATAAAAAAGGGCTCGAAGAGAGCCAAAACCCAACAGACCCCCGACACATTGAAAAGGGTGTGGAATATGGCAGCCCGCTTGGCGTTGATCGATGTGCCGATTGACGCAAAAAGCGCGGTTACAGTCGTGCCGATATTCTCTCCCAGGACAATCGCTATCGCGGTAGGCAAGTCACCAATCGCCCCAATCATCGAAAGAGTCATCACAATACCAATTGCCGCCGAAGAGGATTGGATCAGAATCGTCAGTAAACAACCGGCCAACACACACTTGAGCCTTCCGGAAAAAGAATCGGCCGAAAACATCTGCAGAAACGCCGAAAACTCGGGCAACTCTTTGAGCGACGAGAATCCTTCGCCCATAACCTTCAGACCGAAGAAGAGGAAGCCGAGCCCCATCAGCATAAAGGCGAGGTTCTTGATCCGTTCGTTCTTAAACAAGACATAAACCAGGGCACTGACACCGATCAGGGGGAGAGAATAGGCGGAGACGTTGAGCGTAAGAATCCACCCCGTGATCGTCGTTCCGATGTTCGCGCCCAGAATCACCCCGGTCGCCTGAGAAAGCGATATGAACTGAGTGTTGACAAAGCCGATCGTCATCACGGTTGTCACCGAGCTCGACTGCAAAATAGAGGTCACAAGAATCCCGGTTCCAAAGGCAAAAATCCGATGTTCGGTAAACATCGCGATCATTCGGCGCAACGAGGAACCGGCAAGCCGCTGGGTACCTTCGGAAAAGTTCTTCATCCCTAAGATGAACATACCGAGTCCGCCGAGAACGACCAAGCCCATCATCCAGAACTCCGGTTTCCAGACTTCGACACTGAAACTGTCGTAGACTTGGTGGTCGTGATAGCTGAACTCGAGTATGATATTTGTCGTCTTGGCCTTCGACCCATTCCAGATCAGACGGAGTTGATCCCCGACGATTTCAGGGGTAACAACCTCTTTCTCGGTATTCTGAACCACTTTGACCTGAACCTGATCCAGGTCGATCGGCTCATCGGTACCGAAGGCGCCTATTTCCTGAAAATGGGCGATCACTTCCGAAAGGGAGATGAGTGTCGGAGGGGCCCCCATCAAGATTTTTTGGTCAGGAATCCACTTCTCGATCCGCTTGACTTCCTTGGAGGGAGGCGGCACCTCGGCCACGGGTACGGTAGGGGCCGAAAGTTCGGCCTCCGATTCGGAAACGGCGGAAGAATCATCCGCGAAAAGGGAAGAAAGACAGGGGGTAAAAACCCCCACAAACCATGCGCAAAGGAGAAAAGCGCAAAGTGCACGCGCAGGAACAAATCTCTTAGGCAAGTTTCACTCTCCTGACAGCAGGGGGAAAACGGCCGGGGCAATCCCACAGCACCTGCCCCATTCTCCGAAATCGGTCCTTTTTGTCAACCCCCGCCCTGGACTATCGATCCGATTCGGGAGTGTAAGGGACAAGCTTTTTCTCTGCATAGACTGGTTCAAAACGGGTCATCCGCTGGATTCCGTTTTCCATCGGGAGCGAAAGCATTTCTTCTCCGATCAGCGGCGAAGCGTAACGGAGGAAGTCGTCGGTCACGTCATTACCCCCGGGGGTGATCCACGCACTCGGAAAAGTTCGTTCGCTGTTGGCCACGTCTTTGAGCGGAACCTTGTCGTAGCGGACGTTGTAGACGTTGCCCGGTTCGCGCAGAATCGTCGACATATACCCGCCCTGCCCCGTGGCCGCCAGTTCGACGGCTTTCTGACCAAGGCGGTACGCCTCGTCGAGATCAACGATCGAAGCGTACGCCATCGAATGACGCTGATCGGTTCCGGGAACGTTACAACGCGCGGCGCCTTTGGCGGCAAGACCTTTACCATTCAAGTAATTGACGATCGCTTGAGCAACCGTGATCCTGCTTGCGCCGAAATGGGTGTGGCCAAAAGAGTCCTTGACCGCTCCGACATCCCCGACATTAAATCCTTCGCTCACAACCACCACCGCACGACCATCCTCTTTGACCTTGGCGTTGACCTGCTCGGCCAACATCTCAAGCGAAACGGAAGATTCCGCCATGTAAATAAGCAAAGGCATTTCCCGTTTGGGATCGGCCAGACGTGCCGCCGCGGGAATAAAACCGATTCTGCGCCCCATCGCCTGTAAGACAAGCACAGGATCGGCGGGGGAAGAACCCTTGTTTTCTTCATTGGCGTATTGTACCATATGTGCCCAATATTTCGCCGCCGAACCATAACCGGGGGTATGGTCGACCCGTCTAAACTCGGAATCCCCAACATCGTTGTCGATCGTCTTCGGCACACCGACCGCGCGCAACTCAATCCCTTGTCCTTTTGCCAATTCGGCAATTTTGTGGGCGGTGTCCATGGAGTCGTTTCCGCCATTGTAGAGGAAATAACCGACGTTATGGGCCTTGAAAACCTCTATTACCCGCCGGAAATCCTCTTGCTGATGCGACTTGAGTTTGTAGCGGCAGGTTCCGATCGCCCCGGCAACGGGTGTATAGCGCAAAAGAGCGATTTCCTCTTCAGGCTGGGCTGTCAGGTCGAGAAGTTCCTCTTTCAGAACCCCCTCGATCCCATGACAGGCTCCGTAGACTTTTCCGATCGTGTCGTAGGAGCGGGCCATGTCGATCACTCCGCGCAGACTCGAATTGATCACACAGGTTGGCCCACCGCTCTGCGCAATAACCAGATTTTCCTTCATATAAAGATCCCTCTATGTCCAAACTTATTGAAAAACAAGCTCTACGAACGGTACATTCTACCCTTTCCATTTTGATTTTCAAGTTCAACAGCTCCTCTCACGAAAAAAGAAGCATTTCTCTCGACAAAAATTCTCTCCCCTTCTATACTATAGCTCGGGGTCGGACGGGCTTATTCGGCCGCCCCCTTTCTCTTTCGGTTCGGTCCCGATCCTGCCGAAAAGGGAAATAGGGGAAGTCCCCTTCACAATTCACACTACGACAAACGGAGTTCATAGATGGGAATTCGCTGTCACTGCCCCAACGGACATAAACTCAACGTCAAGACCGAACAGGCCGGAAAAATCGGTATCTGCCCTAAGTGCGGCGTTCGATTTCAGATACCGCTCGAGAGCACCCGCATTTCCCGCTCACAAAGACAAGAAGCGAGCGACTTGGCCGAAAACGCCACGCGCCCTGCGGGGCAGGACGCGCCTCTCGAAATGTCTCCTCCGAACGAAACACTGTCGGCGGCACCGGCCGCCAAACCCGACGCTTGGTACATTCAGGGAGGGGACGGCCGTGAATACGGCCCAGTGACGCTCGGAGTCATTCGGAATTGGATCGCCGAACATCGTGTCGCAGCCTCGACCCTGGTCTGGAAAGAAGGCTCATCGGAAAAGAAAGAAGCGCGCAATGTCTTCCCCGAATTCGCGACCGCGCCGCCACCAATTCCCACTTCGGCTCCGTCTGGTCCAGTGGTTGACGAGATGGACGCACTGCGCCGTGCCGCCCAACACACGCAAGAGAGCTCCTTGCAAAAGAAAACTCGCCTCAATAAAAAGCGAAATACCCGTCGCGATCTCTATATCGTCATCGGTCTGACGGTTGTGATTATGATCCTTCTGGGAATCTTAATCATGCTGTTGCTCGGTGGAGGAGACGAAACGAAAAACACCTCTTCCCCGAAAACGAAGGCAACAGTTACACTCGTTCTCGTCGGATCGCAGACCACCCCGCTGGTCACATTCAACTGAGGGTCTGTTGTTTTTCTTCCCGATGCCAAAGCACAAGATGAAAAACGGGAAATAAAATAAGGGGCGAGGTACCTCGCCCCTTATTTTATTTCCCGTTAAGGATATCTATCAATACATTCCGGGACTCGGAGTCGGCGCGACCGGTTCGTCTTTCGGAATGTCGGCGACGATCGCATCGCTCGTCAGGAGCATCGCGGCGACGCTCGAGGCATTCTGAAGCGTGGTTCGGGCAACCTTCGTCGGGTCGATGACACCGGCCTTGACCAAATCTTCGTAGGTATCGGTCAGAGCGTTGTAACCGAAATTCCCCTTCCCTTCGGCAACTTTTTCGGCGACGATCCCGCCGTCTTTACCGGCATTTGCGGCGATCTGAGTCAGCGGAGCGCGGCAGGCACGCAGGATGATGTCGTAACCGACTTTCTCGTCGGACGTGAGGGTTTCGGCGGCTTTCACCGCAGACGCGGCACGCAGAAGTGCCACACCACCACCAGGAAGAATGCCTTCTTCGACCGCGGCACGGGTCGCATGAAGCGCGTCATCAACACGGGACTTGATCTGTTTGACTTCGGCCTCGGTTGCGGCCCCGACGTTGATCTTGGCCACGCCGCCTGAAAGTTTCGCCAGACGCTCTTCCATCTTCTCCTTGTCGTAATCGCTGGTCGAAACCTCGATCTCACGACGGAGTTGGGCAATGCGGGCTTTGATCTCATCGCTCTTGCCACCCCCTTCGACGATAGTGGTCGTATCTTTGTCGATGACGATCCGCTTGGCCGTCCCCAGTTCGTTGAGTTGGATCGACTCGAGCTGACGACCAAGGCTTTCGAAGAGGACTTCACCACCAGTCAGAATCCCGATATCTTCGAGCATCGCCTTACGGCGGTCACCATAACCGGGTGCCTTAACCGCACACACTTTCATCGTACCGCGCAGACGGTTGATAACAAGGGTCGTGAGAGCTTCGCCGTCAACGTCTTCGGCAACGATCAGTAACGGTCGACCGGCGTTGACAACGGCTTCGAGGATCGGGATAAGCTCTTTGATGTTCGAAAGCTTCTTCTCGTGAAGGAGAACGTAGGCATTTTCAAGCACACATTCCATCTTCTGAGGATCGGTCACGAAATAAGGGGAAAGGTAACCGCGGTCAAACTGCATTCCTTCGACCCATTCGACTTCGGTCTTCAGGCTTTTCCCCTCATCGACGGTGATGACACCATCCTTACCGACCTTTTCCATAGCGTCGGCTAGGAGATCGCCAATCTCTTTATCGTTGTTAGCGGAGATCATACCGACCTGGGCAATGTCGGACCTTCCCTTGATCGGGGTCGACATCTTGACCAATTGATCGGTCACATCGGCAACCGCGGCATCGATCCCGTTCTTGAGATGGAGCGGGTTAATCCCGGCAACGACGGCTTTCATCCCCTCATCAAAGATCGCCTCGGCAAGAATCGTCGCCGTCGTGGTACCATCCCCGACACTGTCACTCGTTTTCGAAGCAGCTTCACGAACTATCTTGGCACCCATATTTTCGTAGGTGTCTTCGAGATCAACCTCTTTGGCGACCATGACACCGTCTTTCGTCACCAGGGGAGAACCAAAACTCTTCTGGATGATAACATTACGGCCACGCGGGCCGAGAGTAACTTTGACCGCCTTGGCCAGTTTCGAAACCCCTTTTCTCAGGGCGTCGCGGGCATCCTGATCGAACGCAATCATTTTAGCCATAGTTATACATACTCCTTGTTTCCTGTAATTTCTGTGAATTATTCGGGATTGAATTCTTTATTTGATCACGGCGAGGATATCGGACTCACGCATGAGAAGGTATTCTTCGTCACCGAATTTGAATTCTTCCCCGGCATAGGAAAGAAAAAGAACCCGGTCACCCTCCTTGACTGTGAATGCGCTACGGCTACCATCGTCGAGAACACGACCATCACCCAAACTGACGACCACGCCGCGGGCAGGCTTATCTTTCGCCGAATCGGGAAGATAGAGACCCCCAAGAGTCTTCTCTTCGGATTCGTCACGACGAATCACAACACGGTCACCCAGGGGCTGAAGCTTCATTCCGTAAGAACATTCACAAGCTACATCTGACTTTTTTTTCGCCATCTGATAAACTCCTCAAACTAAGTAATCTTCTGCGCGGCCGGGCGACAATTCTGCTCCCTATCGAGCCGCATCGATAATTTTACCTGCAATAAACGTGCCAACCCTCTCCAAAAGCAGCAAAAAAAGGGGGAAAGGCTCATTTACTGGCATTATGTCGTATTCCGAAAAAAGAGGGAGGGAATAGTGCTCTGCCAAAATGGCAGGAAATGGTCTCTTGTTTTTAGGCGTTTTGGCGGAGTCTGGGACAGTTTCGGGGACTTTTGCGCTGTTCAACTGCCTTGGGGTTTGAAACGGGGTCGGTTCGGTATCACTGCACCTGAACTCTCCGAGCCTCGGCTTGCCTTTGTTTTCGGCACCGTGGGAAGGCAATCACTTCCACCTCAAGAATCAAAATTCCCCACCGAGGATCAACATGTCACCCCCACCACCTGTTGCCCCCTGACTTTGCGAGATAGAGGCATGGAGGAAGGACCCGGGACGGACGAATGGCGAGAGATGCGCTGGCGGAGGTAACCATGGTGGCAGGTTGGGGCCGGAAACAACATTGTTTCGTGCGTGACGGGAATCAGAGTGGCACATGGTGGGAAAATATCCAATTGTTCTTCTTGGGTCGATGGACAAGGTATAAAAATAGGAGTGTTGACATTCATTTTTTGAGTGGATATTATGTCACACCAACACTTCGACACTCCAATATGGAGTATACTTCTTGCCGATCTCGTCAAAAACTCGAATACCTCTCTACCAACGTTGAGGTGTTGAAGTCGGTACGTTCTCGGCAAAACTGCGCTTTTAGTCTATTTTGCTTATACTTTTCAAACACCCCATTGCCCTGGACGCTTTGCCTATTTAAACTGTGAAACTGGAGAAAGTATCTCACCGAAAAAGAAAAATAGGTAAATAGGTAACTCTTAAACCATTCTCTATCTCTTCTGTCTTAACATTCGAACGGAGCATAAATCCTGGTTTTTGCCATTATGATCGTTGAGATCAGGAATCGCCAGCCCTGGGTTAGGGGTGGGGAAAGTGGGGTTATTATGACCGACCAAGAATAATTACCGCCATTTTGTCGGCGAATCTCCTTGATACGGGAAACCTATTGTGCTATAACGAGGTAGGTTTGGGGATCGCGAGACCTGTGATTTGGGGGGGGGAAGTTGTAATTCTTGACAGAAAAAAGAACAGGGGCTGTAATGATGTCCGACAAAAAACCGTTTTTAGAGGTCGCGTTTAAGGGACGCAGGTTTCAACATTACCTGCTTCCCCTCGACCTGTTGCGAGACCTAACGGCGTTGAACGATGTTTTCTCTCATCTTGTCAGAGACTGCTTTCTTTCCAATTCCGACCGCGAAAGGTTGCCGAGTGGGGTTTTTAAGGGGTCGGTTTTATGCTTGGCGGGCATCCGCGACGGAAGTGTTGTGATTGACGTTGAGCTTGACAATTCCGATCTTTTTTCGCAAGAAGAGTCTATTTTTTTCGATGCGCGAGGCAAATTTTTTTCTGTGATCCGGGACGTGGAGAATGGTCGGGTGCCGGCGATGTCGCCCCAATCCCTCGGTCAGTTCGGTCCGCTCGGAAAAGGGTTACGAGATGACGAGGTGATCGAATTCAGTGCTGAGGGAGAATTGCCGGTTCGCTACACACCATCGGTTCGTAAGGCATTGGTTCAGGCCAGCGGCCAAAGATACACCGAAAATGTTTTTCTTCGCGGAGAAATTGTTGAATGCAACAAGCCCCGCCATCGTGCCGAAGTTCAGACGCCGGGGGGGAAAATCCCGTTTAAGTTTACGGAGTCGACCGAGATCGAAAATTTGATCGATTCCCTTTCGACTTATCCGGCCCATCCAACCAAGTCACAGCTGTTGCGGAAAAAGAACCTTCTCCTTCTGGAAGGAGAGGTTTCCTACGGCGGCAACAGGCCGGTTTATATCATTCGTTCCGCCGAGAAGATATCTCCTCTCGACCCGGTGTACCGCATGGAAGAGCTCGCCCAGCTCAAGGACAATTGGGACGGCGAGGGAACTGCTTCGCCGAGTAAAGAGGGGATTGAATGGCTCACCGACTTCTTTTTGAGATATCCCGGCACGCTGCGTCCGCCTTATTTGTGTCCGTGGGAAGATAATACGATCCATGCCGAATGGCGCCAGGACGGGCACCCTCTCTCGTTGAATATCGACATTGGGCTCGACTCGCGTGTCGCCGATGGGGTCTTGCACTATCTTGACAATTCCCATCCTCCGACAGATGTTCGATACGACCTCAATGACGAAAAAGATGTTCGGCGTTTATATGAAACAGTTAAAGAATATGGAGACAGTTTTCTTGATGAATAAATCCACACTCCTTCTAAGACACGTCAAGGTTCGGGCTTTTGTGCAAGCCGGCCAGGTGATTTCTTCAGCTTTCCTGCCTAGAAAACAGGATGGCGGGTTCTTGTCCGTCTATGACGGGGACAAAATATCCCCGGAAGACTCGGCCACCAATCAAGAAACGGTGCTTCGGTCTCCGTCGTTGGCCGTTTTCGCCATAACAAGTGAAGAATGCCAGGGCATCGGACCGGGTGACGCGGGGGATCTCCCCGCTTGTCCCGTACCGCTCGATGACTGTCCCGAACATGTTCACATCGACTTTACTGGACTTCCCAGCAAAAGTGCCTACAGAATCGCTGCTGAACTCCTGCGTGACCACGCCATGGAACGTGGGCTTCTCTGGGAAAGGCCTAGCATCCCATAAGCAGTCTGGCGGAGTTGCAACGAGATAGAACGCGAGAGGGTAAAACCAAAGAAGATTTGGCAAAAACTTTTAAAGATGTGAGACTTGCTTTGCCCATCCCCCCGCACCGACGGGGAGATGGGTTTTTTGTACCTTTTAATTACCATGGTTGGTCTTTTTCGGCTTTGCGTTCTGTTGTTCCCCATTTTTTGGTGTCGAGCTAGAACATTTCTTGTTTTTTAGAGACGTGTCAGAACATTTCTCAGCTTTTGGTGGCGGACAGGAGCACCCATCGGCTTTTGATGCCGGGCTAGGACGTTCCTCGGTCCCCCGCAACTTGTCGAGCAAGTTATGCCCCCTCCATGTCAAAGAGGAGAAAAAAGGACCACTGCTGGAGAACCCCCCCCTCGCAAACCTTTCTTCGACAATAAGACGGCAATGGTCGTAAAATTCCGCCACTGTTACTTCGATCTTAAATGTTTCCACCGTCGGTTGATGTACCACTGGACCGTTACAATGCTCTTCCAAGTCTGATAAAATTGCTTTAACCAGTTCTTTGTTGCGTTTCATGATTAACCTCACTGTGATAATTACGCCTTGGTTTACAAAATCTTTCCAATGAGCCGAATTGACTGTTCCGGGCTCTTGGCCGTTCGCGTAACAGCAAACGTCTCTAGTATCCCCACTATTATAGCATATTTAGAGAAGAAGCGCAAGTCTTCATAGGGAGTGAGGGCCTCGGGGTCACCGACTATCTCCAGCCTCGGGCTTGGAGACCGTGGGGCCAGCAGCATTCTGCGGCCTGCCCGTTGCTAAGAATTGGTCAAGAGTCGAAACCAGAAACCGACCGAGGGCTCCGAGAAAAAGAAAAACTAGGCCGGAAATCATACAGCTGATGCTTCCGGCAATGCAGCCAACAGCCACTTCCGGAATCACCGAGACCTGGAAGATCAGAGCGAGCAGGTAGAGCAAACCGAGGAAAAAACCAGCTCCTCCGGACAGAACAAAGATAACTCCGACCGTCGACATCCAGCGCGAGGCGGCAACAAGCTCTTCCGCCTCTCCGGAAACACTGGCCCGGTCGGCCCCCGGAACGAATACGGGTCCCTCCTCTTCAACCACCGGTGGTATGGCGGGGGGCATTTCGGGGCCGATAGTCGGAGGCGGGATTTTCAGCCCCTTCACCTCACGCGCGTATGCCAGTCGACCCTTCTTTTCTATAATCGTATCAGGAGTCACTACGCCGGTTCGCACCAACGCCCGAAGCTGTGCGGAATTGACTGGGCCGAGCTTCTCACCTTCTTGAAAGTAGTACAATGCCATCGGATTCTCCTTTTACTCTGGCCTTTATTCTTCTG
This sequence comes from Thermoguttaceae bacterium, assembly GCA_050943135.1. GTDB lineage: Bacteria > Planctomycetota > Planctomycetia > Pirellulales > Thermoguttaceae > RUG695. The sequence goes on along the minus strand of JBMNOP010000022.1, from coordinate 24,397 downwards.
GGGGTCCCGGTGTTTTCGGCGATTGTTGTTAGAAATCCCGAGATGCGCGAATGATTGTGGCGGGGCGGTGAGCCCGAAATCCTCCAAACCTCTAGGAATTCTGAACCGTCTGCCCCTTCCAAGCTGGTAAGCACATACTTTTTGGCGTCCTTTAAAATATTCATTATATCCTTCGGAGGCAACCCCGGCGTCCGCGTGCGTTTTTCCAAGCATTTTTGGGCGATCCGGAAATCACACCCAAAACGTCAACCCAGCCAACGACTTTTTTCGTTGGAATCTTGCAATAGAGAACGATCCTCGATACCTCCTTGCGGGAGATCATTTTGCGGAACTCATATTTTTTCGTTCCTTTAAGAATCCGCCGGATATACTCGGGTTTAATCGACAGCATTGTAGTACACATGTTGTCTCCTATCCCCTTTTTTATGAAACAGGGTTTGTCCTTCCGAAGCCTTGGAGTATTTTACTCTTGCCCGGGTAGAATGTCCATAAGTGACTCAAGGCTAAAAAGCTTGATTTTTCCCATCGCACGCTGCTAAAATAGGGTTGGCGGTCGGATGCGGCCCCTACGGTGGGGTGCCCGGAACCGCCGACAAAAGAATAAGGAGACAGTGAGATGGGAACAGAGATAGTTCATAAGCTGGGACAAAACCAAGAGTATTCTCTGAAAAGTGTTGATGCTGGGAACCGGATCGACTTCTACCTCGACGATAAGTTTTTTGCCGGAGTGGCAAAGGACATGCTCTTGAAGCTTCTTCGGCAACAGGCCATCCGTGATTACGCTGGATCGACGGCGTATTGTCTAGCGGGGGATTGCTCCACGGACTACCAAGGGCTTTATCCGAAGTTTCGGACCGACCACAGCGGGGAGCTCATAGGACTAAATGACTGGATGACGCGCCATCGCCCTTACGCCACTAACCTGGCGAGATTGCTAGTATTTGCGAGCGATCTTCGCCATCGGGTCGACGGACACAGAACTCTGTGCGAGGCAGCTCATAAAATCGCCGAGATGATCCTACAAGTGGTATCCAGTAATGGCTGGGCGGAACAGGTCGCAAAGGAGGCGGTCGAAATCCTAACGACCGAGCCAAAAATCCTGACAACCCAATAAGAAGATTAACCAAGACCAGGCACTCGGGGACGGGTATACCGTCCCCCCTTTTTATGCTCCAATCGTTTTGCTTTTCCAAAAGAGATAACGTAAAATAAGTTTCGCAAATTATAAGAGAGTGGACATGGTCAACCGAGTGATAAAAATAAATTTGCGAAAGACCCTTGACACTATCGATCTCGCTTTTTCGGGCCAGTGGACTCCGTTGGACCGGCGAACAGGCTTGGCCCCAGTTACCCGACATCAAGTGGGAGAAGAAAACAATCTTGGTCCACTCGCCGAAAACGGAACAGTATGCGGAGAAAGGGGCAAGGGTGATCCCGCTCTTCCCGGAACTCGAACACGAGCCCCCGTATCATTGGGAATTGGCCGAGGAAAGGCCACATTCGTGCTTCCCCCGGAGATGTTCCGGTCGAGAACCCGGGAACGGATGAAATAGATCGTGGTTCGTACAGGTCTTGTTCCATAGCAACGGATCTTCCAGAACCTTCGGGCCAGTCGGGCCACCGAACCCCAGCAATGATCCCCGGCCCACATGGGCGCCGAATGGCTCGGGCGTTCTCCCGCGACGGCCGCAACCCATTATCTGATGGTTCACCGCGAAGACTTGGCTCGCGCCACGACCCTGCGGCTTGATTGAGGTGGTCCCTTCCGTCCCATCCCCCGGCCTATACCCTCTCGATTTTCCCTAAAAAGCCAGGGACAATCACCCCTGAATCTAAGGTTTTAGGTAAACTTTGACGCCCATCCCCGTCCTCCCCCCTCTCAAACCCCTTAAATAAAGGAATTGTCCAACTCTATCCCCACTCCACTATAGAACAAAATGAAAGAGCCCCGCCGTTTCTCAAGATAAAAATTCTGTGGGAAAAGACCGATAGAGTGATAAGGGTAGCGTTGCATCCGATTCTGCTCCTTCCACGAAAATCACCTAGTAACCGGAGAGTCTATGCACTCACTTTCCGAATCTTTCGAACACCTCGGTTTTCTCTCCGTTTCAGAAACTTCGTCCCAAGGGTTCCTGGGGGGATTTCTGATCCTGGATCGCAACGGGCATCCTGTCGAATTCCATTGTACCGTTCCGGTTCACGCGAACCGGGCTCAGGAGATTCTCTATGGCGAGACGCTCAACGCGTTCCTCTGTGGCCAGCAGATTGCTCCTTCCCTCTACAAACATAAAAAGACTCCGGTTGCGGCCGTGATCACCGACTCGCCTCTGATGCTCTCTTTCGGTCCGATCGCCGACGTTCCCTTTATCCTTCTCCTCGACCCGATGCCAGCCGGCGTACGCGGGGCGCTCCCCGGGGTGATCTCACCTCGGTTCGACGAAATCTGCGCTCTCGGACGAATTTCCAGGGAGTCCTGGAAAGAGGCCGAAGAAGATGGTATCCGCTACATGCTCCGCGTCGAGGATCCCGAGGACGGAGCGAGGGAAATGCTCCGAGTCTTCCGCAAAATGATTGATCTGTCGGAACCGTTTGATCGGATTTACCTGGCGATCAAAGAATCGCAGAAAGGTGCGTGATGAGCGCTTCGTCCGACGGAGACTCGATTCCGATCTTCACTTGGAACCATGCCGCCGATGAACCGGAAACCTTAGCTACGTTCGGTGAGGTTCTGGCGATAGGTCCGCCCGTTCTCATCCGATCGATTCACCATCCGGAACGGGAAACCCAAAAGCGAATTATCCGTTCGCTCAGTATAGAGTCACCAAAAGACGTTCCGGTTCGGGAGTACTACTTTACTCCGCGTCCCGATTCGAAAACCTCGGCATCGCCGAAACTGCGTTCGGAGACACAAGACAGTACACCGAAATTCGCAGCGCTTGAAACGGTCACACGCATGAAGGTGCCGACCGACGCGATTAAAACCGAGGATCGTCTTCACTATATTCTGGCTCCGCCACTCGAGACGCTCTTAAGAAGCGAATCACTCGAACTTCCCCTCGCCCCGTTTACCTATCAGAAACAAGGGATTTCCTTTTTGTACGGATCCCATTTTGCCATTCTGGCCGATGAAATGGGACTTGGAAAAACGATGCAGGCGATCGTTACCGTACGCCTCCTACTCAAAAGCGGCGAATGCCAGAGGATTCTTCTGGTTTGTCCCAAACCGCTGGTTACGAACTGGAAAAGGGAATTGACTCTCTGGGCCCCCGAAATCGGCATCGAGGTGATCGAGGGGAAATCGTCGCGTCGTAAGTGGCTCTGGGAACTTCCGGATGTGCCCGTACGGATCGCTAACTATGAGTTGCTCCCGCGGGATCGGGAGTTTTTCGATACGACGGAATTCCGGGAAAAGCACCCTTTCGATCTGGTGATCCTCGACGAGTCGCAAAGGATCAAAAACCGTCGCAGCACGACTTTTGAGGCAACCTCGGCCATCCCCCGTCGGCGCAGCTGGGCACTAACCGGTACCCCGATCGAAAATTCTTCGGAAGACCTAGTCAGTATTTTCGAGTTTCTCTCGCCGGGCTATTTGACTGCCGGCCTGAAACCGAGCCATATGCGCGACATCGTTGGAGAACACATCCTCCGGCGTCTGAAAAAGGACGTGCTCACCGACCTACCACCGATTCTGATCCGTGATGCGGCGATCGACCTGGAGGGGGAACAGTACGAAAGTTACCGACTCGCGGCCGAAGAGGGGGAAATCCGTCTCAACGAAATGGGAGATTCGGTGACGATGCACCATGCTTTTGAGCTCCTCCTTCGGCTCAAGCAGATCTGTAACTTCGATCCGGTTACCGGTCAAAGCGCCAAATTCGAACGGCTTGCTGCCGATCTGGACGAAGTGGCGCAGAGCGGTCAGAAGGCAATCGTCTTCAGCCAATGGGTCGCGACACACTATCGGCTCCGCCAACTGCTCAAGGAATACCACCCCGCCGAGTACCACGGCAGAATCTCTATGGCCCAACGGGAAGAGGAAATTCGACGGTTCCGGGACGATCCCGAATGCAGCGTGATCCTGATGAGTTACGGTGCGGGGAGCGTGGGGCTCAACCTTCAATTCGCCGGATATGTATTCCTCTTTGACCGCTGGTGGAATCCGGCGATCGAGGATCAGGCAATCAATCGTGCCCATCGGATCGGGGCCGTGGGTCCGGTAACGGTCACTCGTTTCCTCTGTCTCAACACGATCGAAGAGAAAATCGATAAAATCCTCGAAGAGAAACGCCTGCTGGCCGAAACCGTTCTTTCTGGCGCTCGGGGAATCGAACCGTCTCTTGGCCTGACCCAAGACGATATTTTCGGCCTTTTCAACATCAAAGTCGCCAGGCGGAAATAACGAGACTCCGTCTGCGACGATCGGCCACCATATCATAACCCTTCGATAAAAAACGGTAAAGAGCTTTAATCGAGGTAACCGACGAACTCTTGACTGTGCATCGGTGTCTGAAGCTTTTTGAGCGCTTTGTTTTCGATCTGCCGGATACGCTCGCGCGAGACGCAGAAAATACGCCCTACGTCTTCAAGCGTATAACTGTGACCGTCTCCCAAACCGTAGCGTAGACGGATTACCTCACGCTCTCGATAACCGAGCGAGCGGAGTGCAATGTTCATTTTTCGGCGGAAACCGTCCATTGTGGAACTCTCGACCGGACAGGCGGCGTTCCGATCGGAGATCAGATCTCCGTAGGCACAGTCTTCGCCGCTACCAACGGAACGATCGAGGCTGACGGGAGAGCGGTCGATGGCCTCAATCCGACGAATATCTTCAATCGACATCTCGGCGGCGAGCGCTGTCTCTTCCACGGTCGGTTCAACCCCCGTCTTCTGTTCGAGTTCTCTCTTGATACCACGCACTTTGGCAGTTGTCTCTGCCATATGGACCGGGATACGAATCGTACGGCTTTGTTCGGAAATTGCTCGGGTAATGGCCTGGCGAATCCACCAGGTCGCATAGGTGCAGAACTTGAAGCCGCGGCGGTACTCGAATTTTTCGACCGCACGCATGAGGCCGGCATTCCCTTCCTGAATCAGATCGATGAAATTCAAACCGCGGTATCGATACTTCTTTGCAATCGAGACGACAAGACGGAGGTTCCCCTCTGAAAGTTCCTGTTTTGCCTCTTTGTATTTCCCAAAGAATGTCTTCAGATCTGCAACGCGGCTACGCAGGCTGACCGGCGTCTCTTGCGTCATGCGCAAAATACTGCGGTACTCTTCGACCCAATCGGCACGTTCGCTTTCAGGACGGTTTTCGGCCTTATGTCCGGCAATCAGCTCTCGCAATTCATCGACACGTACACTGAATTTTCCGAGAGTTTCGCACATTCCGATAATTCGTTCGGTACGCAGTCCGAATTCCTCTACGATACGTGCGCCGCGGCGACGACGGATTCCGAGAGAACGCCAGGCGCTCTCCCGCTCCTGAGGAGTGCGGCGGCGGTTGACGGCTATCCAGTAATCACGCCGGTTCTCGACGAGGATATGGTCGAGCGTCGTCAGGTTCTTTCGGAAACGGCCGAGAATTTGCTCTTTGGCAAAATATCCGTCCCCTGTCTGGATCGTTCGGTCGAAGGGAATATCGCCGGACTCGACGTGACGAAGCATCTGCAAAACATTTTTCAATACATAATCGGACTCGAGAAGTCGACGACGAAACTTCCGACGTACCCGCTCGATTTGCTTGCTGAGCCGTACCTCTTCACGGCGTGAGAGGAGAGGATATTCCCCCATTTGAGTCAGATAGATTTTAACAGGGTCGTCGTCCCAAGAAGCACTCGAGCCGCCGCCGAGGTCGATTTGTTCGAAAGGTGCTGCATCATCGTCGGAGGAAAAGTCGTGTCCAGAGGAAATTTCTCCGTCAGCTGTGGGGTTCTCTTCGTTTTCCCGGTCAAAAGGAGAGACCCCGCCCGGCTCGTCACTATCGTCATCACGATATTCGAATTCTTCGTCTTGGTTGTGAAAAATTCCGGAATCGAACAAAGCTCTTTTCCCAACTTCCTAATGCTGTGACCCCTTTGTCGTCCGGGAGACTGGCGCAAATGCAAGGGGGATCACGAACCGCAATAACTGTCGATTATCTTATTCTTCTTTTGTTCAAAAACAACCGCATTCGGAATTTTTCGAGAAAAACGGTTTCTTTCCATCCTGATAGCAAGACCAGGCAGAACAGTCGTTCTATCACACACCCCGTGGGAGGGGAAGAAAAGTCTGCCGGAGGCGGGACCGATGGAAAAACGGCCGATTGGACAGCCAACCGACGGGAATGGACCAGCCGAATCAGTCGATGTAACCAACGAGCTTCTGACTTCTCATCGGTTGCTGAAGCTTTTTCAGGGCCTTGGCTTCGATCTGGCGAATACGCTCACGCGTAACACGAAAGATATGACCGACTTCTTCAAGTGTATAACTGTAGCCATCTCCTAACCCGTAACGGAGACGGATGATTTCTCGCTCACGGTAACCGAGCGACTTGAGTGCGGTCAGGATCTCACGACGGAGTGCTTCCTGGGAGGCTCCGACAGCAGGACTTTCGGCCGCCCCGTCGGGAAGAAGGTCGCCGAAATGGCTGTCTTCGCTATTGCCGACCGGACGATCAAGACTGATTGGATAACGATTCATCGCCTCAATACGACGCGTCTCCTCTAAGGGCATATCGGCCGCAAATGCCGTCTCTTCGGGTGTCGGTTCCCGACCGGTCTGCTGCGTCAGTTGGCGCTTGGCATTACGTACCTTGGTCATCTGCTCGACCATATGAACCGGGATGCGAATAGTGCGGCTCTGGTCGGCCACGGCTCGGGTGATCGCCTGACGAATCCACCAAGTGGCATAAGTGCAAAACTTGAACCCGCGACGATACTCGAACTTATCGACGGCACGCATCAGTCCCGCGTTACCTTCCTGAATCAGATCGAGGAAGCTCAGACCACGGTTACGGTATTTCTTCGCAATCGAAACCACCAGACGAAGGTTTCCTTCCGAAAGTCCCTGTTTGGCATCTTGATATTTTTCAAAAATCGAAAGCAGATCACGAACCCGATTGCGCAGACTCGTCGGAGACTCTTGGGTCATACACAGGATATTGCGATATTCTTCGATCCAATGGTCGCGCTCGTGCCGCGGACGCTTGGAAGCTTTATGCTCGGCGATCCAGTTCCTTAGTTCATCGACGCGGGCACTGTACTTTTGGAGCGCCTCGATCATCACTTCGATCCGCTGAGTGCGTAAGCCAAGTTCTTCGATCAGGCGCACAGCACGGCGGCGACGGAGACCGAGGTCGTGCCATGCGCGGGCACGCTCTGCGCGGGTGCGACGACGACTAGAGGCAATCCGGTAATCGCGCTGATTTCGACGCAAAATCTTATCGAGAGTCGCCAGGTTCACGGAGAACCGCGCCTGAATCTGATGCTTTTCAAAATCCCCCTCACTCACCTGGATGGTACGATCAAAGGGAAGGTCGCCCGAGGCAACCCGATGAAGCAACTGGTTGGCGTTTCTCATGACATAATCATTCTCAAGCAACTTGGTGCGGAACTTCCGGCGCATATGCTCGATCTGTTTGGCGAGCGCCACCTCGCGCTGACGCGACAGGAGGGGAATTTCCCCCATTTGCGTCAGGTACATACGGACCGGATCATCACTCCAAGACTCGTTCGCGGCATCTAAATCAAAATCCGCACAACCGCTCTCTTCGTCATCGCCTGAAATGTCGGCTTGATCGATGTCTTCGCTCCCATCATCATCGATCCCCAACGAGACACCGTCTATCAGCTCTTCGCCGTCATCGTCACGAAATCCAAAATCATCATCCTGTTCCTGATACGCGTCGGAATCGAACAAAACAAACACCTCCGTTGTTTACAGGGTAAACATCAAGCCCAGTTGGCCACCACCACGCCTCGGCTCTACCGCCTACGGAAAAACAGCCCCATCAGCTATTAATAATCCACTTTGGATTATTGTCAAAGAAAATCGAACCGATCCATACGATTATATCGGTTTTTATGAAAAAAACAACGCCCCGGCGGTAAAGTCGCTGAAAAAACGGAAAAACAGCTCCTACCCACTTGACAGAGGAGATTATTTTCTCATCCGTCGTTTTCAAACCGCATTTCTAAGTCTTATACGCAACTTGAAAGCAATAGCTCGGCTATTAGTCTTGTTTTCGGAAAAAAGCGGAAATCTTTTTCTCTTTTTTTAAGCAAACGGAATATCCAAATACTTGAAATTTCTATTCAAGTTTGGTTTAGGGCGGGTTTCCTTTGGCAGCCGAATATACGCAATCTTGAAGCTCGACAGGCGAATCACCCCGAACAAACCATGCAAAAGAAAAGCCGTCAGGGGCGCTTGACGTTCTTTGAAGTAATTCATTCAGTAAACCGGTCCATAACCACACGAAAATCTTTTTCTTGTGCGCTGAATCAACGTTCGTCGTTTTCATCTCGACACAAAGCCAACCGATCAATGTATCGTCTGAATTACAGTCTATCGAGTTTTCGAAAAGATCGACTAATTTGGGCAGTTCAACATCGAGTGGGGGATACCATCTTCGAGTCTGGTCAGATGGAGTGCTTTAACCGCATTCTCCGTCCCGGAGATGCCACCGAAATGAATTTCAAGTACCGAAAGACAAGCTTGTTCGTTTTGCGCGTCCGACTTCGTCTCGACAACACGTAGAGTGAGACGATCTTTTCACAACGAAGGCGGCAAATATCGCAGAGCAGGCATCAAATACGGGAGACGAAAAGCGCACTGCTCTGATTCCCGAGACAGAGAACATGCGATCACAGCCTCCTCGGCCCCAGACTCGATCAGAACGACGTCGGGCCCCCAGATAAAACGGGGACGCAATGGACCGTCTCGTTGAGGAGATGCGCGGTTCAATCGATTCAGATGATTAAACACAACCTCTTCGATCCGACGACTGAACAGATCGGTTTAACTCAGCGTTTTTTTTCGACTGCCATTGGTCTTGCCTCAAACTAAAAACTCCCCACGGGTAGTTTTACAGGTAGTTTTATGGGGTCGATTCTTTTTCGACAAGAGGAATTTCCGCGCCTCTTTTGCGCAAGCGCAGTAGTAGGTCGAGATGGGAATTCGAAGTTTCCAAATGTCCTTGCACCACAAGGGGAGTCGGTCGGTCGGCGATCTCGACAAACGATACTTCCCCCGACTTTTCAGTCGGGCGGAAGAAAACTCCGTCGTCGGAAGTCAAAAAAGCCGGATTCGGAAAGAGGGCAAGGCGAGAAACTTCGTTAAGATCAGTTACACGCGGTTGCAGATAAAAACGCGTGCCATCCTTTTCGAGATAGAGCTCCCCCTCGGCGTCGGCAAAAAAATTCCCCGCTCTGGAATAGCAAGCCTCATTCTCTCCCTCTCTTTCCAGGATGAAAAAAGCACAGCAATCTTTTGACACCGCCGCGTCGAGCGGACGACCGGTAAAAACGATTTCGCCGGGGGTCATATCGAAATTTTCCCCCACCTCAAGGCAAAAGGAGACACCGTCTTTGTTTCGGGCGAAGATAAATGAACGTCCGGCCTTGGCCCCCGGCAAACGGACACAGTCCAACGCCGACATGATGGCACGCTCAATCTGTTCACGTCCGACGGCTGAGTCCGATGAAACAAGAGCGACCGAAACGGAATCGGCCGGGTCGGTCAGAAACGTCCCCGCAAGACGAAGTCCCGGTGTCTCCTCTGAAAGAACCTCGTCGAACGCTTCGGTAAAAGACTGAAAGAACGGGTCGTTTACCAATCGCTGCCGCTCTTCGGTCGAAGGAGCAGGAAATTCCACCGTCGAAAGGGAACGAAACGATACCACCATAAGAAGTGCCGAAAAGAGGCAAGCTGCTCGCATTGTCCTGTCGCTTTCTTTGCCCCCAGAGCCCCAAAACGCTCTTTAGGGCGCTCTTGGGGAGTAAAACCGTTTTACTCGGGAAGAACCAAACCGAGCCTCTGCAGTTTTTCCAGCGCTTCGTCCCGCTCGCGGCAACGCTCGAGCGAGCGCCAAGAATCGTCTTGTGCGGCAAGAAAATCGGTCGATGAAGCGGGAATCTTCCCCGAGGCAGACAGACGTGAAATCACTCCTTGCTCCAGGCGCGTCAGGGAAACCGCGCCGAGGTCGTAATCGAGAAACGCTTCGTACGTCACGGGAAAGAGGGGACGCACGATCTCCTCGGCAATTGTCACGGCGTAACGGCGAATCTCCCACTGAGCATTCGGTTCCATCCGTAACGCCAGAAAATGGAGCAGATTGTGAAGGTCGATTTTCCAATACGCTTCGGTATAGGTCGAAAGGGGAAGATCTTTACGTGCCTGTTCGCGAGCGATTCCTCGTTCGATCCGCTTAGTATAAAGTGCGTGGGCGGCCTGATGGAACGCGGCCTCTTCCCGACTCAGGTCGGCACCCTCCTCGAGAGGAAGTTCCCCCTCGCTCCCCTGTCGGTTCGACTTGGCTTGCAGACGCCAGCCATCCGGCTCGGTGCGGTAAGCCGAATCGATTGCAATCGAATAACGGGTCGAGTACTCGTTAATCGAAGCGGTTCGATGACGAACCCACTGACGCCACGAGTCCATCGGCACGCGAACCAAAAGCTTGACCTCTGCCATTTCGAACGGAGTCGTGTGATGATGGCGGAGAAGGTAACGGATCAGCGTCCTGTCGTCGGAGATGCGCTTCGTCCCAGTGCCATAGCTGACGCGAGCAGCCTGCACGACCGAATCGTCAGACCCCATCCAGTCAGCAAGGCAAACAAACCCGTCATCAAGAACAGGAAACTTTTTCCAGCGGAGCGCATCACCGATTTCGGACATCGCAGATCATCCTTCAAACTGATTGCCGACTTTGCGGGCACGTTCCGGTTTATCGAGATCGATCCCGAGCGCGACACCGATCTGAACTAAGAGGTTCCAACCGGCCATGAGTTGGAAGAACAGTTCGTAACCAGCCAATTGCGGGAACTTGATTGTCGGAAACGGAGTCTCTTCAGAGGCAATCGCGATAACCGTTAGCTGGGCACGTCCTTCGATGAATTCTTTGATCTTGCCGTATTCGCTCGGGAACGGATCGATCAAAATGCAGGCATCACCGGCACTCATCACTTCTTCCACCCCGTGAAGCAAATAGGTCCCTTCGAGATAATCGCTCTTTTTGCGGGTGATCTCGTTCGTTTTCAGAGTCAGCTCTTCGGCAACACCGGTATTGCGACCGGCAAAATAGAGAAGCTTGGCTGCCGCGAGTTTCTCAATCACGGTCGGATCATATTCGACTTGCATTACTTCTTGTGCCAAATCGGCGGCTTTCCCCTTATTCTGCGGGCACTGGCAATCAATCAGGTTGCAAAGAATCGAATGGTAGACCAGCGCCTGTTCGACTACGCTCTTGGTTGCGGCCACGGCTTCTTCGCTGCCGCAGGAAAGAACAAAACACTCATCGGTCAGCTCACCGAGTTTCGTCCCCTCGCGGGCGGTGATCCCAAACCGGCTACGGTGACCGGCGTCACCAAGTTTTTTCATCAGTGCAATCACCTCTTTGGTCTGACCACTGTTCGACGCGGCGGCGACGGCCCAATCGGCAAGGTTGTATTCCGCGGCCTGAAAGCTTCCCTCGGTCGCGGTCGAGATCGGAAGTCCGCGCTTCATCACACCATACATGAAGCTTTTCGCCGGGAAGATGCGGCTCGAACCTTCTCCAGTCAAAAAGAGACGTCCTTTCTCTTTAATCATTTTCGCCACGCCGGCCGTCCGACCAAAATCAAAGTCACGGATGATATCAGCGGTTTGAAGCATCTCTCTTACCAGAGCGAATCGGTTATATTTCGAGTCGGTGAGATTCATAGCATACCTTTCAAAAATGTGATTGTCTGAAATTCGGTACTGGCAGCCAATACCCTCATTGTGGTTAGAATTTTGCTGTCCCCCAAAATAAGTCCCTGGAATGTTATCGGTCGATAACCCCCCACTCTTTGAGTTGCTCTTCGTTAACAGGCGGCATCGCACCCGGATGGGTGCAGACATAAGCCGCATAACGGGCGGCACGGCGATGGATATCGACCGGATCGTCACCGCTGAGGAAACCGTCGACACAGACCGCCGTAAAGGCATCGCCCGCGCCGACTGTGCTCACCGTGGTTACTGGAAAACTTGCCATCTGAGAGACAATCCCGTCTCGATTCAAGATAAAACTCCCTCTGGCGCCGCAAGTCAAAATGCAGTATTCGAGCGAGTAATAATCGACTAGGTAATCGACGAATGCCCGGGCAGCGGAAGAGAGGACCGCCATACCGAAAGTATCTTCGCCGAAGAAGCTCTCGGAGCGAAAATCCTTGTTCAGGAAGCCGGCCAGGGCGATTAGTTCGTCATCATTGAGTTTCAAAACATTACAAACCGAAAGGAGTGAACAGATCGTCTCATCGGTGCAGTACGCCTGACGCAAATTCAGGTCGAGAACCCGCAACGCCTCGGTCGGAACACCATTGATGAGGGAGGAAAAGGCCACGCGATTGTGAGCACCACGCATTGCCAGGCTTCCGAAACAGATGGCATCAACCCCCGTAGCGTAAAGGAGTGCCGCACGAGAAGGCGTGATTCCGTCCCACGCCACATCTTCTATGATCTGATAGGTAGGGTGCCCCATACGGTCAAGCTGAATCTCGACAACACCGGTCTGACGTTCCAGGTCTATCCCGATAAAGTCAGTCGGGATAGCGTGATTCTTCAGCTCGTCGATGATTTCCCGACCAAGCTCATCGTTCCCGACCCGGGAGATCACCATAACCTCAGCCCCGAGCACGTGACAATGATAGGCAAAATTACAGGGGGCCCCTCCAAGCTGCTTCCCCTCAGGAAGCATGTCCCAAAGAATTTCGCCGAATGCCGCGATCTGATGTGACATAACAACGCCGTTCTAAATGATGAAAGGTGGACTCCGCAACCTCACTTGGCAGGGACCCGAACTCCGCAGGCCGTCTGTGCACGCCAAAGGACTTCAGACGCTTTGGCGCGGGCACGCCGCGCCCCTTCGCGAAGGATGTCCGCGACCAAATCCGGACGGCCCTCAAAATAGGCTCGCCTCTTCCGCGCTCCCGCAAAATATTCTTCAGCGGCATCGGCAAGCTCTTTCTTAAGCTGACCGTAACCGAAACCGCCCCGGCGATAGAGGGCCGCCATCTCGGCTTTCTGTTCTTCGGAAGCGAAGAGGGAGTAGAGCCGGTAGAGCGGATCAACCTCGGGATCTTTCGGCTCTTCCATCGGACGGGAGTCAGTTTGGATGCGCATGATCTTTTTACGCTGCGCTTTAAGTTCCATGAAGCACTCGATGGTGTTACCGTAACTCTTTGACATTTTCTCGCCGTCGGTGCCGGGAACCTTGCCGCCATCTTCGAGGATTTTCCCCCTCGGCAGAACAAAGACATCGCCATAAAGGTGGTTAAAACTCCCGGCAACGTCTCGGGCGACCTCAATATGCTGGAGCTGGTCTTCACCGACCGGAACCAGATCGGAGTCGTAGACGACGATATCGGCCGCCATCAAAATCGGATAAACAAACAAGCCGACATCGGCCGTCAAGCCCCGGGCTTTTTTCTCTTTGAAAGCGTGACATCGTTCCAGAAGTCCCATCGGAGTCACCGTCAGTAGAAGCCAGGTCAACTGGGTCACTTCCGGAATCTCGGACTGGATGAAAAGGGAGGCCAGCTCCGGATCAAGCCCCAAACCGAGCAGGTCCAACGCGGCATCGCGGATATTCGCGCGCAACCGATCGGGATCGCGTACCGTCGTCAGAGCGTGCAGATCGGCAATAAAGTAGAACGCGTTATTGGGATCCCCCTGCATACCGACATACTGCCGAATCGCGCCGAAGTAATTACCCCAATGAAAACGGTCGGTGGGCTGGATACCCGAAAGAACCCTCATATTTAGCTCCGTAGCTCCATGCCCCGCGCGTGAAGGGACCGACCCCTCCCACCCTAAACGGGGACGCTTTATTAAACACAATAGACCCTGAAATTTTAAATGTTGCTGCAACCGTGTCAAGTACAGGTCGAGGAATAGGAATCTTTTAATTTCAGCAGAGCCTCGCGACAGCGGTTTAAAAATGCTTCTTTCATCTCTCCTTCTTCGATCCAGATCGGGCTGCCGAAGATCACGCGCGAGAGCATCGGCACCGGAAGAACCATTCCGCGAGGAAGGATACGGTTCATATTGTCGAGATAGACCGGGATCAGTTCGACTTCCGGCTTCTTTTTTGCGAGGTAATAGATACCACTTTTGAAACTCTGGAGCCTTTCCCCGTTTCCGCGCCCCCCTTCCGGAAAGATGATGATCGAATATTCCGTCCCCATCTCTTTCAGAAGCTGGTTGATCGGGTTGTTTCGGATCGACACATGCTTCCGGTCGATCAGGATCGCATTAAAGACCTTTTTTGAAAGAAACCGCCGGAGCGGGCCGGCGTTCCAGTAATCGAACGCTGCCACCATTCGTGTCTCACGGCGAATCGATTCGGGGAGGGACGTCCAGATGACGATCGCGTCAAGATGGCTGGAATGGTTGGCAAAATAGATGCGCTGGCACGGTTCAAACGGACCTCTGCCCCAACGGCCCGTTTTACCACCCGCCGCACTTCCGTAAACGCTGTCTTCGACCCAGCTGACCGACGCGCCGCTAAAAAACTTGGCTGTCAGGATGATCGCTGAGCGCCAAAAGTGAATCCAAAGAAACTTCGCCCAGCGAACCGTAAAAAGCGAAACTTTACGGAGCAATCTGCAGAGCGCCACACAAAATCTCTTAACATTTCGGAAAAAAACCTTAGCTTCCACCACGCCATACCGTTTTTTTCGCCGTTTCCTGTAACTGATTGAGCTTATTGTAAAGAGTTTTTACACTGATGCCAAGCTCCTCGGCCGCTTTGGCTTTATTTCCGCCGTTTCGACGAACGGCGCTGAGGATCGCCTCATTTTCCAAATCGCGAAGCGTTTTGCCTGCGTCGAACGCCATCAATTCGTCAACGTCCTCGTCTGAAGTGTCAATCGCCTTATGCGACCGGGGCGCGGGCCGCGACATTGCCGCAGAAGAGGCAAAGCCTTCAAGAACCTGCTGCGGAAGTGCTTCCGGTTCGATAGGAAAATGGTCGGTAAGGATCATTGCGTGCTCGATCACATTAGCCAGCTGACGAACGTTTCCGGGCCAATGGTAGTTTTGAAGGAGAGCAAAGGCCTCGGGGGTGAAAATTTCATCGACCGTATTGAGTCTGGAACCTTTCTTATAGCGGTTCGTCAGGTGAACAATCAGTTCGGGAATATCCTCAACCCGGTCACGCAGCGGGGGGAGCTGAATTTCAAATGTGTTGATGCGAAACCATAGGTCCTGCCGAAAATCCCCGTGCGCAATCATCTCTTCCAGGTTGCGTAACGTGGCGCAAATCACTCGTACATCGCAGATACGCGAGTTGTTCTCGCCGACCATACGAACTTCGCCGCTTTCGAGGAAACGCAAAAGTTTCGCCTGTACCGCTTTGGGAAGCTCCCCGATCTCATCGAGGAAAAGCGTTCCGCCGTTGGCGACTTCCAGCAGGCCAATACGGTGTGAGTCGGCGCCGGTAAAACTCCCTTTCTTATGGCCGAAGAGTTCGCTCTCGATCAGGTTTTCGGGAAGCGCGCCGCAGTTGACCGCGACAAACGGTTTTTTCGCACGACTGCTCTTGGCGTGGACCTCTCGCGCTGCCAACTCTTTACCGGTTCCGGTTTCCCCCAGAATAACGACCGTTGAATCGGTCGGGGCGATTTTGTCGATCAAGAGGTGCACGCGGTTCATCACGGCCGACTCCCCGACAAGGCGTTGTTTCCCTTCAACCCGCTCAAGCCCAGAATTTTCGGTCGACAATTGCTGGGAAAGTGTCCTTTTTTCGGCAATTCTGCCAAGAACTTTCTCGATTTCCGCCAGAGTGCACGGCTTGGTTAGGTAGTCGAATATTCCGCCACGAAACGCGGTTACGGCCGAATCGAGGGATCCTTTGCCGGTCAGAATCACAGCATCGGCATCGGGATTCAGAGTGTGGGCGGCACGAAGAACTTCAAGTCCTCCAGCCTTCGGCATATCAAGGTCGAGCAGAAGTACATCGAACCGCTCTTTTTTGAGCAGTTCGATCGCCGCTGCTCCATCGGGACAGACAGTTACGGTATGCCCCATCAAGGGAATCTCAAGACGGATTAAATTCCGCAGCGATTCCTCATCGTCGGCAAAGAGTACCTTGAGACCTTGATCGGACATAAAAAGTGGATTCCTTCCAAAACATACGCTTGGGGAAAAACACCTCGTGGCGACTTCCCTGTTTGACGACATCGGCGCTTCGCGCTCTCTGTTCGGCACACAGAGAAGGGCCGCGCGCACCCAACGAAAAAGCGAAATACGCTCGTATCATACAGAAATTTTCGGTTCTTGTCTATGGGAATCTCGGGCCTCCTCACGGAACGGGCTGTGAAAATTCCTTTCGCGCCCCCACACAACCGCCCCTCAATTTTACCCAGCTTGACTTTCTTCGACTGGTAATTCGATACGAAACGAGGCTCCCATCCCTTTTCCAAGACTCGACGCAGAGATCTTCCCTTTGTGTCCCAGGATAATTCGATTGGCGATCGCCAGGCCCAGTCCGGTTCCGACACCGGGATCCTTCGTGGTGAAAAAGGGCTCAAAGATATGTGTCAATGTCTCGGAATCGATCCCGTTGCCATTATCCGAAACAATCAGAACGGCACAATTCCGTTCGCGCTTGGCCGAGATTGTGACCATCCCCTCATCGTCGATCGAGTCAAGCGCGTTGGTCAGCAGGTTCAAAAGGACTTGCTTCATCTCCTGCGGATTGACCATGGCATAGACCGGCCCGCCGGGCAGGATCTCGATGCTCTTATGGCGGTATCGACTCTGTGTCAGTGCCATCTCGAGCATACTCTCGGCAACGGCACGAAGCTCGGTACGCGTTCTTTCCCCCCGCCCTGTACGGGAAAAATCAAGAAGCTTTTCCGTAATTCCCTTACAGCGGAATGCCTCGTTTTGGATCATTTCGACATATCTGTCGACCACCGCCAATTCGGCATCAATCTGTAGCGGGTCTTTCCGGCGATCAAGAAGCCCTCGTACCCGGCGAGGAAGCGACTCGGCCCCCAACGCGATCGAAGCGAGCGGATTGTTGATCTCGTGCGCCACACCGGCAGCCAGATAACCGACGCTGGCCAAACGGTCGCTTCGGATCACCTCTTCGGATCGCCGGCGGACCTGTTCGTCTAAGTCGTCGCGAATCCCTTCGAAGCGCTCGGTCATTTGGTTGAGCGCGCCGGCTAATTCGTCAAACTCATCGTTGGTTGAAAGCTCGATGCGGTGATGGAAATCTCCCTGGGCTATCCGACGCGAATCGGTCACAAGGGTTCGTAGCGGCCGGAAAATCCAGGAATAGGCAAAATGAATCAGGAGACTCGTCAAGGCAATTGACGCGACACCGGCAGAAATCAGCGTGATACGAATATACTTGTACTGGGAGAGAACCCGATCGGAAAATCCGGCAAGTTCCCGGTGCAGGTCGCTCGGAAGACTCTCGGTTAAACTTTGCACCTCTCCCAGACAAAAATCGACCTGGTCGATCATCTCGTCGTCTGTAATCCATCGGTACGTGATGACCGTCTCTTGGATCTCCTCCAGCAGAACTCGGATGTCACGGATGGCGCGCGATTCGGACGATAGAGAGGATGCCGAATCCGATCCTCCCATGACGAAATCGGGCCGCAGATGAATCAGAGACTCGTATTCATCAAGCTCTTCGCGATACTTGGAGAGCCTTCTCAGGAAAAGAGAATAAGCCTCCAATGTCGGCTGCTTCGAAAAATCGAAAAGCTCCATCCGTCGCAGTTGCCGTTCCAACCGATTCTTGACCTGCTGTTCGGCCATGCGAGTGCCTTTGATCTGACTGACCTGCATCCGAAGCGCACCGATCGACGTCCCGAGTTTGGCTGCGGCTGGAAGCTCCTGCGACCGCCGGCTGATATCGTAGACCATACTTCGGAAATGCCGGAGAGTATAGATTCCCGTGGCGATCAGAACAATCAAAAGGATCAACACGATGACCGTCCAGATACGTATACGGGATTTGAGCGACCGGCGTTTCATTTTCCGTAAATCTACCTACAAAAACTCCAAAGCGGCGCCATTCTAGCACAATTCTGCGGAAATGTTCAAGGGAGATTTATGGCCGATTTACCAAAACTCCGAATTAAGATGCACCGCTAGTAGCGCCTTTTTTGAGTGCTATCGTGCGACAACCCCCTTTTTCTGATAAAAAAACCTCTCGGAACAAGTTTGTTCTTATATGACATTCTTCACGGTCGGGGTCGTCACGTCTTGCCGTTCCAAGAAGCCAACGCTCGTTCATCGTCCGAAGAACGAACACTTCCATATCGAGCGTCTTGTAACGTATCAAGATGCTTATCAAAAAGAAACACGGGTGGCCGAACCGATAAGTCGAACAACCGTCGCCCCGTGCCATAACAACGGTCGCAGGGAATTTTTCGGGAGCCGGAAAAATCACCGTATTTGGAAAAGGGATCCGACTCTCCCCAAAACTGATGCGCCACAAGGGGCAACGCAAGTTGTCCACCCCCTGCTTTTCGGTTATACTTCCGCAGCTGGGGCGCTTAACCTGCGTCCCGATTCATTCTGCGTCGATCATCGTTATTCACAGGGAGAGCGTCTTATGAGGGCATGCCTCCAGCGCGTTACGCACGCACGGGTTCTCATCCCCCGCGAGGAAAACCGCGTCTGCGGTCAGATCGAAAACGGCTTCTTGGTTCTTTTAGGGATTAGCCGCGGCGACTCGTCGGAAGAGGCCCGTGTTTTGGCCCGGAAGATCTGTCGGCTACGCGTCTTCGACGATGCCGAGGGAAAGATGAACCTCGACATTTCTCGGGTCGGCGGTTCGATTCTAGTGGTCAGTCAGTTCACCCTCTATGCCAATTCGGTTCACGGAAACCGTCCGGGATTTACTGAGGCAGCTCCTCCCGAAGAGGCAGAGCGTCTCTACAAGGAATTTGTCTCGCTCATCCGGACCGAGTACGCGATTCGTGTCGAAACAGGTGTTTTCCGGGAAATGATGTTGGTGGAACTTATCAATGACGGTCCGATCACGATCTGGCTCGACACCGACCTGCTCATGAAAAAGGGAGCATCTTACTGAAATAAAGAGGCTTGCGGCCGGTCTTGCGGTTCCCTTATGTGGTGGACTCTCGGCCGGAGTCGTACACGGCATCACACCAGATTTTACACCTTATGCTCGCCGACCGGCGGCGGTCCTCACTCTTGAAACGAAAGACGATCTGTTGTAGAATCCGTACAGGCGGCTGGGAAGGCTTCGCGAAAAACAGAGAGAAAACGAAACGTGGATAATGAATCGTTCGCCCCTCCGACGATTCGATCACCTCAATTGATGTACAGAAAGGCAGTTCAATGGATCAAAACAGTACGTACACTCTTGCTAACGGAGTTAAAGTGCCGGTTCTCGGTTTCGGCACCTGGCAGTCGCCTAACGGCGAAATCGCGACCAATGCAGTCAAAACGGCTTTTGAGGTCGGATACCGCCACATCGATACCGCCTCGGCTTACGGCAACGAGGAGAGTGTTGGCGCGGGACTCCGTGCCAGTGGTCTGCCACGCGAAGAGGTCTTCCTGACCAGCAAACTCTGGAACAAAGACCATGGCTATGACGAGACACTCGCGGCCTTCGACATGACCCTTGCCCAGATGAAGGCCAAGTATCTCGACCTTTATCTGATTCACTGGCCGATTCCCATGGAACGGCGGACCGACTGGAAAGATTCCCTCTTGGGAACATGGAACGCAATGATCAAGCTCTACAAAGACGGCCGAATCCGAGCAATCGGCGTTTCGAACTTCCGGCCTCACCATATCGAGCACCTTGTGCGCAATACATCGGTCGTTCCGATGGTGAACCAGATCGAATACCATCCCGGCTTCTGGCAAAAGTATGTGGCCGACTTTTGCAAAGATCTTGGTATTCTGATTCAGGCATGGAGCCCGATGGCGCAGGGGCGCGTTTTCGGCCTCCCCCTTCTGAAAGAGTTGAGCACAAAGTACAGCAAGTCGGTAGCGCAAATCTGCATCCGCTGGGCACTCCAGAAAGGAGTCAATCCATTACCGAAATCGGTAACCGCCGCCCGCATCAAAGAAAATTTCGACGTTTTCGATTTCAACATTTCTGACGAGGATATTGCCAAAATCGATTCCCTTCCCGAATCGGGTGCTACCGGCTACGATCCGGACCACTTTATCTATCCCTCTTGATCCGCTTTCACGGACCGAAGGTGCGAAATCCGTCGACGAGTATCACCGATCGGATTCCCGACACCATGCCATCAAGTGCCCCGCCTTTTCGCCATGGAATGCCGGGGCGTTTTTCTTTTCGCGGGAGAAAAGCTTATCTGATCTCCGGCTTTTTCCAGGAGCACTTTTGCCCTTCAGGAACCGACGTCAAGGTTTGTGCGGGAGCCGCGGCGGCTTTTGTTATCGCGGGCTTCGAAATCACAGGTGTCCATCCGTCGCCGACATTCGATCCGTTCGCGGTTTCCGGGTTTGGTTCGGCCGTTGTGATCTCTTTCACTTCCAAGGTACTGGACTGCTCTTCGTCGTCCATATCAAAACACAGCTCTTCGGTATCGATGCTCTTCGAAACCGACGCCACTTGAGGCATGGCCGGCTCAGTTGACGTCAGGTCATCCGAAAAGACGAGTTCCTGGGAATCATCGTTGAGATTGAACTCTTCGAGCGACTCGCCCCCACTCAGGACTGATTTCGAATCCCGCTCCGGATTCTGACTTCCGTCGGCCGGAAGAGACACCTTGTGATTGAGATTCACGACTGCCGACTTCCTCTGCGAAGCACTCGGGAAAGGCATGTCCTCGCCACGGGAAGAAGTAGAGGTCGCAAGGTTCGCGACCACGTTCTTTGGAGAAGCCGTGTTTGAGGCCAACTGACTGGGGGTCGGCATACTCGTCACCAGACTTGGAGCGGGCATCACGACCCCTGTCCTCTCCTCAGCCTCAGCGACACGCGGGGCGACGGAAGCCATATTCCGAGACGACCGGTCTCGGCGTGAAAGGATCATCGCAGGTTCCGTCTTGGCGACGTTCATCTTTGGCAACATATAGTATTCAACCTCCACCCC
Organism: Thermoguttaceae bacterium; assembly: GCA_050943135.1. Lineage (GTDB taxonomy): Bacteria > Planctomycetota > Planctomycetia > Pirellulales > Thermoguttaceae > RUG695. Next base: position 3,120 of record JBMNOP010000022.1, on the reverse strand, counting down.
CTGGTCGCGCATCGATGCATGGCCGGTAACCCGTTCGATATACCCAAGAAAAGCATTCTTCGTTTCCTGCGGAACATACTGGGCTCCCTGAATGATCTCGGCAACGACTCTCGGATTTCTTTCCGTCAATTCCGATATCTGATTCACTGAATCAACCGTCTTCACGAAATTCGAGTCGGCCACCTTCCCGATCATTGGAGCAAAAGCTTTCCCGACCAGATCAGTACTGGCGGAAGACATTTTCACGAAAGTGTCGAGCCGAGAGACGGCAATCGGCTTATTCCCGTTGGCAACATCTTCGGTAAAGCGATACTGGAGAACACAAAGAATATCCCCCTGTATCGGACGCGGTGCCAGCTGACCTTCATAAGTGCCGCTGCAAAGAAGAACAACCATTTTGTTGTCGTGATAGATAATTTCGATCTCTGCGTGAGTACCGGAGTCGTCGTGAACCGAAAAATGCCCGTTTCCGTCATTCGAAAGAGAGAGCTTGTTAAATCCGCTCGCCTGCCAAGTTCCGACCACTACTTCTGGGTGACAAACAAGGAAGTCGTAAATCTCGGGGTTGCAATAGCCACCGGTCATCGGCAGACGACGATAGAAGGTGCAGCCTGAGATGATTGCCTCGGCACGTTTACGGGCGGCAGCGGGAAGGACATCCCACGGAATCTGGGAGGTCACTTCCGAGGCACTCTCCTGGGAAGTCGAAGCCTTGGCAAGTTGGTCCACTGAAGATATGGGTGCGCGCGAGGCGCTCTTTTCCTGCCTCTGCTCGACGCGAATCGGAGTTTTCTGCAAAGAAGTCGTGGCGCGTGGGTTCTGCTGGGCCTGTTGGACCGCCGCTTGTACCTGCATTCGTTGCTGTATCAGCCCGGCTTGTTGCTGCCTTTGGGCTGCGGAGTAATCATACTGATGGGCCGTAGGCGGGGGAGCCTGGCGAGAAACCTGAGGATAAGGCTGTTGCTGAGCCTTTTGCGGGAAACCGTTCTTGGCACTGTTATTCTCCGGACTGCCGAAAAATTGCCAAAGTATCGTCAAAGGATTTTGATTGTTGCTGTAGTGAGGCTGCCTTTCGGGTTGCCTCGGGGGTTGTTTATACGAAACAGCGCCCTTCGGAGCCTGCTGCGCAGGGCCCGAAGGTGCGGCCTGCAACTGTTTTATCTGCTGATTAAACTGCCGCATATTTCGGTTGTAGCGAGCCGCGGCACGTTCGCGCATTTCTTTCATCGTGGAAAGAAACTTCGCCTCCCCTTCCTGTGGAACCGAAATCGATTCGTTTTGGCGAGATGGCATCTGCTGCTGGCTGGGCACACGATCAACGTAGGTTAAAAGGAGCGCCAAGGCCGTCCCAAAAAGAATCGTTCTGCGTTTCACGTTGGAATCCTTTCCCAATCTACCAGTCCTTTCTGCTTCAACAGAAAGGGAGGGTACACTCTTCACTACTCCCCAGCTATATCGGAAAAGCTGGTGCGAGCTCTTTTGTTAAATAGGAGAAGCTTTTTGTTTTTTGCCGGATTTGGCTTTTCTATCGTGAAAGGATGGGTTCTTGTGTTTTTATTGGGGAGAGGTAGAATGGACCAACGCTCGTTTTCCCCAGAAAATAAGCTTCCGCCCACAATACCGTCCTCAAACGGAAGGAGACCGAAAGATGACAAAACTAGCCGAGGCATTGGTCGACTGCGACGAGGATACCGTTCTCGATCTGGTCAGGGAGCGAGTAAAATCCGGAGCTGCCGTCCCCGATATCATTGCCGAATGCAACGAGGGGATGTCGGAACTGGGAAACCGCTTTGAAGAGGGAGATGCCTTTATCCCCGACCTGATGTTTGCGGGAATGATCATGAAAAAGGTCACCGAAGAGCTTACGCCGCTGGTTCAAGCCTCGGAGGATGTCGGCAACCGAAAAAAGATGGTCATTGGCACGGTCAAGAACGACATTCACGACATCGGCAAGAACCTGACCGCGATGATCTTTCAGGGATCCGGTTTTGAGGTAATCGATCTGGGAACGGATGTCGCCCCCGAGAGTTTTGTGGCGGCCATCAAGGAACATCAGCCCGACATCGTCGGTTTGAGCCTTCTGCTGACCACGTGTCGCCCGTCGGTTCGCAATACCGTCAAGGCAATTCAAGAGGCCGACCTACGCGAGAGTGTTAAGATTTGCGTCGGTGGGGCCGCTGCCGATCCCATACTTGCCCAAGAAACCGGTTGCGACTATTACGGTGCCGGGGCGATCGACACGTTGAAATGGGCTAAAGGACTCGGGTGAACCGGGGATCGACCGTAACTCTACCCGTTTTGTTTCGTTTGCCGAAGAAGCCCAATGACCTTTGATATCATCCGCCCATCGCCTCGATATTTAAACGTTTATCTCGATACCTGCCGCATTACGTGGGGACAGGTCCACGACAACTACATCCTCCATGATCCGACAGAGTTCCCGAAATGGAAAGAGACGATCTTCGCCGACTATCGAAACCAGGAGAATGGAGTTGGTCTCCCTCAGGGGTTCGTCCCATCGGCAACTTTCTGGCTCATTCAAACCGAGGAATGTCTCGGCGTCCTCAATATTCGGCTCTCCCTCTCCGAGAAGCTGCGCCGCTACGGGGGAAATATCGGCTACTTTGTTCGGCCGGACCGACGCCGTCAAGGTGTCGCCACGGAGTTGATACGGCGGCTACCGGCGCTTTTTCGCCAGCTCAAAATCAAAGATCAATGTCTGTTTACCTGCTACGAGAAAAATAAGCCTTCTCTGAGAATGCTTGAAAAGATTGATGGCACACGACAAGAAAAAGACACCATTGAAATCGGCGGTAAACTGATGCCTATCCGGCGATTCTACCTGTCACCGGCGGCTTGCACGGCAGAAGGCCAACTTCGGTTTGATTATCTAAACCGATAATCTCGTCATCCTTTCTCGAATCCGATTCGGAGTCATTCCAAAAAGGCCTCAGACGTAGGGCAGCGCAGTCAGCAGCAAGGTGGCCTGCCTGAAACCTCGAGAGATTTTTGTTTTACTGGTTTGTTTTTTGGGGTAGAAAAAAGGCCTTAAACAGAACTGTTTAAGGCCTTTTTAATATAAATCCGGTAAAAGTGAATCAACAGTGCGCCAATCAATCA
>JBMNOP010000021.1:0-40524 GCA_050943135.1 Thermoguttaceae bacterium | reverse complement strand
ATGTATCTTGCCGGGGTTTCCGTTCGCCGCATTGAAGACATCACGGAAGCTCTCTGGGGGACCAAAGTCTCTCCGGGCACGATCAGTCATCTGAACAAGAAGGCCTATGAGCACATCGAGTCGTGGCGCAGTCGTCCGCTTACCGGCGAATATGCCTATGTTTATCTGGACGGCGCCTATCTCAAGCGCAGTTGGGGCGGCGAGATTCAGAATGTCTCCATTCTTCTTGCCATAGGCGTTGACAGCGATGGCCATCGTGAGATTCTCGGCGCGGCGGAAGGGATGAAAGAAGACCATGAGAGTTGGCGTTCTTTTTTTGTCTGGCTGAAAGAAAGGGGTCTCAAGGGAGTTCGTCTTTTTGTCGGCGACAAGAATCTTGGCATGCTTGAGACGATTAACGAGGTTTTTCCGGACTCACGCTATCAGCGTTGCGTCGTCCATTTTTACCGGAACGTATTTTCTGTCATCCCGCGTGGAAAGGTTCGGGCGGTTTCCATGATGTTGAAGGCGATTCACTCTCAGGAGAGCAAGGAAACGGCTCGAGCCAAGGCAAAGCAAGTCGCCTCAAAACTCCGTGAGATGAGGCTTTCCACCGCGGCCAGGAAGGTTGAAGAGAGCATAGAAGAGACGTTGACGTTTATGGAATTTCCGAGTCAGCATTGGACGCGCATCCGAACCAACAACCTGCTTGACGGGTCATTCGGGAGATAAAACGCCGGACACGTGCGATTGGAGCGTTTCCGGCCGGTCAGAGTGCGCTGATGTTGGTATGTGCTAGGCTCAGGCATGTTGCCGTTTCCGAATGGGGGACTAAATGAATATGGATCATCTTTGGGAGATGGACGCAGAACGAGACGAATTGACCGTCGGCTAGCCGACGGTCAACCGAGTGGTAAAAATAAATTTGCGAAAGATTCTTGACACTATCCGAAATTCAGGTGAATAATTCTTGCTCTTCCGACTCATCAATCGTCCTTTCGGTTCATCCGGTCCGGCCTGTTCCGGCCCAGAAATCAAAGGGTAACACTCTACGATTCACCTGTCCGGTTTTCTAGAACCACTTCAGAGATATTTGCCGAATTTTCTTCAAAGACTCAAAATATTGTCTGTTACTTATTGCCACCGAACTATTTTCATGCTATGGTAACGCTAGTGGTTGTCGGAAAGTCATTTTCAAACGGCATGCTTTGGGAAACCACTTCGATGATTGGGAAGTGAGGTAATTACGTGGCGCATATAGCTGAAACTCTCAAATACGAAGGCGATAACAACGCCTTTATCTGGAAACATCCCTCTGAGGATTTTAACAGTCTCACGCAGCTGATCGTCCACGAGTCACAAGAGGCGATCTTCTTTATGAACGGACAGGCACTGGATCTGTTCGGGCCGGGACGGTATACGTTGGAAACCCAGAACATTCCTATTCTCGGCAAATTCCTGAACCGCATTACCGGGGACCAGACACCCTTTCATTGTGAGGTCTATTTTATCAACAAGGCCGAACAAATGGCGATCAAATGGGGGACCGACTCCAAAGTAGAGTACCTTGATCCGCAGTTCGGTTTTCCCCTTGCGATCGGTGCGTCAGGGGAGATGTCTCTTCGAGCCGAGGACAGCCGAAAGTTACTTCTGAAACTCGTCGGAACGGAAAGTTTTCTCGGTCAGGAAAAACTCGCGTCTTTCTTCCGTGCTTTCCTTATGACACGGGTCAAGACCTACATTGCTCAGTATATGAAGAACAACGCCGTCAGCATCTTTGAGATCGATGAGCATCTGACGGCTTTTTCCGAAGCACTACACCGTTTGTTGATCCCGGATTTCTTCGGTTACGGCATCACTCTGGAACGTTTCCTGGTTACCAATGTGGTGAAGCCGGAAGGTGACCGAAACTATGAGCACTTCAAAGATCTTTATTTTCGCCAGTATGCGGATATTGCCGAGGCAAAGCTTCGGCAGCAAACGGATATCATCGGCGCACAAACCGAGGCGCAAAAAACGGTCATTGCATCTCAGGCACTGGCCACGAAAAGAGCGCAGGAGGGATATACCTACGCACAAGAACGCGGCTTTGACGTTTCCGAAAAGGTTGCGCAGAATGAAGCGGTGGGACAATTCACCAATATGGGTATCGGTCTCGGAACAATGGCAGGTGTCGGCGGCGCTGTCGGTGGTGTGGTCGGCGGCGCTGTCAATAACGCAATGAATGCCATCCAGCAAACGCAAAACGAGCAGCTGACCCAGCCTGCTGACGATATCGCTGTGTTCAAAGCTAAGATCGAAAAGCTGGTCACAATGAAAGAAGCCGGGCTGGTTACCGAAGAAGAATTTACGCAGATGAAAGCCAAGCTGCTTTCGGATATTCTGTAACGTGCGGAGGAACAATGCAATGCATAAGAATTTCAAAATGTTCGCGTTGATCTGGGCAATCCTTCTGATCGGATTCAGTATCATTGTCTTTTCCGTTCGACAGATCATTCCTGGAATTACGATTGAGCATGACGCTCGATTCTGGATCGTCTTTTTATCCGTCATCGTGGCGTTTATCGGTAATCTTGTATGCGCATGTTATGCGTTCAGGGCGGATAGTCTCCAAAAATTGTTTTACAATATTCCGTTGATCACGATCAGTTATTCAACGCTAATTGCAATGATGATCATCGGTTCCACATTGATGCTGATACCAAACTGTCCTGCGTGGGTTGCCATCATCGTTTGTGTCGTCATCCTCGCTTTCAGCGCTATCGCCGTGATTCAAACGGTCTGGGCATCCGGTGAGGTCCAAAAGATCGATGAAAATGTTAAAGCACAAACCTCCTTCATCAAGAACCTCATCGTTCAGGCCGAAAGTATCCTTGCCAACGCCTCGGCCGAGACGATCAGATCCGAATGCAAAAAAGTTCGTGATGCTGTGCGCTACTCCGATCCGATGTCAAATAGCACGCTTTCCATGATTGAGACGAAAATCACCGTAAAGATGGATGAACTTTCCGCCATAGTTGGAATTGGTGATGCAGAGAAGGTGAAAGAGATCGCCGGTAAGGTTGTCGTTCTTCTGGACGATAGAAATAAAAAGTGCAGAGCGTTGAGATGAGTTAAAAGAATTCAGACGAGGTGATCGATAATGTCCGAGGTATGGATAACAATTAGCGGAAATTTCGTCTATCGCGACTCAGCAAGCTCTCGATTCATACTGAGTCCAATTTTGAGTCATCAGGGGCCTCCTACCGTCATATATGGCACATTGTAGCTCAACATGGTGTCTTGGAATTACAAAGGACTTTCGGTGAAACCGGAAAAGCGCAGTAATCTTTTTGGCAAGTTATTCTCCGAATATGGTTTCAAGACCCTTGCCTCTCTTCTGTTCGTAGCGTCGTTTCTTTCAAATCCCCGTGTCGGCATTTTAGAATGATAGCGAGGTCGATACAATGTTCGTATTCAAGTGCAAAATGTGCGGAGGCGCGATCGAATTTGAATCGGGTGCGACTATCGGTGTTTGCGATTCCTGTGGCACGACACAGACACTTCCTCGTCTGGACGGTGATTTCCGTTCTAACTTATACGACCGTGCTAATCATTTCAGGAGAAACAACGAATTTGACAAAGCGGCAGGAATCTACGAGCGGATACTAAGTGAGGACAATACCGACGCCGAGGCATACTGGTCGCTTGTTTTGTGCCGTTATGGTATTGAGTACGTTGAAGACCCGAGAACGCACAAACGCGTACCAACGGTCAATCGTACTCAGTTCACGTCGATTTTCGGCGATGACAACTTCAAGTCCGCTTTACGATACGCCGATGGGTATCAGCGCAAGATCTACAACGAAGAAGCAAACGCCATAAATGAGATTCAGAAGGGCATACTCGCCATATCGCGGAAAGAGGAGCCTTTCGACGTTTTTATCTGTTATAAGGAGACCGACAAGAACGGCAGAAGAACGCCGGACTCCGTACTTGCCAACGATCTGTATCATCAGCTGATGCGAGAGGGATTTAAGGTCTTCTTTTCACGCATCACGCTTGAGGATAAGCTGGGAACGGCTTACGAACCATATATCTTTGCCGCGCTCAATTCGGCGAAGGTCATGGTCGTCCTCGGGACCAAACCGGAGAATTTCAATGCGGTTTGGGTGAGAAACGAGTGGAGCCGCTATCTTGCCCTGGTGAAGCAGAGCGGAGGAAAAAAGGTTCTCATTCCGGCATATCGAGATATGGAAATTTATGACCTTCCCGACGAATTCTCTCACCTGCAGGCGCAGGACATGTCGAAGCTCGGCTTTATGCAGGATCTCATTCACGGGATCAAAAAAATCACCCAGTCAGGCGGCCCAAACCGTGCCGCTGGGGAATCAGATAGGAGTAACATCATTGGTGCCGGTCCTAAGTCCCTGTTGGAACGGGCCTTCCTGTTTTTGGAGGATGGAAACTGGGATGATGCGGATGCTTACTGCGAAAAGGTGCTCGACCAGGACCCCAAAAACGCGTGGGCTTATCTTGGCAAGCTGATGGCAGAATTACATCTCCGTCGACAGGAAGACTTTACTGATTATAAAGATCCCTTTGGTAGCAACAACAACTACCAGAAAATTGTTCGTTTTGGTGGCGAAGAGACGAAGTACGTCATTGATATTAACAAACGCAACGAAATGGCGTTTTATCGGCAGGCTGTTGACGTGGTGAAAGAAGCGAAAACCGAGGCTGCGTATAAACATGCGGCCGAGATCTTTAAAACCATTTCCGGCTTCAAGAATGCGGATTCTCTTGCCGAGCAGTGTCTTGATAGAGCGGAAATCTGCCGCAAGACCGCCGCATACGATTCCGCAAAGTCGCAAATGGACCGTGATGTTAAACACGGGTACGCGAGAGCCATCGGAATCTTCAAAACGATTTCCGGATGGCGAGATGCAGACGAACAGATATCCGTCTGCAGACAGAAAATCAAAGAAATCATGGCAAAGGAAAAGGCAAAGGAAAAGGCAAAGGAAATCAAAAACTGTTCTTGTTTTTGCGTCGTCTTTCTGCTTCTCATGCTGACATTGTGTATCATAGTGTATTATAGTGTTTACAATGATGATTTATGGTGGTAATCGCTTCCGGTTTGGACTAAAAAACCGTAAGCAATTACCAAATGAATTTGCGAAAGATTCTTGACACCATCGAGAAACCGTTTAGACCCGTTTGAGCCTTCAAAACAGACATATCGCGATAAAAGAGCCCATTGTGGGACGACACCGCAAGGGGCAAAGGTGGCCGAGGCGGGACTTGAACCCGCACGTCCGTAAAGGACAAGGGATTTTAAATCCCTTGCGTCTGCCTATTCCGCCACTCGGCCTGGCGAATCTCGGAGGAGATTTCATGCAACCGGCACAGTCGACCGCCGTTACCACGGTGGCTTTTCTGTCGAAATCACCGGTTTTTAATGTATCATCGCGGTTAAAAATATCAAGGGGGGATTTCCCTCGGCAGGTGTACACCACCCCCGGACCAAGATTCCGCTCCTCCCCTTCGAAATCGGGAAAGAGCGGAAAATTTTTAAGGGTTCGGAAACCTTGCGGTTTTTTCATCCCGGGGGACGGGGACTATTTCAGAACGCTGTTTCCGGCCAGCCCGTGATGAAAGAGCATGTAAATCTCCTCATCGAAAAGAACACGATCCCAAACCATCAGTTCGTCGATGTCTCCGACAAATGCTGCGGGGTTGGTTCCCGTGCCGTCTTGACCCAGGTACCAGTTCATGTTGTCGATGTCTCCGAAATTTCCGAGCCGTTCCGCGATGAAGGCGAGGTTACCGTCGGGCAGACCAAGGTAGAGGATCGCATCGCCGTCTCGGTCGGCGGTGATTGCCGCGAAGTGCCACTGTCCGTCAGGTGCATATTCGAGCGGGTTGATGTCATGGTGATTGACGGCATCGCCAAGGTTAAATGCAAGTTTGTTCCCTTCGTCCGAGCCAACGTTGGCCGTTACCACGATTCCAGCCTGGAAGCAATCGTTCCAATTCTTGTTGCCCAGGATCGCGGCACTTCCTTTTTGAATCTTGTCGGTGCGGAACCAGAAAGCGAAGGTAAAATCCCTTTCTTTTCCGAACTTGAGTGCGGCGGGTTTACCGAAACAGACCGGATTGGAGCCGCTAAGAGAGAGGGCCTTGCCGATTTTTCCGTCCGTTACATAGTCATGAGGAACGAGGCTTACCCGGCCGGAAAGATCGCCGACAGCCGCATTGGAATCACCCTCAAACGGGAGATACGCAATCAGATTGTCGGTCAGAGCCTTCTCTTCGATCGGAAATACATCGTTGATTTTGGCATCGAAGTGCTCCGGGATCTTGCCGGTAAAATGGCGCAACATGTATGCGGCGGCATCACAGTTTCTCGGATCACCTTTCATGCGACCGGGGACAAGATCTTTGGCCGTGGCAAAGAAGGGAACCGTATAGCAATTCTGTGAACCGGGGATTCCATGACCGCGGCCGATCCCGCCATGGTCGGAGTTGACGATGATCAGCCAATCCTCGTTGGCAAAATTCGGACGTTCTTTAATCGCGGTGAGTATCTCGCCGATCCTGGCATCGATCTCTTCGGCATGGTTCATGTATTCGGGAGAAGTGACGGTGAAGCCATGAGCATGACCTTTTGCATCGGGCCCGTCAATGTATAGCATGAGGAGATCGATATCGTCTTTTGCATTCCATTTGGACCCTTGGATTCCATCCTTTGACGGGAAGGTTCCTTTCACGAAAGAGAGTGCATCATCGAAAATCTTGTTGTCCGGTTGGGGAGGGGCAATGTAAGTCGCGTGGGTGGGGATGTCGGAGTTTTCGTCCCACATGTAGATCCAGGCCGATTTGGTATCGGGCTTTTCCCTGGCAATCAGCGTGGACATGGCGGGGTATTCATCGTATTTGGCCAAGGCGGTCTGCCCGTTGTTATAACAGCCGTGCTTGGTTGCGGTGACACCGGTCATGATGGAAACGTGATTAGTCGCACTCGACGGATTGGCATCCAGAATGGTATAAGCCTCGTAGGTATAGGCTCCATGATAACCTTCGGCCCAAGTGCCAAGCCGAAGCGAATCAATACTGGGAGTCGAGGCCGAAAGAGCCGCATCTCCGCGCAAACCGTCTAGCATGATCAGAAGACCTTTTTTCTCACCGGCCCGAACCGAGGCGGCGAGGGCGAGAAAAACGAGAATGGATACAATGATAAATTTTTTCATGTTTTTTCCTTATGTCGGTTTGAAAGAAATACAGATTGTGTATTACGCAGATTATCCGTGTGCCGTGCGATTTGTTTCAGAAACCACGTGCCGCGCGGACGTCGTTAAAGTCGCGAAGATGGTAGCCGATTCCGACGTAGTCGAGCAGATTGCAGAGCGAACGGAGCGCCACACCAAGCCCATCGGGGCCGCTGAACCCACCGAATTGACCGCCCCCCTTAAGGTGCGGTTCCAGATCAAAGAAAATTCCCGGAATACCGCGGTCGCGGAGTTTTTCGGTAAGGGCCGGGATAATCTCGGCAAAATCGCGCATGATCGCCTCGTGACCGCAGTAGCCGCAATCGCAGGGGACAAAACCGGCCATTGTATCTTCGTTGACATGCCCGCCTTTCTTGTCGGAGGTCGACTTGAGATAGTCTTTGATGTGAAGCCAGCCGAGCCCCGGTTTCATTGCCTCGTACTGTTCAAACACCTCTTCGGAGGTGTATCCCTGGGTGATCAGGTTCGCGCCATCGAAAATCAGGAGCATGGCGGGATGATTGACCTGGCGATAAATCTCGTTAAGAATCCATCCGTTCTGACCGATCAGGTTCGCTTCCACCTCCAGGCCGAAGGTAAGGTCGGAGCGATGGCAAACGTCGGCAATCTGCCCGACTTGGTCGACCGCCTGTGAAAGATAATCTTTGGGGTTGGTACCTCGCGGATGATAAAAAGAAAAACCGCGGATCAGTTTCGTTTCGAAGAGGTGGGCGATCTCACAAACCTTTTTGACATCGTTGTTCAGATAGGTCTGGAAAGGAACGTAGGCGTTTTTGGTGCCATCTTCGACGTCAAGGAGCTTGACCTTTCCGATCGGCGAACCGATCGAGGAAACGTTAAGGCCGTAGTCATTCTGTATTTCACGAACCTGATGAATCTCGTCGGTCGAGAGCTTCATCACGTTTTTGACTTCGTCGCCGAGATTGACGAACCGAATGCTGTAATATTGAAGCCCCAATGCGGCGAATGCCGCGAACTGCTCGACAAGAGTCTTTGTGTTGGAAACCTCGTCTGCGAAGCCGGTCAGTATGACGTGCGGTTTTCCCGTTTTGTGCAGGCTCATGATATTTTCCTTTCTTTTAATGTTGAACAATTCGAAACATTTCCTGTTCTCAGTCCCCCTCAAGTCTAAACCGAATGGTGTAAGATTTCAAGCGCGCCGGTCCGAGCAGAGTCTCTTTTCCGTCGGAAGGATTCAATCGGCCTGCCGATTGGCTTGACGCAATTCATAGAGAAAGACTCCGACCGAAACCCCGAGATTGAGCGAATCGACATTCGGTGCCATCGGAATCGTCAGTTTCGCGTCGCAGAGGTCCGCGTATTCCGGGGCGAGCCCGTTATATTCGTTTCCGAAGAGGAGCGCCATCTGTTTCGGCCGCTTCCGAAATGTACAAAGAGAGATCGCTTCCGGGTCGAGGACCGTGGCATAAAACCTCAGGCCGCCCGTGCCGCGCAACGACTCAATCTCTGCGAGCAGGTTAAGTGATCGGATAACCGGCACTTGCAGGACGCCTCCCATCGAAACTCGCAGCGCTCGGCGCGAGAAGGGATCACAACACCGTTCTCCCAAAACGACGCCGGCAGCGCCGAGTGCGGCGGCACTTCGGAAGACGAGGCCCAGATTGTCCGGATTTGTCGCGTCGGGAAGAACAATCCAAATCCCGGTTTCTTCGTGCCAATCCCGCACTGCCTCGGAAAAATCGGGAAGAGGTGCTCTTTTACCGATTGCCAACATTCCCTGATGAAACGGAAAACCGGCGATCTGCGAGAGAAGTCTTTTTTCCGGAACGGTGTAGATCGGGATTTTCCCCAGTTTGGCGGCAAAAGTCGGTTCGAAATCGGTTGCGTCTGCGGAAATGAGGAGCGATTCAACTTCAAAGCGTGAGTCCAGAAGGCGTTCCGTCACAAGACATCCCTCGGCAATGAACAGCGATTCTCCCCGTAAGGTCCGCTCTTTCAGGTTGTTGTACGGGGACAAACGCGGATCCTCGATAGATTCCAGCGGGATGATGTTCAGCGGCATATTTTCTTCTCCGTCCCGATATTTACAGAGCCTGTATCATAGCATAAGGAACCCCTCGGAGCAATTTGCGGAATTTACCGACCCCGATTTCTCCTTTTCGCAGATTTTTTCTTTAAACCTCCTATTTTCCCGATTTCCCCGGGGCTTCTTATTTTATTTTTTCGCTTTCCTGCTAAAATAGGGATGTAGTCTGTTTGATCGACTCGATAATCCGTTGCCATAAAAGGAAAACAAGACCATGAAAAAACGGCAGAGCCATTTATCGGTGATTTCTCCCTTCCTTCTCTTTTTCTTCACCGTGGCATTCGGCTTCTGCGTGATCTCTGCGCCCATCCGAGCCGCAGAGGAAGAGAAAGCCGCCGACAAAGAGAAGACCGCAAAGGAAGATCCCGACAAACCGAAGCCGTTCGATAAGGTTGTTCCCGACGCGGTGAAGATCCCCGGATTGATTACCCTCTACCAAAAAAAGAATAATCTCTACGCCGAGATTACATCTGCACATCTCGAAAAGGATTACATCATCGTCATGTCGATTGCCAAAGGGATCGGCAACACGAATCTTTACGCGGGCCAAAGCTTGGATCCCGGTGAAGATATGATTTGGCAGTTTCGTAAAGTTGATGATCGAATCCAAATCGTCCGACGCAATTACCGCTATCAAGCCGACAGCGGAACAACCGAAGAAAAATCAGTAAAGATTACTTATACCGATTCGATCATTTTCAGTCTTCCGATCATCGCTGCCGGACCGGGCGGGGGAGATATCGTCGATTTGACCCCCATTTTCATGAACGATTTGCCCGGTCTTTCCCGTTGGGCGATCCCTTCGTTCTCCTTCTCCGTCGATCGTTCGAGCTGGGCGAAGGTCAAAGGGTTTGCCGAAAATATCGAGCTGGAAGTTGCCGCCACCTTTTCGTCGGCGAACAGAGCCAATACGTTCGACGGGGCAATCATCGACGGACGCGGGTTAACGGTCAATATCCATTACTCGATAAGCAAACTGCCTGAAAGCGGTTATAAACCGCGAGCGGCCGACGAACGTGTCGGCTATTTTACGACGGCGATCAAGAACCTCAATAAAAATCCGGACGATGGAAATTTTATCCGTTACATCAACCGCTGGAATCTCCAAAAACTTGAACCGGGTGCCAAGGTTTCTCTTCCTAAGAAACCGATTCTCTTCTGGCTCGATAAAAATATGCCCTATGCGTATCGAAAACCGATTCGCGACGGGATCCTCGAATGGAACAAGGCGTTCGAAAAGGCCGGATTTTACAATGCCATCGAAGTTCGACAGCAAGAAGACAACGACACCTGGGATCCGGAAGATATCCGTTACAACACGATCCGTTGGAGTCCTGCCAATCTCGGATTTGCCATCGGCCCGAGCCGGGTCAATCCGATGACCGGCGAGATTCTTGACGCCGATATCGTGCTCGACGTCGCATTTGTCAATTCATGGAGTACCACTTTCGAGACTTTCTCTCCTTCCGAAACGGTAAAGGCGTTTTGCGGAAGATCGGAATTGATCGAGCGTGTCAAAGAACAGAACAACCAAGAAAACAATTATGAGTTCCTGCATGAAAGCGATCAAAAAAATTTCAGTTATATCAACGAAACACTCTTCTATGCGCAGCAGTTTGGGGTCGCGAACGCCTACTTTGACGTGATGAGTGAGGCAGAGTCTGCCGCCGAGCCCGTCGGCGAAAGTGATTCCCGCGAAGAATCTTCCTCGGAAGAAAAGAGCGCCGAGGAAAAGAGAGGGGAAGAAAAGAAACCCGAGACGAAGGTCTGTCCGAAATGCAACAAACCGATTAAGCCGGAAATTTCCAAGGAAGATGAAAAAGCCAAAGAGGTCAACAAGGAGGAAAAGCCGGAGAAGCCGGATGAGGAAAAAGTCACAGACGACAAGAGTCGCTACTGTTCCTGTGAACGAATGAACTATGACAATGAACGTAAGAAGCTGGTAGAGCAGGGACTTCGCTGGGTCGTTGCCCATGAAGTCGGCCATACCCTCGGTCTGCGCCATAATTTCAAACAGAGCACGCTCCACTCGCTTCAAGAGTGCAACAATATCACTTATGATGCCGAATTCGGTTACGGCGGAAGCGCGATGGATTATATGCCGGTGAATATCATGCCGGAAGGTGAAAAGCAGGGAGATTATTTCCCGTCCCCTCTCGGAGCTTACGATTACTGGGCGATCAAATACGGCTATAAGGTCTTTGACGGAAAGGAAGAGGAAGAAATTAAAAAGATTGCGTCCGAACAGGCAAAGCCGGAATACAATTACGCGACCGACGAAGAGCGTGTCCTTATCGATGATCCGACGGTCGGGGTTTTTGATTTGGGAGATCCGCTCGAATATGCCAAGATGCGTGTCCGACTGTTCGATCAGATTCTACCCGGACTGGACGACCGAATCGTAAAAAAAGGGGAGAGTTACCGCAAGTTGGCCAGCCGGTTCTATTCCGTGTTTACTGATTACGGGTACGCTATGTACACAGCGTCTCGATTTGTCGGCGGGTTGGAAGTGAACCGCGATTTCAAGGGGGATCCGGAGGGACGTCCGACCTTCGTCCCCACCCCGGCGGCGAAGCAGCGCGAAGCGCTCGAGTTCGTCATGGGCGAGCTGTTTTGTATCGATCAGCGGCAATTTTCCCCCGATCTCCTAAACAATCTCGCGCCGAACCGCTGGAGGCACTGGGGGAGTAACTGGTATCTTCCGTACGATACCCGTGTTGAGGAAATGGTCCTTGTCTGGCACCAATTCATTCTTGAGGAGCTCCTCTCGACCGAGAAACTCGGACGCATCGCCGATGCCGAATACCGCACCGGACCGGGCACCGACGCTTTAACGATTGCCGAACTTTTCGATAAGCTGACCGATGCCATCTTCATAGAGCTCGATCGGGAAGGGGCGGCCGAATATACCGAGACTTCTCCGGCGATCGTCTCGGTGAGGCGCAACCTGCAACGGGCTTTTATCAGCAGAATGTCGGTCCTGGCAAGCGGCAGTGATTTGGGACTCCTCGGGGCTCTTCTGTTGGGAACCGACGGGGCAGCCAATGATGTTCAGGCGCTGGCCCGCTACGAATTGCAGAAGATTCAGGGGAAGATCGATCGACACCTTAATAACCCGGATGTCAAGCTCGACACCTATTCCGCGGCCCATTTGACCGATCTGAAAGTGAAACTTATGAAGACCCTCGAGGTGTCTGTTTTGCCCCGATGACTTCGGTACAACAACCTTAAAAGACGCTTTTGCGGGGGAGCCGAAGCCCGGATTAAGCCCGGCGGACGCGGTTTCCCCCTTCGCGTACCACAAAGCGGCCGGTTTCTAAAACGCTTAAAACGGCGAGGACTTGGCCCGGATTCATTCCCGACGCGGCAATGACGGAGTCGACCGTTCTCGGTGTTGTTTCAATAAGGGCAAGTACTTTTTTCTCCCGCTCATTGAGACGCGATTCCGCGGGGTGGAGAATCGGTATGCTCGGTTCTTCCGGTCTGGCGGCAGGGAAGGGAAGCGGGCCGAGGTCGTCCAGTATGTCGTCGATTGATTCAACCAAATGGGCGCCATCACGGATCAGACGGTTACATCCGCGGGAGTGGACGGCATCGACCGGCCCGGGGACCGCAAAAACCTCCCGATCTTGGTCCAGTGCCATCCGAGCGGTAATGAGGGACCCGCTTTTTTTGGGCGACTCGATCACCAAAACGCCGAGCGACATCCCGCTGACGATCCGGTTCCGTTGCGGGAAATGTCCCGGAAGGCTTATCTGATAAGGGGGGAATTCGCTTAAAACGGCGCCCTGCTCGGTGATTTGCCGGTAGAGGTCTTTATGTTCCGGTGGGAAGATGTTCAGAAACCCGCTTCCGAGCACGGCAACGGTACGCCCCCCCGTCGCGAGAGCGGTTCGATGTGCCGTGCCGTCTACACCGCGTGCCATGCCGCTGACCACGGTAAACCCGGCACGGACAAGTTCGGCGGTCAGCCGCTCGGTCTGTTTACGACCGTAATAGGTCATCCCGCGCGTTCCGACCACCGCCAAGGCCATATTGTCTTCCTGTTTGAGTTCCCCATTCAGGTAAAGAACCGAAGGCGGGTCAGTGATGGCGCGTAAAAGAGGAGGGTAACGGACATCTTTGGGCGTCAGGATCTGGTATTTTTCTTTTTCGCAAAGTTCGATCAGGCGATCGGGATGGTAGTCCTCACGGGCACGGGCCAGGCGTTCGGCAAGTTTCGGTCCGACCCCTTCGACCATCCGCAAATCTTTCTTCGAGGCATCAAGAATCGCCGACACCGACCCAAAATAGTTGAGGAGGCGGCGCGTGACAGCCGGTCCGACCCCTTCGACCATAGACAGATGAACCTCTTCGATGATCTCATTGGGGGAATAATGGCGTATTTCCGCTTCGGTGTCTCGAGAGGTATCTTGGTTAAAGAGATCGGGTGTTTCGTTGGGAAGTGGGTCGTGTGATGGCATCGAAATCCTTAGGAGAGGTTGATTCCCAGATGACAAACATTATCTGATCGTCCATCATACGAGTTTTTTATTGAAAAGGGAAGATTGCCGACGACGGGTGAAAGATAAAATCGGAAAAACCGGGCGTAGGCGCGATTCAATTCCAAAACGCGCCCGTCGCGAGATTTTCGAGTCGAATCGTCGGCAAAAGGATTCCCCGAGCGAATACCGAACTCTAGGAAAAGTCGGGCCTGCGTTTTTTCAGTTGCTGCTGAAGACGGTTGACGATGCTGCTGTGCATTTGACTGACCCTGCTCTCACTCAAATCGAGGGTCAAACCGACTTCTTTCATCGTCATTTCTTGATAGTAATAGAGGAGAATGATAAGTCGTTCGTTTCGGCTGAGCCCTCTGGTGACGAGCCGCATGATATCTTCACGTTGGATCCCGGAGGCGGGATCTTCGCTGCGCTCGTCTTCGATAAAGTCAATTTCGCAGATTTCTTTTGACCCGTCGGTTTCAAACCATTTCCTGTTGAGTGAGACCAAGTTGATCGTTTTGGCGTCGGTAACAAGGCGTTTCAACTCCGCTTGGCTCATGTTGAGATGTTCCGCCAGTTCTTCCTGAGAGGGAAGACGCCCGAGTTTGTCTGAAAGTTCTTTGTTGGCATCTGCCAGCTTGCGTGCCCGGGTACGTACCAGACGCGGAACCCAGTCCATGTTTCTCAGCTCATCGATCATTGCTCCGCGAATCCGGGGAACACAGTAAGTCTCAAACTTAACACCCCGATCAATATCGTAGGCGTCGATTGCGTCCATCAGTCCGAAATTGCCGGAAGCGATCAGATCATCCAATTCGACCTCATCGGGAAGACGAGACCGAACTCTCTCGCCATGAAAACGGACGAGTGGCATGTAGTGTTCGATGAGAATATTGCGTAAGTTCTGGTTGGAACGGTCGGCGATAAACTCCTTCCAAGTCTTTGCGATGTCAATCGAATCTTCTGCTGTCTCTTTGACTGTCTGAGCAGGAACCATAAAATCATCCTCCATAATGATTTATCACCGGGAGATTCTCTGCGACGTGCGACGCATCAATCGGAAGGCCCGGTCTCACCAAAGAGAACCCCCCGAACACAGGAAGAAGGCGGTTCATCGGGCCTTCCTTGTGCTCTCGGATTCCGTTTCCTTGAATAAAAACTTCCTCACTCATAATTATCGGACTGCCCCCCTCGTTTCTGAAGGAAAAACCGTAAAATTTTAGCCAGGCTCTCAGCTTCCTCGTTTTAGGGGGAAGAACCAGTATGAAATTTGCGGGAAAGATGACCTCCGTCTCTTTCGAAAATAACCATCGTCGATTCAAAAATTAGGGAAGCTACTGGTTTTTCGAAATCGGCCTTTGTATAATATGCTGTGGTGAGCCCCCCTGGAAAATCGGCTGAAGGAGACTATAGTGGGGTGGAAGCGTTTTGCCGCGCGCGAGATGCTTTCGTGTTGGGTGTTTAGGCCGCAATTTCTTCGAAAGCCCGGTCGGAACCAGGTCTGGAAAGAGGAACGAGGATCAGATGGAATCAAACAAACAGGACCGCCCGAATTTTGAAAAATGCGGTGGAATTCTCCCAGTGATTGTCCAAGATGACGAAACGGGCGAGGTCTTAATGATGGCCTACATGAATGCCGAAGCCTATGACGAGACGCTTGCCGGCAGACAAGCGGTCTATTTCAGCCGCAGCCGACAAAGACTCTGGAGAAAAGGGGAAGAGAGCGGTAACGTCCAAAAGGTTAAAAAGATCTTCATCGATTGCGATCGCGACACGCTGTTGCTCAAAGTCGAGCAGACCGGTGGTGCCGCCTGTCATGAGGGCTACAAGAGTTGCTTTTTTCGTGAAGTCACCCCCGAAGGGTTTGAAATCATTGCCGAGCGCGTTTTTGACCCCAAGGAAGTCTACAAAAAATAACGTATTTCACCGAAAGTTGCCGTTCGACCTCCGTTCGCAACATCGGATTTACCAAAATCGTGTTAGGGAAAGGATATCATGTCATCTGAAATCGGTCAAAGTTTAAAGTTGGGTATTCCGGCGGGAAGCCTTCAGGATGCCACCATCGATCTGTTTTGCCGTAGCGGGTACCGTGTCAATGTCCGTCCGCGCAACTATTTTCCCGAGATTGACGACGATGAAATAGAATGTATGCTCCTCCGGGCCCAGGAAATGGCTCGCTATGTCGAAATGGGGGTTCTTGACGCGGGATTAACCGGTCATGATTGGATCGTAGAGACCGGCGCCGATGTGGTCGAAGTCGCCGAACTTCGTTTTTCGAAAATCAGTCGCCGCCCGGTTCGCTGGGTTCTTTGCGTTCCCAACGATTCTCCGGTCAAAACGGTCGAGGACCTCGAAGGGAAACGGATCGCGACTGAAGCCGTCGGGCTGACCAAGCGGTACCTTGAGCGGAACAATGTCAAGGCCGAAGTCGAGTTCAGTTGGGGGGCGACCGAAGTAAAGGCTCCGAAACTGGCCGACGCGATCGTGGAAGTTACTGAGACCGGAAGTTCCCTCCGTGCCAACAATCTTCGGATTGTCGACGAAATTCTCCTGAGCACTACGCGTTTTATCGCCAACAAAGAGGCTTACAACGATCCTTGGAAAAAGAAAAAAATCGATGATATCGTCCTGGTTCTCACGGCAACCCTGGCTGCCGAGGGAATGGTCGGTCTCATGATGAATATTCCGAAACAAAAACTCCAGGAAGTCCTCAAAATCCTCCCCTCCCTGCAGGAACCGACTGTCGCAGCTCTTGCCGATCCGGACTGGGTTGATGTCTTGACGATCATCAGTGAAAAGGCCGTTCGTGAGATTATTCCGGCGCTCAAGGCCGCCGGGGCGACCGGGATTATCGAATACCAAATTTCCAAGATCATCGAGTGAGACTGGATAGAAGTTTGCAAGAGGTTTCCGATGACAAAAGAACGAAGAAGTTTTGTGATCACCGCGGTTCTTTTTCTGGCCGCCATGTTCTGTACCGGGATGCTCCTTGCCGAGTATCAAACCAAAGAGATCCGCGACGTCGTTTACAAAACGGTCGGCGATGAGCAGGTCAAGCTCAACATTTTCCTTCCCGAAAAAAACGGAGAGAAACTCTCGGATCTGCCGACACTGATTTTCCTCGACAGCGGTTGCTGGTACAGTAACGGTCCCGGAAACGGCGCCTTCTGGGGGCCCGATTCCTGGAACTGTACCGCCCAAGGATACGCCGTGGTCAGTGTCGGGCATCGAAGTTTGGCAAAAGTCGCCTTTCCCGCCCAGGTAGAAGATGTTCGTGCCGCTGTTCGTTTTTTGCGGGCTCATGCTTCGGAGTACGGACTTGACCCCAATCGTTTTGCCTCGATGGGGTGTTCCTCCGGGGGGCATCTTTCGACGATTCTCGGCATCTCCGATGCACTTTCTCCCTTTGATGTCGGGGAAAACCTCGATCAATCGGGGCAGGTGAATCTGGTTGTCGATTGTTTCGGCCCGACCGATTTTACCACTTACCTCGAGCACCTCGGTGCCGATAACCCACCCTGTGCCTACATGGTTTTGGGGTACGATCCGGAAAAACCGTATCCGAGGCAGATGGAAAATCTACTGCGTGCCGCCTACCGGTATTCGACGGTCAATTACGTCGATGCCGACTATGCCCCGACGATCATCTTTCACGGCGCGGTCGATTCGGTGGTTCCGTTGAGTCAGAGCGCTCTTTTCTTTGAGGCCTTGTGTCGTGCCGGAGTGAAAGCCCGGCTCTACGTTGCGAATGACGGCGTCCACTCGGTTTCCTCGCTGGGCGATCTTGAGGTGACCCGGCAGCGGATATTCGAGTTCCTCAAGGAGCATGGTTTTTGATGAATAACAGATCTTCTGCCGGAACCCATTTCGCCCGGGTCTCCCTTTTGATCACCGGGTTCTTTGCGCTTGCTCCGATCTTCGGCAGCGGATGGGCTGTTGGGCAAACCGCATGGCAAGCCGTTCAATACGGAGCGGTCGCCGATGGCCAGACCGATTCCACTTCCGCGATTCAAAACGCGTTGAACGACGCGGCCCAGGCCGGCGGTGGAACGGTTTCGTTGCCGGCCGGGCGTTTTGTCGTCCGCGGTACGTTATCGATTCCGCGCGGCGTCACTCTTGAAGGAACGTATCGCTCCGCGTTGACGATCGAGTCGGTCGACCAAAAGGTCGATGGCACAATCCTCTTGGCTTATGCCGGACGTGGCTCGAACGAGGGTTCGGCATTTATTTCCCTGGCCGGCTCGAACGCGGTAGTCAAGGGAATCGCCGTGATCTACCCCGAGTGGAAACGCGAAGACGTTCCACCGGTTCCGTATCCCCCCTGTATCGAATCCCACGACACCAACAACGTGGCTGTCATCGACTGTTGCCTCCTCAATCCCTACGAGGGAATCAGATTTGTCCGTGCCGCACGTCACCTGGTTCGTAACGTAACCGGTTACCCGATTTGGCGAGGTCTTTTCATCGATCAGTGCTACGATATCGGTCATATCGAAAATATCCACTACTGGCCCTTCGGGTTGATCTACAGTCCGAACGACCCCTATTGCGAGTGGATCAACGTCAACGGCGTGGCCTTTGAACTGGCGCGCACCGATTGGCATTATATGATCAATCTTTTCTGTTTTGGCTACGGGGTCGGGTACAAGTTTTCCGATCACGGCCACGGCGGAACAAACGGAAACTTCCTTGGTCTGGGTGCCGATTCCTGCCGTCGCGCTGTGCTGGTGGAGGCGGCGCAGATGCCCGGACTTTTGATCACCAACGGAGAGTTTGTCGGCCGCTGGACAAGCACAGACTCCATATGCATCGAAGTCACCGAGAACGCCATCGGAAAAGTCAGCCTGAACAACTGCTCGTTTTGGGGACCAATCCAAACGTGTATCCGCTTTAATGCACCCGAGGGACAGTTCACCGCAAATGCTTGCCATTTCTGCAATTGGGATAACGCTAAAAGAGGGGCTCCGGCCATTCGTTTGGAAGCCGGAAAGGCAATTCTTTCCTCGAATACCTTTATGGACGAGGGGATGTGCGTCTCGATCGGCGAGAAGATGGAAAATACAATCTTGACCGGAAACCAAGCGTCCGGCGGGTTCAATTGGTTGACCGATACCGAACAAACCGATGTGATCGCGTTTGCCAACGAAGAGTCACGCCAACTGATAAAAGGTGACGCATTGGAATCTTATCGCATCACCTTCGGAAAGCCGAACGATACCACCTTCACGGAAGGAATCTATCAACGCGAGAGTACGCCCGAGTACACCTTCCGGTGGTCCCATGCCGACTCGGCACTGAAACTTCCGGTTCCCGAAAATCGAGAGGTTCAAGTCGATCTGGCCGTGACGATCCCCGAAGAGGCCCTGGCCGAAAATCCCGAAAAGGCCGGTATCTATCTCGGAGAAGAAAAGGTGGCGTCGTTTACCGAACCGGGGGCGAAAACCTATTCGGTCCGTCTGCCTCCCCAAGCAGGCGGTTCGGTTCGGTTGGAAGCGAGGGTCGACGGATGGGATCCTCCCGGGAACGATACGCGGAGACTCGGTTTCCAGTACCGTTTTGTCCGGGTTTCCGTGCCCGGAAATCAAGAAGAGCGTGTGTTTGATGTCAATCAACAAAAGTGGATTGGAGATTAAGTAAGATGTTTGTTTCGGTTAAGTATTCCTTGCGTTCGCTTCTCGGGGCGGCGTACATCGATCAGGTAGAAAAAGCCGCCTGTTTCCTTCACGGAATCTCTCCATCACAGGCCGAAGCGATTGCATCGCAAGAAATCGAGTTTTTCCCGGCTGAATTCGAAAAATCGCTTGAGGAACTTCTTCCTCGCATCGGCGACAACGTGATCGATCCGATTTCCGAAACGATTCCCGGCGCACCGACCGATTCTTTCCGTAACGCCTCGAACATCCAGGCTTCTCCGGTCGGCGGGAAGGGGTATTATCGTCTCGGCGAAAACGGCCAACTTTTCTTTGCCGCCAAAAGCGAACACTATCACACGCCGCTCGGGCACAATTTCCCCGGATACAAGTTGATTGACCTGGCTCATAAACTCGGGATCGTCAATGCCACCCACAACAACACGCGCGGTTATATCACCCGTTTTCTGGAGATGGAATTGGTTCGTACCGCCAACGGCATCGCGCCCGGCGATTCCGATGCCCTGAACCGGGTTCTTGCCAGCCGCGAACCGCATGTTCTGAATCGAGTGATCAATTTAGAGACGGGAAGTCTTGCAGTCGAAGCCGGTTTCAAAATGATGCTGGCCCGGTTTTACAAGATTGACGAAACCTTCCCCGCCCCAAAATACAGCGACAAGGTTCCGGTCTTCTTTGTGATGGCCGACGACTTTGGCGGGAGTGTGGCCAACTATCACGGCACCACCGTTTTGATCCAGACGATGCGCGAACTCTGGCCGATGTTCCGCACAAAACTCGATGACGGTGACTCCATGAAAATCGTGCCGGTGAAAATCAACGACCTGGCCGACTTTCAGTCGAAACTTGCACAGTACAATTCCGGCAAATACAAGGTTGCCGGTTTTATTCATGAAATCTGCCTGATGAATTACGGCGGGGTTCTTTTGGATCGTGACTATGCTCAACAGGTTTACGCCCTTTGTCACGAAAGCGACGTCCCGGTGATGGCAGACGAAATCCAGTCGTGTATGTGGTATCCCGGGCTTTACCTGTTCCGAATTTTCGGTTTGACCCCCGATTTTGTCATCATCGGAAAAGGGTTCTCCGGTGGAGAGTATCCCGCTTCAAAGGTCATCACGACCGCTGCGATGGACAACCTCAATCAGTTCGGTGCGCTTGTGACGAACGGTCAGGAAGAACTTGCTTCCCTTTCCTACCTGGTCACGATGAAGTTCGTTGAAGAGAATGGCGCCATGGTTCAGGAGATGGGCGACCTCTACCAGTCCGGATTGCGCCAGCTCGTCGACGACTTCCCAACCCTGCTCGAAAAGATCGAAGGGATCGGTCTTTTGGAAGGGATCCATTTCCGAGATCCCGGCCAAGGAACCGAGTTTGCGAAAAAACTCAATGCCAACGGGATTGATGCCAGCGCGCACGGTTACAAACCGAAAAGTCTTCCCGCCGTTTTGACCAAGCTGCCTCTGATCAGTAACGAGGTGGTCATCAAAGTTGTTTTGGCCCATATGCGTCGGGCATTGGAGAGCCTATGAGTTCGTCCGTCCGTTATCTCGGCCTGGATCTGGGAACGTCGAATTTCAAAGGGGTCATTACCGACGAAAAGATTAACGTGCTCTCGTCGGTTTCCATGCAAGCGCCGATGGAATGCGACGGCACGAAGCGTGAATTCTCTGCCACCCTTTTTGTCGACCGTGTTACCGATCTCATTCGGCGGCTGGTCAACGGCTACCCGGGACCTTCTTCCGACATCAAGGCGATTTCCACGGCAAGCGCCAGCGGCAACACCGTCTTTTTGGACAATGATGACCAACCGCTTTATAACGCGCTGAGCTGGGAAGATCGCCGGATCGAGGGAAAAACCACAGAATATCTTCACGGGTTCGATACCGACGGGGTTTACGACAAGGTCGGCTGGCCTTACTTGGAAATCTTCCCGCTGACGCACATCGCGTGGTTAAAAAAGGATCGTCCCGATCTTTTTGCTCGTCTGGGGCGTCTCGCGATGTCGACCGAATACCTCCAATTTTGTGCGACTGGCAAGTGGGGGATCGAGCCTTCGGCGGCAACCACGTTTTACCTGCAAGATCAACGGACTTGCCGCTACGCTTCCGACTACCTCGACTGGTTCGGGATCGACGAAAAACTTCTTCCCCCGATTCTGAAAGAGCAAACGCCGCTTGGCACGCTTTTGCCCGAATTTGCTGCGAAGACCGGTTTGACCCCCGGAACAAAATGGATTCTCGGTTCTTTTGATCATCCCGCCACGGCCCGTTCTCTCGGTGTCCTCGACGAAGGAAATCTTCTCCTCTCCTGCGGGACGAGTTGGGCCGGTCTTTTTGTTACCAAAAACCGCGACGCGGCGATCAAAGCCGGAATGCTTGTCGATCCCTATTTAAGAGAGGAAGGGAACTGGGCGGCGATCTTCGCCTTTACCCAGTTCGGTGAAACAATCGATGCGCGCGTGACCGAATTTATCGACTCGTCTCCTGCACGGTTCGACCGCTTTGCGGAATTGACCCGCGACGGTATTGATGTCGAAAGGATGTCGTATGTGCCGGTCACAAACGTTGAGGCTTGTCGTGCGGCCTGGCGTGGAAAAGACGCCAAATCTGTTGCCGCGTCGATTATTTACTCGACAAGCGTTGACGTTCGGAATAAAATCAGAGAACTTGACCGGTCGGATTTCAAGGCCGGCCGGATTTTTATGGCAGGTGGGCCGAGTCAGAACGCGACCTGGGTCAACACCCTGAGCGATCTGATCGAGATCCCCGTGGAGACACCGCATCGCCAGTTCGGCGGTGCGGTCGGAGCCGCGTTGATGGCCTCGATCGGTGACGGTCGTTATAAGGACGAACGCGCATTTTACGATCAATAATTCAGAATCATGCAATCACTTACCAGACTTGATCTTGTTGTTTTCGCTATTTATGTTGTCGCTGTCATCATCTTGGGCCTGATCGCTTCCCTAAGAAAAAATACCAGCAAGCGCGACTATTTTCTTGCCGGCGACCAGATGCCCTGGTGGATGATCGGCGGGAGTATTGTGGCTTCGAACATTTCCAGTCACCATATTGTCGGCGCCCTCGGAATGGCTTATACCCTCGGATTTGTTACGGTCTGTAACGAGTGGGGGGCTGTCCTGATAGGCCTGGCGGCTCTCCTTTGGATCTTTCTTCCGTTCTATCTGCGTAACGGTTTTTACACAATGCCGGAATTTCTCCAACGGCGTTTCGGCACCGGGCCACGGGTGGTGTTCGGACTCCTGATCCTTCTGACCTACCTCTTTGCGGAAATCAGCGGTGTTCTCGTCCTTGGGGGATTGGTTTTCTATAACCTTTTCGATATCCCGCTTCGCTGGTGCGTGATCATTCTGGCGGTCGCCACCGCCGTGTACACCATCGCCGGCGGACTCCGGGCCGTAATCTGGACCGAGATGCTTCAGCTATCGGTTCTTCTGCTCGGTGCCGGGGCATTGGCGCTGGCCACCTTCAACAAAGCCGGAGGAGTCGAGGCTTTTTGGGAAACCCGTGGCGATTGGCATCTGATCCTTCCGGCCAGCGATCCCAACTTCCCCTGGACGATGTATTTGGGTGGGCTTCTGTGTATCAGCATTTTCTACTTCGCCGCCAACCAGTTTATCGTGCAACGCGTCCTCTCGGCCAAAAACGAATGGCATGCCCGCATGGGGGTGGTCTTCACCTGTTACCTGAAGTTTCTCCTGCCGCTGGTTATCGTGGTTCCCGGGATCATGGCGGGCGTGATGATCAAAAACGGTTCAATCTCCCCGGTTGAAAAACCTGATGAGATATTTCCGCAACTGGTCAAGGAACTCCTCCCGCAAGGCTTGGTCGGACTGGTGCTGGCGGGGCTTGTTGCCGCGATCATGGGACACGTCTCCGGAGCACTCAACTCTTGTTCGACAATTGCCACCATCGACTTCTATCTTCCGTTTGTCCAATGGCGTAAGGCCCGTAAATTCGCCAAGTCGAGAGAGTCCCCGCCGGTCAAAAAAGAAGTTTCTCATCCCGGGGAGATCAGCGACGAGGATCGGCGCGCTATTTGTTTCGGCCGTTGTTTCGGCGTCGTCTGCATCATCGTCGGAATCATCTGGGCCGAACTCTTGGCCAAAGACATGGAAAAACCGATCTTCCTCTATCTTTTGAATGCTTACGGCTATTTCACCCCCGGAATTGCCACGATGTTCCTGATGGGAATCTTCTGGAAGCGAACCACTTACGCCGGTGCCGTCTTTGCGGGCCTCGTGACGATCCCCTTGTCGCTTCTCTTGGAGTGGCTTCCGAAAGTGGCGATCAAATTTCCCGAAATACCATTTATCCATTTCCGATGGTACGATCAATTGGTTGCCCTTCCCGAATGGCACTTCCCCCAACTCTCGTTCATGAACCGCACGGGAATCGTTTTCTGGGTTTGTATGGTCGGGTGTTTTCTCATCAGTTTGGTGACCAAGCCGCGTCCCGAATCGGAAATCGGTTATTTGATTTGGAACAAAGAGAGCCTGAAACTCCCCGAGGATCAACGCGTACGCGGGCTGGCACGCCCCGGTTTCTGGTACATCGTCATTGCACTGGTGATTCTTAGTTTTTATGTGATGTTCCCGTAATGGGCGAGTTGGGATTTTAAGACGATGGGCGAACCTCTCCATTTTGTTTGGGAATACAACAAGCGAGATCGCGATTTTTGGAACGAGCATTTCGAGGATCGTCTTCCGGCCTCGATCGTCGACGCGCACATTCATCTGGATTGTGCCGAGTTCCATCATGAAGAGATGACCGATGCGATGCGCCGCCAATATTGGGTAAACGAAGTCAATGCTCCGCTCACTGCCGATGAGCTCGACCATGCCGACCGACTCGTCTATCCCGGACGGGACGTCAAACATTTGGTCATGGGGTTCCCCTCGCTGGAACTCGATGTCGATCGGAGCAACGACTATGTTTCGGCTCAGGCCGCCAAGCGTCATTGGCCGGCCTTGACCATGCTCATCCCGCAATGGACAGCCGAGCGGCTCGAGAAGGAACTGGCTAAACCGAATATTATCGGAGTAAAACCTTACTACGCTCTGATCGGTCGGAGCCCTGAGTCTCGGGACAAATATCTCGAAGCCGACATTTTTGACTTTATGCCACACCCGCTTCTCGAAGTGCTCAACGAGCAAAAAGCGTGGGTGACACTCCATGTTCCTAAGGCAGGTCGGTTACCCGCCCCGAACAATATCCGGCAGATTCAAGAATTGCGCCGACGATATCCCGATATCATTCTGGTAATTGCTCACATTGGTCGCTGTTACTCGAAACAGCACGCCGTCGAAGGGATCACTCCTCTGGCGGAAGACGAGGGTCTTTACTTTGACTCCTCGGCGGTGATCAACCCCGAGGCCCATGCGGCGGCGCTTAAACGGATCGGTCCCGATCGCCTTATCTACGGCAGTGACAACCCGATCTTCTATATGCGCGGGCGTCGGCAAATCAACGGCCTGAAATATGTCAACCGAACGAGCCATCCATTCTTCTTTAACAAAGAGCGGGAACCCGAAGAAGTTGAGAAGAATTATACATTGATGATGTACGAAGATATTCGGAGCGTTCTTGCGGCATGTGACAAGTGCGGCTATGGTGACGCGACGTCGATCGGGAAGATCTTCGGCGCCAATGCCCAACGGCTCTTCTCCCAGGCGATCAACGGCAAGTTCAAGGCTTGATTTTCGCGTCCCTCGCAGGAAAACGAACTGTTCTTTATGGGGGAGCACACTGTTTTCCGATGAAAGAGGGGTTAATCCCCAACCCGGTACAGTTTGATGTTTTCATCTTCGGTGATTCGGGGGATTTCCTCTAAAACACCGGCTTTTACGAGTCTTTCCATAAGATGTGGCGTCATATATTCCTCGTCGGTGAGGCCGTAGTTCCCTGGCGAAAGGAAGCGCTTGATTTCATTGTTATCGACCAGAACTTTCCCAATTCCCTTTTCGCGGAAGTTGGTTTTGATGGTGCGTACCTCCTCGTCAGTCCACGCTTTCGCATTTTGGCGGTAATCTCCTTCCGGCAGAAGTCGGGCCAGGCACGCGTTGTCCCAACAGGTGTTATAGAGTATTGGCACGCGACGGTAGGCGAAAGCTCTGGCGTCACCGATGAGTAGCAGGGTCGAACCGGTTTCCCCGAAACGGAGATCCTGAATTTCCGGTAGAGTTGCCACTGCGTAACGGTCCGGATCGTCGATGAGGTTTTTCAGTGGGAGGAGTAGCCCCGGGGTCGAGAGCAAGGCCAGGCTTCCTGCATAAAAGCCGCACGCCGACAGTAGTACGAGATAGACTGTCCGGCAGAGCTTGGTCTTGGAAGCCTCGTAAAACCTGTACCACAAAATTGCCGTGACCGTTCCTATGACGGGAAGTACCGGAACCAAAAAGCGTAAAAGACGGTGAGTCGAGTACCACCAAAGAAAAAAGAAAAAGAGAATATAGAGCGCCAGGAAAATGGCGGGATCCTTTTTACGGTGCCGGAGTGCTCCGACTATACAGATCGTCAGCAAAATGCCCCAGAGGGGAAGGATCATCGAAGCAAAGTTTTCCGCGAAGATACGCCACACGTCAGAGAAAAAATCAGAAACCCCAAACGCGTGGGATGAGTGTACCGCATTCCAACGGTCGTTTTTCATATGGTTCCATGTTCCGGTTCGGTCACCAAAGAGGGAGAATGCCAGCGGATAAAACGGGTTTCCGGTCAGATAAAAATTCTTGAAATACCACCCGCCTCCGGCCGTGATGGCTCCGGAAGCGAAGAGGGATACCCCCGAGAAGTTCCTGCGACCGGGGTTTTTGAGCGTCAAATAGAGAAAAAACGCAAGAGTCGGCAGCACAACAAAGGGAATCCCCGTATACTTACAAGCGGCACCCAAGCCAACCGAGACGCCCGCAATAAAAGAAAGCGCCCCCAAACCGAGCCGGTCGAAATCGGCTTGGCAGACTGCGATGACGGCATAGAGGGCCCCGACGATCGACAAGCCGAGCAGCGTGTCGATGAGACCGTTGGCACTGACCTGAAAAATTCCGGGCATTGCCAATACTGCGAGAACGACCGCGCGGGAAAGAACCTTCGGGTTTTCCGAATGATCGCAAAGGCGCCCGGCGATCAGTCCCGCGCCCCAAGCGGTGAAGAGGGGGACAAAGGCCAGGAAAAACTTTCCGGCGGTTACCCCGAGACAAAGCGAATCGACGGTTCCGTCGTCAGGGAAGGGATTGAGCAGAATACCGAGCAGGTAGAACATCTCGGCGCCGAGCGGCATGTTCAGATAGACGTTGTGCTCGAAAAAGGAGATTCTTCCCGTTTCAAAGATCTCCCGGGCCCCCTGGGCGTGGTATTCGAGCATGTCATACTCGTAGGGGGGAATCGTTCCCGCCAGAAGGTAGAGCACGACCAAAAGGAAAATGAAGAGGCCCAGAATGGGCGAGGGGGAAATGGATATCTTTTTGAAACGAGGAATCCGGCTCCGCAAGATGTGAATTTGCTTTATGAAAGCCCATGTTGAAAGAATCATCTCGCCAAGCGCCGCGAAAACGAGCGGAATGAGCAGCGATCGGTTAATGATGCCGAAAAATCCGGCCCAGAACAGATAGAAAGAAATCGCAGCGGTTCCCAACAAAAAGGAAAAAAAGAGCCGCTCGCTCGATGAAATCGGGCTCAAGCGGCGGTTTCGTCTCGGGCAACGGGCCAAAAGGAAGAGAAGGGCACGTCCTGACCCCAAAACCATCGCAAGTTCGCAAAGACCGACTCCGATAACCTTTATTCGATCAGGATCGGCAAGAGAAAGGGATCTACCGCCGATCTGAGAAAAATAAAGCTGAGGGTCAACCAGCGGCAGAAGAAAGAGGATACCGCGGCGAAAGACCTCCTCTTCGGAACTTAAAAGGGGCAGAGGAATCGACAAAAAGAGAAGCGCGGCCGAGAGGAGAGCGAAAAGAACCGTCGGTGATTTGAAAGCCTGATTCATTATGGATCGTTTCCGCTTGCCAGGTTTCGTCTCGAACGATCGGCTTTCTTCCGCTTCGAGAACGCCAATCATCATCAGACAATTTCCCGGAAGATCGGCAAAAGGGCGTGCTGCGAGTGGACGGAAACGAAAGATCAATAGATACGAATCGATTCCGCCACAATCATTTTACGGTTTTCCGTTCCCTTTTTAAACCACCCGCGGGGACCGCCCACTGCGATTTTTTTTCCGACATACGGATCAAGGCTCTTCCCCGGCTTTGGAACGACATAACAGAGGATTGTACTTTGGTTTCCGCTTTTCGAAATGAGCGCGTAGGAGGGCGCGCCGTCTTTGCTGTTCGGAAGGTATCCCAAAATACCGGTAACATCGAGTTCGGCGCTGCCGGCCGGCGTGGGGGCAAATGCGAAAAGGTGACTCGTCGTGGACTCGGTTTCGGTCTGCGCGGGCGAAGTCGGGGCAGAGGTTTCCGACTCAATATTCGGCTTCACAAAGAGAGCCGAAACCTGACGAATTTCTTCGGCAGGTTCGTTCTCGGCCAGAAAGACCTTTGGATCGATGGCCTGATCGGTTTTCGTTGCGGGGGGGGAGTCGGTTTCGGTCTGCGGAGAAACTTTCAGCTGAGTCGGTGCGGGATAGGTATAGTTGGCCGGAGGAACGATTGTCGACGGCTTTGTTGTAAAGAATCCTCGTTTTGTCGAAGTGCCGTTCTCTGCCGCTTTCTCGTCGCGGGGGGCAAAGGCGAATCGAATTTTATTTGTGGGTTTATTCGCCGTTGCCTGCGGTTCGGTGCGTACGGTCGACGGTACGGCAGCCGGTTTCTGCGGTATTGAGAAGAGTACCTGCTCGGAATCCGAGTTTTGGGGGACGGCAGGGGATTGATAGATCGGTCGCGCGTCGACCAAGCGGGAATCGGGAGTGATTCGGGCACCATAAGGCGAGGTGTGCGGGGAATACCGTCGATTTTGGATTTGTTCGTAAACCGCTCGCGCCTCGGCACGCTCTGTTTCGTCGCAGGCCAGGGGTTCGAGCGCCAAGGCTCGTTTCGAGAGCCGGTCGTAGACTTCATCGGACTCGGATCCGTTGATTGCGGTGAAAAGATCGCGGTAAAGCCGGGTGAGTTCCTTGTTGAAGTTGTTGTTGAAGGAAACATTTTGAATCGGGTCGGAGGGTATCGCCGTCGGGGCGGTTTCCGGATCTATTTTCTCCTCGTCAAGTCGACTGAGCACAGGGGGGGTAAGGTCGGCAGCATCAGGTGTGTAGGCTTGGGGATCGGCCAGGGCGAGCATCTCTTCGTAACGGGTCAACCTGCCGGGGATCTGCGAAAAGAATTCGTCTTGCTCAAGGGCGCTTTGATGAATCCATCGGAATTCTCCGCGAGGGGGAGCGATTTTCAGCCAGGTCTTGTTGCCGGTCAGTGTTTGTCCGCCGAGAATACGTACGCGGCGACCATTTTCAAGCCCGACTTGGACATCGGAACTTTTTAGGATCGAGTCGGCACCGACGCGTACCGGGACCTCTTTCGAGGGGTCGGGGCAGATGATCGTTCCGGTGTCCGAGTCGTTGCGTAGGACATAATCGGCATTGATCCAGGAAAAACTTCCTTCGGGAGGACGAACCGCGCACCAACCGTTTTCGGTTCGAAAGCAGGCTTCCAGGATATCGCCCGCTTTTAGGCGCCCCGTGGTATAGGCGCTTTCTTCGCCCGGGGAGGAAAAGAGAGAAGCGTTTTCTTCGGCAACCTTTACGGCAAAGGAGAGGAATCCTTTACTCTCCGTGGCGTTCTGAGCCGAAAGCGTCGCGACGAAGGCACAGAGTCCGCAGACGAAAAATAAAAGCCACCGTTTCGAATTTGTCTTCATGGGTATTGGCTCGCGGTCATCGTTTGGAAACAACGGATCTCCTTTGCACGGGGATGCAATCTACAAAAACCAGCACGAGTTTAACTTTTATTTCTCGATGGGGCAAGAGAACTTTTCCGAACGAATCCCCCTTCCAAAATCCGTGGTTTGTTTTAGAATGAGTAGGCGTGGGGGTTCATCGGCCGGATTGGCGGAATTGGCAGACGCGATGGATTCAAAATCCATTGCCCGCAAGGGCGTCCCGGTTCAAGTCCGGGATCCGGTATCCTTTCTCCTCGTCGTGTCGTGGCATTTGTTTGGTCTTGTTCTTTTCCGAGTCGTGCCCGTTGCGGCAATCCTCGTCTGCGACGTCGGGTACCGCGTCAGGTCATCGGGGTCGATTCCACAAAACGGTTGTTCTTCCATTCATTCGTCTGTCGGAGAGGCGATCTGCGGTTCCGTTGGTGGGGGTCCGCTCTCTCTTTTTTCGGAAGTTTCCGCTGCCGGAGTGGCCCGCTTTTTTCACCCTTTTTCGGGTTTTACCTCCGGTTTTTCCGTGGCAGTTTTATCTTCGACGGGTGTGGTTTCCGGCGGCGGGATAATATTGAGCGACTCGATGATCTCGCGACCCGAATCACCGAAGCGCTCGAGTTTGTCGGCGGCGATATCGTACATGACGGTTACTTGATAGCCCGACCTATCGGTGAGCAGATAGTAGATCCGCCGGAATGGAATTTCGTCGAACTTTCCGTCAATGGTCACCGACATGATGTGACGTCCCTGGTCGTCATCGTATTCCGAAATATCGACGAACTGGCCAAACTGTTCGCCAAGTCCCTTTTGCAACTCGTTTTTGTAACCCTCGATGGTAGGCATCGAATCGGGATCGATCTTTCCGTTCGAAAGCAGGTTACATTGGGCGACCCCTTCGCCTTTATCGATCAGCGTGAGTGCTGCGGCATTCTTGCCGTCTTCGATCATCCGCCAGTCGCGGCTGTGGCGGAATCGCCAGGGACCTTTCTGCCCGTTGTAGACCAGACTGAGCGTTTCGGGGGTCGGAGGAACGTCGAGGAGACCAATTCTTTCATCGGTCAGGTCTTCCGGCTCTTGCATCGGGGCAACCCGAATCCGGATGGTTCCTTTCCAATCAAGCCCGGGTTCCACCAAACTCTCGCTGGTCTTTTCGGAAATGGTCATCCCAAACCAGGTCATTCGGTTTGAGTTCAGATCGAACTGATATTTTCCCTGGATATCCATGGTCACGCTTGCGCCGAGGGATGCCCCTTGAATAGTACTCGGAAGAGGATTCCCGTCGGCATCTTTTTGATTTCCGCCAAGGTAGAGTTCCACTTCGGCCATATCATCGACAATGGCGGTGAGTATGAGACGGACCGTATTCGCTTCGATCGATTCCAAGCCGAGAACCGCCTTCAGAACTTCGCTCGGAACAGTCCATTCTTCGCCGAGTTTGACCTCTTTGTTCGGAAGGAAATAGTCGAGGAGGATCGAGTTTAACGGAATTTCGGAAATCAACAGGTATTGATCGTTCTTAAACGGACCCGCGGGAGAAAAGAGGGTAACTCCCTTTCCGTCGAAATCGGCGATGATATTCTTACGGGAAATATCGAGGAGGGGACGGGTGATTGTTCCCTGAAAATTTCTTTTCATCCCGGCTTGAGCATACTGGCGTACCGACCTGAGATGGGGCGGGTTCGCCGTGGGAGACCATTCGAGGATTCTTTCTTCATAACAGAATCCGGCCACCAACTCCATCTTTTCCGAGGGAGAGACCTTTTCGTCCCCGAGAAGGGTTTGGATGACGGTACCGTTTCCCTCGAGTCCGATTTCGATCATGTCGGTGGTTCCGATCTTGCGTGAGGAACGGATCATACACGATTCGCGTTGCTTTCCCGTCGTCGGTCTGGCTTGGGAAGCGAGCTGTTGCGAGGGAAGGGGCGTGGGTGTCGGTACCGGATTTCCCCCACGGCCCGGGAGGGGGAGACCGACCTGTCGACGCTGACTGCCCGGGCGCTGTGCTTTCACCGTCTCGACACCAAACAACAGCAAACCGGCAACAAGAAGACCGATCCCGAAAAAACAAACTTTACTTTTCATCGTATTTGTTGATCTCTTTGTGGTCCGTGGGGGGTATCCGCTCCCCAGGGGCATTTTGACGGAGAGGTCGGAAAATCAAACGGAGGTTCCCGGCAGAAAGCGCCGGTAATCATAGATGATTCCGTTAAAATTCTCAAGATGGGTTGTTTTTGAGGATTTTTCGTATGATTTGTGCCATTCTGGCAACTACTTCTTTGGAGGTCATATGATCGGAATCAATTTCGATCGCATCGTCGGGTTTACGCAGAGGCCCGATTTCTCGGTGGGAGTCTCTTTCGTCGCGCGCGATGATGGAAGCAAGAATGGCATCGAACGAACATACCTCTCCCCGTGCCCGAAACTCCTTCATTCGGCGTTTGGCACGAACCTCGGGCGAAGCCGTGAGATAAAACTTACAGGGAGCGTCCGGAAAGACCTCGGTTCCCTGATCGCGCCCCTCGGTCACGATACGGCGTCCGGCGGCGGCCCGCCGCTGAAGGAGGGTCATCTGTCGGCGGACCAGCGGGTTATCGGCCGTGTATCGGGTCAGTTCGGTGATTTCGGGTGTTCTGATTTCATCCGAGACATCGACGCCGTCTAAGTACGTCCGACCACGCCTGTTCTGTATCGTATGGCGAGAAAGAATTTCGGCAACTCGTTCCGGAGCGTCCCAGGAAGCGTTTTCCCGCTGCGCGGCCAGGGCCGCGCAACGGTACATGGCCCCTGTGTCAAGATAGTCAAACTCGAGTTCGGCCGCGAGGTTTTTCGCGGCGGTGCTCTTTCCGCCACCGGCAGGACCATCAATCGTAACAACGAAATGATTGGTTTTATGAGACAATAACGGACTCGCTGTTTTTCTACAATATATTTTATAACCTATACTTCCAGCATCTCGGCTTGCCATTCTAACCTTAAACGAATGGTAAGTGTACCCCGTTTTCTGCCCTCTCGACAACAGAATTTGCGGGATTTTACTTTTTTAACGAAAGTGACGGGGCGACATTCGAGAAATTTTGCCAAACAGTCAAAATAGCAATGGAAAGTAATTTAGATAAGATATAATGACCTGGTAAGGTTTTTTAACCAAGGAAGCCAACAACGGAGAACGAGAATGGTAGGAAATGATCTGGACAAAGGCGACATCTCGGATGATTACGGCGATCTTACGAATGATGACCTTTGGTCCGACGATCTCGATGACCAAGACGATTCAGTCGATGAGGTCACCCGGCCCGCCCCTAAGAAGGGAGTCAATTCCGATACATTGTTAGACGATCCGGTACGACTCTATCTGATTCAAATGGGAGAAACTCCGATCATGACCCCGGCCGAAGAGAAACGAGCCGCCCTTCGAATCGAAGAAACCCGAGCGGTCTTTCGCAAACATCTTTTCCGTCTTGACTATATCATTCGTGCAGCCGTTCTCCTTCTTCAAAAGGTTAAAAACGGGAAATTACGTCTTGACCGTACCGTTGACGTTTCGGTTACCGATGCCGTGCGTAAAAAGCATCTGAATGGTCTTTTGGACCCGCACCTGAATACACTCCATAAGATTATCGAGGAAAATCGCAGAGACGTCGTGCGCGCCCGCAGTCCTCGATTTTCCCCGGAACAACGGAGTCTCTCCCTGCACCGTCTTTCGTTACGTCGCCAAAAAGCCTATCGGCTTCTGAGCGAACTGAGAATTCGTCACGCGATTCTCGAACCTTATCTCGAAGAACTTCGCAAGATGGAGTCTCGGATGGTTCAGACACACGAGTTGATTCGGAAAATCAAGAGCAGGAATCCGCAACGGAATAGAACCCCCGAAGTTGAAGCAAAATTACGCCTGTTGCGCAAACGTCTCTCGCGTCTCATGCGTATTACCGGTGAAACGACCGCGAGCCTGCGGCAAAAACTCCCGCGTCTGGACGCAGCGGCCGAAAAATATGGCGAAGCAAAACGAGATTTCTCGGCAGGAAACCTTCGCTTGGTTGTCAGTATCGCGAAGAAATATAAAAATCGCGGCCTCGGTTTTCTCGACCTGATTCAGGAGGGAAACACCGGTTTGATGCGTGCCGTCGAGAAGTTCGAGTATAAGCGTGGGTGTAAATTCTCGACCTACGCGACCTGGTGGATCCATCAAGCGATCACGCGGGCTCTTTCCGAACAGGGGAAAAATATTCGCATCCCGGCGCATTTGATCGAGTCGGTCAACGCGGTTCGTGCCACCTCGAAGGAGATTTCCGCTTCCGGTGAACCGCGGAAGTCCCTGGCCGAAATTTCTCATTCTTCCGGGGTGAAGCCGGCGGATCTTGCCAAAGCCCTTCGTTTCAGTCGTCAGCCCCTTTCACTCGACACTCCGATCGGGGACGAGAACGAAAGTGTTTATCGGGATCTTCTCGTAGACCATCGTCAGGTTGATCCGATGGTTGAAATCGGTCGTGCGGAACTCCGTCGAATGCTCGAAGAGATCTTATCGGCCCTTACGGAACGTGAGCGTGATATCATCCGCCTCCGCTACGGATTTGTCGACGGGTACAATTACACATTGGAAGAAGTCGGGAAAATTTTTGAAGTGACTCGGGAACGTGTGCGACAAATCGAGGCAAAAGCCGTCCGCAAGTTACAGGTCCCGGTCCGTTGCAAACCGCTTTGCGGATTCGCAGACATCCTTTCACCCCCACCTTCTTCCTCGCCGGTAGCCGAAATCTTTTAGCCCCGAGCAACCGAGATGAAGTACTTCTTTTGCGGAACCGATGAAGCCGGTTACGGCCCGAACCTGGGACCGTTGTCGGTTTCAGCCTCTTTATGGAGCGCCGAGCTTCCCCGTTCCGAAGACCCCCTTTCGCTATTGAACAAAAGGGCCGGAAGCTGCTTTGAAGATAAAAAAGGCTTCCGGATCTGCGATTCAAAAAAACTTTATCATTCCGGTCGACTGGCACCTCTGGAACGTTCTTTCTTTTATGCTTACGAAACCGTGGCAAGTCGCTCCGACGAGCTTCCCCTTTTCCGTGAATCCCTTAAACACGAGCCGGTCATTTCCTCTCCCTGGCTCGACATATTTCGATCCTTTTCGGCTTCTCCGGAGTCGGAAAGAAAATTTATCCCTCCTTGGGAGCAGGAGTCGGTTTTTTCTCTGCCACTGACGACCGAAGACGGATGGCTCGAATCGTTTGCCATCGATCGGGAGAAAACGAACGCACGGCTCGAACAAGAAGGAATTTCCCTTTTCGGAATACGAAGCCGCCGTGTTCAGCCGCATGAGTTTAATCTCCTTGTCGATCGGCTGGGGCTCAAAAGTGAATTGCTTGCCGCGGTTACCCTGCAAACCGCCCAATCCCTGATCATGCCGCTCCTTGAGGAATCGTCTTGTGAGGAAAAGGAGATCATCCTCTGCTGTGATAAGTTGGGGGGAAGAAACCACTATGGTGACCTGCTGACCGAATTTTTCCCTGATGCAATCTTTCAGATCGAAGTGGAAACCCGTGAGGTGAGCCGCTACCGTTTCCCTCTTTCTCGAGGTCAGTTCACCGTGATCTTCCAGGCGAAGGGAGAATCGAATATCCCCTCGGCGCTGGCATCGATACTGAGTAAGTACCAGCGAGAGGTGTCGATGAAGGCGTTCAACCGCTATTGGTGTAAGCGTCTTTCCGGCTTGAAGCCGACCGCGGGCTATCCGGTCGATGCGAAACGGTTTCGCGACGAGATCGATCCGATTCGGCAAGCGGAAGGGATCGGCGATCCTCTTTTCTGGCGAAAAAAATAGGGTATGATAGCTCAAGCGGCGGTCGTACCTTTAACGGAACCCGCCAAAAAACGCCTGCCAAAAAGGGAGAAGGAAGAATGCCGCTTTTCGGAGTTCACGAATCGATTGCCGAAGGTTTCGACCAAGCCGTCCGGAAGGTCAAAAGGAACGGTTTCGATACACTTCAGATCTTCTCAAAGAACAGCAACCGGTGGACGGCCAAACCGATCACGTCCGAAGCGGCGAAGAACTTCCGTGTCGCTCTGCATGAGACCGGGTGCCACAGTCCGATCATCCATGTTTCCTATTTAATCAACGCGGCTTCTCCCAACGAAGAACTTCGGGCAAAATCGGTCAAGGCGATCATCGATGAACTCAACCGTGCCGATGTTTTGGGGGTGAGGGGTGTGGTGATGCATCCGGGAGCCTTTACCACCGGAACCGAGGCATCGGGGCTTCGTCTCGTCGCCGAGTCACTCGATCTTGCATTTCAAGAAGCCGCTCCTTCGGCGCAAATCTTTCTGGAAACGACAGCGGGGCAGGGGACCTCTTTGGGAAGCCGGTTCGAGCACCTGGCCGAGATTATCGGGCTTTGTAACTTTCCGGACCGACTCGCCGTCTGTTTCGATACCTGCCACGTGTTCGCCGCGGGGTATGAATTCGACACGCGGGAAAAATATGAAAAGATGATGGCGGAGTTCGATCGCATCATCGGACTCAATCGCCTGAAGGCGCTTCACCTCAACGATTCGGTGAAAGAGCGTGCGAGCCGTGTCGACAGACACGCCGCAATTGGCCGCGGCATGATCGGTTTGGACGCGTTTCGGTTCATTGTCAACGATCGCCGCTTTGTCGAGCTACCGATGGTACTCGAAACCCCCAAGGGGACCGTCGAAGTCGATGGGGAAACGGTGGAATGGGACGTCGTCAACCTGCGGACGCTACGCGGCCTGATGGGCGACTGATTTTTTACCTTCTAATATCAACACTTTCCCGGTGTGCCGTCAACCCTTCCACGGTTGCGATCCGGTGAATATCGTCGGCCATCTCTATCAACCCCTCATGACTGAAAAAGATCAGACTGTTCGAACGGAGGAAATCATTACAGGTCAGGCCGCTGGCAAACCGAGCCGTCCCGCCGGTCGGCAGGACGTGCGAAGGGCCTGCCGCGTAGTCTCCCACGGCGACCGGTGTATAGTTCCCCAGAAAAATCGCCCCGGCATGCGAGATCTTTTCGGCCAGGGCCTCGGCATTCCTCGTGGCAATATGCAGGTGTTCCGGGGCGATGAGATCGGTGATTTGGCAGGCCTCGTCCTCTCCTTTGGTCAGAATGACCGCGCCGAATTCTTCAAGCGCGAAACGGGCGGCTTCCCCACGCTCGATCTTGTCGATCCGCTTTTCGAGCTCGGCAACGACTTCTCGTAGTTTGGCCTCGTTCCAACCGATCAGAATGCTTGAACCGGGTGCGTGTTCCGACTGCGCCAACAGATCGTAAGCGGTAAAGTCGGCACGGGTTGAATCATCGACGATAACAACCACTTCGCTCGGTCCGGCAATCGAATCGATGTCGACGCTGCCGTAAACGGTCTTCTTGGCCAGTGCGACAAACAGGTTCCCCGGGCCGACGATTTTATCGACGGCCGGAATTCCCTCGACACCGTAGGCAAACGCGGCGACCCCCTGCGCACCCCCCATGCGGTAGACTTCGGTAATCCCGATTTCACGCAGCGCGGCCAGAAGGTCGGCATTGTAAGAACCATAGGGGGTGGGGGGTGCCATCACGGCAATCTCTTTGACGCCGGCAACCTGCGCGGGAATCGCTGTCATCAGGACGGTCGAGGGGTACGCCGCCTCACCGCCGGGCACGCAGATTCCGACTCGGTTGAGGGGAAGATATCTTTCGGCGAGCCACCCGCCGGGCCGCTCGATGCGGACATCTTGATGAAGGATCGCTTCTTGAAAAGCGACGATGTTTTTGCGGATTCGGCGGATCGCCTTCAGGTATTCGGGATCGGCGTGTTGATGGGCCGTCTCGATTTCCGATTCCGGGACGCGAATCGTCTCGCGCGCCAGGTCGACGCCGTCGATCCTTCGGTTATAATCGAGAAGAGCGTCGATTCCTTTGGTGGCGATATCTCGGCAGATCCGTTTAACGACTTCCTGAGGCGTGAGTGCCTCGCCAAACGTTTCGATCGTTTTTTGTCGTCCTTTGGGACTGACGATATCCCCTTGCGGGCTGAGCTTTTTTCGTAGCAGGGCAATTTTTTCCGGAATGTCTTCGTGATGACCGTCGACCCAGAGGATGTTTAGTGTTCCTGCCATAGCACAAATCTTCAAGAAAAAGGGAGAATCCAATTGCCTTATCGGGACCTGTTTGATAGAATGACGCCGTGGTTTATGTTACCTTAAAATCGGCTTAAGGGAAGTCTCCCGTCGGGAAGACGAGGACATATCGCGTGGAAAATCACTCTTTGGAAGTTATCTGTCCCGAGTGCGGCGTCATTCTTTCGATCGAAAACATCGGGCGGTCGACGGCAAATATCGCCTGTCCGCGGTGCGGAGCGGCTTTTGCGATCGAATTTGACGGCGACGATTTGCAGCCCAAACAGGAAGAACCTTCCACGGAACCGACCGAGGATTCTTCGCCGTCTTCTTTCGACAAAGAGAACGTCACGGAAGATCCGGGGGAAGAGGTGACCGGAGACGACGGGTCCGACGATCAGCAAATCGCCGATGCCGCCGAAATGATATTCGGACTTCCCACCCCCCTTTTGATAACACTCCTCAGCACGATCATCCTCCTGTTGGTGGCGATCATCTTTTACCTGATCCAATCGAACCGAGCCAATCTTCCCGAGGCCGGAGACAAACCCACCCGCATCGAAGAATCGGTTGAGCCACCCCAGACTCCGATCCTCCCCGACGAAACCGCCGAAGAATTGGAACCTTCCTCGGCCGACGGGTTTCCCGAAGAAGACGTCTACCCCGAAACCGATGCCCCAGAGCAAGAGAGTCTCTCCGACAACTACTTTCCCGACTTTCAGTTCCCTGACGAATCTGTCGGTCTTTCCCGAGAGGATCTCTCCCCCGACGAAGGGAGTTCGCCCGAGGAACCCGCCGAGGCCGACGAGCATTCCGACGAGCAGCCGAGTCTGACGGAATCCTCCGAACCACAAACCACAAAATCGCAAACCGCTGAATCGCAACCTGAACCGAATGAAGAAAACAGCGAGGGAGAATCAGAGGCGTTTGACGTCGATACCTACTCCGACCGTGATATTACCGCGACATTTGCCCGGATTTCCGAGATCATTCCCGAGTCGATCGACCTTTCAAAACGCCTTGATTTGACGTTCCGCAAGATCAGGTTGTCCGAGGCGGGGCTTTCCGACTTTATTCGTGTTTTCTACCAGCTTACCGGTATCCCGGTTCAGTTGAATTGGACGGCGTTTCCGACCCCGGTTTTCTTTTGGGAGAAACGTACCAACTATGAGGGAAACGACGTGACGGCGCGGGAATTCCTCAATGAGTTTTCGACCTCTTTTGCTCTGGAAGTCGAACGGCTCGACGACCGCGTATGTCTTTCGCTCCCCTCGTCATTTACCGATGAGACGGAAGAGGTCTCTTTCGATTGTTCCGATCTCCTCACTCCCCCACCGGAGGCCGCAGAAGCGCCTGCCGAGTCGGGAGAAATCCCCGAGTCGGTTTTTCCGGAAGTTCTGACACTCCCCCTGCTCGAATCGGCTCTGCATGACCTGGTTTTGGACGTAGCGTTCCGGGACGAGGAAGAATCCCCTACACCGGAACTCAAAGTCGAGGGAACGACATTGCGCCTCACCGCAGATCCTCGGACACTTGAAAACGCCGCAATTTTTCTCGACTGTCTCCGTGCTCTTCGGTTTCTTCCGCAAAAGAGAATTACGGCGGCCGAAGTCCTTATTCCCGAAACCCTCTGTTGGGAAAATAAACTCGGAGTCCCGGCCTCGCTCTGTTTACTTCGTCCACTTCCCCTTTCGGAGATACTCCTTCTCCTGGGAAAAGAATATCAACTCCGGTTTTACATCGACTATGCCGCGCTTCCCGGCCTGGGAGCCGATCTGGAAACACCGGTCAGTCTGATCGCCTCCGAAAAGCCAATCGATCAGATCCTGACCGCACTCCTTGATCCGCTCAATCTCGACTATGTCATTCTTACCGAAGATCTGATTGCGGTAACCTCTCG
The DNA here is from genome assembly GCA_050943135.1 of Thermoguttaceae bacterium. Classification (GTDB taxonomy): domain Bacteria; phylum Planctomycetota; class Planctomycetia; order Pirellulales; family Thermoguttaceae; genus RUG695. Next base: position 1,213 of record JBMNOP010000021.1, on the reverse strand, counting down.
AGATCAAGGGGAAAAGGTCGACGCGGAAATCCATTTCTATGCCGCACCCAACGAAGAGGTCTCGCTGGACGAAGCTTTGGCCCTGGCCGACCGAATTCGGGAAAAAGTTGCGCCCGAAACTTGGAAACCCGATTCGAAAGAGAGGGGAAAGATCTGGATCGATCCGGTTTCCCACTCTTTCTACATCCGTCAAACGATTCGGAACCAGCAGAAGATAAGGCGACTCATACAACCTGGCCTTGTTGGAAAAGAGATCTCGTTGTAGAATTGGAGCGTTGTTTGGTATATTCTCAGATTTCGGAGGTTTAACGATGGTATTCCAATCCCTCGCACGGCTATCTCTCTTTGCCCAAGATACCGCCGCAGCCGCCCGGCCGCAGCCAAGTATGTCAGAGACGATCCTCAGCATGACCTTCATGGTTTTTCTGCTTTTGGTTGCATTCTGGCTTCTCTTTATTCTGCCGAAGCGCAAGCAAGAAAAACAGATGAAGCGGCTGTACGACTCCCTGAAAAAGAACGACAAAGTGATGACATCCAGTGGGATTATCGCCATGGTTCATTCGGTAGACAGAGAACGCGGCGAAGTCGTCCTAAAAGTCGATGAGTCCAACAACACCAAGATCCGTTTTTCGATCCAGTCCATCTACTACATTTTCCCGGAGAAATCCGAGGAAGGACAGGCCGCGACCGAGAAGAAATAAGTTTCCGGTAACCGAATACCGTTCACCTACATGATTTGTCCATTGAAAAGTCCTCTATTATGAGAAACGTATTCCCCAAGCGTTTTTGCGGGATTGCCATGACGGCTCTTCTCGCGATTTTCCTTGCAGTTCCTTCCGCTTTTACCCAAGACGATACTCAACCCTCCGCGACAAGCGACATTCCCGCGGTCGAAGCGATTCAGACTCAGGCCGACGAGACCACTCCCGCTTCCGAAGAAGCTCTGCCGAACGATGAAGCTGCTCCTGCATCTGATGTAACCCAGTCGGACGACGCTGCCGCCCCTGCTTCCGAAGAGGCCCTGCCGACCGATGAAGTCGCTCCTGCTCCGGAAAAATCTCAATCGGACGACGAAGCCACTCCCGTTTCCGAAGAGGCCCTGCCGACCGATGAAGTCGCTCCTGCTCCGGAAAAATCTCAATCGGACGACGCTGCCACTCCCGCTTCCGAAGGGGCCCTGCCGGCCGATGAAGTCGCTCCTGCTCCGGAAGAA
>JBMNOP010000001.1:0-307500 GCA_050943135.1 Thermoguttaceae bacterium | reverse complement strand
GGGTCACAAAGCAAGCTAAGTAACCTTACCGTTCGACTTGCATGCCTAATCCACGCCGCCAACGTTCATTCTGAGCCAGGATCAAACCCTTCAAAATATTTGAATCGAAGTCAATCCGCAAAACACGGATCAATAGTTTAATACTGGTGATACCTACGGTCAAATAGGTACCTCATAATCATAACCAATTGGCTCTCAAAAGGCTAAACGGCTAAAAAAGCCGCTAGCACGGTTCTCACACCGTATAATTCACTCTTACCCGATTGTCAATGTGCTTATCGCAACCCAAATGAAGGAAACGATACAAAAAGTCTAACCCAAGAGAAATTTAAGTCAAGGGGGGATAAAAAGAAAAAAAATTCACCACAAAAAAAATGGTAAAGAACACCAAAAGAACCAATGAGTCCGAAAAACCGGGCACAAAATATCGGATTCCGGTGTCCATTCGAACTTCCTCGAAATCAAAACGTCGACAAACGTTCCTAACCGCAATACCATCGGAAAATTTGCCGGAGATCGGCGAGAAAAGATGGGATGGGACTCTCCCTTCACTAAAACCCGGAACAGATGTATAACGGAATATCGGGAAGCGAAGTCCGACGTCATTGTCTTCCGACCATCACACGCAAAGACAATCCTTTTTGCGTCACGAAAGTAGAGAGCACATCCGATTTATCGTCTCACCACGGGGAGACCTTCGTACTGACAACCTCCTTCGGGTAACAGATGGACGCCGCCGATCCTCCGGAAACCCCAAACCCACACAAGAGAAGCCGTTTTACCGCTTTGCTGAGAATCGTTTTGAGATATACACATAAAATATAAGAAGATCGCGGTTTATCCAACCGCCGTTTTTGTGTATACTCGGCACATCACTTCGGCGATAAACCCCGTTTTACCCCAAAAAGTAGAGTCCGGTTTCCATTCCAATGTCCGGTGCACCTTACCGCTTTTTAGACCTTTCGATAAGCGAAATCAGGGAAATTTTGGAACAAGAGGGATTTCCCCGCTTCCGCGTGAGTCAAATTCGTCGCTGGCTTTTTTCGAGAAAGACCGACTGTTTCGACGCGATGACCGATATTTCGAAAGCTGATCGGAGCAAATTGAAATCTCTTTTCGGAAACTCGGTTTTTTCCGGGCGGTTGTTGGCAGAGTCAAAATCAGGCGATGGAACAAGGAAGATTCTCATTGAGTGGCCCGACAGACATCGGGTCGAAGCGGTCCTTCTGCGTGATGAGCGAAATCATCGTACAGGCTGCATCAGCACACAGGTCGGTTGTGCGATGGGATGTAGGTTCTGCGCCAGCGGACTTGATGGTTTCGTGCGCAATCTTACACGGGGAGAAATTCTCGAGCAAATCCTCCGGCTCAACATGATTCTGCCCGAACCGGAACGCCTCACACACCTGGTGATTATGGGGATCGGTGAACCGACCCTGAATCTGGATGCGCTCCTTTCGGCCTTGGTCGAGGCAACCTCCGCCGATGGACTTGATATCGGGAATCGGCGGGTCACCATCTCGACCGTCGGCACTCCCGGCGGGATCGACAAAATGACAGCGGCGGATCTCCCCTACAAATTGGCCATCTCACTCCATGCGGCCGATGACCAAACACGCACCAAGATTGTCCCGCAGAATCGTTTCCTTGGTATCAAAGCACTCCTGGAGGAGTCGGACCGTTATTTCAAGCAAACAGGCCGACGTGTGACGTTCGAATACATTCTGATTGCCGGGGTGAACGACTCGACGGAAGACGCGCGGCACCTGGTCGATTTGCTCAACCATAAAACAGCGATCGTCAACATCATTCCCTACAATCCTGTTCCGGGCCTGAAATGGAGGGCGCCTTCGCCACACGCCGTCGAATCATTTGTAAAGACCCTGACCGAAGCCGGAGTCCAGGTCAAAGTACGATTCCGTAAGGGGGATGATATCAATGCGGCCTGTGGCCAACTGCGACGTGGCTTTCAGGGGCAATCAACCGACCGGTAAGACTCGGACGGGTTCTTATCTGTTCTCGGCGGAGAAAAGCGGGGTCAGGCGTTCTTCTTCCGGAAGTCTTCCATGAAGGCAGCAAGTTTCTCAACGCCGGCTTTCGGCATGGCGTTGTAGATCGAGGCGCGGAGCCCGCCGACGCTTCGGTGGCCGCCGAGGGTTGAGAGGCCAACTTCTTGAGCTTCGGCCTTGAACTTGTTGTCGAGCTCTTCAGAGGGGAGACGGAATGGAACGTTCATCATCGAACGGTATTCCTTGGTCGCATGACCTTTGTAGAAACCACCGGAATTGTCGATCACCTGATAGAGGATCGCGGCTTTCTCTTTGTTGAGCTTTTTCATATTTTCGAGTCCGCCGATATCATTCAGCAGCCATTCGGTCACAAGCTTAAGCACATAGATGGCAAAACAGGGGGGCGTATTGACCATCGAGTTACCGGCGGCCTGCTTTTTGTAGTTGAACATGGTCGGAAGGTCATCGCCGGAAAATTCGAGAAGATCGTCACGAATGATGATCATCGTCACACCGGCCGGACCGGCATTCTTCTGCGCACAGGCGAAAATAACACCGTAACGGGCGATATCGATCGGTCGGCAGAAGACATCGCTCGAGGAATCACAAACGAGGGGAAGCCCATTCGAATCCGGCTCGGTCGGCCACTGAATCCCTTCAATCGTTTCATTCGAAGTGAAGTAGACATACCGGGCGTCGGCATCGATTTTATATTCTCCGGAAACCGGTTTGCGTGTGAAATTGCTCTCGGCTTTACCGTCCCAAACAATGTTAACTTCACCCTGCGTTTTAGCTTCGGCTGAAGCTTTTTTGCTCCAGGTACCAGTCACGATGTAATCGGCCCTCTTTCCGGAATTGCGCAGAATATTCATCGGGATCATCGCGAAATGAGTCAACGCCCCCCCCTGCATAAGAAGAATCTTGTAGTTCTCGGGAATATTGTAGAGCTTGCGGATATTTGCCTGCGCACCGTTGATGATCGCGTCGAACGTCTTGGAGCGGTGACTGATTTCTAAGATGGAAGCCCCGGCACCGGGAAGGCAAAGAAGTTCTTCCTGAGCCTTTTTCAGAACCGGAAGGGGAAGCACGGCGGGACCGGCCGCAAAGTTGTAAACGCGTTCGTTCATAATGATACCTTTCTCCTAACGTAAAACGGTTGGCAACCATACTATCGGGGACACGGAAACAATCGTCTCTCTTGCCCTAATATTCCTAGCACATTATAATATCGCTGAAGAGTAGAATTGACCAGAGGGCCGGAAGAAGTTTCCGCCGCCGGTGATCGATCGACAGCAGGAAACAAAGGAGTTTTGGAGTGTCACAAAAAATCGGTTTTATCGGGATGGGAGAAATGGCATCGGCGCTGGCAGGCGGTTTTATCCGTGCGGGAAAGCTGGCTCCCGGTTTCCTTTTTGCCTGTGATCCGTCGAGAGAAGCCGCCGAGCGTTTTTTGAAAACGGTCGGCACCGGGGCGGTTTCACCCTCCATTGCCCATCTGCTTTCCCGCTCCGAGGTCGTTTTCCTCTGCGTTAAACCACAACATATGGATTCGGTGATTGCCGAACTTCAACAAATCGACAAAGACAGTCTCGCTTCGAAACTTTTCGTGACCATCGCAGCCGGATTGCCGATCGATTACTACCAAAAATCTCTCGGAGAAAAGATTCGGATCATCCGTGTCATGCCGAATACTCCCTGTCTGGTCGGGGAAGCCGCCAGCGGATTTTCGCGCGGCGAAGCGACTACAGAGGCCGACGCTGCGTTTGTCAAGTCGCTCCTCGACACAGTCGGAATCGCTTTCGAACTGCCGGAACGCCTTTTGGACGCGGTCACGGGGCTTTCCGGCTCCGGCCCGGCGTTCGTTTTTATGATTGTCGAAGCTCTGGCCGACGGCGGGGTCAAGATGGGGCTTCCGCGTGCTGTAGCTATAACACTTGCCGCCCAAACGCTTAGAGGGAGCGCCGAAATGGTTCTGAAAACAGGTGAGCACCCCGGAGCTCTCAAAGATAAGGTCACCAGTCCGGCCGGCACGACGATCGCCGGAGTCGCTGAACTTGAAGATCGCGGTCTTCGCGGCGCGCTTATCGCAGCGGTCGAAGCCGCGGCACGTCGGTCCGCCGAACTCGGCAAATAAGCCTGAACCCATTTGCCGGTCACTATTCGAGAACATGTCTTTTGTCTTAAAGACCAAGAAGCCCCCTTCCTTTCCCACGAGAGAAGAAGAGGGCTTCATTTGCGGCACCAGCTGACAACCGTCATTTAACCGGTGCGGAAATTTGTTGGTTCTGAGTACTGTTTGACCGGGCCCGGATCGATTTACGCAAGTCGTTCCAAGAAGCGCCATCCTGAACGGCTTCGGCTTCCGCGGCAAGTTCACTGGCCACCGCGTCCATTCCGACACTCTCCGCCTGCCGCCCGGCAGAAAAAAGCTTCATTTTGGCGTCGGCGATATTCCCTTGGTCGCGAAGTTTGACCGCTTCGTCACGCGCAGTCGCGACTGACTGGGCCACATAATCTTTGACAACCTCTTTGTTCTCGGCGGCCCTGATCCGGTCTTCCGAATCGGAGTAGCTGATTTCCACCGAATCGGAAAGCGTGTCGGTGACGTTGGTACTCATATTGGCATAGGTCACCGTGGCGGTTGCAACTAGGCGTTTTTCCCCGTTGGCACCGGCGGGGACCTCGACCTCGAGAAGGACATAGCGCTGATGTTCGGAGTAGATTTGGTTCCAGTCGAACTTAACCTCTCGTCCGTTGATTTCGGCCTCACGGTTCATGACGCGTATCGGGCGAACCCCTTCGGCACAGGCCACTTTGCAACTGACTTCCGAGGCCACAACCTTTGTGACGGTCTTAAACTCGTCATCAAAAACCTCCACAAGGTTATTTTCCGAGGTGATGAAGATGTGATTCCCGTCGGAAGCCTGGGCCAGTCGCTGCATTAGATCTTCATTAAACCCGCTTCCCAGCCCGAGGGTTGTCACGGTCACCCCGCTACCTCCCAGCTTCTGACCGAGTTTACCGAGTTCTTCGGGAGAACTCGGTCCGACATTCGCAATACCGTCGCTCAGAAGGATCACACGGTTAACGCGACCTTTGTCGAAGAATTTTTTCACTTCTTCGGCCCCCTTTTCAGTGCCGGCATAAAGGGCGGTCGTCCCGCCGCTCTGGATCGATTCGATTTTCGAAAGAATATCTTTCTTGTCGGTCAGTTTCGTGGCAGGAACCAAAACCTCGACCTCGTTGTCATAGACGACGATCGAAACAATATCACATTCTTTCATCTGATTTACGGCACAGGCAGCGGCTTCTTTGGCCTGCTGGATCTTCTCACCGCCCATCGACCCCGACCTGTCGATGACCAGGGCGATATTCAATTCGGGGCGTTTGGCATCCGACTCCATTTTAAAACCGGTCACGCCCACTTTCAGGCAAAGTTCGGTCTTCTGATCGACCGGCAAAATAGGTTGGGCGGGCACAAGCTCCAGCAGACACTGCTGCCCCCCTTCTTTCGCCGAAACGACATTGGCCATCACAAAAACAGCGCACGCGGCCAAGAACAGATAGAAGTTATTCATTGTTGTACCTTTCGGAAATGGTGGCATCTTAACGGATGGAACCCGAAATACGACGGACAATTCGATTTGCCCGCACATAAAGAGAGTTACCGACAAGTGGGATTTCTTGCGGTGGAAAATCGTTCGTGCGACAATATTCGAAAATATTACTCTCCGACTGTTTTTCGTCGTTCGGCTCCAGACCCCTTTTCCTTTCCCCGCGCCGGAAAAGGAATCACCTCGGGAGCTTGCGCCTCGGCGATCTCGCGTGCGAGAAAGATGCGCTCGGCAAGGATTTCTCTGGTCCATTTTCCGGCCTCTTCCATCCCTTCGAGCCGATCGAAAAACTCGGCGGCCTCATCGAATCGCCCGGTATGGCGAAAGAGTGTTGCCAAGAGGAGAGTCGTATCGGGATCCCGCTTGTTTCTCCGCAGGATTGCTCGGGCGATCTTTTCGGCGTCCCCCCAATTCGCCGCAAGATAAGCGTCAAGCGCCATCAGATAACGATCCCCACCTTCGTCATAAGCGAGCTGCCCTGAAAAAAGGGTCGAAAGAGCGGCACTGACCAGGGTTAAGAGGAGCCACGAAGCTGCCAACCCGCCCGCGAGCCAGAGTTTTGACTCGGGAGCGATCAGCTCCGTCCAATAGCCGCAACAGAAAAGCGTGATTGACGCGAGCATACCGAATCCGGCGGCGAGGATCAAAAAGATCCCTCGCCCGTAGCGCACCAATCCCGCCAAACCGGGCCAGAGTCCCAAGATCAGGGAATACCTGCTCATACTGTAAAACCAACCGAATTAATCTTGCCACGCCCCCACCCGCTCGTGAGGGACTCCCTTCTCCCTTCATCGTTAAACGGCCGGGGCGATGTTTAACCGGGTGATCTGGTTGGGGCAAAACCTGAATCGGTTACCGGGTAAAACGTGTTTTTCCGTTACATTCGACAGAAAAGCTATTCCCGCAGTAAAGCACCGTCGGCAGTTTGACAGAAATGAATCGAAAATTTCGACTGGAGATGTGGGAACGTTTTGAGATAACCGGCGGTGATCCGCCCGGTGATTTCCTCTTTTTGCGTTGGGTCGACCAATGCCATGCAGCACCCCTTGAAGCCGGCACCACTGAAGCGTCCGCCGTAAACGCCCGGAGTCTGAAGCATTAATTCGTAGATCCGCTTGAGTTCATCCGAGCCGGTTTCGTACAAATGGATGGAACTGGCACCGCTGGCAAAAACGAGGGCGCCGAACGCACCCAGGTCGCCGGCCCGCCATGCCTTGACCCCCTCCTGAACCCGCCGGAGTTCGGAATAGAAATGTTCGGCCCGTTTACGCCAATTTTCCGGAAGCCGGTCGCGATACCTTTCGTAAACTTCTACCGGGACATCACGCAATCGGGTTTCGGAAAAATCACCATACTCCATTCCCGACCACCCTTTCAGGGCATAGGCGGCGGCTTTCAGCTCGTCGACCCGCACGTTAAACGCCGAGCTGGTCAGTGAACGTTCGATACCGCTGAAAAAGACGGCGATTTCGAAGGGGGGCAAATTTGCGGGACTCGGTATCAGTTCATACGACTCGTCTTGGGTATCGAGGAAAAGGAGTCGCCCTTTACGCGAATAGACCGTGCAACTCTGATCGAGAATTCCGACCTGGACCCCGACATATTCCGTTTCGGCCTCGAACGCCGCGTGGATCAGTTCCTGTGGAGAAATGTTCAATCCGTTGACCCGGCAGAGCGCTCTCAGGAAGGAAATGATGAGTGCCGCTGAAGAGGAAAGCCCTCCGACCGGAAGAGAGCCTTCAAAGATGCCGGTTATCCCGTTTTTGAGCTCGTACCGGGCCCAAAGTGCCCGGACGGCACCGCGCAGGTAGTCGCCCCAATTCCCCTGCCGCGGCGGGACACGGTGGATGGGGAAGGTCATTCGTCCGGGAAAGGTAAGACTTTCAAGACAAACCTCTTTCGAAGGTTCGTAATGGAACGTGATCCCTTTATCAAGGGCGAAACCGGTAATAAGGCCGTGTTGGTGATCCACATGCGCTCCCAGTGGACAGACGCGATGCGGGCAAAAACTCGCTTGTCGAAAGTCGGTCAAATTCAACATCGTTTGATACTCTCTTTGCCGGCCACTCGCTTTCGGCATCGGATGCCGGGGCAAATCCACCGGAAACCCCCGAAATCGGTACGGCAGGGGTATTATATCGAAAAGGCGAGGGAAATGCGATTCTGGACTTTTCGGCAAGAATACCTATAATCGGGGGCGGTGTGTATCTTTTCGAAAAAGAAAAGCCGAATTTTTCCAGGGAAATTCGTCGAAGGAAGAGCAATGCGGTATCTTATAACCGGCTCCGCGGGATTTATCGGTTTTCATCTTGCAAAATCGCTTCTGGAGCGGGGGGAGGAGGTTTTCGGATACGATAATCTCAACAACTACTATACCCCGCGGCTCAAACTTACCCGATTGGAAATACTCGAAAAACACTCCCGTTTCCGATTCGAACGGAAAGATCTTTGCGACGCCAACGCACTCTGCGCCGTTTTTAAGGGCTTTCGTCCGGAAATCGTCGTTCACTTTGCGGCCCAGGCCGGAGTACGCTATTCGCTGATCAATCCGCGTGCCTACATCGATTCGAACATCACCGGTTTTCTCAATGTGCTCGAAGCGTGCCGACAGGTTCCCGTCCGCCACCTCGTTTACTCATCGAGTTCCTCGGTTTACGGTAACCAAGAGAAAACCCCGTTTTCCGAATCGGATCCGGTCGACGAGCCGATCTCGCTTTACGCTGCCACTAAAAGGTCGAACGAACTGATGGGGTACACCTATGCGCATCTCTTCGGCCTTGCAGCGACCGGTCTGCGTTTCTTCACTGTCTACGGGCCCTGGGGGCGACCCGATATGGCGGCGTATCTTTTCACAAAACGAATCGTCGAAGGCAAGCCAATCGAGGTTTTTCACCGGGGCGACCTCTACCGCGACTTCACCTATGTCGACGACATCATCCGGGGAATTGAAAGCGTGCTCCCTTTCCCGCCACGCCCCGATGCCAAGGGTGTATGCCACAAGGTATACAACATCGGAAACCACCGGCCCGAAAAGCTCTCACGATTCATCGAAATACTGGAAGAGAAGATTGGCCGCAAGGCCGTCATCGACTATCTCCCACTCCAGCCGGGGGACGTTCTGCGCACCTGTGCCGACATCACGGAGATCAAGAGAGACTTCGGCTTCTCGCCCCAAACCTCGATCGAAACGGGGTTGGGAAATTTTGTCGAGTGGTATCTCACTGAAGGAAAGGGATACTAAAGGGCTGGGATCCCACACCGCTGCTCCTTCGGAAAGGTCAGCGTCCCGAGAAGGAGATGAGTGAAAAGATATCACGCCCGGCGAGTTTTTCACGACCGCCGAGATCGACAAGCTCGATCACAAACCCGACCCCGACGATCTTCCCACCCTGACTCTCGATCAGGCGGCAGCAACCGTCGATCGTCCCACCGGTGGCCAGCAGGTCATCAATGACAAGAACACGATCCCCCGGCTTCACCGAATTTTCGTGGACATGGATCTCATCGATTCCGTATTCAAGCTGATATTCGGCCGACACCGTTTTTCCGGGAAGCTTTCCCCTTTTCCGCATCAGAACAAGCCCGGAACCGAGTCGGGTGGCCAGCGGAGCGCCGAAGACAAAACCGCGGGCCTCGGGGGAAGCGATTTTATCGATCGGACCGAGAGTCTCAGCCTTGGCAACCATCTCGTCGATAGTGCGGCGAAACCCTTCACCATCTTCGATCAGCGCAGTGATATCGCGAAAAAGAATTCCCGGCTTCGGGAAATCGGGGATGGAGCGAATATAGTCGGCAAGGTCTTTCATCAAAAACTTTCTCTTTCAACAAACTTTCCCATCAAAATGCGGCAATCTCGTCAAAATGCTTTTCGAGCTCTGCCTCGATCTGTTTGGCACAATCGCGATAGACGCTTACCCCCCCACCGAGCGGATCGCAAATATCGGTCTCGTCGGCGCTCAGAAAGAAGATGCGATCGGCATCATCGGGCCACTGTGAACAGATCGCCTCTTTATGGGCGCGCCCCATCACATAGATGCGGTCGGCGTAACGCAACAGGGTTTCCGAAAGGGGCTGGGCCTGGTGCCCTTCAAGGGAAATCCCGCGATTTTTCATCACTTCGACCGCTTCGGGACTGGCCGGAGTCCCTGGGTAGGCGGCAACCCCCGCCGACATCACCACGTAACCGTGTGACTCGAGTTCATCAACACCACAACCGATTTTTCTGGCGATCAGGTTGGCGCAGATCACTTCGGCCATTGGGCTTCGACAGGTGTTCCCGGTACAGACGAAGAGGATCATCTTCACCGTCATTCGCTGAATTTGGTCTTTGGTGTAGACCCCTTCCCGAATCACATTGATCTTTCCGTCGGCGACCGAGACAACAGTCGATGGACGCTGAAAACAAGCGGTACCGTCATCAATGACCAGGTCGGGCCAATCCTCCAGGCCGACCTTTGCACTTTCGGCATTAACGGCCGGGGGTTCCCCCGTCAGATTGGCGCTTGTCAGCAGAAGCGGTTCGTCCAATTCACGGAGAATTTCAAGGAACAAGGGATGGTTCGGCACCCGATACCCCACCGTACCGCGCGGCATGATGACCTCTTTGACATCATCGGAAAGCGAGGCAAACCGACTTCTCGGATCGGAAGCGTCGGCAACCAACGTGATCGGCCCTGGCCAACAGCGGCGTGCGAGCCGGCCAGTTATGTCGTCAATATTCGGAGAATAACTGCGCAACACGTGATAACCAGAAATCGCCACGGGGACCGCATGCCCCTTCTTGCGTCCTTTGGCCGACACCAGACGACGAACCGCCTCGGAAGACGAGGCCATCGCGCCGATCCCGTAAACCGTCTCGGTCGGAAAGACAACGAGCTTGCCAGCCCGAAGGACGGCAAGCACAGTCTCTTTCACCGAATTGAGTGACGGGTTGTCGGCAAGCCTTATCACTTCTTGAGTCATATCGTGTTACCTTTGGTCCTTTCCGTCGGGGAACGCTTGAAAAATATCTCCCCAAACGGTGCTATTCTACCAAAAACCTCATTTTTGGGAATAATGAAGATCGGCGGAAAATTCCGAACCGTTCCCCCGTCGCCATTTCCCTTCCCTCCAAGCGGCACACAAAAAGCTCGTCGCATGCCGTCCCCAGGCGAGAGAGGGAGAATCCCCTCGGAAAAACGCGCTCTCAGAAAATTTTACTTTTTCCGCCAGACCGCCCGAGCTGCCAACCAGACGGGAACGGTAATCAGCGCGACGGCAAACCAGACTCCGGAAGCGGTCAGACCGAACAGCTTCTTGTCGGTCAACACGCCAAAGAACACCATAAAGAGCGCCATCGCCAAGAAAGAATAAAAGTTGTAAGCTGCCAAGATTCGCCCGCGGAACTCCGGCGGGCTTCTGACCTGGATCGCGGCCTGGAGCGGAATGTCGAACATTTCGGCCGCGCCCCCGAGCAGAAAGAGCATGGTGGCGGCGTAGAAAAAGGGGAACGAAAGGGGCGAAGCGGTCCCGCCTTCGGTCTGCACGGCAGGAGTGAACCCCAGAAGGAGAGCAAAGACAATGATTAAAAAGGCGGAAACCGGCACCAGAGACATCATGATCTGTCCGCGGGAAATTCGCCCGGCCAAGAGTGCACCGACAGCCAAGCCGATCGTAATAATCACCAAGAGAACCATCGTATGGGTTTGGGAAACCATCAGGTATTTGGTACCGAAAAAGTCGGTATTTGCCTGAGCGAGCGACGCGAGCCCCCAAAAGAAGGCGCTGGCCATCGCGATTCCGAAGACCGCGCGCTGCCTGAAGAGGAACCGAAGATCACGTACGATCTGCGCGACCGGATTCACGGGAAATGGCGTCTCGGGAGCCGCAGCCCGGAAATGGGGAATGAAGAGGCTCGTAAAGAGCCCCAAGAGCGCCACGGCCAGAAGGGCCGCCGCCCAAAAATACCAATGAACCGTTCCCCCCGAGTCGAGAACCGGTTCCCCCAGGTCGTTGAATCGAGTCGTCTGATCAAAGAGGAACCCGCCGAGAAACTGGCCACCGATACAGGCCGCGAGCGTCGTGGCGGAATAGAACCCGTTCGCTTCCGCAATGCGCGACTCAGCGACCGCCATCGGAAGGCTACTGTACTTCGCGGGACTGAAGAAGGCACTTTGTGCCCCCAGGAAGAAGAGAACAACCAACATCATCGGAACGGAACGGGACGCAATCGCGGCAATTCCGGAAAGGATCACGACCACTTCAGCGATTTTCGTACCGACGATCACGCGATTGCGGCTGAACCGATCACTGCAGTAGCCGGCATAGGGGGTAAAGATGAGGAACGGAACAAGGAAGCAGACCCCCCCCAGCGTAATCACCCGGGTCGGATTATCACTCCATCCGGATGTGGACTTACCGATCGGGATAATGAGCCAACGAAACAGGTTATCGTTAAAGGCCACGAAAAACTGCGTCGCCAGAAGTGCGATAAACGCTTTTGTCCACAACTTTTCGGTTTTTGTCTCTTTTTGCAATTTTTTCGGCATATTCTGGTCCGAGAACTTTGAGCATGCCCCTCCCGCCGTATTTAGTCCAGAGTGATTATACCAATAAATGATTTCGAACGGAACGTTAAACGCTTCCGTTTTTTCACATTTATGTTAAAATAGATAGGATGGAGCATATGCGTTTGCTTCTGTTTTTCAGTAGTGATAATCGTTGACATATAAGGGGTTAAAGTGATGAAAGAAGCAAAAATTTATCTTGCCGGCTCTATGTTTGACGGGGTGATAGAACAAGAAAAACTTATAGGACTCCAAGATTATTTACGTGGTTATTTATCGGAAAACGGCTTAACGGCTACGGCCCCGGCGGTTTATTTGGAAGAGAGTCGGTTCGACCGCGCGGGTTTATTTCTGGCAAACGGTTTTGACGTTATCCCTGCCGACAGCGAACCGTTTCAAATAGCTCTGTCGGCATTGTATGATTCTTCACACGCCGATCCACCCGATGAGTTTATTTTTGGTTTTGCCGGTGAAGTTCCGAGCCGTTTTTTGGAGAAACTGAGTGGACGCAGCCGACGCGTCCTTCTTACCATCGGAGGAAACCCCGTCGCACCGTGCGACGCAAGCCTGGAAATCGGGGCGCTGATTCCCGGAACGGGACCTTCACCCGCTGTGCCGAGGTCGGCGACAAAACCGACCCTATCTCCACCGACCGGGCCGCACCGCGCGGAACCGGCGGTCGTCATCCCGATTCCGCCGCGGGAACCAGAATCACTACGTTTTCCCCCGCCGGGGACAAAGACAGAAAAAGCATCGGTCAAACCGGTTGCCTCCCCGGCTGCAAAACCGGCACAATCCGTTGCACCGACCGTAACCCCCGTAACGGCCCAACCTTCCGGTAAAACGGCCCCGATTTCATACTACGCCGACGCCGAGAGCCTTTCACCGTCCAAAGATCCCGACGCCGTTCAGGTTGAAGTCTCGCTCCGCGACTGTTTTGCGGAACTCTCCGAATCGCTTGAAGACCACGGGAAAATTCCCCTTTCGGAACTGGCAGCCTCGGTGCGCGCGCAGGTTCCCGGAATGGAAAAAGCCAGCGATTCCATCGTTCAGTCTCTCCTCCCCGAAGATTTCCGCTGTATCGACGACGGCGGACATCTGACGATCTACCGGTCGGATCACCCCGAACTCGACGCGGTCCCCGCCGAGGTGGGTGGTTGGCTTCTTCAAAACGACCGCCTTCTCGACGCAGAACTGACCGACGGAGTCAAAGGACGATATCCGAGCTCGGAAGACTACATCAACCAACACTGGATTGATTCGCGCCTACCGCGCGGCATTTCTGCTTTCCAATCTCCTAAAGATCCTGTCACAATCTGGGTTGACGCCCGACAGCTCGCTAAACCGACAACACTCTACCCCGATTTCGAGGTGGTCTCGAAGCGAGCAAGTCTGATGAAAGATTTCTGCCGATGGCGAGCCAGAAAAGATAAGAGGGGAACCACCGCGGCGAACCAGAAAAAAGAAGCCGAGTTCACTCAGCGGGCGTCCAAGCTCTATGTCAATCTCCACGCCTTCCCCGAAACCATTCAGGAAGAGGACCTCAGTCTCTTTGCTAACTGCTACGAGGCACTCGAAATCAGCACCAGGCTTCTCGCGGCCTGTCTCGACGGTAAACTGATCCCGGCCGCAGAACTGAGCAAGGTCGGTCAGTACTGCGCAGACACGGTCTGTCTCCTGAAAACGGTACTTCTCGAGAGGAATATCGATTTGTACACCGACGGCGTGCAACGTGATGCCTATGATGAGCTGGGCAAATTCACGAAGCAGAACCACATATTCCTTTACAACATGAAGTTCGAAGACCGGATCAATCCCGCAGATGCGAAAGATATCAAAGACCATCTTGCGCAAGTCGAGAAAGATCTGACACCGAAAGACACCTCGAAACTCAGGGATTCGACGAGAAAAAAGATCGAATACCATCTCAAAAAGATCAAAGATGCCTCTCAGAGAACCGACAAGGGCGAATCGAACGCGGAAAATCCCGGCGAAGCTGCAGAGGAAATTCACAACTGGAATGCCATTGTGGAAGGGATCACCAAGCTTGTTCGGGATTGCGGTGTTTCGTGGACTTCCGATGAGATCAAAGGGTATCTGCGACCGTTTATCGGCAAGATTCCCGAAGAGGTCGAAATGTCCGACCTCTTCATTCGAATCGTCCAACACATTGAGGTCGGATCCGATCCGGATGCGCTTCACAAACCGACGCGTCCGGCTCGTGAACCGAAAATCTCGGATGCTGTCCGAAAAGTCCGCAAGGCATACAAGGGAACGAAGGTGGTTTTCGTCGGAGGAACGCCCCAGCAGCATATCATCACCCGGCTCAAAAACGCGTTTCAGGTCGAGAGCGTGATCTGGGAAGAAAGCTCGCACGGTGATTCGCTCGACCAGTTCAGATCAGTTCTGAACGATGATGCCGTTCGGTTAGTTCTGGTTTACATCCCTTGGTGCTCTCACAAACACTCCCTCGAATTTTCAAAGCAGGTGAAGGAGGCCGGAAAAGACTTTGTGCGGATTCGGAAGGGAACCAACCCCGACTCCATCGCACCGGCGATCTGCGAACAGGTCGGGCTGAAATAGTTCCGATGGATCCAGGACAATTTCCCGGCTCTCCTGTACGGGAAATCGCCCTGAAAAACACCTACCGCCGACGGGAACGTGTTCCGAAAAAACAGACCCGTATCGGCGGTAAACCTTTCTGGTGACCGGTGCGGTCCATCCGTCCCTTCAGACGAGCCTACATTCTGAGATCCCTTTGAGGAAAACCCCGAATTGATCGCGACCTCGTCGATCGTCTTGCCCGCACGAATTACCCCCTCTGCGATTTTGGTCCGAAATTCAGGTGAATCATTGCTTCCTCCGCCGGTTCATCAATCGTCTCTTCAATTAATCTGGTCTGGCCTGTTCCGGATCGGAAATTCGAAAAAACGCTCTACGATTCATGAGGTCGGTTTTCCCGGACCGCTTCATCCGGCCATCAGCTATACAGTATGCACCAAACGTATCGCCGGCATTCAAGCCATGCCGTTCCGGTAAAAGAGAAGCTTTTTGATGAAGGGGAATCGCCTACCGGTCAGGTTAACGAACTCGACGAGCGCCCGGGTCTTAAAGAGGCGGTTGAGTGCCAGATAAACGACGGGACCGAGAATACCGGGCACGATCAATCCCCCCCAGGGAGAATAGGGAGTAATAATCTGGTAAAGCTCCCAAGCAAAGAGACAGGGGGGGATGGTAATCAAGACATAGGGCAAGAAATCACGGAGTTGATCGGTAAAGCCGTACTGAAGGGCGCGGCCGGTGAAATAGGTGTTCAGATAGACGCAGATGAGCGAAAAGATGATTTCGCAAACCAACATCGGAATCAGCCCATAGAAGATGAGGACGACGATCTGAACGATGTAGAGGAACTTCCTGGCGATATCGAGCAGGAGATAAAGGTCAGATCTTCCGCGAGCCTTGAGTAACTGGACATTCAGGGATTGGATAGGAAAGAAGACAACGGCGCAGGTAATGAGCCACCAGTAAGGAAGGCAAGGAAGCCATTTCTCACCGAACAGAAGGAGAATAATCGGTTTGCAGAGCACGCACAAGAGAAAAGGAAGAAAAGCGACCGCAAACGCCGAAAGGGAGAGCGACCTGCGCAACGCGCTTCGTAATCGGGCAGTGTCGTCCTGAATCTTAGAAAAAGCGGGGAACAGGACACTGCTGATCGCCCCTTGCACACTAAAGGGCCAGAGGTGAGAGTAGGTTTTGGCACGTGTATAAAAACCGAGCGTTTCAACCTTTTCACATTTACCGATCACCATATTGGTGAAATTGGTAACAACGGCATCCAGGAACGCGATCACCAGAAGTTTCGAACCGTAGGTAAAGAGGGAGGCGAGCGCTTTAAAACTAAACTTGAGTTTCGGGATCCACCGCACAAAAAGAAAAACGGCGATCGTTGAAAGGAGCGCGGCAATAAACCGCTGCCAAACGAGAGCCCAAACCCCCATTCCCAGCCAGGCTAGGAAAATTGCGACAAGACCCGCAGTCAGATGGGAGATGAGGGTACTGATCGTAATGAAAAACTGTTTTAAATGCCGGGCCAGGAGAACATTCTGCACAGAAGCCAATGCACCGATCGGCAGAGTCCACGCCAAGACCTTGATCGCGCCTTCGAGTACCGGCTGTTCGTAAAAGACCGCGATCTTATGGGAAAACCCGATCATCAACCCGCAGCAAAGAAAACTCAAAAAAATGTTGTAGTAGAAGACCGAGCAAAGATCGAGCTCGGTGATATTCTGCCGCTGGATCAGTGCCTGGCTGAACCCCCCGCCGATAAAAACCAAACTGACCGCCCAAAAGATAGAAAGCATCCCAAGAAGGCCGTAATCCTCGGGAGTCAGGATTCGGAGCATGCAGATTCCCAGGATGATCTGGATAAACTGCATGGTGAACTGAACAATCAGCACCCAGCCCGCGGCCGTAAAGGACCGTTTCGCAATATTCTTATTGTCGTTCTCAGGAGCACTGTTTACCATTAAGGTGTTTTTTTCCGCACAATGGGTTTTTTACGAACCCGAACGCCGAGCCAAAACCGACACTAACGCCGCTGACCATCTGACTTGCCCTGGCTTTATCCTTGTGACCTGACGAACGATTTGCGTCGGAAGAGATTTCGGCACAGATCGAGATTCCCGTCTGAATACTCGAGTTTTTAACCGGATCAATCACCAGAATATCATTTTTCCCTCTCTCTGCAATGATTCCGCCGCAGAATCATCGAGATTGCCGAGTTCCCGTTCCGGACTGTAAACGAGAAAGAAACCTTCCCCGTTTTTAATCCCGACTTTTCGAGATCGGGAACATCGCTTCCGAGCCATCTCGGTCATGTGGTCGATTCGAGGACGAGCAACTGACCGCGGCAGAGAATTTCAGCAATCATCTTGGTCGACTCTTCCACGGAGATAAAGTCGGGGGCACGGCCTTCGGAAAGGAAGGCCGACACACAGATTGGTGTGGCGGCGGCATTTCCCGGTTCCTTTTTGTCGGCGGTTGCCACCAAACTTCTCGCCCCACCCCATTCCTTGAACCAAGAGTCGGGAATAGGTTCGATGTAACTCTTACCCACCCGAAGTGACTAGAATTTCCGCAAATCCATACCAAAACCGATCATCGAAACACCGGCGCTCCTAAACGCGCGCAAAAGCGAAAACCCAACAATAACCGAGTCCGATCACACCGGTCAGGGCACTGCCGTCGGCGATTTTGAAGAAAACATGTCTTCACCAAAGATTTTCCCTGTACCATTCGATAGAACGCTTCAGGCCCTCGTCGAAATAGACAAGTGGCTCATAACCGAGAATTTCCTTGGCACGACGGATATCGGCGAGGGAATTCTTCACATCTCCGGGTCTTTCCGGCGCGTAGATTGCCGGGAGGTCGGTCTCCAGAAGTTCCCCGAGTTTTCGGTAGATTTGGTTTAACGTGGTCTGCCTGTTACACGCAACATTGATTGGTCGGCCGCTACATCGTTGCGCGTCGACATTCATACCGAGCCAGTTGGCATAGCAGACATTCAGAACATAACTAAAATCGCGCGACTGCTCGCCGTCACCGAAGATCGTCGGGCTTTCCCCGTGAAGGAGCGCCGAAACAAAAGCGGGAATGACCGCGGCATAGGTGCTGTTCGGATCTTGCCTTGGGCCGAAAACGTTGAAGTAGCGTAAGGTAATCGCCTCGATGCCAAACGCGGCGGCATACGCCTGTACATACCCCTCGCACGCGGCCTTGCTCGCAGCATAAGGACTGATTGGAAGAATCGGCATTGTTTCGACCTTGGGAGAAACCTTCTGGTTCCCGTATACCGAAGAGGACGCGGAAAAAACGATACGCCTCACACCGACACGGCGCATGCCTTCCAAAACGCCGATTGTTCCGTTGACGTTGTTGTCGTGCGTGGCGATCGGGTCGGCAATACTCCGCGGCACCGAGCCGAGCGCCCCCAAATGGAAAACACCGGCACACCCGTCAAGAGCCTTGTCGACATCCGCCGCACTGCGAATATCCCCCTCGATCAGCGTGATCCTATCAAGGATTTCGGTAAGATTTTCTCGTTTCCCTGTCGAGAAGTTGTCGAGCACAACCGGCTCGTGCCCCTTCTCTAGAAGATAACGGGTAAGATTGGAACCGATAAACCCGGCACCGCCGGTCAGAAGATAGCGTGTCATAGGCAAAAAATTAAGTCATGGGAGGATTTTCGCCCTCAAAACGAAACATCGACGATGTCCCGTCGAAAGAGCCGAAAGGTACGATGATCATCCGATGCGTTAAAATGATCTCCGGAGTTTTAACTGCCAAGCCCATTGAAAGTGTCGTTCATCAATTCCGTCGATCGACATATCCTTCGGGGTTTAGGGTTTGCCAGTGATGGGCGTCAAGGCACATATCGACGAGCGTTCGCCGGGTCCTCCAGCCAAGTTCCCGGTTGGCGAGCGAGGGGTCTGCGTAACACTGCGGCGTGTCTCCGGGTCGGCGCGCGACGATCTCGTAGGGGATCGAAACGCCAGTGGCCTGTTCATAAGCATGGATCATCTCGAGAACGGAATGGCCTCGACCGGAACCGAGATTGTAGATCTTCACACCCGGCGTGGTATGGGCCAGTGCGGCGACATGCCCTTCGGCCAGATCGGAAATATGGATGTAGTCTCGAATGGCGGTGCCATCCGGGGTGGGGTAATCCCCCCCGAAGACATTAAGCTTGGAACGACGTCCGACCGCGACCTGACAGATACAAGGCATCAAGTTGTTCGGCATACCTCTCGGGTCTTCTCCGATTTCGCCGCTCGGATCTGCACCGACGGGATTAAAATAGCGGAGGATCGTTACCGAAAGCTCGGGTGTCGCGGCGGCGACATCGGTAAGAATCAGCTCACTCATCAGTTTCGTGCGGCCGTAAGGGTTGACACAACCGGTCGGCTCGGTTTCCTTCAGTGGAACATTAGGGCTCTTTCCGTAAACCGTGGCACTTGAACTGAAAATCAACTTGTTAACACCGAAACGAGGCATCGTCTCGCAGAGGGCGATTGTCGCATCGAGATTGTTCTTGTAGTACTTGAGCGGTTCGGCAACCGATTCCCTCACCGCCTTAAACGCGGCGAAATGGATAACAGCGGTGATTTTGTTTTCGGTAAAGATCCGTTCGAGCTGGGCACGATCCTGAACGTCGGCAATGTAGAGGACCGACTTACGGTCGGCCAATCGGTTCACCCTCGCGATCGATTCGGCAGAGCTGTTCGAAAGGTTATCTATCGTGACAGCATCGTAACCCTGCCGAAGAAGCGTCAGTGCCGTATGGGAACCTATGTAACCGGCACCGCCGGTCAGGAGTATTTTTTCTTTCATTTACGTCTTAACTCATATGTTCGGAAGAAAGAAAAACACTCGGTCCGTTGCTGGGAAGGGACCGATTCGAAAAAGCGCCGGATGGCGCGACAGTCATTTGCGCCAATGGGCTGAGATTATGTAGGCGATCCGTTCGGCGGCCTTTCCGTCCCAAAGCGCGGGAACGGTCGTCTGCGGAAGGCTATCAGATATGATCTTGCGGAACGCGCAGCGAAATCGATCCGGATCGGTGCCGACCAATTGATTCGTTCCCTGTTCGCAGGTAATCGGCCGTTCGGTATTTTCGCGAAGCGTCAGGCAAGGGACGTTCAGAACCGTCGTCTCTTCCTGAATTCCGCCGGAGTCGGTCATCACGAACTTGGCATGCGCGTTCAGATTCAAGAATTCGAGGTAGCCGAGCGGTTCGGTCAGAAGAAGATTAGGCATCCTTGTGATGCGTTCGAACAGGCCGAGCCTTTCCGCCGATTTGCGTGTGCGGGGATGGATGGGGAAAATGACCGGATAAAGGGATAGCACCTCGTCGACGATATCGAGAATCCGTGCAAAGGTCTCCGGGTCATCGACATTGCTTGGGCGATGGATCGTCATCACGCCGTAGTTCTCGGGATCGACTTTCATCTCGGACAGAGTCCGAAGTTTTTTCGCCTTTTCCAGGTTCGACAAGAGGGTATCGATCATCACGTTGCCGACATGGTAGACGCAGTCGCCGAAACGTCCTTCTTTTCCCAAATTGACGACACCGCTCGGCTCGGAACAGAAGAGGAGGTCACTGATCGAGTCGGTAACAATCCGGTTGATCTCTTCAGGCATCGAACAATCGAAACTTCGCAGGCCAGCCTCGACATGCACGAGCGGCACGCCCAGCTGTACTGCGGTCAGACCACAGGCCACGGTACTATTGACATCCCCGACAACCAGAACCATATCCGGCTTGTACTCGCGGCAGACCGGTTCGAATGCCTGCATAATCGCAGCCGTTTGGGTCGTCGGTGTACCGCCACTGACGCCGAGATTGAGGTCCGGCTTCGGGATTTCCAGCTCTTCGAAGAAGAGTTTGCTCATCTGCGCGTCGTGATGCTGACCGGTATGAATCAGGACAGGGTCAATATCGGGATGAGCCAAAAAGACCCGCATGATCGATGCGATTTTCATAAAGTTGGGACGGGCACCTGCGACGCAAATAATCTTCATCATACGAAACACTTACTCACACAGAAACCGGAGTGAAACGGTTAGGAAAAACAACCCCGACAATGCGGTCGATCCCGGATCACAAGGGGCGGGCAGGAGACTGATCCATAGGCCTACCGAAAACATTATAACGAAATAATATGTGTTCAAAAGGCATGGGAATAATTGTCCTCATAATTCGAAAACGTGGTGGTTCAATGATTCCTGCCGAGGATCTCTGCCAAGTAACCTGCCGAAACATCGCGCCATGCCGAGAGCTCAGAGGAGTCGGCGGCAGGCGCCTCGAAGGAGGGAGCGTCAAGAAACTTGGTCCGGGGAAGAACGAGGCGGTCGTTTAGCCGCAGTCGTTCCAAAAGGAAAAGAACCCGTGAATTCATATTCCCCTTGATCGCCGGATCTTGGCGAAGGAGAGCATAAAAGGGAACCCCCAGATTGACCGAAAGGGCGACCCCGTGGAAGGAGTCGGTAACCACCAGCGCCGCACGGGCAAGCAAACTCACGAAGTCCAGGGGACCGGCGTTGTACTCCCCATCTCCGGTTGGGTCGTCTTCGGCACGGATCGGAATGACCACCGGGCGCATGCGGGTCTTTTCGAGAATATGTTCTTTAAACCAATCAAAGTAGGAAAAGGTTCCCAGGCGGTAAAAAAGGATGTAAGGTTCTTCTGGAACCATCGTTGACTTCCCGGAAACCCGTAGCCAATCTTCTCGCGTTAAAAGAAAGGTTGGATCGACCACAACCGGTGGACGTCTTCCCGTCAGACGTTCGACGATCCGTGCCCCGTCGTTCTCACGGACGGAGATCCGATCGAAACGAGTCAGGAAACGTTTCATCTCCCGAAGATATCGCAGCGGAACTTCGGAGATGGCAAAACTCGATGCGTACGAGACCCGTGGTCTTCCCAACGGAGCAATATCGAGATAGTAAATCGGATTACAGCGACTGAACGCCAACGGGTTCCAGACCTGGTCGCTTCCGCTTAAATAGATATCGTAATCGGGTGGATTTCGATAATATTCCGAAAAGAGGCGATTTTGGTTCTCGTCCAAGACCAGACAATCTCGCTCAAAACGTTTAAACGCTTCGACGCGCACGGACAGACGTTCCGCAAATGCGCTTGCGACCGGCGTCCGGCGACGTAAACGGCGTCGGATTTTGGCCAGGGGTCCGTGGAAAATTCCCCCGCGAAGAAAAAGCCGCGTCCATGGGGTATCTCCACGAACACCGGGATCGGTTCGAACGATCACACATTCCCCCCCAAGCTTTTCCCGAACATAACGCTGCGTCGCAAACGCCTGTAAACAAGCACCGTAATTCCCGGTATAAAAGGTAAACAGGCCGATTCGTGGTTTAGACATAGTAAAAACTCTCGGGGTCGGGGCACTCTTTACGCGCCGCGACGGATTCTTGCACCATCGTTTCACAGAAGACTCGCATAAAATTCGAAATGCGCGGGGAGTATTTTTTCGGGAGTGAAACGTGCCTGCGCGTCGGCACGGCAAATATCGACCGGTTTGGGGAGAGCCATCGTGGCGCGTAGGGAGGCAAGGACCTCTGCCGCCGAGGCCCGGGGCGGAATCAAAAGACCACATCCGGGATGAATCAGTTCGGTATTGCCGGTTGAGTCGACAACGGCGGCGGGGGTACCACAAAGAAGAGATTCGGCGGTCACTTTCCCGAAAGTCTCCTCTCTTGACCCCTGTACGAAAATATCGGCGGCACCGTAATAGCGTGCCAGAAGGGTGGGATCGCCAACCTTGCCGACCGTAACGATATTCGCGGGAAGGGTCCGAGCGGGGAGAGGGCCAACCAGAACAATCTTTTCGTTCGGAGCAAGCAACGGTGCGATATCAAGAAAAAGGGAAAGTCCTTTGCGATCACTCCAGGGAGAGGAAACGCCGAGAATCATCTTTCCCCCTTCGGGAATACCGAGAGTCGAGCGAAGAAGAGCCGAATCGGTCGGTTTAAAGACCTTGTCATCAACCCAGTTGTAAAGGCGCCTCCAGCGGGCGGTAGGATGGGAACCAAGAATGTAAGACCGACGCGCCTGGTTTAAAACCCAGTCGGAAACGCCGATCACGCCCAAACGATCGATCTCGACAAAGAGCCTCTGCCGAGTGCGTGCCATTTCTGCTGATCGGTCAAAAAACCAGGTCTTGATCCCGTGATAGTTTTTCGGACATCGTCCGCAGCCGATCTGCCAGCGAGCACAACCGCTCTCGGTATAATGAACACATCGTCCGGTAAAGAACCAACAGTCGTGCAACGTCAGGCAAAGGGCTCCCTTTCGTTTTGCGATAAATCGCAAGAGGAGAGGAAGATGCAGGAAATGGCTGTGGACATTTTGCAAATGGATAACGTCCGGAGCGATTTTATCGATATACCGGCACAAAGCGCGTGTCGCTCCGGCGGAGCCGTAGGCTTGATAACCGGTGATTCTCGAGACAAGCGCGTGAACCCGCCGGTCGAAAGGGTTGCCAATTGCATAGAAACCGGACTCCTTCTGCCTCTGAAATCCAGGAACTGCGACAAAGGATTCCTCGCCGCGGGCAAGAAGCCATCGATGAATATCACGGGTATTCGCACCGGTACTGCCATCAGAATAGCAGGCATTGATTTGGAGAACACGCATCGATAAACACCATATTTCGGACAACTCTCCGGCGGGATCGTGTCATCAGTTCAAACGCCGGGCCCTACCCAACGTTGATCCAACCGTACCAGTTAAAATGGTAAGGACCGAAAACAGAAATCACCTTCATAAAATAAAGGGAAGCCAGTGCGGCAAACGTCGCGACGGTAATGGCATATGGAAGCGGAATGTAATGCTTGGCTCTCTCGATCAGATTCGGCATCAGAAGCATGGTATAGCCCGAATAATAAAGCCCCAACCGCGGCATTCCGGCCCACCCTTTTATCGAGAACAACTCGAAAATCGCCCCGATGAACAGCATGTTCACCCATATCGTCTCTTCCTTCGTGAATCCTTTGCGTCCGCACACGATGATGAAGAGGAAAAAGATAACAAAACGAATGATACACGTCGAAAAGCTTCGGTTCAGTTCTTCGTCGGCACTACCAAAATATCCCTCGACACGGTCATCGAGGCTGCCGAGATACTGAACGATGTAACTGGACAGATTGTTGGCATGGGAAAAGAGATAAAATGCAACGGCGCAAAGAATCAGAACAAAGGAGAGTCTGATCCGCCTATGCACGATGAAATAGGCTGGAAAAAAGACCAGTGCCGACTTGTGAAACAGCATCCCGACAAGGACAAAGAAGGTGAAGAAAAGGAGTTTTCTCCGCTGAATGAATGGATACGCCAGCATCGTCCACCCCATCGCTATCGCCTGCCGTAAGCCGGTGAAACCGAAGACATACACCCCCAGTGCCATGAAAGTAAAGAAGGCAACCACAGGTGAGACGGAATAGCGGTAGATGAGCCACCCCGCAACCCCCACGTAAAACAGGGCGTAAACGCAAAAGACACCGTATTCCGACAGTCCGAGCATGCGCATCTGATCGGAGATGATGTAGAAAACCACGTCTCGGGGAATCTGTTGGGCATCTTGGTTTTCCAGCCGATTCGGAAGAAAATTATCGATGACCTGTTCGACCGAGATCGAGAACTCATCGCCGATCATGTGGTAATACCGTTCGGTATCCGTCCCGACCGACATGTGGCGTAACCCGCAAAAAAGTGCCAGGGCCAACGTCGCGAGAAAACAGAAGACTATTCGCAGAAATTGCCTGTTGTTCGGGTGGGACTGCAGCAAAATCGAATAGATTAAGCTCAACGCCAGCATTACGACAACGATCGGGGCATAGGTCCAGATATCCTCACCGCTGAGCTGTCGCCAAAGACGTTTGATGATGGAATCAAGCATAGAAAACCATTTTCTTCATCGAATATTCCGGAAGTTCCTTATCTGAAGGCACTTCTCTTCGAAAAGCCGTAGCAATATAGAAGCAGATCACCGTCTCTCTCGACCGAGAGAGAGAGATTCCCCAAGAAAAAGGCTGGTCAAAACGGCGACTTCTTCCGCTCTTCCCCCGCGCTTATCATACATTCAGATGTTCGGCGGGTAGGCGTTTCGGCAGGGATCCCCGCCGCCAGCAGGGCCAACTGTACCGAAAGCACGGCTCGTGATTTCGTTGTATCGTGAAAAGTTCGGCCGGTCTCCCACGCCCTGGCGGTCAGTCGGGCCGGAAGATCCGGTTCGTCAACAAGACGCCGGAGCGCCTCGGCAGCCTCGGAAACCGAAGCTGCGGCAAGTCCGCATCCATGTCGTTCAATGTAAGCAATCGAGTTCATCTCTTTCGGACCGACCGCCAAGATTGGACGGCCTGAATGAAGATAGTCAACGATTTTGGTCGAAAAAGCTTTTCCGGCCGCAAGACGATATGCCGCACTAAATCCTTCGGCAAGAACCAAAATGTCGGCATTGCGCTGAATTGCCAAAATTTCAGCACCGGAAACCGTTCCGCGAAAGCGAACCCTTCCCCCCGACTCCAGGTTCTGAACAAGTCGGCGTGAGACCGGTTGCGACGAGTAAACGTCAAGCTCGGCATGAAGGCCGGCACGCCGAATCGCCTCACCGACGATCATCAGGGCTTTGTAGCGACCGTTACTCAGATTTCCCGTGTAGGCTAATTTCAGGGGTTCTTCCGGCCGCCGACTCGCAGGAAGGGGGTGCTCACCGGAAAAGTCGGCACTACGCGTTAGCACATAGCAGGTTTTACCGAATTTCCGCTCGTAGTATTCGCGTTGCGCCTCGCTGATGGTATAAAACCATTGACTTTCGAGGATGACCCGACGGATCAGCCGTCGGGAAGCGAGACGATAGAGCCAAAACGCCGGAGAAAAGCGAAGTCGCTTAAGCGAGTAATGTTCATCGTAAATGTAGCCTGTCATCGGAAGACCGGTCAACTTCTTCAGATAGATGCCCATCGCCAATGAGGGCATCGTCGGTGTGGCGTCTACCCAAATTGCGTCGGGGCGAAAATCCTTGATGAACTCACGCAGTTGAGGCGACCTCCAGCGGCCGAACCGGGCAATAAACCAATAGCCAAGCCACTTGAGCCACGTCCAATGATGGCGGCGGAAATAATAGATCAGGCTCTTCTCGGCGCTCGAGCAATCGGTATATTCCCCCATGTCATCTCGGTCGGCGGTACGGCGGGAAACCTCACTTCCGACAAATTTGCGGGTCAGAGGGCTCAATGCTGCCGCCTTTAATCCGACTTTGAAAAACCGGGTCACGTTCGGCGGAACGTCCGCGGCCGGAAGAGTGAGGTTAAAGTAAACCTGCCCTATTTCCACGTCGGTCAGACCACCGAAGATCGAGCTGTAGGTCGCACCGAAACAGCCCCAATTCGACCAATAACCGGCCGAGACAATCAGTAAACGCATTATGCCACGGAAGAAAAATTCAAACCGTCCGGGAAACGAAAGGAAAGACGATAAAACTAATAACGTGCCGTGTCACCGTCGTACGGCCCGAAAAACCACGATTCGGAAAAGACGGTCTGAACCTCACGATTCCTCGTTTTGTAAAAGAAAGCGTTCGGCTTCCCCCTGAACCGAGGGAAATACTCGCGAACCAACGGTTGGACCGATTCGGGAAACCCGGAGAGCTGGATCAGGATTCCGCACTTTTCTTTCCAAACGTAAAGGATCGCGTCACGCAGGAGGTCGCCAAGGACCGCCTCGTCGTTGTTGACCGCAATCCAATCAATGACCCGCGCCCGCGGGAAACCGTCTCGTGTCGTGTGAACGCGTAGCGTGATGACGCCACGCAGTCGCTCGCCGTCGAAACGACCGAGCATAATTTTCAGCCCGCTGTCTAGCCCGGCCTGAAATGTCCAACGAAGCAGTTCGGGACGACGCGAGGTTAAAAGGCCGCGATTCCCGACAAGAAGTTCATTCCAGAACGGATCGAAAAGTTCGTCGGTAATCTTTTCAATTCGCCGAGGGGTCAACCCAGAGCGCTCTTTCGGAAGCGGATCGGAAAAGATTCGTTTTTTCAAGGACCAGAGCCCCCCCCAAAGGTGTCCGATCGTCGCTGCGATCGGAAAGAAAAGAGGGCTAAACCGTTTCGATTTGCGCAGACCATATAGAAGCAGCCCGGCATAAGAAAAAACCCGATAATTTACTCCGGCGCAGGAAGGGGGGCCCTCTTTGAACCGAAGGGCCCTGTTGACCGGACCGGAATGTTCGTTCGAGGAATTTACCATGAACAGGTCGCACCACTGCTGATCGAGCATTGCAAACATGAGGATCGACAGATAGTCGCGATATTCCTCTCTGACGTAGAAACTCCCGCGAATCGCCCCTTTGAGCTGCGTCTGCCCGAGATAGACCTCGCGCGGAATCGAGTCGATATAGCCGACGACACTCTCCCGATCTTCGAGAATGAAACCGGTCGGCAGTTCTTCCGATGTCCATCGGGTCAGATCGGGATTCTCAAACAGGTGGGTGACCTTCTCTTCGGAATAGCGAAACTCCGAAAAGAGAAGTTCAACGACCCGAGGAACATCCTCTTTTCGAAACGGGCGGGCAATCGGCGTGGACGAAGACATATGCAAAACGAAGGGAGAAATAAAAACCTGCGATTCAAACGGTGTTCTTGACGATCCGACCTCAGGAAAGACGGCTCGCCCTTTCGATGAGCGCGTAAAGCTCGCCGGCCGTTTCCGAACGAAGAAGGTCGGAAGGGGTCGGCCGATAGCCACTCAATTCCTCGGCGGTCACAATCACGGAAAGGGAAGTCGACGACGACCAAGCCGCACACGATTTCAGCGAAGTCTCGGCAGAAATCGGCTCATCGAAAATGTCGGAAAGTTCGGCGTAAAAAGACTCCGGTGTCATCGGGCAAACTCCTCGGGTTCAGTGGAACGAACGGCAGGCTTAGGGGCGAATATCGGTCTGCACAAGAGAACCGGCCGTGACAATCCGTAGCCCGTCAGTCTTGCGACGGCGAGCAGCATACTCGCAAATGCGCCTCAATGCTTCGAGGGATTCGGCCCGTCTTCGATTGAAGTGCCACGGGTGGAAAAAAAAGGAAAAGAGCGAATTCTCCCGAATCGCCTGATCGATTCCCTTCGAGATACGGCAAACCCGCTCACCGACCGTTACCAATTTCGAAACACCGTGAAAACCGGGCAGAAATGTCGAGCCGGTAAACATCGTCAGGTTCGGTGCAACGGTGACGGGAGCGGCAACACGGGGGGGGAAACAGAGCCGCTCGTCGATCAACTTGCCGATTCCCCCGACGATTCTTCGCAAGCGGTTTCGGCGGTTGATGTAAAAACTCGGAACATACGGTTTTCCGAACCGGAACCACTCCAATCGATCCTGCCGATAGATTTTATACCCCATCTCGGGTAAAAGGTCGGGGTATTTGATGAACTGAGACGGATAGATGAACGTCTCCAAATTCACCCCCCACGATTCGGCCGCCTCGCGGCATGCCTCGAGCTCCATCGCAAAACGTTCGCGCGAGACCGAACCGGCTCCGAGATAGAGGTGGGTAAACGTATGGCAGCCGATCTCATGCTTCACCTTGGCATTTAGAATTCGTTCGACGGTTCGCGGAGCATAAAAGAGCCGCCCCCGCGGCGAGCCCCATGCCGGCGGAGCATACCACTGCCCGTGAAAGAATGGGTCCACGCCGTTGAACTGCGCAAAACGGCCAAAATCAAACGGTTTCGTCAAGAGTAACGCACCGACCGTACCCCAGGTGATCGGAATTTCGTAACGGTCGAAGATTTCTAAAATCTCTATGATCGTCTCGGGCGTTTCGGCAAAAAGGTCATCCCGCGCCGGGTCGTCCGGAACGCGGCGACCGCTCCAAGCCATCTCAAAATCGGCGTTAATACAAAGTATCGGAGGCATTGACAATTTCGGCTCCCGGCCTCTCCCGGAGAAACAGCGACCGGATCAACAGATAATGTGGCGTAGGATGCTTATTTCAGAGTTTTGTCGATCTCGGCAAGGTAAGTCTCGACAACTTTACGACGGTCAGACTCGTTTTCCGTCTTGATCCGGGCTGCCGTCCCCATCGCTGCCCGGTCTTCCGGACTCAAGGCAAGGAATCGGTTTAACTTATCGCAGAGATCATCAAGATTCCGGGGGCAGAAACCGAATCCGGTAACACCTTCGTTGAAGGTTTCGCAACAACCGGAGATTTTTGAGGCGATGACCGGCCGACCCGCCGCACCGGCTTCGAGAAGAACATTCGCCATCCCCTCATGCCAAGAAGGGTGTACTACGGCGTGTGCCTTGCCGATGTACGGCCGAACATCTTGAACATAGCCGAAATACTCGATGATTCCCTCATCGGAGAGGGATTTGATGCGTTCCAAAATCTCGGGTTCCTCCGAAAAACCGAGAACCCCGAACCTTACATCCGGCCTTGTCTGACGAATCCGGCGAGCCGCCTCAACGTACTCAAGACACCCCTTCTCCTCCATCAGACGGCCGATAAAAAGGAATCGCACCGGCTCGGAAGGATCGGGATAGGGCTGAAAAGCATGAGTTTGCAAATTGACGCCTGAACCGGAAACCGTCACAATCTGTTCCGAGCGAACCAGACCCAGAAGGCGGAAAAGTTCGGCGTTGGCACAATTCTGGAAGAAGGCGCTCGGCACGTGTCGGTAGTAGCGCCGATAGAGCGAAAAGACGATCCGCTGCAAGAGGCCATGATGCTGTATCGAAGTTCCCAACCCCGTCATCGTCGGTATCCCGTATATCCCGACTTTCGACCCGGCCCGTATTCCGTAGATGTTCGGCTTGATCGTAAAGGTCAGCAGGATGTCCGGACGGATCTCTTTAAGGATGCGTTTGTATTTGAAGTAAAGCTTGAGGTCGTTCCACGGGGAAAGGCCACGCCGGTCGAGTGGCGTGTCGATCATTCGGCATCCGGCCTCCACGAAAGGAGCCGATTTGTCGGAATGGGGAGCCGACAAATAAACGGTGTATCCTCGGTCGAGCAACGCCTTCACCAATTCAAAACGGGTCAGATAGAAGATCCTTGCACCGTTGCAGAGGATGAGAACCGTTTTATGTGGATAAGTACTCATGAGACAAAACCACGTCCCGTCGCGAGGGCAAAACCGGCGCGAACAAGGCGCCTCCGGCAACTCTTGCCGGAAGCGAAGTAAGGTCTATAATAGCTAGGTTGTATCTGCCGAAATCGCTCGGCATGCCACGGAATCTAGTATAGGGAAAAAACAATCCGAGTCAACCGACTTTCAACACCTTGGAAGAAAAAATCGCTGTTCCTTCGACCTCTCCCGATCCCCAGCCTTTCATCGTTCCTCAAAAAGAGGCTCTTTGGGGATTCGCCTACCTTCGTCCGCGAACCGAGAAAAAGTTCGCGCAAAAGCTCACCGACAGGGGTGTCCGTTCGTATCTTCCCCTGATCAGGAAGGTGCGGATCCACAACCGTGGCAAAGTCGTCTCTTCGATTCCGATGTTTGTCGGCTATGTTTTCCTGGAGATCCCGAACAGGCTCTACACCGACATTCTCCGCCTTTCCGACGTCATCACGCTCGACCTGCCCGAGGAACCTGAAATTCAGAAAGGGCTCGTCGAAGACCTGAACCGTGTCCGAAAATTCGAACTCTTTTCCGACCGGCACAAGGTGGTCGTCAACCCTGGGATTCAGCCTGGGATGACCGTTCTGATCAAGTCCGGTCCCTTGAAGGGAATCAAGGTTGTTGTCGAGAAACGAGTCGACGAGATCCATGTCATTGTTAATCTAAACATCTTGGGAAGGCACTGCGCCTGTACGATCAACGCCGACGAACTCCGGGAAATTACCTGACATCCGGCTCCCTCAGGCAGAGGGAGGTATCGTAAAAAAATCACGCGAAAGCGTCGTAAAAACTCTCCACATCCGTCATAACGCCTATATCGCCTGTATGTTATCATTGAACCTTTCCCCCAAGCGATTTTTGGCAACCGGTGTGGGGCAAGAGGCCTGCGCGTCTTGACAACAACATAAGGGAGGGTACAATTTTCAGGGGTCGGAGAACCGTAACCCTTTCAGTAGAAAATAGGTGAATTTCGCAAATCGCGCCCCCCTATCAATCCGTCCCCCACACTACCTACCAATAGTAGCGAAATTTCACCGCGCGCGTCGTTGCCGTCTTCGACGGAACGTAAAACTTACTGTCCGGAGTAAACAATGAAAAAATTCCGTCATCCATTCCTACTATCCTCCTTTTTAATGATCAGCGCCTCAATCTGTCACGCCCAGGCCCCGGGGACGGCCCCCCAAGCCACGCCGCTTCTGGTGGCCAAAGTTGCCGAAGCAACCCCTTCCCTCAGCCGGGAATGTCGCGGAACCGCCGAAGCCATCGAAACGGTTCACGTGATCGCGCGCGTTTCCGGGCTACTCGAAAAGGTCAATTTCAAGGAAGGGAATACCGTCGACAAGGGGGAACTCCTTTTCAACATCGAAGACACCGAGTACGTCGCCAACCTGCGCGCGGCCAAAGCTCAGGTTGTCTCCTGTGAGTCGACCATTAAAGAAAATCGCGCCAGGATCATCGAAATTCAGGCTAAAATCAAGTATGCGCAAGCAAACTACAACCGCTGCAAGCAACTCTTCGAAAACGGGCGTGCTGCTTCCGAAGACGACGTCGATAACGCCCTGGCGACTCTTGAAAGCGAAAAGGCCCAGCTGGAAGCCGCCAATGCGGCGCTGACCAATGCCGAAGGTCAACTCGAACTGGCCAAGTCGAGGGTCGATATTGCCGAATTCGATTTTTCCCACACCACGATCTACTCCCCGATCAAGGGGCGCACCGGGCGTCTTACCTATACCCAAGGGAACTACATCACCCCGAGTAACGGCGCCCTGATCACGATTGCCCAGCTCGACCCGATCTACGTCCGTTTCTCGATTTCCGAGACCGACTTTGTTTCTCTCTTCGGGAGTGCCGATGCCTTGCGCGACAACACCGCCCTCGGACTCTGGCTCGCCGACAATACCGAATACCAAGGGAAAGGGGAGATCAAATTTATCGACAATCGGATCACCCCCTTGGATACCCTTCAGGTTTGGGCGGAATTTGAAAATCCGGACGGGGTCCTTACCCCCGGCGGAATTGTCAAGGTCGTCTTGACCAAACCGGGAAATCAGACTTACCCAAGTGTCCCCGCTTCGGCGATCATGCACGATGACCGCGGAGAGTTTGTCTACGTCACTTTTGAGAACAAGCTTCCCGACGGTTCCACCTCGACAAATTTGCGAAAGCGTCAGATCGTTCTCGGCCCTGCCGATGGAAATACCCAGTGCGTAACCAAAGGTCTCGAACCGGGTGAGGTTGTCGTTACCGGCGGTTCAAACAAGATCAACCCGCTGATGCTTGTCGACGAAAAAGGCGTCTCGATCGTGAACCCGCAAGTTCCCGCGCTCCCAATCAAACCGGTTTTTAATCAGGAAGCCCTTGTCGTAGAAGAAAACGCCGCAAAAGCCGCGCCTGCCGATAACAAAGGGGCTACCGACAAAAGAGCCGCCAAGAGTACCACTCCCGCCACAAAACCGAATGGGAGAGTAGGCCAATGATTTCATCATACTTTATCGAACGCCCAAAGTCGGCAATCGTTCTTTCGCTGTTTTTCATGTTGGCGGGGTCATTGGCCCTGGTCAGGATGCCAGTTGCTGAATATCCCGAAATCGCTCCGCCGCAGGTTCTGGTCCGAACGAATTACCCCGGGGCCAGCGCCCAAGATATCGTCGACTCGGTCGCCGCGCCGATCGAGGTTGAAATGAACGGTTTGGAACATCTCCTGTACTATTCCTCGACGTCCTCGAATACCGGAATGTACGAGCTGTCGCTCGTTTTCGATTACGGAACCAACGGCGACATTGCCCAGGTTAATGTTCACAACGCGATCAAATGCGCCGAGCCGTTTCTCCCCGCCGACGTCAAACAGCAAGGGATTGAAGTTCATAAGCGCTCGAGTGACCTGCTCGCGGTTTTTGCGATCGAAGCCGATCCGGAACTCTTTCCGTTGAATGAGCTGGCCACCTACGTCAAAACGATGATAGTCGACCCGCTCTCGCGTGTCGACGGAGTCGAATCCGCAGAAACGTTCAGCAGGGCATTCTACTCGTTGCGTGTCTGGCTCGACCCATTGAAAATGTCGGCGATGGGAATCACAAGTTCCGAGGTCGCCTCGGCCATCAGGTCACAGAATATCCAGGCTGCTGCCGGTTCCGTCGGGATCGACAAAAGCAACGATATGATGCAGTTCAAGATCAATGTCAAGGGGCGTCTGACTGAAGTCTCCGAGTTCGAAAATATCGTCATCAAAAGCGACGGAGAGGGAAACATCGTAAAATTGCGCGATATCGCCCGCGTCGAGATGGGCTCCGAGTCTTATGCTAACACGGTGATGTCGAATGGTAAGGCAGCCATCGGCATCGGGGTTTTCCGAAATATCGACGCCAATGCGCTCGAAGCGGTCACCAATGCCCGGGCCAAGATGGACGAGCTCGCTTCCCGATTTCCCGACGGGGTCTCGTACCGTGTTATGTTCGACCCAACGCTCTTTATTAAGATTTCGATGCACGAAATCTTCATAACACTCATTTCCGCGCTCGTTCTCGTTGTGTTGGTGACCTTCCTGTTCCTTCAAGACTGGCGTGCGACCCTCATCCCCGGATTGGCAATCCCCGTTTCCCTGTTGGGAACGTTTCCGGTCATGGCGTTCCTCGGATACTCGATCAATGTGTTGACAATGTTCGCGCTGATCCTCGTGATCGGTTCGCTCGTCGATGACGCGATCATCGTAGTCGAAAACGTCATGGTCGGTATCGAGAACGGGCTTTCGGCGCGTGATGCCACGTATCGCGGAATGAAGCAAATCACCGGGGCAGTTATCGCCACAACGCTCGTCTCGGTCGCAATCTACGTGCCGATCGGCTTTTACGGCGGGATGGTGGGTGAAATCTACAAGCAGTTTGCCGTCGTCATGAGCGTTTCGCTCGTGATATCGATGATTAACGCGTTGTCGCTCAGCCCGGCGCTCTGCGTGATGATCCTGCGCGCGAAAGAGGACTACGGCGTTTCAGATAAAGTCATCAACGGGCTGTTTACCCCTATCTTTAAGCCGTTTAACTACCTGCTCGCGAAGAGCCGTGTCGGTTATATCCGCATTTGCTCGCTTCTGGTACGACATGTAACGCTTGCTCTGCTGGTGTTCGCAGGGGTGATTGCGGCAAACGTCTACTTCTATAAGCATACGCCAACATCCTTCCTGCCGACCGAAGACAAGGGGGCGCTCCTCTGCAGCATCGAACTGCCTCCGGGCGCCTCGTCCATGCGGACCGAGAGGGTGGTGGCACTTCTCACCGATGCCGCCGCGAAAATCGAGGGAGTTAAAGACGTCTTAACCGTTACCGGGACGAGTATGACCGGCGGTCAGGGGGAAAATAACGCAATGGTGATTCTCCAGCTCGCCGACTGGAGTAAGCGCCGCACCCCGGAACTTCAGATCGGTGCAATTATGGCGAAGACCCAATCGATCTTTGATCAGGTCGCGGAAGCGCGGATTATCTGCTTCACGCCTCCGGCCATTATGGGATTGGGCTCTACGGGAGGTATCTCCTGCGTCTTCTGCGGTTCCGGAAGCGTGACACCCAGGGAACTCTCGTCGGAAGCCACGCTCTTCGCCGCGCGTCTTCAGACCGACAAAGAGAACTTCCCCGAAACGCTCCGGGCAATGTCACTCTTTAATGCCGAAACACCCCAACTCAATCTGGTGATCGACCGAGAGAAATCGGAAATGATGCAGGTGCCGATCAACGTGATCTTCACCACCCTTCAAAGCAAACTCTCCTCGATGTACATCAACGATTTCAATCTCTACGGATACACATTTAGGGTTCAGATCCAGTCGGAAGGGGAATACCGTAGTTTTATCAGCGATATCGATAACCTGTATGTGCCGAACCTCAAGAACGAAATGGTCCCGTTCAACGCGCTCGGAAAAGTCGTCTACGAGGTCGGAGCCCAACAGATTCAGCGATTTAACCAGTTTATGTCGGCCGACATCAACATCCAGCTGGAACAGGGGGCGAGCACCGGCGAATACATGAAAAAGATGGAATCGCTCGACATTCCTCAGGGCTACCACCTCGAATGGAAAGACATGAGCTACCAAGAGAAGAAAAATCAAGGGAAGATTGCTTACCTTCTCGGCTTGTCGATGGCGTTCGGGTTCCTTTTCCTGGTCGCGCAGTACGAAAGTTGGACAATGCCGATCGCCGTTCTCCTTTCGGTCGCGACCGCCTCGCTCGGGGCTCTGGTCGGGATGAGCATTTGGGCGCCTCTTTCCAAAACGGTCTCACCATTGACCCAAAGTCTGCTCGGCTTTACACTCTACGGAGACTCTCTCTCACTGAGTATCTACGGGCAGCTCGGGTTGGTGATGCTCGTCGCGATGGCGTGTAAAAATGCGGTCCTTATCGTCGAGTTCTCGAAGGTTCAAAGGGAACGGGGCCGGACGATCAACGACGCCGCGATTGCCGGAGCCAATGCCCGGTTCCGCGCGGTATTAATGACCGCCTGGTCGTTCGTGTTCGGCGTCATTCCGCTTGTTTTCGCCTCCGGAGCCGGGGCGGCCAGTCGTGTGGCAATCGGGGTGCCGGCTTGTATCGGGATGCTCTTCGATATCATCGTCGGTCGTTCTCTGGTTCCCCCCCTCTATGCCAATGTCGAAAAAATACGAGAATTCTTCGCTCGCGGCGTCCGGCGAGCAATGAAGCAAAAGGAGATCGAATTCGCAGAGATGGAAAGCCGCGAAAAAGAATAGTTCGAAAAGATTTCGCGGAGGGAAAAGCCGGTCACGATATACCAGAACAAGAAAATGCGAACCAGGGAGAAAAGTCATATGAGGACAGCGTGTTTATTTCTGCTAAGCTTGTTGGCCCTTCTTTCCACAACTTGGTCCGATGAGAGGAAGCATGCCGGTTTCGGCGGGAAAGGAGAAGTTGACCTCTCCGATCTCGGTGAGGTGAAAGAGATTGTCTTTGCCGTTCGGCAAGAAGGCAACGATGGGCACTGGTATGCCAATTTTGGTTACTATGCCGAATCCCCTGAAAAACGCCCCTTTAACCCCCATACCGGCGGCCGTCTCGATATCCTAAACCTCGAAACCGGTGAGGTGCGCAATCTCTTTACGGATTGGGAAGGCTCGGTTCGAGACCCTTGTGTCGACTACGATGCTCGAAAGGTTCTTTTTTCTTACCTTCCCAAAGGGGGCAAGCACTTCCATCTTTACGAAATCAACCTTGACGGAACGGGCATGCGGCAAATTACCGACGGCCCCTGGGACGACATCGAGCCGATCTATCTGCCGGACGGCGATATCATGTTCTGTTCGAGTCGCGCCAAAAGATGGGTGCAGTGCTGGCTTGTGCAAGTTGCCACGATCCACCGTTGCGGACCGAACGGCAAGAATATCCGTATGATCTCTTGCAATATGGAACAAGACAACACGCCTTGGGTTCTCCCCAACGGACAGATTCTCTACATGCGTTGGGAATACGTTGACCGTAACGAGGTCAGCTACCATCACCTTTGGGTCATGAATCCGGACGGAACCCGTCAGAATGTCTATTTCGGAAATCAGAAGCCCGGTATTACGATGATCGATGCCAAGCCGATTCCCGAAACCGATAAAGTTGTCGCCCTTTTCTCTAGCGGGCACGGACATCGCGACCATTACGGCAACATTGTCATTCTTGATGCCAAACTCGGGCCGGACGACGAGGGAAATGTTGTGCCGATCCCCGACCTGGAACAGCCGGACAACGACGATCCGAACGGATATGCCGACCCCTGGGCGTTTTCGGATAACCTTTTTATGGCGGTACACTATGCCGATCTGCGTTTCCTGAATCGGGACGGGAGTTACAAAACGATCTACCGTCTCCCGGAAAATGAGGCCGCACGTAACTACATGATCGGAGAGCCGCGCCCGATTCAAAAGCGTCGGCGCGAACCGATCATTGCCGACGCGACCGATCCGACCAAGGCAACGGGGATCCTCATCCTGACCGACATCTACGCCGGACGCCGGATGAAAGGGGTTCCGCGCGGGACGGTGAAAGAACTGATGGTTTTCGAGACGCTCCCGAAACCGATCCATTACAGCGGCTGGATGGAACAGATGTCGCACCGCGGCACGTTTACCCTCGTACGACTTCTCGGAACGGTTCCGGTCACTCCCGACGGTTCCGCCTGTTTCAAAGTTCCCGCCAACCGTCCGATTTTCTTCATTGCTCTTGACGAAAAAGAGCGTGCGGTCAAGCGAATGCACAGTTTTACCAGCGTGATGCCGGGGGAAACCACGTCGTGTATCGGTTGCCATGAAGGGCGTACCGAGACGACACCGAACCGGTACGGAAACGAACTTTTCAGAAAGGTCGTCCAAGGGCCGGACCCGATCACACCGATCGAGGGTGTTCCCGAGGTATTCGACTATATCCGCGATATCCAACCGATTCTCGACCGACACTGCACCGAGTGCCATAACCCCCATCGTCAGGACGGGAACATCGTCCTGACCGGTGGCTGGGCTCCCCTCTACACTCGCAGTTATATGGAACTCGGCAAACGGAATATCTTCGGCGACAACCGGAACCGCGCCGAAAGTGATTTTGAGCCTTACACCATCGGTAGTTGCGCCAGCAAGCTCTACGAGATGATAGAGGAAAAGCACGGCGAAGCCGAACTTTCGGACCAAGAAAAGAATATCGTCCGTTGCTGGCTGGAGGCGGGGGCAAACTATGCGGGAACCTACGCGTCGAACGCCTGCGGGCAGATCGGTTGGTATTACATCGAGGTTAACCAACATGATGATGCCGATTGGCCGGAAACAGCGGCAATGAGCGAAACGGTCACCCGCCGTTGCGACGGCTGTCACGGGCAGGAAAATCGACGGAAAGACGGGTATCCCTACTTTATTCCCCATACAATCTCCGAGGATGAGCCGGGACTTCATCTGCTCGACGCCTATGTCAAACGAAATATTGTCTTTGACCTGAGCGTTCCGGCCGACTCGCAACAGCTTCTGGCGCCCCTGTCCAAAGAGGCGGGCGGTCTGGGTCTCTGTAAGCCTTTTGAACGTGACGGCCAAATCATCGGCGAGGACCTCCCGCTGTTCGAGAATACCGAGGACCCCGACTACCAAACGATTCTGGCGGGAATCGAGCGAGGAAGGAGATACATCCTGGAAGAGAGCAACAGGTTCTGCATGGAGAGGTTCGTTCCCGCGCCGAGTTATGCCCGAGAAATGATCCGTTACGGAATTCTCCCGGCCGACCACGACCCGAACACGCCAATCGATCCGTTCAAAACCGATGGAGCCTACTGGGAATCGTTCTGGTATCATCCGGAGGCTCCCCCGGGAGAGTGATCCCTCACGACGAAGCAATAAAGTTCATAAATGGAAGAGAACGAAATTCCCCAGCCGTCGGAGCTGGAACAATACGATTACCACCTGCCGAGTGACCGAATCGCTCAGATGCCGATGCGAAATCGCACCGACGCGCGCATGCTTGTCGTCAATCGTGCGCAAGAGACGATTGAGCACCGTTATATCCGTGATATCCCCGAATATCTCCGTGCGGGCGACACCCTCGTTCTGAATAACACCAAGGTTGTTCCCGCCCGTCTGATCGGCCTGCGTGCCGAAACCGGTGGGCGCTGGGAGGGTCTATTCCTGCGATTCGGTCTCCGTGGCGTCTGGGAGATTATGTCAAAAACCCGCGGGAAACTCCGTCCGGGGGAACGGATCTCACTCGAATCCCCCGAGGGGAACCGCACCGGCGAACTCGAAGTGATCGCTCATACGGAAGACAAGACGCTGATCGTCAAACCGATCACAGGCGACGATGCGTTTACCTTCCTCGACCGAGTCGGCTGGGTTCCGATCCCTCCATACATTCGTGCCGGGCGAATGCTCCCCGAAGATCGACGGAACTACCAAACGGTTTACGCCTCGCAACCCGGAGCTGTAGCCGCACCGACCGCCGGACTTCACTTTACCACGGAGCTTCTGGTAGAACTCCAAAAAAAAGGAGTTGCCGTCTGCCCGTTGACGCTCCACGTCGGGGCCGGAACCTTCAAACCGATTACCGCCGAACGGCTCGGCGATCACAAGATGCACTCCGAATACGCGAGCATCTCGGAGGCGACGGTCAACATGATCAACGAGCGCCGCGCCGCCGGAGGACGGACGATTGCGGTCGGAACAACGAGTGTCCGTACATT
Source organism: Thermoguttaceae bacterium (assembly GCA_050943135.1). Classification (GTDB taxonomy): domain Bacteria; phylum Planctomycetota; class Planctomycetia; order Pirellulales; family Thermoguttaceae; genus RUG695. Next base: position 268,452 of record JBMNOP010000001.1, on the reverse strand, counting down.
AGAGTCGGCCGCCAATGCCGAGCCTAACGGGCACATCGATTCGGCCGGGCGGAACGATGTCCGACTGCATCCATTCCACGGGATGACAGACCTTTTCATTCGTCCCCCGTATAAGTTCAAAGCGGTCGACGGGATGCTGACCAACTTTCATCTCCCCAAATCGACGCTTCTGATCCTTGTTCGTACATTCGGGGGGGACGAACTGATTATGGAGGCTTATAAACAGGCGATTCAAAAAGATTACCGTTTCTACAGTTACGGTGACGCGATGCTTATCCTCTGAAACGAAAGGAACGTGCCATGACGCAAGAGAATGATACCGAAAAATCCGAAACAGGCTCTCCCGTTTTCGCACTGTTTCGAACGGTACTGATTATCATCTTGGTATGCTACCTTCTTTTCATATTCGCCAAATCGAACCCGCGAGTTCAGGCAATGCTTCAAAAATGGTCAGACGCCCAGAACGGCGCGGTCAACGGGATCCTTTCGGCCTCGGGCGAAACGATGGGAACCTACTGGAACGTCAAGATCTCGAGTCCGAACAAAAAATGGAGTGAGGAAAAGCTTGCCGAAACGGCACAAGGGATATTCGACAATGTTGACCGGCTGATGTCAACCTATCGCGCCGACTCCGAAGTCTCACGTTTCAACGCGACCGACTCCACCGACTGGTTCGACGTCTCTTCCGAAACCGCCCAAACGGCAGAACTTGCTAAACAAACAGCCTTCGTCACCGACGGGGCGCTCGACATCACGATTGCCCCGCTGGTCGACTTCTGGAAGTTCGGACCCGACAAAACGCCGCTCGACACGCTTCCAACCGACGCGGAAATCGAAGAGTGTCGCGCAAAAACCGGGATCGAAAAACTAGATATCCGGACCGATCCCCCGGCACTGAAAAAAGCGATCGCCGAACTTGCCATTGATCTTTCGGCGGTCGCGAAAGGGTTCGCCGTCGACATGGTCGCCCAGCGTCTTACCGAAGAGATCGAAAAGAAAGCGATTGCCGGATTTATGGTCGATGTCGGTGGCGAGGTCCGTTGCGGCGGACACAAGGGGGCTCAGACCCCCGGCACCCCGCAAAAGGGAACGATCCCCTGGACGATGGGAATCGAAAAGCCGATCGATGCGGCTCCCGGCGCCGAGAATCTCCCACAACCGGCGCTTCCACAACTCGCTCGGATCGTACGGGTTCAAGACGGTGCGATTGCCACCAGCGGCGGGGCACGCAACGCCTTTGAAATCGGTGGGAAGCGTTTCTCGCATATCATCGATCCGGCCACCGGTAAGCCGACCGAACTGGTCGACGGTGTTCGGCGCGTCGGATCGGTCTCGGTCTTCTTGGCCTCCTGCGCCGAGGCCGATGCCTATGCCACCGCTCTTTATGTCCTCGGACCGGAAAAGGGGATTCCGCTGGCCGACCGACTCAACCTGCCGGTCCTTTATCTTATGAAAGACGACGAAAACGACTCTTTTACCGAAATTATCTCTAGCGCTTTCGAGAAAATCGACTCGGAACCCGTTTCGGGGAAATAGTCTTCTTTTCTTGTTCGTGCAATCCGGCTACAATTGTGCCGACCACCCGATGACATCATCAATGAGCAGAAAAGTTTAAAATGACAAAAAACCTGATCATTCGGGCTTCTGCGGGAACCGGTAAAACTTATCGTCTTTCGAACCGTTATATCGAACTCCTTTTGGACGGAGTGCGGCCCGAAAATATTTTGGCGACCACATTCACCGTCAACGCCGCCGGCGAGATTCTCGAACGGATTCTCCGTCGGCTCGCCAAGGGAGTCAAAGCTCCCACAAAACTCTCGGAAGCGATATACGGCGACCAATCGAAGCTCTCGCAAGAAAAGATTCTCGAGACCCTCGCCGGGCTTGTCAAAAATCTGCACCGGGTACGCGTTTCCACCATCGACTCATTCTTCGGGCAGGCCGCGGCGAACTTCGCCGCTGAGATCGGTCTTCCGATGGAATGGAACATCGGAGACGAAGCGGCCGAGAACCGCAATCGCGAGCTGGCCGTCCAAGCTGCATTCCAAACTCCGGAAAAAACGAACATCCGTGACCTGGTTTTCGATTTCTTTAAGGGGGAATCGAAACGAACATTGACACAAGAAATCACCGATCTGCTCAAACTTCATCGGCAGCTTTTGCGTGAGACCGAAAAAGAGGCATGGTTTAAACTCCCCGACGAGAAAATCCCCCCCATATCCGAATACGAGAAATCCGAGATACGGGAAAAAATACTGGGTGTTGCGGATGTCGTCGCGGGGGCAATAACCGAGAGAGATCTGGGGTTCCTGAGAAGTTCTGCCACGACACTGGTTAACGATTTCGAAAACGAGCGGTGGGATTCCATCTACCAAAACACCATTTTCCAAAATGTCATATTCCGGAAGACAAGACCGTACCATCTCGGGAGCAAAACCGCCGAGAACAAAATGACCCCTGCAATGCAAGAAGCGGTTCGGCGGATGGAGCAAGCGGTTCAGCGGGTGGAAAAAATTCTGCGCCCCCGTCTGCTAGCCCTTCTGAAAAAGCAAACCGAGTCGGCCTACAAGCTCTTTTCCGGAATCGAAAACGAACTCGAAGAGATCAAAGCTGCCTCCGGGGAATATACGTTCGACGATGTCACCTTCCGTCTGGCAAAGTATATCGAGCATATTAAACAGGAACAGTTCAATTTTCGGCTCGACGGTAAGATTTCCCATCTTCTCCTCGACGAATTTCAAGACACCTCCCTCTTCCAATGGAAGATTCTCGAATCGATCGCCGATTCCATCATTCTGGGAAATGCCGGCAAGTACCCGAGTTCATTCTTCTGTGTCGGAGATACCAAACAGTCGATCTACCAATGGCGTGGGGGAATGCCCGAAATTTTTGATGCCGTCGAAAAGAAATATTGTGACGAGAAAAAGTGTGTCGAAAAAGAATGCCTCGCCGAGAACTGGCGCAGCAGTCCGGTGATCATCGAAACCGTGAATCAGGTCTTTGAGAGGATCACCGACAGCACATGCCTGATCGACACGGCAAAAAAACCCGGCAACATGGCCGAAAGCATCAAAGACGAGGCCAAAAAAGCGGCAGCGATAAAATGGGCGAGTCTTTTTCCCCGGCACAGACATGCTCCGAAGAACAAAGAACTCAAAGGATTCGTCTCGCTGGAAGTTCCCCCGCGCTTCGAGGATCTTCCCATCGATCGACGTGAAGAAATTCACAAAAAATGGAAGATATCCTTCACATCTCCAAAAGAGCTTTGTAACGCGTATATCGCTCGACGGATCGCGGATATCCATCAATCAAAACCAAACGCATCGATCGGCGTTCTGTTTCGTTCGGGGCGTGCCCTTTCGGAAATCGCCCAGCAACTGAAACGTATCGGTATCGAAGTGAGTCAGGAGGGGGGCACCCTTCTTACGACCGCCGCGAGTGTCCGTGCCGTGCTCGCTCTGCTGCGCATCGCCGATCATCCGGGAGATACATACGCACTGCTGCGCATCGCGACGCTCACGGCAATAAAGCGGAAGTTTGCCGAAATGCTCGATCTTGACGGCAGTCGGCTCGCCGACAAACATTACGCAAAAGAACTCGGACTGAAACTTTCGGCATATGTGCGCGACCGCATCATGACCGTCGGGTTGGGGAGTTTCGTGCGCGAGACGGCCGACACTCTTCTGCCTTACTGCAACGACCGGGAACGGGAAAAACTTCATGCCCTGGTAAACAGCGCATTTCGGTTTGAATCAAGCCGGGAGATTCGAATCGATCGTTTTATTCGACTGACGGAAGCAAGATCGGTGTCGCTGCCGAGCGACTCGAATCTCCGCCTGGTCACGATCCACGCCTCGAAGGGCTTGGAATATGACGTCGTGATTCTTCCGGAACTCGGCGGAAAATTCATCCATCCATTCCGAAGCGAGATTGTGATTGACCATCGGCCCGGTCCCACCGAACGCCCCGACCAAGTGGTCAGTCGGGCGAATGAAGGCGCTTTCCCCTTACTGCCAAATATTTACTCCAAGGCCTATCGGCAACAGTGGCAGAATGAAATCAACGAGTCGCTGAACATCCTCTACGTCGCAATGACACGCGCTAAGCGTGAGCTGATCATGATTGTCGATTCCCCGGGACCCAAAAACGAGGGAAAAGGAAAAAAGTCGGAGAGCTGTTCTTTCCAGGATATCCTCCTCTCGATGTTAAATTCCGGGAAACCCTCTGATCCTTGGCTTCCTTTCGATATCGGGGAAGAGATTATCCTGCAGAAGGGAGATCCCACCTGGCAAGACACCGACCGGTTGCCACCGATGGAGCCGCAAAAGGAGCCCGCGCTGATCAAAGTCGGAAAGACCGACGCAGAGACTCCGTTTATGCAAACCCGTGCCCCCTCCGGTCACGGGTTCAACCGGAACTGGGTCCCCGCATCCTACCTGTTTGACCGCGGAACCGCCATTCACGCCTGTTTTGAAAAGGTCGAATGGCTCGACTCCAAGCCCCTCGACGAGGAAGAACTCAAAGAACATCTCCGTGTACAAGATTTTCATGGAAAAGCAACGCTGAAAAATATCCCCTGTTACATCGAATCTTTCCGCCGAATCTGCGAAGATCCGGTGGTCAGGAAGGTTCTTTCCCCTTCGAGTTATACAAGCGCGGACGGCACCCCCGTAGAAGCCGAAGTTCACCGAGAACGTTCATTCCTGGCGGTTACGCCCGGGAAACACGGTCGATTGAAAGGAAGAATCGACCGGCTGGTCATCCTGAGAGAAAAAAAAGGAAACGGTAAAGTCGTCGGGGCCGATATCATCGACTATAAAACCAGCTCCGTTGATTGCAGAGACTCCGAAAAGCTAAAAGAGTATGTCGGCAAGTGTAAATACGACGAGCAGCTGAACAGTTACCGAGAAGAGGTTATGAAACAGTACGGTCTTTCGAAAGATCAGGTTTCGGCCCGTCTCCTTTTTGTACACGAAGAGAACAACAAGCCCGTCGGTTTCGTCTATACCGTTCCCCCCCCCTTCGAAACCGCCTGAAGATTCTTGAATGCGAGAAAACCAATAGCTCCTTTCCGCCAAATGACGGAAAGGAGCTATTTGATGTAGAAAAACGGGAGACTTCTCAGCCGATCGTCTTGACAATCTCGGCGAAAGATTCGGCCGCAGGGGATTTCGATTCACGGTTCACAAAGGGATTCCCCGAATCGCCACCGGCGGAGATGGCCGGGTCAATCGGAATCTTGCCAAGGAAGGGGATATCGAATCGTTCGGCAATTTTGGCACCCGCATCTCCGGCGAATATCTCGGCAACCTCTCCACATTTCGGACAGACAAAACCACTCATATTTTCGACGATACCGCAGACATTCAGGTTGAGCTGACGGCAAAAGTTGACCGATTTGCGCACGTCGGCGGCGGCGATTTCCTGGGGCGTCGTCACAATCAATGCGTCGGCGTCATTCAAAATCTGGCAAACCGTTAGGGGTTCGTCCCCCGTCCCCGGAGGCGTATCGACCACGAGATAGTCAAGTTCGCCCCAATTGACGTCGGAAAGGAACTGGCGGATCACACCGAGTTTGACCGGACCGCGCCAAATAACGGCATCGTCGGGATTTTGGAGCAAAAATGCCAGCGAGACCACCTTCAACATGCCGACTTCGACCGGCGTGATCCGTTTACCGTCGCTCAGGAGCTGCATCCCGTCGAGATTGAGCATTTTCGGCGCGCTTGGGCCGTGAATATCGACGTCCAAGAGCCCGACCTTCGCTCCCGAGGCCGCGAGGGCGAAAGCCAGATTGACCGCCACCGTACTCTTGCCAACCCCTCCTTTTCCGGAAAGGACGACGATCTTCCGTTTGATCAGATTCATCGCGTCCTGAATACGACCGTCCTCTTCGTCTTTCTTCACTTCACAATCGTCGCAATTGCCATTACATCCTTGACTTGAACAGCCTCGCTGGTTTTCTTCGGACATGTCGGTCCTTCCTTCTAAACGGTTGTTTCAACCAAATTACTATACCTATGGGAACGGTCACTCAAAGTTCTTGATTTGCCGCCATTTCAGAGTTGTTTCGTCGGACTGACAATCCTCGGTGATAAATCCGAGGATCTGCTCGGGCAGATCGAAAGCCGAGGCTTTCAGAAGAGGCATACTCTGTCTTTCCGTCTTGCAATTCTCGACCGGAACTTTCCGCTCTTGCGGTTCGACCGTGTTCTTCTCTTTGGCCAGCTGAAGGCCGATTGCCTCGGCAGCGGTGAGACGCTCTTTATCGAGTCCGCCGACAACAATTTTATACGACATCCGACCCGCTTTTGTTTTGCCGGTCCCGAGCTTTTCGAAAATCTCGTCAGATTCGGGCGAAATCATCAGAAGACCTCGGGTGAACTGTCCTCTTTTGGGAGATGTGGCCTTCCAATCGTCCAGAAGCCAGCACCCTGCCACACACGCGCCGTAACCGTCACCCACCATGACAAGCTTGCGAAGGTTGAGCATCTTCTTGTTGTGGAGGTAGACCAGGAACCGGAACCAGAAACGCCCGTCGTCGTGACGCATCGCCTCCCAGTCCTGAGGACCGAATTCCCTCGCATTGTACATGTTGGGACGAATCGCCGGCTCTCCGCCGAACGAATAATCTTCAATGTAGGCAAAAATGCTCTCTCCGTAACCGCGCAGGTCGGGAACCAATACCGCAAGACCGCTTTCGGCCAACTTCTGTGCCAGTTCGTTCCAATCCTCTTTCTTACCGTCTTTCTTGTGTAAAAGAATGACCGGAATCGTCGACTCGTCGGCGTTCCCTTTATAGTATGTTCCACGAAGAAGCACTTGGTCGGCTGTCATGAAATCGGGCTGATTCAGAGGAATCGGATCGGTCTTACCGGAAGCATTGAGAGCCTCGTCGAACGGAACAACCCGCCGGCGTTCCATCACCCGACCGTCACGTCCCGGCACCCCCTGCCTCGATCGATCGCCCGGTTCGGAAGGACGCCCGTTGTCGCCAGCCTGTTCGGAAGGCTGGGGGGTGGCCTCTGCCCCGCCGGAAGCCGCTTCGGACGGGGCAGCATCGGGGGTAGCCTCAGACGTCCCTTCCGCGGCCGCCTCGGGCATCGCCGCAGGCGAGTCCGACTCTTCGACCACGACGATATCGGGTTTTTGAACCTGATCACGACTCTTTCCGGAACGGGCCGCGAAAAGAGTCCCCGCCGAAAGAATAAGCGCGGCGAAGGCCGCGAACCATAAACCGGAAACGCCCAAGGAATGTTTCATCTGTCTTACCCCCTAAAAAGGAATCAGTCACGGACACTCATCCTAACCGTCTTTGCCAATACAAACGAAGACGCATCGATCCGACGAATCGCCGCGGTCAGGTCTCCGGTCGGCGCCTTGTGTGTCAGGATAATCAGGTTCGCCCCCACGTCCCCTTCGGGTTCTTGGAGAAGCGAAGAGATCGAAATACCATGTTCACCGAGGATCCCTGTGGTTTTGGCCAGAACCCCCGAATGATCTTCGACCAGGATCCGGAGATAGGCCTGCTCAAAGGTTTCGTCGGGATCAACAACCGGCACCGTCTCTTTTTCGGGAGACCAGAGCGAAAGCGCGTCGAACGTAATGCGGCTGCGCCCGAGCGCGATATCGATCACGTCGGAACAGACCGCTGAGGCAGTCGGTTTGCGCCCGGCCCCGAGCCCCTGGTAGAAAACCGGTCCGGCAAAGTCGCCGAGGATTTGTACGGCGTTAAATGCGTCGCAGACCTTCGCCAGCGGAGAGGACTCAGGAACCAGGGTCGGCGAAACTTTCAGTTCCACGCCCCGATCGGTGCGATAGGCGGTCGCCAAAAGACGAATCCGTTTCCCGAGTTTTTTGGCAAAACGAATGTCGAGAGCTTTCACGATGTCGATCCCGGTTCGCGGGATCGATTTCCAATCGGTTTTCACGCCGAACGCCAGTTGCGCGAGAATCGTCAGTTTTTGGACCGCGTCGGTACCGTCAACATCCATCGACGGATTCGCCTCGGCGTACCCAAGTTGTTGTGCCTCTTTGACCGCGTCGGCGTAATCGGCCCCTTTCCCTTCCATGCGGGAAAGAATGAAGTTGCTCGTCCCGTTACAAATCGCGGCGATCGATTCGATCGTGTTGGCCTGGAGCGAGGTGGCGATGGAAGAGAGGATCGGAATCCCGCCGCAGACGGAAGCTTCAAAAGCGATCGTCCGACCGAGTTTGCGCGCCTCGTCAAAGAGTTCCGGCCCATGGTCGGCCAGCAGGGCCTTATTCGCCGTAACGACGTCTTTTCCGGAACGAAGAAAATCGAGAACAAACGTACGCGCCGGTTCGAGCCCGCCGATCACTTCGATCACGATATCGAGCGGCGAATTGATGATTTCAGAGAGATCGTCGGTCAGGATTCCCGCGGGAATTTCGACGCCGCGGTCGGAATGAGTGTCTTTATCGCATATTTTTACCAGTTCGATCGTTTTTCCCGTTTTGCGGCGAATCTCCTCCTTCTTGTTGAGGAGGATCTGAGCGACACCGCCGCCGATGGTACCGAAACCGACCAGTCCGACTTTTACTTTCTCGTGATCCATTGTCTGTTTGCACTTTCGTTACTCGATAAAAACCAATAGGGAGAGGATGGCCCTCTCTACCACCATGGGAACGACTCTCTCCTGGACCCATTATAGTATTTATGTAGAATTAATAAAGAGTCGCGATTTCGCCAACGCGCCAAAAATTTCGCATGACACTCACAAGATAAGAGGCGAGAAAATGAAGACGGAAGAGTCGAATTTCATTTATCTGACCTGCAAGCGGGAAAGCACCTCTCTTCTGAAAGACGAAATGGCGAGGAATTTTCCCGAAAGCCGATTCTCTTACTCCCGTCCTTCCTTCCTGACCTATATCCTTCCGCGCGAATCGGTAAAGATCGAGACGATTCTCGAAAGGGGAAACAGGCTCATCTTCGCCTCGTCCCTTTCTCTGACGCTCGGAAAGATCAGCGGCGAATCGGCCGAGGAAATGCCCGGACGGTTCGAGGCCTTTATGCGCGAGGTCTTTCCGGAAAAGCAATCTTCGTTTGCCGAAAAGTTTCCTCTGCCGACCCGTCTTCATTTCTGGTTTCCTGCCGCGCCGCAGCCGACACCGCAAACCGTCGCGCTGACCCGAGAACTTTCCCGGTCGCTCCCGGGTACTCCCGCGCACCCTTATCCCTTCCTTCCCCCACGTCCGGGCGAGACGTGTCTCGACTGTGCCGCGGTCTCCGAAACCGAATGGCATATCGGCGTTCACCCCGTACGAGACTATCACGGACGGTTCCCGGGCGGTTACGTTCCTTTGGTTATTCCGACCGACGTGACGAGCCGGGCGTGGTTGAAGTTCGAGGAGGGGCTCCGCTGGTCGGCTTTTCCGATCGGGCGCGGGTCGCGTTGCGCCGATATCGGCGCCTCTCCCGGCGGCGGAAGTCAGGCGCTTCTGGCGCGCGGCGCCGAAGTGTTGGGGGTCGACCCGGCGGAAATGGCGCCGACCGTCCTACAAAACCCCGATTTTACCCATCTTCGGGGGAGAATCGGGCAACTGAAAAGGAAGAACTTCCGAAAGACCCGTTGGCTTCTCGGCGATATGAATGTTGCCCCCAACTACACGCTTGACGTTTTTGAAGAACTGACCTGCTCGTCGGAAATCGCCATCCGTGGGCTCCTTTTCACGGTGAAACTCTTCCAATGGGAACTGGCGAAGAATATTCCTGAATTCCTCGCACGGGTACGCGGTTGGGGGTTCAATCGGATTAAGGTTCGGCAACTGACGTTCAACCGCCAGGAAGTGATGGTTGCCGCCCTCAAAAGCCCCTTTCGTACGCATCGGTAGAAGCATTCTCTCTCCCCTCGGCCATTCTCCCGCCTGCCTCTTCCTCTTGTCGGGGTTACGGTTTCCCCCTTCCGGAATGCGAAATCGGCAGAAAAGACGCCCAATCCCGGAGAATTTCGGTACAAAAACCCGGAGCTAAGATGTCGGAATGAGGGTCACCGTCCAAATTGCCATTCCAAAAGATTCGTCACAGGGGTTGAAAAGCTCCAAGTTTATCGTTCTGGTACACCCGTTTTTTAAGACATCTCAAACCTGCCTTTTTCCCCTTTGACTTTGAAAATGTTTTAGAGGAAAGAATCGGCAAGTCGATTCTAGGAAGGAGCGTTTTCTCTCCGTATCAGGTTCGGAGAGATTCCGTACGGTTACGGCTTAAAAAACGCGTCTCAGTCATCTGCAACAAGAATACGGTTCGATTATGAACGCTGCGATCAGCAAAAGTGGGCGGTTATCTCTGGTCAGCTTGGGTGTCTTTGCTTTGGCAATCATTGGGTTGTCCCTTTTCACAACGGATTTTTCATGGTTTTCCATCTCGTCACCGCTTCGTGCCGACGAAACGGCAACCGACGCGCAGACCGACGACACCGTAACTTCGGAAAACTTCCCACTGGCAGAATCTGAGGAAGAACCGGCACAAGTGACGGAAGAGGCACCGGCGGAAGCCGCTGCGCAGTCGGCATTACCCGACATACTTGATGAAGACGGGAGCACGCCGGAAGAGCCGCAAATCTATTCGACCGGGAATCCGGAAGCCGCCGACACCAGGGTAATGCTGGTCGACACCCCGACAGGCCCGACCGAACATGCCGTGCCCGGGGAAAGTGTCGAGGAAGAGACTGTCCCACCGGTTATGGAAGAGACAATCATCTCTCACGAAGAGTCGGTGGGCGATGAAGCCGACGACGAATACGAATCCGGTCCGGAGCCCGGTTTTTCGAACGCGCAAGAATCGCTTAAAAACATGTACGACGACGTGATCGGCGGAATCAACACACGCCGAGTCAACTCAATCTACGAGCGGTGGCAAAATTACGCAGCCTCAATTCTTTCGAAAACGAACAAATTCTATACCGGCCTGGAACTGAACAACCGGTGCCGACTGCGCTGGTATGACCAGCTTTATCGTAATCCGGTCTCATCGGTGTTCTACGTTGAGGTTTTCGCGCGCGAATTGTACGGCAACCTTTCTTTAAAGAGTCCGAAACGGATCATCAAAGGGATTCGGCAGGCAAGAGCGAAACTCGATATCGTCCCGTCTAACGAAGAAATTCGCGCACCGAATGTCGTGACGAGCGACGATGCGATGCTCTATTTGAAACTGGCACTCGACAAAGCCGCCAAGGGGTATGCCCGTGCGATGGCACCGCTGACCCCCGACGAAATCCGTACCGTGGCCAAGGAGTCGTTCACCGTCTTTTCAGCTCAAACGCGAGTCGGTCATACCGTTCCTTCGCAGCGGCGAGCGCAATACCTCATCGACCTGATGGATAAAATGGATTACAGCGCCATGTTCGATGCCGGCGAGTCGCTGATTCCTCTGACCGATCGCCGATTCCTCGATGCGTTGGCGAACGTCGATATTTCGATGTTCGAACAGCGTACCATCGGCGGAAAAACGGTAGGGCGGATTCCGTCTTCGGCCGGCGACATCTTCATCGGCGGTACGGAAAATAACACATGGGAACTCGATTCCCCGGAACTTGAAAGCGCCGTCTGCGTGATCGATCTGGGCGGCAACGACACCTATCGGGAAGGCGTCTGCAACCCCGGACGCCCGATCCTGGTTCTGATCGACCTGGGTGAAGGCAACGACGAATATGTCGGTACTCGCCCCGGGATCCAGGGAAGTGCGATTCTCGGCGTTTCGCTCCTCTATAACGACAAGGGGAACAACACCTACAACTCGCGCGACATCTCGCAGGGGAGCGCCGTTGGTGGGATCGGTATATTGATCGACAACGAAGGGGACGATAAATACCTCGGATTCAAGCGGGTTCAGGCAACCGCGATCTGCGGACTCGGGCTGTTGATCGACCGTAGCGGAAACGACGATTACCGGGCCGCGCTCTTGGCGCAGGCGATCGGCGGACCACGGGGTTTCGGCGCATTGGCCGATCTCGACGGAAACGACCACTACTACTGCGGCGGTTACTACCCCGACTCCTATCCGGAACCGGAATACCCCGGTTATGACGGGTGGGCGCAGGGGATCGGTGCGGGCATCCGCGGCGTGGCCTGTGGCGGTATCGGTGCCTTTATGGACGGCGGCGGAGATGACGTCTATGAGTTCGACTATTTCGCACACGGTGGCGGTTACTGGATGGGCGTCGGCTTTGCGCGCGACTTTAAAGGAAACGACACACGTGTCGGCGCGACTCTCAAAGCCTACAATGGCGGCCCCCGTTCCGAAACCCGCCATCAACGGTTCAGCAACGGCTTCGGTTGTCACTACGCGCTCGGTTACCTCTTTGACGATGAAGGAAACGATTCCTATAACGGGACGATCATGGGAATCGGCATGGGGTGGGATTTGAGTGCCGGATTCCTCGTCGATTTCCAGGGGAACGATGTCTACTCGGCCTCGGGCGGTCTGGTCGAGGGGTGCGGTACCGAAGGGAGTCTCGGTTTTCTTTTCGACTACCGGGGTGACGACGAATATCGCGGCGGGTATAATCAAATGAACCAGGGATACGCCAATCCCCGGATCACTTACCATGCAGCCTACGATTGCGGCGGTAATTTCAGTTTCCTCGTTGACCACGGCGGAAACGATAAGTACAGTTGCAACGCCCGGAACAATACGATGACGCAGCGTGGGATGAATACCGGCTTCATCATCGACCGCCCCACCTCGGCCGAGCTGGCACAACTTCAAGAAAACGGTGAAGAAATCGTTCTTGATGACAAAACCCCGCTCGAGAATTCCAAACAGGCCTACGTCTCGAATCCGAACGCGGAATGGACCGCGAATCGGTATTCCGACAGTGTCAATCCCTCGAGAAACAACGAACCGTTCCCACCGGGAGGACCTTTCGGGTTCGGGCGCCGCGGGCCGGCAGGGGGGTTCTGGGGATTTTGATGACCTGCCGCGCCGAAGAGCGGCGCGGTGACTAAAAAGGCTTCACCGAATGAAAAAAGTTCTTGCCGCGTTTACCGTTTTTTTTTCTCTCCTGATTGTTTCCGCGGCAAGCGCTTGGACGCCCGAACGCGTTTCCTCGGAAACCGCGTACGGGCATCTTCTCGAAAAGTTCGTCGCCGTAGCCGACCCTGCCTGGGGATACGCCGAGAATCGTACCGACATTTTCGCGATCTATCACCCGACCGAAGGGGTGGGGCCTCATCCCCTCTGTGTGATGTTTCACTCGGCCGGGGGTGGGATCGACGAATCGCTCTATTCCGCCTTTAAGCCGGACGGCTGTGATGTATATCATGTTCCCGACAACTTCTATTCTCTTCATCTGGACTGTCTCAGTCACAAAGCCGACGACTGGTGGTGGGGGGGGGTGAACCCTCTTCACCCTGCCGACGATCCGGTCAACCTCCGCAACAGCGGTTTCGATCTGCAACCGGTCGAACGGCGCGTCCTTGCAACGATCTGCTGGGTACTTGCCAACTACGACATCGATCCGAACCGGGTCTACCTTTGCGGTAACTCGATGGGGGGAAGCGGCACGCTCGGAATCGGGCTTCGTCACGGTGAACTTTTCGCGGCCATCAAAGCGAACGTTCCCGCCGGTATCCTGCACGCAGCCAACCGGATCGGGCTTCCCCCATTTGAAATCCCGGCCGGGGTCAAGATTCCCGACCCGCCGATCTGCATCGACTATTCCGCCCCGAACGATCAATGGTCGACCGGACACGAACTTCTTTACGCGGGAATGGGCGCCAAGAAGTACGCGCTGATCGGTTATTGGGGGAACTTCGGGCATGCCAACAGCCATGCGGAAATCAATGAGTTCAACGACCTGATCGACACGATTGATTGGACGTCGATCCGCAAGAACGAGGCGTATCCGGTCTTTACCGGAGCCGACTGCGACTCGCCCCTTCCCTGGCCCGATCGGGAAAACGCAACCGAGCCGGGTCAGGTGAACGCCTATTTCCGCTGGACTGTCTACGCCGACACCCCGAATCGATTTGAGATTGCGCTTCGTCTGACCGACAGCGAAGAGCTGAACTCAAAAATATTCACGCCGCCGACCGAGGCGACGGCCGACGTCTCGTTACGCCGACTTCAGATGTTTCGCATCGCACCGGGTGAGGCGGTCGACTGGGAATTTGCCGGAACGAGTGGCACGGTCATTGCCGATAAAGACGGACTGATCACGATCCCGAACCTGAAGATTGAGACCGTTCCGGCGGTTTTGTCGCTGAGCCGATAGGCGCACCGGCGAAAAAATGAAGTCAACCGGGGGAGAAATGAAAGACGAGAATCCGATCCGCGAAGAAAAGGACGAGACGATCCCGCTTTCTCACGAACAGGACGCTCAGTTTTCCGGTAACACCATTTATTTCCCGACACGCGGCGGCAACCAACCTTCTTCGGAACCGCAAGCGCCAAAAACGGAGCGTGCCCCGATCGAGGACCGCTCGCCCGGCCCACGGCGTTCGTTCCTCTCCTTCTTCGACCCCCCCCAACCGCAGGCTGATCGGCCGGAAGGGGAACCGGCATCGGAGAGATCAGACGACGCGAATTCGCAAGAGGCCGACGAATCGGAAGAAGAACAACTCTCGTTCGATGAATTCGCGCAAAACGAGGAAGTCGAACAGATCCGAGAAGACCTCGACAACCTTATCCGTCAGAACGATGCCGACGCGCTCTTTGCCCTCGGTGAACAGTATGGTCGGGTCTCGGAATCGCCGCTGATTGATCCTCTCCCCGACGAAGAGGTCAGCATCACGCCGACGTCGATTTTAGAAGCGATCCTCTTTGTCGGAAATCGGGAAAATGAACCTCTTCGGATCGATAAAGCCATCTCCGTGATGCGTGGCGTGACCGAAGAGGACATCAACCTGGCCGTCGAAGAGTTGAACACCCGCTACACGCATACCGGTGCGCCTTACAGGATAAACCAAATCGCCGGGGGACTGAAACTCGAATTGCGTCCCGAATTCGAATCGGTGCGCGACCGATTTTTCAGCAAGGTCAAAGAGGTCACCCTCTCGCAAAAAGCGATCGACATCCTGGCACTGATCGCATACCGTCAGCCGATCACGGCAACCGAAATTTTCGAAATCCGGCCGCAATCTCAATCGATTCTTAACGTTCTCCTGAAACGGGAACTGATCGAAACGCAAAACCAGGAAAACGTCGATGCGCCCCCACTCTACCGGACGACACCCCGCCTTTTGAAAATCCTCGGGATCAAATCGATTTCGGACCTGCCGATCGTCGATGAACTCGATTACCGATAAAGACGATCTCTCGACGCTTTCTCGCACCACCAGACGGAAAATTCTCGTTTACGCAAACTCACAGAGGGAAGAAGACCGAAAATCGGAACCCTACCCCTTTTTGCCCCTGCCATTTAAGATATGATACTTCGGGGGTGTCCTCGCGCGAAGAAATATTCATTTTCATCGATGCCGGTATGCTCGAACAGTCGGTGCATCGGCGTCAAGACGTTTTAAGGAGTTAACCGTGTTTGATTCTGTGGCTATTGTCGGCGCCACCGGCGCCGTGGGTTCGATCATGCGCAAGCTGATGGAGGAACGGAAATTCCCCTACAAAAAAATGAAATTTGTGGCATCCGCGCGAAGTGCCGGGAAAGAGATTCTGTTCAACGGCGAAAAGATCGTTGTCGAAGAACTCAAGCCGGAAGTTTTTGAGGGTGTTCAGCTCGCGATCGGAAGTACCCCCGACGATACCGCCCGCGATTTCGTCCCCTGGGCTGTCGAACGCGGCTGCCTCGTCGTCGACGAAAGCGGTTACTGGCGCATGGATCCTAAGGTCCCGCTCGTCGTTCCCGAAGTCAATGCCGAAGAAATCCGTAAGCACCAAGGGATCGTCTCGAGCCCAAACTGCTCGACGACACAAATGGTTGTCGCCCTGAAACCCCTCCACGATTACGCCAAGGTAAAACGCGTTGTCGTGAGCACCTACCAGGCAGCGAGCGGTGCCGGTCTTCCCGGAAACCGAGACCTGGAAAACGGTACCCGCGCCGCCCTCGAGGGGAAAGAATACAAAAACGAAACGTTCCCCTATCCGATCGGGTTCAACTGCATCCCGCAAATCGGCAGCGAAAAGGAAGCCGGCTACACTTCCGAAGAGCTGAAACTTCTGTACGAGACGCGGAAAATTCTCGGTGACGATTCGATCATGGTCTGCCCGACGGCTGTCCGCGTACCGGTTTCCAACTGCCACAGCGAAAGTATCTGCGTCGAAACCGAAAAGCCGATCTCCGTCGAAAAGGCCCGCGAGCTTTTCGCCTCAATGCCCGGCGTCATCGTGATGGACGACCTTTCCAAAAAACTCTATCCGATGCCGTGTACATGCCACGACACCGACGAAGTCTATGTCGGCCGTATCCGTAAAGACCTGACCTGCCCCAACGGGCTCGTTTTCTGGTGTGTCAGCGACAACCTGCGCAAAGGTGCCGCCACCAACGCGATTCAGATCGCCGAATGGATTCAGAACAATCTGTAATTCGCCGAGCATGACCGATCTTCCCCAACCGTGCGCAAGCTGCCCGGCAAAACGCCGAACCCTGAAACTCGAGATCTGTTTTGACGGGCTTCCCTTTTCCGGTTGGCAGGCGCAACCGAGTCAGCCGAACGTGCGAACGGTTCAGGGGGAAATCGAACATGCGGTAAGACAGGTCACCGGCGAGTCGGTCACCCTCTTGGGGTGCGGCCGAACCGACGCCGGGGTCTCGGCCCTGCGGCAAGTCGCTTCGTTTCGTTCCGACACCCCGATTCCTTCCGACAAACTTCTCCGTGCCCTCAACGCGAACCTTCCTCCCGAAATCCGCCTGCTCGCAATTTCCGATGTTCCCGACTCGTTCCACCCGATCGCCGATGTCGTGCGCAAGAGGTACCGTTACCTCCTTTCCGACTCTCGTCCTCTCTGTCCGTTCCTAAAAGATCGCGTCTGGTTCACGCGCCGAAAATTCGACCTCCTCCCGATGCAAGAAGCGGCGCGCGTTCTTCTCGGCACACACGACTTCGCGTCGTTTCAGACGACCGGCTCGCCGCGCGAGTCAACGGTACGGACCGTTTACGCGATCGACTTTACCCAATACGCGGTTCCCGAATTCTGGGCACAGCGCCGTACGGATGACCTTACGCAAACGGAAATTCTTTCGATCGAGATCGAAGCCGACGGTTTCCTGTACAACATGGCCCGCGCCATCGTCGGCACATTGCGGCTTTTCGGCGAACGCCATGCCGGGTTCGAAAACCCCGCGACCATGAAAAAGATCCTTGAATCGAAAGATCGCGCAAACGCCGGCCCCACCGCTCCGGCCCACGCCCTTTATATGCTCGAGGCGGTCTACGAATCCGCCGACTAAATCCGTTCCTGTGCCGTCGTACCCCGCGTTTCCCGCGACCGCGGCGCGGTGGCGGCACCTTTTAAATTTCCTCCGAGGGCTTGAACTGTCGACCGATCTTGACTAAAACTACGGGTAACGGCATTTTCCCGTGGTGGGGATCTACGCTTGGCAACCCAGCCGGAAAAAGAAATCTCGGAGATTTTCCGGGCCGGGCTTCCTTCCGAAAATTTCCGCACAGACCAATAAACAAATGAGGCTCAAATGCAAAGACGTACCTTCCTGGAATCTTTCCGAAAACCGGGACTTGCCGCGGCAGCTCTGTCGGTGGCACGTGGCGCGCAGGGTGCCGGGAGCGACCTGATGACGGTCGGCTTGATCGGCTGCGGCGGACGCGGCCGGGGGGTGATCGCCAACCGCCTTTCGGTTCAAGACAACTGCAAAGTCATTGCACTGGCCGACGTTTTCGAAGAGAATGTGCGCAACGCCAAAGAGGCTTTCGAATCACTCGAAGACGACCGATTCGCCGTCGACGACGACCATTTGTTCACCGGATTCGATGCCTATCGGAAGGTTATCGACCTCTGCGACCAGGTTCTGATCGCCACCATCCCGGCGTTTCGTCCGGTTCATTACCGTTACGCGGTCGAAAAGGGAAAGAGCATCTTTCTGGAAAAGCCGTGCTGTGTCGACGCACCGGGATATCGTTCGCTCCTCGAAACAAACGAACTGGCCGATCAAAAGGGACTGACGGTCGTCGTCGGTTACCAGCGGCACTACCAGCCCGAATATCAGGAACTGATTCGGCGGATTGCCGACGGGGCGATCGGCGAGGTGCTTAACACACGCGTTTACTGGAACGGGACCGGAATCTGGGAACGGCGTCGAAAGGCGGGCGACACCGAAATGAAATACCAGATCCGCAACTGGTACCATTTCCCCTGGTTAAGCGGCGACAACATCTGCGAGCAGCATTGTCATAACATCGATATCGGTAACTGGATTCACTGCCTCGGCGATTTCAAAGGCCCGCTCGCCCATCCGACGACGGTCAACGCCATGGGGGGACGCCAGATCCGACGGTTCCCGTTCTGCCGAGACGCCGGTTACCGGTTCGACCATTTCTTTTGTGAGTATACCTACGCCGACGGAAGTCAGATGTACAGCCAGAGTCGCCAACAGGAAGGGACCTGGGCGATGATCGGCGAAGTCGTTTACGGTACCAAAGGGGTCGGCGGCGCCGGGTGGCTCGACGACACCAAGGGAAACCCGATCTGGCGACACCAAGGGGAAGTCACCTATGTTTACAATCCCGCGCCGAAATCTTACGAAATCGAGCAGGAGATGCTCGTCAAATGGACTCGGGAAGGAACACCGCACAACGACGGTTGGCATGCCGCCCACTCGTCGATGACCGCCGTCTTTGGTATGCTGGCCGCTTATTCGGGGCAACAGCTTGACTGGGACGACGTCGTCACAAACGGCAAAGCCGAGTTCCCGCCCGAAAGCGTGACCTCGTGGGATCAAGACCCTCCGATTCACCCCGACACGACCCCGCCTGCCCAGCCGGCCGAAGGGGAATTCATCTACGAAAACTCGGTTCCGCTTCCGGGATTCTATAAGTGGAGCAAATAGTTTTTGCTGCCGAGCCACGGTAATATTCCTGTAATACACATCGGAATCCTCGGACCGGAACCGGGCGCACTCGCCCGGCGTGTCGGTATCGTTTTCCCCCGAAACCTTTTCACATCGCCCCGGTCGGACCGGACCCGCACCGGTTCAGCGGACCTGAGGCAAGTTCGGTAATCGTGACGGGAGCTCCGTTTTCGGGTCGAAGATGCGATGTTTCTCCAAAAAAAACGTGCCCGTTGCCCGATGTCTATTCCTTTCACCGCCAACAAGCTCATAAGGCACCGACCCCCCTTCGATGACACTCGCTCCGCAACGGCTTTTAACCGGACGCCGGCAAAAACGCCCTGTCCGCCCGTGGTTGGGACAGGAAACCGGTATCGCCGACTTTCCCTTTGCGGTCGCCGCAGATTTTTCCCCACCGAAAACTTAAGGCCGTGTGAAAAACCGAAAAACCTTCCCCGGTCGGAAACGGAAAGGACCCCCTCGCGAACCAAGAAGACGCCGTTCGGGTCGTCCCCCGATGTATGCCCGGCAACAAAAGTCGTTCACCGATCAAGATTCCTGTCGTTCGGGAGTTCTTCCGGATGGGGCACCGCAATCCGATAAAGATCGACCCCGCTCGACCAGGAGAAGAACGCCGTCAGGAACGTGTCTTCGTCGAGGAAAAGGATCGCCGGATACTGCCAGTTCTGACTTTCGCTTGTCACCTCACCGACGATAGACCGACGGCAGAGAAGTCGTAAACCGTCGGACGAGAGACGTCCATAATCGACCAGCGCGCGGCTTCCGGGCCCGGACGCCTGCCCGGTGCGTCGCGGATTCCAAATCGCCAAAAGATCGTCGGAACCGGGAATCCGTTTGATAAGCGCGGGAGAGAGGGGGGAATCCAAGACCGACGGGACAGGCTTGCTCCACGAGAGGCCGGCATCTTGCGAATAGGCAAAGAACTGGCTTCCGGCATTCGTGCGGATATAGATCAGCAGGCGCCCATCGGCCAGGGTGCAAAGTCCCGGTTCCTGAAAGATGACGCCGTCGCACCCGGGAACCCGTCCCCCTTCCCGCCAAGTGGTCCCCCCGTCGTCGGAGATCAGGCAGAGGAGATCGGCGGTTTCTTCAAAAGCGATATTCGTTCCGTCGGCGTTAAGCCGATGGCGTGCAACCGGAACCAAAATCCGGCCGTCCGAAAGGATTTCGACCCGGTCGTTATTCACCACGTTGTACGACGGGTCGGGGACAAGTTCGATACGGTCGCCCCAGGTTTTCCCCTCATCCGAAGAAGCGCGCATGTAGGGGCGGCAATCGAGCGCGCTCTCGGTGTTCAGGTAGAAGATGGCTAGCCTCCCGTCGGGCAAACGGCGCAGCGAAACGGACATTGTATTAAGATTCCCCTCTTTCGGAAGAACAACCTCTTCTTCCTCGGACCAGGTCGCACCGCTGTCGGCCGAACGGCGAAGCGCCAGGCACGACGGGGCGTGATCGTCGGAACTGTCGCCGTAATACCGTGTGTAGATGTAAAGGATCTCACCGCTTTCAAGGCGGATAAAATCCCCTTCGCTGTTTCGGGGATTATCCGGTCCGATCGGAATCCGACCCACAAGTTCCTTTTTCGGGCTTGCGCCAACGAACGCCGCCGAAAAGAGGAAGCAAAAAAGGCACACACAGGGCAAGCAGACGAACGACGATAATTTTTTCATCATTTATTCTCTCGACTCTCAACGACACACGTTTTCCACAAAGGGGTTGTCAGACTCGGAAACCGTTTCGGAAACTCAGGAAAAATGACACACACAAGACGGCGACTCGCCCCCACGCCTCGGAAAGCGAGCCGCCGAAAATTTCCGATCACGCGGTTACGGCGTGCCGATCAATAGACATGATTCCAGTGTTTCAGATGTTCGATCGATTTTTCGGGCGCCGCCACGACACCGTTCTTTTCATGACCGGTTTTTTCCTGAAATTCGGCGAACCGGTTTTCGGCGAACTCCTCGTTAAGCCAGAGGAAGAAAAGCCGGCCCCCCTCGTTATAATAGCGGTTACCGTCGAGTGTCAGCCCGGTCGTCGTCCAATCGGGATTCGTCGGGCAATAGCAAACGCGAACCAGCGAGTTGATCGCGTCACAGAAAACGTTGTCACGAATCACGACATTTTCGGTATGCGCAGCGTTCTGATAAACCATGACGCAACGGCCGTTCGGGTCGGCCCGCTGGACATGCCCCCAACCGAACCCGGCGTTGTAGCAGAGATTCTTTTCGAAGAGGATATTCTTCGTTTCGGATCCTTCGCCGTTCCAATATTCAAAGGAATATTCGGCGTTCCAGATCAGATTGTTTCGATAGGTGATATTCGACTGAACGTTCCCCCCGACCCCTTGGTTGGTCAGGGCGGCATCGTAGATTTCCCAGAGTTTGTTGTTTTCGACCAGACAGTCGTCGGCACTGCCCCAGAACTCGACGCCGTTACCAAACCGTACGCGTCTTCCTTCCCCACCGCCTTTGTATTGATCGCCGCCGCCGATCCAAGAGATATCGCAGTTGCGGATCACATAGTGCGAGACCTCTCCCCCGCCGAACCCGTGCGAACTGCCGTAACGAATATCAAACCCGTCGAACACAACATAAGACGAGCCGGTATGACTGATCACGTATTTCATGATCGCGGCTTCCACGTCGATATAGCGTTTCCCGGGATTCTCTTCGGAATAGTAGTAAATATGTTTGTCGCCGGTCAGATCGAACCAGAAATCGTCTTGCGCTTTGAGATCCTCTTTGGTCCATTTCTTAAACGCGGCCTTCTTACCGTTCAGAATAATATTCCCGACATCGGTCGTTCCGAAAGCGGGTACGACCGCATCGGAGCAAACCCACAGATTTTCCCCCGCCGGGAGCCAGTTGATTTCGTTACTAAGCGGAACCGAACCGAGAAGAATCGGCTTGGCCCCTTTACCGTACGCGCCGTAATAGAGCGGGGCGCCTTCGGTCCCCGACTGGAGCTGTAAACTTCCGCGCCAGAGCCCGCCGCGGGCAAAGAGAACACGGTCTCCCGGTGCGAACCGGAATTCGTTAACCTGTTTGAGCGATGCCCAGGCCGATTCGGGGCTTGTCCCGGTATTTTTATCGTCGCCGTGATCGGAATCGATATAATAATCGGCCGCAAAAGCGGCACGCGCCGCCAGAAGGAGGGCAAAAATGAGACTCGCGAAACTGATTTTCTTCATAGAAACCTTTCCTAGGCAACGCCCCGAGAGGGTCGATGCCTCGAGAGAGTGTGAACGGGAAGCGGAATGACCGCGTTAGTGACGAAACGAGGGGATCGGGAACATGGCGAACCGGTACGCTCCCTCCGTCGCTCCCTTTGATTTTACACCTAACGATTTTCCGTGGCAACCTTTGCGGAAAAAAGGAGCAGGCGCAAATCGCAGACATTCGTCCCGGTCGCCCCCGAACGGAGAAGCCCCCCTTTTTCGGCAAAGAAGGTGTACGAATCATTCCGGCGGGCCGCCTCTCGAGCGGCGGTGAGCACCTCGGGGCCCTCCTCGAGGAGCTTTGTCACAAAGAGATCGTCGAAAAAGGCCCCGGCCGCGTCGGTCGGTCCATCTTCACCGTCGGTTCCGCCGGAAAGGACAAGGAAATGTGCCGGAAACCGGCTTCGATTTTTGAGCGCCTCGATCAGGGTTAAAAGAACAAGTTGTGTATTTCGTCCTCCCTTCCCCCGAATTTCCGGCGGGGCAAGCGTCACGGTCGGCTCTCCCCCGCTGACATACGCGAAGGGTCCGAAAGACGGCGGCGTTCGATTCATGACACTGAGGAACGTCTCGACGACTGTGGCGACATCCCCCTCACACCGGAGGGCGCCGACCCCTTGCGCCTTATAGCCGAGCTCTTTGGCCTTACACACCGCGGCATCGACCGCGCGACGAGTATTGGCCACGATGATGTTCCGGTGATTCTCGTACCCTTCGGGTGAAGAAACCGCCGCGGCCGAAGCAGACGCCTCCCTTTCGAGTACGGCACAGAGATTTCTCAGATCGGCGCGCCCGTCGAGAGCGAACTTTCGCAGGACCGCCAGAGCGTCGGCGGCCGTAGTACCGTTCTCGACGGTCGCCCCCCCGGCAATAACATCGAGCGGATCTCCCAACACATCGGAAAGAATCAGCGCGACAAGCCGCTTTCCGCGAGCCATCCGTCTCATCCCCCCGCCCTTGACCAGACTTAGCTGTTTACGCACCGTGTTCAGCTCCTCGATATTCGCCCCGGAACCGGAGAGAAGACGCGTCACAAGCGCCTTTTCGTTCAACGTGATTTCCGGAATCGGCAGAGGCGCCAACGCCGACCCTCCGCCGGAAATCAGGGCCAGAATCAGATCGTCGGGTGTTGCGGACTCGATCAGTTCGGTCATTTTCCGTGCGCCGTAAACGCCCTCTTCGGTCGGTTCGTTCAACCCCGCCGGTCGTCCGGCGTGCGGATGAATTGCCCGAAGACGTGGCATTGCGTCGGCAGGTAGGTTAACCCAACCGCCGAGCCTTCGGGCGGGGATCAGCGCGCCGAGAGCCGACTCGGCCCCCGCGGCCATCTGACCGGTTGCTTTCCCCATACCGACGACGATCACCCGCGCCGTCGGGGAAAGCGCAAACGGTCGGCCGTCGACGGAAACGACCGCCGAGCCGTCTGCCGCCATGGCCAACCCCAATCGGTTTGCGACCAAAGGCTCGGGCAGAACGGCCTCGACACCGGAACTCCAAATCGTCAGCGCGTCATCTTTTAAGGGGAACGACACGTTATCTCTCCGCAAACGACAAAGAAAAAGAATATGAGATTGCGGCGACCTAACCGAGCTTGGAACCGAACCCGCAACCGCGTGAATTATCCTCGAACCGATATCACACGTCAAGATTGCTCACACACTTGCGGTTTCGGGAAGGAAGAATATAATATCGGTTTCCGGGGAGAAGAACACAATGCAGCGGATCCACGAATCCGGCGCGAGAGCGCAGCAAAAAGAAAGAAAAAAGATGGAATACACTTACAAACCGAGCGGCGTCTGTACACAAAAAATCGACTTCGACATTAACGGTAATGTGATCACCAACATTCGTTTCCTCGGCGGGTGTAACGGGAACCTAAAAGCGATCTCGAAACTTCTCGAGGGGGCTACGGTCGAAGAGATCGAAAGCAAATTGCGGGGGAACACCTGCGGGCCGCGCCCGACCTCCTGTGCCGACCAACTGGCCCGAGCGGTGCGGGAAGCGTACGATAAGCAAAAGTAATTTTCTGCCGTAAAGGTCGGAGCCGGGGGGACGGTTACCCCCTCACGGCTCCCGCTATGTGTAAAGTTTTCAGTATAGGCGAACCGGTCGACTCCTTTAGCATGTTGCTCAGCCGTATAGATTATTTTGAGGTGCCAAGATGAATGTTACCGTACACCCAAATCGGTTGGCAAAAACATTGTTTATCGTAGCAGTGTTTTTCCGGATTCTTCCTATTTCCGCGCAGGAGGATCATCTCGAACTTTTGCAAACAATGAAAACCGAGGTCGATAAACAACTCCGCGGCGTTGAATTCAAATGTACCTATACCTATTCGGAACATGTTGTCGATACGCGCGAGGAAGCAGAACGGTTCGATACTTCCAAAGGGCGCCTGGTCGTTCATGCCACGGGGGTTCTTGCGAAAACAAAAAAGATGACCTACGAGAGTTTCGAGCTGGACACACTCGAGACGAAAATGCCCGAATACCGCTTAGATCATATAACGGTAACCAATCCAGAACTACGTGTTAACTACGCAAAACAAAGTCTTCGGTCCCCTCAAAGAACACTTCTCGTTGACGAGCGCCGAGAAAAAAACAAGGACCTTCCCATACTCGACGACGCTTACGCAGCTGTTATATCTCCGCTCCTTCTGGGAGGTGGCCGTGCCATGCCCAATTTTTTGGACATAGTGTTTCATAGCATTGAGCACTACCCTAAGGAAACGGAAATTACCATAATCCCAGAAGGTGATCTTACTAAAATTTTTAGGCACCGTGAAATTCCGGACATCGAAATTTCCGATATTTCATATACGGTCTCAAATTTACATCCGTATCCGGTTCTCGTTGACAAAACCGATGACTACGTTTTGCCTAATGGAGAGCAAATTCATCGGCATCTTAAAGCACATGAATTCGTACAGCTCAATGATGGCTGTGTTCTCCCCCAAAAAATCCATATGTTTTCCCCTATCGTTTGGGATGATTTTGGGGAAGAAGACATCGGCAAATGGCTCGTGACCAAATGGGAATCCGAGGACATGGGGAAGGAAAAGCCCAAAAAGTCCGATTTCTATATCTACCTTGATCGCAATTCGGATATCGGTGGTCTCGCACTTAACCTCAACTATAAGCTCGAGACCAATCTGCCGGAATATTTCGATATCAACAAATACTCGGTTCGCGATCTTCAAAGCAGCTCCCCCCTGGAATCCCAGGTTAATAAGACATTCGACCTTTCGATCTGGTTCCGCCCACTCATTCTGCTGATCGCCGGGGTACTCATTTTCCTCGGATGTTGGAGCAAGTGGAAATCGTCAAGGGATTCCGCTTCCTGATAAGGTATCGAACGTTCGGCACTTGCTCGGAAAAACGGTCTCGACGTCGAAAGATCGCCCGTAAATCTCTGAAAGAAAACAATCCTAACCACGGGCAGATTCGCGCTCATAAGAGGCCTCTCCTCCTGCGGCACGGCGTCTTGGAAATCGTTGCGGTCATAGCCCCGTTACTTTTCACTCGGGAACCCCCTTATCGGGGATTATCCCTAGAAGGGGGTCTATGTCCATCACCTGGGAACACGCTGGTTCTATCTCGAATAACACCGAAGGGATTGCCGATGAATTTACCGCTGTCAACCCGCTCGACGAAACGATTTCGCTGCCCATCGGATCGAAAACGTGCTACTGTGTCGCGACCGATTTCTCGGACGTTGACCTTCGACCGCACGAGAGCGTGCCGGTTAAACCAACGTTCACCCCGGTAAACAGCCTCATACGGCACTTGGGTATCAGGCGCCAAATAAGATCGAGGGAGAATATTCATAAAATTATTGACCGGGATTTAAAAGACGTGTAAAATCGTTTCGGCTCAGGGGGCCGTTTTAGTTGGCAACGTCATTTTATCGATGATTTGCGATAGGCCGCTTTTCGTCGAATTGACTTTTTGTTCGGGGGAGAATCGTATGGGCACGACTTTACTCAGATACGGGCTGTTTGGGGCGATATTATTATCACTGGCAATCAACAGCGCTTGTTTTGTTTGCGCGGACGAAGAACAAATGGAGCTTCTCCGCACAATGATCGATGGGGTCGATGAGCAACTCCGCGGGGTCGAATTCAAGTGCACCTATACCTATTCGGAATACGTCGTCGATACATTGGAAGAAGCGGAGCGGTTCGACACTTCCAAAGGTAGACTCGTTGTTCACGCAACGGGAGTCCTCGCAAAAACCAAAAAGATGACCTACGAAAGTTTTAACATCGGAACTCTGGAAACAAAACATCCGATGTTCTACATGAGTCACGTAACGGTAACAAACAGGGAGCTTCGAGCAGAGTATGTAAAACAGGTGCCCGACCAAACCTATAGAATGCTGTTCGTGAATGAGCGAACTGAAAAAAACAAGGATATGCCAATCCTTAGTAGAACTCAGGCTTCTGTTATTTGTCCATTAGCCCCCACTGGAAGTCGGCCCAGCCCCAATTTCCTCGCAAATATCCTGGTAATGCGAGATAAGTATACAGAAGGATTCGAAGTTCTCATCCACCAAGATGAACAATCCACAAACGTCTCGTACCATTATGAAATTCCAAATTCCGAAACGGGAGACACTACTTACACCATCTCAAACGTCTACCCATACCCCGTTCTTGTAGACTGTACAAAGAAGTATTCCAACCCGAAACGCGAAGGATATAGGCGTCTTCGCACGTCTGACCATGTGCGGCTTAACAACCACTATGTGTTACCTAAGAAAATTTATCAGTTTTACCAAATTATTTTTGACTCTTTCAGGCCGGAAGATATCGGCAAGTGGTGTGTGACCAAATGGGAATCGGAGGACATGGGAAAAGAAAAGCCCAAAAAATCCGATTTCTACATCTACCTTGACCGTGATTCAGATATTGGGGGATTAGCGCTCAATATTGAGGCTAAACTTAATCAAAACCTGCCGGAATATTTTGATATCAACAAATACTCGGTTCGTGATCTCCAATGGAGCACCCCCCTGGAATCCCAGGTTAATAAGATATTCGACCTTTCGATCTGGTTCCGTCCGCTCATTCTGCTGATCGCCGGGGTACTCATTTTCCTCGGATGTTGGAGCAAGTGGAAATCGTCAAGGGATTCCGCTTCCTGATAAGGTATCGAACGTTCGGCACTTGCTCGGAAAAACGGTTACGGTGCTAACGGATCGCCCGCAAATCTCCGAAAGAAAACAGTCCTAACCACGGAGACATTATCATGCAGGTTCGTAATCACAAAGGGGCTCTCCTGTTATGGCTCGGTGTCTTGGCAATCGTCGCGATCATCGCCCCGTCGTCTTTCACTCAGGAAAACTTCCCTGTGGAAAAACCCCTGATCGGGGATTATCCCGAGAAGGGGGTCTATGTCCATCACCTGGGAACACGCTGGTTCGATCCGATTAACATCGGAGATATTACCGAAGAATTTACCGTGATCAACCCGCTCGACGAAACGATTTCTCTGACCATCGGGTCGAAATCATGTTCCTGCGTCGCGACCGATTTCTCGGGCGTCGATCTTCGGCCGAACGAGAGCGTTCCGGTTAAATTGACGTTAACTCCGGCAACTTATAGCACTTCCCGACATGAAGCCATCATCTTAAAAACGGGGAATCAGGCGCTTCCGGACATCTCCCTGGAAATCTATGCCGAGACAATCCCTTACTATTCGATCAAATTGCTCGACCATTCGATCTACGATATGTGCGACGGCGATGAACGGACGATTCCGGTGGTCGCAAAAGTCTATACCCCCGATAAGGACGAGACTTCGATAAACCTTCGTTGCGACGACGACTACCTGACGATCCGGCAGGATGCCCCGGAGGTGCGGAAATATTCCGAGGAACTCTACGAGATAACCGTCACCGGCGAGATTACGATCCGGTGCGATCTTACGAAGGTGAAGCCGCCCATAACGCATAACTCCATTCGCCTGGAATACTTGGGAGAAACCCGTTATCGGGCAGATGTGATCTGGTGTCCGAAATCTTCCTGTTCGGTCTCTCGAGAGAACCTCTTCTTCAATACGGCCAGGCTCATTCCGCAAACAATCGAAATCGAGACGGAGAATCCTTCGTCGTTGACGAAGCTTTTCTGTAAAGACGATTTTATCGAACTGACCGGAGAGATCGACGAGGTTGCCTCTTCCCATACCGTCACCGCCGTTCTCCTTCCCGAGAAATTGCCGGAAGGGAAACGGGGGAACACGGAATCCGAGATCGAGATTTATCTCGACAACGCGGAGAGGCCCACAGCGGTCGTTCCTGTTCGTATCTATATTCCACGAACAAGCGTTAAATGAGAGGAAACGATGAAAGAGATCAGAAACCTTAAAGGGGAAGTTGTTCGGGTCGAGGTATCGTACGGTGAGAAATGGTGGCACCTTTCCGCCTCGACCTGGTGTCTCGTTCTCGGTGGAGTTCTGCTGATCGTCGGCTGTTTCCCGATGGACTGGTTGCTCGCGCTGTCGCGTGTCCTCGACCCAAGGATGTGGCCCTGGGAGCTTTATGTGCTGGTCTTGACAGTTACGGCCTATCTGCTCTTGTGTTGGTGGATTCACCGGAATTGGGGCGATTACGATGAAGACGAGGAAAAACATGCCAAGCACCTGATCGGGTTCGGAACCACGGTCGTCGTGATTCTCCTTTTTCTGACGATTCTCTCGATGTCCGGCCGCTTTTTCCTCTTTTTCCGGCCGCTCGTCGCAATGCTTACCCGCGGCCGGTTTACGTTCGCCGCTCTTTGGCGTTTGGCACTGGTTGCCGTTTCTTTCGTCCCGCTCATCTATTTCGGCAAAGGGTCGATTTTCGGGTTTTGGGACGACTGAACAAGAGGAGTTTTACCGGACTCTTTCGAAAAAAAGGTTGTAAGGTTTTACAATGAGAACAAGACCACATTCCGGGTTTTCCCTGGTCGAACTGCTCGTGACGATTTCGATCATCGCCATCCTGCTTGGCCTGCTCGTTTCGGCGGTGCAGGCGGCTCGGGAAGCGGCACGCCGGGTAAAATGTACCGCCAACTTTAAACAGGTGGCGTTGGCGATTCAGTTGTACCATAACAACAATAACAACCTTCCGGCGCTCTGTACCACCTACAAACGCTACGGCGAAACCGGGAAAACCGATACCGACACTCAAATCGGCATGTGTGGCGCGCAGATTTTTCTGCTCCCTTTTATGGAACAGCAGCAGGTCTATTACGATTTCGATGCGTTTGCGTCCACGAAGGCCCGTGGAGATCAACACCAAAACATTCATGTCAACGAGCCGTTCCCGCCGAGTTATCCGAACCTCTACGTCGATGGCGCTCATCCGCGTCATTGGGCGTCGGGGGTCGTGATCCCCGTACTTGCCTGCCCTTCCGACGGAGAATCGGGGGTGATCGAATCGCCACAGCCCGAATACGATCACATGATAGCGAAAGGTTTCCCTTTTGATTATTCCGACTGGAAGTTCAGTCGCTCGAACGTTATGTTCAATACCGGGGACGCTCCGCTCTATAACTGCGATGTTGATACCCCCGCAACCGAACGTGGGGCGTTTACCCCCCATTCGTGGAAATCTTTTTCCGATATCACCGACGGAACGACGAACACTCTCTGTCTGGCGGAATCGATATCCGGTCGACCGACCGATTCCGCTGCGTGTTACAGTCACACCTATGTGCAAAAGAGCGATTCCCGTCGCGATGCCGCAGCGGCCCCCGAGGCACGCAGTCCGGATGGGACGCACATTCGGCCGTCCCTCTGTTTAGAGGTCGTCAATAAAATCGATCCTATCCGGCTCGACAGTGTCGAGGCATGGGCGCAGCGGGGCACCTACTGGTTTGCCGGTCGCCCTCTTGCGAACGGTTTTTCGACGAACCTTCCTCCGAACAGCCTAACCTGTGCGCTCGGCTACTCGAGCGCAGGCCTGGTGATGGGCGGTGTTTCGAGTTTTCATCCGGGTGGGGCGAACGCGGCGATGCTCGACGGTTCGGTCCGTTTTATCCGTGACGATATCGATACGGGAGACCTCTTCGTTCCCGAAGCAAATCAGGCGGTTGGAGGAAAAAGCACCTATGGTGTTTGGGGGGCGCTCGGCTCGATCAACGGCGGAGAGACGGCCTCGCTTTGAGAAAGAGAATGCGGTAGGGTTCATATTGGGGGAAAAGACGATGAACCGAGAGAGGGTCAAAGAGCATTCGATGAAACGGCCGGGAATCAAGGGGTCGTTTTGGGTTATGGGGGCTCTTTTTGTCGTCTTTCTTTCGGTAGCGGCCTCTTATCTCACCTCAAGAAGGATCAGCTACCTGATCTACGTATCTGGGACTGGCGACACTGGGTATGGTGGTATACGATCAATCTGTGGATTGCCGTCGGCGGCATGTTTTTGGCCTGTTTCGTCCGACGGCGTAAAGCGCGATGCCCTCCTTATGTGGCGGTGTTGGCCGCCATTGCCGTCGTAACATCGGTCTATTCCGAGTGGTCATATTGAAGGATATTACCACCCCAAACGGCCTTTATGCGAGACTCGGGTATCAAACGCCAGATGAGGTCGAGAAAGAATGTTCACAAAATTATTGACCCGGGTTTAAAAGACGTGTAAAATTGTTTCGGCTTAAGGGTCCGTTTTAGTTGGCAAGGTCATTCTATCGATGATTTGCGGCAGGCCGCTTTTCGTCGAATTGGCTTTTTGCTTGAGGGAGAATCATATGGGCACGACCTTACTCAGATACGGGCTGTTCGGGACAATATTGTTATCACTGGCAATCGGCAGCGCTTGTTTTGTTTGCGCGGACGAAGAACAAATGGAGATTCTCCGCGCGATGAAAATAGGGGTCGATGAACAACTCCGCGGCGTTGAATTCAAATGTACCTATACCTATTCATCACATGTCGTCGATACGTTGGAGGAGGCAGAACGGTTCGATACTTCCAAAGGGCGTCTGGTCGTTCATGCCACGGGGGTTCTTGCGAAAACAAAGAAAATGACCTACGAGAGTTTTGTGCTGGACACTCGCGAGACAAAGATACCTGAATTTCTCTTAATTCATGTAACGGTAACAAATCGGGAACTACGCGCCCATTACGTAAAACAAAACTTGGATGTGGATTACAGGACACTTTTTGTAATTGAACGCAAGGAGGACAACAAAGACCTCCCAATTCTTGAACGCCGTTATGCTAACATCACCTGTCCTCTAAATCTCGCTGGTTCCCGTTCCGCACCCAATTTTTTGGATCGTCTTCTTTCTGATTTCGGCAAAAACCCAGACTACACAGAACTCTCCGTCAAGAGCAATGACAATGTTACGAATATTCAATTTCGTTACGATAAACCCGGAAGCGAGGTGTCTGATGAGTCATTTACTATCTCCAATTTATATCCGTATCCGGTACTGATTGAAAAGAGAAAAAAAACCGTACCGCATGATAAAGGAGAAAGGCGATCATGTATTAAGGCTCTTGACTTTGTGGAGCTTAATGACGGCTATGTTCTTCCCCAAAAAATCCATATGTTTTCCCCCATCATTTGGGATGATTTCGGCAAAGAAGAGATCGGTAAATGGCGTGTGACCAAATGGGAATCCGGGGACATGGGAAAAGAAAAGCCCAAAAAATCCGATTTCTATATCTACCTTGATCGCAATTCCGATATCGGTGGTCTCGCACTTAACCTCAACTATAGGCTCGAAACAAACCTGCCGAAATATTTCGATATCAACAAATACGGTGTTCGTGATCTCCAATGGAGTTCCCCCTTGGAATCCCAGATCGGTCCGACATTCGACCTTTCGATCTGGTTTCGTCCACTCATTCTGCTGATCGCCGGGGCACTCATTTTCCTCGGGTGTTGGAGCAAGTGGAAATCGTCAAGGGATTCCGTTTCCGGATAAGGATCGAACGCTCGGCACTCGCCCGGAAAAACGGTCTCGGCGCCGAAGGGTCACCCGCAAATCTCCGGTCGATTTTCGGGTTTTGGGACGACTGAACAAGAGGAGTTTTACCGGACTCTTGCGAAAAAAAGGTTGTAAGGTTTTACAATGAGAACAAGACCACATTCCGGGTTTTCCCTGGTCGAACTGCTCGTAACGATTTCGATCGTCGCCATCCTGCTCGGCCTGCTCGTTTCGGCGGTGCAGGCGGCTCGGGAAGCGGCACGCCGGGTAAAATGTACCGCCAACTTTAAACAGGTGGCACTGGCGGTTCAGATGTACCATAACGCCCATAACGGCCTTCCGGCGCTCTGCACCACCTATAAAGGCTATGACGCTACCGAAAGGACCGATACCGATTCGCGTATCGGCATGTGTGGCGCACAGATATTTCTGCTCCCCTTTATGGAGCAGCAGCAGGTTTATAACGGTTTCAGGGATTTTGCGTCGTTAAAGCCCTTCGGGGATTCTCCGAACGGCTTTAACATTAACGAGCCGTTCCCGCCGAGTTATCCGAACGTTTATACCGACGGGGCCCATCCGCGCCACTGGGCGTCGGGGGTCGTGATCCCTGTACTTACATGCCCTTCCGACGGGGAATCGGGGGTGCTCGAGTCGCCGGAACGCGAATACAACTTGATGATCGGTCACGGCTATCCATTCGATTACAGCGACTGGAAATTCAGTCGGCGAAATACAATGTTCAATATGGGGGATGCGCCGCTTTATAATTGCGATATCGATACCCCCGCAACCGATCGCGGAGCGTTTACTCCCCATTCGTGGAAATCCTTTTCCGATATCACCGACGGGATGAGTAACACGCTCTGCCTGGCGGAATCGATCAGCGGTCCGCCGACCGATTATAACGTCTATAAAAACGGGGATTACTCAAAAATCAGCCATACCTTACGCGATGTCGCCGCGGCCCCCGACGCGTATGACCCCGTCAATATGCGTGTTTGGCCTTCCCTCTGTCTCGAATCTGTCAACAAAATCGATCCGATGCGGCTCGACCGAGTCGAGCCGTGGGGGGGTCGGGGAACGTACTGGTTTGTCGGTCGGCCCCTTTCGAACGGATTTTCGACAAACCTTCCTCCGAACAGTGTCACCTGTTCTTTCGGTGTTGCGACTTTCGGGTCGGTGATGGGCGGTGTTTCGAGTTTTCATCCGGGTGGGGCGAACGCGGCGATGTTTGACGGTTCGGTCCGTTTTATCCGTGACGATATTGATACGGGAGATCTCTTCGTTCCCGAAGCAAATCAGGCGGTTGAAGGGAAAAGCACCTACGGAGTTTGGGGGGCGCTCGGCTCGATCAACGGCAGAGAGGCGGTCTCGCTTTGAGAAAGAGAATGCGGTAGGGTTCATATTGGGGGAAAAGACGATGAACCGAGAGAGGGTCAAAGAGCATTCGATGAAACGGCCGGGAATCAAGGGGTCGTTTTGGGTTATGGGGGCTCTTTTTGTCGTCTTTCTTTCGGTAGCGGCCTCTTACCTTACCTCACGAAGAATCAGCTACCTGATCTGCAACTTGGACTGGCGGTGCCGACCGTAGTTGGCATACGATCAATCCTTGGATTGCCGTCGACGGCACATTTTTAGACTGTTTCGTCCAACGGCGTAAAGCGCGATGCCCTCCTTATGTGGCGGTGTTGGCCGCCATTGCCGTCGTAACATCGGTCTATTCCGAGTAGCGCACGATTTGTTCTTTCGTGCGCGCGGTCTTTTCCGGACATTGTATCATTCGGTCCTCTGTTCATATTTTTACGATCCTATCGCAAACTTTTCTCGGGCGGGACCGTATCGGGGCGGCTATCGGTTGCTCCGGCCACAGCGTTGGTACTCCTGGCGTTGATCCTGTTTCGCCGGCAACGAAACCTAAGGCAACGTAAAAAGGAACTAGAAGCGTGAAAGCACAGAAAAAACCGCAAACCGGCCCTTCCCGGCGGTTTTCGAAATCATGGGAGGTGTGAATGATGCACAAATTAAGAAAATTTCTCCGGTTTGCGTTTCTTTGTACTGTGGTCATTTCGGGCCGGACGCATACGTTCGGCGCCGTCGGCAGGATTACGATCGAAAAAGAGGGGAAACCGCCGACCGCCAACGAGCTGGCACTCGCTCGCAGGGCCTATTCGGTTGAATTGGCGGTGGTACGCGTCGACGCCTCGACCGAATATACGGGGTTCAAGGCGAACCCGATCGTGAACGCGGCGGCGGCCGTGGCATCGTATTGCGAAGGGGATGCTCCCCCTTACCTTTTCCGAATCTTTCTCCCGAAAACGGCGAACCCGAAGAAAAAATGCCCGCTGATCCTCTGGCTGCACGGTCATGGAGAAAGCCTGAGCGACAACGAAAGCCAAATGGCGCATATGCAGACCTCGATCGACGTTCTGGCGGGGCCGGATCGGCCCGATTTCTTTTTGGTCGCGTTGCAGTGCCCGGTCGAAACCCATTCTTGGGAGAGCCCGGACCCGAGGGCACCGAACGGAGAAACCCCTCTGGAAATGCTCGATAAAATCGTCCGGGTGCTCATCGAGGAATATCCGATCGACGTCGACCGCATCAGCCTTTTGGGAATCTGTACCGGCGGGATGGTGGGGTTCGATTTGATCAAAAAGTTTCCGGGTCGGTTTAGCGCGTTTGCTGCCTGCTCATCGGACGTACCACACGACACCCCCAAAAACTACTGCCGTCTGCCGATTTGGCTGTTCAATAACTGCGACGATATGACGGCTTGGTCTGAGAACCTGCGTTTTGCGAAAGCGGTCAATAAGGTTAGGGGCGATATGTACGTAACCCATCACGAAAAAGGGGGGCACAACACCTGGACAAGCGCGCAGCGGGAGGGCCGGATCATCGAATGGCTGTTGCGCCAGCGGCGCGGGAGGTTTGCGTTTCCGCGCGATGTTCCTGTGTTGGACAATCCAAAAGAAAGAGGACTTTTAATGTTTGCTCTGCCGATGGCCGTACTGACCGCCCTCGTCGTGATTGCACAAAAGACCGGGGAAAGAGGATAAGGGAACGTCGGGAGGAGAGTCGTTTCGGATTCTGGTTCCCCGACCGGTTCGATTCCGCCCCGTAATTCATTCGATCGTCGAAAGATTTTCTCTATGTCAGCCATAACTCCGGAAAAAAAGACAAGACGTCTCCCTCGCGGCCATATCCTCAATGCCTGCCTCTGCCTGATTCTGTTTGCCCTAACGGGATATAACATTGTTACGACGGCTCCGACCTATCAGGAGTTTCCTCACTTGGCATCGGGCTTCCTTTCGCTTAAAACCCATCGTTACTATTATTTTAACGTCAACCCTCCCCTTAGCCAAATCGTCGCGGCAACACCGGCTGTTCTGTTCGGGGGTGTTGATTTCACCCCTCCGAAACGTACAATCGACTTACGGGTTGAACATTTTGCCGCCGATCAATTTATTAAGGCCAATCCGCACACTCATCTCCTCTTTTTGTTCGCCGGACGGTTTTTATGTTGCCTGACGGCTCTTTGCGCGCTGGCCCTCTCGCTTAACCTCTTTTATCGGAAAGAGCCGTGTGTTCGGGGGTGGGCATATATTCTTTGTTTAACACAACCGTTTTTCCTCGGATTCCTCTCGATCATCAGCCCCGATATGCTTGCCGCGATGACAGGGCTCTGTTTTATCGCCTTCTTTTTAAAATTCCTGAAATCCCCCTCCCTTCTCGACGCGGTCTTTTCCGGTATTCTTCTGGGGATGGCGTTCTCGTCAAAATTTACCCTCGTCGTTTTCTACCCGTTATCCCCCATCCTCTGGATTATCCGGCGATTGACCGAACCGGGCGCCCTCCGGGCGAAAAGTTTCTTGACGGACGTCTTTTATTTGGCGGTTATCTTCTTCCTCAGCCTGACAATCGTCAATCTTGTGTACGACTTTGACGGGACGGGAATGCGGCTCGGCGATTACGGGTTTCGGTCAAAACTCTTTACCGGCATCGACGACTTCGATGAAATTCCGCGACTCGGGGCGAACCGTTTTTCCGACTCGATCCTCGCCGGTCTTCCCGTTCCCCTGCCGGGTGACCTCGTAAGAGGTATCGACGCTCAGCGGTACGATTTCGAACGGGGAATGTCATCGTATCTGCGCGGTCGATGGTCGGAACACGGCTGGTGGTACTTTTACCTTTACGCGCTCTTGCTCAAAACCCCTTTGGGAACGATCGGAATCTTCCTTTTGGCGCTCTTCTGCACATTCTGTCTGAAAGGTTATAATGGCGACCCGCGGGACGAGCTGGTGATCCTTTTGCCCGGGATCGTGCTTTTGGCCTTCGTCAGTTCGCAAACGGGGTTTTCGATCCATTCGCGTTACGTTATTCCGGCACTTCCGTTTTTCCTCGTCTGGATGAGCAAGGTCGGTCGTGCGTTTACGCGACGGTTGAAGGAAACGGCGCCGAAATCATCCCGTGCTGTGCGAGGAATCGCCGTGATTCTTCTGCTCTGGAGTGTGGGGAGCAGTCTCTGGGTTTACCCTCACTCAATCGCATATTTTAATGAGCTGGCGGCAATCATTCCGACGCCGGAAGACAAAAATTATCCGCGGCTGAAAGAGGAGCCGCTCGTCACGTCACAAAAAGTTCGCCGTGTTCTCGATGCCGGGCCGCTCGCCGGCCCACGCCATCTGCTCTTTTCGAGCGTCGACTGGAATCAGGACCTTTTCCGGTTCGAGCGGTGGTGCAAAAATCATCCGGAAATTACGGAGCTCACAACCTCTCTTACCGATGGTTATCCGGTCGGGCTGACAACGATCCCGTCGATCGGTTCTCCGCCGAGCGGCGCCCCAAAATCGGGCTGGCACGCATTGAGCGTAACCGACATTTACGGCGGTTTGTCGCAATACCGCTATTTCCGAAACTTTAAGCCGGAAGCGATTATCGGTTATACCATCTATGTTTACCACTTAACGCCGGAAGAGATTGCCCGGTTCCGGCAGCAAAACAAGCCAAGGCCGGGAGAAACCTTGCCATAAGGGTTACGGGGAATGGTGTGTTTCACTACGCTCCGAACGCTACGACCTTACCACGCCGGAAACAGATGTCGTCCATAAAAAGCAACCCCCTTTCCGAGTACATGTCTCGCTCGGAAAGGGGGTTTGTGTATCAAAGAGACGTAAGCCGGGTTCTGTCGACACGCGGGGTGCCGTGACGGTCATTTATCTGGTCGGACGGTTACCCGCCCGATCGAGCGGCCGACCCGAGAATCAAGAGGCTGGAAGAGACCTGCCCTTGCGGGCGATTCTCTGCTTGGCCTTGCTTCGGATGGGGCTTGCCAGGCCGGACGGTTACCCGCCCGCCGGTGAGCTCTTACCTCACCATTTCACCCTTACCGGACAAAAATGCCCGGCGGTATGTTTTCTGTTGCGCTTTCCCTGACCGCGATGCGGCCGGCGGATGTTATCCGTCATCCTTCTTCCACGAAGCCCGGACTTTCCTCGACGCGCGCGGGCGCGCCGCGACCGTCTGTCTCTCTGCGGTAAATTGTATCAGATAAGATCCACTTTGACCAGTGAGAGCGTATCTCGCGAATATCGGCGTTCATCGTCGCGATCAGTTCGTCTCGGGAACGGAAAGAGATGATGCTCCGCAACCTTGTGATAAAATCGACCGAAAGCCGTTTTCCGTAGATGTCACCCGACCAGTCGAGGATGTGAACCTCGGTTTTTAATGTTTCGACGCCAAACGTGGGATTCCCCCCCAAGTTGACGGCGGCGGGGAAAAAGTGCCCGTCAACCAGCGCTCGTGCGGCATAAAGCCCCGGTTTGGGAAGAACCGTCTTGATCTCGGAAAGATTCGCCGTCGGAAATCCGAGCATGCGCCCGCGATGATCACCGTCGGCCACAATACCGGAAATGCGGTAGGGACGCATCAACATGGCGTGTACCACGCCGACTTCTCCGGCGGCCAACAATGCCCGAATCCGGCTGCTCGAAACGGGAGCGTCGAACATCGAGACCGGGGGAAGGAGCGTCAGATCCAGTTCGTGGGCACGACACCATTCTTTGAGAAAGAGATAATTCCCCCGCCGCCCGGCGCCGAAGGTGAAACTCTCTCCTTCCACGATCGCCGTTGCCCCGATGGTCTCCAAAACAATACGATGAAGAAAATCTTCGGCCGAAAGTTCGAGAAAGGAACGGGTAAGCGGGTAGACGACCAGGTAGTCGGGCGAAAACGCGGAAATCAGATCGATCTTCTGATTAATGTCGCAAAGAGGTACCGGGGCCTTTTTGGGCGCGAGAATCTCGGCCGGAGAGCGGTCGAACGTGAAGACGACCGAAGGAGACTCGGTTTGCCGCGCCTTTTTGGTGAGGGTTTGAAGCAGAGCGATGTGTCCGCAATGAAGACCGTCGAACTTACCGACCGACAAGACGCCCCCCCGCTCAAAACGGGGAAACCGGTTGAGTTGATAAAGGACTTCCACCGGAGAATGAATCCTTTCAGGTACAATCCCACTCTCTGGGATGGGAAATAAAACGGCTGAACCGTTAATCTTCGTCCATCTGGGAACGAACCACCGTTTCCAAATTCTTGGTGTTCCGTTCGACAGACAAAATGATCGTTTTGGAATCGATTCCGTCTCGGCTGACCGCGGCAACGGGGAAGACGTGTCGCCGTTCCGGCAGGTGATAGCGAATCAAAAACGAACCGTCTTCCCGAACCCAGATCCGTTCCCCCCGAACCGTCAGCTGGGCATCGGGAGAAGTCTGGCCTTTGATCACGACCTCGGCGTCAACCGCCAAATCGAACTCGACACGGCGCGAACGGGTCGACGTGCGTGGGGCGGGAGGAAGAGAATTCTCGTCCGATTCGGGACTTTCCCCTTCAAAGGGAGAAACCATCGTCGAGGCGGTTAGCATATTCCACCCCGACTCGCTCCACCCCATCGACTCTTGAATGTAATTCTGGGGCGTTTCGACCGTGTTGCTCGAGACGAGCGAGAAGAACTGCCGGTCGCGTGAACGGTAGCCGATCTCAACCAGGAATGACCCGGGCGGGTCGTCGACGTTCAGGAACCAGTTGTAAACCCCTCCGTGAATGACGGCATCCCCGATGAATTCGGTATGCCGAACCCCCGCTCCGTTTTGTCGAACCCGATAGAGGCGCAGAACAGGGTCGGCGGTATGCCACAGGTGCCCCATCGCGGCCCGAACCCGTGTGATCAGATTACCGCTGATCTCCCACCAAGCATGAAGCCAGAACGGGCCGCAAACCTGCAGAACAATTCGATCGTGCGCGCCGACCCCCGAAGACGGGGTTTCGAGGGTTTTGCGG
Source organism: Thermoguttaceae bacterium (assembly GCA_050943135.1). Lineage (GTDB taxonomy): Bacteria > Planctomycetota > Planctomycetia > Pirellulales > Thermoguttaceae > RUG695. Next base: position 228,998 of record JBMNOP010000001.1, on the reverse strand, counting down.
CGAAGCATTTTGTCTTTGAGCGACTCGGGGCGGGGAACCCCATCGACCATGTTTTCCGCGGGGGAGAGGCTCGGTTCTTCGGACATTGAAATGAGCGTCACATCTTCGCGCTTCGGGGCCGGAGTGCGGCGGCGTCTCCCTTTCTGGTTGGCCTTTTGCCGATCCGAAAAACTCAGGGGGGGAGGGGCCGTCATCCGGAGTTTCGAACGAACAACCGTCGTCCGTGACGCCGGATCCGCCGAAACCGCGAGAGACTCCGGTTTGGAAACCGGAACAGATTTCGAAGCGGGTTTCGGATTCGTCTTTTTGGCCTTGCCCTCTTTCGGGTCGGCACTTTCTTTGGAATGGGGGGCCGGTTTTACGACCGCGGCTTTGACCGCAGCGCGAGCTTTGGCGGATTTTTTGCTTTTGGTCGGTGCCGACTTGGCCGAACCCTCTTCGGCCGGAATTTCTTTGGTCGGAGCGGACTTGGCGGGGTTTTTTGCCGATGGCGCTTTGGACGGGTCGGACGAACCTCCTCTTTTCGCGGGTTTGGCGGAAGAATTGGCGGCGGACGGGGCCGGAATCCCCTTCGATTTGACGCACTTGCCCGTAGGATCTAACTGCCCGAGGAGGGGAACCAGATCGGCCTTGGCCATTTTGTGCCAGCCGCTGATCCGTAATTCCTTTCCCAGGACTCTCAGATCTTTTAAGTGCAAATCATCATAACTGTAATTTTTAGCCACAGCCGCCTCCACGTCGGAACTGTACCGGGGAATTGTAGAGAATCACCCATATATTTACATATAGTATAATAAACTGAAATCGGAATAAATCAATATCCGAACGAGTTGTTTTGCTCAATTTTAACAGTTTTTGCATATTGCCACATTTAACGGAAATCGGATTATGCCTAAGAACTGGCAAAATAGTGTAAATTTCGGTTTTCCTTTCGATATTTCCTCGGCACTCTGTGTCTTGGAATCGGGAAAACGTCCGGTGATCGCCGTTGTGGGGGATTACTGCCTCGATAAATACCTTTTGATCGACTCGCGTCTCGAAGAATCCTCGCTCGAAACAGGGCTTCCGGCACACCAGGTCCGTCACAAGAGGATTTTTCCCGGTGCGGCCGGAACCGTGGCAAACAACCTGGCCGCCCTGGGTGCCGAGGTTCTGGCGGTCGGACTCTGCGGCGATGACGGCGAGGGGTATGAACTCCTTCGCGCCCTGCGGGAACGCCATATCGATGTCTCAGGCATCACGCGCTGTCCCGAGATGTTTACACCGACCTATATCAAGCCGATCTACGAAAAGGATGGTTCCGAACAGGAGCTGAGTCGTCTTGACATTCGAAACTCTACCCCCGTTCCGGCCGAGGCGGTCAAACAAGTAAAAAAGGCGCTCCCGAAACTCGTTCCCCGCTGCGACGCGGTCGCTGTCGCCGACCAGTTCACCGACCAGACCGGGTCGGTTCTGGGGGGGGACCTCCCCGACCTGCTTGCCGAGCTGGCCGAGTCGTATCCGGAAAAGTTCTTTATGGCCGATTCCCGCTCTTACGCGACACGGTACCGGAACATGTTGGTTAAGTGTAATGCCGACGAGTTGCTCGATATGGTCTATCGACTCGGCCATCCCGAGGCAAAAGCCGAAGTCGCGGCCGACGAGTCGGCAAACCGCAGCCTCAAAACCCTCTTGGAAGCGGGCACGCGTCTTGCCAGCCGAAACACACGCCCGGTTCTTGTCACCCGTGGCGCCGAAGGAGCAATTCTCTTCGATACCGCGTCGGAACCCGTTTTCATCCCGGCGATTCCGGTTTCCCCGCCGATCGACATTTGCGGCGCCGGCGACGCGACCAATGCCGGTCTGACCTTTGCCCGTGCCCTCGGAATTCCGTTACCGGAATCGGCGCTGGTCGCCGCGATCGTCTCGTCGATCACGATCAGGCAGATCGGTGTGACCGGTACCGCAGACCTCGAAGAAGTCTGCCAAGTCCTGCGCGGTTATTGTCAAAAATCCTGATTCGGGTAGAATAGACGGCGGCGTGGGAAAGGGTTCGGCCGTCGGCGGGGCGCGTAGCGCAAAGCCGCCGTTTCGGACCGGAATTCAAGCGTTCCGGCAAGTGTCGCCCCTTTGACGCCAAGCCGAATTTTGATTCGGTTTTTCGAATTGTCGAACTTCTTCTCCCGACAGCGGGGGCGTACAAAACCGTCTGGCGGTTACCCACACAAAAGAAACGAGGCGCAAAATGGCTTATGAGGTTACGCTCATCACCGGTGACGGTACCGGTCCCGAACTGGCAGCGGCGGCACGCAAGTGCATCGACGCGACCGGTGTAAAAATCGACTGGGACATTCAAGAGGCCGGTATCGACGTGATGGAAGCGACGGGTAACCCTCTTCCCGACGCCGTGCTGGAGAGTGTACGCCGGACCCGCTGCGCGCTGAAAGCGCCGATCACCACGCCGGTCGGAAAAGGATTTCGAAGCATCAATGTCCACTTGCGCCAAGAGCTCGATCTTTTCGCGTGCGTCCGTCCCTGTAAGTATTATCCGGGGGTCCGGACCTTCTACGATAAAGTTCCGGTCGACCTGGTTATCTTCCGCGAAAATACCGAAGACCTCTACGCGGGAATCGAATTCGCCAAGGGGGCGCCAAAAACAGGCGAACTGATAAAAAAGATCAACGAGCTGGCCGAAGGACGCAAAATCGTCACCGGTCCGGAAGAGACCGGCATTTCGATCAAACCGATCAGCGTTTCCGGCACCGAACGTCTGGTTGAATCGGCATTTGAGTTTGCCCGTTCGAACAGCCGCAAAAAGGTGACCGCGGTCCATAAAGCGAACATCATGAAATACAGTGACGGTCTCTTCCTCGAGGTTTCGCGCGATGTGGCCAAGCGATATCCCGACATCGAATTCGAAGACAGGATCGTTGACAACATGTGCATGCAGTTGGTTCAGAAGCCCGAACTCTATGACGTGATCGCCCTTCCGAACCTTTATGGCGATATCCTGAGCGACCTGTGTGCCGGCCTTGTCGGCGGACTCGGGGTCGCCCCGGGCGCAAACATCGGCCGTGATGCCGCCGTTTTCGAAGCGACCCACGGCAGCGCGCCGAAATACAAGGGACTCGACAAAGTCAATCCGACCGCGCTGATCCTCTCCGGGATGCTGATGCTCCGTTACCTCAAAGAAACCGCAGCCGCCGACCGGCTCGAAGCCGCCGTGGCCGCCGTCATCAAAGAGGGGAAATCGGTAACCTACGACATGAAAGCCGACCGCGACGATCCGACCGCCGCCGGAACGCGGGCGATGGCTGAAGCGATCTGCGAGAAGCTCTGAGCCGTGTCAAAAATCGAGGTGGCACTCTGTATTACCGAACTGAATGTCGGCGGGGCGGAAAAGGCGTTCTCCGAGTTGGCAATACATCTTGACCGCACCCGTTTTTCCGTAAGAGTCTACGTTCTTCGTCCCGAAAAAGATCACGGGAACCCTTCGTTTCTGCCCGTGTTGCGGGAAGCCGGCGTTCCGGTTTCGTTTCTTAACGTCTCGGGGCCTCTGAGTTTCCTGCGGGGGATCGGAAAGCTCGCCCGTGAACTCCGGGCGCAAAAGGCGGATATTTTCCTCTCGTTCATGTTCCACGCCAACCTGCTCGGGCGCCTGGCCGCCCGACGCACGGGAATACCACGCGTCTATTCGGGAATCCGCGTCTCGGAAAAAGAGCACCGACTTCATCTCCTTCTCGACCGTCTTACCTCCGGTTCGGTCGACCGGTACCTGTGTGTCAGCCGATCGGCAGCCGAATTTACGCAACGCGTCGGAAAGATTCCGGCGAAAAAAATCCGTGTCATTCCGAACGGTGTCGACACGGCTCGCCTCCTCGATTCGGCGCTGTCCCCTTCCCCCCTCACCGATCGGCCCGGGCGACATATTCTTTTTGCCGGGCGACTTGTCTGGCAAAAGGGGCTCGACCGGGTGCTGAAAGACGCCGATGCTTGGCTCGGCTCGGGCGAGGGGCACGACTGGACGTTTTGGATTGTCGGGGAAGGTCCGCAAAAAAAGAAGCTTGAAAAGATCATCGCACGCCTCTGCCCCGAAACCGCGGCACGGATCCGGTTCACCGGATGGCGTGCCGACCTTCCGACACTCTTAAAGCAGAGCGACCTGTTTCTCCTTCCGAGCCGCTACGAGGGAATGCCGAACGTGTTGCTCGAAGCCGCACTGGCCGGGCTCCCCGTCCTCTGTTCCCGGTGCGACGGGGTCGAAGAGATCCTCGGTGCGCAGAGCGAAGAACAGACGTTCCGATTCGGCAAGCGCGATGAGTTCCTTGCCAAGATCAGGCAGCTCCTGGCATCGGAGACGCGCCGCGCCGAACTCGGCGCGAAAAACCGCGCGCGGGTCGGTCGGGAGTTCACCGTTCGGAAGATGATCGACCGGTACGAGGCCGAGTTTTTATCGCCTCTAACATAAACACGGGAACACCACCGTCGTACCACCGGGTCGCAAAGATCAGTCGTCGCGGCGGAACCGAATCTCATAGAGTTTCATACTCCCTTTGGACGCCGGAAGCCCGACCGAAATCGCTTTCATCGGGCCCGTGTATCCCTCGCACCCGCGCAGATCAACCCTCCAAACGCCGCGAGTCCCGTCGACGGCGATCGGCACTTTCACTTCGAGGGCGGGAAGAACGGGATACTTTTTCGCCTTTTCGGCTTTCTCTTTTTCCTGCTCCGGATTGAGCGGCCATTTCATATCGTCGACCATATCACGTGGCGAAACCGGGGCGATATAAACAGTCAGCTCGTCGGTTCGCCCCGGCACGGCCCCTTCGACCGACAGGGCCGCGTCGATTTCGAGAACGGGGGCTTGTTCGGCAATCCAGAATGTCTCCGGACTGTTGATCCCGCCGCGCGGCGACCCTTCGAACGAAATGTCGAGCGACTTGTCGATCGGATACCCGTCATCTTTGGCGGAACCTTCGTAGATCCAGTTGTGACGATCCCCGTCGAAGATCCAGTCCGGAATCTCGGAAAGACTCTTCTTGGCGAGCTTGTAGACACGCGAGCGGATCTCGTCGACCGAGCCGACAATGAAAACAGCGCGGTAAGTCCGTTTCATATTGTGGTCGAGGATCATCGTCGAGATGGGGGCGATATACCCGGTCTGCGCATCTTTTGGGCCTCCCACTCCCTTAAGCCCGTCGCCACCGAAAAAGCCGGCGGTGATACGGACCGATTCCTGCTGAAAGACACCGAGTCCCATTCCGTCGTCATTGACGAGGGCCGACCATCGTTCGGGAGCATAGTAGTTGATCCAGGGCCACCCTCTACCATCGGCTTTGTCGATCAGGACGGTCACCGGCTTCTTCTGAAACGGTTCCGTACCGAGATACGTAACCAACTTGTACCACGGGCCGTTTGTATAGATTGCCGGCATCTCCTGACGCATCGCCGGATACTGGGTCGTATCGCTCCGAGAATTTTCGATGGTGGCGTCAAGAATAAACCCGTACGGGGTGAGGGTATAGACACATTCGAAGATTGCCTCGGCGGGGAGGTTGGAGTTCGGCCAGAGCATCGGAATGGTACGCACCCGCATTTTGTTCTTTCCCATCGGCTTGAAGGCGATCACACGAGAGCGGTAACCTCCATAGTCGCCCGACTGGATCGGGTTCCACCCGAGGTTTCGCCACGCGTCGTTCGGCTGCTCGCCGTTCGGGCCGATGTAGGGGATGGGACCGCTGTAATACGAAAGCTGAATCTGGCGGCCCCAGTCGACGCTGTTGATCATATTCTCGCCGCCGTTCGCCTCGTCGGAAAGCCAGGTGATCGCCCCGCCGATCGAAAGGTCGATCCCGAGGGTCACCCGGTCGTTTTTGAGGTAGCGCATCGGGTCGCTGCCGTAATCGAAGGCTTGCGGCTCGGCGGCTGACAGAAGCGTCCCACCGAAAAGAAAGGTGCCGAGAACAAGCGCCGAAAGCAACACACGGCCGAAGGCACGGCTTCTCGGAAAATCGAACAAAGAAAAACGCAGAGTATTTGGGATCGTCATGTCGGAAACCTTTTCATCAAGGAATCCGAGAGTCGCTGGGACGCGGCCCTCAGATTCGAGTCGATCTGTAATAACCGAGTATTTTTGGCCGGCCGGTCAGAAAGAGGGGGGAAAAGAGGCTAAGCCCCCAAACTCATTCTTCCGAAACAGCGGCCTGTGCAGAGGAATTCCCCCGGGAGACCCGTTTCCAGATCTTCAGAAGGATGACCGCGGTAATCACCGCGATGACGGTTAGGACGATGGCGTGGGTCCACTGGGCGTAGATCCAACAGCCGATGGCAAAGAGGGACGCGTAGATGCAGATACACCCGATCGCAGAGCAGAGGATCCCCAGAGGGACCGACCAGGAAGGTTCTTCAAGGTCGGCGAGATTCTCCCCGTCGGCGACGGCCCGATCGACGACATGTTTCCATCCCGGCCCCCCGGCTTTCGTCCGTTTCAGGAATTCGACCAAGATTTTTTGGTCGGTCGGTTTGGTCAGGAAGGTAACCAACAGCCAGCCGACGGTCGTGACGGCGACCGTGATCAGGAGGACCGTGCCGTCCGAAAACTTCCAGCAGTCGGGGCAGACCAACGTCCCGTCCGGTCCTTCCTGCCCGAAGAGGGAAGTGCAAAGCGGAATGTGAAAGAATCGGAAATAGATCGCGGTCGGAAGGGCCAGACACATCGCGGCGATTTCACTCATGGCGTTGATGCGCCACCAGAACCAGCGGATCAGGAAGAGAAGACCCGTCCCCGCGCCGATTTCCAGAATAATGTTGAAATTGTCTTTGGCACTCTGAAGCCGAAACGCCAGCGCGCACGCCAGAACCATCAGGATCACCGTCCAGAGCCGCCCCTGGAAAACGAGTTGTTTCTCGGTCGCCTTCGGGTTGACGAACCGATGATAAAAATCGTTGACCATATAAGAGGAACCGAGGTTCAGGAGAGTCGCGACGGTCGACATAAAGGCGGCAAAGAGCGATGCAAGGACGATCCCAAAGAGACCGGTCGGTAAGAGTTTGAGCATCGCCGGGTAGGCCATATCGTCTCGGACCATATGGGCGGGCAGATTCGGAAACGCTTCGCGCAACGAAGCAAGGTCGGGATAAACGATGATCGAAGCAAGCGCCACCAGAATCCAGGGCCAGGGACGAACCGCGTAATGGCAAAAGTTGAAGAAGAGGGTTGCGCCGATCGCATGCGACTCGTTCTTGGCTGCGAACATTCGCTGCGCGCCGAACGAACCGCCCCCCGGTTCCGCCCCGGGATACCAAACACTCCACCACTGTACCGCCAGCGGGATCACCAGGAGGGCGATGACCGCGTCGGTATCGGCAAAGTTCGGAAGGACCGACGTCATTTTTACGACTTCTTCGTGTGCCAGAAGACCGGAAAGTCCGCCGACTTCCGGAATCCCCAGCAGATAGACCGCCGCACCGATCGCCCCGGCCATCGCGATGAGGAAAAGGATGAAGTCTGCCCAAATCACCGCCGAGAGGCCGCCGACAGCGGAAAAGAGGACGGTAACACCGCAGGAAAAGATGACCGCTGTCGCGGGATCGATTCCGAGCATGGTATTTAAAATTTTGATAATCGCCAGAATGACGTTGGCCATCACCACCGTGTTAACGATCAGACCGAGATAGACGGTACGGAACCCGCGCACGAACGATGCCGACTTTCCGCCGTAACGAACCTCGTAGAATTCGATATCTGTCATCACGCCGAGCCGACGCCAGAGTTTGGCGTAGATGAAAACGGTTGTCATCCCGGTCAGCAAAAACGCCCACCAGCTCCAGTTGGCGGAAACTCCCCTGGTTCGGACCAGTTCGGTAACGAAGTTGGGGGTATCGGCGGCAAATGTGGTGGCGACCAGCGAAAAGCCAAGGAGCCACCACGACATCGACCGACCGCTGAGAAAATACTCCTTGGTGCTCTTTCCCGACTTTTTCATCGTCAGAAAGCCGACGCAAAAGAGTGAGCCGAAATAGACCACCAAGATGATTTTGTCCCAGGCGCCCATGGTGTCCATCACAGCCAAATTGGACGCGATGTTATCCCATACCGTGTGCAGGGAATTGATCATAGTCCCCTCAATAGACGTTGCGATTCACGAAAAACGATTAAAAATTTCCCGCCTGTCGGAAGACAGGCGGGAAATCGAAGTTCAAATCAAGTCACTCGACCGCCGTGGCAGGCGTTTGCGTCTCTACCGCCGCCGCAGCGGGGGAAGGCTCGGGGGGAAGAAAGCTTTGAATATCCCCGCATTGGCGCTGCTCGTCGGTTAACTCGTTGAGCATTTTTCCGGTGAAGAAGAGCTGTTTCTTGTCTCCCACCTTTTTGACATCGACGTAGATGACGTCTTTCCCGTTGAACTCCCCTTTGAGAATTTCTTCGGCGAGCGGATCTTCGAGGTTGCTTTCGATCGCCCGGCGCAAAGGACGCGCCCCATAATCGAGGTTGCTCCCCCGTTTAACGATCAGCTTCTTGGCTTCGTCGGTCAGGAAGAGGCAGAGCTGCTTTTCGACCAAACGCTGACGGAGCTTTTTCAATTCGAGGTCAACGACATCTTCGAGGTCTTTCTCGTTCAGGTGGCGGAAAACGATGATGTCGTTGAACCGGTTGATGAACTCGGGACGAAAAACACGTTCGATGTGCTCGTTGACACGTTGTTTCATGCTCAGGTACGAGGAATCGTCTTCGGGTCGCTGAAAACCGAACGCCGACTCGTTTTTGATCGCGTCGGCACCGGCGTTGGTCGTCAGGATCAGGATCGTGTTCCTGAAATCGACGCTTCGACCGAAACTGTCGGTCAGACGGCCCTCTTCCAACACCTGCAAGAGGATATTGAAAATATCGGGGTGCGCCTTTTCGATCTCGTCGAGCAGAACGACCGAATACGGACGACGGCGGATCTTTTCGGTCAGCTGGCCGCCCTCGTCGTGCCCGACGTATCCCGGAGGGGCGCCGACCAGACGGCTGACCGCGTGCTTCTCCATAAACTCGCTCATGTCGATCGTGACCAGGGCATCTTCGTTGCCGAACATAAATTCGGCAAGTGCCTTGGCCAGGAGCGTTTTCCCGACACCGGTCGGCCCGGCGAAGATAAACGACCCGATCGGGCGGCGGGGATCCTGGATCCCGCTCCGACTGCGGCGAACCGCTTTCGATATCGCCTCGATGGCCTCGTTCTGGCTGATCACACGCTTGTGGATTTCTTTTTCCATATCCATCAGGCGTTTCGAATCTTCGGTCGACATCCGCGTAAGCGGAACACCCGTCATCTTCGAGACCACTTCGGCAATCACGTGGTCATCGACCGTGCCGCTGGCCTGTTCCTGCCGGTTGCGCCACTCGTTCAGGATACGGACTTTCCGTTCCTGGAACTGTTCGATCTTATCGCGAATCGTTGCGGCCGACTCGAAATCCTGCTGTTTGACAGCCGAGTCTTTCTGTTGCTGGAGCTCCTGCATTTGGCTGTCGATATCTTTGAGATCGGGCGGACGGGTCATCGTTTTGAGGTGGATACGCGCACCCGCCTCGTCGATCACGTCGATCGCCTTGTCGGGAAGAGACCTTCCGGTAATATATCGTTCGGAAAGATCGGTCGCCGCACGCAGGGCCGAGTCGAGGATATTGACGTGATGGTGGCTCTCGTAACGTTCCCGAATTCCGCGAAGAATTTGGAAAGTCTCTTCGGCGGAAGGCTCATTCACCATAACGATCTGGAACCGGCGTTCGAGCGCACTATCCTTTTCGATGAACTTGCGGTATTCGTCGAGGGTCGTCGCGCCGATGATCTGGATCTCCCCCCGCGAGAGGGAAGGTTTCAGAACATTGGCCGCGTCGATCGCCCCTTCGGCGCCGCCGGCGCCGACCAGGGTATGGAGTTCGTCGATGAAGAGGATCGTATTTTTCGTCCGCCGAACCTCGTTCATCAAGGCTTTGATCCGCTCTTCAAACTGGCCGCGGTACTTGGTACCGGCAACCATCATCGCCAGGTCGAGGACGACGATCCGCTTGTTGAGAAGGAGTTCCGGAACATTCCCTTCGACAACCCGCTGCGCAAACCCTTCGACGACAGCGGTTTTACCAACGCCGGCCTCTCCCAGAAGAACGGGGTTGTTCTTGGTTCGGCGGGAGAGGATCTGCATCGTCCGTTCGATTTCGTCTTCGCGACCGATGACCGGATCGAGCTTTTTTTGGCGGGCGAGTTCCGTCAGGTCACGGCCGAAACTGTCGAGCGCGGGTGTTTTTGATTTCCCCGGCCCGCGCGATTCCGCCCCTTCGCTGCTCGAACCCCCGGGGCCGATAGCATCACTCCCCAACCCCGATTTAGGGAAGGTGCCGTCTTGCGACTCTTCGCCGTCGTCGAGGCGGCTCATGATGGCAGCGCGTACATCGCCGAGTTTCAGGCCGATATTCATCAAAACCTGAGCGGCCACGCCTTCTTGTTCCCGGAGCAGGCCGAGAAGGAGATGCTCGGTGCCGATATGAACCTGCCCGAGCGCACGGGCTTCGTCGATGGCGAACTCAATGACCTTTTTGGCACGCGGTGTCTGAGGCCGATGCCCCATCATTGCCAGATCGGGTCCGTTTCGAACAAGTTTTTCGATTTCTATGCGAATTTTGCGAAGATCGACCCCCAATTCGTTCAGAACGGTAGCCGCAACACCGCTTCCCTCTTTGATCAAGCCGAGCAGAAGATGTTCCGTGCCGATATATTCGTGATTGAACCGCTGCGCTTCCTGGTTCGCAAGTTGCATCACCTTCCGCGCACGGTCTGTAAACCTTCGTTCGTAAGCCATAATCACCCTTTCTGTCTGTTGCAATAGCCCATTTGCTATTGTACCCTGACTTGCCGTTTCGTCCAGGCCATCAAATCGATTGACGTGGGAAAATTCGAGTAATTGCCCGGGTTCCGGACTCGAAATAAAACGCAGTGATGGACGCGGGGGCCCGCGAACCACCCGTCAGGAACAACTTAACGGCCATACGAAAGATAATACGTCGAAGAGAAACGATTCCCCACCAATGGTCTGCGGATAAAACAGAGTGCAACAACCGCGCGCAGCGGAATCGGCTTCGTCGACCCAACAAGATTGACGATATTGAATCGCCTGTTTCCCCATGGGCGGGTGAGCGCGGCAACCGGGTAGGTGATAACCTGTTCGAGAACTTCAAAACGCTCATCGCTTTGAGAGCCAACCCGAATTACGGTGCCGGTGAAGAAGGGAATATTTTCTTCCACCGTCGAAAAACGGCGCGGATTTCTATCTGTTCTCGGCCATTGCGGAAGAGAGATCCCGATACCGCTTGACAGCCGGAATTTGGATCAAAATCCCAAACCCACCGAGATGAAAGAATGGTTGAGGAAGAACGGCTTCGACCGTAAAGCGGCTTTTACGACCGGCGACAGGGAGCATGACACGATTCTATCGATCAAGGGGCGCCCTTAACCGCCGAGGCGATCGGCCAAGGAATCGACTGCCGAAACTCACCGGTTTGCGTCGTGTGGGACACTCGATATGATGAAGGCTCTTCGGTTTCCCCTCCCCCAAGCGTGGGGGGAAAAGGGAATCGCCCCGTAGCACGCTGAATTACCGTTTTCCCGCAGATCTATTCTTCGCCCAAGTCAGCCGTTGGGAAGGAGATTCGCCCATAGCTTGACAGAGGGGAGTTGCCGGGAATAATATTGGGGAAGCGCCCTATGACCCACCCCGTTTACTTGCCGGAAAAACCGGGCCACATCACTATAGAGTAAAAATTCCGATGACGATCCCGGACCACTTTCCGACTTACCGAAGCCGCGCGGCAGCGCTCGTCCTCCTTGTTGCCCTCCTTTACCCTCTCTGCGGATGCGGCAGAGAAAAAACCTCTTCCGACGGCGAAACTCCTCCCCCGCCGGCCGAGACGAATGTCGAGCACGATGAAGCCGACACTGAGAACAGCGAAGATGCGTTCCCGTTTTCGGCCGACGACCTGCGCGATCTGGGAGACGCCACCAAACGGTTTAGCGACGTTTTTGACGATTCCAAAGAGCCGGAAACCGAGGAAACCGGCGGGGCAGACGCTGCAAACCAGACATCTGCGAACGTTTCCGAAGAGACGCAAGAGAAATATACCCGCTTGCCCGACATCCTTTTTACTCCGAAAATCGTCGACAGGAAAAACGAAGAGACCGAACGCTATCTGCTCCGTTACCGGTTTGAGCCCGACTCGGACATGCGCTGGAATGTCGTGCACCGGGTTCACAAGAAGGTACTCATGTCGGGACTCGAGACGGAGATCGAAACCGTCTCGCAGATTGTCCGCCGTTGGCACATCGACTCCCATTCCGCCGAGACCTCCGACGACGTCGAGGCGGTGACCTACTTTATCGATGAGATGATTCTCGATCAGCAGGAGACCGGGAAAGACCCGATCCGCTACGACAGTCGGGTTGATGACGAAGTTCCCCCCGAAATTTCTGTTTTCGGAACCGAGAAGGCCGTCGGACAAGAGATCTCGCGCTTTAAGATCGACCGGCTCGGCATGATGACCGAAAAGGAAAAAATGATGCAAGAGTATGGGGGAAACCCGAAAGATTCCCGCGTACTCTTCCCCTTCCCCGACGAGGCGGTAGCGGTCGGGGAAACCTGGACGCTCCCCTACACGATCTTTCTTCGGAATCGGGACAAGACGGTCAAGACGATCAACGCCATTCTCAAATTCACTTTGACGAACGTTGCCGGAGACCTGGCGGTGATCGAGGTTCGAACAATCCCAACCTCACTGATCGGCGACCCTTACCTGGAAGGGCAACTGGCCGAACGTCTCTTTACCGGAACTTGCCGTTTTGACATGGTCGGCGGCAAAGCACTGAAAACCGAAATCGAGTTCAACCGTTCGGTCTCGGAGGCATACGGTACGGCCACCTTCCTCGACTACCGATGCCGGATCACCGAAGAGGTGATCGAGACACCTTAAACGGATCCACCTTATTAGGCATAACGAGCCGTCGACCCACGTCGGATCTTACCGTGCGGGAAACGTCATCGCTCCGAGAAACTCTTCCCGGAACCGAGGATTCCCCCCGAGCTGTACGCGGCAGACTCTTTCGCGCAGCCGAGCGACCGTCTCGATCAGTTCGGGGCGGCGGACCGCGGCCACGACCCCCCGGAGCGAGGTGTTGCCGCATGCCAGCCCGCGTTCGGGTAACAACTCTTCGGAAAAGAGGCCGACCCGCCCGGCGGCAACAAAGTCGATCCCGCACCCCAATCCGCCGGAAAGAAAGAGCCGTTTCAGATCTCGCCACGAAACCCCTGCCGACTCGAGAAGGACGTTGAGCCCGGCCCGAATCGCGCCGACCGCCAACTGAACTTGGCGAACATCCTTTTTCGAAAATGAAATTTCAGGCGTGATCGGGATCGGCGCGTTAAGTTTTCCCGAAAGACTCAGGTCGCCGGTACGAAGGAGTTCCGCGACCAAATCGATTACCGCCGAGCCGGCCAGACCGCAAAGCGGCTCGGCCGATGCCGGGTCGAATCTTTCCGGGCGAATGCGCGCGGTCGCCTCGTCGCGGCTCAGGGCCGAAAGCGGTTCCCCCCCTTCGATCCGCAGGCGCATCACGGCGTTGGGCGCGGCACGCGAACCGCAACCGATCGATTCCCCTTCGAAGACCGGACCGGCGGCGGTCTGTGTGGCGTAGATTTTTCCCTCCGTAAAGAGGAGCATTTCGCTGTTCGTGCCGACATCGAGCAAAAGTTCCGGGCCCTCCTCTCCGAACGAAAAGCCGTATTCCGGATTCGTCTGTAGAGCAAAGATGCCTGCGGTCAGGTCGCCGCCGATCAGGCCGGAGAGGAGCGGAACCGGGGTCAGCGTTCCCCCGTCGGCTATGGGAAACATGCAGGACGAAGCGGGACACGGCGCAAAATCGAGCGACGCGGGTTCGTAGGGGGGAACCGTCATCGGATCGGTTTCGACGCCGAGAAAGAGGCTTGTCACCACACTGTTCCCGGCGACGACCGCCGAGGTTACCGCCGACGTGCGCGCGGTTTCCGGAATTTCTTCGGTGTCGACAAGTCGACGTACCAGCCCGTCGAGCGCCCGATGCGTCTTAAGACGGCATTCCTCGGCAAGTTTCCTGTTCCCGGCAATCGCACCGAGTCGACTGACGATGTCTGAGCCGTACGCCGTTTGAGGATTGCGCACCGAACAGGAAGGGGAAACGTTCCCCGTCTCGAGATCGATAAGAACCCCGTCGATATTCGTCGATCCCAGATCGACGGCCAGGGCATACCGACGTCCGGCCGCGCTCTGTGCGGCAAACCTGACCGACGAAACGGAAGAGACCTCGCTACACGGCGGTAGAAAGAGAAGCGCCGACTCGTCGAGGAAGGTTTGGCAGGCGGGAAGAGTCGGTATCCGGGCGACTTCGTCGATCCGGGGGGCTTTCCGCCGCGTCCACGCCGCGTAGAGCGGATCCGACTTCTTCAGGAGCCGAACCCGGCACCGACCGCATCGGCCGGTCCCGCCACAAGGATAGGCGAGCGGAATCGAGAGCCGGCAGAGAATCTCGGCAAGACGGCCCGGTTCACACTCGAGGTCGTTCGTCTTGCGATAAACCGAGCCGCCGGGCTCGACGCTGTAAAGGCGAAGCCTGACCTTCATGGTTCGCAATCGGTCTTTTCGCAACCGGCCTTGGAATAATCAAACGGGACAAACCCAATATTCAGGGCCGGGGAATCGGGCCTCAGGCGGTAATCCCCGGCTTCGGGATCGACAAAGAGCGGATCGGCGCAAATACCCCCTTCATCGAACCCGAGCACTTTCATCTCTTCGTAAGTTTTATCCCCCTCGTCACCGAACATGGCCGGACCGGTGGTACAGAACCAGAGGTTGTTTCGCACCAATTTATCCACCTTTTCGAACCGATGGCCGAACGCCCGGCCTTCGGCCCAGACGACGATATTATTTTCGAAAGTGAACGAGCGGTGCGGCTCAATGCGTGAGGCGACCACCTGATAGGGGGTGCTGTTGACCAAGATGTTATTGCGCACAATGTTCCCGCGCCCGTAATGTTGATGGAACGAGCCGTCGGTTGTGTTATACACGAGGTTATTTTCCATCAGAACCCCTTCGGAACCCTCGTCGGTATAGAGTCCCCAGCCGCCGTACGAGTTCGACTTCACATCGTAGATCACATTGTTACAGACGCGCGTTCCGTGGAGAGTACCAAGGGTATAGACGCCCCCCATGTCGGCGAGAGCCCCTTGCCCGATCTTACGGATGATGTTGTACTCGATCCGGTTCCGGAACGTGCTTCCCCCCTTATATCCCCAGGTCCAGCCGACCGAAACCCCGGTGTAGTAGAAGTCTTCGATCTCGTTATGCTCAACTGCGTTGTCGTGAGCACAGTTCCCGAGCAGGATACCGACCGCAGAAGCGTGGAACCGCCCCCCTTCGCGGATTCGGTTGTTTCGAATCACGTTGTAGTTCGAAAAGCCTGGCGAATCTTCGCTCGAACCGCCGGAACCGACAATGATGATTCCGCCCCCTCCCAGATCGCTCAATTCGCTTCGCTCGATGCGGCAACCGCGCACATTCGAAAAGCGTACGGCATATTCTCCGGTGTGAGAGACCCGACAGCCGCAGAAAACAATTCGTTCGGCATAATTGGCGCCGAGCGTACAGTCGAGGAACATAGCCGCCTGCGCCGCGTTAAACTGTGACGGACCGGGCCGATCGAGCGGACCGGTCACCGCCGGATCGAGTTCGGCATCTTGCATCAGGTTCCGGCGGCGGGGAGTATCGAAAAAAGAAAACGCCAGGTTTTCGAAAGTGATATCCGACACCGGCCGCGCCTCCGGCTCTTTCCCTTCTTCTTTGGGCGCAACCTCTCCCAAGAAGGAGAGAGCGCGGACAAGTCCGGCACGAGGTACGACAAACTTGGTGTTTTCGAGCGTTTCGCCCGGCAGGGGACGGTAGAGGACCTTCCCACCGAGGCCGTCGTAGAACCATTCGCCCGGCACGTCGAACGCGGTGCGGACATTCACGATTTCTAAGAGCGAATCTTTTTGCCAACGGTTATGATACGGTTGCGGTAACCCTTTGAGCGCGATTTCACTCTTTTCGGTGTCAATGCCGAGGATAATTCGATGCGATGTGTTCCAATGGTGGTGGACAATCGCCTGAGCAAACCGGAGCTCTTCGACCGGAACGTCTTTCATAAAGTCGAGGGCCCCCGCTTCGGCGGTCACCGACTGATTCGTCGTTTTCGGATAAATATTCTTTTCGCGGTTGACCGGGTTTTCGTCATGGCCGGAGACGACCTTCAGAAAACCTTCGTTCGGTTCCCGAGCGCGCGCCCCCCGATGATCCCCCACGAAAAGCTGTTCGAAGTAGAGCGGTACACCATTTTCGGTCGGAAGGTCGGCCGACCAAACCCCGCCCCCCTCGTCGCGCCAGCCGGTGATCTCGATTCCGCCCGAAAAGAGGGGGAGTTCCCCCTCGGGGCCCGGTTCCCCGCGGTAGACGATCGGCGCATCCGACTTACCGCTGTCTTGCGGGCCGAAGAGAATCGGTTCGGTCACGGAATAGACGCCCGCCCCGACATGAACAGTCCAAAGCGCGTCTTTCCCCGCGTCTTTATCGGCGCGAATCTGGTCGCGGGCCCGGGCGAGCGTACAAAACGGCGAACCGGGCGAACCGTCGGCGGCATCGTTGCCGGCGGGGGAAAGATAATAATCGATGTTCGGCCGACCTTCCTCGGCAAAAAGTGGCGCGGCAACGGCTGCGAGCACAAAAAACAGAAGCGCCGACTTTAACGACAGGTTGATACGTTTCACGAAATTTCCCTCCGAGAACCTGGACATTTTCCGAAAGCTCTATATCATAAGTTTTCGAGAGCTCTATATCGCATAGTTATAGAAAACTCGCCGCATAAAAACAAGTAGCCGGAGTAGATCTCAATGTCAAAACGCGTGTCGATCGTCTCGCTCGGTTGCCCCAAAAACCTGGTCGACAGCGAATCGATCCTCGGCCGGTTGATAGAGACAGGGTGGCGGTTCACACCGGAACCGGAAGGCGCCGACCTTGTCCTTCTGAACACCTGCGGCTTTATCGAGTCGGCCCGTGCCGAGGCCTTTGCGACACTCAAATCCCTCCTCGACCTGAAACGCCGAAAAAAGATTAAAACGGTCGTGGTCTGCGGATGCCTGATCCGCGTGCTCGGCAGCCGTCTGGCCGAGGAATACCCCGAGGTGGATGCCTGGTTCGGCCCGTTCGACGAAGCGCGCCTGACCGAAGTCTTCGCGCTGAAAAACGTGCCGAAATCTTCACGCAAGAAAAAAACGCGCGGGCGAACCGCGAGAGGGTCGTCCGCCGCCCCTCGGGCCGGAACGCCCTCTTTTCACGACTCCTCCCCAAAGCATTACACTTTCCGAGACGAGGACCGCCTCCTTCTGACCCTGCCACATACCGCCTACCTGAAAATTGCCGAAGGGTGCGACCGATACTGCTCTTACTGCACCATTCCCGCGATTCGGGGGCGGTTCACCAGTAAACCGATCGAAACGATTTTGAGCGAAGCCGAACTCCTGGCCGAGTCGGGGGTCAAGGAACTTGTCCTGATCGCGCAAGAGACAACCTTTTGGGGAAACGACCTGTACGGCGAACCACGGCTTGCCGAACTCCTCGCCGCGCTGAAAGAAAAAAACGCCTTCCCCTGGATACGGCTCCTTTATGCCTATCCCCTCTTTTTCGGTGACGATCTGCTTGCCCTCTTCGGTTCGGACGGGGTCCGAGAGGGAAAATCGATCATTCTCCCTTACATCGACCTGCCTTTACAGCATTGCAACGATACCATCCTCAAGCGGATGAACCGGCGGGTCGGTAAGACCGAGACCGAGGAACTCCTCGCCCGGCTTCGGGAAGAGGTCAACGACCTGACCCTCCGAACCACCTTTATCACCGGGTTTCCGGGCGAAACCGACGAGGCGTTTGAGGAGTTGGTCGCCTTTGCCGAAAAGTGGCGGTTCGAGCGGGCCGGGGTCTTTGCTTATTCTCCCGAACGGGGAACCCGTGCCGCCGAGCTGGAAAATCAGATCCCCGACGAAATTAAAGAGGCGCGGTACGAACGGCTTTACGGCGTCCTCACACAGATTGCACGAGAGATCGCCCGCGCGAAGGTCGGCAAATCCTTTGACATTCTCGTCGACACCCCGGTCGTTGACGATGACGGCGCCGTGGCCGAGAATTTCTTTATCGGCCGAACCTACGCCGACGCGCCCGATATCGACCCCGTTGTTTACCTTACCGGCGCGAACATCTCGGTGGGGGAATTCTGCCGTGCCGAAATTGTTGAAACGGAAGATCAGGATCTTATTGCGGCCGAATTATGAAAATCGATGCTTTCCGGGTTTTTTGCGATGTTGCGCTTCATCAATCTTTCTCGCGGGGCGCCGAAATCAACCAGATCAGCCAGTCGGCCGCAACGCAAACGGTCCAGCGGCTGGAAGAGAAGATCGGCGTTCCGCTGATCGACCGGAGGAAACGTCCCTTCTGCCTGACCCCGGAAGGAAAAATCTGCTACGAGGCGTTTCGGCAGATCGTCGAGTCGTACAGCTCGGTTCTCCAACGGGTTCGGACGATGCACAACCGGGACGAGCAACAGATCAAGGTTTCTGCCATCTATTCGGTCGGACTGCACGAGATGAGCCGGTTCATGAAACGGTTTATGATCAAGTACCCGAAGGTGAAGATCAAGCTCGACTACCTTCCTCCGCAAAAGGTGCAGGAATCGGTTCTCAATTCCGAGGTCGACCTGGGGATCATCTCATATCCGGTCGCCTCGCTCGATATCGACGTGATTCCGCTGCGTGCCGAAGAGATGTCGGTGGTTCTTCCGATCGGGCACCCGCTCTCGAAACGCACCTCGCTCCGTATGGAAGACCTAAACGGCAATGATTTTATCGCATTCGGCCGCGACCTGGTCATTCGCCGCGAGACCGACCAATGTATGCGCGGTCGCGGGGTACATGTCAACATTGTGATGGAGTTCGACAATATCGAGACGATCAAAGAAGCCGTCGAAATCGGTCTGGGGATCAGCATCGTCCCTTACCCGACCGTCTCGGCCGACGTTGAGAGCGGCAAAATCGCCGCGGTCCCTCTTCTTTCTCCTCGTATGACACGACCGGTCGGAATCATCTACCGCCATCATCAGGTCCTTTCCGAGATGGCGGTCAAGTTTATCGAAATGCTTACCGGCACCACATTCCAGCCGCAGGAACAGGGCTGAGCCGTACCAGCCAAACCAACGGCTTTCAGACGCCGTCCTCCCCATCGAAAGACGGACGTGTAGGGTTTTCCGTGCTTCATGTGTGTCATGGGCACGCTGCGTACCGACGCGGCACGTGTTACGTCAAAACCGCGTACCGCAACCGATCGCTATTCGAGTCGTTCGGCAATCGCGTCGGCAGCGAGCTTAAACGAGGATTCCCCCGCCGAAACCCGTGCGAAAAGTCGGGCCAGCGCGCTGCGGCGGGCGGAAAGTTCCGCCGGATCGGTCAACCACGTCGTCAGGGGGAGCGAGGCTTCTTTCGAGCGGTCGCGACCGGTCAGGAACTCGGGGAAGAGCATCAGATTCCAATCTTTCTGCGTCGGCAAGGCAGGAGCGCGCCGGGTCTTGTAAAAAATCGATTCCCCTTCCGTGGCATCGGCGGCCAGCAGGTTCACCAGCGAGATGAACCGAACCCGACGGAAAAAGCGGGAAAGCCAATGTTCGAAGCGGCCGATCCGATAATAGACCACCGTCGGTTTGGCGAGTGCCAGAAGTTCGATCGACACCGAGCCGGAAACCGCCAGCGCGCAGGTTCCCGCCGCGATCAGTTCGCGCGTGTGCCCGGCATAAACGGGAATCGAAACGTTTTCGCGGTCGAGTACCGTACGAATCGTCGCAACCTGCTCGTCTCGAAACGCGGCGATGATCGGCCGCACGCCGGGAACCGCTTCCCGCACATAGCCGGCCGTGCGGAGCATCTCCGGCAGATTGGCGGCAATCTCCTGCGACCGCGAGCCGGGAAGGATGGTCAGGATGGGAGAAGGAGGAAGAGGCTCCGGTTCGTAGGCGGGGTACGACTTCATACAATCGGCGGCAGACTCTCCGACGAGTCGGGTCAGGAAGTCGAGATCGAACGATCGCGATTTCATCTCTTCAAAAAACGGATGGGGGACCGCGACCGTCTCGACGCCGTGGGCGGCAAACCATTTCTGCTCGAATGGCAGGGGAGAAATGACGAAGTCGACGTAACGCCTCATCTTTTTGATCCGTCCCTGCGCCCACGCCCAGATCTGCGGGGGAACAAAAAAACAGACCGGAATCCCTTCGGCCTTGGCGTATTTCGCCAGCCGAAAATTAAATCCGGGATAATCGACCAGTATAAGGATATCGGGTTTTTCGCGGCGGAAAAATTCCCGGGCCTTTTTAAGACAACGCAGGAAGAACGGGATATTCACCAGCGCCCGCAGAAACCACATCACGGCAAATTGCGTCAAATCGACTTCGACGCGGCATCCGGCTTTTTCCGTTTCCGGACCGCCGAAACCGACGAACTCGGCGTCCGGGAACCGTTTTTTCAGTTCCCGGATCAGCCCGGCCGCGTGTTGGTCGCCGCTCGGTTCCCCGGCGGAAAGATAAAAAAGAGGACGTTTCATCAAATCAAAATCTAACGTGGAACTTTCAAACGCCGCTGCCGATCTGTCGGTCGATCACGTTTTCGGTATTGTTAACATTTTTAACCAATGTCGCGAAGCCCCCGGCCCCCTCCCCGCGGGAACGAGCCCGGAGGCCAAGGGCAGAATCGACGAGGTCTGCGGGCCGTTATCGCATTTTCCCTCGGTCGCGCCTCTCCTTCCCCACAGGCGCGGACCTCGATTTCGAACCGCCGCTGGCGCAAGCCGTGCGAACGGAACATATTCTTCACCGAACACCCCGCAACAGCCAACCATTTTACCTCCGAGCCAATGCCAAAACAACCCGAGCGCCGATAGCGAAAAATTTTCCCTCGACGCGGCAAATTCGTTGACTTTGGATGACAAAGAGTGTAGAGTTAGTACGTATCCAGATTCTTTCCCGTTCGGGATCTCGGCGCTTTGTCGAAAAGACCTGCCGGGTCATCCGAAAGAAACCGCGAAAAGGGAGCCCGGGTTTTTCCGTCCCTCTTTCACCGACGGGGCTTCCACATCCGATATCGATCACAGAGGTAGAAAATGGCGGACGAACATATTACGGATATCAACCAGGCTTTATTCGATGCGGCGGCAGAAGGAAACGACGGACTTGTGCGCGAACTGGCACAACAGGGCGCCGATACGGGCCAACGTACCAAGACCGGTTGGAGCGTACTGCACAATGCCGCGCGTTCCTGTAGTGCCGACACGCTCCGATTCCTGGTCGGGCTCGGCGCTCCGGCAAAACTTCGCGACAACAACAACTGGTCGGTTCTACACTGCGCCGCCGCTGCCGGCCGGGTCGACTCGATCGCCTACCTGGTCGACGAGCTTGGCCTGGACGTCAACGCCCGTGACCACAACGGCTGGTCGGTTCTGCACAGCGCTGCGAGCTGCGGATCGCTTGAGACGGTCAATGCGCTGCTCGAGCGGGGCGCCGACCTTGCCGTCTGCGACAATGACGGTATGTCGGTTCTGCACTCTGCCGCCGGAAGCGGAAACACCGAACTCATTCGCAACCTGATCGAAGAGCGGCATGCCGACCCGACCGCGGTAACGCTCGACGGCGAGACGGTTTTACAGAAGGCGATCCGTAGCGGTAATGTTGAATCGGTCCGATACCTGGTCGACCTGCCGGAATGTGCCGACGCGGTCAATGGCGCCTTGTGGGATGCACTCTGCCTGGGCACCGCGCAGGAAGTCGCGGTACTCGACGAAAACGGGCAGGCCTCGGACCAGGAATTCGACTCGACCAGCCGCTACCAGATCATCAATCTGCTCATCTCCCGCGGCGCCGATCTTGACGCGATCGGCGAAAAGGGACGTACCCTCCTACACCGCGCGATCGTAGGTCGCCGGTGGAAAGTTGCCTCGTATTTGATTGAGCGGGGCGCCGACGTCAACATTCGGGACGAGTCGGGGCGTACACCGCTTTTCCTGGCGGCCCGTCGGGGGAAACTGAGCATTCTCAAACTCCTCCTCGGCCGAGGCGCGTCGATTGCCGACCGCGACAATTACGGGCAGACGGTCTTACACGCCGCCGCTGCCGGCGGTCGGCGGAACCTGACCCGCTACATCGTGGAACTCGGAGCAGACGTCAACGCCCGCGACAGCCGTCGCCGGAGCGTACTCCATTGTGCGGTCAGGCGGGGGACCCCCGAGCTGATCCGTTACCTGATCGACCAGCGTGCCGATATTAACGCAAAAGACATCAACGACCGCACCGTTCTCCACTACGCGGCCAACTTCAAAAAATGGCGGACCCTCCACTACATCGCCAGGCTCGGGGCCGACCTGAACGTCTGCGACAAAGACGGGGAAATGGTTGTGGCGATCGCGGCGCGTGCGCGCAAATGGTCGGTGGTCAAATACCTGGTCGGGCTCGGCGCTTCGGTCACGGTACCCGACGCCGAGGGGCGAACCCTCCTCCATACCGCCGCCGAAACAGGGAATTTGCCGATCGTCCGCTACCTGGTCAGCCGGGGTGCCGACGTCAACGCCAAGACGAACCGTAACTGGTGTGTTTTGCGCAGTGCCGCCGCCGAGGGAAGTGTCGAACTGGTACGTTATCTGGTCGAGACGGGCGCCGACCCGAACGTCAAAGACGACAAGGGGGAAACGACGCTACACCGTGCCGCGCAGACGGGGAACCTTGACCTGGTCTGCTACCTAACCGCCAACGGGGCCGATCCGAACGCCACGGACGATGCTGGCTGGACACCCCTTCATCTGGCCGCCGGGCGCGGCGAACTCGACATTGTCAAGTACCTGATCGAGGAATGTGCCGCGCAAACCGACGTGCGGAACAACTGGGGTCAAACCGTTCTTCATCGTGCGGCGCTAAGCGGTAACCTTCTATTGGTCAAGTACCTGATCGAAAATTGTTCTGCCGACCCAAACGCCAAAGACAACGGCGGCTGGACAGTCCTTCACAGCGCCGCCGAGAGCCGCAAGCCGGAAATGGTCCGATTCCTGATCGAGCGGCAGGGGGTCGAAACGGAAGTGAAAGACTCGTGGGGTCGTACCCCACTGTACGTCGCCCAGGCCGAAGAGCAAGACGAAATGATCCGTCTCCTAACCGGTCCGGCCGACACCGAGCAGAAACCCGAAGACGCAAAGGTCACGGTGAAAGGGTTCTTCTCGAAACTATTTAAGAGGTAGCGGGGTGCCGGAAGAGTTCCGGCGGGGACGAGGACGAGCGACGGAAGGCCCGGATGGCATCAATCAAAATAGACCCGAAACAAGAACCGCTACGGAGCGTGTTGCCGATTCTGTTGACCGACAGAACGACGAAAAAAAATATCATTTTTGCCTCGGAAAGTTACCTTAATCTGGGCCCCGACTTCAGGGCAACGTCACCGATTACGGAAAACCGGCTTCTGCTGGACGATGGGGAATGTTTCATCCAGCCCCGTTTTCTGAAAAGGGGAGCCGAGCAGGCAGCGCGCACCCGAAAAAGCGGCGAGGTTTTCACTCCGGTATGGGTCTGCTGTCTGATGAACAATTATTGTGACGAGGTCTGGTTCGGTCGACCCGACCTCTTTAACACGATGGACGGGCAAGAGTGGAAGTCGACCGAAGCGCGCGTCGGGTTCCCGAAAGATAAAACCTGGAACGATTATATCGACTCACGCCGACTCGAGATCACCTGCGGCGAGGCGCCCTTTGTCGTCTCGCGCTACGATGTGGGAACGGGGACACTCATCCCGATAGAAGAGCGGATCGGGATTCTCGATAGGAAGCTTCGGATTCTCAACGAAAACGAGCTGATGAAGGACGAGTGGCTCGCGTGGGCACTCCGTGCGTTTCAGTCGGTCTACGGATACGAATATCAGGGCGACAATCTGCTGGTCGCCCGAATCAACCTGCTGCTCACTTTTACCGAATATCTGCACGATCGCTGGCGGTGTGCTCCGTCGGAAAAAGAACTGACAGCAATCGCAAAGGTTATCAGTTGGAATTTTTGGCAGATGGACGGTCTGACGGGGACCATCCCCATGGGAGCTTTGGACGGACCGAATCAACAGGGATTCCTGACGTTTGACGAGGAGCCCGAAGAAGACAAGCCGGAAAAGCATCCCCCTTGCCTGATCTATGACTGGCGCGCGAAAAAAGCCGTTGAATTTTTGTCATTGAAAAAAGAAGAGGCTTTGTTATGAAGTTTGATTTTATCATCGGGAATCCGCCTTATCAGGAGGAAACACAGGGAACCTCGGACAAACCGATTTATAACCTTTTCATGGATGAATCTTATAAGATAGGTTCCAATGTAATACTGATTACACCCGCCAGGTTTCTATTTGATGCAGGCAAAACTCCCAGGGCCTGGAACAAGAAAATGCTCGCGGACCCGTATTTAAAAATTCTTTTTTATGAGCAGAAAAGCAGCAGGGTGTTTTCAAACACAGACATAAAGGGAGGAATAGCCGTCAGTTACCGTTCCGAAGAAGCGGACTTCGGCCCCATTGGTACATTTTCCACTATTTCAGAGCTAAACACTATTCTACGAAAAGTCATTTCAACCGGTTTAACGGATACTCTTGACGATATCATCTTCGCACAGAACAAATGGAACTTGGAAAGCCTGTACAGCGATTATCCAGCGATAGAAAGTAAAATCGGAAGCAATGGACGAGAAAAACGTCTTACAACGCCGATTTTCGCGTTAACAGAGGTTTTCCATGCAAAAAAAACTGCAGAAGATATTGCCATAGTCGGTCTCATAAACAACAAACGCCACACGATGTATGTCAACAAAAAATATATAGACACAGAAAAAACCAATTTGAATTATTGGAAAGTCATTCTGCCCAAGTCGAACGGTTCGGGTGCGATCGGAGAAGTTCTGTCAACGCCGCTAGTCGGCGAGCCGCTAGTCGGCGAGCCGCTAGTCGGCTACACACAATCTTTTATAAGTTTTGGCTCATTCAATACGGAATATGAAGCACAATCTCTCCTGAAATACATAAAGACGAAGTTTGCACGTTGCATGCTTGGAATACTCAAAGTCACCCAGGATAACAACAAAGGCACATGGCGATATGTGCCTCTCCAGGACTTCACACCGGCTTCGGATATCGACTGGTCAAAATCAATCTCTGAAATTGATCGCAAATTGTATAAAAAATACAAACTGGAAAAATTCGAAATTGATTTTATTGAATCTCGTATAAAGGAGATGGATTAACATGAGCAAACCACCCAAAATCCAATCCTTCGTACAAGTCGAACCGATGATTTACGCCTACAACGCACCGGACGTCTCGTCTCTGAAGGGCTATATCAAAATTGGTTACACAGCCAAACAAAGGCCCGAAGACCGTATCAAACAGCAGACGCGCACGGCCGGATTGAGACCAAACCTCCTCTGGAAACAGATCGCTCGCTATACCGATAATTCCGGAGAAAATTTTAGAGATACGGAATTTCATGCCTATCTGGAAACAGAGAAGTCCGTTGAGCGCCTATTGCACAACGGATCGAAAACCGAATGGTTCAAAATCGACAGGAATACCTCGCGGGACTATTTCGATGAATTTGCCGCACGCGGAACCGTTGACGCCCATGTGATGAAGTTGCGGTACAAACTCCGCGATGAACAGGCCGAAGCTGTCCGTGTCACAAAAAGTTATTTTGAGTCCGGAGGAAAAGAGTTCCTCTGGAACGCCAAACCCCGATTCGGCAAGACACTCACGGCTTACGACCTGGTCGTGCAAATGGCCTTTTCCCAGGTCCTCATCGTAACCAACCGTCCCTCAACGGCCAATCCCTGGGCCGAGGATTTTCTCAAATTCCTTGCCTGGCGGGAAGATGAAAAATACGCCTTCGTTTCGGACACAGACGCTCTGGCGGGAAAACGGGGTGTTATCTCCCGCCAGGCATTCGTCGAGCGCCTGATGACGGAACGGAATATGAAGATGATCGCCTTCGAGTCTCTCCAAGGCCTAAAGGGGTCCGTCTATTTCGGAGGAAGGCTCGACAAACTCGAGTGGATCGCAAAAGGATATAAAAACTGCCGGGGAGAACACCGTAAGGGGACCGAATTCGATCTTTTGATCATCGACGAAGCGCAGGAAGGTGTCGATACCATACTTACCGAGCGTGCATTTGATAACATCTCCCGAAAACATACTCTCTATCTTTCCGGTACGCCTTTTAAACAACTGGCTTCGGCAAAATTCTCGGAAGAACAAATCTATAATTGGTCTTATACCGACGAACAACAGCGGAAAGCCGATTGGGCCGAAGAAGGATACAACCCCTACGAACCCCTTCCGCGTCTTACACTCTACACCTATCAGATGTCGGAGATGATCCGCGATCGTCTGGCAAGCCCCGATCCGGATCCGGAAAAGCCGACCGATTATGCCTTTGATCTGAACGAATTCTTCGCAACGGGCGAAAACGGCAAATTTATTCACGAAACAGAGGTTAAAAAGTTTCTGCACGCCCTCTCGACCCAGGAGAAATACCCTTTTTCGACACCGGAATTGCGGAGAGAGCTCTCTCACACGCTCTGGTTTCTGAACCGTGTCAGCGCCGTGGAAGCTTTGGCGAAACTCTTGGCGGAAGATGATGTTTTTAAGGATTACCGTGTCGTAAAAGCCGTCGGTGACGGCAGTACCAACGAAGACCGGGACGCGGCAACAAGAAAGAACTTCGATCTGGTAAAAAAGGCGATCGCGGAATCCGAAAAAACAATCACTTTGACCGTCGGTCAGTTGACCGTCGGCGTTACCGTTCCCGAATGGAGCGGTGTCTTGATGCTCTGCAATCTGAACAGCCCTTCACTCTACGTGCAGGCAGCTTTTCGCGCTCAGAACCCATGTCTTTTCGTCGACAAGAATGGAAACACCTTCCAGAAAGAGACCTCGTATATTTTCGACTTCGACCCGGCCCGGACGCTCGTCATCTTCGATGAATTCGCCAATAATCTAAGCGCCGAGACCGTCGACGGTTCGGGAACGAGCGAAAAGCGAGAAGAGAATATTCGCAGACTTCTGAACTTTTTCCCCGTGATCGGAGAGGATGATCAGGGAACGATGATCGAGCTTGATGCAGCGGCGATCCTCTCGATTCCGCGAAAACTCAAGTGTCGGGAAGTGGTACGTTCCGGGTTTATGTGCAATTATCTCTTTAAGATCGGCAACGTCTTCGGGGCGCCGAAAGAGATTCGGTCAATCGTGGAAAAACTGCAGACGGCCAGAGAGGATAAACATAAGGCAAACAATGCCGCCCTGGAAAATCTCTCAGATATTCACCTGAATCGTAACGGGGAGGTCGAAGTTCCCAAAGAGATCGTGATCGGTCAAGCGCAAAAATATTTCGCCAACAAAATCTATCAAGACGTCCCCGCAATTCAAGGTCAGGCAGAAACTATTTTGAACGAGGCCGCCGACGCTTCCGACTCGACAAAAACGATAACCGAAGGTCTGGGAATCATTGCTAAAAATGTCAAAGAGGCGGTCTGGGAACGGGTTCGGCCCGTAATCGAAGATTACGCGCCGAAGGGCCGCGTTACAAAGCAGATCGAAAAAGAATTCAACCGCACGATCGATCACGATTTTGAAAAAATCGCCGCCGATTACAAACAAGAGGAATCGATAGCCCTCGCGGAACTGGAACGTCGGAAGAATGACCCGGAAGCCACCGAGGAACAGATCGAAGAGGCGAAAACGGCGTTCAGCGACCGCATGACAACCGTTCTTGAAGCCACAACGAGTGCGGCCCGAGAACAAATTCGGCAGACAACGGAAAAAATGCCGGATGAACTTATCGAGCGGCTTGAAAAGAACCGGGCGCAAACCCGTAAGCGAGATGCCGAAGACGAGGTTCGCGCGCATTTGCGCGGTTTCTCGCGGACGATCCCGAGTTTCATCATGGCTTACGGTGATGAAAATCTTACCCTCGCGAATTTCGACGATTACACCGAAGACGACGTATTTCTGGAAGTCACGGGGATCAGCGAAGAGGAATTTCGATTCCTGCGTGACGGCGGCGACTGGGAAAACCCGGAAACCGGCAAGATAGAACACTGGGAAGGCAATCTATTCGACGAGAGCGTCTTTAACGACTCGATTAAAGAATTCCTGCGGAAAAAAGAGGAGTTGGCAGACTACTTCGACAAAAGCCATACCGAGGACATTTTCGACTATATTCCTCCGCAGAAAACCAATCAGATATTTACGCCGAAACGGGTGGTAAAAATGATGGTCGATCTGCTGGAGAAAGAAAATCCCGGCTGTTTCGACGATCCGAACAAGACATTCGCCGACCTCTACATGAAATCGGGTTTGTATATCACCGAAATCGTCAAGCGGCTTTATAACAGTCCGGCAATGAAATCCGCAATACCGGACGATCGGGAAAGAATACGCCACATTTTCCAAAATCAGGTTTACGGCATGGCGCCGACACGTATCATCTATCTGATCGCCACAAATTATATTTTGGGATTCGACGAGTCGATAAAAAACGAAACGAACCACTTCGTACAAGCCGATGCCGCCGAAGCCTCCAAGAACGGGATCTTGGAAAGCCTGGTCAAGGAAAAGTTCGGGTAATCGCCCACAGCCCCAGCCCGCCACTCGCAAAAGCCATTTTAAAAGCCCCTGCTCCTTTTCGGGAAACAGGGGCTTTTGTGTGAGATAAAGTCGCTTATCGCAGTTTCCCCGCCGTGGTGTCGGCGGCGAGATCCGCGATCATGTCCAGGGTGGCGGCCTCAACGGCACGCTCCCACTTGGCGTCACCAAACCGGGCGTATTCCGGTTTGTGGTGGGCAAAGATAATGCCACGCGAGTTGTTGATCAACGCACCGAGCCCGTTCTCGTCGAATGCGCCTGCCACGTCGGCTGCCGCGCCCCCCTGACTGCCATAGCCGGGGACAAGAAGCCAGGCCGATTTCATCACCCCACGCAGTTCGGCAAGCTGTCTCGGCCAGGTCGCACCGACCACGGCCCCGACACTCGAATACGGGTTCTCGGGCCGTGGGCCGAGCGTGGCACGCGATGCCGATTCAACCCATTCGGCAACATGACGGTAAACCGGTTTGCCGTCGGCCACCAGGTCTTGAAACAGCCTTCCACCGGGATTCGACGTTTTTACCAACACAAAGATTCCCGCCCCACGCTTCTGCGCCGTATCGATAAACGGCATGATGCTGTCGTCTCCCAAATAGGGGCTCACCGTCAAGGCATCGGCCGACCAGGGGGAAGCGCCGCGCCCGAGCAGACCGGTGGCGTAAGCCGCTGCGGTTGTGCCGATGTCGTTCCGCTTTCCGTCGAGGATGACGATCAACCCCTTCTTTTGTGCGTAGTGAATCACACCGACCAGCGCACGCATCGCGTCGGGGCCGCACTGTTCGAAAAAGGCGGCTTGTGGTTTGACGGCGGGTACCAGCGGAGCAACGATGTCGATCACCTCGTGACAGAAGCGCGAATACGTCTCGGCGGCGTCAAACTCGGTCGGCTCGTCGATCCCCTCGGTCATCGATGAGGGGAGCTGCTCCCAACGGGGATCGAGCCCGACCAAGACCGGGCATTTCTTTTCGGTCACTGCCTGCGTCAGACGATCGGAAAACGATTTCATGCGATATCCTCCGGAAACTGTTTTCGGTCTCTTGATTGATCTTGTTCATTCGTTTTCGATGAGGTACACAACCACCTTGCGCGGCCCGTGCACGCCGAGGACCAAAATCTTTTCGATGTCGGCCGTGCGGCTCGGGCCGGTTATCAGCAGGAATTCGCCGGTCTTCTCCCCGTCCGAGCCGATCCGTGCCAAGAGTTCGGGCCAGGCGTGCGGAAGATGTTCGCGAAGTTGCGACTTCTTCGCGGCGATGAGACAGACGGGGGGAAGATAGTTCATCAGTCGATCGAACACCGAGGTCGACCGGACCACTGCACTGCCGGTGTCGGCCAGAAGGAGTTCGGCGGGAATCAGGCTCGCCGATATCGACTCCAGCTCAGCAGGTTTGGCATCGGCCGGGTCGGCAGGTGCTTTGACAAGGACCGCATCCACCCCTTCCAGCCGCGGGAGAACCGTGTCGGCAAGCGATTCGGTCAGTTCCCCGGAATGAACTCCCCAACGGAATTTCTTCTCGGTATTGTTTATGCCGCGGTTCGGCTCGATCGACTTGAGTGTCTCGGCGATTTTTTCCGCCGCGCAAGCACGGTCGGTACAGCGGACTGTCTCTCCGGCGACCGCCGCAAGACTCTTTTCGAAACGCTCGAGAAGTTCGTCGGGCGTCCCCCCCTCGACCGGCCAGACCGCCGGAGGTTCGGGGAGAGGCGGAGATTGCGGATTTTGCGTCTGGGCGTTGCGGATTTTTCCCAGGATTTCTTCCCGCGTTGCCATAATACTTTATACCCTCCATTTTTTAAACGCGAACTCTTCGGAACGTCGGAAATACAGACTCGCCAGCCAAACGTTCCCGCCGCGTCGGTCCGAAAAAGGAATAAGGGGAGATTCCCCGAAACGACATCTCAATCGATTGGAAAGAAAGACGGAACTTTCGAGTTCATTTTCTTTCTTAGAAGTTAAAAAGTCAAGGGGAATTAATAAACAAACTTGCAAAAAGAGGTGACCGCGGCGACTTTTTCAAAACGGTTTGCCTCCAGAAAACACGCCAGAGCGATGTTTTCGTTTGGAACGATCGTGTCGACAATAAACGAGGGGCGATATCGGCTCAGGTCGGCCAGGGCGACGGTTAACAGAAACGAAGCGATTCCGCGCCGGAGTTTCGAGCCGACCACACCGATATAGTCGAGAATAAAACGCGATTCCGGTCGTTCAAACGGCCCACACAGCGGGGAACCCATCGTCATCGAACGGAAAACAACGCCGCCGATCGGGTCACCGTTGATCGCCTTGCGGGGGAAGAGGTTCCACTCTTCCGATTCGAAGTTTCGGTAAATGTTCGATTTCCACCAAGTTGGTTCTGTCGAACGGGTGAACCGACTGACGAGAACGCCGTTATCGACCCGCTGAATTTTCGGAGTGATCGCGGGGCGAAACGGCGCACAGACAAGCCGGTAGATCTGTGAATCGCGGAAGGGGTCATACCCCATGCGGCGTAAAACCTCCAGCGTTTCGGTATCGGAACAATCGATCCCGTTCGGGTTTGTACGGCCGTACAGCCCGGTATAGAAGGGGGAAGCCTCGGCATAACCGCCGACAAAATAATACCGGGTCTGCCACCCGCGGAAGTACGCTTCGGCAGCCGAAATGAGCGCGGTGGCCGTCTCGGTGCGATCGACAGCGATATCGCCGCGAATAATCGGCGCGTAAAGGATGCCGATCTCCCGCGAAAGATCGCTGTGGTCGGCATTCGGACCGAATGCGGCATGAATCACGCCGACCGGCGTCTTATCTTGGTAGGCAATCAGTAGCCCCTCGGGATCGAAAAGGACGTTCCCGAGAATCTGTGTTTCCAAGACATTCTGAGAAATCGGAGCCAAAAAGTCGGGAAACCGCGCGGCCTCCTTTCTCCAGACAGCCAACCAATCGCCGACGAGTTTATTTTGAAAATGACGTACTTCGAGCATGCTCGGAATCATACATCAATTCATTCTTAGGGTCAAGTCGAATAGACCGTTTCTCCCTATCGACAAAACTTCTTGCTCCCCTTATAATAACGGATGTGGGTCTCTCTGCTTCCGGCAGAGTTGCCCCGTGCAATAGGTGCCGGGCCGCCTCGGCGGTTCCCGGGGCAAATGCCCGCCGCACGGGCTGTAAACGAGGGCAGTTTCCGTCCCTACCACTGACAGAAAAGAGCAGAAATGTTACTGGCAGAAAACCTTCTTTTCGCGGCCATCCCTGTCTGGCTCCGGGCGTCGTCGAAAATCGATCTTTACGCCATTGCGGGACTCATTCTCTTCGGTGTCCTCGTTTACCTCTTCCGGGTATTCATGCCGAAGGTCGGTGCGATCGCCTGGGTCACCGCCAAGGAAACGATTCAGCAGCCGCTCTTTCTGATCCTTTCTCTGGTCGGGATTTTCGGCCTGCTCATCTTCCTCTTCCTCTCGTATCACACCCTGGGAGAGGATATCAAGATTGTCGTCTCGCAGGGGCTGACGCTCGTGAAACTCCTGGCCGTCTTCCTGGCCATCTGGTCGGCGAGCACGTCGATTGCCGAGGAGATCGAGGGGAAAACCGCCTTGATGATCCTCGCCAAACCGGTTGGTCGTGCCAAGTTCGTGATCGGAAAATACGCCGGGGTGATGATCGCGGTAACGCTCCTGTTTTTCATCCTCGGGTTTTTCTTTGTCAATTCGGTCAGTTACAAACTGGTCTACGAAGCGCGGGAACTGGCGCGGGAGGTTCCGACACAGGCCGAATGTTTCGCCTACATTCTCAGAATCCTTCCCGGCCTGATTTTGGCCTTCTTCGAAACGTTCGTGTTGGCGGCAATCTCGGTCGCCATTTCGACGCGCCTGTCCCTCTTGCCGAATTTGACGATCTGTCTGACGCTTTACGCGCTCGGCCATATCATGCCGATCATCGCCGCTTCGAATGCCGCGGCGCAAATGCCCCTGGTCGGCTTCTTCGCCAACCTGCTCTGTGTGTTACCGGTACTCGACCACTTCAATATGGAGACGGCGGTTGCAATGGACCGCGCGATTCCGGTCACCTACCTTTTGTGGACGGGGCTTTACTCGTTCTTGTTCGCGGTAACAGCCCTCGTTCTTTCCCTGACCCTGTTCGACGATCGCGACCTGGCCTGACCGTGCGGGCATTTCAAGCGTGAAAGGGGCAAGTTAAACCTTTCGAGGAGACGCCATGTTTATCGGACCGGTTTTTACCCGCGAAGTCACGATTTCTCCCCGACGAATCCGCACGTTCGTCGGTCGGACCGTCTATGGCATTTTCCTTCTCCTCCTGACCGCAACGGCATGGCTGGTTATGACCGGCACCCAACTGATCGTCGACGTCGGCGACTTCTCGCGGTTTGGTTCGGCACTGTTTCGGTTGATCGCCCCATTGCAATTGATGATGATCCTCTTCTTCGCGGCGGTACTCGCCGCCGGAAACACGGCACAGGAAAAAGACCGCAAGACGCTGTTACTTCTCCTTTTAACGCGCATGACGAACAGCGAGCTGGTGCTCGGCAAACTGCTGGCAAGTCTGCTGGAAGTCTTTATCTTTACTCTTCTTTCGGTTCCTCTGCTGATGCTTTTGGCGCTCTTCGGGGGAATTTCGTATCCGCAAATATTCCGCTCGACGCTCGTGATCCTGTTCGGCGCACTCGTCTTCGGTAGCGTCGGCTCGTGTATCGCGCTTTGGCGGGAAAAAACTTTTCAGGCGGTCTCGGTCACCGTCCTGATCACCGTCCTTTGGCTGGCGGTCTGGCAACTGGCCGGTTCGGGGCTATTCGGCTCGGTTTCGGCCGAACGGCTCGCCGAATGGATGAGTCCCTGGAAAGCGATCTTTTCGGCCATGGGGCCCGACACCGAACCGGTCGGCCTGCTGTCGTTCGGTGCGCTTCTGCGTCCGATCGCCGGATATCTAACCGTCTCGGGTGCGCTCATCTTCCTGATCAACACACTGGCGATCGCGCGGGTACGTATCTGGAACCCTTCACGGGAACTGCGTCAAACCTTACCGGAAGACGAGTCGCTCCGCGTGTTACCGAAACGCCCGCAGACCCGTTCGACCGATAACCCGTACGACAACCTGACCGATAACCTTTTCGCCCTCGAAGCGCAACACCCCGACCTGGTGATGAGCGAACCGAAAGCCGCTTCGGCGGAAGCGGAAGAAAAAAAGGGGAAAGTCCGCATCGACCCCGCACTCTCGGCCGCGGGAGGGAAGGTTCGCCCGGTCTGGAATAACCCGATCCTTTGGCGTGAGATTCGGACAAGTCCGTACGGACGGCGAAATCTGATCATCCGGTTCGTCTATTTCCTCCTTTTCTTGATCAGCCTCGGCGCGGTCCATTCCCTGTTCGCCGGGGGTGCTATGCCAACAGCCATGCAGATCGCCGGGCCTCTGGTTCCCCTCCTTATCCTTTCGCTCCTTCTGGTAAACGCGCAGGCGGTAACCTCTCTGACCAGCGAACGCGACGGGGGAACGTTCGTCCTGCTGTTGGTCAGCGATATTTCTCCGAAAGAATTCGTTTGGGGAAAACTCGGCGGCACGTTTTACAACATGCGCGAGATCATTCTGTTGCCGCTCCTCTTGTGCGGCTACGTTTGGTATCTGGGGGGGATGAGCGCGCTCAACGCATTTTTCCTCTTTACGGGACTGGCCGTGCTCTACTTCTTCGCGGCGATGATCGGCGTCCATGTCGGAATGCAATACACTAACACGCGCAGTTCGCTGGCAACGAGTTTGGGGATCATCTTTTTCCTCTTCGTCGGGATCGGAACCTGTATTTGGATGATGCTGGCATTCAGCGGCTCGTTCGAATCACAGCTTCAACCGTTTTTGGCGTTTATGCTCGGCGGGGGTGTCGGGCTTTACCTCTGCCTGGGACTCCGCAATCCCTCGAATGCCATTGCCCTGGCCGCGTTCATTCTTCCCCCGGCGACCTTCTATGCGATCACCTGTTTCCTTTTGGGACAGTTCCATTGGGTCTTCCTTTCGGTAGTCGGCGCATATCTCTTTACGGTCATCTCCATGTTGATTCCCGCGATCGACGAGTTCGATACCGTCACCGGGCGGACAACCGAATAACAGTCAGGAGAAAGCGGAAGATGTCGTCGCTCTTCGATGCCTCGGAACGGGAAAACCGAATGCGGGCACTCCCCCTGGCGGCCCGGATGCGTCCGACTTCTCTGAACGAGTTTGTCGGCCAGGAACATTTTCTCGGAGAAGGAAAACTTCTCCGCCGCTTGCTCAAATCGGACCGGCTCGGTTCGGTCATTTTTTTCGGACCGCCCGGAACGGGGAAAACGACCCTTGCGTATATCTTGGCACGGGAAACCCGAAGTTATTTTCGGCAAATGAGCGCTGTCTCCGACGGGGTCAAACAGTTGCGCGACATTCTCGGCCAGGCAAAAGACCGTCTTTCCGCCGAAGGGCGCAGAACGCTCCTGTTCGTCGACGAAATTCACCGGTTCAATAAGGCCCAGCAAGACGTGCTGCTGCCGGAAGTCGAACAGGGGATCGTGACCCTGATCGGCGCGACCACCGAAAACCCGTTCTTTACGATTAACAACGCACTCCTGAGTCGAAGCCGAATCTTTCAATTCGAGCCGCTCGAAGTACGTCATATCGTCGAGATCTTAAACCGTGCCATACGCGACAAAGAGCGGGGATTGGGAAGTTACCCGGTCAATCTGCACCCGGACGCCGCGGAATACTTGGGTGCGGTTTGCGATGGTGACGCACGCCGGGCCCTTTCAACCCTTGAGATCGGAGTTCTCTCGAGTCTCGACGAGATCCCACACGACGAAAACGGAAACCGAATCGGGAGTGTCGAATTTACGAAAGAACTTGCCGCCGAATCGCTCCAGCGGCGCCTGATCAATTACGACCGCGATGGCGACAACCATTACGACACAATCAGCGCGCTGATCAAGTCGATACGCGGCAGTGACCCCGACGCCGCGATCTACTGGCTCGCGCGTATGCTCGAAGGGGGAGAAGATGTCAGGTTCCTGGCGCGTCGTCTTGTCATCTTGGCAAGCGAAGATGTCGGGAACGCCGACCCGCACGCGCTACCCATGGCCGTTGCCGCGGCACAGGCGTGCGAGTTGGTCGGTCTGCCCGAATGCCAGTTCAACCTGGCGCAAACGGTGATTTACCTGGCCGTCGCGCCGAAGTCGAATTCCGCGACCAACGCCATTTTCGGCGCACGTGGCGATATCAAAGAAGGACGGATCCTGCCGGTTCCCCGTTTTCTGCGCGATGCGAATTACCGCGGTTCTCAGCAGTTCGGTCATACAGGATACCAATACGCACACGACTCTGAAGGGGCTATCGCCGCCGCCGATTATTTGGGGGTTGACCGCGAGTACTACGTGCCGACCGATCGCGGCTACGAGCAGGAAATGGGTAAGCGGCTCGTCAAGATCAAGGCGATCCTCAAACAGGCCCCCCCGAACAACAACGTGCCTCGGGAATACGTGCCGGAAAGCAGGCCGATCAGAGAGCGGGAAATCACGACGGAGGAACCGGAAAAGGTGCCGGAAGGCGTGCCGGCGGAAACGCGGGTCGCGGCAAACGCAAAAGCGGGTGGGGGATCTGCGCCGCGGCGAGTGCCGGAAGAAGCCGAACCGAAGACTGCCGGGGAAAGCTGTAAGAAAGAAACGAAAAAGCCGAAGCGGACCGGCAAACCAAAGGTAACCGCCGAAGAAGAAAAACAAGAAACCAAACCGTGATGCATCATCTGCCTTACACCGAATCCGACTTCAGTCTTCACCCGCTGATGTTCTATTACGAGGTCACGCGGGCCTGTGATCTGGTGTGCAAACATTGCCGTGCCTCGGCACAGGAAGAGGCGGCACCTGACGAACTTTCGACCGGGAACGCCCTCAAACTGATCAGGCAGGTTGCCGAATTCGCACGAAAACCGACGATCTGCTTTACCGGCGGCGACCCGCTCAAACGAGCAGACCTTTTCGACCTGATCGCCCACGCCACAAGTCACGGAATCACTTCGGCCCTGACCCCAAGCGCGACCCCGCTGGCAACCTACGACGCGTTTCGTCGCGCCAAAGAGGCGGGCATTTCGGCGATCGGGCTGAGTATCGACGGGCCGAACCCGGAAGTCCACGACGCATTTCGCGGGTTTACCGGAAGTTTTGCCAAAGCAATGGAAATGCTCGACTACGCCCACGACCTCAATCTGCCGGTGCAGATCAACACGTCGGTCACACGCCGCAACGTCGAGTTGGTCGACCAAATCGCCGAAATGCTCGAGGGGAAAGGGGTTCTGATGTGGTCGGTTTTCTTTCTGGTACCGGTCGGGCGCGGCGTGGAAGAGGTCCGCATCACGCCGCAGGAATACGTAACCGTTTTCGAGAAGCTCCTGCATCACGCACAGACCAAATCGTACGCGGTCAAAACAACCGAAGCGCCCCATTACCGCCGCTACGTTCTCGAACGGGGAGGGGATCCCCTCGCCCCGCCCCGACGGTCTTCGCGGGGGGAAGAGATCGGTCACGGCAACCGCACCCGCGCACCGCTCGGCGTTACCGACGGGCGGGGGATCATGTTCTGCGGTCATAACGGTGAAATTTTTCCGGCCGGGTTTCTCCCGATCGTCTGCGGCAGGTTTCCCCAAGACTCGGTGGTCGACATCTATCGGAACCACCCTCTCTTCAAGGCATTGCATAACCCCGACAACTACAAGGGAATCTGCGGTCGCTGCGAATATCGGCATGTCTGCGGCGGAAGCCGTTCACGCGCCTATGCGCTGACGGGCGACCCGCTCGCCGCCGAACCCGATTGCATCTTTGAGGAATAACCGAATCGAAAACATGATGGACGAAGAAATCGCCTTTACCGAAGAACTGTTCCGCGCCGAATCGGGCAACCCTGACGCTCAATACAGCATCGCGCTCCGTTATGCCGAGGGGAAAGGGTGCGAAACGAACCGTGAACAGGCACTCTATTGGCTGACCGAAGCCGCCGAGAACGGGCACGTTGAAGCCCAGTTTCATCTCGGGCTCTATTACGGGAACGGTCCGGAATCGAAACACGACGACATCAAAGCCGCACACTGGTTTCGCGAGGCGGCCGAACAAGGGGACCGCGACGCGCAGTACAACATCGGCATCTACTACACCCACGGCCGTGGTGTACCCCAAGACGACGAGCGCGCCGTCTACTGGTTCACGAAAGCTGCCGAACAGGACGATCCCGCAGCCCAACGGATTCTCGGACTCTGTTATACCGAAGGGATCGGTGTCCCGAAAGACGAGCAATGCGCGTTCGAATGGTTCGATCGTGCCGCACGACTGGGGGACCCGGAGGCGCAATATCGACTTGGGGTCTGTTACGCTACCGGAAAGGGGACCACACCCGATAGGGTTCAGGCACTCTTTCGGTTTACCCGCGCGGCGCAGGAAGGGGTGGTCGAATCGCAATATCGGCTCGGACTTTATTACGCCGACGAGTGCCGGGAGACACCGGAAAATCGCCAGCAGGCTATCTATTGGCTCACGCAAGCCGCCGAACGGGGGAACCGCCGGGCGGCGGAGCGACTGGCCGAATACCACACACTCGACACCGGAATCGGATCGGATCGCCAAAAGACCGAAAACCGACCCGCCCGTCCCCAAACGTCGGAAGGAGAGAAGAAGACCGATTCCGACGGAAAAGAGAATTCCTCGAAGAGTTAAAAGATCGACCGAGAGAAATCGATCGAAACCAAAGACCTTAACGACTACGCCATCGTCATCCACCCGACATCGTTTTTCGCCTCTTCTGTCGGTACGATTTGGATGCGGATCTTCCCGTATTCAACCGTTTTTCACCCGCAATCTCCGTTTCCCCCCTGAGACTCAACGGGGGCCGTACGCCTAATTTTTGCGAGTGCCTCTGACCCCCATTTTGGGAACTCACCGGAGAGTACGTCTTAACGATCAAGCAAGGAGAAGAGGCCACCCCGATCACGATACGGCATCCGATCTTCGGATCGTCGTCTTTCGTAGGAAAAAGTCCGCCGGTTTGACATAAGAAAAAGCGACTGTCTGCCGAACCCCCCTGTAATCTCCCAACCTTCCCGGACCCTCGCCGATCCCGTTTTCTCCCAATCTCCGACAATGCCGCCAAACCCCCTACCCCCACGATTTCCGAAAAAAGAGAAGGAAGAATCACCACGGGCCAAAGACAGAATTCCGCTTGCATGAAATCGCCGGTGATATATAATGTGGGGAGTGTGCACTCCCTTTCGGCCGAAGCGGACCGTAACGACTCGGCAGGAAGTGCTCTCCGCGCCGAATGAAGCCGGAAGCGCGGAAAAGTGTAACCTTCGCAACCATGGAGAGAATTTTATGATTGTCACCACCAAAGAACTCTTCAAAGAGGCTTACGGCAAATACGCCATCGGCGCCTACAACATCAATAACCTGGAACAGGTTGTCGGGCTTTTCCGTGGCAATCTGGGGAAATCCGCCAAGAACGAAGATCCCTGTAACGACGCCACCAGCGCCCCGTTCATTATCCAGATTTCCCGAGGTGCCCGCGGCTATACCGACAAGCGTTTCCTCGAGGGGATGATCCGTAATGCCGATGAAGTTTTCCCGGAGGCGATCTTCGCCGTTCACCTTGACCACGGTACCGAAGATGTCTGTTACGACTGCATCGACAGTGGGTTCTACAGTTCGGTGATGATCGACGCTTCGCACGAACCGTTCGAAAAGAACGTCGAAATCGTCAAGCGCGTCGTTGACCGCGCCCATGCCAAGAACGTCGTCGTCGAAGCCGAACTCGGCCAGCTCGGCGGTGTCGAAGAAGACGTTGTCGGAAGCGTGAAGCTGACCGATCCGGCCCAGGCAGCCGAATTCATCGACAGAACGAACGTTGACTCCCTGGCGGTCGCGATCGGCACCTCGCACGGTGCGTTCAAATTCACCGGTACTCAGGGTCTGCACTTCAATGTCCTCGAAGAAATCCAGAAGTCCGTCAACGCCGTGAAGCCGAACTTCCCGCTCGTGATGCACGGTTCCTCTTCGGTTCCGGCCGAATGGGTCGCCCGCATCAACAATGCCGGCGGTGCTTTGAAAAACGCCAGCGGTGTCGATGAAAAACAATATCTTCCTGCGGCGAAACTCGGCGTGACGAAGATCAATATCGACACCGACGGCCGCCTGGTCTGGTGCGCGATCCACCGTGAATTCTTCCGTGACCATCCGGAAAAATTCGACCTCCGTGACCCGGGCAAAGTTTTCATGCCCGCTTACGCCGAATACATCATTCACAAGAATCAGATGCTCGGCAGCGCCGGTCAGCTCGAGGAAATCCGTAAGATCCTCGCGAAATAATTCTTATGAAACCGTATTCCCTCGACGAGATACGATCGGTCCCGCTCAAAAACCGGTGGCTGGCCGCCTTTTTGGCATGGCTTTGCCCCGGTTTGGGGCATTTCTATCAGGGACGCACGGCAAAGGGGGGCCTCTTCTTTTGCACGATCGTCCCCTTGCTCGTCGCCGGACTATGGATGGGTTCTTACCGGGAAAGTGTCGGGTCGGCTCCCGACGGGGCCGGTGCCGGCCGTCTCTGTTTTGCGAAAAACGCCTATTTTCAATGGCAGCCGGGAAATAAACGCCTCTACTTCTTCCCACAGGCATTAAATGCCGCGGTTGCGGTACCGGCGGTCATTCAGGCGAAGATCGTTCAGAACGGAGCTCCCCCCCTCTTTCACGGCGCGTTCGCCCCCCCGGCCGTTATGTCGTATTCCTCCGTCGACCGCATATCAAGCAGTCGTCCCACGCTTAATGCTCTTTTGCTCCGTCTCCATTCCTGGTTCGAGATGGGAACGATCTTCCTGGCCTCCGCCGGGCTTCTCAACCTGCTGGTCATTTTCGATGCCCTCTGCGGACCTTCCTGGATTATCCCCGACGAAATCAAAGAACTCGTCACTTCGGAAGCCCTCAAAGAAGAAAAAAAATAAGGCGAATACGCCAGACCCGTTCTCCGCTCTTTCCGAACGGGTATTCAGCCAAATGCAGGTTAAATCGCACGCTCTTAAGGTTGAGTAGTCTCCGGGAAGCTTTTCGGCAGAGGAGTCCCGCGAAATCTTTCCGGAGAATTTCCGAGCCGGGGGTGTGTGCCGAACGGTCGATTCCCCGCGAACAACCACGCCTTACCGACCATCCGTCCTGCGGCTGTTGTCGATAAGGCGTGGTTGTTCGTTTTACGACCGATCACTCTTTCCAAGCGTCGAAGTCGAACCACTCGTATTCGTCCGACTCGTCAACGATAAAGAAAACAAAGGTGTCGGCCACGACAGTTTGCACCGGGGCGGCGGGGAGCTCGGCCGCCGCAGGAATCCAAGCCGTGGGGTCGTGACCGAGCACATCATAGAAGCGGTCCGAGATTGTCTTGGCGCGGGTCATTCCGTAGGCGTTGGCGAAATAGGTGAAATCCTGCACATTAAGACCGCTGCCCGCGACCACGTTAAAGGTTTCGGCCTTTGCGCTCTTGAACGGTTTGACGGCGGTTCCCAGCCCGTAGTTGTTTGCAAAGAGGGTGAAGTCGGCCACGTCGATCTTTCCGTCGTCGTTGCTGTCGAAACGAACCGAGAAAAGCTCGAGCTCGGTAAGGGCCGAGGCATTGCTGTTTTCACAAGAGACCGAGCCGTTGATCGACTCGTCGTTAACACCGAAGTCGGCATCATTGACGGCAAAAACGCCATCGATGGGGATGGCAACGCCGCCGGTTTCGCTCGCCGTGAAGAGAACACGTGCCAGGAAAACGTATTCCCCCGTACCGGGGGCAGGCGCTACCGCACTGTCGGCAACACCGGAAACCGTACACGAAAAAACGCCGACCGAAGATTCCGTTCGATAACCGGTT
The DNA here is from genome assembly GCA_050943135.1 of Thermoguttaceae bacterium. GTDB lineage: Bacteria > Planctomycetota > Planctomycetia > Pirellulales > Thermoguttaceae > RUG695. Next base: position 187,312 of record JBMNOP010000001.1, on the reverse strand, counting down.
CCCGACCCGACCGAGACGGCAGTAAAAAGATCGGGGTCGAACGACAGGGTCGTTTGGAATCGGTTAAGCTCTTCACCGTCGGCGTTCCCCCAGATTTCAACGTAGAAAGAACTCCATTCGTCGACCCATGTGTAATAGTCGGGACCGAGGCTGCCGAGATCCGAAAGAATGGCGGTCGGCGTACTCGACGACGAGGCGCGTACGAGGTAAAGGAACCCTCCGGCGCCGGTTCCCGCTTCCATCGAACGGAGCCGCGCGGCGGTGCGCCCTTTGGCAAGAATCAGGTTCCCCAAACCGGTCTGGTTGTCGGTGTAGGAAGTGATCGACGGGCCGACAAGCGTGCCACCGTCGAAGACAATCCCTGTGGAGGCGTCACCCCCCAGGGTGCAGGGAGTCAGCACCCCCATCGGCGCGGAGGAGGAACCCGTTCCCTCGGCAACGTAGATGACCGCGCGCTCGATACCTTCCGAGTCGGTGTAGGTGCGGGTGGTAACCGCGTCAAGGTGACCGTCGCCGGTAATTTCGGCAAGCAGAAGGCCCGAACAGGCGCCGGAAGCCGCCACACGGTTCCCCCAACCGAGTCCGGAGGCTGTGAAAGTCGACGAAGTGCTCGTCAGCCAGCCGAGCCGCGCCCCGCTGCCGCTCCCCTCATCAAGAAGGAGAATATCGCCTCTCCCTTTACCGTCGAGATCGCCGATTGCCACGGCGGTGATCGAAATTTCGTCGGTTCCGACGAGTGCGACTTCGGCTTTACGGTATAACGACCCGCCGTCGTTCCCCCAGAGGATGACCGAAGAGTCGGCGCCGTCCGAAACCGCCGCAACGACATCATCGTAGGCGGCGGAAGTAATCCGACCGGCAGTCGTAGCCGTAATCGTTTTCCCGTCTTCAAGATTAAACCGGGCGGCTGTCGTCCCATTGTTGACATCGTAGAGCAATATGGTATCGCCGTCGTCGGTGCTCCACGCATAGGCAACCAGAAGCTGGTCGTAGGAATCGACGGTGAAATTCCCCGTGGCAAGGAATACGGCCGAGGCGACAACCGTGACCCCGTCGACCGTCTGTGTCGGCGCTTCGATGAACCGCACCTTTTGGTAAACACCTGCAGCGTAATCGTAGATGGCGATTCGGTTCCCCGTCGACTCGATCACCGCGACTTCCGTTATGCCGTCTCCGTCGAAGTCGCCGGTCACCGCTGCCGTGGCGGCGGTATCGAACATCGCGTAGCGAACCGGGGCAGCCTGCATATCGTCGAGGGAAATCCCCCAAATCCCGACCCCACCGACCGCGAGGATCTCGTCGGTGCCGTCCCCGCCGATATCGGTCACGGCGGTTGTCAGGTAATCGGTTTGTACGACGATCGTTTCCCCTTCCCCATAGGTACCACCGACCTGCCCGAACAGGATCGTGTAGTGATCGGAATCAGCCAACATCAGGTCGCTGATCCCGTCGGCATTCAGGTCGCCGCCGAACAAAACGGTTTGCGTGGTGTAGGTGCGCTCAATCGTGTAAACCTGCGATGAGCCGAGTACAACCTTTCCTGCGGAAAGGGCAAGCGAAAATTCACCGATATGCGTCGATCCGTTCATATTGCCGCTGAACCACAGGCGCATACCGGAAGCGGCCGTGCTGACAATCGCAATGTTCCCGACTTCGGAGGAATAACTGAAACCTCCGGCATTGGACCATGCTGTTTTGGCGGCGTTGTAATACCAAAAACCGAAAGTGCGAGCTCCTTTATTGAGCGAGACGAGGTAATTGATTCCTTCAAGGGTGACCGAACCGGCAAGTGTGCCGGTAAAGGCCGTTACCCGAGTCGGGGAAGAGAATGTTCCTTCACCATTACCCGTACAGACGGCAACACCGTCGATCGAGTGTGAGCCGCCGGAAGAATCGAACCCGAAACTGTTTTCGATCTGAACGGCCAGGTCGGTGCCGATCGCACCGAGTCGGATCGACGTTATCGCGTAAACCGAATAGTTCCCGAAGACGGAAAGGGAAATCGAAGAAGAAGCGACCTGCGAAAACACGCCGCCGCTGTATGTGAACAGGTTAATATCCAGCGTCGAACCGTCGGAAGCGTTCTGTGCAACCGAGACGTAGTCGAGGACACCGTCTCCCGTAAAATCCGCCAGGAACCCTGCGGGGGCAAGTCCGGAAATGGTTCCGAGTTCGGTCGTTATGGGGCTCGCGTAAACACCGGCACCGGTGCCCAAGCTGACGGAGATCACCGGCGCGGTATCGGCGCTGTTAACGGTTACAAGATCGTTAATGCCGTCACCGTTCATATCACCTGCGGCGGCCAGGTCCAGATCGGTATTTCCGCTGAAATCGACTTTGATTTCCGAACTTTCGACCGCATAGACGTTGACGTCCGGGATCGGATCAAACCCGCCCCAACCCGTGGCTGCCAGCAGAGTGCGCTCTTCGAGCGGTTCAAGGGCCGTGATTCGGCGGGAACGGGAAAGAGCACGGGTTCGCGGCTTGGAAAACATAATATGCCTTTCGCCTGATCAAGTGAAAGCCAATAAAGATCGGCGCCCGCTTTTTATTGAAGACCGGGCACCTTAAAAAGTGAACCGACACTGCGATTCTATCATAAATCCCCGTCGGAATCATCCTCAAAATCGTCGAAGCGGATCGCCAAATCGAGTTTTTCGGCGACTCCGCGAGTTATTGTGTCGACGATCAGTTCGTCGGCAAGATCAAGCGCCCACTCGGCTGCTGTCGGTTCGGCGGCAAAGGCTTCATGGGCCATACCCCCCCGCGCGGTCCGATGAACCGCGACAACAACCGCCGCGTCGTTAATCGTCACCGTCTTGCGTACCCCCGGTTCGAGGAGAGGATACATCAGGTCGGATTCAACGGTCGAATGGCCGTCGGTACCGATCCAATCGAACTCGGAAGCGATCGAAAGAAACGCCTCGTTTTCGCTGTCGTAGCCGTAAAGATGCCCGATTTCGTGAAGGATGACCGTGTAGAGGTCGTAACGGGGGGAACCGGAGGTCGGTGGGGTCAGGAGCGCCGACCAGCGGGCTCCGGCGGCATCGTTGTCGAGATAGATCGTGCCGCGTGTCGGCAAACCGGTCCCCGAATCGGTTGCGGTTACCTGTGCCATCGCCAGTTGCCGGTCCGGCAAGTCTTTCACCACAACCAACAGGTCGATCTTTTTCTCGGTTCCAAGCGCTTCAGACCAATCCGCCACCGCCGCATCACAAATCCTTCCGAGAAGTTCGGCATGATCGACGTCGAGCGTCGAACCGACATAGCGGCGGGTAAACGAGTCGGGAAAGGTCAATTCGGCTTTGCCGTCAACAATGTCGCGGCGGGTCAGTCCATAGACATTCGCAAACGCGGTAAAGTCGCGTACGTCGACCACGCCGTCGCGATTGAAATCGAAGAAAAGGTCCGCATAATTCTCGGCAGAATTGCCACCGTATCGGTTGATAAACGACACGCAGTCGATCAGGTTTATCTCGCCATCGTCGTTGACATCGTAGGGGTTGGCCCACAGGTCGGTCGATGCGTCGATGCCGATATATGCCGAGGTGGTGCCCGAGACGGTGGTGACCCGCGCCGAGGAAACGGATCGGACAAGGCTGACCGGCGCGAGCGATTCAGACCAAAGGATCCCGGCATCGTCGACCGCCTCGAATTTAACACGAGCCAGCAGATAGTACCCGCTGCCCGAAAGGGTACCGTCGGCTGCCCGGGCGGCGATGGCGTTAAGCTTACCCGATTCGGCGTCAAAGGAGTAATTCCCATCGGCAAACGCCGAGCCGAACTCAATATCGGTGGTATCAAAGTAGGTCGGGTCGAATGCCAGGTCGACGGAAACCGCCGAAAGCGGGTCGTTTTCGGAAGCTTTCACCCAAATCTCGGTGTAGTGTGTCTGCCATTCGTGGATATAATCGGCGTTGACCCCGATATCGGCAACGGAACCGGATGCGTCTAGAGCGGTCTCTTCGGTCACGGTCCGCAAATAGACGCCGTTCTCAACAACGTATTCGGCGGAAGACGTCCCCCTCACCGACGAGGTGCCGGCCGTAACCACATTGACCGTCTTAATCTGCGAATCGTCGATCGGGTCCGTCTCACCGAAGCGCACACAATAATATCCGTCAACGAACGGAGATTCCGAATCGGTCACACCGCTTGCGGCAATGGAACCGGCCGTGTTGGCCGTCACTTCAAAACGGGCTAGGAGGAACGCGTTTTCGCCGTTGGTAACCGGTTCGAGCAGACTTACGTCTCTGTCTTCGGAGAAGAGCCAGGTTACCTGAATGGCACGCAGGAGTGTCTCGGCGCTGTCGTGGTACATATAGTTGGTCAGCGAGACTTTACCGGCGTAAACATCCTCGATGTCGAGCGAGGTGATCCCCGGGCCGTCGGTCTCATAGTTCAGCTGAACCTGGAGCGAGTAGAAAAACCGCTGTAGCCCGGTAATCGATGCGGAAGTGTCGTGGACCCAAACTTCGAGAAAGTAACGGTCGGACTGCGCAATCGCCTCGTAATCGGTTTTCGGGACATCGCCGGTCGCTGTGTAGTAGAAGGTGCCGAAGTTTGAGGCTCCGGTTTTGAGCGTGTTGACTTCGACACCGCCGAACTCTTCGGTTACGCAGGCCAGTGTGATGTTCAGTGTCTGTGCCCCGGCGAGTGAGAGAGTAAACGTATTGCTTACCGCTCCGGTTCCAAAAGCGTCGTGGGCGGTCACCTCGGCAGTCAGGTTCGAAAGGTTGAGCGTCGAGGCGTAATCGGAGGTGGCAATAAAATTCAGTTTCAGGATCGACCCGACGATGGAGTACCCGGCCAGAATGTCAGAATTGCCATTGAGGGTCAGAACGTAATCGGTAATCGTTCCGGTAAAGTGATCGGAAAGGTCAATCGAAACCGACTCGGAATAGCTTCCGATCACATTCTCGATGTCCGTGGCCAGGGCGGGTGCGTCGTAGTTACCGGTAACCGTTACCGAAATCGTGCCGGCGGTCGACCCGCCGGAAGGATCGCTCACACCGTATAAGACGTTAAACGTGACCGTCTTGTTCGAAGGAAGCGCGGCAAGCAACTCGGCGAGCGAGGCGTTCGACAAAGTGAAATTTCCCGCGGCATCGAAATCGAAATAGGAGGAATAATCGATGGAAGTGTCAATGTACGGGTTCTCTTCGGCGTAGGCCGAGGAAACCGACACGGTGAGCGTATCGCCGTCGGGATCGACGATCGTTCCCAAGATATTGACCTCTGGGGCAAACGTGGCATCGTTCAAATCGTAAAGGGTCTCATAATTTTCGGCACCGGTCGGTGCGTCGTTCCGGCCGTAGACGGTCAGGGTAATCTGGCCGGTGGTAGAGGCACCGTATGGATCCGAAACGGCGTACCCGATTCGGAACAGAACGGATTGGCCCGAAGGAACGGGTTTGAGAAGTTCGGCCAGCGCATCGGTGTCCGCGCCGAAATCGCCGTTTGCCCCCACCGTGAAGTACGAAGTGTAGTCGTTTTCGGTCGAAATCCCGTAATCATTCGTTTGAAGACGTGCCGAGACGATCGCTCCGGTCAACTCGTCGCCGTCCGAATCGGTAATGCCGGTCAGAAGATTGACCGACGTCGAAAATTCGCCTGTTTCCGTACTGAGGGAAGCTGTGTCATTCAACGCACCGCTCGGCGCGTCGTTCGTGCCGGAAACTTCGATCGTGATGGTTCCCCCCTTGATTCCGTTGAACATTTCGTCGAGCCCGTCAAAAAGGAGCCCGTCCAGATAAAAATCGACGGCAATCGTCAGGGTTTCGCCGACGGCGAGGAAATCGAAGAAGGACGAGGAGGCATCAAAGGTAAAATAGCCGGTTTCGTTGTTCCAACTCAGGTAGGAAAGGAAGTCGCCGGTAAGGACGCCACGTTTCGACGAGACAGCGGAGACCTGGAAAAAATCATCGACGGTGAAGACCGTCGAGGTATATTGCCGACCGCCGATTTCCGCGGTAAAGGCGTTTTGCGCAAGGGAAGTCGCCCCCGCAGCACTAGTCCCTTCCTTTACCGAAATCGTGTCGGTCAGCTGCGAGACCTGGAGTTGTTTTACCGTGAAGGCGAATTCGTCCCGCGATTCGGCAACACCGTCGTAAAGAAGAGTATAACCGACCGTGTACGGGACGTCGCACTCGAGAAGAGTGACGAGCATGTCGGAAGCCTTAAAGACAATCGAACCGCCTAATGGGTTATACGTGACCGAGGTCGTAATCAAATCGGCCGATTCGTCGATGTTGACGACTCTCCCCATCGGATCGGTTACCGTCACGGCGACATCATAGTTTTCCCGATCGGAAAGGAACGCGGAGGTTCCCAAAAGGGAAAAATCGTCGGCGGAAGCGTTTTCGTTCCGAACAAGAATCGCGTCGGCGGGGATCGAGGTAATCTCCGCCGGATCGTCGGCCGCCTCAAAATAGAGGTAGACACCGGCGGAAGCGGTTTCGACCCCGTCGGTAAACCGATAGAGGAAGCTTTCGAGCAAGAAGGTGCCGTCGGAAGCGTTATAGGTCCAGCGGAGATGTTCGGCCGTCGCGATCGCGGCAGAAACCGAAAGGAGCCCCGTCGCGGGCGCGTACGTGTAAACGAGGCCGTCGATCAAGCGGCCTTCGAGACTCGCGGCTTCGTAAAATATACCGCCAAGCGTGATACCGGTTACGAGAAGTTCGTCACCATCCGGGTCGATCAGATTTCCCAAAAGGTCGGTGGTGTAGGTTAGGGAGCCGTCGACGGCCAATGCGCCGATCTGTTCGATATCCTCTGCCGCTTCGGGAAGTTCGTTCTTTCCGATCACCGTCAGGGAAACCGTCCCGAAATCGGACTCTCCGCCCGGGTCGGTCACTGTGTAGCGAATCGTAAAGAGAATCTCACCCCCTGCGGGAACCGCTTCGAGCAGCTCTTCGAGGGCCACCCGATCGACCGTAAAGGCGCCGTCGTCCCCAGCGTCGAAATAGGCCGAGTAATCGGGACCGGTCGCGATCCCGTAAGGGTTTTCCGCAAGGGTCGCCTGCCGGATCGTCGCGGTCAGATCGTCCCCGTCCTGATCGACAACATCGGCAAGCAGGTCCACGGCGGGAAAAAGGCGACCGCTCTGCAGGTCAAACTCGGCGCTGTAGTCGCCGGCACCGCCCGGCGCATCGTTCTTCCCGACCACGGTTAGGGTAACCGTCGCCTCGCAAGAGTCGCCGTGAGGATCAAAAACGGCGTAAGTTACCGTAAAGACAACATCGTCTCCCGCGGGAACGGGAACCAGCCGTTCGGCCAGGGCGGCGGCATCGATACCAAACTGACCCGTGGCAGAAACCATAAAACAGGACGAAAAATCGATATTCGTCGAAATCCCATAATCGTTCTCGCCGACCCGCACCCCGACAATCGATGGGGTAAGATCATCGTCTTCCGGATCGGACACCCCTTCCACCAGATTGATTTCGGGCGTGACGAGCGCGTCGAGCAGCATACAATGCGCCGCGTAATCGGCCGCGCCGCGCGGCGCGTCGTTGACACCCTGCACGGTAACGGTCAGGTTCCCCCCGTTGACATTCTGATAGATGCGATCGAACCCTTCGAAGATCAGGTTGTCGAGGTAATAGTCGAAAGAAACGGTCAGCGTTTGGCCAACCGACAGGAAATCGAAAACGGGCCCGGTCGCGTCGAAAACGAAACGACCGTCGGCACCCAGCGAAACCAAGTCGATAAAATCTTCGTCCAGAGTCTGATCGGTCGAAAGGATCGCGCCGACTTGGACGAACCGTGCCACATCATAACTTTGCGAGGTGTATTCGGCATTCTGAATCGTCACGGTGAACGAGTCGAAAGAGAGGGCTGTCGATTCCGTGGTTCTGCCGACCTGTCCCTCGGTAACTGCCAGGGAACGATCGACGGGAACAATTTCAAGAAGGTCATGGAAAGTGACTTTCACCGTCGTGCCGTAGCCTTTGCACAAAATGGAGGCATCGCGACAGTCGATCACACCGTCCATATTCGCGTCGTATCGGGAATTGTACAGGCTGTTCGGGTCGGTCAGGTCGATCCCGTACTCCGTAAGATAAAACCCAATGACCCCGAGCGAGGCGTTGCCGGAGATGGCGATATTCCACGCTTCGGCGTACGCGGCACCGAGTTCACACTCCGAAAAGTTGATCAGGTTATCGTGATCGACATCGCCCGGAAGGAACACCGAGCAGACCAGATCGCCCGACGTGCCGCCTTCAGCACTCAGAAGGAGCTCATATTTGCCGTTCGCGACCTCAAACAGAATCAGACTCGCCTGAGAAGCATAGTCGGGGGACAAACAGACCGAAACCGTTTCGGTAATATCGTTGCCTGCGGTATCGCAGACCCGAATCGCGCCGGGATCGAGCCCGTTATCGGTGGTCGCCGAGACAAGGACGCCGATCACAGCCGTCTTGCCATCGGTAATCTCGACCGTTAGTCCGAGTTCCGTCTGACCGGAGTCGCCAATCGTCGAGGTGGTCTCGGCGAGGAGGCCCCACTCGTTCGGGACCGCTGTCAGGAGAAGGCGGTCTTCAAGCGATTCCAACGAAAACCGTTTTTGCCGAAGAGGAATGCGGTGTTTGGGGTTCTCTTTTTTGTTCCGATTTCCGAAGAAATTCCTCATCCCGTTACTCCTATCAGAAAGAAAGTCGAATCGATGCTGGCGACGGCAAAACTTTGTTTTGACGGGCGGTCGAAAGAGGCCATGCCATCCCAACCCATTTATCGAACGACCCAAAATGGTCAGGCTATAAATAGTGGCATGAAACAGCATCGCCCGGCTGGTAATCCGCTCATAATCAGCACAACTGTTAATTGTTGACTTCCTTCACAGCGGGTGCCGTACGATGAGGGGAATAATGCCCCTCCCACGACATTCTAACGAATCCCCCCAAAACCGGAGAAAGTCACTTTCCCTCCTCTCCTCATTTCTCTGAACCCAAAGCACCGAAGAGGGCCGGGGCCACAAAATCGATCTGTTTTCGTTACGTATTTTATCGAGTCGGGTGGCTATCCGGTGTGCGGGCGCGAAGGGCACCGAAACAGGTGAAATGGAAGCGGGAAACGTGGTATTGGTGCAAAAAGGGGATTGAACATGTTGTTGAAATCTTGTAGGATAACAGGAAGTTTCGTATTCATCCCGTAAAGGTTCTGTTATGCCATTTAACCATCTCGGTTTTCCGGTTCGAATTCTGTTGGCCGTCCTGTTACTCGTCCAAGCGGTTCCGGCGCGCGGGGCAGGGTCGAATCTCGCCCCCCTGGTCGACAGCCAAACGACGGCGGTTCTCCGTGTCAGTTGCAGTCGATTCGATTTTCAAAGGTTTTATCAGACGGCGGTTAACGTAGCCGAAGATGTGGCCGAAGCGTCGATCCAAGACCCCGACACGCTAAAAAAGGTTAAAGCAAGCCTTCCACTCTTGCTCGCGACTTACCTGACGGGGGTCAAATCCGTTTACGACACCTTTAAGGAGCTCCGACTCGACGAAATCTACTTCGTCGTAACTCCCGACACCGACACTTCGATCGGCTTTGTCGCGATTCCGATTCCCGAACTCTCCGACGAGGAGTTCGCCGCGGCAAAAAAGGCACTCCTTTCGTTCCGTTCGCCCAGCCTTCCCTTCTGTTTCGCGCGCCACGGTTATATTTTCGCGCCGTTGATGAACCCCGGTATTGATCAAGACCGACTCAAAGAGTATGTCCGCGACCGTTTCACCGAACTTTATCCCGAGCCGCGTGCCGATTTAGAGGCCGGCCTGGCCGAATTTCCCGAGGCTGCGGCCGAGCTGGTGATTACCGGAAACGACAACTCCGCCAAAATGCTCGCTCGTTCGCTGGAAGAGATTCAAAACTCATCGGACCGAAGCGAAACGACTCCCTATAATAAGGCCGGAGAGTCGATCACCCGTAGTACGCTTGCCCTCGGTCGCGAGGCGCTCTACGGGATCGTCGCCTTCGATCAGACCGACAATTCCGTCAAAATTCGGACGCGATTCCGGAAAGGATACGACCCCAAACCGGCCGTAAATGATATATACTCGAGCCTGCTCGAAACCCTTGACTCCGGCGAAAAAAGCAGCGACTCCCCGGAAAACACCGTGTTGTTCGAAGAGTTCGTCAAGACGGTGATGCCCCAAACGGCTCCGGAAAGGCTCGATTGGAAGATCGACCAAGAATACATTCGTACGAATTTTTCGGTCATCAAGGGTACATTGACGAACATGCAAAAGTCCCGTCAACTCAAGGTGTCCGAAAGCAGAGCACAGGAAGAATAGTCGGTAATGATGCCCCTTATTCGACGTGCCGGACACAAAACCAACAAGAGGAACCTGTTATGAAAATCGCATTTTGTAACGAAGTTTTCGGTAATCAACCCCTGGAAAAACAGTTTGAATGTGTCGCGTCGTCCGGTTACGACGGGATAGAACTGGCTCCCTTCTCGCTCGACGAAGCGTTCAGCAGCGGCGCCGAAGCGCATGCCGACGTCAAGCGGATTTCGGCGGCAAAGCGGCGTGAAATTCGTCGTCTGGCCGACCAAAACAGAATTGAAGTGAGCGGGCTTCACTGGCTTCTTGCCAAGACGACCGGTCTTCACCTGACCTCTCCCGATGCCGATCAACGAAACCGCACTGCGGAATATTTCAAAGATCTGATCCGGTTCGGTGCCGATGTCGGCGGGAAGTACCTCGTCCTCGGCTCGCCGGTTCAACGAAACCTCGTTCCCGGCACATCGCTCGAAGAAGGGTACGATCGTGCCGCGTCGGTACTCGAACAGCTCCTTCCGCTTCTCGAAGAGACGAATCAGATCCTCGGGCTCGAACCGCTGGCTCCGGCCGAAACGAACTTCCTCAATACCGCGCACCAGGCCCTCGACCTAATCACCAAAATGGGGAACCCCGGTCCGATCACCATTCATCTCGATTGTAAGGCGATGTTCGACGGCGAAGATCGCCCGATCCCGGAAGTGATTGCCGATCCGGCTATCGTTCCGTTCGAAAAGACGTTCCACGCCAACGACCCGAATCGGAAAGGTCCCGGATTCGGCGACCTTGACTTCGGGCCGATTCTCGCGGCCCTCAAAAAGACGGGGTTTGCCGGATGGATCGGGGTCGAACCATTCGATTATTCCGACGGTCCCGACGTCCTCTGCGCGAAGAGCCTCGAATACATAAGATCGGTCGGCTGAGGATTGTATAACAAAGGGCAAGAGGATGAGCAAGCGAGAATCGATCGGCGCCGAGCCGAAGCGCAAGGCAAAATCCGCCGAAAAGGGCGAATCGATCTTTTCTCTCCTCTTTCCCTTTGCCGCGGTTCTTCTTTTGATCCCTTCGTTACTCCTGCCGCCCGAAGGAGATATACGTAACGGCGATGCGTTTATGCTTGTGTTCGGCTGGCTCCTTTTGGGCGGAGTTGCTCTCGGAATCGGCGCGTATTTCCGTTCGACAAGGTTGCGTGTTGCCGACGCGGCCGCGTGGTTGCTGACCGGCTGGACCACACTTTCATGGGCTCGGCTGACTGTCACACAGACCGGGAACCGTCTCTATGCCGCGAGCGGATTTTGGGTCTTCGCTTTAATGCCGCTCCTCTATTTCGTCTTTCGGCATACACCCACCTTTTCCCGTAAACGGCTTGAAACGCTTTTCTTCGCCGGACTCCTCGGCGCGGGGTTCCTGGAATCGGGAATTGCGCTCCACTCCTACTTTGTCGAGGCGCCCGCCGTGCGACAACGGTTTCGGGAAAATCCGGAAGAGCTCCTGCGGGAAAGTGGGCTCAACTTAGAAGTCGGGTCTCCCGAATACCTTTTATTCGAAAAGAGGGTACTCGACAGCACCGAGCCAATCGGCACTTACGGGATGACCAATACACTGGCGGGCCTCCTCGCGCCGATTTTGATCCTGTTGGCAGGAATTCCGATCTGGCACATATGTCAACGGAAAAAAGAAATGCCGTCGGATCGCGGACATCGGCTCCTCTTTCTTACCGCGTCGATCGGTTCGATTCTCCTTTTCGGGTTCATCCTTCTGCTGACTAAGAGTCGTTCCGGGTACCTGGCGCTCCTCGTCGGTCTCTTGGCCTTGCCGATACTTCTCTGTCTCGGCCGCCGAGACACGTTTGGAGCGAAACGGGGTACTCCCGCTCTTGTTTCCGGAGCAATTCTTTTGGGATTCGTCTTTGCGGCCGCAGCCGCGTTTCAGTCCGGAATCCTCGACCGAGAGGTCTTTTCCGAGGCGAAAAAATCGCTTGGTTTTCGGCTCGATTACTGGACCGCCACCGTCGCAATGATTGCCGACCATCCCCTTCTGGGGGTCGGCCCGGGAAACTTTCAGACCGTCTATACGCGCTACATCCTGCCAACCGCCAGCGAGACGATCGCCGATCCGCACAACTTCTTCCTTGAATATGCGGCCCTCTTCGGTTTACCGACGCTCCTCTTTCTCGGGATCTTTCTCGCCTTCGCGGTACGAGCCGGGCTCTCGTCTGCCGCGGACAAGACCGAGTCGGGCGAGGCAGCGGCCATTCCTCTTGGAGGCCGGCTGACGTTCCTTCTTTTCCTGGGCGGCTATCTCCTTTACGGATTTTTCAATTTTCTGACTTCCGCCCCGACCGCTCCGGCACTCCTCGTGGGCTTCCTCCCCCTCTTCCTCCTTTTGGCCTTTCCAGCCGTGGCACTTGCCGAGCGGATGGCAAGGCTCCCTTCCCCGTTTCTGCTGGCGGCGGTCGGCACGGGGTTCCTGAACCTTTGCGCCGCGGGAGGAATCGGATATCCTCCGACAGCTCTCCCCCTCTGGGGTCTGGCCGCGATTCTGATCAACCGGCAAGAAGAGAAAAACAGAGTTTCCGCTTCTCTTGTGCGTTCCCCGCGAAAAACGCCTCGTCTCCTCACCGTGGGAATCCTCTACACCGCCTTTTTTATACTCTTTCTCCGAACCAACTTCTTTCCGGTTCTGACCGAAAAAACACTTCTTCCCCGCCTGGCCGAAATCGCGCCCGACGTGGCCGCAGAACAACTCGCGATTGCCGCGCGGGGGCATGGCCGCCACTCGATCCCGATTCGGTGGGCCATTTGCGATATGGCGATGTACGACGTGGCCAGACTCCCCTCGCCACAGAGGGAATCGGCGTGGCAAAGCCATAAAAAAGTGCTGTTCGACGTCGCGCCGGGGTCGGCTTCGTTGCGTGCCGAGATCGGACAACACGAATTAGGCCTCTACGAAGAGACTCAAAATAAAATTTTTCTGACCGAGGCGCTGGTTTCCCTTGCCGAGGCGTCAGCACTCTTTCCGACCAATGCACTCTTACATGCCCGACTCGCCCAGGCACTCGACAAGGCGGGTGAACCCGATAAGGCACTCGCCGAAAGAGACGAGGCGTTCCGACTCGACGCGCTCACGCCGCACGAGGATCGGAAACTCCCCGAAGAACTAAAATCTCTCTTGACTTCGATCGGGAAAAATGAGTAGCCTCCGCAATCGCTCCCGAAACGGTTTTCTATGAGATAAAAGAACACAATCAATGAAAAAACGGTTTATTTTCGCCGGACTCTGTCTTGCCCTCCTGGGTGCCGCGGGGTGCCAATCACTCAACGACGACCCAAACAACACCCGGGTCTGGTTCCCGAGTTTGGTGGCACCGGGACACCTGAACCCCGCCCACGAAAAAGGGTATCCCGACGGAACCGATCCTTACCCCAACGCCAATATCGGCACCGACTCGATGCAGATGCGTCCGCACGGCTACGATATGCCCCGAAACTGGAACGCAAACGTTGTGGGAGATTCAACCGTCCCGAAATAACGGGCAAATTACCGATATTCCGGCCGAGCAAAGAAAGAGGACTTTGCGACAAAGGAAAACCGCAAAGCCCTCGATTTTTATATGCCCGTCACGGTACAGGTTTTACATGGCGATTTCAACTGCCACGTCCGAAACGTTTGGCACTCGAACGGTATCCGCCGCTTCCGCCGGGGCGGAATGAACGGCTCGATTTGCCGTACGGCTTTCCGCCGCCGCCCGAACGCGGTCGGCCCGACCCATCCTCGTCGGAACGGGAAACACGTCTCCCACGGGAAGAATCGCCGCGCCGGTTACCGGAACCACCACGTTTGAAGTCGGGTTTGTTCCGGCGGTTGTCATCACCGTAACGCGAGTCTTCGCTGCTGCGGTTGCCGTCAACGTAGCGTGAATCTTTTCCGCGACGGTAATTTTCCCGACGGTGCGAACCCTCGCCATGCCCGGAAATTTCGTTGCGGTGCGGACCTTTTGCCCGGGGGCGGCCGGAGCGTTTACGTCTTTTTTGCTCTTCCTTCCTCCGCTTGGCCTCTTCCTGTTCACGGTACTCCTGCCGGACTTTTGCCTTGGCCTCACGTTCCGCCTGCTGATTGCGCATCAGGCGTTTGACGCGGGAAGACTGGCGCATATGTTCCGCTTTCGAAAGGTGGGGCGGAATGAGCGAGTCGGCATCGGTGCCGATAAGATCCTCCCGCCCAGCTTCTTTGAGCGCCGACTTCACGTCGTGATAATACTCCGGATTGTAGTACATTAGCAACGCGTGTTGCAGACGGCGTTCGCGCATCCCTCGGGGAACGTGAATCGGTTTACCGGTTTCGAGGTCGAGTCCTGTGTAATACATCGCCCCGGCTGCCTCGAACGGAGTCGGAATAAAATCCTGTACCTGTTTGGGGCGGATACCATTCTTCTTCAGGTAAACCGCAACCTCGACCATCGACTTGTAGTCGCATCCGGGAAGCCCGGCGATCAGGTAGGGAACCAAGTAAATCTCTTTTCCCTGACGGCGCGCCGAGGCGGCAAACAGGTCACAAAACTCTTCATACACCCCAATCGGGGGTTTGCGCATCAGGTTAAGAACGACCGGGTCGGTATGCTCCGGAGCCGTCTTGAGATGACCGCCGATGTGGTATCGCACCAACTCGTCTATATATTCGGGCGACTCGAGTGCCAGATCGGTCCGCACTCCGGAAGCGATAAAAATGTTTTTGATTCCCGGAATTTCCCGGGCCCGGCGGTAAAGACTCAGCAGTGCGGAATGGTCGGTATTCAGATTCGGGCAAACCGACGGATGGAGGCAAGAAGAACGGCGGCACGATTTTTTCATCTCTTCGCTGGAACAGCCGAGTCGATACATATTGGCAGTCGGTCCGCCGAGGTCGGAAACCGTCCCTCGCCATGTGTCGGATTTCGTGAGCTCTTTGAGTTCCGAAACAACAGATTCTTCACTCCGCGACTGGATAATCTTCCCCTGATGGGCGGTAATCGAGCAGAACGCACAACCACCAAAACAGCCGCGGAGAATTGTTACAGAATCTTTGACCACATCGAGTGCCGGGATCACGGCGTTGCCGTACGAGGGATGTGGTTTTCGGGTAAAGGGGAGCGCGTAGATGCGATCCATTTCTTCCGTCGAAAGAGGAAGCGAAGGAGGATTGACCGCAATCGCCTCTAACCCATGTTCCTGAACCAAAACCTTGGCGTTGTAAGGGTTGAGGTTTTCGTAGATTGTTTTGGTCATTTCGGCAAAGAGCTTTTTACTCTTTCGGTCTTCGACCGGATCGGTACGATCACCGCAAACCTCTTCGAAACTGGGCAGGTGCTGTAACGTGTCTGATTCTTCGGGCAGATCTTCGCTCTGTTTGATTCGGTAGGCGGTGCCACGTACATCACGCAACGAATCGACGGATTCTCCGGCGTCGAGACGGCGATAAATTTCTCGCAATGACGACTCACCCATCCCGTAAGAAAGAAGGCTCGCCTTCGAATCCATCAGGATCGAACGCTTTACCTTATCGCTCCAAAAGTCATAGTGGGCAAAACGACGCAGACTTGCTTCGACCCCTCCGGTCACAATCGGAATTCCCGGGTATGCCTCACGCGCACGCTGACAGTAGGCCAACGTGGCACGGTCGGGGCGAAAACCGATTTGGCCGTTTGGTGAATAGGCGTCTTCGTTACGGACCTTCCGATTGGCCGTGTAGTGGTTGATCATCGAGTCCATATTCCCGGCACTGACACAGAACCCCAAACGAGGCCGCCCGAACCGTTTCCAGGGCTCGCAATTCTGCCAGTCGGGCTGACTCAATATCACGACACGATACCCCTCGGCTTCCAAGACACGCGCCAAAAGCCCCGCAGCAAACGACGGATGATCGACATAAGCGTCGCCGGTCACAAAAACGATATCGACCTCAGACCAACCGCGCTTTTGTATCTCTTCCGGTGTCATCGGAAGAGGGACCGGGGACGGGATGAGGGCTTTCTCCTCAGGGGAAAGCGCCGGCGTGAAGATATACTCTTGCGGTTCGTTCTTCATAGGGTCTCGTCAGATGGAAGGGGCGGGGTCCCGCATAAAAGACAGGGTTGCGCGTAAAACCGAAAACGTGCGATTCTACACACGCAGATCGACATCGTCGGCAAGGGAAGAAGCGTATTTCTTCCGAATCGGCTCAACTTGCTCTTCAAGAAATTCATCGACCTGTTCCGGCGCGCGTCCGACAAACCGGCTCGGATTGAGTTCGGCATCAACATCGACATTGACAAACGATTCGTCTTGACACAGACGGGAGAGCAGATCGTTTTCGAGACCGAACTCTTTGACCTGAGCGGCCGCTGCCTGACTGTGAATGCGGATTCGTTCGTGCAAATCTTGGCGGTCTCCCCCCATTTCGGCGGCCGCCATTAGGATATTTTCGGTTGCCATGAAGGGAAGTTCGCTCCGAAGATTCCGTTCGATCACCTTCGGATAGACAACCACATTTTCGACAATATTCTGGTAAATCATCAGAAAGGCATCGACGGCAAGAAACCCCTGCGGAAGAACAAGACGACGGCAGGCCGAGTCGTCAAGGGTCCGTTCCATCCACTGCGTGGCGAGCGTCATCGCCGGACAACTTTGAATGCTCATCACGAACCGGGCGAGCGAACAGATCCGTTCGCTCCGCATCGGGTTGCGCTTGTAGGCCATTGCGCTCGAGCCGACCTGGTTCTTTTCAAACGGCTCTTCCATCTCTTTACGGTGCGCCAGTATACGCAGGTCGGTCGCAAACTTGTGCGCCGACTGGGCGATACCGGAAAGGACGTCAAGGACCTGCGAGTCGAGTTTACGCGGATAGGTCTGTCCCGTTACGGCAAACGGTTTATCGAAACCGATCTTCTCGCAGAGACGTTTTTCGAGCTCGCGGACCTTTTGGTGGTCTCCTTCGAAGAGTTTCAGAAAACTTGCCTGCGTGCCGGTCGTCCCTTTATTCCCGAGGGTGCGGATCGTCGCCAGACGATGCTCGAGTTCTTCCATGTCCATCACCAGATCATAATTCCACAAGCAGGCGCGTTTACCGACGGTTGTCGGCTGCGCCGGTTGCAAATGGGTGAACCCGAGACAGGGAAGATCGCGATACTTCTTGGAAAATTCTCCGAGCCGCACGATTACCGTCGCAAGGCGCCTGGCGATGAGCCTCATCGCGTCACGTATCAGAATCGCGTCGGTATTGTCGGTAACGAAACAACTTGTCGCCCCCAAATGGATAATCGGTCGGGCCAGTGGGGCGGCGTCGCCAAAGGCATGCACGTGCGCCATGACGTCGTGGCGGAGTTTCTTCTCGTATTCGGCCGCCTTGTCGAAATCGATGTCGTCCAAATGTCCGCGCATCTCGGCGATTTGTTCTCGCGTGATTGGAAGCCCTAACTCAGCTTCCGATTCGGCCAGGGCCAGCCAGAGACGACGCCAGGTGCCAAATTTCTTTTGCGGACTCCAGAGATGGCTCATCTCTTGCGACGCATAACGGCTGATCAACGGATTTTCGTAATGTTCAAATGTCCGGCTCATTCTAACTCCCGCAAAAGGGTTTTTCCTCGGAAAAGATGCTCCCCTGGTCGGGAATGGCTTTCCTTGCATCACACCCCCCTGCATTATACCCTCTCCGAACGGTTTGACCAGACGCGGTTCAACGTCCGCCCGGGGGTAAAAGGAACCGCCCCGAAAAAAATTTCCTCTTGACCTCGCACCATTTTTTTGCGATAGTTCCTCGTTGTACCATTTTATTTTTTGCTGCACCCAAATAAAATGAACGACCTATAATAAAAAGAATTCGCCTTGATTTTCTAAAAGGTGCTATAATATAGCGATTCCAGGAAAGATGGGTAATTAACTTTTGCAGAAAATTTCGATTTTAGGGTTTTAAAAATCGTTTTTTTCGCTATAATGCGCTTGGAGATGTTTCAGCGGTTCTGGCCGTCTGCCGGTTTTTTTCGAAAAAAAATATTTTTTCGGGAAAAGTCGCCGTGGTTTGCGTATACAGTATGTAGCCTAACCAAGGACGTTCCGAAAAGGGTCGAAAGATCCGGTTTGAATCAGGGATTGAATTTTACAGGAGTCTGCAGTGGATATTAACAGCATTAACAACGTTAACGGTCTTCGCGGTGTTCAGAACGTCAAGTTCAACGAGACGGCAAAACCCGCCGTTTCCGCCGAAACCGAAAATACGCAAATCCAAGATGAAATCGAAATTTCTACTACTGCCCGCCGCCTGAGCGCGACGAGCGAAGCTTCTTCCGTCGCTGAATCCGGGGAGATCCGTTACGATCTGGTTAATCGTATTCGGGAAGAAATCGCCAACGGCACCTACGACACTCCCGAACGTTTCGACGTAGCCATGGAACATCTCCTGAGCCGCCTTGGCTGAAAAACCTCATAGCTCCTGTAACTTTATTAAAAAACTCCCCGGACTGTCTTCGGGGAGTTTTTTTGATGTGGACGGGTTGGGCCAGTTTCCAACGGATAAGATCCGAAAGACCACGACAAAGAGATTTCCCGTCGGAAAATAAAATAACTTATATCACCAACCGTAAATCCGAACCGACACAACACGGCGAAGTCTACGGCCGGAAAAATGCTCGAATTCTGTCCGCCGTTTGGACTCTCCGATCAACGATAACCGCGCGTTCGTTCTCGAACGGTATCAACATGGCGTTTTGCGAGGACTGATACCAATCTTTTTGGAAAGAGGATATCGACGGCTCTGTTGGGGGCCTTTTGTTTCTTGGTGGAAAATCATCATGTCTTCTTTAAGACGATCCAATCCCCCAGTCTGGGAAAGAGCTGTTCAATCGCGAAAAGGAGACGCGCTTTTCCGGGAACGACAAGTTCCGGCTTCTTTTTTCGACAAGCATCGAGAATCTTTTCCGCCAGTCGAACCGGATCAATCTTGCCGACTTTAACTCCTCCGCCCGGCATAAGGGCCGATTCGGGAATTCCTTCGGAGTGTTTCAGAGGGTAAAGCCGTGGTGCGTCCCGTTTGACGGGACCGGGACAGACCAAAAGGACATGGAGACCCTTATCTCTCATTTCGAGCCGGAGCTGTTGCGAAAAGGCCGCAACCGGGAATTTGCTGATCGGATAGGCACCAAGCCAGCGCGAGGCGCTTTTCGCTGCAAGCGAACCGATATTGATCACGTGAGGCGAATCCGATTCCAGCAGATAGGGAATCGCCGCACGGACCATCTGAACCGTTCCGAGCAAGTTCAGTTTGAAAAGAGAAAGAATTTCTTCGGAAGAAGTTTCCAGAATCCAGCCGCGGTGCGTCCGCCCAGCGGCATTCACGAGGATATCGAGCCCGCCAAAATGTTCGGCCGCTGTTGCGGCAAGGCGTTCAGATTCGGCTTGGTCGGTAACATCACCGACCAGGCCGAATGCATCGACCCCCGCAGCGCTCATCGACTCGACGGTTTTTTGTGTATCGACCTCTTCGAACCCGACGATCGCCACACGAGCGCCAGCGCGGCCGAACGTCTCGGCAATCACTCTGCCGAGCCCGCTCGAGCCGCCTGTCACCAAAACTCTTTTGTCGGTATAAACGGTCATCCTATCGAAGCATGTCGGCGGGCAGACCAAACCCTTTAATAAAGAAACCGTCAGGCTCATTCTTCCCGAACGCGCCGGTTGCGCCCATTTGACTTTCAAATGATTCGAAGGGGGGAAGCTTCGAAGCGTTTTCCAAAACGGGGATCTCGGCGTTCTGGTCGGGATAAACGCGCCGGAGAATCTGCGAAACAAGCGTATTCCCCTCCAGGAGTTTCCCCGACCGGAGCATATTGTAGTTAGCTTTCATGGCGGCGTGGTTCGCCGCATAAAACTGGAAGCTGTGACCACTGCCACTGAACTTCTGAATGTAAGACGAGACGGTTTGATAGGTCGCGTCTTCACTCAAAGGATTAACGCTTCCACTCCGTTTGTTTTCGATCACCTCTTTAAGCGCATCGATGTCGGTCGAGAAGAAAATGTTTCCGTCACCGACGTAGAAGGCGTTTCTAATGAAAACCGGTTGCGAGGCGGGCTGCTGAGCCGACGGCGAACGGCGCGAACGGGCCTGACGTTTCGGTTGGGGTGCGTAGTACCAGATCGTTCCCGAACCGTAAGGAATCTGCTGAAAATCGACGTCGGTATCGAACATTCGATGGAAAACGTCAGCGATCACGGCATCTTTCCCCGGCCTGACCTGGACCCCGCCGACGAACGCTTCCTTACCGTCTTGAACCCGGCGGAATGTGGTGATCTGCGAACCGAGGTTGCCAACCAGTTGCGTCTTCAGATTGACGCGAGGGCCCCCTTCGTCTTCTTCGAGCCCTTTAAGCGTATCTTCCCAGAGGTTCTTGGTCTTGAGGAAATCATCGAAAAGCGGTCCAATCCGGTTAAAGAGATTCAACAGGTCGATATTCGCAACGGTCGTTGAACCGACATCGCTTTCGACCCATTCGGGAGCGACCAGTTTCAGGTCGTCGATAAAGGTGAGCATATTCGTGCCGCGCAGACCTTCCGGCGCGTAGACTTTCGTCCGAGTAACGAACTCCATATTGTCGGTGGCGAAATCGATCGTTCCGCCGACCCCCTCGATAGCGTCGAGCCCGTGGTTGGCAAGGATATCGAACGGCGTGTCACCTGAAAGGTTTTGTGGAGTCCGGCTCTGCGGCCCCGACTGTGCCAGGAGCGTGATCGCTTTACCGAGTTCGAGCGGCTGAACAAAGAAGCGCATCTGTGGCTCGCTCGACGAAGCAAAATCGGCACTACAACGCTGCATCGCCATCGAATAGGCTTCGAGCGAAGCAAGCGGTTTCGGGCCGCTGAGCATCTGTTGGATCAGCTCTTTCTGGTCGGAAGCAATCAGGTAGCGGTCGGTCAGGACGTAATAGGCCGTCCGTTGCGCGGGATAGTTGTTGTCGGGCGGGAAGATCATCACCGTGACCGGCACCGATCGGTCTTTGATTTTAATCGTCTCTTTTTTGCTTGTGCCGGTTTTCTTCTCGAACGCCTGACGAATCAGACGGGAAAGGAAATCATCGACTTCCTTTTTCTTATCGGTAACATCGATCGCCACGACAAAACCGGGGGTCTGCCCGGGATTGGCGATGAATCCAAACGCCGCTTCGCCCGATGCCAGGTCGATCGTATCGCTGATGCTCATGCCGACGCGCCCCGTCCAGGCCTTTTCGACCCCCGACAGAAGCGATTTGCGAAATTCCATGAAGGAATCCGAGAGAAGAACCTGCCCGAGTGCTGTCTGGCGCCAATGTGCTCTGAGTTCGTTCACATTGCTGATGGCAACATACCCCTTCGTCGAGTCCGGAAAGAACTCATCCGTCTTTGTTTGGGCAAAAACCGTGCAGGCGAAAAGCAAAATCAGCGCAATGCCGACTCCGAGATTCAAACATTTCTTCATAGTCACTCCTTTGGTCAAACCGGGTAAATGTTCCCCGGCGAGATATAGTTCTCTGTTATGAAATCTGGTTGCCCATCTTTTGCTGCGAATCGCTGAATGCTGCACACCCCTTCCCTTCATTGCGACAGGGCACAGCGAGTCTCCGAAAAAGACCACGTTCCCACTATAACATTTGTCGGTTATTATTTCTATCCCGAAAATGAAAATTTTCGCTCTCGGTCCAGTTGACCCGTCCGGCCGTCCGAATCCAGACGAGGCATCGTCCGAACAAACAACGGAGGATGCAGACTATGGAAATTTGATCAGAAAACGAGGAAAAACGAGTTAACAGTAGTCCCGTTCGATCCCGAGTTGCGTACAGAGGACCTCGAATCGAGAGCGGTATTCCGGAGCGGAAGCGTGCAGATGTTCCTCCTCGCAAAGGAACCGAAGCCGTTCACGCAGCGGAACATGGTAATGTTTGAATACCGATTCACAATCGCCAACACGGCTGCCGAAAACCGAAACGATTTTATGCTCGTCGAAACGGATTTCGACCCGACGCGTCGGGTCGACCACGGCAATCCCGAAATACCCGTCGTTGAGAAGGAGATCTTCGAAATCGTAAAGGCGGCTCTTCAGGATCGGAAGGTCGATTTCGTCGCGGGTATAGTCGATATGCCCGTTTCGACGAGAATGGCTCGATTCCAGAACGACATTGACCATTCCGCCCATCAGCGAGAGCAGATCGAAGAAAAGGTCCGAAAGTTTCTCGCGCGAGACCATCGCCGCAACAAGAGGGACTTCAACATTCTTGTTCGCCCCGCGCCAGACGTGGCGCGTGTACCCCTCTTCGGGAACGATCCGCAGGTCGTAGGAAGGGCGAATCGCATCGGTCAGGCGAAAGGAACCGTATTTAGCAATGGCGATATGCGTTTCAATCTCCTCCCGATTGAGTGCGGTAAAACTGCTCTTGACAGTCGGAAAAAGGGATTTCCGAGAAAGACTCAATCTGGAAGGGGCCATCTATGATTTCTTTCCGCCCTAGGCGGGGTTATTGATCAAAAAATTCTTTGCCGCCGTCACTGGCTCTTCCCGTGACCCGACTTTGGTACTCTAGATTATTTTCCACTTTGCGGGCTCGAATATCGTGATTTTTCCCGAAATTTTTCCCAACAAACTAAACGCAGATTGTCCATTCAATCTAAACTTCACAAACCACCTAATCGAAAAAACCGGAATCACTCTACCGGACTGTATTTTGTCTTCTGCGCGGTTATAATAAGGGGGGCAGGTAGGGTGTATGCGGAAGGGGGGGTTGATCGGTGCTCCAGCCTTTATTTCCGCCTTTGAATCCCGAGAACTAAGAGGAGATTATTTTTTATGAAACGACGCAGCTTCTTCAAAACAGCGGCCGCTACGGCGGCTTTTACCGGACTCTCGGCTCAATTCATCGGCCAGACACTCTCGGCTCGGGAGCCTCTTCATCCCGGTAAAGAGGGGAACGGCTATCCCGAGATGGGCGAAAGCCCGGTAGAGCATCTGACGACCTACTACCCCGACTATGCCGATAAAAACCTTTGGGTTCGGAAAGATAACCAAGTCCTGACAGTCTATCGAACCGATCCGAACCAGAAATATCCCTATCTCTACCCTCTGGTCGGCCCGGCATCGCGCGTTTCGGTCACAACCGAAACGGCCCAGCCCTGGCCACATCACCGTTCCGTTTTCATGGGCGTCGATCGGCTCAACGGCGGAAATTACTGGCAGTCGGGTAACAACGACGGACAGATCCTTAGTACCGATCCGAGGCTCATTCGCTCCGATAAGAGTCAGGTCGAGTGGTCCGACACCTGTATCTGGAAAAAGCCGAACGAGGCCCCGGTCGTGCGCGACGAACGCCGTTATCTGATCGATTGGCGCTGTGACGACTACTACATTCTCGATGCCTTCTTCAAATTCGAGGCGCTCACCGACATCCACATCGCGAAAACGAATCACGGCTTTTACGGTGTCCGCGTCGAGCAAGACCTGGCCCCGATCTGCGGCGGAACCGTCGTCAGCAACAAAGGGGTTACCGGGGAGGCGAATCTGTTCGGCAAACCGGCCAAGTGGGTCGCCTTCTACGGACAACGCCGTTTCAATCCCGAAATCACCGAAGGGGTCGCGGTCTTCTGTCCCCCCACCCCGTATCCGAATTGTCCCTGGTTCGTCCGCGATTACGGGAACATCTCTCCGATGCCCTTTAATTTCGTCGAGGAAGGATTCAGCTACGCCGAAGGGGAAACGATGGACGCCGTCTATCGCACGGTAGTCTTCGCCGGAACTCCTGCCGATGTCGACCTAAACGGTCTTTGGAATGAGATCTACAACTGATTCTTCCCCAGGGTTTTGTTAATACAAAAGGCGGCCGGGGGTTGCTCGACCGCCTTTTTTCTTCCCGGCGCCCATATCGTACCGAGACGCAAGCTGCACACACCGACGAAAAGCTACTTGAATAAACCGCCCGGTAAGGTTAAAATGGGACTCGTGGAACTTCCATACACTTCGACCTGGTTTTTCAGTAATAAAGCACCGAACGGGAACGAGAAATAATGAAAAAACATAGTATTCCGATTCTTCTGGGACTTCTTCTGATCGCATCCTTTGCTTTCGGACAAGGCACGATCCCAATCATCTTCGATACCGACATGGGAAATGACGCCGACGATGCGATGGCGCTGGCGGTTCTTCACGCGTTCATCGACCGTGGCGAGTGTGACTTGCTGGCGGTCACCCTGACAAAGTCTTCCCCCTGTGCCGCCCCTTACGTCAAGGTGTTCAATGCTTACATGGGGCATCCCGATATCCCAATCGGGATTACCTCGGAAGAGCGGACTCCGAACGACGGAAAATACCTTGCCGAGATCTTTCACCTGAAGAAAGGGGACGGGACCCTCCTCTTCTCCAAACCGGAATTTACGCCGGAGGCGGCGGTTCCCCTTATGCGTCGGGTGCTGGCCGAGGCCGAAGATCATTCGGTCGTTGTTCTCCAGGTCGGATTTTCGACGAATCTGGCGGCACTTCTCGATACTCCGGGCGACAAGATTTCTCCTCTGACCGGCCGTGAGTTAATCAATCGGAAGGTCAAGCTCCTCTCGACAATGTTCGGAGCATTCAATGGTCGCCATCAGAGGGAATTCAACGTGGTAAACGATGTCCCCGCAGCAAGAAAACTGGTCGACGAGTGGCCGACCCCAATTTGGTTCAGCGGCTTTGAGATCGGTGAGGCGATTACGATCAGCCGCACGCAGATGGATCGGGCGTTCCGAACCAATCCCGACCACCCGCTCGTTCACTCGTTTATCCTCTATCGTGCCGGGTGGGATGATCTTCAGGCAACCTTCGACGTGACGAGCGTGCTGCTCGCAATCCGGCCCGACGAAGATTACTTCACACTCTCGCCGAATGGGAAAGTTACGATCGACGACGAGGAATGTACCGTTTTCCGGGAAAATCCCGAGGGAGTCCATCGCTTTATCTCGGACGTTACCCCGGAACAAAATGTTCGGGTTCAGGAGGCGTTCCTCTACCTGATGAGCCAGCCGAGAAAGAACTAGCCGAAATCGCCGGATGGCAAAAAGCGCGGGGTAAAAAAGTAACATGCCGAAAAAACGGGAAAGGGGTCACAATCCTTTAGGGTTTCCCTCGGAACGGCCCCTTTGACCGGCAAGATTTGACAGGAAAGAAAAGTTTTCGATGAGTCTGATTGAACTGCTGAAATCCCGCTTTGCCGAAGCGCTCCGCGACCTTGCCGACGATCCCGCCGATTACCTCGATCTGATTCGAGTCAGTCAAATTCTGAAGTTCGGTGACTACCAAGCGAATATCGCGATGCCACTTGCCAAAAAGCTTGGGAAAAATCCGCACGAAACGGCCCAACAGATTGTCGACAAACTCCACTGGGACGACATCCTTGAAAAACCGGAAATCGCCGGACCGGGATTCATCAATCTTCGGCTCAAAACCAAAACGCTCGAAGAATTGGTTCTGGCGACTCTCGCCGACGAGCGTCTTGGTGTACACCGTGTCGAAGTTCCCCGCACTTATGTTCTCGACTATAGTGCCCCGAATGTGGCCAAGCCGATGCATGTCGGGCATATCCGTTCCACAATGATCGGCAATGCGCTGGATAAGATTCTCCGGTTTGTGGGACATCGCGTCGTTTCCGACAACCATATCGGCGACTGGGGAACTCAATTCGGGATGGTCATCTACGGGTGGCGCCATTTCCTAGATCGCGAAGCGTTTGAGGCAAACCCCGTCGAAGAACTTGCACGGCTCTATCGCCTTGTCCGTCAAAAGGCCGACGCTGACCCCTCCGTCATGTCCGACGTGTTAAACGAAACCTCGAAACTCCACCGTGGCGACGCGGAAAACCTAAAACTCTGGCGTTCCTTTCTGCCGCACTGCCGAACCGAGATCGACCGTGTCTATAAACGGCTCGGCGTGGAGTTCGATTATACGCTCGGCGAAAGTTTCTACAACGATCGGCTCGGTCCATTGACCGAAAGACTCCGCGCAAACGGTCAGGCGCGCGAAAGTCAAGGGGCGCTCTGTATCTTCCTCGACGGGGAAGATGTCCCGATGCTGATTCAGAAAAAAGACGGCGCGTATCTCTACGCGACAACCGACTTGGCAACCCTCGAATATCGCGTCGAAACATTCCGCCCCGACGCGATCCTGTATGTCGTCGATTTCCGTCAGTCGCTTCACTTCCAGCAACTTTTCAAAGCGGCCCGCCAACTGAAGATCGTCGACGAGACCACCGAACTGACACACGTTAAGTTCGGAACGGTTCTCGGTGATGACGGCAAGGCATTTAAGACGCGCAGTGGCGATACCATCGGGCTCGAATCTCTGCTCGATGAAGCGCAGCACCGCGCCCTGGAAGTTGTCTGTGCCAATAACCGAGATCATACCCTTTCGGGCGCGCAAAAACGCGAGACCGCGCGTGTCATCGGAATCGGCGCGTTGGTCTACGCCGACCTGTCGCAAAACCGCGACAGTGACTACGTCTTCAGCTTCGACAAGATGCTGGCGATGAACGGAAACACCGCCACCTACATGCAGTACGCATTCGCCCGAATCCGCTCGATTTTCTCCAAAGGGAATGTCGATCCGCAAATCCTGCGTCACGAAGCCGAGGCCGCCCGTAGAGCGGGTGACATGCCCTTGACGCTCCACGAGCCGGCCGAACGAGCGCTGGCACTCGAGTTGCTGAAATTCTCGGACGCGGTTCATTCGGTTCTGAAAGACTACCGTCCGAATATACTCACCTCGTACCTCTATGACCTGGCGGGATGCTATTCCACCTTCTTCGAGGAAAGTCCGGTTCTGAAAGCCAAGGAGGAATCCGTCAGAAAGAGCCGATTGATCCTCTGCGACAGAACCGCCGAAACGATCCGTCTGGGACTCTCGCTCCTCGGAATCGGAACGGTCGAGAAAATGTAAGGCACACGAATAAAAACACTCACCGGAAAAGTAAAAGAGGGCAGCGTCTATTTCTCTGCTCCTTTTACAATACGGAAGAGGTCTTTCCGATGCACGGCGTCAGAGCGCCACGACCTGAACTTTCAGGATATTGACCGAGTAAGGCGGCAAGACAACAGTTCCCTTTTTCAGATTGACCGCCTCGTCGCCGATCGTAATCCGCTGCGGAGCCTCCGGATCATTAAAGGCTTTCGGATCGGACTCGCGATCGGTTATACGCCAAATATGCCCTTTAGTGCGAATCCGTGTCTCGAACAAGTCGAGTGCCACCGTTTTTTCCTCGGCAAATGGGTTGACCATCGCAACGGTCAGGAATTTTCCCCCGGGGGTCAGTGCCGCAAGAGCGTCGATGCCGGAACCGGGAAGATCGACTCGCTCTTCATTGACACGTGTCATGACGGGAATCTCCCCAAACTGTTTGCGATAAAGAGCCAGCACAAGACCGGTCGACTCAAGTTGCGCACCGACCTGGTTTACCTTTATGGCACCGAGCACGTTGATCGTCTGCGCATAATTAGCCATCACAAAAAGATCGGAACGGCGAAAGATTTGGTGAAGCCCCTCTGCGATACCGAGCCCGTCCAGCAGATCGAACCGAATCCCCGCCTGTCCGAAAACCGAGGGACCATTGGCATAGTTCCATTCGTCCATCGCGATCGGTAGCGGCGTGGCGGCATAACTCTCTTGCCATCGGTATCGGTACTGGTCGTGCGCATCACAGATTCGTTTTATCTCATAAGCAACCTGCTGAACACGGGGGAGAACCTCTTTTCTCTTTCCGGTATAGAAGTGTTCGCTGATCGCCTCGATATGCCCGATCGTGCCGGGAATAAAGATATCGTTCCACCCGCCGACGTTGCCGACCCCGATAAGAAACAAATCGGGATAGGCCGCGTGAAATGCGTCGGCAAAGAGATTGTTCTTTTTCACGTACTCTTCCACCGGCATATGACCGATCTGCCAGTCGCCGTACATCTCGTTGCCTATACCCCAGAAGCGAACCTCGTACGGTTTCTGATGTCCGTTTTCGGCACGGATTTTTCCGAACGGTGTTTTGGGGGAACCGAGCGCATACTCCAGTTCTTGCAGGGCGCTGTCGACCTGACCGTCACCGGTGTTGACCGCGACATACGGTTCTGTTTTCAAGTAGTCGCAGAAGTGCATAAACTCATCAAATCCGAAATCGTTCATCTCGATTCCGGGCCAAGCCGGATTTTTCCGCGGCGGACGACGGTCACGATCGCCGATGCCGTCTTTCCAATTGTAACCGCTGACAAAATTGCCGCCGGGCCATCGGTAGATCGGTGAGTTGAGCTCTTGGAGGCAAGCGATCGTGTCGGCACGCATTCCGTCGATGTTGTCTGACGGCATCAGTGAAACACACCCGACATGGAGCGTTCCGGTTCCTTCGGCCGAGACCGAAAAACACGCCTCAAACGGTTCAGCGGTGCCCGCCGTCCAGCTGAACGAAAGTTTTTGATATTCGTTGGCAGCAAGTCTGTCGGTCGTCCATTCGGTTTTTGCTCCTTCGGGACCACCGCCAAGCGAAACGGAGATTCGACTCACCCCTTCGGAAGGGCGAACCCAAAGATAACCGACAAAATCAACGCCGGCCCGAAGACGGAGGTTCTCTTGATACAAGACGCCTGGCTCTCCTTCTTTGAGTGCCAAGACAGGTGTCCATTTCCCGGTAAAGGGATCATTTTCGTCCATTGTCAGTTCGACACCGCTCGCTTTCCATGGAGAGTCACCATCGCCGACCGCATCGAAAAACTTACGATCGCGCACGATTTCCGCCCAGAGACCGATGTCGATGCAGTCGCCGAAATGCTCAATGAACTGACCGTAGACATATTTCGAAATCGGATGTCCCTGATGCGCGACATCGATGTGAATCACCGCATCCTGAGCCGTCGCCCCCGATACGAGCAGGAAAAAAATTGTGGTTGCCAAACCGCCGAAAAACCTTTGTCTCTTTTTCATAAAAAACTCCCTGAATTGATGAATCGATCCTTTGTCAATTCGGTCACCTGGATTTACTTCGCGATGAAATCCATCCCCCGCAAAAAGTTCTCGCTACAAAACTCGACGGGTCGAAAGTTCTTTGACCAATTTTCTTCCGGTGGAACTCAACGGAATCATTGCCGCCTGACGTAACGTAAGCCATCGGTACTCCACGGCGTCGAGCGGAGTGTCCCCCCCGGCAAAGGGGACGATCTTGTCGGCGGCTCCGACGAAAGGTTTTGTCGGGTGAAAGAAGGAACGCTCATCCGGCAAAGCGTGGCCGGCCGTATCGCAAAGGATCAGACGTATCCGATAATGTGTTACCGCATGGGTCAGCCGATAAACCTCGCCCAACGGACGGATCCGAATCGAACCAAGAAACGCTCGAAGCGACTCAGCCAGCCGATCTTCGGCGGTGGGTCCTTCGCCTTCTCGTAAAAAGCGGGGAAAGTCCCAAAGCCCCCCCCAGCGCAGATGCTCGGGATAGCGGATAAAAAGGAACGTATTCCCCCCGGAATCAGTAAAAAAGGACTTACGAATCAGCCAGGCGACCTCGGTTCGTTCCTCGATTGCCGGCTTCTTTTTCGGAGTCGGTATTTCCCCCTGCCACCCGTTTTGCGCCGTGCGGCAAAGAGCGACGCAAGGACATTCCTCACAACGGGGTATTCCGGGCAGGCAGACAAGCCTTCCCAAGTCGATCAGTGCCTGATTGAATCTTCCGGGTCGGCGCTTCGGAAGAATACGGCGGGCAAAATCCCAAAGGATCGAAGAATTTTCGGCTCGCGTCAGATCACCGCGCACGGCCAAAAGCCTCGCGTGGAACCGTGAGGTATTCGTCTCGAGGATCGGCTCTCGCTTGTCGAACGCAAACGAAAGAACCGCCCCGGCTGTATAGCGTCCGAATCCGGGAAGTTTTTCGAGTTCCCGACGCTCCCGCGGAAAGACGCCGCCGTATTCCTCGGCAATCACTCCCGCAGCGCGGTGGAGCAGATGGGCACGCCGATAGTAACCAAGTCCTTCCCAACAGCGCAAAACCTCGGCAATGTCGGCTCGTGCCAGGTCGCCGAGCGTCGGAAAACGAGTCAGGAATCGGTCAAAATAGCCGCACACGGTTTCGGTCGTCGTCTGCTGAAGCATAATCTCGCTGACCCAGACTCGGTACGGGTCGACGGTTCTTCGCCAGGGAAGATCACGTCCGTTCTGGGTAAACCAGCGGCGAATCCCCCGGCGTAGCCGCGTAAGGGCATCGTCCGGAAAGTACTTGCCGGAAAGTATTTCGGCAGCCGAATCCTTTTCAGCCGATCTGACGCGTTCCCCGTTCAATCATCCTCCTTTCATCCTCCTTCGGCGGAACTCCGCGGAGGGTGATACCGGTCCGAGACGAGAGTTTGTCGACAATGTGTTTCGGGAGACGACAATTATACACAGCCGTGGCGGCGTCCTCATCGTAGTTGCGTGCCAGAACTTCCCCTTCGCGGGTCAGGTAGGCGTCGAGGCGGCCGTCGGCGATTGGTGCCTCGACTTCGACTGTCATGAACCCGCGACTTAAAAGTTCGTTGACCGCGCAAGTCAAATCGTCGAGCCCGGAACCGTCGCGTGCGCTGACACAGACCGCCATCGGATAGCGCTCTTTCAGAGCCAAAAGACGTTCCGGCTCGACACGGTCGATTTTGTTCAGCACCAGTATCGTGTCTTTCTCGTCGATTCCGAGACTCTCGAGCACCTCAACCGCGCTCTTGATCTGGGCGTTCACGTCGGGGTTTCCGGCATCGGCCACATGCAGAAGCAGATCGGCACCGGTCGCCTCTGCGAGCGTGGCGCGGAAACTGGCAATCAGATGGTGTGGCAGGTCACGGATAAATCCGACCGTATCGCTCAAAAGAACCGGCCCCCAGCCGGGCAGAAACCATCGGCGAGTACGGGTGTCGAGGGTCGCGAAAAGGAGATCTTTCACAAAGACGTCCGAATCGGTCATGCGATTGAGCAGGGTCGATTTCCCTGTATTTGTGTAGCCGACCAGACAGACCTTGCGCGACCATCGACGACCGCTGATCTGTCTCCGTTTGCGGGCGTGAATCTCGTCGAGTTCTCCCTTGAGCGCGCTGATCTTTTTTTGGGCGATTCGTCGGTCGACTTCGAGCTGCTTTTCCCCCGGCCCGCGCAGACCGACTCCCCCCCCGGCCTGCCGTTCAAGGTGAGTCCACATTCGTTTCAGTCGGGGCATCGCGTATTCGAGCTGCGCCAGTTCGACGGCCAGACGCGCCTCGTGCGTCTGAGCACGGGAAGCAAAAATGTCCAGGATCAGCTCGGTTCGGTCGATCACCTTGACCTTGAGTGCCTGTTCCAGGTTGCGTGTCTGGCCCGGAGCCAGGTCGTTGTCAAACAGGACAACGTTCGCACCACTCGTCTCGATCATCACACCGAGCTCCTCAACCTTCCCTTTTCCGATACAGGTCGCGAAATCAGGACGCTCACGCCGCTGGATCAGTCTGCCAACCGTCTCGACCCGGGCGGTTTCGGCCAGTCCGGCAAGTTCTTCGAGCGGGTCGTTCGAAAGTTCTGCTTTCGGGGGATAGACGCCGACAAGCACCGCCCGTTCCCTATTCAGAGACTCGACACGCGTCATCTGATCGACATGGGTCGATGCATCGAAACGGTTGGTTGTCCGAACCGACTCGGCAAAAGGAGAAAATTGGGGGATTTCGGCAGCCTCTTTGGATTCGTCGGCCGGCGAGTCCGATTTCGAAATCCGGTTCAGCCGGTCATCTTTCTTCTTCCGATGGGGTGACGGAGGGAGTAATGGGTTTCCCAAATCTTTTTTGCTACGATCTCTGTTACGTTCGCCGGGATTCTTCGGCCTTGGGTTGTTCGACATCTATGATCTGTTCTTCCATGGATTCTCGTTGCCGCGATCGTCTCCAATTATACCCGAATCCGAGCAGGAAAACATCTACCCAACGGACGGGATGACCAAAATACCGATATTTTTGATTATTCCGAAAATTCGGCCTGTAATGTTTAATGCTGATTCGACGGATTTGACGATAGTCCGGACAAGGAGACCTTTAGGATGAAGAAACAACCTAAATCGTTAGTCAAAATCGCCGCGATCCTCACAGCCGCGATCTTTTCCGGCACAGGAAACTTTACGGCCCAAGGGGGATATCGCGAGAGCCCGGATCTCGCATTTCCCAACTCGGAATCGGGTTCCGTAATTACGGGACAGTCGTATGATCAACCGATAACGCCCGTTTCGGTTTATATGTCCGGCTCGAATCAGTCGCTCTATTCGATGCCGGGCCGGGCGGCATACCAGGCGCCCGTCGGTACGCAGGCCTGGTCCGCGTCCCTCCGTAGGGTGACCCCTTCACTCGACCCGGTGCTAAACCAAGCGTCGTATCAGACGCCTGTCGGAACACCGATGCAGGCAACGAACAGAGCCACAGACCTCAATCGAACAGGCACTTCCTCCCACCCGACCTCCAATCAAGTGCTGCGTCAGACACCTGTCGGTACGCCGATACAGACAACTGGTCAGAACGCGCTCGATGCGACAAACCCGGCGACAAACGGTGTCGCGAATCGGTCCCCAGCAAAGCAGGCGCCGGAATACGAGCCGCTCAATAACCATTTTGACTCCTACGATTTCGGGTCACAGACGGCGGGAACAAATGATCGCGGAATGCCCTACGCCGGCCATTACGGCCCCGACCCCTATGGATCTGGCTACCAAAACTACGGCCATTTCCCGACCAGCGTTCGAGACGGATTACTTCCCTCTCAAAACAAAATGCTCGGAAAATTCTTCTTCGACGGTTGGGCCACCGGCAGTGCCTACGACCACAATGAATGGCCCGTGACGCACGGTTTCGACGAGAACACCGAAGGACGGAACTCCTCGGTCTCTCCGTACCAGCTGAGCCAGGCCTACGTCACGATGGGCCGCCAAGTAGAATACGGTGATCATTTCTCGATCGGCGGTCGGATCGACGCCCTGTACGGGACCGACTATCTGATCGCAAGTTCGCTCGGACTGGAAACGGAAGACAGGACTGCGCTCGGCGCGGCGACCGCCAATGTCTACATGGCCGAGGCCCACTGGAACAAGAACTCTGCCGGGGGTCATCCCGATTACGGGCTGGCAATCCCCCAGGCCTACGCCGAGGCGTACGCGCCGATCCTTTCCGGTCTGACCGCCAAAATAGGACATTTCTACTCGCCGCTCGGTTACGAGTCGATCTGTTCGCCAAACAATTTTTTCCACACTCACTCATACACCATGCTCTACGGCCAACCAAAAACGGTCACCGGAGCGATAGGAAAACTCCGCTTTAACAACTTCTTTTCGCTCATCGGCGGCGCCCACCAGGGGTGGAACGTCTTCGACGATGACAACAATACCTGGGATGTCGTCGGTGGGGTCGCGTTCGAAGGGGCAACCGGCGATACGCTCACCTGGATTGTCTCGACCGGCGATGCCGTTATCGGAAACATCCGCGATCTCCAAACCCGTGAATTTACGCCTTTTGAAGGACGACAAACGAGTTACAGTTTGGTGGTTGAGAAACGCCTCTGTCCGGAAGTCTCCTGGGTTTTGGAACATAATCTCGGCGTCGCCCAAGACGGCGCCTACTCGATCGACCGTTACCGTAACAACATCCGTGAAGACGGCTACTGGTATTCGGTCGTTAACTACCTCTATATTGCGATGGCACCAAACCTCGAACTCGGTGCTCGGGCCGAATGGTTCTACGACGACGGCCGTACCCGCCTGTTGGGCGGAACACCAACCTCGGTCGATCTCACACAATTCGGCTATCAATGGACGGGCGAAAACCTCTTCGACATCTCACTCGGTCTGAACTGGCGCCCGACCAGGTTCCTCACCGTCCGGCCGGAAGTCCGATGGGACTACTCCGACATCCAGATGACCGATCTTGACGGCAACCAACTCGTGAAAGGAATCTACGATCAGTTCACCGACGATAACCGCCTGACATTCGGTGGCGACGTGATACTTCACTTCTGAGACAGGATTCTTCTCTCGAGCCCCGCTTTCGATGAGCGGGGCTTTTTTTGCCCGAAAAACCGGAATAACTGTTGCAAAACGCCGTAAATCAGGTAGATTGGTGGTTGCATTGAACTGTTGGCGGCGCCGGGCCTGCGCTCGGCCCCTTCATTCGTGAATTCTCGAGCATGGAGGAAATGAGATGGGAACAAGAATTAAACTGAATCCGGCGGTCGTTGAGGCTCAGGAACGGCAAAAAAAACTGCAAATGAGTACCGCAGAAATCGGTCTCTCGGTTCGCACGACCAACTGTCTCGACGAACAGGGGATCTCGACGGTCGAAGACCTTCTTAAATGCCGCCGCAGCGATCTTCTGGCTATCCCGAATTTTGGCGAAAAGACGCTCGAAGAAGTCTTTAAAGCACTGGAAAAACTCGGGTTTTACCGTACCGACAAGCCAAAACCGAGTCAGCCCGCTCAGCAGGAATAACCGTGTCGGAATCGAATAAGTCCGTAAATCAAAGCAAACTTGGCACGGACCTAAAATGGGTTCGCGAAGCTTATAAAAAGCAGGCCGAAACCAAAGCGAAGGATCCCGTTGTCAACGTCGATCCGAAATGGTCTCGCGAAGCCTTAGAGAAAGAGGCCGAAGATAAGGAAAACCGCAAGCCGGTCAAAGAGTCGAGGCTGATCTTCAAGTGGTGGAAAGTCTCGGAAATTTGCATTTTGGGTCCACTCTTTCTGCTCGGAATTCTCTTTTCGGTCATTCACCTTTACGTCTGGGGAATCCCGACATGGCGCGAAGCGCATCGTTACGTCAGCGCGCGATGCGTGGTGGAAAACCGTTATGTCCATAGCTGGGTCGACCGCAACGGCCATGTCGGATATCGTCCCGAAATTCTGATCCGATTCGAGGACCGCGCAGGACAGTCATTTCTTTGTCGCGCCTATGATGAGTCGACCCTTACCGAAGGGAAAGGGTACACCTACACGCTCGAAGAAGCCACCAAGGCCGCGCAGGAGTTTGAACCGGGGACAGTCTGCATCTGTCACTATCAGCCGGAAGAGCCGACCCGTGTTCTCCTAAAACGGCACTTCGAAATATGGGGATGGCTCTTCCTGGTGATTCCCGTCTCGATTTCCGTGCTCGGCGCTTCGGTACTGATTTGGCTCGCCAAACGGCGGAGTCTTTCGCGGGAATGGCTCGCCAAACCGATAAAGAACCGACGGCGGTATCCCACGGTACCCGCTGCACGCCAAATCAACGAAAGTCCCGGAATTGACCTGGCATATCGTTTGCCGATGACCCTCTCGCCGATCATTCAGAATTTAGCGGGATTGGCCATCTCGTTCCTCTGGAATCTGGTCGCGGTCGGTACGTTTGCCTTCGTCCTCTCGGTTCGTTCCGACCGTCTCGACTTGATCCTCGCCATGCTGTTCGGCCTGACCTACGGCGGAATTGGAATTCTGGCGCTCATCGTTTTTTCGCGGCGCGTGATCCGGACACTCCGCACCGGGACAACCATTCTTGAAATCTCGAACCACCCGGTCTTTCCGAACAGAACCTACCGCCTTTCCCTCCGACAGAACGGATTCCTCGTGGCAAAGTCCTACACGATCGACCTGGTCTGCGATGAAATCGCCCGTTTCCGAGACGGGACAGATACTCTCACCAACAAACAAGAAGTTTTGCGTATTCCCCTTTACGCTCGAGACGACCTTCGTATTCCTTCCGGAGAAACGTTCCGCGAAGAGTTCTTTTTGAAGATCCCCGCCGGCGCGATGCACTCGTTTCAAACCGACTCAAACGAGATACGATGGAAGGTTTCGGTATTGATAAAAACCGGAAAAACCGGAACGATCCGCCGGGAATGTCCAATCATCATACTCCCGTATTCACCCGGCGCAAACTAGAAGAAGACCGCCGGAACGAAGTGTTTCTCCGGTTTCCGTGTCAACCAACGGAAGATGGCCGGCCGCGTGGCTTTTCGGCCACGCGGCCATCTTCTTCGAGCAAAACAAGTCAACAGACGTGTCGGGTCACTCGGGCTCAGCCGGAACCACTTCTTCGGCGGGGGCATCGGGGACGAGTTCTCCGGCGGCTGTGGGTTCGAAGGATTCCGAGGCGGGCTCTTCGGCGGCTACGGGTTCAGAGAATTCCGAGGCGGGCTCTTCGGCGGCTACGGGTTCAGAGAATTCCGAGGCGGGCTCTTCGGCGGCTACGGGTTCAGAGAATTCCAAGACGGGCTCTTCGGCAGCCGCGGGTTCAGAGAATCCCGAGGCGGGCTCTTCGGCGGCTGTGGGTTCGGAGGATTCCGGGGCAAACCCTTCGGCAGTTCCCTCTTCGAGAGTGAAGTCTTCGCTCTGAACGGCAGCATCCGGGTCGAGAGCGTCACCGCTCTCGGAAAGGATCGAACTCTCTGGCTCAATCTCTTCGGGAACCGGCATCGCGACGTAGTCGGCAGCGGTCTTTTTATAGAATTCGCGCGTCATCGGCTCGTCCAGTGCGACAACCCGCCCTTTGGCCTGTTCGGCAAAGGGGGTTTCGCTGTAATGGTCGATAATCTGCTGGTAACTTCCCTTGGCGGTGTCGAGCCTGACATTCACTTCATCGTCACCGGCCGTCACCGAAGCGAGATTCTCCCAAGACGAGGCAAGCCCGTACAGGGCACGGGCGGCCAAAAGAGGGTCAGTGGCCATATGGACCGAAGCCACACTCTCAAAACGCTTGATCGCGTCGTTGAACGTCGATTCCGGATTCATCGCAATCACCTCGGCAAAGGCTCGGCCTGCCTTGGAGGCCGCCGCCTTCCGCTGAACTTCGTTCTGACCGATTTTCAGAACCGCTTCGGCTGCGTTGATACGGATCTCGGCACCGTGGTTGCCTCGGGTGTAACGGGAAGCCAGGGCGTCGTAGGGCACGGGGGAGGGAAGCCCGGTAAGCATGGCCTGTCGCGAAGAAATCGCACTGGCCTGATCAAATTCCTGCTGGAATTTTTGCGGTCTGCCGTAGAAATAGGTGCGAAGAAAAATAACCGCGGCGATCGCAATCAAAATCAGGAGGAGTGCCTGAAGACACTTATCTTTATTTTCCTTGAGGTATTTTCCGGCCGAAACAAGAAAATTTTCAAGACTGTTGGTTTCTTGTACGGATTTTTTCATAGAATATCGACTTTTTTGTATAGGTGAAACGAATTGAGGGACGCCTGTTTCGACGCCCCTTGACTGAGCGGCCGCCCCCTAAATCCCCCTCTGAAAATCAGTAGGGGGATTATACATGGATTGAACCAAGCAGTCAAGGTTGTTTGTTTCCGGCTCGCTATCTTCTGGAACGCGGAATCACTGATGATCCAGTACTCGAATGAGGAAATAGAGGAACTGGAAGAACGCCGAAAGCATCGCTGCAACATACGTCATCGCCGCGGCGGAAAGGACCTTATGGACATGGACAATCCCTTTTTGGTCAACCAAGCCGAGTGAGGCAAGGTGTGACTTCGCACGACTGCTGGCATTGAACTCAACCGGAAGGTTGATGATCTGATAAACGGCAGTGGCGCCGAAAAGCGCGACACCGATCCAGATCAGTCCCATGATATTGGCTGCAAGGCCGGCCACCAAAATGTAGAACGAAAGCTGACTTCCAATCCTGGCGATCGGAAACGCTTTTTGAGTCAGTCCTAAAAAGAAGTAGTTTTGGGCATCCTGTATCGCATGACCCGCCTCGTGTGCCGCAATCCCGACATCGGCCAGCGAAGTGCCATTGTAAATGTCGGCGCTCAGGCATATCCTTTTGTTCCGTGGATCGTAGTAGTCGGTCAGTGCCCCCTGGTCAATCATCTGAATCGGAACCTGCTGAAGTCCGGCCGAATCAAGAATGATGCGGGCTGCCTCGGCCCCGGTAATTGATCCCGTGGTACCGTCACGTTTCATATATGTCGCAGGAATTTTTCTCGCCTCGGCATACCGGCTCTTGACAACCCCCTGCGCGTAAATCGCCAAGAGCATCGGCAAACCGAAACAAATCAGATAGAGCAGCATTGGTGGCCTCCTTTTTGTTCAAAGTATTGGGAGTGTTCCCGGAACAATGTAGTAGAGGGTCGGAACCGAGATCGTCTCGATAACCGAGACCGCGTGTTCGGCCGCTGTTTTCCCTTCGGAACCGGCTCCGAACATCGTCAGGATACTTTCCGGCTTCTTGTAGCGGACGACTTGTACATCTTTTTCCGGAACCTTCAGTTCGTCCTTGATCATTGCTTCGACCGCGTCTTGCAAGAAACCGATTTCGTCGATCAGACCGAGGGCTTTTGCCTCTGAGGCAGAGTAGACACGTCCGTCGGCAAGAGCTCGAAGCGGATCATCGGCAGGAGGTTCGCCCGATTCGGCGGTGTCGCCCTCCTCGGTTTTCTCCTCGCTCCGGGCGGTTTCTTCCCCGTCTTCCTTCGGCCTGTTCGTCGTGAATGCCGGACGTCCTTCGCGAATCACCGCAAGGAATTGTTCGTACGACTCGTCGATCAGCCCCTGCCAGATCGCACGTTCTTCCTCGGACATCGGACGGGTTATATCGCCCATCCCCTTGTTTTTGCCACTGACAATGTAGTTACTCCGGACACCGATCCTTTCACAAAGCGACGAGGCATCAATCAACATGGCGATCACACCGATCGCCCCTGTAACACACGAGCGTTCGGCAAAGATTTTATCCCCTACCATCGAAACGTAATACCCGCCGCTGGCGGCCATTCCCCCCATACTGACATAGACGGGAACATTCCGTTCCTTTTTCAGATCACGCAAGAGCTTGTAGTAATAATCGCTTCCGGCAATCGTTCCGCCGGGAGAATTGACCCGAAGGATCAGTCCCGAAAGGCGAAGATCTTCATAGGCAGTCTGAATGGCGTTGCGGACAAAGCCGAACTCGTCTTCGGTGATCGGCCCTTCGATCGGCAGGATGACAATCTTTTCTGGCGAAAGCTCCGTGCCGGAAAGAAGCTTTTCGGTCGGCCTATTTCTCAGATCGGCCAGATTATCGGACGGGGCACACCCTTTCATCAAGGCAAAAACTCCGACCAACAAGACGACGAAGAAAAGCCCCAGGGACATCAACAAGGCGCCGGCAATTCGGGCACAGCCTTTCCCCATAACTCCACGGGCTGTTGTTGTTTCTCGGCGTTGGGCGGGAGGGGCACAGGAAGATGTCCGCCGGAAAGGAATCTCATCACCGGGGAACGGAGGACGGGGCAACTCCCGCGATTCCGATTGAGAAAAAGAAAAATCATTTGGATCCATGGCTTTTTATTCTTCCTTGCTAATGGTCTTTGTATTACAATCTCCGCAAAAGGAAATCTATCACCTCGTACCGGTCGAAAAGGCGCTTAACTCCAGAGTTTCCTGTCAAGCGCTCGGTAACAGACCGATTCGTACAAATGGTCGGGAGCGATCTGTTCAACGCCTTCCAGGTCGGCAATCGTCCGGGCAATGCGTAGGATTTTATCGTGCGCCCGGGCAGAAAGACCGAGATCGGTCATCGCGTTTTCGAGAATCTTTTCCCCCTTGGCATCGAGACGGCAGTAAGTTACGATTTGGCGGTGCGTCATATCGGCATTGAAACGTGCCCTGCTGCGGGCAAATCGCTCATTCTGTATCGCCCGAGCGGCAAGAACCTCTTCGAGGATCGAAGCACTTGAACGCCCCGGTTCCCGCGACGAAAGTTCTTTATAATCGACCGGGGGCACTTCGATATGAATATCGATTCTGTCGAGCAAGGGACCGCTGATCTTGGCCATATAACGCTCGACCTGCGGTGGAGAACATCGACAGACACGACGCGTGTCATTCCGATACCCGCAGGGACAGGGATTCATCGCGGCAATCAGAATGAAGTCGGAGGGGAATGTTTCGACATGATTGGCACGGGCGATGGTGACTTTACCGTCTTCGAGCGGCTGACGAAGCACCTCGAGGGTACGCCGACTGAATTCGGGCAGTTCATCGAGGAACAGAACCCCGTAATGCGCAAGACTGATCTCGCCCGGAACCGGGTGGCTTCCGCCGCCGACCAACCCCTGAACGCTGATCGTATGGTGCGGTTCGCGGAAAGGGCGAGTACCGATCAACGGCAAGTTCGGCTTCAGGAGTCCAAGCGCCGAGTAGATACGGGTTGTCTCGAGCGACTCGCTCAACGTGAAGGGGGGCAGGATTGTGGGGAATCGTTTGGCGAGCATCGTCTTGCCGGTTCCCGGGGGGCCGATCATCAGGACGTTGTGCCCACCCGCCGCGGCGATCGTCAGAGCCCGTTTGGCGGAATCCTGACCGCGAACATCGGCAAAATCGACGTCGTACTGTGTCAATTCGGTAAACTCATCTTCCCGTAGGTGTCCGATCGGCTGCATCTCCAGTTCGCCGGAAAGATAACCGATCGCCTCGGCCAGGTGAGAATAGGGAACGACTTCGACCCCGTCAACCACCGAAGCTTCCCGCGCGTTGACCGATGGAACCAGTAAGGCAAGCATCTTTCGTTTGGCAGCGGCCATCGCCATGGCCAGCACACCTTTGCACCCGCGTACCGAACCGTCGAGGGCAAGTTCTCCGACAATGGCACAAGTCTTAAAGCAGTCGGAATCGAACTCACCGCCGGCAGCGATCATCCCCAGAGCAATCGGCACATCAAACGAAGCCGCCTGCTTCGGAACATCGGCCGGGGCCAGGTTCACCAGAATGCTGTGCGAGGGAACGGTATATCCGGAATTTTCGATGGCACGCGACACTCGGTGCGTACTCTCTTTGACAACCATCTCGGGAAGGCCGACAATCGTTATGCCGTCTTTCCCGCGATTGGAGACATCGACCTCGACATCAACCGGAATCGCCTCGATTCCGCGGAGCGAAAAGGTCTTTAGCCGAACGAGCATTAATAAACCTCATTTGCGGTCAGGTTTTCGAATGTCTGACGCTTTCTGATAAGGCGCGGCACACCGTCCTCAATAAGAACTTCCGCCGCAAACGGTTTGGAATTGTAATTCGACCCCATCATGAAGCCATAGGCACCCGCCACCTCAAAGACAAGGTAATCGCCGACTTCGGCCTCCGGCAGAGAACGTTTTTCGACATACCCCCCCTCTTTCTGAGTGAAGATATCACCCGACTCGCAAAGGGGACCGCCGACAATCACATCGTTCAGGCGCGCCTCGGCCGAGGCGTCAACCACCGAGATGGGGTGATAGGAACCGTACATCGCGGGACGGACCAGGTTGTTAAACCCGGCATCGACCAGGTAGAAAAGGTTCTCACCCTGTTTTTTGACCGAGCGTATTTCGCTGATCAGATATCCGCTCTCGCCGACAATAAAGCGCCCCGGCTCGATTTCCAAGCGGATCGGATGGCGATAAACCTTAGCCAGGAGATCAATCTTTTCACGCCAAATACGGTGATAGGCCACCAGATCAACGTATTCTTCGCCGTCATCGTAAGGAACGGGAAGCCCGCCACCGCAGCTGATCACGCTGATCCGCGGACCGGCAGCCAGTCCGGCACGATCCATCGCCTCGCAGACCGAAGCAAGATGCTCCAGATCGGTGCCCGAACCGATATGCATATGAAGCCCTTTAACATTCAGATCGAAATGCGAGGCAAGTTCAATCGCACGCATGAGGTCTTCGTGCCAAATTCCGTGTTTCGACTGATCTCCCCCTGTGTTCGTCTTTTGGCTATGCCCATGGCCGAACCCGGGATTGAGACGTAGAGTAATTTCGCGCCCGGGAGCACGTTCCCCCAACTGCCAGATCATATCCATCGACCCGCAGTTGACATGAACCGGGTAAACGTCGGCGATCAAATCGAGCGCGTCGCGGTCGAAGATATCGGCCGTGTAGACGATCGGGTCGGGATCCCCCGGCTTTTTGGGGCGAACCGGCCACCCCGCGGCAACTGCACGGTGGATCTCCATCGCGCTGACCGCGTCTACCATCGCGCCCGAATCGCGGATAAGCTTTAAGATCGCCATGTTCGAGCAGGCCTTCTGCGCGTAACGAACCGTATCAAACATCGACAGATCAGCCAGCCGCTGCCGGATTTTGGCTGCTTCATAAACATAAAGGGGAGTTCCGAACTCTTTGGCCAATGCTGCTGCCGATATACCGGCGATCTCGCGACGTTTATTGGAAAACTTTCTTTTCTCGATCATTGCGGTTTGATTCTTAAGTGCTGAAAAACGACGACAATTCACCCCTCCCCATTTTCCCACAAAACCTTTGATCCGCAAGGTGTCGGACGACAAAAATTCACCGTCGTGTGGGAGGATAAGATGCCTCGCACCGGGTCACGGGACTTTTCTCCGATCTCTTTTGGTGGTATACTTCAATAAAGCCGGAACACAAAAGGGAAAAAGACGTTCATTCGGTCGCTTCCCTTCAACTCGAAAGGGTCCGCCAAAGGGGAAGAATGCCCGAATACGATAGAGCCAAACAGATCGAGGTGGTGTCGAACGACAAGTTCATCTGCGACTTGGTCGGAATCAAAATCGATGACGTCGCAAAAGGTTTCGCCCGTGTCTCACTCGTTTTGCGGGAAAACCATTTAAACGGAGTCGGGATCGTTCAGGGTGGGGTAATCTATTCGCTCGCCGATTACGCCTTCGCTGCAGCGTCAAACTATTGCGACGAGACGGTCGTCGGGGTCGAGTCCTCGATCT
Source organism: Thermoguttaceae bacterium (assembly GCA_050943135.1). Taxonomy (GTDB): domain Bacteria; phylum Planctomycetota; class Planctomycetia; order Pirellulales; family Thermoguttaceae; genus RUG695. The sequence goes on along the minus strand of JBMNOP010000001.1, from coordinate 144,375 downwards.
CGTTCATTCGCTCGATCCGAACCGGCAAAATTTTCGCTGAGGCCGAAGAAGTCGATCGAAGCCGTAGTTTCTCGGTCTGTAGAGCGCGAGTCTTCGACGAGGCGGAAAATCTGCTCGCAATCATGAACTGTCGCGGCTACATTCTCAAACCGAAAAACTGATTTTCCCCCCGAGCAACATAACGTCCGAAAGGCAAAACAACGCTTTTCACGGAAAAAATCAGGAAGGATTCGGTTTAAACCGAGCGAACTCTTCGGAAATTTTGATATGTTGCGGGTAGACCCCTTCACAATTCCGGCAGGCCACGCGGTTGTCGGATCTTTGTCGCGGAGGAATGAGACCCAATTCGGGCCTTGACCAGGTAGTCGTTCCTCTTCGTCTCCCTCCCCTGAAAAGACAGACTAAAACAACTTTCCGGGTTTCAGTTCTTCCGTTTCGGATTCCGAGGAACCGCCAATCAGATTGAGAAATTCTTCTTCGGTAATGACGGGAATTCCCAACGCCTTTGCGTCGGTATACTTCCTGCCCGCCGCGGTTCCGGCGAGCACGTAGTTAGTCTTCCTGGAAACCGACTTCGAGGGTTTCCCGCCGCTCTTGCGGATGAGTTCTTCAATTTCGGAACGGTCAAAGCGGGTCAACGTTCCCGTAACGACCACGGTTTTCCCCGACAGGGGAAGATTCTCTGCCGGTGCGGCGGCTTCTCCTCCGGGAAGCGCCGTCTCGACACCAAGCTTGCGCAGCTCGTCGATGACCGCGCGATTCTCGGGATCATCGAAGAAGTCGGTAATATTCCCGGCAATGATCTCGCCAATGTCGGGAATTTTGCTCAGCTCTTCCCGCGAGACGGTCGCCAGGTTTTCGATCGACCGATACTGAGCGATCAGCGTGCGCGCGGTCTGCTCTCCGACGTTACGGATCCCCAGAGCGTTTAAGAGACGTGCCGGGCCGGCCTTTTTGCTCTTGGTGATGGCTTCGATCAAATTTTCCGCCGACTTTCTCCCCATTCGCTCCAGTGAGCCGATGTCGGAGACTTTAAGCCGATACAGGTCGACAAGCGACTCAACCAAGCCCGAGTCTATCAGAAGCGCGACGACCTTTTCGCCAAGCCCGTCGATGTTCATCGCCTCTTTCGAAGCGAAAAACTCAACCCGTCGCCGGAGCTGGGCCGGGCATGTCGGGTTGGGGCATCGGATCAGGATCCCCCCTTCTTCTTTCACAAGGGCCGTCCCGCAGGCCGGGCATTCGAGAGGGAACTGATAGGGAACGCTCGAAGCGTCACGGAATTCAGGCTTGCAACGGACCACGTGGGGGATAATCTTGCCGGCCTTTTCAACCACGACTCGGTCGCCGACGCGTATGTCTTTGCGGGCAATCTCATCGGCGTTGTGCAGTGAAGCGCGCGCGACGACACTACCGGCAATTTTGACCGGTTCAAGTTCCGCTACCGGCGTAACTTTTCCCGTTTTACCAACCTGAACACGTATTTCGCGCACAGTGGTCTCCGCTTCGTATTTCTCGAATTTGTAGGCGATCACCCAACGGGGAAATTTCGAGGTGGAACCAATCCTGGTGCGCTGATCGAAATCATCGACTTTCAGGACGATTCCGTCAGTCTCGAAATCAAGTTCGTGGAGCCGCTCGATCATCTCCCGCGCATAGGCGACGGCGGACCTGAAATCCGCGAGTCGCTTCATCATCGGAGAGGTTGCGAATCCGAAGACGCGAAGCTTTTCCATAAACTCAAAATGAGTGCCGACCCCCAATCCTTCGGCACTTCCCACCGAATGGGCAAAGAAACGCAAACCGCGGGAAGCACAGATCGCCGGGTCCTCTTGCTTGATGCTTCCGGCGGTAAGATTCCGGGTATTGGCAAACGGCTTTTCTCCCTTTTCGGCCTGTATCACGTTCTGCCGAATCAACTCCGAGTTCGGCATATAGATTTCGCCGCGAACTTCGAGAAGTTCCGGCGCTTTGCCGATCAGACGCAGGGGAACGTCGCGAATGGTTTTGATATTGGCTGTGATGTCGTCTCCCCGGACACCGTCGCCCCGTGTGACACCGCGTGTCAGGATGCCGTTTTCGTAAAGAATGGAAGCGGCAACTCCATCGATCTTCAGTTCATCGACCCAGGCAATCTTCTCTTCGGGAAGGAGTTTCGCAATCCGGGCACCGTAATCGAAGAGTTCTGACTCGCTGTAAGTGTTTTCAATCGAAAGCATCGGAACGCCATGTACAACCACCTCTCGGTCTCCGGAGAGCTTTTCACCGACGCGGGCGGTCGGACTGTCGGGACGACGCGTCTCGGGAAATGCGCGCTCCAGGGCTCTTAGCGTCTTCATGAGACGATCGTAATCGTGATCGGGAATTTCGGGCTGATATTCGGCAAAATAGGCCCGGTCAAAATAACGGATCTCTTCCGAAAGGAGCTCGACCGTTTTAGAAGGAGAAGATGAGAGCGCCACAAGCCTTTCGTACAGTCCTGCCAAGGGGGGAGAAACCGTATCACGTTCGATAAAGAAATTCTTTTTTAAGATCGTTCCAACCCGTGTTGTTTCCATATCTGGCCGACATTTTTCTTCATCTTGCACGGAATACTCTTCGAAAACAAGTAACCGCGCGAATCCGGAGTTCTATTCTAAATTTTTTCGGAGAAGAATCAATCTTGCTTGACCCAACCCGATTCGGAAAGGTGTTCGGTGTTGGAAGAGTGGGAAGTCTGACGAGGCGAATGCTGATAACGGGCCAGGTCGGACTGCGCATGCGCTTCCTGACGCATTTGAGCGGCATTTTCGAACAGTTCTTCGGGAGCGGCCACCAGGTCGGGTTCCATCCGCTCGTTGCATATTTGCTGATCACGGATCTCGCCCGGAACAAGATTTTCGGAAATGAAGTCGACGCCCGGCCAGAGATACCAAGGGGTCTTTAAAGTGTACATGACCGTCTTGGTCTTTTTCCCTTCCATTGCCAGACGGATTTTATAGGTGCCGGAATAGACCACGTTGTGAGAAATCGGGGTTCGACCGATCTCTTGATCGTTGATCCAGACGGTAGCACCGGGCGGATCGGTCCGAATCGTCAGACGACGGCGCACTCCGTTACACCCAGTTTCCGCCGTCAGAAGGAAAACGGAAAAGAGGAACAGAACCGCCGAGACGACATTGGCTCGGAAATGTTGCGATCCGGATTTCATATTCGGTAAATCGTCCGCTTTTCGGCAGAGTCTGCGCGGTTTCGGAAATTAAAACTTGGTGATCACTTTTACTCTTTCCGCGGGTTGAATTCAAGATCAATCCTCATGCATCATCTTTCGGAGAACCGGCGAAATGATGAACATAATGATCCCGCCGACGCAGGGAATGATCGCCATGATCAAGAAGTAGTCGGCAAGCCCCCTCTTAAAGCAGAACTGGAGTGTGTCTCCCGCACCGAGGAAAGAGGCGAGGGTCCCGGAAAGATACCCCGCAACAGCGCTCGAAAGGAACCAAACCCCCATCAGGAACGAGGCGTACCGGGGAGGAGAAAGCCTGGTCACCATCGAAAGACCAACCGGCGAAAGACAGAGTTCCCCGAGGGTACAGAAGACATAGGTCGCCAGAAGCCAGTAGGGCGATGCGTTTCCGACCGTCTCTTCGGCATGGATCGCTCCGCCGATCATGAAAAGGAAGGCAATCGAGAGCACCATCAGCCCGATCCCGAACTTCACCGGGGTCGAAGGCTCAAGGTTCCGCCTGCCGAGAAACGACCAGAGCCCGGCAAAAATCGGTCCCAGAACAATGATACAGAGCGGATTGACCGACTGATACCAGGTCGAGGGAAAAGTCCAAACCTCTTTGGCCGGATCGAGTTCGGTCATCCGTGCCTTTTCCTGCTCGACGTTCTCTTCTTTCAGAATATCATTTTCGCTCCGTCCTTCTTCCCGCACACGACGCTCGATACGTTCTCGGTCGTTCTTAGCCTGGGCCAAAAGATCCGACATCGGGAGAAGTTTGATCTCAAGCGGTTCGAGTCCGAGCTTTCGGCGAGCCGTGTTCGCTTTGTCGAGTGCGTCGATCGACTCGCGCCTTGATTTGGCGGTAGCGTGAATCGCCGCGGTGAACACGTCCGAGGCTTGCGCAAAATCAAAATCGGCGGTTCCTTCTTCGAGCAGCTCGGAAAACGACTCTCTCAGCTCATGGTTGACCGTATCGAACGCATTCGAGGCATCAAATATGTTCAGCTTCGTCTCTTCGATCGCCTTCTCGGCATCGTATTCATCTTCGTTCGGCAGGAATGCCCCGGAAAGAGACCGAACCAGGGAAGCGGAAACCGTACGGTTTGTCTCTTTCTTGGCAAAGGTGGTCAGTGTCGAACCGGCCTGTTCGAAAACCGACCAGAAGGCGATACAGAAGACCGAAAGGATCAGGATCACCGCGATGCGGTCGATCTCTTTACGCGAAAGGGGCGCCGCCGCAAGAGTCGGCGCGGCAACGGAGTTTTCCGAACCTTTCTCGCGAACGGTCAATCCGATATGGCTCAAATATTTCGGACGGAAAAAGGAGTAGGTGCAAAGCCCGAAGATCATTCCGACCGCAGCAACGCCGAACCCCCAATGCCAGCCGAACTTTTCGGCGGCGGTTCCGGCCACAAATGGTGCCAGAAACGCACCGAGGTTGATCCCCATATAGAAGTAGGTAAAGGCGGCGTCACGCCGTTTGTCTTCGGGGGCGTACAGCTGGCCGACCATAACCGAGATACACGGCTTAAAGAAACCGGTTCCGATGGTGATCAGCGCCAGACCGGTGAAGAACATAAGAAATGCGCCCGGTTCCTCTCCAAGCGTGATGGCCGCCTCGGCATGACAGCGAAACATTTCGGTGCCCCAGAGCGAGAGTTCCCCGAGAGCAATTAGGATCCCGCCGAAGAGAACGCTCCGATGCTGCCCGATAAAACGGTCGGCAATCAAGCCACCGAAGAGAGGGAAGAAATAGACCAAACCGGTAAACCAACCATAGAGGTTATAGGCATCCTTCTCGGTCCACCCGAAACCGGGATTCACCGAAGTAAGCGTCGAAGTCAGATAGAGAACGAGAAAGGCACGCATTCCGTAATAACAGAAGCGTTCCCACATTTCGGTGGTGAACAGGACCCACAGTCCGATCGGATGCCCAAGAAACTGCCGATCTCTCGGATTGATTTCCGTCCTATTTTCCATTCCCTGTTTCCTTCCGTGACTTTTTCAGTTCATCGACAAAAGCCTTCGGCGAAAGGGGTTCTCCCGTTGCCTCTTTCACGAAGTCGTTCCAGTGATATCTCATTCCGGGCTTAAAGATCGTTTCGATCAACCGGGCGCCGATCTCTTTCGACGCAAAATGCTCGGCGTCAAAGGGAATCGAACGACGAAGCTGAGCGCCGAAAAGCTCGCCGAGCATATAGTTATGATAGTAAACCGGGGCAATCACAAAGTGGGGTTTCGAAGCCCAATCGGCCTTGTGCCGTTCCGGGGGGCGCTTCATCAGCTGATACTTTTCGACGGTATCCCACCAGAGGGTGCGCAGATCTTGGTCGGGATCTTCATAGAGCGCCCGTTCGAAATGAAACATTACAATCGTCCAGCGACAAAAAAGGAGCTGTTCGCGAACCCGTTGTTTACGAAGCGCTTCTTCGGAACGGGCGGCCGTTTCGGGGTCAACGCCTGCGAATTCCGTCAGCCACGCGGGGAAATCGGTAACCTTCTCGAACATCATCGCAATCCCCTCGGTCGTGAAGATATGACATGCGGTGCGCAGGTCGCAGGGGAGAGTCGGATCGACATAAATTTCATAAACCGAATGTCCGAGTTCATGCAAATGAGTACACATCCAATTAGCGGTCGGTTTGAGATTGCACAAGACGCGGACATCACCATCCAAGTTCATGTTGTTACTGAACGCGTGTTGCGACTTCCCTTCCCGATCGAAAAGATCACTCCTCGAAAGGATACCACGCGTTTCCAAACCGAGTGCGTCGTAGTAGCGGATCGCGATTTGGTTGATATCCTCGGCCGTTTTCCCTTTAAAGAAGATGTTCTTGTCGATTTCGGTCGAAGGGGGTGCCTGCTGGAAGAAGGGATTATCGTAATGCCAGGGCATAATCTCGGTAACGCCGAATTTCGCTTTCAGTTCTTCGTCGAGTTCCCCTTTGATCTGTTCGAAAATCGGGGCGGTCTCCTTTTCGAGTTCGTCAAAGATCGCGATCAACCCAGCCGGTTCGAAATCCTGGTGCGATACGCTCATCTCCCAGTAATTATTAAAACCGAGCAAGCGGGCCGCCTCGTTACGGATTTTGGCCAGCTCGACGATTCGGTCGGCCACGATTTCCCCGACCTGTTTGAGCGCTTCCCAAATCTCTTGGCGTTTTTGCGAATCGATCTCCTTTTCGAGCATTTCGAGGAGCTCATTGTTGGTATACTCTTTGCCATCCAAGAGACCACGCTGATTTTGGAAAGCCTGTTCGATTTCTCCGGAAAGTTTCGCCATTCTTTCCATGACTTCCCGCGGAAACTGCGACTGACGAAACGTGTTATCGACCACGTCGGTTTCGCGTTTGAGAAGAGGCGAGAGCTCTCCGGCGCTCTCGGCTTCGGCCAAAAGACGCCGGAACGTTTCATACCTTTCCTGAGAGGAATGATAGGCGCTCATCGCAATGGTCGCCTGAGTATACCTTTCGAACGTCTCGTCGGTGCCGATCGTCATCGCGTCCCACCACGAATAAGAAACATCGCAAAAGAGTTTATGATAATCGTGCCGGTATTCCGCCAAAAAATCTCTCAGTGTCTCGACGGCCGAACCGCCCGTCGCGTTGAACATAAATCCTCCCAGGAATAAAAGGAGCCATCCCAATGTTTTCATGACTTTTACCCCGATGACATTTGAGACCGCAGTAAGCGCGGCAGGGAAAAGGGGCTCTTCTTCGGTAACGGCAGAAAAACCGCCAGATGATACGCCGATCGACGCGGCATTATAACAGAAGTCAAAAGAGAACATAAGTCCAAATCGCGCAACAACCTTTTTGTGTAGAACGGAAAGACGACTGCCCGGATGCAAAACAGAGTGGCAAGGGACGCGATTCTCCGTGCGGACGGATCCCCCCAAAGGGTCTTCACTGATAAGCCAAAGCGACTCCGCCGGCACCTGACACCGTGAACGGTTCCGAGGATTATCTTTTCGGAAGCGGTTCTTCGTTCCGGAAAATTTTCACTCCCTTCCACGAGTGGTCAAAAACGCCCAAAAACACGAAGAATGCCGTGCCGACTTTCGTCAACGAGTGTTCGGCGTTTTTTAGGATGATCTTGGTGGAGTTCAGGAATTTTCCGGCCCCTGCCTCGATTGCCCGACTCTCTCCGACGGCATATACCCACGCTCCGGCCTCGGACAATCGGTTCGGTCACCAAGATAACCTCCGCTCCCTTGCATCGGCAAACCGTATCGTTCCGATTTTCGCGTCGTGCGTTCATCTATTCAAGCCGATTCCACGTCCAGGAAAGCAGAAACTCCTGCGGAAAACGGTGATGACGATCCTTTGCCATTCCGGAAATCGAAGCAGAAGATATACACGCCAATTTTAACGAACGGCAGGGAGTTTCCGTCAAGGTGTTTCGGGATCTCGCACGAAACAGTTGGTAGGAGTCCGTGGTAACCACCGTATTAAAAACACCTTTTTGAACGGAAGAGCGGTCGCATCCGCTTTCACCGGTACGACCTGTTCCTCATCCATCCCCATCACCTCAACAATCGCGGTTTTCCTCGGGATCGCTCCAAAAGTTCTACCGTGTACACCCCAAAACCGTACTCCTTTGCAAGCAAAAACTGCGAGTCCTGTCCGACACCGAGATCGCAGACGGCACCCCCTTTCGGCATCATATGCCCCCGACAGCAGCTCCTCTTCAAGTTTCAGGAAGGTTCAATCCCATAATCCTCCAAAGTATGTTCGGGAGTATCGTATTTTCGTCCATCGGATAGATCATTTTCTTATCTCGATCTATCCGTCTGACATTGGTAACTCTCGGAAGTCGCAACTCCAAAATATTGTTGCGCTTTCGTATGTGGTTTCAAAAGCGACTCGCTCCGCGACCGAACTGTCTGCTATGTCTCGGAGAATGATTTCCCCGAAGATGCCACTGTTTGCCACATCGCCTCATATGAAAATTACACGAGAGTATTTCTATTTCACTATATTTGTTTTACCAAAAGTGAGAGACCCAAAAGGATAAAGAGTGTTTGCGTCGCTTCCTCCAAGTCGGGTTTCGGGTTTTTGGAGGGAGCGACGCAAAACAAAATACCGGAAGAGGTCAAAGCCGGCGTCAGATGGCACGTTCAATCTTTCTGTTTTTTTAAGGCAGCAGCGACAGAACCTTTCGGATCGGCAATCAAGAGGCATACAAGCCAGATGACCAGACCGAGAGCAACCACAGAAAGCCCGAGATACGCATCGTTTAACATCTCTCCGGGGGTGGGAGAGAAGAAATTCTCCGGTGAAGCCGCATATTCAAAGATGGCATCGACGAACCACATAATCGACGCACCCCAGAAAAGGAAACAAAGGATTCCGAGTTTCATATTTTCGTCGTTACGATTGTACCACTTGACGGTTACCGTAACCGCAGCAAAAATCGTTATCAGCAAGCACATTGGGCAGCTCCTTTATTTACAGGCTCGGACTTTGCGTCTCGTTCGGAACCCGGCGCTTGACAATGGAGTCTGCCGCGATGCACATACACCCCCACACAGCCGTGACCGCCAGTGCCATCGTAATACCGACCGTTGCCATTTCATGGAACATCTCGACCCTGTCAACCGGATCGGACATTGCGGTTAAGAAGGGAAACCACGGGACAATCTCGCCGTGCCAGAAATGCTCAAAAGCCAATAGCGCGGTTCCTCCCCATAGCATATGGGAAAGCCATTTGAGTTTGCGGGCAAACGGGATTTTTGCCGATGGGGATTGGGTATCACCGTCGGGGATTTCTTTCCGTTCTTCTTGGTTGCCGACTTTTTTTCCGAGTGCCATGACAAGTACAGCCTCGGCTGCGGGGACGACAAAGCATGCCATAATCTCATACCTCCTGGTAAAAAACGAACCTCTCTCCGCCTCTGCGGAGCGATATGCCTTCAATACACGTATCGTACACAAACAACAAACAAATCCGGCGCGGTTGTGCTTCGGCACCCCGCCCGTCGTTTTCCGACGGTAGAGCCATTATAATATCGATTCAACTTTCTGTCACGCTTCCGGTGAGATGAGAAAGCGCATCTTCTATCAGTTTCCCCATATTCCAATCATTGATGCCCGCGATATGGTTGTCGCAGTTACCGAACGGAATGAATTTTTTTGCCGCGGCCCGAGCGGCCGCCCGGGCCATTTTGGAGTGATTTCACCGAACATTGAGTCGGCTGGGCCAATTCCGATTGGCCCGATGATTAAGTCCGTTTTTCGACAGGCCGCGATAACAGGGTTTTCAGCATGACGGTGGTAACTGCTAAATTCGTTCCGACGCCCGTAACGGCGACCTGCGGCATTTCCTGCCGTATTTCTGCGATCAATTGTTTGCCGGGTCACCCCTATGGGCATCAAACCAAAACCCTCGATGGCCCCCTTCCGGCTCTGTCAGGTAACGAAGAAGGGAAAAAGCTCGATTTTGATTGGGAGCGGCTTCCGGAGCTATTATGTCGCCATTAAACAGGAACTTCAATCCCCGACCGCTCGGACTCGTCGGAAATCTTTGAGATGCACCTTGACTTTGGCAAATTTCTTTTCTCCGATTCCCTTGACTTTCATTAGGTCCTCCGGGGAATAAAATCCGCCCGATTCGGCACGATAGTCGAGAATCCGCCGAGCAAGAACCGGCCCGATTCCGGGAAGGGCACAAAGCTCTTCCTCCCCGGCAGTATTAAGGTCGACAAGATACTCGTAGTCGGTTTCAAACCGAAGGGGAACCCGGTAGGTACCGTCATTTTGCGCCTGCCGCACGGCGGCACGCTCGAATCTCGTCGGAAAGAAGGCATAGTCGGGAAAGACCGCGCTTTCTTTCGGAAGGGATCGCCAGTTCAGAAGAGGAACAACTACAGCAACCAGGGCAACCCCACACAGGATGCCGAGCGTGATCTGATCTTGTCTCCGAATAGGAATCCTCGTCGGCAACGTTTGAGAGCAGGAACAAAAAATGGTTAAGGAACACCTTAACCACCAAGCAAAGAACGAACGCACACCGTTGTTAGAAAACGGCATGCTCGGTAAACCGCTTCTACCTCAAAAATCAGTGGTCCGCCATCTTTGCGGCGCGGTAAGCACGACGGGCAGCACGAAGACGCGCACGACGCTTGATTTCGCTCGGCTTCTCGTAGTTTTCACGACGACGCATCTCTTTTTTGATCCCACTTCGTTCCACAAGCTTGCGGAAACGACGAACGGCATCTTGAATGGTTTCTTTCTCACGAAGGGTTAACTTAACGGCCAAAACCGACCACCTTTCTTAGTTGTTAGGTAAGAACGTCTTTCTTTGAATATACTCCTAGCGACATCATACCCGAGAAAAATATTTTGTCTATATGGGGGAAGAGCTCCAAAAAGGGAATTTTTTGATGAAATGCACGATTTTTCAGATACTAAGGTTTATAGCGCTCGAAGGTGCAATCGCTCTTAGGCGGGATAGATTCATGCCGATTCTAGTGGGGGAGATCGGTAGCAATTTATCTTCCCGATTTCGATTGTTAAAAGAACTAAGAGACTACTGGTACAGCTATGGCAAGAGGATCGCTTTTTGAAAAACTGGAAAGAGACCACCAGAAACTCCTCGAAAAAATCGATGAGCTCGACCAAAAAATCATCGAGGCCCTGAACGACTGGAACGCAAAAGATAAAGAGGAAGAGGCCGAATGTGATTCTCCCGATCTTATGCAGGGAGATGAAGCAGGTTAAAAGGAGGTTAATATGGACGAGACGGTTTCGTCGAAAACTCTTTCCTTTGTCAAAGAAAACCGTTTTACCGTTGCCGAGAATCTCTCGCTCTTCGTTCACCAGTGGTATAGTGAAGTTCCCCCGCGTGGGATCCTCTTCTTCGTTCACGGAATGGTCGAACACAGCGGCCGCTATGAAGAGTGGGGTCGATTTCTTGCTGCGCACGGCTTTTACGTCTACGCCATCGATCAACGAGGGCATGGCCGCTCCGACGGTCCCCGTCTCTGGATGCGCCGGTACACCGATTTGATCGACGACTTCTGCGCTTTTGTACGGGCGGGGGCGGTTCAGTTCCCCGACCTGCCAATTTTCATCTCCGGGATGAGTATGGGCGGCGGCGTTGCGATACGCTCGGCCGTCGGCTTACAGAGCGAAATTCCGAATTTTGCCGGAACGATCCTGATTGCGGCGGGAATTAAGACAACCCCGCACCTTTACCCTGCGCTGCGTTTCTTCGTCCCCTTTTTCAATCTCCTGGTTCCCCGTCTGCGAGTTCTAAAACCGGGTGCCGGTAGACTGGCAAAATCCGAAAAGGCACGCGAAGAATTTCGGCAAGACCCCTATGTCTGTCGAGAACGGATGACGGTACGCTTCGGGGCGGAAAATGTTAAAGCCCTGAAGGTCAACCAAAAATGCGCTCCGAAGATCACCTCGCCGATTCTAATCTGCCAGGGGCTCTCCGATATGATCGTTTCCCCCTCGGGAGCCGAGGAGTTCTTCCGAAACCTTGCCGCAGAAGACAAAACCATAAAACTCTTTCCCGATTTCGGACACGACCTACTCCACGAAGACGGCGCGCAAGCCGTCTGGAACGACATACTCCGCTGGTTGGAAAAGCATGCATAAGAGGTTACGACAATGAACGGCATCAAACCCGAAAACTCGCTCGAAGATCCCTCGCTCGGCAAAGTGATCCTACAGCATCTTCTAAGTCCACGGACCTGGATCTACCCAATCCTTATCTTAATAATCGCATTTTTCGTTCTTCCACGTCTTAACAGGCAAACCGATTCCGCTCCGAAAAGCAGAAACGAGGAAACGATCTTTTTCGGCGGCAACGGGGAAAATCCGGGAACGGTCGAATCGACCGACGCCGAGGGGAACATCTACCGATTTACCGCACCCGGCGACGGAAAATAGTTCCGTTTCGGTTTTGCAACAACGCTTTCTGAAAAGAGCTAGGGAACTCCGTTTTCCCGGCTTATGCTTCTTCTTGGCTCGTGAGAATTTCCACCGCCCTTTGAAACTGGGGGTCGGCACTCGCAGGTTGCGTAAAATCGCGGTCGGTTTTCGGAATCTCGGTTTGCGGTTCCTTATCAAAAGAGAAAATATCTCTCTTCCGGGCCCGGTCGAAGATCAGACGAGTCATTGGGCCGATTTCATCTTCGGGAATCGGCGGAAGGGAACGCAGGCCGTTGGAAAGACGGACGGCAACGGTTTGATACTCATCAAGTTCGACGATATTTTCCGGCCTAGGTGATATTCCCCAATCGTCCTCGTCCGATGCTTCGGCAGTTCGGTGGATCGGCTTGCCGTTGGGCCGGTTGAAAGAAGCACACGTCAGACGAATCATGCCCATATCTTGGGGAAGGGCGTAGAGTTCCTGAACCGTTCCTTTCCCATGAGAGCGGGTTCCGACCGATATGGCCCGCTCGTTGTCAACCAGTGCGCCCGAAACGATTTCCGAAGCACTGGCGCTTCCATCGTCGATCAGCACGACAAGTTTCCAATCGTACTTCTCTCCCCCCTCGGCAAGGAGACGGCGCTGTACGACCCCACCCCGTTTTCGGATGGTACTGATTTCCGTCCCTTTCGGAAGAAACCTGGACGAGACCGAAACGGCCGCGTCCAAAAAGCCCCCCGGATTCCCGCGAAGGTCGATAATGAGGGAAACAATATTCTCCTTTTTCAATGCTTTGAGCACCTCGTCGAAGAGTGAGGGAGTTTCATCGGTAAACTGCTCAATGCGAACATAGCCGATCTCTGGGTGGTCGTCAAGCGTAAAAACCCACTTCCCCTCCTCGTTGCGCCGATATCCACAAACGATATCGAGCTGCACCGAACCGCGTTTGACGTCAATCTCGCACGTTGTCGGTTCGGTGCTTTTGTCACCTTGGCCGCCGTATCGTTTGAGAACCTCTTTACGAGGTCGAACCGTAAGATGGACGGAACTTTCGATGTCTCCCTGCAGCTGCTCGAGGACATCGGGAATATCGCACCCTTCGACTTTCTTCTCGTTGATCGCCACGATACGGTCGCCGAAACGTAGCCCTGCCTCCCAGGCCGGCGACTTGTAGACCGGCGTGATCCAAAGTTCCCCGCTCAGCTCATCAAACGCAAAATCCCCAACACCGATCCCGGCAAAGACCCCCTGAATTTCATCCTCGTAAGCATCACCTTCCTCCGGGGGAAGATATGCCGTGTACGGAAAGTAGGGTGACTGAGAAACCATTCCCTCGAGCGCCCTCTCGAGGAGTTGTTGCCGGTCGACCTCTTCGAGAGCGTTTCTCTCGATAATCCGAACCGCCTTCATAAAGGTGCGTGAGCGTAAAGAAAACTGTGAGGCAAAGAACCCAAGAAGAAAAACGAAGATAAGGAACAGAATGTTGCGTCGAGGCATAACAGATGCTCTCCCTTACGCGGCCTTATTCGGCACGATACGTTCCGTCGAGCATTTCGGCAAGGCGCGCCAGGGCGTCCGTCTCGATCTGGCGGACCCGTTCCCGGGTCAGTCCGAGCGCGGAACCGACCTCTTTAAGTGTCCTTGGAGCATATTCGCCGATACCGAAACGCATTTTAATGACCGCCGCATCGCGCTGATCCATTTTTTCAAGTTGGTCCATCACGAAGTTCAGGTTATCTCTATCGACCGTCTCTTCGTCGGGGGTGCGCATCCGCTCATCACTGATCATCTCGCCGATCGACCAGCCCGAATCGGTTTGGTCGGTTTGGGGGGTGAGATTGTATACCATGATGGCTTTTTTGATAATCGAAAGTTTTTTTCGGGGAATCCCGAGTCGGTGAATGACTTCTTCCTGAGAAGGTGCCCGCCCCAATTCTTCAGCCAGGTGGGCAGAGGCTTTACGCCACTTTGAGAGGATTTCGACCATATAGGCCGGAATTCGAATCGCCTTGGAACAGTTAATCAGTGCACGCTTTATCGATTGCTTGATCCAATAACTGGCGTAGGTCGAAAAGCGGGTCCCCACGGTCGGGTCGAACCCTTCGACCGCGCGCAGAAGCCCCAGATTCCCCTCTTCGATCAGATCTTGAAACGAGAGACCTTTCCCTGTATAGGCCCGCGCAATATTCACCACCAGACGCAGATTGGCCCGAATCATTTTTTCACGCGCTTCCGGAGAACCCCCGGCAACCTCAACCGCCAGATTATATTCCTCGGTCGCCGTCAGGAGCGGAGTACCACTGATTTCCCGCAAATAAGTTTCGAGGGGAGACTGAACAGGCGATTCGGAGTTGTCTATTTGTCTTTTCAAGGAAGCCACGGAACACTCTAGCCAATTCTCACGATCCGTGCCAGAGATTTCGGAGCGGTGAGTCTTGATAAACGGTCTTAAAAAAGCGCTACGCAAAGCTAACACCGCTCCCACCCCCTCTGACCTGTTCGGAAAGAGACCGGAAAGCCAAGCCGACTCGACCGTCTTGCCGGGCTTTCGAAAACCGAACAAGAAACGGACCGAAGAACAAAAGCGGTAGAGACGGATGCCTCAGTATTTTAATCGGCTTCGAGTCGCCGTCGCTCGAACAGAAGGTAAGATTAACCGAATGTTACAGTAAGAAAGGTTGTAAGGGAGTTTGAAAATCGAAATAGATCGAAATAAAAAAAGGGGAACCTGAAAATCCCCTTTCTACTCGTTTTGAAATCAGCATGAAAGCTCCCGTTCAGAGACCCCCTCAGGAGCTTTTCTCTGGACGAGAACGTTTACTTCTTCCCCCATTTCCGGGCCACCGCCATCATACTGCGAGCGGAAACAAAGGCTTTTTCGCGCATGGCGATCAGTTCGGGATTCGACTGCGGAAGCGCCTTGGCAGCTTCGAAATCCGCCCGAGCCCTTTCGAGCGAAACCACATCGGGACGGAAGAATCGATTTGTCAGAATCGAGACAACATCGCCGGAAACCTCGAGGAAGCCGCCATCGATAAAGGAGACCGATTTAGTGCCGTCGGGAGCCGTAATTCTCAGTTCGCCAGCACCAATTCGGGCGACGACCGGGGTGTGCCCCAAACCGACTCCATATTCACCATCGTAAAGTGGGATGACTACAAAGGACGTTTCCTGATCGACCTCGGTCTTTTCCGGTGTAACAACTATACACTTCATCGTAGATGACTCGTTTACGCCAAGATATCATTTTCAAAAACGGAGTTTCGGCCGCCGCCTTCGGCGGCCGAAACATACCGACGAAACTACTTTTTCCTCGCCTCGGCTTCCATCCGTTCGTTCTGTTCGGCGGCTTGTTCGATCGAGCCGACATACATAAAAGCCTGTTCGGGAAGATGGTCCCATTTGCCGGCGGCAATCTCTTCGAAGGAGCGGATGGTGTCTGCCAGCGGGGTAATTTCACCCGGTTTGCCGGTAAAAACTTCGGCCACCAGGAACGGCTGCGAAAGGAAGCGTTCCATGCGACGGGCACGATGGACAACACGCTTGTCTTCTTCGCTCAGTTCATCGACGCCAAGGATGGCGATGATGTCTTGGAGCTCACGGTATCGCTGTAGGGTCTGCTGAACGAGTCGTGCGCAGTTATAGTGGCGTTGACCAACATACTGCGGGTCAAGAACGCGGCTCGACGAAGCCAACGGGTCGACCGCGGGATAGATTCCCTTTTCGGAAATCGATCGTTCCAGGTAGACAAATGCGTCGAGCTGGCCGAATGCGGTGGCCGGCGCTGGGTCGGTCGGGTCGTCGGCTGGCACGTAAACGGCCTGCACCGAGGTGATTGCGCCCTTATTGGTCGAAGCGATTCGTTCCTGGAGCTGCCCCATTTCCGAGGCCAGAGTCGGCTGATAACCGACAGCCGAAGGCATACGACCGAGAAGTGCCGAAACTTCGGAACCTGCCTGCGAGAAGCGGAAGATGTTGTCGATGAACAGCAGAACGTCGGTTCCGAGGTTGTCCCGAAAATATTCGGCCATCGTCAGCGCCGAAAGAGCAACACGAAGACGAGCCCCCGGCGGTTCGTTCATCTGACCGAAAACCATCGTCGTACGGTCGATGACGGACTGACCGGTATCCCCAATCTTGGCCTCTTTCATTTCGCGCCAGAGGTCATTCCCTTCGCGGGTACGTTCCCCGACACCGGCGAATACCGAAGCGCCGCCGTGGGCACTGGCAATACGGGCAATCAGTTCCTGAAGAATCACCGTTTTCCCCAGACCGGCACCGCCGAACAGACCGGCTTTTCCGCCGCGGACGAACGGGGTCAGCAGGTCAATGACTTTGATCCCGGTTTCGAAGATTTCGGTCTTCGTCGAAAGATCGGAAAGTTCCGGCGCAGGCTGGTGAATCGGACGATACTCATCGGCTTCTACCTCGCCGGCCTTGTCGATCGGTTCGCCAAGCAGATTGAAAACGCGGCCGAGGGTGGCATTGCCAACCGGAACCTTCACCGGAGCACCGGTATCGACACATTCCATTCCACGGACCAAACCGTCGGTACTTCCGAGCGCCACACAGCGAACCCTGCCACCGCCGAGGTGTTGCTGGATTTCACCGGTGAGGTGAATCGTCATATCACCTTGTTTACCGTCGATTTTCACCGCGTTGTAAATTGCCGGCAGCGCGTCTTCCGCAAACTCGGCATCGAATGTGGAACCGATCACTCGTGTGACCCGGCCGATATTTTTTTCCGTTGCTGTTACACTCATCGTTAAAATTGCCTGTTGAGGGAATATGTTGAAGGAATTGTTAAATTGTCTGGTCAGACCGAAAGCACGACCGGTATGTTACCCCTGCAACGCACCGGCTCCGCTGACCACCTCGATAATCTCATTGGTAATCTGACCCTGACGGGCGCGGTTATAGGTGGTGGTAAGGATGTCGATCATGGAATCGGCGTTGTCGGTCGCGGCCTTCATCGCGATACGGCGGGCTATTTGCTCGCCGACCGCCGCGTCGAGGAAACACTTAAAGAGCTTCGCGCGGAACGCCGTCGGAATGACTTCTTCCAAAATCGAATCGGGTGACGGCAGGAACTCGTACTCGATATTCGGACCGACACTCCCTTCTCTTTCGGTCGACGAATCCGTCGCCAATTCCGAAAGAGGAAGGAGTGTTTCAATAACGGGGACCTGCTTCGAGGCCGAGATGAACTTCATGTAGGCGACGTCAAAACGATCAATGTTCCCAGCGAGATATTCGGTGAGGATAAAGTCGGCGATCTTCTCGACTTCGTCGAGCTGGGGCTTATCGTTGAACTGATCGTAAGTGGCGGCCAGCTCGATACGGCGATCCCTGGCATAGGAGACCCCCCGTTTACCGGAGACCAAAATTCGAAGCTTTCCGAATTCGTCTTTCAGCTCGTCGGCGCGATGGTGCCCCAATCGGAGAATCGAGGAGTTGTATCCGCCGCACAACCCGCGGTTGGCCGTCAGGATGAGGAGCGCTGCGCCTTCCTTGGTTTTCCGCTCTTCGAGAAGGGGATGGGAGACCGAGGCACCGGCACGGGCCAGGTTGATAGCCAACGCCGCGATCCGCTGCGTGTACGCCCCCGCCGAAACGGCGCGTTCCATAGCTTTGCGGAATTGCGCCGTCGCCACCAGCTCCATCGTCCGCGTGATTTTGCGGATGTTCCGGATAGATCTACGCCGTTTGTCAAGCGCTCTTGCTTTTGCCATCGATTCGCTTTTCTCTCTCTGTTAAGGATTCAGGCCTCAGAGACCTTTTTTAAACTCTTCGTTGAAAGCCTTGATCACAGCTTCGATCTCCTCGTTCAGTTCGGGGCTGAGCTTCCGAGCCTCGTTGAGCTTGTCCCAAAGGTCCTGGTTACGGTCATGGATAAAGGCCAGGAACTCGATTTCCCAATCCCCGATCTTTTTGAGAGGAATTTCGTCAAGAAACCCATGGGTACCGGCGTAAATCACAAAGACTTGATCGATCACGTCGAGCGGCTTACAAACACCTTGTTTCAAAAGCTCGTTCATGGCATAACCGCGGTCAAGGCGGGCTTGAGTCGCGGCATCAAGATCAGAACCGAGCTGAGCAAAAGCTTCCAGTTCGCGGAACGCAGCCAGGTCAAGACGAAGGCCGCCGGCGACCTGTTTCATCGCGGGGATCTGCGCCGAACCGCCGACACGAGAGACCGAAATACCGACGTTCATGGCCGGGCGCTGGCCGCGGAAGAAGAGGTCGGGTTGCAGATAGATCTGCCCATCGGTGATCGAGATGACGTTCGTCGGAATATAGGCGGAAACTTCCCCTTCTTGGGTTTCGACGATCGGAAGGCTCGTCAAAGAGCCACCGCCCAGGTCGTCCGAAAGTTTTGCCGAACGTTCAAGCAGACGGCTGTGGCAGTAGAAGACGTCGCCCGGGTAAGCCTCACGCCCGGGGGGACGGCGCATCAGCAACGAAAGTTCACGATAGGCCGCCGCCTGTTTCGAAAGGTCATCGTAGACGATCAACGCGTGCTGCCCCTGGTACATAAAGTATTCGGCCATCGACGTACCGGCATAAGGCGCGATGTACTGCAACGGGGCGGGAGAACTGGCACCGGCGACGATAACCGTCGTGTATTCCATCGCGCCATGTTCTTGAAAGGTGTTGATGATTCCCGCAACCGTCGAGTCTTTCTGACCGACCGCGACATAGAAGCATTTGACGTCCTTCCCTTTTTGGTTGATGATCGTATCGACGCCGATCTGGGTTTTGCCCGTTTTCCGGTCACCGATGATCAATTCGCGCTGACCGCGCCCGATCGGCGTCATCGAGTCAATCGCCTTGATACCGGTCTGAAGGGCTTCACGAACCGGCTGACGATCGGCAACGCCCGGGGCATTCTCTTCAACGAAACGGTATTCCGTCGCCACGATTGCACCTTTGCCGTCGAGTGGATTACCGAGCGGGTCGATAACACGGCCGAGAACCGCATCACCGACCGGCACCCGTAGAAGTTCGCCGGTGGTGCAAACTTCGTCGCCTTCCTGAATTTTCAGGTAGTCGCCGAGGATAATCACACCGACACTGTTCTCTTCAAGGTTGAACGCCTGGCCTCGAACACCGCCGGGGAATTCGAGCATTTCCCCCGACATGACGCCGGTCAGCCCGTAAACCTGAGCGATACCGTCACCCACCTCGATCACGCGGCCGACCTGGCGCACGTCGATATGGGATTCAAACTGTTCAATTTCCTTCTGGATTACCGATGCTATTTCGTCTGCTTTGAATTTCATGAGCGCTCCTGTTAATCATCTGTTGGCGCACGTTTTTCAGTTGGGTTGCGAGAGAAGCGTCAAAGATGGTGTCTCCGACGCGTACGATGATCCCACCGATCGTTTCGGGATCGATATGGGTCTGAATGTCCGGCTCACCGTGAACCAGCTCACGAAGCCTGTCAACCAGAACCTCCTGAGTCGCATCGTCCATCGGTGCGGCGGTAGTGATCTGAACGGCAACATACCCACGCCGCTTCTGTGAAAGAAGGAGACACTGCCGATAGATGTCCCGAAGAAGATCGAGACGGCCGCGGCGGTTAACCGTTAGGAGAAAATTCCGAAACGTTTTGCTGGAGGAACCGAGAATTTCACCCAGAATACGCTCCTTCTCTTTGGCGGGAATCATAGCTGAATTGAAGATGTCTTCCAGTTTCGGCCACAACGCGATCACGTCGTCGAAGAGGGAAGCATACTCCGCCAAAACAGCATCGAAATCGGCGTGCATCGTATCGCACGCGCTGGCAAGCGCTTCAGCGTAAACCTCGGCGATCTTTTCGCGCGAGACGTCGGCGTTGAACTCGGCCGCGAAAGCGGTATGTTGTTCTTTTCGATTCTCTTGCATCTCAACATGGGGGAGCCGACAGAACTTCGGCTAACCGCCCGTCCAGGCGGTAAACCGGGGTTCGACAAGCCGATGATGGTAAAATGTTAATTCTTGGAAAACTCTTTCAGGACATCCTGAATCAGGCTGACATGATCTTCGGGAGTGATTCGTTCTTTGAGGATCTTCCCGGCAAGACTTGTTGCCAGCTCTGCACCTTTGGCCGCGAGATCTGCCTGGGCATTATCGCTGGCCGCCGCGATTTCTCTGAGAGCCCTTTTGTGCTCTTCCTCGGCCTCGGCTCTTGCCTTGGCCACAATTCCCTCGCCGATCCGCTCGCCTTGGGCTCTGGCGTCCTCGATCATTTGGCGAACTTCGTGCTCCGAATCGGCCAACTTCTGCTGGTATTGATTCAGCAACTCTTTGGCATCGGCATTCGCGATTTCCGCACCCCTGATTTTATCGAGCACCGCTTGCTGACGGGCATCGAGGGCATTGACGATCGGGCCAAACGCAAACTTCCAGAGGACCGCCAGCAAAAGGACAAAGACGATAAACGTCCAGAGGGCAAGGTCGGTCTTCCACGTTTTGAGCGGGTTCAGACCGGGCCCTCCGGCTTCTTCTGCCAACAGGACGGCTGTGCCGGAGAGGAAAACGAAGAAGGAAAGCGCGGCAACGGTCAGGCACTTCCGAAAGGAGGCCTTCAGACAATGTGTGTTGCGCATCTTTTCCACCCTAACTGTCTTCTATCCAAGGATGCCAAGGAGGCAGACGATCAGGGCGAAGAATGTCGCGCCCTCGATAAGAGCGGCGGAGATGAGCATCGCGGTATTAATCGAACCCGAGGCTTCGGGCTGACGGGCCATACTCGCAACGGCGGAAGCGCCAATGTGACCGATACCGAAGGCGGCACCGATGATAACCAGACTGGCAGCGATCGAGTTCAGATCGAGGACCGAACCGGCTTTGGCGGCCGTTTCGGTAGCGGCTTCCTGGGCAAACGCGGCCATAGGAGCCAAAACGAGGGCCAGCAGGGAGGCAACGGCAAAGATTTTGAAGAATTTGTTCACAGAACTCTCCTTAAAAAACACTGGTTGGAAAGACAAAATGGTAATTTCCAGTAAAACCCTTATATGGTATCAAGCGCGGACACACCACGCGATTTCTTAGTGTTGGTGCTGCGCCATTCCGATGAAAAGCGCGGCGAGGAAGGTGAAAATATAGGCTTGCAGGAACGCCACAAAGAGTTCCAGACAGCTGAGCGCCAGGCTCATTCCGAGACTGCAGGCAGTAACCAAAGGCCAGAGCCAGAGAATACTCGCCGTTCCGGAAATGAACGCAAGGAAGACTGCTAAAATAACGTGCCCGGCAAACATATTCGCCAGGAGACGAATCGCCAAGACAAAATGTTTGATCAGGTTGCCAACCACCTCAATGGCAAAGATCATCGGTTTCAGAAAAATGGCCAAAGGCCCGGGTATGTCCATTTTGGGAACCTGGTGAACCCAGTATTTGAAAGCACCCTGCTTAACCATCCCCCCGCCGATAACCACGGCATAGGTAATACCCGCCAAGACCGCTGTTACGGCTATCGATCCGGTCGGGGAACCGCACCATGGAAGCATCCCCCCCAGATTGCATAGCAAAATGAAGAAGAAGAGGGTCCACAAAAACGGAACGTACGGCCTGGCATTTTTCTCACCAATCGAGGGGTAGATGACGCGGTCACGAAGATAGAGAAGGAAGACTTCCAGCAGATTCCAAAAACGCCCGCGAACCGGCTTACCCGACTTGATCTTGTGCGCCAGAGGAACAAACATGAGGATCATCAAAAGGGCCACAGCAAGCTCGATGACCATAAACTTTGTGATCTGGAGATCGTAACCGAACAGATGAACACAGGGCAGGTGAATATGACCACCGAGGAATTCGGGAACATGAAAGTCGGGTGCGTCGGAAACGTGCGCGCCGATTTCGGCTACATCAATCAGTTCGCCGTTCATCTTTAACACTTTCTTCCTTTTTTTGCGAGTCTTTGTTACACACCGAAACCGGCCGACCCGGCAGTGTCACCCAGACTTCAAAGGGGAGGGTCAATACATAGAAAGCGGCCAGAGTTAATATAACCGCTCTTCCGAGTATTTTATCCATTGTACAACAAAGGACAAGGGCCACCGCCAGGGGGAGTCCCGTACGAACGGCCAAGGAGACGAGCAATTCCACCAACGCGCCATACTTCTTCTTACAGTAGAACGCGCAGCAGATCGCGAGGTTTCCCGCAGTAAAAACTACCCCCCCGGCGTAGAACGCCGCACGCAGGGGATAGGCTTCGCAAAAGAATCGGATCAAACATACCGCACCGCCGTAAATCACCGCAGCATAGATCCAATAGAAGAAAAGAGCAGTCGACAGAGAAAAGCGCGAAGGAGAGGCCGGGAACTTGCCGTCGGTCTCTCTGCGAAAACGGTCCTTAGGTGTCTTAATATCTTTCACGAGCGAATGCCTGGTCGCGGCTGAATCGCCCCGCGCGTTACTCTCCATTAAACCTTGCCGTTATTCCGATTTATCCGCGGAATTCTCCTCCGAGGGATGCGAGACCAGCTTTTTCGTCATTGCGATCATCTGAACGATAAAAACGGTGACCGCTGTCAGGGTGCCGATGATGGTAAAAACGGGTGTCGTCGCCAGTTTTCGGTCGAGCCAATAGAATGCCATCACGATCAGTCCCATCTCGATCGACAGCGAGAGGATCCGGGTGCTCCACATATAGCCGATCGCCAGCGGGGAAAGACTCTCGCGGGGACCTTCGTCTGAGTGCGGCATATCCTTGACCTCCCTGGCCCTAATTACCTACGCTATCATAGTCGGAAACCACGAAAAATCAACAATCAGGCGAAAAAAGGGGGAGCGAAAGGTTTTCGCTCCCCCTTTTTTCGCCTAACCAAATGATTCACCGAATACGCCCCGGGTAACAAACCCATTCGAATCCGGCATCTTTCTTAAGCTGTTTGAGCCAGTCCTCCTGGAATTTCAGGTTCTGAACCAGGCGGATTGTTTGAACCGCGCCCGGATCAACCCCTTCGCCGTCCGGGCCCGCCATCTTCTCGAAAACCGAAGCGTCGTCGTCTCGCTCGGTGACCTGTAAAGTGATGGCACGATCTTTCGGCGCGTTGAGGCAGACCCCGACGCCCCCGTTTTCGAGGGCGTAGACCGTGTCGAAGAACCCGTCACCGACAGCAACGAGAAATTGGTTGTCAATATAGGAATTCCCTTCGGTGACCCCTTCTTCACGAACCTCGCCCAGAGTGAGCGAAGGACTCCGGAACGAACGGGGCAGATCGTACTGGGTAAACGGCTCGGTCCTGACGAAATGGTACTTCGCCGCATCGCCGTCTTCTTCGGCAGTCTGCGCCAACGTTTTCCCATCAGAGAGGATGCGTTCTTTCAGAGCAATCGCGTCCCTTTCGGCAAGCCCGATCGCCTGCTGTTTTTTCCAGGTGGCAACGACGAGCCCTTCGACCTCGGAATATTCCGGGGTGTGTTCGCTCTTCGATTCGGTAACCCAGTAAAGGTGAATTTTGTCGTCGATAAGGGTAGTAATCGTCGGCGAGTAATCCATTACCGAGGAACTGTAAATTTCATGCAGTATCTGGTTCGGGAGGGTGCGGGACGAAACCGCCTCATTAAAGTCGAGAAGCGCGGGAACGGGATTTCCTTCTTCGTCGGCTATCGACGTCTGATAGTAAACAAATCCCTTCTTCTCGGCAAGTTCTTGCAGATTGATTTCAATCAGCTCGGAATCGTCGGTCGAGACATTGGCACGTTTGTTTGCGAGTCTCCGCGCGAAATCCTCCATCAGGGTCTGAATCTCTCCAAGCTCCTCGACCAGCTTGTCGACGGCGATCTGTTGGCGGATCCCTTCCCTGACCTCTTCGAGCGGATAGTAAGCGGAATCCTCGGAAACCATTTCCACGGGTTCGGCGGAAGGCTCTTCGAAGGCCGCATCGACAACGTCTTCCTCCGCAATTTCTTCCGCGACATGTTCTTTGGTCAGAATTTCATCGGCCGCTGCTTCGGCCACGGCTTCCGGGGCTTCGACGGCAGTTTCACCCGCTTCTTCCTCGTAGGCAACCAGGCGGAACGGGGAAGATTCGACGACCGACGAAACATCGTCAGCCGCGGGTTGCTCCGTAGCGGGTTCGGCGGCAGGCTCTTCCGGTGCGGGAACCAACTGCGATTCGAGATCATCGGGAAGTTCGAATTCCTCGGCTCCCTCGATGCCCGGCACGGGCGTGGGCACACTCGGCGGAGCCGGGCGGGCAAAATCTTCGATATGCGATTCGTAGTAGTCTTTGATCTCTTCGTCGGTAACCGCATCAAGAAGTTCGTCGGTCAGTTCGGCTGCGACACCCTCATAGGAGGCCTTGGTCGGCAGATAGAACCCGGGGCGTTCCGAAACGGGAGACCACGGGGAATTCTTGTACTGTTCGAAGAAGGCATGCGCCTGTGCTTCGGTCGGATCGGGAATCTGATCGAAGTAGTTTTCGACCGGGAACACGGCGGTATCGGCCTTCATCGTGCGGTAGAGTCGCTGCCCCACCTTGAGCTGATCTCCGGGAACCGAGGGAATCATCCCGTGACCGGTCGGCATCGCCGTCAGGGCGGTGATCGGATCGGACCGCCAGCCACCATCGGCTTTACGGAGCATCCAGTCGTAGATCATTTGGTTTTTCAAGAGGACGACCAGGCCGTCCTGGCGAAGCCCGGCATCGCCCAGCCCGCGAGTCAGGTGCGACGAATTGATCTTTCCGTTAAAGAGCGCGCGAAGGTATTCGCCGATATTCGCTTCGGTCGGGTTAAGGCCCTCCTTACGCCCCGCCTGGACAATGAACCAGCGGTTGACCAGGGCTTCGGCCCCATCGCTTAAAGTCGTCGAAAGTTCTCCGGAAAGAACCATCAACTGGTCAAGAATGACGGGAATCCGCTCTTCGGGCTTATCTTCGGAACCTTCAAAAGCAAAAATCAGATTTCCCTGACTGGCAAGAAGGCCGTCGGCTGCCATCGCATTTACCGTGGATTGCAGAAAAACCTGCAAACGGTTAACTTCGTCCTGTTGGGCCAACATCGTGTTGTAATCGAATGTTCCGAGCCTCTTCGTCTTAGCAAAGACAACCCCCTGTCCCGGACGAGAACTGACTTGCAAGCACTGAAACATCGACCCGAGTGCGATAAACGAAAACATGGTGAAAAGCGTAAGACCAGCCAGCCAGGCCTTTTGATTTTTCCTGAAAATCCGGAAAGGATTATGTTTGGCCATCAGAGATATCCTTAAAACCTTGCTAAAAACCGCGCACCGTCCGCAGCCGAACGGCGGCGTACGTCGATAACCGAACGAATGCGAATTCCAAACAAATAACGGGGCACTCCCCGACAAGCCGTCTCTCCGAGAGTGCCGCCACGTCAGGGGGAGATTATAACGATTTTCTCGGTTTGTATCAACGGGAATTCGACCCGTTGTATTTCGATACGATTTCGAAAAGTCTTCTTGACCTTATTTCCATTGGGCGTTATGTTATGTTTGGAAGGAGGGGAAAACTCGCGATCCCCAAAGGGTTTGAAGAATTTAGATTTAACGAAGAGTTCAGCGCATGGCAACCGAAAAGAGTGGAGCACTTGTAATCGTCGAATCCCCGAATAAAGTCAAAACCGTTGGCAAATATCTCGGTCCCGGCTTTAAAACCGAGGCAAGTGTCGGGCATATCCGTGATTTGCCGAAAGGGACAAAAGATTTGCCGGTGGAATACAAGAAAGAACCGTGGGCACGTCTGGGCGTCAACGTTGACCGTAATTTCGACCCGATCTACATCATCCCTGCCGATAAACTCAAGCAGGTCAAAAAGCTCAAAGCTCTACTCAAAACAGCCTCGGCCGTCTACCTGGCAACCGATGAAGACCGCGAAGGGGAGGCGATCAGCTGGCATTTGCGTGAAGTCCTCAAACCACGCGTTCCGGTCTATCGCCTTGTCTTCCATGAAATCACCGAAGATGCGGTTCAGGCCGCGCTGGACAATCCGCGCCAGATCGACGAAAACCTGGTCAAGGCTCAAGAGACCCGCCGTATCATCGACCGTCTTTTCGGTTACGAAATTTCGCCGCTCCTTTGGTATAAAATCCACAACAACCTTTCGGCCGGACGAGTGCAGAGTGCCGCAGTTCGCCTGATTGTCGAACGAGAGCGGGAACGTATCGCGTTCCGCAGTGCCGATTACTGGTCGCTTCTGGGAAAATTCGCCACCGAGGCCAACAGTCCCTTCACTGCGGCGCTCGTTTCGGTCGGCGAGAAGAACATCCCCGCAGGAAAAGACTTTAATCCCGACACCGGCCAGCTACTGAAACCGGAGAAATTCCTCCAAATGACCGAAGTCGACGCCGTCGCTCTGACCGACCGCCTTTCGAGCCATACGGCAAAGGTCGCCAAGGTTACCGAAACGCCGTACTCGACCCATCCGGCTCCCCCGTTTACCACAAGTACCCTTCAGCAAGAAGCAGGGCGCAAATTCGGGTTCTCGTCAAAGATGACGATGAGTGTAGCCCAAAGTCTCTACGAAAACGGATATATCACTTATATGCGTACCGATTCGACCAATCTTTCGACCGAGGCGATCGCCGCTTCGCGCCGGATTATCGAAACGCATTACGGCCCGGAATACCTTCCCGACTCCCCCCGTTTTTACCGGACCAAAGTCAAGAATGCACAAGAGGCTCACGAAGCAATCCGTCCGGCGGGAAGCCGATTTGCCGAACCTTCGGAACTCCGTCCCCGTCTCAATTCGGATGAATTCCTCCTTTACAGCCTGATTTGGAAGCGAACAATCGCCTGCCAAATGAACAACGCCGTCGGGAAAAAGAAGGAAATTATGGTCGAACTCGACGATGCCCGTTTCCTTACCAGCGGCAAGACAATCACGTTCCCCGGTTTTCTGCGCGCCTATGTCGAAGGAAACGACGATCCTTCGTTCGAACTTGACGACCAAGAGACGATTCTGCCAAACGTTACCGACGGGCAGGCACTTGCGGTCGCCGAACTTCTGCCGCAGCAACATACCACGATGCCGAAGCCCCGGTATACCGAAACTTCGTTGATCAAAACACTCGACCAGATGGGAATCGGCCGGCCTTCGACCTTTACCGCGATCATCGACACGATCGTGAACCGGCACTACGTCTTCAAAAAGAAGGGGGGGAAGACCCCGCCCCTGATCCCGACCTGGACAGCTTTCGCGGTCTGCCAACTTCTGGAATCCCATTTTCCGGAACTGGTCGATTACGATTTTACCGCCGACATGGAGAGCCAGCTTGACGCGATCAGCCGCGGGGAGCTGAACTGTACCGAATACCTGAAAACGTTCTACTTTGGCAAAGACGGGGAGGCCCCCCACCCGGGTCTGAAACCCCTTGTTGAAAGCAAAGTGAACGAAATCAACGCACGTGACATCAGCCAGATCCTGATCGGCACGCCGACGAACCCCGACGGAACGCAGGGTGAACCTGTCTACGTGCGCGTCGGCCGTTACGGACCGTTCGTTCAGCAGGGGGAAAAGCAGACCGGAATCCCCGACATGCTTCCGCCCGACGAGCTGACGCTCGAAAAAGTCGAAGAACTTTTCCTCAACGCTGCGCAGAAAGAAGAACCGCTCGGCATTGACCCGGAAACGGGAAAAAAGATCTATGTCAAAGTTGGCCGATTCGGCCCGTATGTTCAGCGCGGAGATGCCGAAGACGATGAAAAGCCGCAAAATGCCTCGCTTCTGAAAGGAATGACGCCAGCTACGCTGTCGCTGGAAGATGCTCTCGGCCTATTGAGTCTTCCCCGTACACTGGGCGAGCACCCGGTAACCCGCAAAGAGATCATCGCCAATAACGGGCGGTTCGGCCCTTACATCAAATGCGGAACCGAAACCCGTTCGCTCGGTGCCGACTATTCGCCGATCACAATCACCCTCGCCGAAGCGGTGGAGCTCCTTGCGAAACCGAAATTCTCACGCGCCCAAGAAACAGCTAAGAAATCTACGCCACTGAAAGTTTTTGACAACTCGCCGGTTACGGGAAACCCGGTCCAACTTATGGACGGTCGTTACGGTCCTTACGTTACCGACGGGGTAACCAACGCTTCCCTTCCCCACAATCAGGTTCAGGAAGAACTGACCTTCGAGATCGCGCTCGACCTGCTGGAGAAGCGTGCCGCCAAAGGGAAAGTCACCCGAACCCGCAGCCGAGCCGCAGCTAAAAAGACCGCGACGAAAAAAACGGGCGTCAAAAAACCGGTGGTCGCAAAGAAAGCCACGACGAAGAAAACTGCCGCAAAGAAGACCGCAGTGAAAAAAACGTCGAAAGCGGGCGAAGCCCCCTGAACCTGTAATTATGTCTCTTTCGCGGAAACAAAATCTCCCGGAAATAGAGAATCGCCCCCCTTGTCGGAGGGCAAAAAAAAGTTAAGATAGGTGGCGTGCCCTTCGGGTTGGGCGTATAGCTCAGTTTGGTTAGAGCGCGTCCCTGATAAGGACGAGGTCCATGGTTCGAGTCCATGCACGCCCATGATTAGCGGTTTTGAGGATCTTCCTTGAAACCGCTTTTTTTATGCGTTTTGCCCTGTTTTTAGGGCTCAAACCGCGCTGGTTGGGCGTTGTGGGCTTACAGAAATTTTTAAATATTTTATATATTTTCTAAATACTTTGACGGTCGTTTTGACGGTCGTTTTTGAGTCGACCGTCAAAACTCCGCCAACTGAGGGGAAGAGGGCGTTGACTTTTCACCTAATGCCCTTTGGAACTGCTCGTCCGTCACCTGGAGATAGTGACTGAAAGCGATCCGCTTGGAGTGCCCCAGCCATTTGCTCGCCACATGTTCCGGATAGTCGCTCCACAACTCGTTCGCCCGGCTCTCGCGCAGGTTCTGAAAGGCTCGCTCCCACGGCTCAAGACCGGCCAGGAAGATGATCCGGTGAAATTGAGTACGCATATTCGCCGCGGTGTCACGCCAGTGGTCGATCACGTAAGGACTTCCCCTCTCTTCGGTCAGGTCATACTGCTGCTCCAACTCCTCGCGCAAGCGGGGGAACATCGGGATGAGCCGCGTTCCTTTGTCGGCATAGGCCTCTGTCTTGGAAGCGTGGACCAAAAGCGACTGATGCTCCCAATCGACGTCGGACCACCGGAGCGCAAGCGTCTCGGACGGATTCCTTAGGCCGCCGATCCGACACAACGCCAATAAAGTCCGCCAGCACTGGTCGGGACAGGCTTCTAAAAGCCGCTCATAGTGATCCAACGGCACAAAGTGCATTCGACGCTCGTTGACGAACGATTCGCGCTTAATGCCTTCGAAAGGGTTCTGGTCAACATACCCTCGCCGAACCCCCCATCGGAAGACCGCGTTGGCCCGACTGTGACTGCCGGCGAGCGTTGCCTCGGCGTATCCGTGCGATTTAAGGAATTTCTTCCACCTTTTGCAGTCGCCGGTCGTGATCAGGCGAGGGTCGCCACCCGGCTTAAAAAAGGCAAAAAAGCGCTTCCGAACGGTGACGTAGGTCCGCTGCGTCGACTCTTTCCGGTCAGGACCTTCTTCGAGGAACTTTTGCCAAAGCTCCAAGGTCGTAACCTCTTTGCTGCGTTCCAGCAGACCGACGTTCTCGAATTTCTTGCGCAGGTCCGTTGGGAGATCTGCCAGAAAACCGATCACCGACCGGGACGGGGTTCCCCCGGTCTCGATCGCGTTGACGGCATCTTCAACGGATTCCCTGATCCGCCTGGCCTGTCTGAGCGTAAATCCGCTGCCGAGACTCAAAAACCTGCGTTTCCGGTGAAGATAAAACTGAATCTGATACCGCGTGCCGGTCCGCGTTTTAATCGTTTTGATTGCTGCCATGTTTCACTGCTCCTCTCTGCTCGCAGCAATCGACCGCTAAACGACCGGCCGGCTTATAACCAATCGGGAGCAAAAGGTCAACAGCAGGTTCACCGCGTGCCCCCCGTCTCCAGAAAGCGGTCAAGCGCCGGCAACGTAAAAAATTTCCGCTTTTCACTGGAAATAAACGGGATATTGTTCTTCTGAACCATCTGCTTGAAGGTCGGGTAACTAACACCCAAATATTCCGCGGCGGCATAAGCGCTGAGAAGTCTCTTTTCTTCCGTCTTCTTTTTGATTCGTCTTTCGATTCTGATAGCCATTTCCTCTGCCTAGCATCTAACGTGAAAAAACCTCTTTGTCCGCGGCGTAGGCCGGAGAATCAACCGGCAGAACAACGCCTCTAAAATGATTATTGGGGAGAAGTTTTGAGAAACAATGGTAAAAATGAAGAAATTTTAAGAAGACTTGACAAGTTGGAAGAAAACTTTGTATAAGGAAGCATTATTTCATGTATTTGCCGCGAGGATGACAGCCGATGAACAAAATCATCTTTTTATCGCTATGGTCTGTCCTGCTCTTTTCCCGTGTTCTTTATGGGCAGGAACGTTTCGTCGACATCCAACGTGATGACAAAGGTGTCGTGAACGTTTACAAGAAGAATGTCAAAGGGTTGCCTCCTTGGCAACCGCTGTCGACGCCGCCAACCGAACTGCAAAGGCCCGATTTTATGGAAATTTATAACTCTTATGCCGCAAGAACCGACGAGTTACGAAATTCCTATGTCGACTACCTGACCTCCAAAATTGCTAACCTTAAAGAGTCAATGGATCGGTCACAAACATGTTGGCCCCGTTGTGACATTGTCGATTGGTGTTTGCAGGACCGAGAACTTCATGCGCTGTTGAACGGTGATTACACCCGACCGGTTTCCCGCGCCCCGGGCCCTCCCTACCAAAAAGACATCACCCACGCAAACAAACGACTCAAATTCGAACAGGAGCTTATCACGTTAAAACGAGACCTCTTTCATGACGTTGGCGTCTTGATCGAAAAGTCCCAAGAGACCGGTGATTGGGAGTTTTGTTATCGTCTGAAAGATTACCAATGCCAAATCCTTCTCCATCAAGTGTCGTCCGAACGTGAATATCGCTATCGATAAAGAGTCAGTCGTCTAATCCGAGTCCGGAACGGGAGAATCAAGTTTATCCAAAAAAAGTATTTTTTGGATCTCCCAGGGCCTGTCACGAAATCGATATGTCCTGGCTGACGGGTGGTAAAAAACGGTTCGGGATTCAGGAGCCTCGTTTGGGGTATCCGGATCGCAATAGACAACGTAGTTAAAATGCCGCGGATCGTTGAATTCATAGGCGCGGTAGGTGTCGGTCGCATGGCCGGTATGGTATAACGACAGCGCGTGGGTACCCACAATGTCAGTCAGGGTGGAATTGTAGATGCCGACATTGAATGCACATGCCCCCTTGCCGGAAGCAAGATGCTCTTCGCAAAAGCGTAAAGCCGTTGGCGGCATAAGCCGGATGCGGTTCCGGAGTGATAGATCCTTGAAGAACCCCCCTCCGCTTTGAATTGGTCTCGCATACAAAGGATCCTCTTTTGCGCGTATTTGAAACTTCCCGGAAAGAAACCATTTCACACCCAGATAAATGGACCCTCCTTCATCGGGAAAATGTTCTTTAAAATAAGCAAAGACTTTGTCCTCGGCCTTGGACTCGTCATCGTCGACGAATCCTGCGGTTTGTGCGTACCCGGAAGCGGCAAGTGCGTTGGAGGCCACTGCGGCCCAACAGAGGTGAATATCGGTCGTGCCGTCTTTTTTGGTATTGGGGAAATTGCTCATCAAGATTTCTCCTCGTAGCAATAACATGACGGGTTACAGTAAGCGCTCCGGACGCAGAGATAATCCGCTTCGATCCGTTTCCCCTTAAACTCATCGTTCTCGGTCGCGTAGCGGGCGTGACCTTGCGCAACTTGACAGTTCCCTGGGTAATAGCAATGGTAAACGTAACAGTTGGCAATGTTCGGGAGCCAGCGGTGGGCAGTAGGGCGGCAGTACTCGCACTTACCACTCATAAAACACTCTATCCCTTGTATCGTGTAAAGGTGGAATATAATTGTTAATGATATAGAACCTTTGTAAAACCAACTGATTATATTTATTTAATGCACCACTATAAGTTCCACCAACTTCCCACATATAAAAGCTGTGGTCGCTACTTGTATGGGTGTACACAAACTGTTCTTCCCGTTCACTTACATTGATAGGAACGGCGCGTTTTCTAATAAAGTTATCTTCCACCTGCCATACAATTATTTTTCCTTGTAAATAACCTCTAACATTATAACACGTCATAAAAAAATCTCTGCAAAAAATATCCCAAACTGCAGACTCCTCTGTCCAGTCTGCCAACTGCGCTGTTACATTATATTGAACAACAAGCGGCCCCATAGGCAATGTAACATAAACGCCTGTACCATAACTATCAACAGCGCGTGTAATCCACTCTTCGTCGGATTCTCCCTCTAGTCTATCAATTAGGTGGCCTCGCCATGAAACAGAACGAGGGTTAAACGCCCCACCTGACACCAAGCTGGCATTAACAGATAAACTTTGTGCATAAGATGAAGAAGAACTACAATGAGGATATTCACACTTACGCCATGCCCCATAAACAACGTGACCAAGGTCTTGACGCGAAGTAATAAATGAGCGCAAATTCCGCGCGCCGGTGTCTACGTCGCCATTTTCATCGCACCGGGTTTGTCCCGTCGTTTTATCGAAGTAGGTCGTGTATTCATCAAACAGGGATGATTCCGGATATTGGCCGTGGAACAGTCCGTCTCCGTCAATAGACCAGACGTAGAGCCGTCCATACTGGCAGCTTGCCCCCCGCTGGGTTTTGACTTGCGCCAAAACAGTGTCGATGTTTCCCCTTCCCACCGAAGGCATCAACAGACCGTCGGCCAGAAGCGAAGAGCAGGTCCGGCACGGCTTGGCACAGCCGCATCCCGGCGTGAACATGAAACTCATTCGGGCGTCTCCGGATCATCGGTAGGGGAACATTGCGCCTCAATAATTTCCCAGTTGGTGGTTTCAAAGTTTTGCGAGATGATCACTTTGGTCCCCGCAGGCAATGTTTCGCCCGGATTTAGCAGCGGGCATGTGACCTCGACGTCTTCCCCGCATAGAGTAAAGATGGCTGATTCGGAAAAAGTAGATTCCAGCGTTTTGACGACATGTCCCCAACCCGTGGAAAGAGGATTGTTGAACTGGAATATATAGTAAGGGACGCCCGTATCGAATCGGGTGATTCTATGCGCGGCGACGACAACTCCGTTGGGTGCGGGGTTGATATGGTTCACGGCAACGGTTTCGCCAATGTTTTGTTCATTCGTGATATCGACCCCCATCCCCAACATTCCGGTGTCAAGGTTGTCAATCTCCAGAAGATTTACCCCCTGTCCTGTAATATCACAAAATCTAAACTGCGGACCGCTGTTTTCATACACCGGTTGAACTTCCTGGACCTGATACATCCAGGCATTCAGGCCATAGGAATCGCTGTTGATAATACGCACAAAGCGGATTTCAGGTTCACACGAACAGACCGCAAAGAACCGGCCGCGGTTTGCCGCATAGATGATATCGTCTTTATGGCAGCCGGGCACACCGTCGCCGGCAAAATAGACTTTGTATGCCGTTTCGTCCCGGCTGGGATTGTTGCCTTGGTTTTCGCCGCCCTCGGGAATAAAAGTGAACTCGGCCGACCAACCATCGGCGGTTTCTTCGGGGTCGGTTGTCAGTCTTACCGGCCTCAGATCATAAAACAACGACTTCCTTTTAGCGATGACTTCCGGTTTGCTGCCTGTCCGTTCGCGTTCATTGATCTGCGCTTCGATTTTTTTTGCTGTCTCCGGAGACAGAAAATTCATATAATCACTAAAGCCGGGCGACATGAGAGCTTCCATATCTACTTAAGTAGAAATTTATGATCCGCGAATCCCTGGCAGGGAACAATGAAGGATCGGATAGATTGAGTTATTCTCCCGTCCTTCGGAAGTGCTTGTCCATCAATTCTTTGAACGTCTTGATCACTTCTTTCAAGGGTCCACCTTGGGAAGCGACGACCATCCACCACACGCCGATCAGAATGCCGAACGTCATAACGGTATTGAGAATTGTCAGAATTATCATTTTGCTTTCCATATCTACTTAAGTGGAAATTTATGCTCCAATCTTTTATCCCTGGTACTCGACGGCTCCGAGGTCAACCGCGGTGCCGATTACCCTGGCGTTGCCGTTGAAGTCGACGGTCGAGTCGACCACGGCGTTGTTCCCTTGATTGATGACCTGCGACCCTGCCACCGGGGTGTAGTGATCGACGTCGAACAGCGGCTGTCCGGAGCTGTAGGTGATGTCGGCCCAGGTCCCCTGGTCGCTGAGACACGTGCTCACGTTGAGCGTTGCGCTCGAACCGGAAGCGGAGACGTGAGTGTTCAGGGCGTCGACGCAGTTCTGCACGTTCAGGGTTCCTGCGGCCGCGTAGAAGCCGCCTCCCTTATCGTTGTTTGTGAACGTGCAGTTTCTCAGCGTGAGAGCGGTGGCGGAAGTCGTGCAGTAGACGCAGCGGTGGTAGCCGGTGTTCGCGGTGAACGTGTTACCGGTAAAGACGCTGTCGGTGATGAGCCCGTTCGGGATCGTGGTGGCATACACCAGCCCGTCGGTGTGTGCTGCACAGAGATTGGCGGTCATCAAGCAGCGGCGGAACTTCGAGCCGGTCTGGCTTGTATACCCGTTGAGGTAGGCCACCGGGGCACGGGTCGTTGCGCTGTTCCCTGAAAAGGTTGTAGCCGACACGTCGAGATCAAGCGCTTGTTGCAGATACAACGCGCCACCGGTCGCCGCGCTGTTGGTTTGGAAGGTGCAATCTTCGATCACCACGGTCGGGTGCGTAACGGTTCCGACCTTGTAGAGACCTCCGCCGTTCGTTGTCGCCGCGTTCCCTTTCACCAGGCATCCGGAGAGGGTCACCGTGGCGTTGCTGTCAATCATAATCCCTGCGCCGTTGGTGGCCGTGTTGGTCTGAATCACGCAGTTGTTGAGCGTGAGCGTGTCCTCGGAGTAGACCGCTGCACCGGAGGTTGCCGAGCAGTTCTCAATCGTTACCGATTCCAAGGTGATTGCGGCTTCGGCGTAGACGCCCGCGCCGCACCCGGCGGGTTCACTCCCGGTCACGTAACCGTTGTTCAGGACAATGTTTTCAACGACGCACCCGCCGACCGTTGCCCGGATAATGCGCGTCGCCGAGTTTCCGCTGATCGTGATCTTGTTCCCGCCGTCGAGCGTGATTCTCTTGTTGAGCAGCAGCGCTCCCTGCGTAAGAACGATGGTCCCGGTCACCCCCCGACCGAACTTAACAACGTCTCCGGTCTGTGCCGCCGCGATGACTTCCCGGAGCGTCCCTCCAGAGTTGTTGTCCAAGAGCGAGGTAACGAACTTCCAGTTCGACGGGGTGACGTAGGTTCGTTCGAGCGCGGCAAGCCAATTCTCGCCGCCGTCGGGCGTGCAGACGTGGATCGTGTAGTAGCCCGCGGCGTTGACGGTCGGCTCTTCCCCCCCGGCCCAAATCCAGGTATCCGGGAAGTTGACGCTGCCAGCGGTGAGGCGCAAGACAATCCGGAATTCCACCAGTTCCGCGGGGCTGAGAGTCAGCCCGGCGGTCGAGAAGGAAAGAACGGTGTTCCCCGAGACCTCTTTGTAAAACGTCTGGCCGGTATGTTCGAGGGTGATGGTCTTCCCGGAAACGAGTGTCAGGTACTTTGGCAGCGCCTGAGCGGAAAGGAACTGTATTGGTCTGATCATGGACATTCCTCCTTAGGCTGAATCGGCGACGCCGATAATGACAGCGGTCAGCGTGGTCCCGGCCGCCGGAGCGGTAGCGAATTTGAACGTAACGGTCGTCGCGGTTTTTTCGGTCGCGACCCAAACTTGCGCTCCGGCCCCGTCGTAAACTTGCGCGAGAATGTTGGCGATCCCGAGCTCGTGCGTGCAAGTGAACTCCGTTGTCGTTCCGTTTCCGTTGATCGCGAAGATCCGACCTTTCGCGGCCGCGGCCGTCGCGCTGGCCGCCGCGTCGTCGGCGATCTTCTTCGCCGCTTTCGCGGTGACGAACTTCGTGTCGTTCGTGACGGAGATACCGCTTCCGTCGGTGCCGTAGGCCATTAGGTAGGTATCGAGGAAATCACCGAGCACCATAAGAAGCCCGGCGCCTTCGACCAGCCCCTCTTCTGCTTCCAGCCCTTCCAGGGTGTAAGAAGTTACCGTGTCTTTGGCCGCGGCTTGGCCGAGGGAGTCGGCGAGGGCGTCGATCTTGGCCTGCACGTGAACGCACAGCGCCTTCTCCGACGGGAACTTCGCTTCGCTCGCCGTTGCGACGCCGACGGCAAGATTTGCGGAGGTGACCAGTCCGAGGCTCGCCGCGGTGATCGCGACGTTGCCGGTCTGGCTGTTGACGCTCGTCACGAGGTCGGTCGGGGTCGCCAGCGCGACCCAGTTCGACGCGGTCGCGTAGGCGTTGGCCGCGTCGCTGGTCAAGATGAAGGTTTTATTGAGGTCGGTCCGGATACAGACGTCTCCCTTCTCGGCGGCGGAGAGCGCGGTCATTGCCGTTTCCGAATCGGCGGTGAACGTATCGGTGATCGCCAGGGAAGGAATCACGCTGGTGGACAGTTTCCCGTCCGAACCGAGCGCCGGAGCGAATCCGGCGGCAGTCCCGATCACAATCCCCCGGACCGCTTCGTCGTCGAGCGAGAGCTCTCCGGCGATGAGGGTGAGGCCGGAACCGGAGTCGAGGCGCACCGCGCCGTAAGTGCTGGTCCCGACCGCCCTCGGCAATCGATCCGAGTCGAAAATCCCAGTCGTAATCGCGCTCGCCGCGTGGGTGTGGGTCGAGGCGCTGTATCCTGCCAGTTGGTTGGTGACCCACGTCTTGGCGGCGTCGACCGTAACGTTCACGTAGTTCTTCGTCGCCGCGTGGTAATCGTTCACCGGGTCGCGTTCGAGATTGAGGTAAGATTTTACGGGGATTTCGTTCACGGACATAGGTTCGTCTCCTTCAGGTTCTTCGTTGGTGATATCCGTTGCTTGAATTGTTCCTACTATGCTAGCGGTGCCGGGCGTTGAGAGTGGACCTGTTTGTCCGAACAGGGAAGCGGGTTGGTATTCGTAGACGATCCCTCCCGGAGCCCCCGCGAACATCTTGGAGCCGTCGTACTGGTAGTCGATTAACGGCATCCGATAGGTCCGGCTATCGTACTCGAAGGTGAGGTATCCCGCGCTTACGTTGATGCTCGCTTCTACTTCCGCCGTAGTGGTGTCGGTGCCCTGTAACTGCGGGTTCGTGGCGACCCCTGCCTCGAACGTTTCCACCCAGGCCCCGGCGTTCCACTCCGTAGAGACGATTGACGTCGCCTCCCCGCACCAGAGGAGCGAACCGGTCCCCGAATCGTAAAGGTAAAGCACCTGGTGGTGCGGGTCGACCCCCGGACTTGCGGCCCGTGCGCCATAATAAACCCTTCCTACAGCCATCGATCCCTCCTTTTTGGTTTTTCTATTTGGTGGCCACCACGCGGAACGACTCCCCCACCTGCGGGGGGTCGGCGAAACAGATCACGAAATTCCCGATCGATTGGAGAACGGTCCTGACCAGGCAAAGACTGTTGTCGGCCAGGGCGTAGACCGAAACCTGTACTTCCAGAACGCCGAGCGTGTGGGTGAGCGGGAAGAGAACCCGTTCCCCGTCGCCGGTGATGGTCGTCACCTCGTGCGCGGGGGCGGGCGGGTAGTTGTCCGCCGTGATCGAGCCTGTAACACGCAAGTTCCCGTTTAGAATGGCCATTTTACCTATCTTTCCAGAAATTACGGTTTTTTAATGGTAAATTTTGTGCTCGGAAGCATGCTTCCGAGAGCAAAATATTTTGTGTATTACACGTCTTTTTTACCCTTTTTGGCAAAAAGGCGGCTGCAGGATTGGCAGACTTCTTTATCGACGGAGGCGAGGGTCGTTTTTAAGGTTCGGAAACCTGTCGGATCGTCGGCGGTGGGAACCGGTTGGGCTATCACGGCGACCCCGCCGCTATTCCGGATAAATTTTAGGAACTCGTTTTGTGCCGGGGTGAGTCGGCCGGTGGCGCTTTTGCATTCAATCTCAAGATGAACACCGGTCGCCAGCACGTCGCCGCAGTGTGGGCACCGCAGTTCTTTGATGATCCCCCAGAGATCGGCCTGTCCTGCCTGTGCAAACTTAACGAACCGGTCATCGAGCGTGACCGCTCCGACGTTGCGACGAAACACTTTGACGTTCGGCTCGGCGTCAAAGTGGTTCTGAACCGCGTTGACGACCTCTTTTTCCGGAATATGGCAGAATCTTTGGAAGTTCATCGCTTTGTTACCGATCCCAGGTCAGGACCGGCAGATAATCGTGGATCGGCGACGGGAGACCGAGATAGCCGAATACCGCCGCTTTATAGGTCTGGAAACTGAGCATCGTCGGCATCGCGCCGCTTTCGAGTTTGTATCCCCCGGCGTCCAACAGCTGGGCGGTCTCGGTCGGCGACCCGTCAGCGTTGTAGAGCCGGTTTCCGTCGGCATCGTAGAAGCCGGCGTTTGCCTTCTGCAGAAGCCACGTCTTCGGGTTGTAGGCGACCCGATAGGCCACATCCCACTGAAACCGCCCCTCTTCAAGAATCAGCGTTCGGTTGCTGGTCACCGACTTCATCAGGAGCGTGTAAGGATCGAAACCCCAGATCGGATCCGAGTTGATGGCGTTCTCATATTCGTAAGCGGCGATCTCGGGATTGCTGTATTCGGTCCGCTGAAAGGTCCAGACCCGGACGTTTGCCTTGTTCGGGAGCGGTTCGGCGAACCACTCGCCGATCGAATTGGTGTTCCACGCGCCGTTCCAGTCGACGAACCCGTCCAGGTCGACCGTTTCGCCCGACCCGGAGATCTTGCAGGTTTTATCGCGGAGATCCGGATCTTCCTTCTCGGTCGGCCCGTAATCGACCGTGACTTTCCAGACATAGCAGCGGTATCCCTTGAATATCACGTCTGAATCTTTGCCGCGGGCGCGAGCGGTCTTGATCGACTTGACGCGCAGATCGGCACAGTCGGGATAATAGCCCGATTTCTTCGGCAGGATGCCCGACATCCACCCCCGCTGATAGATCGAGATTCCGCCGCACTTGAGGTCGTCGTCGTAGACGTCCCATTCGCGCGTCGCGCTCCCGCCGTCCTTATTGATTGAGGCGGTGTCTTTGATCAGAAAACAGGCGCGTATTGCCATTTAGACGATCCCCACCGATTCAAAGAACTGGCTAAACAGGGAGTTTAGCTGTTCGAGGTTGCTGTTGGTCTCGGCCGCGGCGCCGGCGACCCGGTCGAGACGTTGACGGACCGCCGACTGATACGTGTCGTTGTTGGCGGTGAGCGCTTTGTAGAGTGCCTGAGAGCCGGACTGGATCTCGGTCACGCCCCCATGTTTGTCCTCGGCGAGTTGCTCTTCTTTCGGCATCCGCTGCGCCATGGCGCGCTGCCATTCTCTCTGCCGATTCTCCTCCTGGCGGATCTCGTCGGCGTAGAGGTCTTGCCGTTTCTGCGCGATGATCTTGTCGGCCTCAGTCTGAGCGATGAGCCCTTCGGCGACCGCTTTTTTGGCGTTCTCGATCGCCTCGTCCATCTTCTGCGACTTCGATTTGACCTTTTCCTGGTATCCGGCCAACCCCAACTCGGCAAGGCGTTGGTTCTTCTGCTGTTCTTCCTTCTGGGCCGCGTCGTCGAGCGCCTTTGTGTACCGGTCTTTGGCCGCATCCAGCGCGCGATCTTTCTCCTCGGCGCTGATAAGCCCTTGATCGGCGGCGTCGGCCAACTTTTGGAGGGCGTCTTCGTATTCCTCTTTCGGTTCGCGCGCCGGAGGTTCGAGAAGCCCGGAAATCCCTTTCTCTTGCATGAACCGGTCCCGCTGCTTCTGCCGGTATTCTGTCTCGAGCGTGTCGATGGCGGTTGCGAGTTCCTCTTCGGATCGGCCGGCCGTCGCGGCGTTTTCACGCCAACGGCGGATCGTCTCCTCAAGCTCCTCTTCGGCCGAGAGCGTTTTCTGCGCGTATTGATTGAAATCGGACCCGAGCGCGTTTTGGGCGGTCTCCCGGGCCGCCTTTTTTTCGGCCTCGGCTCGCTCGCTGAACCGGTCGGTCAGGTTCGCGACAGCGATTTTATAGAGGTCCGAACCTTCCCCGAGATCGTCGGCGGCTTTCTTAATCGCCTCGTCGAGGGTATCGATCCCTTCGAGAGAGTCTTTTTCCCTCTCGTGAAGCAGATCGCCCCACCCCTTTTCCTGGGCGACGGCGATCTGTTTTTTTTGGGTCTCTTCGGCCAGTTTTTTGAGGTTGTTTGCCGCCGCCGCTTCGGCCTGTTTGAGCTCGTCCCCCTGGAGCGCGGCCGACGCCAATATCTGGGCGTAGAAGTCGGCCTTTTTCGTGAGTTCCGCCAGCGGGTCGTTCCCTACGTCCTGTGAGAAGAGGTCGGCCAACTGTTCGGCGGACTCCGCCTTCCGGGCCTGGAGATCCTGAAAAAGCTTCTGACGTTGTTCCACCGCTTTGTCGAACTGCCGCCCCGTACCGTGCGCACCGGCTTCAAGGAGCGCTTGTTCGGCCTTCTCATATTTCTGCGTCAGTTCTTGAACTTCCTGATAAGCGGCGAGGAGACGGTCGAGTTCAGACGTTGACGCGGCCATCATCCCGGCCTGCACGGCGCTAACGGTGGAAAGCATAGTCGATTGTTGCCGGAGCGCGAACGTGAGGCGGTCGACCTGTTTTTCCTGCTGACCGAGCGCGTCGGTCGCATCGTTCGCCTTCGACGTGAAAAAACCGTAGGCGGTCGCACCGGCTGCCAGCGCCCCGCCGACAATTCCGGCCAGGTTCCCGGAAACGAGATTCAGCGAGGTCTGTGCCACCGTTTGCCCTTCGGTCGCGACGGTCAGCGCCGCCATCGCGGCCTGAATTCCTTGAATCGAGTTGGCGGTCGCCGTAAAGACCTGAACCGCCTGCGTGGCGCCGGCGACCATTCGGGAGGCGTGCGACGCGCCGTCGCCGGTCTGCCCGAGGATGGCGGCGACCACCGCGATATTCCCCGCCGTGCTGCCAAGCGAAGCGAGCGACTGACCGAGCGCTTTCGACGCCTGTTCGGCACGCTGGGTCTCCTTGGCCGCGACGATCCGGGCCTGTGATTCCTCCTGGATCACTTTCATCCGTTTCGCCGCCTCTTCGCGGCAGGCAGAGGTCCACCCGGCATCGCCGCTTCGCAGTTGTGCTTTCGATTCGGCTTCCTTGACCGCCTGTTCGGCGGCCTTTTTCCCCTCTTCGTCGAGGGCGGCGAGCCGCTCCCGTGAGAGGGAGACAAAATCGCCGCTGACGGTCCGGACGTTTCCCATCTCGTCGATGTACATCCGGAGCCTTTGCTGCGCGCCGTCGAGCCCATCCATCAGGTCGCCGTTGGCGTTCCGGACCCGACCCATTTCGTCGACGTAATCACCCATCTTGATCCGGGCCTGCGACAGCCCGGCGACGAACTGGCCCTCTTTGTTGATGAGCCGGCCGTATTGGTCGTAGTGGACGCCGAGCTCCTTCTGCGTCTTCGAGAGTTTCGCGTCCAGATCGGTTGTGTCGGCTTGGAGTTTAATGTTGATGCTGGGCATGGACGCTGTCGCTGGTAAAAATCTTCAGGACTCGGAGCCGGGCGATCTCGGCGCGCAGGGCGCCGATCGCTTCCGGGTCGTGGTCGATCTTGACAATCTCGGCGATCATCTGTTCAAGCGATTCGATCTCTTCCTCGACCTCGGTCTTTTCCCGTTGCAGAGGCTTGAAGAGGAGGGAATCTTTGAACTTTGTCCCTTCCTTACAATATTCGTAGGTATGTTGCCTGGCGTCGCGCCAGTCTTCCCGTTGCCAGTCCAACGGACCGACCAGCCGGAAGAGGGTCTGCCAGGCCATCAGTTCCCATTGCGGCCACTCGACGATCTGATGAACCGGGACGCGGAAGGTGTACGCCAGCCGGAACAGAAAGTAGAGGGTCGGGGAACTGGTCAGGAGTTTTTTAGCGAGTCGTCCTGCCGGTCAGGGTCAAGGAGCATCGCCAGCACGCGGGCCACCGGCCGGAACGAGAGATTTTTCATCGTCCCAATCTGTGTCACGTCGGTCAGGGGTCGGCCTTCGGCATCGACGACCGCGAGAATAAAGGCGTTGAGCGCCCCTTCGGCCCGCTCGTCGGCCGAAAGGTCGGCGTTGCAGTAGATGTTCCAATATTCTCGGAACAGGACGTATTCCAGACCTGACAGGTCCTTGACGAACGCTTTGGCGCCGGGATCCCATTCGCTGATGTTCACCTCGCGTTTGGACGGTTGAACTTTGCTGAAATCAAGCATTTCTTCTTCCTTCTTCTACGGGGTCTCAGCCCTCGGAACCGCCCTCGGAACCGCCCTCGGATCCGCCCTCGGAGCTGCCCTCAAGCGCCATCGACCCGGGCTTGAGAATTTTGAATTTCATGTCGAACCCAACCTCTTCG
This sequence comes from Thermoguttaceae bacterium, assembly GCA_050943135.1. Taxonomy (GTDB): domain Bacteria; phylum Planctomycetota; class Planctomycetia; order Pirellulales; family Thermoguttaceae; genus RUG695. Next base: position 101,881 of record JBMNOP010000001.1, on the reverse strand, counting down.
CCGACGTTGGCGCTGGCCCCCCCCTGTTCGGTCAGGAGTACCGGTGAATTAAAGATCTGCTTCGTGCCGATCGTGATCGAGCAGGTGCCGGCCGCCCCGGACGTGAGCTGCTCTTTCGGTTCCCCGGAAAGGGCGAGGGTGATGTCGCCCAGGGTCACCATCCCCGGCACGTAGTCGCGGACCATCGAGGAATCCTGCATGTCGGAAACCTCGACCGTTTCGACCGACGAGCCGGTGATCTGGAACGATTTGAGGTTGTAATTGGTCGGGGTTGCGAGTCCCGGAAACCCGGACAGGGTCACGCCTTTGGCAATGAGCGGTTTGATCGGCATTTTGTCGTCTCCTCTGGTTTATTGGTGATACACGATATACGTGCGGACTTGGTAATACTCGTCTTTCCACGACCCGCCTTCGAAACGGTTGACCGCCTCGATGGCGGTAAGGGTCGCCTCGAACCCGGCATCCCGGAAGGCGGCCTCGACGACCGGCAGAACCTCGTGCATAAGTGTGTCGGCCGCATCGCGCGTCGCGCCCAGGCAGGTGACCGTCAGTTCGGTCTTGACGAATCCGCTCGAGGCGTCGGCGGAAAGCATGTCACGGACCGGTTCGGTTTTGGTCGGCACGACGTAGACTTTGTTTTCTCCCTCCCACTGCCCGACGGCGTCGGCGGTCGTGAAGACGTTCTCGGCCGTCACGCAGGTGATCTGCGGCGGGTCGTCGCCGGCGGCCGATTTGATCGCGTCGGCGATTGTCTGTTCGGGATGTATCATCTTTCGGTTCCCATCTGGGCGTCAAACTGCGCCGCGACCTTCTCGGCCGCCTTTTCGATCTCTTCCCGGAAAGCCGCCTCGTTCTGCTGCGCCGCCTTCCGGAAGAAGAAACGGCCGCTTGCGCGTCGGTAAGAAGCCTTGGTCCGTTTCCCTCGCTTCTGCGCTTTCATGATGTTTTTGGCACGGGAACGTCGGACTTTCGACAGGTCGACGTAATATCCATTCTCCTGAAAGAAGCCGTAATTCCCCGGCGTATTCGGTTTGTCGTCTTTCGACCCTTTAGGTTCAACTGCCAGGAAGAGGCGCCTGTTACCGTAAACTTTGAGTCTCCCCTTCCGGATCGACGCCGAGAGGAGCCAGTTCGGTTTGCCGAGCGCGGCGGCCGCGTCGTCCCGACTCTTCGAGCCGACCGATTCCAGAACCGGCTCGAACGCCTTGACCAGTTCCGGGCCGAGCCGTGCGACGTCGGTCTGAAGACGCTTCAAAAAGGGTTCGTAACCGGAAATCCTTATGGTTGGCATTTTTCTCTGTTCGTTTTCTCTTGGTTGCCGTTTGCCCGTTCGCGACCTAGCATTGTTCGGTGAACATCATCATCCGGCGGGTCATCCCGTTTTCGAACCGGTGGGTGCAGGTAACGCCTCCCGCCTCGACCACCTTGAACCGTTCGTCCCCCGCCGTGAGGATATCGCCGCGGCGCGGTATGTAGTAGCCCCCTTCGACCAACGGCAGCGCGTCGGCGTCGTAGGTCCAGACAACCTGCCGGAACGCCTGCGCTGCGGTCTCGGCGGTATACGTGAGCGTGTCGCTCGTCTCGCGGACGGCATGGAGCGCCCAGGTCCTGTCCGCCGACGGAGATCGGAGATGGACCGGCCGCTCAAAGACGCGGCTGGCACGGGCCAGGAGGGAAACGACCGGGTCGTGGGCGGCGCTCATCGGTTACAAAACCTCCACGGTCCAGGCGATCACAATCGGGTTTCCGGTCAGCGGGAGGAGTCGATACTGCATCTCGTAGGTTCCCGGATCGGCGAATGCCGAAATCTCGCGTGTGTTCGGCGAATGTTTGAAATTGTATCCGCGGACACGCGCCGTATCGGTCACCTCGACGCAGTTCGCCCACGCGCCGACGCTTCCGGCCTCGGCCAGTATCTCGCCGTTGACCGGCAGGATCGCGGCGGCCTGGTCGGTTCCTCCCGACATGTCATAGGCGCCCGGATAGAGGGAGAGTGCCCGCTCGGCGTTGAACGTGACGCTTTTTTCACCAACGCCGACCGCAGTCAGCGTCGCGCCGATCCCGTCGTCGTTGGTTGTCCGCACGCCGATCAACATGCCATCGAGGTAGACCGACAGATCGAACTCGCCGCTCGTTTCGCTCTCCAAAATGACAATCCGCACGCCGGAGACCGTCTCGTCCGGTTCGACGAGCCCCTCGTCGGTCTGGAGACCGTCCCAGAACGAATCGGCGGCCGGGAACTCGAGAAGGGCGGTAAGCGGCACGTCGACGGCGACGTGTCCGTCGACCGGCATGCGCATCACGCCGACCGCGTCGTAGACCGTCTTCGAGACCGTGTAGGTGATCGATTCAATTTCGGTCGGCGCGATGATCCTCCCGTCGGGCCGTGAGATGCGCGCGACGAATGTCGGGGTCTGGTTTCTGCGGATGGTCAAAGTCTGCTCCTTCGTTGTGACGTGGCCGAGCGCGTCGTTCTGCAGAACCAGCGCGTCGGTGAGGGGTGTCGGGTCGGCCTGCATGATTGCGACCGATGCCGGATCGAGCCGTGGTGGGACGGTGAGGATCAGCGCATCGGTCTGAAACGCCGGGTCGGCCTGGATCACCGTGACCTGCCGCCCGTCGGGCGCGGTCTCGGACTCGAGAACGACCGACAGGACGAGAAGCCTCTCGTAACTGACCGTCGTCCACGCTTCGTTCGATTCGCTCCACGCCTCGGCGCCGGTGTAGGACCACTGGTACTCGTAGACCCTGTTCGGAACCACGGCACGGTCAAACACGTGCGATGCCGGGTCGGCGAGAACGGCGACGGTGATCCACGGGCCTCCGGCTTTCTCGCGTCGGCGAAGGTCGAACCGGACCGGCCCGGACGGAAGCCGGATTCGGATCACGGTCGCGCTGACCGCGTAGGCGTCGAAACTCGCCGCGACCGCGTCGCTGCAGTGGATGTTGACCGTCGGCGCGATGTTCCCGGTCAGGAGCGCGCAGTCGGTCACGAGCGTTCCGGTTCCGTCGATCAGGCCGGAGGCAGTGACCTGCCGGACAACAAAAACATCGTCGGCGCCGAGCGTGAGTGTTTCCCCGTTGGGGATCAGGATCGATTCCACGGGACTCACCGTTCCTTGTTGTTTTTATTGTCGAACGCCGGGCTCGGAACCCTGACCGTTTTCCAGCTTAACAATCCGACCTTCGTGATTGACGACCGTGGCAGAGATCGTTACCTGGTCCCGTTTGATGGCCCCGAGATCCTCGTTCAGGTCGTTGAACCGTTCGGCGAGCCAGCCGCGCAACTCGTCGATTGAGGCGGCGAGTTTCGGGATCGTCTCGCCGAAGGCGAGCATCGCCTGAAGAAGACGTTCTTCCCGCTCGCCGTTGATTCGCTGCTGTTCGGCAACCGCTTTGGCTAAATATTTGGTGAGGAACGCAAAGGCGGCGGTCAAAAAGATGAGGAGACCCCATTCTTTCGATTGGGCCAGGGTTCCTAAAACGTCGTCGAGCACGCGAGACCTTTCTTTCTGTGGTATGCGGGTATGCGGACTATTCCCTGCGAAAGTTCTCGGGAAACGGAACCGTCAGCGATCCGAGCAATTTGGCGTCTTTTGCCCGAACCGGATTTTCGTAAAGGGCGATAAATGGCGCGCCGTATCGCGGCATCGACTCGGCCAGGACCGCAACCTTGTCGCGGTTAAGCCAACCGCCACACGCCGGCTCTTCCTCGTCGCCGGTGCCGTAAGCGTCGCCCCAGCTGTTCGTCAAAAAAACGTATTCCGTCCCGCCGACCTTTCGCCAAGAGCCGAGCGACTGCGCGTGACCGCCGTATCCGGTGCCGGTCAGGGTCTTGACCCCGTTCCGGTCGATGGTTCCTTCCTTGAACCAGGTGACCGACCCGAACGTAACATGGAACCCGGCCCGGCAGGCACGGAAAATCTTCTCGACCAGGTCGTGTTCCAGGTAGATCACCGCCGCCTGACGACGGAGCGCCCGGTCGGAATATTCGCGCCAGTCGCGGGGCGCGGAAATGTTGTCGGCGCCGACATCCGAAACCGCGTAGGTCCCGAACCGGTTCAGCTGGTTCGCGGTCGCGGCCAGGTCGAGCCCGCCGCCGAGGTTTTCGCCACGCGCAATGTAAAACGGATAGATCGGGTTGAGCGCGTCGTAAACCCGCGGCGCGCCGAACGCCAGGTCGACCAAGACCGAAGCCTGTGCCGAATGGCAGGCGCCGTGCATCGAGCAGCTCGGCACCGACCCCTGGTTCCAGTAGAACCGGTCGGTCAGCTTGTGCCGCGCGTTAAGATGCCGAAGAATCTGCCAGGGGAAAAGGCAGAACCCGATCTCGGCGTACGATTCGCAAAGGCGGATCCGCCGGTCGAGGATCTCCTCGAACACGGCGTCCCAGGCGTAGGTGCCCGGCTCGGCGTCTTGACGCCAGACGTGTTCGGTAAGCGGCACGGCCGAAGCGATCTGCTCGGCCTGCCAGATTTGGTTCGCCTTCGTGATCGGAAGGCAGCCGCAAACAGGGTTCGTTACCACGGCCACCCTCCCCAGGAGTTGCGCTGCCGGGTCGAACCGGTCCGGGTCGGGGTGACGGGCGCAGGTTCGACCTGCGGCGCGACAGGTTCGGCCGCGGGAGTCTCGGGGGTCGGTTCCTCGGACTCGGCAACGTCGGCCAGCGCGTCGCCCAGAAGGATTGCCGGCGCCGAGACGCCGTCGAGCCCCTGAGCGACCGCGCGCAAGGCGGCCGCGAGTTTATCGGCCGGAGCGTCGTCGGCCAGGTCGAGCCCTTCCCAAACCGTGTTAAGCAGCGGGATCCAGGCCGGGTTCCGGCAGACGGGACGCAAATGTTTTCCGAGATAACCGAACACATCGTCCCGATTGATCAGCGTTCCGGCGTCGACCGCGTCGGCCGCGTCGGTAAAGACACGGGCAACCGACCGACGCTCGGCGTCGCTGATCGTGCGGGGGAAATGTTTCCGGATCAACTCGCCGAGGTCGACCCCCCGGTCGAAGGGGGGCGGGACCGGCCGATCGTCCCAAGAGAACTCTCGGAACTGCCGGAACTTGTGAATGACCGCGATCGATCGGCCGGCGAATTTCATGGCGGCCCAGGAGAGCTGGACCGCGATCACGACGACGGCAATCAAGAGCATCTGACCAATGACGCGCCTAACCGCTGCCTGTCCGGAGCCGGACGGGCGGCGGTTGATCCCGGTTTCGGGTTCGCCGGCTCTCGCCTCGGCGATCTTCGCTTTCGTGTTGGCGGACACGCGCTTCTTCACGTTCTTTTTTTCCGTCTTCTTCGCGCTCATTCCGTCTCTCCTGTTCAGTCCGCACTCTTCTGTTTACGGGACTTTTTCTTTGGCGAGGCCGAACCTTCGGCGGCAGGCGGCGTCGGCGCGTCGTCCTTGACGCTCGGAGATTCCTTCTCTCCGGCGCCCGACGGGCCGGTATTGACGGCCCACCCCTGAAGAATCTCGGTGAGCTTCCGGCAAAGGGCTGGGTCGTCCTGCGGAATGCGGAAGGTTCGGATATTTCCCCACGTCGCAAGGTCGAGAAGGGTGATCTCGTCCCCGCAAACAAGAACGCGGTATTTCTCGGTGTTGTAAGCTGTTTGGTTCATGTTGGATTGCCTCAGGTTCCGCCCCCTCCCTCTCCTTCACCCTCTTCCGGAGTGGCGGCGGAGTATCCGTCGCCTGGAATCTCGGCGCTCGGCTGAATGTCAACCCAAATCTGACCAGCGGGAACCGACGGGGTTACGACTTCGAATCCGATGAAGATGGTCGAGGCCGACTTGGTCGCGGTGATCGTTCCGGTCCCCTGCGTGCTCGGGGTGTAATAGACCGGCTGCCCTGCGGTCGGGACCCAGTCGTCCGGGGCGGTAAAGGCGAACGTGCCGAGTTTCGAGAACGCGGCGAGTTCGCCGCTTTTCACCGGGGTTTCGGCAACGCCGAACTGCGCACTGGCGGCGGGGTAGGGACAAAAGATCGCCCCGGCGGCGATGTTTGCGGAAGGAACAGCGTAAAACTTGCCCCCTTCGTAGACGCGGCCGGTCTGCGGAATTCCAAAATTATCTGCCATGGTTTTTTATCCTTTCCAATGTTGAGGGTGAAGGGATCCCCCCCGGCTTGCGCCGAGGGGGAAAGAGCCGCCGAGGGATCAGGCGCCGCGCATAACCAGCGCACCGTCGGTCCACATCGGGGAGACAGAGTACGGGTAGATCAACTGATAAACCGTTCCCCAGGTCGAGGGGTCGGCATCGAACTGTTTGATCTGAGGCGATTCATATCCGGCCAACTTGTTGACGGTCATGATCGGTCGTCGCTGGGCATCACGGAACATGAACCACAAGGTCGCCTTGTAGGTCTGCAGGTCGGAGTTGGTCGAACCGTTGTCTTTCTTGGTACGGACAAGCCCGTCGTTCAGGTAGACCCACTTGTAAGGTTTGAACTGACCTTGGAAGACGTTCTTGTCGCCGACGGTATCGACCACGTTCAGGTTTTCCGAAACGTAGAGACGCTGCGCGGTCGGAAAGAGGCTCGAGCCGGTCACGATAAACGCGCCTTCGCTCGACAGCGGCGCGCCGTTCGCGTCGGTCAGCTCATCGAGCGCTTTGAGCGCGGCGGCCAGACCCTCTTCTTTCAGTCCTGAACCGTTTCCGGTCAGGATGTTACCTCGGGTGGTGCTGAAGAACGCGCTGCCGTCGGCTGCCTTGACGTCGCCGTCGACCATCCGCCAAAAAAGTTTGGCAACGTCGTGTTCGACACACTTTTCGGGGAGATCGCGGAGTTGTTCCAGGAGCGCGACAAACGCGCTCAACTGGTCGTTAATGATCACCATCTCGGGGATCGCAAAGGTCGCGCCGAGCGGTTCGGTCTTCGCCGAGATCTTCTCGGTCGTGTAGCTGACGTGTTCGATCTGACCGGTCTCGCTGATCTTCGAGAGCTGGCCGATGAGCGTCGGCAGGTAGCTGTCGACCGCGTTGAAATCGGTGAACGTTACCTCTTTGGTGATCTGACGGTAAAAGGTTGGCGCCGCGTCGAGGTGGTCGAGCAGATACGCTTCGACCACCGCGTGAAGGATGTCGGTCGCACTGACGGTTGAGTAGCCCATCGCGGCCCGGAACCCGCGCGGATTGAGCTGGCGTTCTTCGGCGCGCCGTCGGCAGAATCCGCGAACCGTCGGAAGGATGTCCATCATCGAGGTATCGACGTTGGCGAATCCGGGACGGAACGAGTTCGCCGATTCGTGGAAGAGCCGCTTGAAACTGACGCGGCGGTTATGACGTTCCATCGCCGCGTTCATCGTGGCATCGTCGAACTTAAAATGTTTGGCGACGTAGTCCGGCTTCAAGCCGCAGACCATCGAGAATGCGGCGGTCAGGACGTTCTGGCGGACCGGTGCGCCGCTGCTATTGCGTCCGACAGGGATGTTTTGGGTGAGTGAACTGGTCTTCTGTGATCCGGCAAAGCTGGCGCGCATCACCTTTTCGGTCTTGTCGAGGCTCCAGCCCCCCGCGATCGCGCGAGAGGCGACCTCGCCCCCTTTGCGGCCGTAGCCGGCGCAGAAAGTCTTGATCGCATTCTGGCGACGGTTCTCGGCCAGCGCGGAGACCGAACTTTTCCGGGCTCGCTTTTTAAGTGCCGCACGGAACAGCTTCTTTTTCACCTGCCGGACGGCAAACCGTTTGATGCGCGCCCTGAACTTCTCCTCGTCTTCTTCGCTGTCGGCGGCGCCGATCTGGTCGGCGGTCTCGGCACAGACCTCAAGAAACGTCTCGGCGGCCTCTTCCGGGGTCATCGCCTCGATCTCTTCGGCGATCGCTTCCTCGACCGCCTCTTTGATCAGCTCGTCGGCATCGCCCACCGTTTCCGGATCAATGGGTGCCCCCTCGTCCGTCGCGGGATCGTCGAGCGCGGCTTCGACCGGGCTGCCCAAGCTTTCAAATTCCTGTTTGAGCGCGTCCTGTTCCTCGGCCGGCATCGCATCAAACATTTCCTGGGTGATCTCTTTTGAGGTCAGGAACTCTTCAAACGTCATCTCGTTACCTCCTGTATTACGTTTAAGACTCGCTTGAAGCGATAACGCTCGGGGATCGCCGGCAAGCGAAACAAAGGAACCTTCTACCAAATGCCCGTGGCGAATCACGTAGACCGGTCCGCGGAACGTTTGTCCGTTGACCCGCACCTCTTCGTCGGGCGGAACTTTTTCGATGTTGTAGGGACGGATCCGCTGCACCCCGATCGAGGGTTTCAAGTTCACCGGTCCGTTGGCGGAATAGTCAATGACGGCCTGCGCGAACTCGGTCCCCCCAATCACCGCCTCGCACGCCACGCTGAGCGCGCCGTCGGTTCCACGCTCGATCCGGACGTTTTCCAGATGCCCGCAAACCCAGTCGGGATTATGTTCCAGAAGCGCCGGCGGATCGTTATCGATCTCGAGCGTCTCGAGGTCGGCGATGGCCGGTAGATCGAACCCTTCGATATCGCATTCCCCGCCGCTGTAAAGCGGGTTCCAGCGGAACGTTTTCCGCTCGGTCGGAACCGGAGGCACAAAGGCGGCCTGAAATGTCTCGTAAACGCGCATTTTAGGCATCGATCCCCTCCGCGTTTTCGATCGTAACCGTCGGCTCGCTGATCCGTGTTCCCGACGCTTCCGGTTCAATGCCGTCCCGGTCGCCCGTCGGCTGCCGGCTGGTGGCAAACGCTTCGCGCTCGGCCAAAACCTCGTCTTTGACGTCGTCCCACGTAGTGTAGGGATGAAGAGATTCGTAAACTTCTCGGCGCGTTTTGACCCCCTGCTCGATCAGGATCGCGTTGGCCCGCGCTTCCCCCTCGGCGTCGACCAGCGGCGCGCTCGGCCAGAACCATCCCCAGTCCGCCTCGCGCAATGAAGGGATTTCTTCCTCGAACCGCGCATAAAGATCCGGCAGGATCGCTCGGTAAAAGTCGGCGAAAAGGCGGTCGAGAATGTCCAGCTCGAGAAGGTCCCTCTGAAGACAGTTCACAAGAAGATCGAACGGCTGGGAGTCGAGTTTGCCACTGGAGAAGTTGTATTCGTGGGAAGAACCGGTCGATCGGTTCCGGGTCAGACCCATCCCACGGCCGATCCTCGCGACTTGGTGCGCGATAAATGCCGGAACGTCGGTCGCCGGCTGTGCCGGCTGGAACGCTTTCATCGTCGTCTCGGGGGGGAGCTGGATGACCCGGTTCCGCTGTGGCGCGTGCGATTCCCACGGATAATAGCTGGTCGGCTCGACGAAAAGGTTCGAATCGCCGTTTAAGTAGCCCGACTGCGTCTCGATCGTCGCAAACGTGTTCGCCGCCGATTTCGCCGCCTCGATCACGCCGTCCTCGTAGTCCCGGAGCCGACCCATCGATTCGAGAACCGGAGCGAACCAGCTCCAGCCGCGCGTCGATTCGGGAAGGTTCTCTTTGAAGGTAAAGTGAATGTTGTCTGACGAGATGATCTTATAGCGTCCGTTGTCGTAGTAGCTCGACTCGTGTTCCGGTACGTCGTAAACGCAAAACGCCTCGAGGTTCCCGAACTCGTCGAAAAAGAGGCCGTCCTGTTGTGTCGGGGTCCAGTTCTTCCCGCGAGGATTCCCGATTCGCTGTGGATCGAGAACCTGGTAATTGATCCCGAAGATTTCCCGTTTGGGGTTCGCCGATTCGAGGAGAAAGACCTCGCCGTCGACGACCAGCGTCTTGACCGCCAGCCGGAGCGTCTTCGCCAACCGGACCGAGTCGGACCAGTTACGCCACTGAATCTCAACGTATCGAACCATGGTGCGGTCGAGCGATCGGCTCGACGGCGCCTCGTACCCGTGAAAACGGAGCCGGGGGCCGGATCCGATCAGGTAAAGTGCGAACGTTTCGGCGAACCCGGCGCCGTAAGGGTTGTTCAAGTACTCTTCGCGCGCCTTGGCTCGGGCCTCGGCGCGGTCGCGCGGACGAACCGCTGCGGCCGGGGTCTCGGGACGCGCAAAAAGCCAGTGGTTTGCCGTGTCGTCGCTGCGCCGTGCTACGTTCAGGCCCGCGTCAAGCCGCGTCGGCGCCGCGTGACGTTTGCCGGTGCCGATGGATCGGTTCTGTCGCTTTTTCAGTTTCTTCTTACTCATTGCAGACAATCGGGCCGGGGTTCTTCCAAACGTGTGCGCGAAGACCACGCTTCATGCCGTGGAGCTTGATCTGCGCCATCTCTGCCTCGGCGGTGGCCTGAGTACCGCGCGCCGCCTGTTCGGTCGTTTCCAGCGTGACCGAGGTGCCGGCGTTCGTGACGCTGATCATCTTCCGACCGTCCTCGGCGGTATAGGTTTGGCTCGCACTCTCGGACATGAGTCCCTCCTATAATGTTTATTAGACGGAAAAAGAAAAGAACAAGGGTAAAAAAGAAATTTTTTACTAATCCGGCATTTGGTGCGCCGGAAAGAGATCCCCAAAAGCAGATGATGATGGGAAACGGCTACTTACCGCCGCGAAGACGCCGTTCGGCGATGGCGCGAGCCTGTTCGCGAGACAGAGTCGGTCGAAGCTTCTTGTGTTCCGGGATGACCACAAGATCACACCCGATGTAATTCGCCAGCGCCCAGCACCCAGCGTCGGTATCGAGGAACTCATTGTCGTAGAGATGCGGTTTTTTATCGAACCATTGCTGGTAGAGCAGGTTCGATTTGTAGCACTCTTTGTAAGTCTCTGAACACTGCTGCTGCGCAAACATCTGCAGGTATTCGCTGTCATGCCAGGCAAAGAGCGTTTCGGCGCCGGGACGTTCGGTCGGCGTCAGCCAGGCCTTGTTTCGACGTGTCTTCGCCGTGTTCGCATCAAAAAGGAGCGAGGCGTAAACGTTTGCGTATCGGCGCTTAATTCCGCGACATCGTTCGGGATTCTCAATCCAATCGCATGAAGCGGTTTGGTTCATCCCCCGACGCCATTCGCCGCGTTTAAGCACCCAGTAACGCATCAGTCTCGATTCCGTGGCGTGACCATAGGTCGGGATCGCCCGACCTCGATAGAACCCTCCGTCCATTTGATGGAATCGGTCGACCGCACGCCAGACCGCCGTCTCCATCTCACCGTCGCCGGCGTCAACGCCGCAAAGAGATAGGAACCGGAACGATTGCCGTGCCGATCCGCCCGATGCCGCGTGCTGAAAAAAATCGGTCTCTCGGTGAACCTCAATCGGTCGGCCCTGCCAGTCGAAATACTGTTGCGTGAAAATGTGCCGGAGACAATCGACAATGGCCGAGGAAAGTCGGTCGAATCGATCCCCCTCGGTATATTGAACCTGAATGTCGTTGACGAACGTCTTTTTGGTGATCGCGCACGGCTGCTCCGGCCAGATCCCGAAATCGACCACGTGCGCCATCGAGAAATCTTTGCGGAACGCCGTGACCTGATAGTTCAGGTAATGCTCGCCGCAGTCGATGAATGCCGTGAGAACGTCGGTGCCTTCCGGAATCCAGTATCGCGGAAGCGGCCTCTGTTCTTCGAGATTATCGCAGTTCGGGCGTGTTTTTCGCTGAACAACAATCGGAACCAGTCCGTCCGAAGTCTCCTGAGCGGCTCGGATACTGTCGTTCTGTAACTCGCACCAAAAGGTTTTGATTGAGGTCGACCAGATGTCCAGAGCAAACTGAACCGCCGAGGCCTGCCAGTCTTCATAGAGCTGAGGATTATCGCAGGTACACCCCTCGTCAATTTCCGCTCGGTGGTTGAGGTAATACCGGGTCACCAGCTTACGGGCCTTGACCTGTTCGGCCGCGTACTTGCGGAAGATTTCGTCTCGATATTCGCGGTATCCGATCCAGGCTTTATAATCTTGAGGAACGGTTGGCAGGAATCGAATGATCGAGGTGCAGAACTCGGGATGCTCGGCAATGATGCGCACCGCCACATCGTTCTGTTGGTTCTGTGTCAGAGCCGAAAGGACGATCAGAGACTCTTTCCCACCACTCTTTGTCCGGCCTGCAAGCATTTTGAGCGTGCTGTTGATGGTGTTCATAATGTTCGTGACCTCAACGTCCGATTTGGCCGTGCCGTCCGATTGAATGTCGTCGAGAAACACAATATCAACACGCTTCTCCCCTTCACCCCGAATAGATTTATGCGAGCCGCGGATCGATGACGACCCAATCGATGTGAACCGGATCACCGATCCGGAAGATGGAGATCCCTTGATGGTTGGAAGTGCAATCATCGTCGGGCTGATTTTAATGGAGACCGGCTCGCCACGATATTTCAGTGGACGTTGGGCAACTCCCCCGCGGCGCTGAACCGGATAGAACACTTCGGGATAGTCCTGGGCAAGCGGTTTGCACTTCTCCGGTGGCGTTAAGTAATCTTCGTAAAGGGCAGCCTGAAAAAATTCGCTGGCCGACAATGTGGATGCACCGCCTTCGGCCGTGATAAAAAGAGCATGTCTTGTGTGTCCCGTTAAATGGGACATCAGAAGAAGACCGGCAAGAATCGATGTCTTCCCAAATCCGCGATATGCGTTGATATTCTTCGACCCGCGCACAAGGATGGATTCCCAACATTGCCGTATGAAGTCTTCCTGAGACGTCGAGAACTCGCAAAAATAGACTTCGGGCAAATACGTCTTCAGCCACAGAACAGGATCAACCTCACACGCAGTCCTACGATCAATGTCCCAAATCGGGGGGATCGGCGCAATCTCATTTTCCGGGAGTTTGGCCAGCTGTTTGTATTTGTTGACCTTCTGTCCCTTAGTCAAACTGTTTAACGCCGAGCGTCGAGACATTGTTTCCGAGCCCTGATCAGATCATCGACGACAAGACGCGCGGCATCTTCGAGCGGTATGTCTGTGGGGAGCGCTTGACCATTTGGCTTTACGGATAATAGGATGGACCGGACAGCTTCAAGTGTTGCGAACGCCCGCGCAGCATCCTCGGCCATTTCAGATTCTTCGGCTTCCGCCCGGTGAATAAGGTCAAGTCCAAGAACTTTCGTTCGGTCTTTGAGAACCCCGGCAGCAAGACTAAGATCCCCTGATTCCCACGCTCGAGCATAAAGATCATTGTTGTTCATCAGTGCACGTCCGAGCTCTTGTTTGGGATCGTAGTTTGCGGCCTCCGCGATTCGCTGCCGCGCTTTTTTTAGAATCTTTTCAATGTCCGCGTCTGCAGTAACGCCAAGCCTGCCAAGAAACCCGCGGATCACAGCGTCATCGTTATTCACCGACATCTGAACGACCACATCCGGAACAATCTCCTTAATCCGGGCAGCAGTAACTCTTGTCTTAGTTCTGCCCTGCTTTTTCATTTCTCTGCCAATCATAAGCTATTGCTTTTTCTCATCCGCATGCTGTAATGTTAAAATTGGTAGTATATACAGGGTATTCCCAACCGCTGCCCGCCACCTTGCGAAACTCGGGTTTAGGGGAAGGACCCGTGGAGGGGCCGACCGACACGGATTACGGACGGCGTTCGCGCTCCGAGAGACGCCCAAGGCGGCGATCCGTGTGGATATACGGAACAAAGTCGCAAATGTCGACTAAAACCGAGAGCGTTCGCGCTCCATACTTTTCCTTGATCTCTCGCGGACTCGAAAAATTGGAGCTGACGAGCGTGGTAAAAAGGATTTTTCGGCCTTCACGTCCGTATTCGGAACAGCGGTCGTATCGGTCCTTGAGGTAATCCCCGATGGACCAAGGCATACCATAACGCAGACCGGCGCTTTCAATCCCCACGTCGTCGAGAAACACATCCGATTGGTGGTCGGTGTAGCGGTAATATTCAAGCGTTCTGTCCAAGGAACAATAATCCTCGATCATCGATCTCGATTGACGGAACAGGAACTTGGCCTTAACAGTCTCGCGAAGATGAACAACCAGGGTTTTGAGAACTTCGGTCTTGCCCGATCCGAACGGTCCGTAAAGGAAAATACCCTTCGGTTTATCGAACCGATGACCGAAAGTTTCGCCGGCATGCCATCGCCTGTAATCCGCGTAAAAGCAGGCCAGCTTAAATGCAGCTTCCGGGTCGGGATCGAGTCCTTTGTCGCTGAACAGGTTAAGACACTGCTGATGCCAATGGTGCCATCTCCCCTCGATTTGTTCCCGGGGCACTTTTTGCCGTTCTTTCAGCCGACCGCGCATACGCAGTTCGGTCGCACGTGCCGCCACTTTCGGGTCGGCGGTAACGCTCAACGATTTCTCCAGAGACTCCACGACGGACCGCATCGGTTTCATGCCACAACCTCCCCAACCTGACACACACTGAAAAACTGCCTCGGGTAATTCGTCGGATCGGAATGCCGTTCCTCTTCGCCGGGCCTATCCCGAGCGCGGCACTGGTTTTGCTGAAAATGAATCTCGGTGAGAAGTATCCGCAAATTTCCCGGCCTGACCGCAGCGTGGAGCTGCCAGGAGAACTCCTGTTGACTGCGGAGTTGTCGGAAGGCATCGCGAACCTGTTCGAGGGTAAATCCTTCCGCGAAACTTTCGCGCAGGCTCTCGAAGAACATCGCCGAAAGCGGGTAAGGCGGGCCGTTCAGGTGCCGAGGGTCGCCGCGTGGGAAGCACTCGTTCCAAGCGTTCACGACCTCGCGCTGTTCGGATGTCAGCCCATCGGGCGGCATCTCCGTCTCTGGGGGAACCGACGCCCTTTCCCGGGGTGCCCCCCTCGCGGGGTGGATCAGTTCACCCTCATGGCCGCGAATTTCATCCTTCCTTGCGTCCCCCCCGCAAGGGGGGTTAGGGGGGATATTTACTTTAGTTTCTTTTCTTTTACTTTCTATAGGGAAGAAGTCGCCACTTTTCACCCCATTTTGGGGAAGAAGTGGGGTACTTCTTGGGACTTTTTCTTCTTTTTGAGGAAGAAGTGGGCCATTTCTTCCGGAATCGTGCGAATGATTGGAAGAAGTCGGCTCTCCGTCTTCCTGTCCTTGTTCGATGAATTCGACCACGCTTGGCGGCAGAAGCTGATAATTTACCTTTCTCCCGGTCTTCGTGATTACCCCCATCCATCGTTTCACGATCCCTCTGGAGGTCAGAATACGGTCCCGTTCAAATGCGCTTCGGTCGAAGAACCCTACATCGAGCATCGTCTCGACGACTTTCTGAACCTCTTCGGCCAGGGTGATATCGTAGAGAACACTTTGGGCGAACAGGACGGGCGAATCTTCCGACCATTCGGCATAGCACGCGTCGAACTCGGCGATCCAGGTCAGCATATCGTAGCAGAGGACGCGTCCGAGGATCCCGTGTTTGGCGGCGATCCGCAGGCACTTGGTTTTTCTCATGAAGTTAACGTCGAACCCCAAATACTCCTGGCCTTTTTTGGCGGGCCTTCCGATTTTACCTTTAGCCATAATAATCTTCCTTCATGTTCCGGAGTTTTACGCGGAGTTTTGCGCGGATCCGCGTGACGACCTGATCGACCGCCTGACTTGAAATCCCGAGACATCCCGCGATTTCTGTTTTTTTCCGTCTTTGAATAAAAAACTCGGAGGCGATATATCGATCTCTTCCTTTTAAGTCTTCCAAAACCTTTTCTTGGAGGACATCGAAATATTCCTCGCGATCGACCTCCTCTATATTGTTATTATTGGAGAACCGACTGTCTCCATCAAGGGGAAAAAGAGAAATGCATTCATATTGGACCTTGGCGCGCCTCATGGCGTAATCGATAAAACTGCGAACTTTCCGATAGCAGCAGAGGAACGCGTACGTTCCGAACATCGATTTTGTCGGGTCGAACGTTTCCGCGGCACAGACAAGCGCTTCGGTGGCGATCCCGATGAGCTCATCGCGGCCGAGGACCGACATCCTATCCCGGAGGCGGTCGGCAACCGCCTCCGGAACCCAAAGATGCTCGACGATCAGCCGATCGCGTTCCTCCTTGTTCATGGCATCCTCTTCGGAGCGCACCTTAAACACGCGCAGCCGGTCGGCCTTACCTCGGTGCCGATCTCAGTTCGCCGAGTCGTTGGGCGTAGGCTTTTCGGAGGAGACCTTTTTCCGTCTCGCTCAGACGTTCGTCGTCTTTAATCGCTTGGCTGACATTAGCCAGACCGTCTGTGTCGTGGCAAAGGGCCAGGGCTTTCTGGTATTCGTCGACCTGCCGGCTCTCCCAGCCGGTCGCGGCGTATTCGCCGGCCGGGCCGGAGACTTCAAATTCGGCATCTTCGATTGCGGGATCCTCGTCGACGCTGCCGTTCCCTTCCATCGTGAGCGGCCAATTCTTGCTGGCGCGCCGGATGACGGTCTTTTTCGCCATCTCAATATAGTCGGTAACCCATGGCCCGCTTCCGGATGCCGGCGACTTTGCCCGCACCGCGTCGACCTCGGCTTTAGACATCACCTCATACATCACCTTTTCCCGATCGGCGACGGTATATTTGGCGACGACGTAGACCGCCAGCAGGGTCGACGGATCCCGCTTGGCGGTCAGTTTCGGTTTATGGACGATCGATTCGTTCTCGCCTGCGGTCCAGTCGAAGAGGTCTCCTTCGTGAACCGCCCACGCTTTGGCGGTGACGCCGTTCCTCCGGGCGATCTCCAGGATCCCGCGATACGAGATCTGAAACTTGACCTCTCCCGGTCCGGTCTGTTTCCCGTTGCGATCTTTCGGAACGTAGGGGATGAAATAACCACATTCCATCGCGGGTGTTGGAGTCAGGCCGTATCGGATACAATCGTTCAGCGCGGTCAGGAACGATTCGGGAGTGCACTGGGCGAACTTCGCGCGCTGTTCGCTTTTAGCGAAATACCGCACGCAGATGTCGGCGATTTTGCGTCGGTCGAGCCGGGCCAATCCCGACGAGACGATCTCGTTTTGATGTGCAGCAAAATAGGCGGACAGGTTTTCGGGTGTCCCGACCTCTTGGACGGTTGGCAGGTTATTGGGCACGATGTTTCTCCTTTTTTATATCAACGGTGAACAGACCCTGCAGGATCATCTGCCGGGGCTTCTTCTTATCTCCGGAGAACGAGTCCGCCAACATATTGATGGCGCAGATCACGTCCCGTTTAAATTCTTCAAATTCTTCCCGCGTGACGGTCGAACCATGCCCCGGGACGGGAAGAAGTTCGGCATTTTCAAGGCCGTTCTCCGGGGACGGGATGGCCATTGGGGTCGACCGTTCGGCCATCGCCGCTTTGAGCGCCTCAAGCCGTTCTTCTCGGATCCGGACCTCTTCGGCGGCCCGCAACGCTTCCTCTTCTTCTTCGCGCCGACGAGCACACCAATCGCGAACCTTCTCGATATCGAACCGGTAAAAGAGGCTTGCCTGCCCGATTTTGCAGGCCAGCACGCTCCCGTTATACCCGAGTTCGTAGACGAAACGGCGGTTGCGCCCCAACATCTCGGCGGCCTGGTCGGCGGAAACCCACATCTCGCGGCTCATCGGCAGCGAACCGTCGCGCGGAACGCTTGAAGCGCGGCATTCCCGGAACACCGGATTTCTAAACGTTGACCTTGCGTGCGG
Source organism: Thermoguttaceae bacterium (assembly GCA_050943135.1). GTDB lineage: Bacteria > Planctomycetota > Planctomycetia > Pirellulales > Thermoguttaceae > RUG695. The sequence goes on along the minus strand of JBMNOP010000001.1, from coordinate 84,440 downwards.
CGTGCCCGAAGGCACTGCTGTTTTTGTCATAACTTTTTTCTCCTTACAGACTCTTTTTCCCTTTTGACGTTCCGTCTCGAGGACCGGAACTTTCAGACTTGACTCAGAAACGCGGCTGTCCCCCGCGTCCGCTGTCGGTTCCAAGCTACCCCAAACTTGATCTCTTCGTGGTTAGATCAAGGGGAAGGCCATTGGAACACCGGGATCGTCGCAGGCGAGATCGTCATCGTCGGGATCGTTGCAAACGGGATCCGTTTTTTTCAACAAGACTTTGGCGCCCGGCGACTTTTTGGGGAGTTGGCATTCGGAACGGTAGGCAAGCCAGAGCAAGCAGTAGCCGGCCAGGTCTCGGACCGTGTCTTCGAGCGATTCCCCGACCAGGTCGGGTTCCCCCGCCGCAAGCGTGGCAATCCGGGCCACCTTGTCGCTGGCCCGAACCAGGAGCGCCGTCCCCGGAGAGATCCCGGGTGTCAGGCAAGGAGTCTTCCCAGCGCTCTCGCCATAGTTCGCGTGTTTCGCAAGGAGAAGGCGTTCGAGTTTTTTACATTCTGTCGAAATAATCGCGTCGGTCATTTTTCTTTCTCCTGTTGGGGTTGCAGCAGGGCTTCCGCCCATCGCTTGATTTCTTCGAACTCCGAAACCGGCTTCCCGCCGTTGAGCGCCGTCTGCCAGAGTTCCGATACCAGAATCCATTCGTCCATCCTCCTCCTCCTTGATCCACTTGCAGAATCGTTCCGAGCTGTTCCAGAGGCGAATCAGCCCCTCGGTATTCACCAGATACCGACCTTCCGGGGTGCGGATGTATTCGCCGTCGAGAATGCCGGCGTGTATCAAATTCCTCACCATGCGGCCGGTGAGGCCGACAAGCGCCCCGGCACGTGCCGGCGTGTCGAAACCGTCACGCATTGGACGGCTCCTTCGTGGCGTCTTCGACCGGGGCTTGCGAAGCCTTCACGGCCTGTTGCACTCGATAGGCGATTCGCACCTGGTCGAGCACCACCTCAAGAACCTCGTTGTCGAGACCATTCAAAATTCCAATCGCTTCTTCGGTTGACATCGTAACCTCCTTTTTGCTCAAAAACCGGATTATCTACCCAGTTGACAAAAGAATATCATAAAATATCTACCAAGTCAACACCTAGTGGATGAAAATTTTAAATTTTTATTGACTTGGTGGATGTTTGTGTTATATTGGTGACAACGGAGGAAATATGGAATCATCAAGACTCGCTGAAGTTCGTCGTTGCCTTGGTCTTACCCAAAAACAGCTTGCGGAATCTCTGAAGTTTCGAACCAATTACATCGGGGCTCTTGAATGCGGCTTGAGATCCGTAAGCACGCAGTTTTTGAATCGTTTGTGCCTTATCTTCCCACAGGTCAACCGCGCTTATATTGAGCATGGCGAAGGTGAGCCGCTTTTGCCAGAGCGTCCGGAAACCCCGGAAGAACGCCGTGAAAGATTGACCGCGGCAATCACGGAAATCCTAGACCTTCTCGACCCTCCGGCACGCGACGTCATCTTCGAGACCATCCGCAAATACCAGGACTCCAGAAAGACCCGCAACGAGGATTAGCGAGCGCCGTCTGCCAGAGTTCACACAGCATGATTGATTCTTCCATGGTTACTCCCACTTTTCGTTTTCCATATTCGTCGGCTTTCATCGGAGGTCCTCCTGGGCGGTGTTATTTCTTCTCGGCCGGGACAGGCTCGGCCTGAGGCTCGGACGGCCGAGTGTCGTTTTGCGCCTGCTCGCTCGCGAGCAACGCGCTTGCGACGGCGACCGCAATTTTGCGGTTCACAGCATTGAGCGAAAAAAACGCGTCTAAAATATTGGTAGTTGCATTCATAGCCACCTCCTTTTATTGTTCACTAATAAATATAATCTTATTTCTATCGATGGTCAATACCCTTTCCAAGAAAAAATCTGTTTTTTTATTGACGAGTAATAATTTTCTGGTATACTCTTTAAAATAGAAGGAGAAAGGAATGAGCACCCAAAGCGAACGGCTAAAACAACTGCGAACCACTCTTGGGTTGACAACGACCGCGCTGGCGCAGGCCGTCGGGTATACCCAGGGCACTATCAGCCAACTTGAGAACAGTCCGGAAAAGACGCTCGAAAAGCGACTGATTCGCGCGCTCCACCTGGCGTTCGGCGTCAACGAGGAGTGGCTCCGTTCCGGAGTCGGCGGGGATGCCCCTCTCTTCGATCCCAAACCGGAAATGTCCGACCAGGCTTTGGCAGACTTCCTGCGAGACTGCTTGTCGCAGCTCTCCAATCCTAACCGAAACATTCTTATTAACGTAATCCGCGACCTCGCCGCCAGCGAAGCCGACACCCAAACCCTCGGCCAAGAAGAATCAGAAGAGCACGGCGCGTAGGCGCCGAAGTTTGCGCGGATGTCGAGGCTCATCGCGAAGGCTCCTTCTTGGCGTCGGACGCGAGGGCCTTGGCGATGTCGGCTCGGGCCGCTTCCTGAACCGAAAGCGCAAATCGGGTCTGCGAAAGGCAGACCTCTAAAACCTGAGGGGTCATCTGCGAAAGCAAAGCCGAAGCCTCGCTGAGGTTCGCATTCTCAACAGTAGACATTTTCGAGGTCCTTTCTGGGTGTTTTTAGTTATCTAAAAAGATAATAATCTCTTTTTTAATTAAGTCAATAGAAATGTTTTGGAAAATCAAAAAAATTCTTGTTTTTTTTAAATTTTCGCTTATACTCTATTGAACATCACCAACGCGGAGGTTACAGAATGTTTGTCGCAAGGGTAATTGACGAGCTGATCCAGGCTCTGGGTTGCAAGAACAAAAGAGGTCTTGCGAAGAAAATCGGTCGCAACCCCGCCGTAATCTCGCACGCGGTGAGAGAGAACAAGCTCCCCGACGGTCTCATCAACCACATCTGCGTGAAGTTCCCTCACATCAACCCTCACTATCTTGCCACCGGCAAGGGCGACCTCATTCTTCCGGAACGTGACCCCGAAGAAGCGACGAAAGAACGGATCATCGAAATGATCTTGGACAGCTACGCGCTTCTGAGCCCCGACGTCCAAAACATCCTCCTCGAATCTTTTCGCCGTATCCTCAAAGAACATTCCTAAGCCCCCTCCTTCGCCTTCTTCTCGGCCGGGACAGGCTCGGTCTGAGGCTCGGACGGCGACGGGCGCCAGCCGGAAGCCAGCAGGTTTTGGTAAAACCTCGTAAGGTGGTCGGTCACCAGGTTGATCTTCGCAAGTTCTTCTCGGCGGTAGGCGTCTATGTAAGGACCAACCTCCGAAACGTAGTCAGTCGGGGGTAAAGCAGGCATCGCGGAAACCTTTCGTTTTTTTGCGGTTGCTAATTGCACTGTCATAAATATACACTGTTTTTATAACTATGCAATATCTGTTTCGGTAATTTTGCAGATTTTTTCTGAAGTTTTATTGCATAGTCTTAATTCTGTGGTAAAATTACAAAGGAAAGGACCTAGAATGCAGATCCGGAACAGAGTTCGCCAAGTCTTAAAAACTCTTAACCTAACCCAAGAAAAGTTTGGGAAAGCAATCGGCTATTCTCAAAGCCAGGTCGGTTTGTTGCTTAACGGACAACGCAACATCAAAGACAAGCACTTATTGGCAATCTGCCTGGCGTTCAACGTCTCGGAGGACTGGCTTCGCACGGGCAAAGGGGAGATGTTCCTTCCTTCCAAGAAGTCCGGCGACGATCTCGATGCCTTCCGTCGCGTCCTGAAAGCGAAAATCCAAGCCCTTCCTCCGGAAGGCCAGTCCCTCATCCTGGAACTCTGCAAAGATATCGAAGCCGCCGCCAAGTCCCCCGGCCAGGAAGAACAGGAAGATCCGGACGGCACGAAGCAGCAGAAGTGAGAAGAGAAAAATGACAGAAGAAAATCTTCCCGAGATTCCGAGAATCATTCTTTACCCCCTTCCGTCCGGTAAAGGGAACGTTACGCTCACGATCCGCAAAGGACAGGTTTGGGTGACCCAGTCTCAAATCGCGAAAATTTTTGGGACCTCGGTCGCCAATGTCAGCCAGCACATCGCCCGAGTCTTAAAAGAAGGGGAGCTGAGCGCAAATTCAGTTATTAAGCAAGACTTAATAACTGCAGATGACGGCAAGGATTATTCCACCTATTTTTACTCTCTTGACATGGTCCTTGCGGTCGGGTTTCGCGTTCGCGGGGTTCGCGGGGTCCTTTTCCGCCAGTGGGCGAACAGGAATCTGGCGGAATATCTCGTTAAAGGTTTCGTCATGGACGACGAACGCCTCAAAAATCCGGACGGACGACCGGATTATTTCGACGAATTGCTTGCCCGCATTCGAGACATCCGCGCCTCGGAAAAGCGATTCTACCAGAAAATCCGCGATCTGTTCGCCTTGTCGAGCGATTACGACGCGAGCGACAAAGCAACGCAAATGTTCTTCGCGGAAACACAAAACAAGCTAATTTATGCCGTGACCCAAAAAACCGCCGCCGAGCTTGTCGTCGCCCGCGCGAAGCCGGATGAGCCAAATATGGGGCTCCGTTCATGGAAAGGGAACGTCGTCCGGAAACAAGACATCCTCATCTCGAAAAACTACTTGACAACAGACGAGCTGGATAAGCTTAACCGGCTCGTCTCGATCTTCCTGGACACCGCCGAGATGCGCGTCAAAGAGAGGAAGGATTTAACCCTCGAATATTGGCGCGATTCTGTCGTCAGCCTCTTGCAATACAGCGAACAACCGATACTTACCAAAAAAGGAAGTGTGAGTAACGAACAAATGGAAAAGATTGTTAAGCGGCGCTACGAGATATTCGACCAGCGACGACGGGAAGAAGCGGCAAGACTGGACGATGAAGCCGATATGAAATATCTAAAAGAAATTCAAAAGCAACTGGATCGTCGAAAGAATAATTAACCTTGCGGAGAAACCGAGAGGCGCACGCTTATCGGCAGGGCCGGGAGAAGATGAGGAAGGCCGATGAAACGCGACATGGAACTGATAAAATTCCTTCTCGGTAAGCTGGAAGCCGCCGAGCCGGAGACCGCCTACATACCGACGTCGGCGGATATTCCGGGGGAAAACCCGCCGTCCGAGCCGGAGATCAACGAACATTGCCGGCTCATCGTCGAACGGGGACTTGCCTGCGGTCAGCCGAGCCTTTCGGGTTGGGTGCTCACGGGTCTGACCTGGGAAGGTCACGACTTCCTCGACAATTCCCGAGAGTCCAAGGTCTGGCAGGCCGCGAAAAAAGCCGCGGGGCACCTCTCGTTCGGAGTCTTCACCAAGGTGTTGGTTGAGACAGCAACCCGATACGCCATGAGTAAAATAGAGACGATTTAGCCCCGGTTCAACATAAAACGGACCAAACTCGACCGATTTCGCGGGTTCACGAAAATGGTCGGCACATAAAAAAGGGGCGGTATTCACGCCCCCCGTTGGTCTGGTCTTGATTACTCTTCGTCGTTGTTTTTCGGGATTCTCGCTTTGGCCGTCAGGGTTTCGACCGCCTCCCGTGCAGCCTGTTCCGCCCAGCCATTGCTGGATGCCACTTGTACGATCATCTCGGCGATTTTATCCACCACCTCATTTGGTGTTTTGACACCGTCAACCAGCTGGTTGAGCCCGCTATCGTGGACTAGCCGTTTTGCCAGGTCAATGGCGTAAGGGTGATGGCGCGTTTTCCAGTCATCTAGCCCTATGAGCGTCATGTCGTTGTCGGCCTGAAACTTCGGATAGAGTCCTTGGCCGTCCGTGAAGCGATCTCCTCCCAAGAAAAACGGTGTCGACCCAGCGTAATCATGCATGGCCTGTTTCCGGAGAAGATTCAAGAGCGTGTCCTGTGCTACTTCGGCAAAATGATTACCGTCGAGGTAGAAGTCGATCCGATGCTCGGTTTCGATACTCTTCAGGCAATACTCGTTGTTCTTCCCCAGCGTGCGAACTATTTCTGTTCCCATGTCAATGCCTCCTTTTGCTTTTGTCGGTGATTACCGGTGCCCCCACCATGGGGACCGCATCTCAACCACCTGCCCCATTTTACCTGTTTTTCCCAAATTATGGTAGGGGGGTGACATCAAGTCACAGTTCGGTTCACGAAACCAGAATCAAGGCCAGGTAATCGCTCCGGGCTCGGTGGTCGAAAGTGTACGGATTTTCTGTTGACAAAACAGTAAGTTTTTCGATAATAACTAGTGAGATGTTCGAAAATGTCCGAAAAACAACGAGAAAGTAGTCTCAAATGAAAGCGGAATTAGTCGAAAACTTAATCGTTGCTCATTGTAGTGGGAGCGAACAACGGTTTTCAGAGGCCTTGAACCTTCTTGCCAAGGATGAAGAAAAGAAAGGGAATATGCCAACCGCAGTGCGCTTTCGGAAAGCATATGAGCGGAAGAAAAAAATTGCGGAGGCATTGCCGAGTTCTGAGGATGGAAGTTCCGCAATATTCTTTCCCCAGACTTCTCAGTCGGCTGTCCCCAGGGACAAAGACAGTCTTCTCGATCTATATGACATCGTGAGTCCGGAGATCTCTCTTAACGATGTTGTGCTCCCAAACAGCCAGAAAAATGTTATCCGCCAGTTTATTGACGAACAGAACAATGCTACCGATTTTGAAAAGCACAATATCCCGGTCGCCAATCGTATGCTGCTTTGTGGTCCCCCCGGATGCGGTAAAACAATTACGGCCTATGCGATCGGCCATGCCCTGAATCTCCCCATCGCATATGTTAGGCTTGACGGTCTGGTGTCGTCCTATCTTGGTCAGACCGGTACTAATCTTCGGAAAGTCTTTGATTCCGTCAGGAGCCAACGAATTGTCTTGTTTTTGGACGAGTTTGACGCCATTGCAAAAAAACGAGATGACACGAACGAGTTAGGTGAGCTAAAACGAGTCGTAACTACACTCCTACAGAACTTTGATAATCTTCCAAGTAGTATTGTTCTTATTGCCGCCACAAATCATGAACATCTTCTTGATCCCGCTGTTTGGAGACGTTTTAATTTCGTCGTTACCCTCGATTTACCCTCCCTTGAACAAAGAAAATCATTAATTCAGAATGGGATGTTCAAGTATGGTATTCAAACGAAAATCAATGTCAATGCAATCGCCAAAGTTACAGAAGGGATGAGCGGGTCTCAGATAGACGAGCTCATGCAGGCGGCGGCAAAAAAACACCTTATGACAGGGAGCTTGAAAACTACAGACGTTACAGTTATTCTCATGCAACAAAAAACCAGATACTCCGAAAATAGCAGAGATTCCATGAAGATACTCTGTGAAATGCTGGATAAAGGGGTGTCTCTAAGAGCGGCTGCCTCCGCTCTTGGCGTTTCTCATAGTACGTTAGAGTATCAGATTAAAAGTTTTCGGAGAATCAATCATGAAAGAAACGACAAAAAGCCATTTATGGATTCCAGAAACAGAGATTGACAACGTTGGAAAAAAACCTACGGGACGCAATCGCCAATACAAAATCTCCCACTTGGAACATGGTCGTAAGCTGTCTCAGGGCCTAGAACAAATCGCAGGCTTTTTTCAGAACACCCGGTCATTGGAAGGTGCTGATGAACTTAACATATTTGCTTTTAAGGTCATTCTGCAGGACGAGGAAGACTTCGCATCGCAGAAAGGCTTTATCGAAAATGAAGGTTTGACCATTAATGCCGTAAAGGATAGCCGCCAAGCCGTCGTGTCAGCTCCCCAAGATGTATTCGACGAATTGCAAAAGCGAGTATTCCGGTATCGCGACCGAGGAACGAAAAAAAATTTTCAGTATATTCGGGAATTTAAACCGTTTACAGCCGAAGATAAAAAAGCTGATTCTGTTCTTAGGCTTTTTAAGGATAAGCCTGAGATTGATCCTGTTGACGTACAAATCATGCTATTGCCATCCATTGCAACTGACGTACGGCAACGAGCCCAAGCTAGTATTGCTAAAAAAATTCAAAGCAAAGAGGGGGCTCTCATGGGAGAGCCCTATTTGCTAACGGATGGCACAGCAATCATCCGCGCCAGCATACTACCGAAAAGCCTCAACGAAATCGCAAACGATCCGTACATCTATTGGATTGAGAAAACAGTTTTTTTTCAGGGATTCCAACCGAGCATTACTAATCATACTCCCTGTGTGGCAAATTTGGACGACAGTATTGATCTGGATGCTCTTCCAGCAATTGTTGTTTTAGATGACGGAGTAATGTTGCCTCCCGGCTTGCAAGGTGTCGTTTCAAACCGTTGGCTGGCATCAGGATGTTCACAAAACACCAATATTGGGAAACATGGAACACCGGTTGCGAGCAGGGCGGCATTCGGATATGTTGGCCTGTACAGGAATGGTGGTTGCCTGAAACCAAGAGCAAGAATAATTGATGCTCAGGTTTCTGACACGGGCTGTGTTCCTACTGACGACATGTTAAAACGTATCCGGGAAGCCGTAAAAACATTCAACCGTGAAGCAAAAATCTTTAACTTTTCCTACAATGCCGATGAATGTATTGAAGGTGATGAAATGAGCATTCTCGGTAGCGAGTTGGACTTGCTGAGTAAAAAGTACGGGATTCGTTTTGTAATTTCATCTGGTAACCATCGTTTACACTCAACACAGCTCTCTCTTAAAGATATCATATCTGATGATGATTCCAGGATAGCGCCCCCTGCTGACGCAATGCTCGGCATAGCAGTCAGCGCGGTAGTCGGCGCTGATTATCCCGGAAGTCTTAGCCGGAAGAATGAAATTGCGCCGTATTCTCGTCGAGGGCCAGGCTGCTTTGGATTCTACAAGCCAGACTTGGTGGCCTACAGTGCGAATCTCCCCATGAATAATACCCCGTTGCCAAGCGATCCTTACGCGCTCTGTCTTTCAGACAGGGGTTGGGCTGAATGTCCTGGAACAAGTTTTGCGGCTCCTATTGTAGCTGGGGACCTGGCTCAAGTTTTAACAGTCGTTCCCAACGGTGATATCGGCCTTGCTCAGGCTCTTCTCTACAATGGTGCAACGTCTCTCTACGACAGAAAATTCATGCAACAAGACGAAATGGATTTTGCCAGCAATCTCTACGGTAGAGGTTTGTCTTCACCCGAGGTTAGTATGTATTCATCAGAAAATAGAGTATCGTTCCTGAATAATGGCACTATGAACCGGCTAACGAAGAAGCGGGTCAAGTTTCATGTCCCGTCTACTATTGCCCATTCAAAGGTCAAGCGCGGTGAGAAGAAAATCCGTGTAAAGGTCACCTGCCTAGCTCACCCCCCGGTCGACAGAACAAAAGGAAGTGAATACTCCGCTGCCTACATTTCAGCTTCTATTCACAGATTGAATGCGAAAGGCAAATTAAAAGTAGACAACCCCACGGTTAGTGATAATCGAAACAAATGGGACACATGCTACCACTTCAGCAATGAGTTTTCGAGCTTTGCCTCTGGTAACTGGGAAATCTGGCTGGAGCTATACACAAGGTGGGGCATCAAAGACGATGAAGAAATACCATATTCGCTCGTAGTCACAGTTGAGGATCTAACAGCTGCTGGGAATTTGTATTCGGAAACAATCAGCGAAACCGCTGGACGATTCACACAAGTCCAACAGGCAAGAATCGCGCTTCGATAAAGGCGGTTTGTTTTTCACCTGGGAAACGACAAGTCCCCTTAAAACGAGGCAATTGCGCGGAATCATGAAAATGGTCGGGAAAGGAAGGGGGGAACGAATCGATCTTCTTCCTTCTTCGCAGTAGGGTAAATTCCCCTGTTTCTACCTGCAGCTTCAAGGCAAGTCAGAGCCACCCCCGCTTGTGCTACAGAAACATTTTACGGTTTTGACGGTCGTTTTAGCGGTCGACTACCGTTTGAGCCCTATTTTTACGATGTCTAAATAGTCCATGCACGCCCATGATTAGCGGTTTCGAGGATCTTCCTTGAAACCGCTTTTTTTATGCGTTTTGCCCTGTTTTTAGGGCTCAAACCGCGCTGGTTGGGCGTTGTGGGCTTACAGAAATTTTTAAATATTTTACACATATTTTCTAAATACTTTGACGGTCGTTTTTGAGTCGACCGTCAAATCTCCGCCAACTGAGGGGGAAGAGGGCGTTTGGCTTTGTTGCGCGGCGAGCGGGAAAGAGATGATCGAAAAACGGAGATCCCGGCGGTTCCGCGCGTTAGGCTTCGTTTTTTTGGAAATTCGGGAATTTTCCTGCTCAGCAAGCTTGCTCAGCGAATAAGATTCGTGCATAACGGCGGTAGAGTAAGTGGATGGGTCTTGAAAGGAGGGTTGCGCACGGGCGTGTGAAGTTCCGCCCTGTCGGGATGGTCACGTTTTCCCGGCCTGCTTTGTATGGGCGAAGCTGCCCGAACGGTTGGCCCGGTCGGGGTATACTCCGGCGATTTTTCGAACGGGGAAGAACGATGTTAAATAGGTATCTGACCAAACATGAACGAAAGGGTTAAAGACTTATGAGTATTCGAAAGTGGATTGTAGTGGGCTCATTGGGTTCAGTGGTTTCTTTAGTTCTCGCTTGCCTCTTGGCGTGGGTGATCACAGACAAAAGGCTGGAAGGTGGAGTGATCAAAACAATTCGCGAGGCTGCCGAGCAGGGAGACGCCGAGGCACAATGGGAACTCGGCCGTCGTTATGAGCACGGCACCGGAGTTGATCAAGACCAGACCGAAGCCGTAAAATGGTACCGGAAAGCCGCCGAGCAGGGACACGCCATGGGACAAATCTTCCTGGGTATTTGTTATGAACACGGCTTGGGAGTTGAGCAGGACAAGACCGAAGCCGTAAAATGGTACCGAAAGGTTGCAGAGCAAGGAGACGTCGTAGCAAAATTCGTCCGGAGTTCCAGTTATGATCATGGTAAAGGAGTGGAGCGATACAAGGGCGAGGCCGCAGAATGGTTCCTAAAAGCTGTAGAGCAGGGACGTCCTATAGCACAACAACGCCTCCGTGCAATCGAAGAGGCAGGAAGCAAGTAGAGACCCTTTGCTACCAAAGGCAGAGATAAAAACGGTTTAAATAGGTATTTGACCAAACATGAACGAAAGGATTAAAGACTATGAAAATTCGAAATTGGACTGTAATGGGTTCGGTGGTTCTCGCCTTCCTCTTGACGTGGGCGATCACAGGCGAAGTGCTGGCAGAGTCGATCGAAACAATTCGCGCGGCTGCCGAAGCGGGCGACGCCGAGGCACAGCGGGAACTGGGTCTTCGTTACGAACAAGGCAACGGAATTGAGCGAAACTGGACCGAAGCCGCAAATTGGTACAGAAAAGCCGCCGAGCAGGGAAACACCAAAGCACAAATATCACTCGGTGCCTTTTACCAAGGCGGCGTAGGGGTTGAGAAGGATCAGAACGAAGCCGTAAAATGGTACCGAAAAGCCGCCGATCAGGGAGACGTCGATGCACTGATGCGACTCGGCCTTTTTTATACCAGCGGCGTGGGGGTTGAGAAAGACACGACCGAAGCCACAAAATGGTTCCGAAAGGCCATGGAGCAGTGCCGAAAGGCCGCCGAACAGGGGGACGCCGAGATGCAATGGCGACTCGGTGGTTTTTACGAATTCGGTTTTGGGGTTGAGCAAGACAAGGCCGAAGCCGAAAAATGGTTCCAAAAGGCCGCCGAGCAGGGAAACTTCGCGGCACAACAGCGCCTCCGTAAAATCGAAGAGGCAGAAAACAAGTAGAGGCCCCCTGCCGCCGACGGCCAAAAGCTCTGAAACCCCATGACCGCGCCCTCGGGAACAGGTGATCCTGTTTTCGAGGGCGTTTGGGTTTGTTGCGCGACGAGCGGGGAAGGGATGACCGAAAATCGGGAGTCCCGGCGAGAAAACTTCGGGGAGCGGATAAAAAAAGCCCTTTTCGGCGAAACGCCGAAAAGGGCGGGATGACCCTGACGGGAATCGAACCCGTATCGCGGCCTTGAAAGGGCCGTGTCCTAACCTTTAAACGACAGGGCCATCAGAACGGCTTCGGTTCATGGAACCGCGACGTTCCCGGCATTTCCCCTCGTCCAACAAAGGGGAAAACGCAGAGGCGTCGACCGGATTCGAACCGGTAAATCGTGGATTTGCAATCCACTGCCTTAGCCGTTTGGCTACGACGCCCAGAAGGTAGGGCAATTATACTTACCATAAGGCATCAGTCAAGGGGGGCTTTCCCACACAGGTTTTCGGAAGAAGGAGATCGCCAAGTCCGAAAGACACCGAAAACGACCGTCGATACACTAAAAACCCGTAACAACAAGATCGTTCGGACCGCGGCATTTACAGGGCGAGTCTCACACGTCTCGTCTAAACGGCCCCTTCCCCCGACTTCAAAAAAACCTCCGCAATCCGACGTGCCCTCTCTTCCGGATCGGACGCTTCGGTCATCTGAACGGTCGTCAGTCCGGGAAGGGAACGAAACCAAGTCTCTTGACGTTTCGCGAATTGTCGGGTACGGAGTTTGATCCGTTCCACGGCGTCGGAAAGTTGGACATGACCCCGGAGGACTTCCAGCAGTTCCGAATAGCCGATTCCCTGGAGCGCCGTTTTAGACAGCGGACACGGAAGCGCATCAAGCCGCCGTACCTCTTCCAAGAAGCCATGGCGCATCATCTCTTCTACACGACGATTGATTCGTTGACCGAGCGCCGGACGCTCCCAAGCAAGAATTGTGCCGCGACATTCCGCAGATGCTCCTCTTTCGGTCTTAAACTGCGTCTGAAAGGAAAAAATCGATTTGCCCGCCGCACGGAAGATTTCCAGCGCTCGGATAATTCGCCGAGTGTCGTTCGGATGGAGGCGTGCGGCGTCGTCCGGCGCGGTTTCGGTCAGAAGTCGATGGAGCGAGCCGGGTTCGGCTTCTTCCCGACTCGCCAGTTCGGCACGGAACGCAGGGTCGGCGGGTGGCCCTTCAAAGATCCCGCAAAGCGCGGCTTTCAGGTAGAGAGGCGTTCCCCCCACAAAAAGAGCTCGTTTCCCGCGACCATGAATCTGTTTGGCGACCTTGGCGGCGTCTTTAAGGTAGTCGGCCAGGGAGTATTCTTCCCAAGGGTCGCGAATATCGATCAAATGGTGCGGAACCCCTTCCCTTTCCGCAACCGTGGGTTTCGCGGTACCGATATCCATCATTCGGTAGACAGCCATCGAGTCGAGAGAAATCACTTCGGCATTGATCAACTTTGCGAGCCGGACCCCAACTGTGGTTTTTCCGCCGGCGGTCGGACCCGTCAAAAAAAACGCTCCCTCAATCGGGGGAAGCACCTCTTGCGCCCCTTTCACGAGTCGGCCTCCGGTACCGCGTGGGAAACATATTCCGCGATCACTTCAAGGAAATCGTTACCATACCGTTTCATTTTGTATTCGCCCACTCCCGAAATTTCAAGGAGTTCTTCCCGGGTCATCGGACGGCGCTCCGCCATTTCGATCAGGGTATTGTCGCTGAATATCCGATATGGCGGTATGCGCAGCAGGGCCGCAAGTTCGGTGCGTCGTCGACGCAGAACGTCGAAGAGCTCGGGCATTTCGGGATCGGAAGACCTTTGCACCCGCCCGGTCCCCTTACTGCCGGAGCGTCTACTCTTTTTTACAGCACGTCGTTTTGCGAGTTTGTCTGCAAAGTCGATCAGCTCGAACATTTCCCGGCTCTTGAGAATCTGATAACCGAACGGTGTGGTTTGGGGGATCGGATATTCGGAATCGGGCCGCATACGCGCCGCGCCCTTGCAGATAAGCGCATTAAAGAGGAAATACCAGTACTTCTTCGATTTGTCCTTCCCGACCCCGTAGGTCGGAAGCGCATCGTGCCCGAATTTCCGGATCCGTTCGGTTTTCGCACCGACGATCAGGTCGGTCAGGTGTCCAATCCCAAACCGGTTCCCCGTCCGCTCAATTGCCGAAAGGGCTTTCTGCGCGTCGATCGTCGCGTCGACCCGTTTGATGGCACCGCGACAGAAATCGCAGGCACCGCAGTTTTCCCGTTCGTATACTTCCCCGAAATACCGAAGAATCGCTTTTCGCCGACATTCGTCCGATTCGGCGTATCGGATCATTCGGTTAAGCTGCTCGCGTGTAACTTCCCGCGTTTTCTCGTCTTCGTATTGTTCGATGAACGAGTTTTGAAGGATCACGTCCTGATACCCGAAAAGGAGCAAACAGCGTGCCGGTGCTCCGTCTCGTCCGGCACGCCCTGTTTCTTGATAGTAACCTTCGATACTTTTCGGCAAGTCACCATGAACGACAAACCGAACGTTCGGTTTGTCGATCCCCATACCGAAAGCGATCGTTGCCACGATCACCTGAACACGGTCATACGTGAAAGATTCCTGCACCTGCGCGCGCTCGTCACTCGTCATCCCCGCATGATAGGGAAGTGCCGAGACACCGCGTTTTTTAAGCATCTGTGCCGTCTCTTCCACCTTTTTGCGGGTCCCGCGATAGACGATCCCCGGCTGGTCGGGAACCGTTTTGAAAAAGTCGAGAAGTTGCCGATTCAAATCGTCTTTCCGAAGGACGGTGTAGTCAAGATTAGGTCGGTCGAACGAGGCACGGATCTCAAACGGATGGCGCAGACCCAGGCGACTTTTGATATCCTTTGAGACCTGCTCGGTGGCCGTCGCGGTAAACGCGGCGATCGGCAGGTTCGGAAAGAGTCGGGTGATCCGACCGAGCTCCAAGTAATCGGGTCGAAACTGATGACCCCATTCCGAAATACAGTGGGCCTCGTCAATGGCGAAGAAAGAAACGGTGAACTGCGTCAATTTTTCGACGAACGCGGGGTTATTGAACCGTTCCGGCGAAATGTAGAGCAGGTCGAGTTCTTTATGTTGCATCGCGCCGAGGGTGGCTGCGTATTCGGCAGTCGTGGTCGTGGAATTAATCGTTGCCGCACGAAGTCCGGTCTCCCGTGCCGAATCGACCTGGTCCTTCATCAGAGAAAGCAAAGGACTGATCACCACACAAAGCCCTTCGAGCACGACGGCGGGAAACTGGTAACAGAGCGATTTCCCCCCGCCGGTCGGCATTACCGCTAAAACGTCTTCGCCGCGGCAGACCGCTTTGATGATCTCTTCCTGGTAGGGTCGAAAAGAATCGAACCCGAAAACCGATTTCAGGAGATGCAGGCCAAGATTCCTTTGTTCGTTTGCCATCAGCTTTGCCTGATCTTTCCGAAAAGGGTAAATGGTGTCGCATCGACGATTTCCATCGTCTGAAACGAACCGATCAAAGCGTCGGCCCCGTCGAAGACAACGATCCGGTCACAAGGGGTTCGCCCCGAAAGCTGACCATCCTTTTTTCCTCGACCGTCAACCAAAATCTCGACCGTCGAACCGATCAGCGAACGATGCTTCTCGGCACAAATTGCGTTTTGTACGGCCAAAAGTTCGTTGTTGCGCCGGCGTTTCACCTCGTCGGGAATATCGTCATCAAAGAGTTCGGCCGCCCGCGTACCGGTCCGTTCGCTGTATTTGAAGATAAACGAGTTTTTGAACTTCGTCTCTTGAACCAGTTTTATCGTTTCGGCAAATTCCTCTTCGGTCTCGCCGCAGAACCCGACGATAAAGTCGCTCGTGATCGCGGCACCGGGGATCGTCTCGTAAATACGATGTGTCAGATCGCGGTACTGCGCGGCGGTATAGCGCCGGTTCATTCGTTTCAGAATCGTGTCGGCGCCGTGCTGCGCGGGAACGTGCAGATACGGAACAGCGGTCGGCAGGTCGCGAACCGCCTGCAAGAGCTCGTTAGTCATTCCGGTCGGATAGCTACTCACAAACCGAACCCGGCGGATTCCGGGGATTTTATCGATCCGTTCGAGCAAATCGGCTAATCGGACCGTTTTTTCCCCTTCGGTGTACTTGTAGAGGTTCACCGACTGCCCCAAAAGGGTGACTTCAACACACCCCTGGTCGGCAAGCGTACGAATCTCTTCGATAATATCGGTAGCCGGACGGCTCTGTTCCGGCCCACGAACCGAAGGAACGATACAGTAAGAACAGAATCGATCGCAACCAAACATTACCCGAACCATCGCCTGAAAGAGTTTCGGGCGCGTTTCGGAAAGCCGAATCGGGTCGTACTGATGAAAGGTCTCGCGCACCGAACGAGGATTGTACCGCTTTTGAAACCGGTCGAAACTGACCGCCATCTGCGGTCCTTCCCCCGCGGCAGCGGCTTCGATTAGGTCGGGAAGCCGATCGAGCTTCCCCGGACCAACCACCACGTCGACGTACGGCGCACGTCGGAAGATGATCCAGCGATCCTTTTGCGCCATACAACCGAAAACGCCGATCACACCGTGTGGATGGTACGATTTCCAGTGCTTCAGGCGGCCGAGGGCACTATAGATTTTCTCTTCCGCATGTTCGCGGACACTACATGTGTTAAAAAGGATGATGTCTGCCTTCTTTTGATCGTCTGTCTTGACATATCCGCGTGAAATCAAAAGCGCGGCGGCAAGTTCGCTGTCGAGAACATTCATCTGGCAGCCGGTGGTCACGATATGGAACTGCTGTGTCACTGAACGGTGCTCCCCATCTTAGCGGCTCGGCGCGACTGGATAGTCGCCCACCGGGAAAAAACCGTGTCGGTGCCGATATTCAGCAGGTCGAGAGCCGTGGGATCCCCTCTGAGGTATGCCGACCAAAAGAGGGTCGTCACCGAACGGATCGCATTTTGGTAATCGGCGTCGCTCAGTTGTTTTCTTGTCCGAAGATGACCGCTATAAACCAGGTGGTCACCGCCGTTAAGGATCACGTGATAACGGTCGTTACGGAGCATCGCGTCGAACGGAATTCTACGCTGCCAGGCCCGGGTGGCACCGACAACACCGTTGTCGTTCGTTCCGGCAACCGTCATACAGGGGACGGTGATGTTTTCGTAAACCAGGGGGGCGTGCGCGGCATCACAGAATACCGGTGGGCTGAACGGAGCGATGGCCGTTACCCGGGAATCTTTGAGCGAAGGGCCGCCGTCGGGGGGGATCTGACCGGCGAGCAGAAGAGAGGCCAACGCGCCGAGATCGTTTCCCGAAACCCCCAGATGGGAAAGATCGATGATCGGAGCGAACGAGGCAGACTCGCTCCCCGGATCCGAAAGGCGGTCTATCACGAAACTCACCGCCAACGCGCGGTCACGTGCCGCCCAATACTGACGGTACAGTTCCCGCAACTCGGACATGACGCGAATCTTGCCGCGCCACTGAGTCTCGTCGGTTTCGGGATGGTGCAGAAACACCGAAACAAACCCGCGCGAGGCCCACATGTTTCCAAGATAGGCAAAGCGTTCCGGCGATCCCCCCAGGCCATGCGAATAGATGATGACCGGGCAGACTTCCTGCGGGTTGGCCGGATAGTAGACCAGCGCGCCGACCTGCAACGTGAGATGAGATGCCGTCCAGGAAACCCGAGACTTTGCAACGGAGTAGACGGGACGGAAAAAATCGGTTTCACCAAAAACGGAATTCGGTAACCGCGCTACGGCCGAAAACCCCGCTACCCCAACAAGACGAAGAAAATCGCGTCGTAACATTATGGCTAATATGTCGGAATTAAGCCCGCATCAACCGATCAAAACGCCATCTTCTAACATCTCGGCCGCCCGACTGCGGGAAATTCGTGCTTCGGGCCTTACGGCAAAGGAGAAAAACATAACGGATGAGGTGGGATTCGAACCCACGGACGGGGATTAACCGT
The DNA here is from genome assembly GCA_050943135.1 of Thermoguttaceae bacterium. Lineage (GTDB taxonomy): Bacteria > Planctomycetota > Planctomycetia > Pirellulales > Thermoguttaceae > RUG695. Next base: position 66,796 of record JBMNOP010000001.1, on the reverse strand, counting down.
CACCGGTTTTCAAGACCGGCCCCTTCAACCTCTCGGGCACCCATCCATCCCCGATATTTTAAAATCGATGGCCCAAATGTCAAGTAGCCGACGCCAAAGAGCGCCCGCGAGGGAAACTCACTTGCCTCGGCCGATTCAAACCTTGTTCGAAAATGTCGGCCGGAACGATAAGTGCCGGTTTCGCAGCTCGGATTCCGAGAGATTCGACAAGTCCGGTCCCGGTTTCGTCGGCCGCAATCGAGTCGTTGTGGTTCCACAAGAACGCGCCGCAGCCTGTGCGTCTCGTTCCGGTGCGGATCAGCCTCTCGTGGAGCATAAAGGGGTCGATTGCCCGCTCTGCCACTTCCCGCCTGCCGTCACGTGCCACGCCGACTGCCGGATGTACCATCGACTTTTCCCGAGAGAACGCCGTAGGTGACCTGATCGAAGAAGGCTCTTGTCGGTACACTCAGGATTCCTTTATGAACCGGTGTTCCGAAGAGAACGGCCCGCGCTTCGAGCTTGGCGAGTTTCACATCCAAATCGGAAAAATCCTCCGACTTTTCGGTCGCGGCGGGTGCGAGGCACATTCGTGGTCGTCTTGTCGGGACGGGGACTGCCGTTCATGCCGAGGACCCTGATTCTTTCCAATCCGTCAGCCGAAAGGGTACCCGCCGAACCGAATGTCGCCGTGCCGATGAAAGAACACCGATTGAAACTCTTCATTCACACTTCTTACCGACCTCTCTTACCGATTTTCGTAAAGGGCCAAATGTCTGTAATAGACCTCCATGCAACATATCGAAAGACAGGTAACGTAGAGTCTCCCCCCGCCGAAACAATAGTCATCGGCAGTAGGGTCCCAGCTACCGGCCTCTGGACTGTTTTCGGGTTCCTGATGCGCGGGCATCTCGCGACAAAGCGCTTTATTCCAGGCGCGCCAGTACTCGTGGTTCGCTCCAAGGTGTTTGAGCATCATCGAGGCGGAATACCAGCCGTAAACGTTTGTTCGCTGTCGTGATTCCGAACCATCTTCTTCCCGGCCGACGGTGGGATACCGGACCAGGTTTTCTTTCCGCACCAGGGTCGCAGCCCCCTTAAGCAGGAGCGGATCGGACCTGTCCCAACCGAGATATTCCCGACAGAGGAGTCCTGTCGCGGTCATCGAAGGGCGCTGTGCCCGTTCGTTTAACGCGTAAAAGTAAGACGAGCCACCCTCGACCGCGACACGATCGAGGAATCCGCTGACCTTCTCGAGTGTTTCGTCCGGCACATAAAGTCCGGCGGCCCGTGCCGAGATCAGCGCCATAAGACACCATCCCGTTACCGAAAGATCACTTTCGATCGCCATCTCTTTCACCACAAGCTTGCGCTCTTTTTGTCGAACCATAACCCATGTCTCGTGTTGTTCGACGTCGTAACGCCAACCTCCCAACCGGTCATTCTGGCGTTCGACCAGGTAATCGACCGCCTTCTGCGCGATGTCCAACAGGTCTTTCCCTTTCCCCACCCTCTTTTCCATACCGACCAGTTCCGCGATCGCGATTGTGCAGACCGCCTGCGTATAGAAACGTCCGGTCGAAACCCCTTCCCGAAAGAAACACCCGTCCGCCGACTGTTGTTTTAAGAGCCATTTCCAGGCTTTGCGAACCTGATGAAGATATTCCCCGTTATAGCGTGTGTTGCCGTCTCCCTGAAATGCCAGGAGTGCAAGTCCGGTAGCCGCGGTCGGATTCTCGGCCATAGCCCCGTTGCGATACGGCTGCTGCAGACTCCAGGAACCGTCGGCCCGTTGCTGCTTTTTCAACCAGAGAAGCCCTCGACCGACCGCGTCGACTGTCTGTTTGTTTCCACCGTATTTCGCGAGGAGATCGTTCTTGGTCCCCGGGTCGGTCCGCCCATCGAAGAGGGAAGTGATATCGGTATGCGAAGCTTCGGAAGCATGCCAAAGCGACTCATGGTCGGTATCGCTCCCGAGCCGCTCCGGTGCGACAATGTCGCTCAATTCGCCGACATCGGGGACGGTCAGCCGGTAATCGTCGGCGGGGTTGGGGGCGAGGTTCCCCTCGTCGAGCGTCTCGGTATCAAGCTGATCTCCTTCGCGATCGCTGAATACGGCGTCGACCTTAATCGGCTTGACCTTCCCCTGAAAAAAAACGAGCGCCAGGAGAATGAGGATCGTGATGTTGACCACACCGCTGACCAATCCCGACATCACCTTTTTCGAAAGGGGAATCGGGTCGGATTCGGAAAAAAGCGGGTCGGATTCCGCGACCTGATCGAGATAAGCGGCGTCTTCCCGTGTAAGAACGTAGTCCCGTTCGTCCCCGTTTTCCTCCGGTGAAAAAAAAGGGGGGGGATCAAAATCGGAGTGGGGTGGAGGGAGTTCGGCCAAAGATGAAACCCGGAGAGCTTATTTTCTTACGAAGCGCGCTCGGCAGTTGCGATCCGAAAGAAAAAAGGTGACGAAAGGGGTGGACGGGCAAACAAAAGCGCACATTCCCCTGAATGACGCCACTTAACATTATAACGTATTGTATCCGAACACGCGAGAACAACTCAACCGTAATTTGACGAGAGGAAGCTTCGAACCCGTATCGAAAACGTGAAGACAAAGATCGAAGGGACCAGGCAGAAAATCCCCCCTTGAAAACTTCCGTCTCGGAGTTATGATCCGTCTTGTTTCGAGGAGCGGTTACCGGAAAAACCGCTGGGGAGGGACCGCTTCCGTGGGCAATCCTCGGAGTTTACCGTTGTCGGGAAAAGATCCTCTCGACGTAATGAGCGGAAATCATCGGTACCATGTGGATTGCGGCGGCATGCGGATCGGCTTTTTTTGGGGGAATCACGGCAATCCTGGCAAAACAGGGGGTTCGAAAATGTGATTCCGACATCGCGACGGCGGTGCGAACCGTCGTTGTTCTTCTCTTCGCATGGGCAGTGACCTTCGCTGCCGGTTCCTCAAACGGACTCGGCGTACTCGGCGGCAAAACACTCCTCTTTCTTCTCCTTTCGGGACTGGCGACCTGCGCGTCGTGGCTCTGTTACTTTAAGGCTCTTTCGCTCGGCGAAGTCAATAAAGTTGTGGTGGTCGATAAGTCGGGAATCATTCTCGCGGTTCTCGCCGGGATTCTCTTTTTTCGGGAGACGACACATCTGCCGATGAAACTTTTCTGTACATCGCTGATCGGCGCAGGGATTTTCCTGATGATCGAGAAGGAAAAATCGGGCATCGTCAAAGAAGAGAGACGGGGTTGGCTCCTTTACGCGTTCCTTTCGGCCGTTTTCGCGGCAGCGACTTCCCTGCTGGCAAAGATCGGTCTCGAAGGAGTCGACTCGAATCTCGGGACGGCGGTGAGAACGATTGTGATTTTTGCCGCGGCCTGGGGAATCGTTGGCGCGAAAGGAAAACTCCCACTACTGAAAACGGTCCCGCGCAACGAGATTCTTTTTCTTCTCCTTTCGGGGGTCTCGACCGGAATATCGTGGCTCTGCTACTTTTTCGCAATACAAAAAGGATCGGTCAGTGTCGTGATTCCGATCGACCGGCTCAGTGTACTCGTAACCGTCCTCTTTTCTTGGATTGTTTTTCAGGAACGACTGACCCGCAAAGGCGTTTTCGGGCTTGCGCTCCTTATTGTGGGGACCGTCGGGATGACCCTGACCGGATGACGCGACCGACGGGATCTCCCGGGGTACGCCATCGACACGGGAACAGAAAGAAGACGTTGCGACAGGACTCGTCGCACCGTGAACGCAAGACAAGGTCACTTCTTCCGTCCGCTCGGATTGGAAGTGTCTTCCGGTTCTCTCCCCCGTGTGATGCCGGGGCCGCTGAGCGTACTCCGACCGCCGCCGACCGGCTCAACCTGAATTTGGGTTTGAATCCTGCTCTCTTCCCCACTCAACTTTTCTACATGGGTGACAATGCCGATCATCTTCCCGCCCTGTTGGAGTTGTTCAAGTGCGCTGATCGCATTGTCAAGCGAGTTTTCGTCAAGCGTGCCGAACCCCTCGTCCAAGAAAAGCGAATCGATCCGTACATTTCTCGCGGCAAGGTCCGAAATTCCCAGTGCCAGCGCAAGACTGACCAAAAAGCGTTCCCCGCCCGAGAGATTCTCGACCACGCGCACTTCCCCTCCCTGTTCGTGGTCGATAACGTCCAAGTCGAGTTTCGGTTCCGTTGTCGATTCGTTCAATGTCGTGACATCGTCTTTCGGTATCGTGTTGTTTTGTTTCGATTTTCTGCCACCGAGCTTCGACTCGGAATCGACACGTCGTAGCAGCTCGTAACGCGGCGCCATATTTTTGAGTCGCCGATTGGCAAAGTTGATCACCCGGTCAAAGGTCAATGTATGCACAAAATCGGAAAGAGCCCCCGTTTTGCGCCCCAATACCGTCCATAGCTTATCCCATTGCCGATACTCCTCGTTGGCGGCTTCTCTTTTCTGTAGCAGTTCGGCGCGCTTCTTGCGGCTCGTCTTGTCGGCCGTGGCACGACCGAACTCCTCGATTATCCGATCCTCGTTCTTCTTCATTTCCTCTTCGACCGCGCTCAGGTCCTTGAGAAGTTCGTCGGCGGATTTTTCGGTTCTCTTTTCGGCCTGTTTCTCTTCAAGAGCCTTCCGATTAACATCTTTTTCGGTTTTGAGCCTTTGGGATTCCGCCTCAAGTTCTGCTTGTTCGGCACGGAGTTTTTCCCGCTCTGTCTCGGCGAGCCGCGCGTTTTCAAAATCGTCGCGGGTTTCGAAACCTTTCCCTTTCAGTTTTTCGCTAAATGATTCGGCTTGTTCTTCCAAAACCTTTTGATTGACCTTCTGTTTATGGACAAGTTCCTCTTTCTTCCTTGCACACCGATCCCGATCGTTTTCGGCATTGGTCTTGACAACACGAGCCTTTTCCCTGTCTTCGCGGGCAAGACGACGATTTTCATTCAGTCTTTTTTCTTCCTCTTCCGGATTTTTTTCTCCGTAAAAATCGGAACGTTCCTTCCGTTTCGCCGTCACCTTTCCTTCAGCCGATTTCACGGCCGCTTTTGCTTTTTCCCGTTCGGTCTCGGCCGCTTGTTGCTGCGCCACGACCATCTTCAGATCGCCACGTGCTTGTTCGGTTTCCGACCCGAGTGCCGCACGTCTCCGTTCATTCTCGAGCCAATCCTCTTTGCGCTTTTTCAATATGGCAAGCAGTTTTTCGGTTTCGACCATTTCACCCCCCCAGTAAGGAGCTGTTTTCTGCAATACAGAAGTTCTCTTGCTGCGGATCCGCTCGGCAATTCTATTCTTTTGCTGTTTGAGTGTATCGAGAGTCGCTTTTCGGGTGGCGATATCTCGGTCGGTCGTTGCGATTTCCTGCTGACAGGCAGAAAGCTTTTCACGTTCCGTGTTTTCGCGCTCGCGATTCTCTTCAATTTTTGCGTTGACACCGCGCACCCGATCAATCCGATGTTTTACGGCGTTCAGCCTCCGTTGCGGCTCACCGACAGAGGGAATGTTCCCTTTCACAAAGGGGTGATGAACCGAACCGCACAAGGGGCAAGGCTTTCCGTCTTCCAAAGCTTTACGTTGTTCTTCGAAATCGACAATCGCCTTGCCTGCGGCAACTTCTTCCGAAAGCATGTCGCGCTCCTGCTCTAACTCTGAGAGCTTTTTTCCGGCCAGAATCGTTTCAGACTCTTTCCGAAAATCATCCAGCCGGGTCTGAAACTCGGAAAGTTCTTCTTTCTGCCGGTCGAAATTTTTTTGTGCTTTGTCGGCACTTTCCCGCGCACCGGAAAGAGCTTTCTTTGCCTGAACGATCTGTTCCTCGTTGCTCCGCTCTTCTTGTTCCGATTCGCCGAGTTCTCGAAATGCCTCTTCGATCGAACCATAATCGCCGAGCAAACTCCCGTCGACGGAATGTTCGCTGGAATAGGCCTCGTGCCGTCGGAGTTCTGTCGATTTTTGTTGAAGGGCCGCTTCTTTTTCGGCAACGCCTCTGTTCAATGAATCGAGACTTTTTTCTCTTTTTTCAAGCTCGGACAGGGCGGTGTCGAGATTCTTCAGGAGTTCCGACAATTCGATGTCGATTTTACGTGCTTTTTGGATTTTCGGTATCTCGTTCTCATATTCGCTTTCACGGTTTTGTACTGTCTCTTCGGCCTCGTTCAGCGCGGCCTGTGACCGTTTCAGCATTTCCTCTTTTCCGGGAAGCTCCTCGGTAACGCGTTTCAGTTCGTTTTGTGTTTCGGTCAGCGCATGTTCTTGGCTGATCAGGTTTGCATAGGCTCCTTCGAGGTATGCTGCGCGGTCGGCGGCAGCAAGACGCTTAGCGTCGGACGCAAATGCCTCGAGCCTTTGTTGATGTTCGGTCAGATTCTTTGCGCACCGCACCTCTTTTTCTTCAAGGGCCGCAATATCTCTCCGCCACCGCAGGTTTTCGTTAACCGTCTCTCGAGTTTTACCGATCTGTTTTTTTTTGGATTGGAGTGTTTCTATAAGAATCTTAAGCTCGGCCAGCTCTTGGTCGGTCATCACCGAGATCTCACCGAGCGCCTCGTCGGAAGCCTGCCGTCTTTTATTCAGTTCCTCCCATCGTTTCCGAACTTCCGTCGAGATATCGTTGTAGATCTCCGAGCCGGTCATTTTGGTAAATAGGTCGCTTTTATCCTTGGAATTGGAACTCAGGAAATTGTCGAATTCCCCCTGGGGAAGCATCACGGTTCGCTGAAACTGATCGAAACTCAGACCGATCAGCTTTTCAACATACGTTCTTGTCCCTTTGATCTGGTTTTCCAAAATGTTTCCGTTTTCGTCGGAGATTTCGTGTCGGGCTTGATTCAGGTTGTTGTTTCGATTCACTTTCTGCGACCAGGAAACAGTGTAACGTTTCCCCCCCGTCTCGAAGAGAAGTTCCGCGCCGCAGTCCTTCCGACGACGTGAAAGGACGTCGTTTCTGTTACCACTGATTATTGGGACACGGGGTGTCCTCCCGAACAATGCAAGGCAGATGGCATCGAGGATCGTTGACTTTCCCGAACCAGTCGGGCCGGTCAACAGAAATATGCCGTTCTCGGCATACTCCGGCCTTTCAAAATCGATGGTCCACGTGCCGTAGATCGAATTGATATTGCGGATCTTAAGCTTTAATAATTTCATCGTGTCGGCTCCTTCCCTGATTCTATGCCGTCATCTTTTTCCTTAACACTGTTAACCGCTTCGGTGAAAAGCCGGACAAGCATGCCCCTTTCCTCTTCGGGAATCTTTTTCGATGCCAACAGACGGTCAAACACATCATACTCGCTGAGATCTTTGACCGATTCTCCTTCGTGAGTCGCGTTCATCCCCGACGCGGGGCGAAAATTTTTCTGCTGAACGCCGCAACAATGTAGTCGAGTCCCTTCGGTACGCCGGACGATTTCGTCATACAGGCCGTGAACATACTCGCCTGTATAGCTTACCTTAAAGTAGCCATCCTCTTCGCCGATCTCTTGATTCATCGCGTCGATCTGCCGATAAACCTCTTCGACATCATCGCTTAGAACCCGTTTCATCGGACGGAAACCGGGAACTTCCACTTCCTTGACCTGAGCCGCGGCACCGTCGAAATCGACCAGGCAAAGTTTTTTCGGATAGACCGTCTCGTCAAAGCCGATCGGCAAAATTGACCCGCTGTATCGGATGTGCTTCCGATTGCCAACGGCATGAGGGGAATGGATATGCCCCAAGGCGACGTAACTTGCCGAAGGGGGAAAAATATCCAGACCCGCACCATAAAGTCCGCCGAGCGTCAGATTTCGGACACCGTCGTCTCCGGTACACTTGGTTTCGCTTCCCTTGGTAAAAAGATGACCGGTCACGATGAGCGGCACCTCTTTGCCTGTCTCGACTTTGATCCGGTCACGTTCCTGTTCGGCTGCTGCACACACCGTATGGTAATGCTCTTTCAGTCCGTCAAGCATCTTGGCGGTTCTATCTTTCCACGACTCGCCGAATTCCGCGGTTCGAAGGAATCGATCGGGAATATACGGGATCGCGCAAACAACGGCTTCCGGGTTATTCCGCACGTCACGAAGAACAAGCACCTCCCGCAGGGGATCTTCGGGATTGATGCTGCCGACAACATGGACATTCAGACCGTCGATCAGCTCCAAGACCCCGCCGGGTGCATCAAGCCGGGCACCGGAATCGTGGTTCCCGCCGACCACCACCAGGTGACGGCAATCTGTTTCGGAAAGTTTCGAAATAAAATCGTAATATTGTGTTACAGCGTCGATTGGCGGATTGGGCGAGTCGAAGACATCCCCCGCGATGAGAAAGAGATCGACCCCCTCCGACTCGACCAGATCGAGTAGCCAATCAAACAGCGAAGCAAACTCTTTGTTTCGTTTAAAAGTCCCGTTGAGAAGATGGCCGAGATGCCAGTCGGAGGTATGGAGCAATTTCATCAAGAATCCCTTTCGTCAAAAACCATCAAGAATAAATCCTTACCACCGAACAGTCGTAATGTGCGGAAACCAATTCCTCATCCGGAATCGATCATACGACCATTATAACATGGTTCAAAAAAGGAAAAGAAGAGACTCTGCTTTGCTCGCAGAAAAATTTGAATGTATACAGATATTGTGGATCGAAAAGCGTTCGAGACGAAAAAATCCGGTTTCGGGGTGTTCCTCTCAAGTGATATCCGACATCCTGCAAAAAAACACGAACCGACACGTGACCGACCGGACGAAGTTATTTCGTCGGCTCGGCATCGAAAACCACCGGAGACTGATGAAAAAGCCTGCCGCAGTTGATCCCACAACCGGTCAAAAAGACGTTCCCTACCGGTCTGCCGATAAAATCGGGTTTATGGTCGACTTCACGCCACTCGAAATTGTCAATGAAGAAACACCGAGGCGATCGAGTGGATTCCGAGCTCTTTGTGGCGGTGGGCAACACATGAGGGGTTCGGCCGGTATTGACCGGTTCGTCGACCGGAAGAATTTCGCGTCCGAAAAAGGAAAACCTGTCTTACGGAGAACTTCCATCTTTCTGCCCGAAACCGATTCGATTCCGTAACCGGCTGCCCTGACAAAGTCGATTCCCGCGGGAGACGAAAAGGTTCGAACCAGATCAGCCAAAAAGACGAACACGCCATTAAGAACCCCTCAATACCGAGATGGGGAACCGTTTTCGCGCGAGGCGTAAAACCGATTGATCTTGTTCGCCATGCCAAGAACAAACTCTCTGATCCCTCCCGCGGTAACAATCGAATGACGGTTATTCATAAAACGCCCATTCCCAAATCTATATTTCCGTCAAAAACGCGCGGGACCCGCCGAATTCCGTTTTACTTTCCCGACACGGTGCGATCCATAATCCAGAGCCCCCCGGCCGTAATCAGTGCCCCGCCGATGATATTCCCTATCGAAACGAAGAACAAATTGAGTAGAAGCCCCGCGAGGGGAATCTCGGAACCAGATCCCGACGCGAACTGCGCCATCATTCCGACCGGAATGAAATACATGTTCGCGATCGAGTGTTCAAAGCCGCAATAGACGAAGGCGAACGTCGGAAAGAAAACCGAGAGGATTTTCCCCGGCACGCTCTTCGCTTTGATAGCGCACCATACCGCGATGCAGACCAGTATATTGCAAAAGATACCCCGCATCAGCATGTCGGCAGGGGGAAGCCCCACTTTCGCTTCGGCGGTTGCGATCATCGCCGCCGTAAGACGCGCGTCGAACATCTTATCGGTTTGCCCCAAGACCACACATTGCGCAAGAAACAGGCTTCCGAACAGGTTACCGACATAAACGATCAGCCAGTTTTTCAGTAGGGCGGAATAGCTCAACCTTCGATTAAAGACCGCATAAGTCATCAGGTTGTTTCCGGTAAAGAGCTCTGCGCCGACGAGGACGACCATGATCAACCCGATCGGAAAGACGGCTGCCGAGGCAATTTTCAAACCGGTATCAACCCCGGCAATTTGACTGCAGAGTGCACCGAACGCAATAAAGAGCCCGGCAAAGAAGGCGGCCGCGAAGAGTTTAACAAGCGGAAAACCGGCCTTCTTTAAGGCGATCTCATCGTAATTCATCTGACCGTCAGGGGATAAAGGGTTAATATGGTGAACCCGAGACCCGGGCACGGAAGAAAGAAAGACGAAACCGTTTACATAGAGATCCCCGGAACAGGGCCTCGGAAACAAAAACCGTTTTCGCCGCTACTAAACGTATCACACTTCAAGAAGATGTCAATTGTCCATGCCGTTCGGTACCCGATAGGGGCAAAACAAGGCGCCAAGGGAAACCGATCATTCTACGAAAACCCGCTCCCAAAACAAAACAGGGTGATCGGTGAACAAGGTAATTCACAAAAACCGGACTTTCCCTATTTAAAATGGATTTTGGTGCCGTATAATGACGAGAGGCCGTTCACAAGATCCTGACGGGGTTCAGCGGAAGCATAATAATGACTGCATCACCTACCAGATCAATGCAATCAAAAAACGCGCTATACCTTTTTATCAGCCACCAAAACCGCGGTCATGTCGTCGGCTTTACGGGCAAAGCGAATGTTCGTAAAGCCGACTTCCGTAAGAAGCCGTTCGGTTTCGGATACCGTATAGACCCGACCAGCCTCGGTATTGACCAGCATATTGACCGCAAACATCGCAGCTGAAACCGTCTGACTGGGGTCGGATTGGACAAATATATCCCGAATGGCAATCGTTCCGCCGGAATCCAATGTTCGATACGACTCGGCGAACATCGCACGAGTAGCATCAAGGTTCTGCTGGTGGATAATGGCACTAATCCAGTGAAAATCGCACTCCGGCGGGTAGGAATCCCGATAGAAATCTCCCGAAACGAGCGAGACCCGATTACGGAATACCTCGTTTTCCTGCCGGCCTAAGCGTTCCTGAGCCGCCATAATGCCAACGGGACGGTCAAAAATCACCCCGGCCTGGGCAATTCCGGCCCGGAGAAAGGCCAGCGTATAGGTCCCGGATGCACCGCCGAGATCGAGCATTTGGCGAAAACCAGTTATTCCGACTGCCGCCAAATCGGCGGCAATCTGCGCAGCCAAAGGACCAGCAATCGAATTCATGCCGAGAATAAAGGCCTGATCGTCGGCGTAAGGACCAAACGTTCCGGCTACTTTCGGTGCAGGATGTCCCGTTCGGACCACGTGCGCCAGTTGACTCCACGCCCGCTGACAGGTCCCCCAATGCGCCAACATCGGAACCAGTGTCTTCGACGAACGGGAATCGAGCAGTTCCGTATATTCAGCCTTGACTGAATACCGTTCCGCTTCTTTATCGAGAATTCCCAAAAAGACCAGTCCGTCCAAAAGAACCGCCAGCCCGCGCCGGTCCAAGTTCAGTGAGCGGGCCAAATTCTCCACCGTTGAAGCGGACTTTTGAATCATCGCCGTAAACAGGTCAAGTTCCCCCGCTGCTTGAATTAAGGACGAGGTCTGAAACTGAACCGCCAACTGGGTGATTTTTTCGGAGGGTGTGGTCATCAGAGGCTCCTGTACCATAGCTGAAATATCAGAAGTGTTTCATAACCGTCTGAGTGTAATCATAATACTTGTTAGACAGACAAATCCCGCGTACATCGCGATTTTATGATCGAACCGAACAAAAACGCGGACGAAAGTTTTGAAACCAAACATTCGTCCACTCGATTTTCCAACGGCGACGATAGCGTCGGAGTTTACGCCCTTCCTGAACCTTGGCCTCGCGATTCGAACGCCGAGGACAGGTCAGATCAATCTTTCGCTTGCTCTTCAGGCGCTAATGCTGGGCGGGCGAAAGAAAAACGGGGCTTGTTTTGGGCGTTAACAATTCGACACTCGGTGGGATAAAAAGGCCCCGCTCTAATGATTTTTCAATGGCATGCCCCAATTCAGAACCCCGTGAAAAGTACGTTTTATACGTAAAAAAACGGGATATCGAGGAAAACCCGCCTAATAGGTCAGGTAGGACTTGAACCCACGACCTAGGGATTATGAGTCCCCCGCTCTAACCGACTGAGCTACTGACCCTCATCCTAAATAATATACCCACGCACGGGAAATTTGTAAGGGGTAACGATTGCCCGGCGGGCCACGCCTTGAATCGATACGCAGAGGGAACAACTTTCCAAAAACGACGTTTTGCCTGCCTTACGGGCGAGGTTGACCTGCGTTATTTCGATTCCGGCTCGGGAAGTCGAGCAATCTTGATGTTGCGGTAGCGAATGGTCGCGTTGCTGTGTTTCCCTTGGAACCCGATATAGCCGTAGGGTTCCCGCGAGGCAAGGGAACGGCCTCGAAATTTCTCTTCGATATCGGTACCGAGCGGACTCTTGACGTTGTCGGTCCATTCGGATGTGTCGATCATGTTCACCATTCTACCGTTCAGTTCGACCATCAGACGGGTGCCGAGCGCCACAACCGTCATCTTGTTCCACTTCCCCGCGGGTTTGGTCGCGTTTCTGGCAGGAGCCTGATAGCCGTAGAACGCAGCACAGGTATGGTAGCTCGGTTTATGGCCGGCGTCACCGAGAAGCTGAACTTCAATCGTGCAGGGAATCCAGTCCTTCTTGTCGGCGGCATGAACCAAGAACCCCGCATTGGCGGCTGTTTGAGCGTCGAATTCAAAGGTGCAGATGAAGGAGCCGTACTTTTCTTTCGTCCAGATTTCGCCATAACCGGGCGAGGTGATGATACCGTCGGCATCGACAACCCAATCCCCCTCTTGAAAATCCCCGTTTTCGAGATTGGCACCGAACATCGACTCGAGTTCCATGTTCCCATATTCCGGCGGAATTAGGAACAGACTGCGCTCACCGGACTGTGCATAAACGGCAGTCGCCGTCATCAGAACCGCGACGAACGAGTAAAGAATCGCTTTCATGACTATCCTTTCTGGGTTACGTTTTTTGAGCAAACGGAATATTGAAAATAATAAAATCCATCCCGGATTCTAGCAACGGCACAACGGAAAAACAAGCTTTTTCCCCATTTTGTCTCATTTTTCCTGTTTTTCATCGATGGGGGTACCGTGACCGCCTGGCCCGATTTTTATGACGATTGGAGAGGGATTTTCGGCCCAATCGGCACCAAAGAGACTGGAAAAAAAGTGCGGCCCGGACTAAAATGAGGACAAGTTCCTTTCGGTGACGTCGAAAGGCAAATACCCCGCAAGCAAAAAATATTGTTCCGGAAATTGCCGTTCCGGCATGGTTATATGCGGAAAGAATCGATTTCACTTTTTGTTCCCGGACGGCTCTGCCTTTTCGGTGAACACAGCGACTGGGCCGGAATGTATCGGCTGATGAACTCGGCCATTGAGCCGGGCCGGGCGATCGTGACCGGTATCGAAGAGGGAATCTCGGCAAACGCCGTTCCCTCGAAGCGATTCCGCGTTACGTCGAGTGCGCCGGAACTTGCCCGTTTCTGGACCGATTTTGATGCCCCGCTCGACGTCGGAGCGTTGAAAACGATCGCGCAAAGCGGTACATTTTTTGCTCATGCTGCTGGGACTGCCTCGTATATGCTCGAACATTATCGGGTGGGCGGGGTCGATATCCATCTGACCGGCATGCCGCTCCCCCTGAAAAAAGGGCTCTCGTCGAGTGCTGCAATCTGTGTGTTGATCGTTCGAGCATTCAACAAGCTCTTTCATCTCAAAATGACAATTCCCGAAGAGATGGAAGCCGCGTTTCGCGGCGAGGAGCGGACGACATCCCGTTGCGGACGGCTCGATCAGGCGTGCGCGTTCGGAGTTCGCCCGGTTCTGATGACATTCGACGGCGATCGGGTCGAGGCGTCCCCCCTGCGGGTGGGGGGGGAGTTCCGCTTCGTCTTTGCCGATCTGAATGCCGGAAAGAACACGATAAAGATACTGAGCGACCTTTCACGTGCCTATCCGTTCCCCGAGACAAAGGCCGACCGCGAGCTCCACCAAGCACTCGGCGTCGAGAATCTCCGGATTACCGAAAAGGCCATAGAGTTCATTCGAACCGGTGACGCGCGACGGCTCGGCGCGCTGATGACCAAGTCCCAGAAGCTTTTCGATAAAAAGATTGCCCCCCATTCCCCCGACGAACTCCGGTCGCCGCGCCTGCACGCTGTTCTTGACGACCCGATCGTCCAAAGATTGTCGTGGGGGGGAAAAGGAGTCGGTTCGCACGGGGACGGCGCGGTTCAGTTCCTGGCCAAAGACGCCGCGTCACAACGGGAACTGAAAGAGCGACTCCTCGCCCTCGGAACGCGCCCCTACAAGCTGACGCTTACGCCAAGCCGCAGTATAAGGAAGGCCGTGATCCCCGTCGCGGGGGTAGCCGCACGCCTTTATCCCGCCTCGCGTGGGGTGCGGAAGGAGTTCTTTCCGATCGTTGACCGAGACGGGCTGGCAAAACCGGCGATCCTGATTCTCTTGGAAGAGCTCCTCGAAAGCGGCATCGAAGAGATCTGTTTGGTCCTCGCGTCGGAGGAGGATCGGACTGTCTACAAGCGATTCTTTGCGCCGACGTCGACCGAACTGCTCGAGAAACTTTCGCCGGAAGCCCGCAAAACAGCCGCGCGCATCGAGGAGATCGGCAAACGCCTTCGGTTCGCCTATCAGTCGGTCCGACGCGGGTTCGGCGACGCGGTTTTTCGTGCGCGTACGTTTGCCGACGGCAAACCGATCCTTCTGCTGTTGGGAGATACGATCTACCGTTCGAAAAACGGTGTGCCGTGTGCCGAACAGCTCATCGCCGCCTACGAAAAAACAGGAAAGACAACCATCGCAATCGAACCATGTTCGCCAAAACAGGCCCAAAGGTGCGGTATGGTGGCCGGGGACTGGCTCGACAAGGCCGGCACGATACTGAACGTGACAAAGATCGCCGAAAAGCCGGGTGCAGCGTATGCCCGTAGAGAGATGGCGGTTCGCTGCGGAAACGGGAAGTATTCCTGCTACGCGATCTTCGGACAGTACATTCTGACCACAGCGTTCTACGAAGAATTGGAAAAGTCGCTTGCCGCGGAACCAAAAGGGGAAGTCGACTTGACCGGCGCACTCGATGCGATCCGCCGAAAAGAGGGGCTCCTGGGATTCGTTCCGAAAGGAGAATCGTTCGATTTGGGAACGCCGACCACCTATCACGAAACTCTCCGTCGCTGGCTGAAATAACGCCGTCGACCGAATGAAAACCGAATCACCCCCGTCAGACGGGAACGAAAACGAATCCCACTCACCTTCCGACTCGGAAATGTCTTTCGAAAGAAGCGAGCCACCCAAAATACAGAAGGATGATCAATCAAACGGAAGGAAAATGAGCATTGTAACGAGGGTGCCATTATCCCTTCTTTCTGTTTCATCGGTTCGCCGATAGATCTGAAATGAAAAATAAGGAAATTTCATCGTCTCCAATCCGCTGGCTCTTCTTTCTGCTGACGGCAGTACTTTTCCTCTTTATTGTACGGGGCTCTTTCCTCGGACGAAAAGATATGAAAAACCGGGTGATCGATTGGCTCCCTTCAGGATTCCGGGAAACACAGGAACTCGACTGGTTCCTGGCCCACTTCCGAGAAGGAGAACTTCTTATGGTCAGCTGGGAAGGCTGTACGCCCGAAGATCCGAAACTCAAACAGGTCGCGCAACGTCTTTTGGAACCCGAACCTTTGGCGACGGAAAATTTCCGAGCACAAGACACCCATACCCGAAGCGGTGCTCAGGCAAAAAACAATTCCGACGCCGGGGGCCCTTACTACTGGAAGGTCATGACGACGGGAGATATCCTTCACCGTCTGACCGACTCGCCGCTGAACCTTTCACGGGAAGAAGCCGAGGACCGAATGAGAGGATGGATCATCTCAAAAGATTTCAGACAAGGGTGTTTGGTCGCATTCCTGTCGGAAGAGGGGTTTCGCGACAACCATGCCGCGATCCGGGTGATTCGCCAGGTAACGCGTGAAATCACCGGACTTCCGACCGATCAGATTCACATCGCCGGAGTAAGTCTCGACAGTGTCGTGATCGACGAGACGACCGAACGCTCGCAAGCCCGGCTGATGCCGATCTTTCTGGGGGTTTGCGTTCTGATTCTCTATTTTCTTCTTCGATCATGGCGTGCCGTGTTGCTGATCTTTATGGTTGCCATCTTTAACGAAGAATTGAGCGCCGCACTTATTTACTATGCGGGAGCTAATACCGATTCGATCTCGCTTCTGAGTGCCTCACTCCTTTATGTGCTGACGATATCCGGTACCCTTCACTTGCTGAACTACTACCGTGACAGTATGGAGAAATCCGGGCAAGAGGGTGCGGTGTACGGTGCCCTACAGAAGGGTGTCCTCCCATGCGGACTGGCATGCCTGACAACCGTAATGGGACTGATTTCGCTGGGTGTCAGCCAAGTGATTCCGATCCGAAACTTCGGAGTCTTTGCCAGTAACGCAATGATCATCGGCACAAACTTTTTTATCTTCTTCTCGGCACTCTTCCTGGAAGAGTTTCCGATCAAAAAGTGGCTGAAAAAGAACGAGGCAGGCGTCGTGCCGCAGGCGCGTAAAATTGCGTTTTGGAATAAATTCTCGACGGGAGTTATCCGCTTTCATCTACCCCTGACCTGTCTGAATATTTTCCTGCTCGTCTTTTTCGCGTGCTACCTGCCGCGCCTCGATACGGTCGTCACCTTCCACGGCATGTTTCCGAAAGATGCACCCATTCTCCTCGATTATGATTACCTGGAAGACAGAATCGGCGGCCTGATCCCTGTCGAAGTGGTACTGAATATCCCCGACGCGTCGAATCCCGAACGGGACCCGCTTCCGGCTCTGCGCCTTCTCGAAGAAGTTGAGTGGAATTTGAGCCAAACCGATGAGGTCGACTCGTCCCTTTCGGCCCTCTCGTTTCTGCCCCTGCTCCCTGATCAGGAATCGACCGGTCTGCGGAGCGCGGGCGCGCGCCGTGCGTTTAATAACGTGGTGGCCAGCCGGCTCGACCTGCTTCGCGAAGGGTGTCTGTACGATGATCGCATTCTTTCCGAAGATGAACGGCTCGATATGCCTTCGGCCCAGAGGTGGCGCATCAGTCTGCGTGTTCCCGCCAAGTTACGAGTCGCCTACGGACCGTTCCTCGAAAAGCTCAGGACGATCGCCGAAAAAACAATCGCCGAAAAGGAAGA
This sequence comes from Thermoguttaceae bacterium, assembly GCA_050943135.1. Lineage (GTDB taxonomy): Bacteria > Planctomycetota > Planctomycetia > Pirellulales > Thermoguttaceae > RUG695. Next base: position 49,689 of record JBMNOP010000001.1, on the reverse strand, counting down.
ATCGTTCGGACTCCACGGTGTCACCACCCTGATTACCGGCGGGGTGCCCGTGGTACATAAAGCACAGCGACAACTGTTGAGCGATTTGAGTAACAGTTATGTTTCGGCATTTGCCCTGATCCTGATCGCCCTGGTTTTTCTCTTGCGTGGGATCCGTGCCGGCGGGATCGCGATGATTCCAAACATCTTCCCGAGTGTGGTTATTTTCGGAGCGATGGCGAGTCTCGCCCGACCGATCGACATGGGGACGATGATGACCGCCAGTGTTGCACTCGGTATTTCGGTTGACGGGACAATCCATTTTGTTACCTGGTTCAAACGGGGAATGAGAGACGGACTTACCCGACTGGAAGCGATTCAATACGGGTACCGCGAATGTGCCACGGCCATGTCGCAGACAATGATCATTTGCGGCGGCGGTATGCTTGTGTTCGCATCCAGCGAGTTCTTGCCGATTGCCCGGTTCGCCTGGGTGATGGCAATACTCCTCTTTACCTCGCTTTACGGCAATCTGGTTCTCTTCCCGGCGCTATTGGCCGGGCCATTCGGAAAACTCTTTATTCCGAAACAGGCTAAGGAGAAAATATAAGAAGAATCGCAAGACCGGGAATCGGAAGATCAGATAGTGCCCGGATGAGAGGCAGAAGAATGACCGCGCAATTCTGGAAGGTGGCCACAATTTCGGGAGGGTGGATGTCGGTCGACGGCGGAACCTTGTTCGGGATTGTCCCGAAAACTATGTGGGGAAAACTCGTCCGCGCCGACCATCGAAACCTGGTTCGGATTCCGTGCCGCTGTCTGTTGGCGCGACGGGGAAAAGAGGTACTCCTTATCGACTCGGGTTACGGCGGGAAACAGAAAAAAAGCGAGCGGCGTTCCTACGAGCTTGAAGAAGGAAATCCCATCCTCGATTCCTTGGCAAAGGTAGGCGTACAACCGGAAGATGTTACCGATTTGGTTCTGACACACCTGCACTTCGATCATGCCGGGGGCGCCACCCGCTACGATGAAAAGGAAACGCTTCTTCCCACATTCCCGAACGCACGCTGTTGGGCCTCACGCATCGAGTGGAGAGAAGCCGTTTCGCCAGCCTCGGCGCTTCGGAACGCCTATCCGCAAGAAAACCTCACACCTTTGATCGATAAAAAACTCAACCGTTCGTTTGAGGATGACGAAGAAATTCTTCCGGGGCTGACGATGCTCGTGACCGGCGGCCATACGCGGGGACACGCCGCCGCGCGCCTCCAGACCGATCAAGGACCGATCCTCTTTATCGGGGAACTGGCGCCGACCCGGTTTCACGCCAAACAACTCTGGACATCAGCCTTCGATACCCATATGCTTCAGACACGTCTGCGTAAACCGAAAATCTTTGCCCGAGCACTCGAAGAAGGGGTACCGATCTACTGGCCCCATGACCCCGACGTAATCGTCTCGCGCCTCGTCGGACGGAAACAAGATGACTTTTTCACCGAGAAGCTGATGTAACACCGACAAGGGCAAAAAACCGAACCATCGAGAAAGCGTGCAAGGGAAACGAACCGAAAGGCGATTCCCCTCGCGCACGTTTCTTTTATCGAACGGATACAGCGCTTTTCAGATGTCCATCAGAAGTGGGCGAACCAGTTGGTGTCGAAGTCGAACGATGTGATCTCGTCGGCCGGTCGGAAGAACTCGACCGATTTGTCAAGCATGGAAAGTTCCGGAAGGAGCCAATCGTCTTCAAGGGGTTTTTCCCAGAGACGGGCCGCCGCTTCAGGAGCCGGTCCATCTTTTTCCGACTTGGGAAGCACGACCGAAATGACGGAAGTCGAAGTGACCGCCACTTGCTGCGGTGCCACGGCTTTTGCTGTCATCGAGCTGGAAATATTGACCGAGAATTTCTCGGGCGGCAATTCCGCAGCCGAAACACCCACGTCGGGCAGAAGTGCCGCCATAAGGAGCGGTGCTCCTGCACCGAGTGCCGTCGGAAGCGCGGCCGCAGTCGGCGGATCGTCGCGCTGGTCGGAAGGAATAAACCGTTTGATGTACGAACCCAGCTCATCGCCGGTCGTCCGGATCGCCTTCTTCGACGGGTTGGCGATCTGCAAACCGTCACCACGATAGCCGGCGAAAAACTTCATGAAGTAAGTAACATCGGTATCGAGTTTGACAATCCCGTCACCGTCGATGTCAAAGGCCTTCCGATACATATTGAGATATTCAAGAATCTCCTCTTCGGTACGGGTCGAGACCCCGTTGACCAGAAGCCCGTCGGCACTCATCACGTTACCGAAGATGAGATACCGCATCAGAAGGTTGCCGTCGGTGGCGATATCGACTGAACCGCTTCCATCAATGTCAAAAAGCCAAAGCGCGTCGGTCTCGGAGAAGTGCGTGGGGATGACCATAAGCGGAATATCGACATCGTCCATTTTGAACCCGGCGGTGCGGTCGTGCGACGTGATATGAAGGGTCGAAACGATCGGCTCAGAATCCGAATCGGCCGCGACATCGTTGACCTTGAAGACGGCTTTCAGAAGCGAATGGATCTGGGCGGAATTCCAGGCCCAGCCCGATTCACGATTCCATGAAATCTGAATCCAGGAATCGGTTGCCAAATCGCCGTCTTCGTTTGAGGAATCGACACCGATGACATAAGGATTAACGGCCGGGCCGACGAGACCGGTTGTGTAGTACGAGAGGAGCGATGTGTCGAGCGTGAAATAGTCCGAATCGTAATAAAGACGCAATGAAAGAGTCGTCGCGGTCAGAGGATTGTCGGTCGGTGTAATTGCGTGTGTCAGGTTCAGAGCAATCATCTCGCCCGCCACGGCCTCGCCATCTCCGGTCACCGTTATCGTATGCGCGTTCTCGGTCGTCGGTTCGGCTTCGGCAACGCCGGTCAGGTAAGATTTGATGTATGTCTCAATTTCGAAAGAACTGGTACGAACCGCCGCCGAGGTAAATGAGATGCCATAGAGCAGCTCGTCGGCGGTAAACCCGGCAAGATACCGCGAAAGGAGTTCGCCGTCGATCGTAACGTTGAAATGTCCGTCGCCGTCTATGTCGAAAATCGAACCGTATGCATCAAGATAACTTTCGATCGCGACGGCATCACGTGTCGAGGAATCGTAGATGAGGTTGTCGGTGAGGTTGTTTCCTCTCTTCCCCGCCATGTAGCGCAGAAGGAGGTTAACATCGGTCGAAGTATTGACCACCCCGTCCCCGTCGACATCGAAGGTGACCCGATCGACGCAAATTTCGATCGGAGCCGAAATAAACTGGAAGTTGGCGGTGATATTCGCCGCGGTAAACCTGATATAAGTCGAGCTGTCTTGCGTCGTGTCGAGAGCACTACTGACCTTGAATCTGAGTTCCGAGAAGATCTCGGTGATTTCGGCGCCGCCCCAGAGTTTATTCTGATTATTCCACGTAATCAACAGATAGCTGTCGGTCGTCGGATCGCTGTCGTAATCTTCGGTGTCGGAATAAACGGTGAAATTCCCCTGCCCCATCATATCGGTATGCAAATAAAGGCCGGGATCGGACGGATCGAACAAAAGATAGAGGGAATCAAAGTGAATTCGAAGCGACAAGGTCGTCGCGTCACTGTCATTAAAGAGCTTGATAACCTGATGTTCGATCGCCGGCGCAATCTCTTCACCGGCAAGGACGGTTATCGAATCTTCCTTGCCGTAAACCTGCTGAATATTCCTGCCATCGGTCGACTGACATTCGTAAACCCCCAGATCAACGATTGCCTCGGGAGAGCTACTCTTCGTTCGAACAATACGTGTATTACCAAGCACATCTTCGGTAAGTTCGTTACCGTTTTCATCGACTGCATGGGCGTTCACCCCTTGGTCGATTGCCTGCGAGGCCGTAAGACTCAGCGTATAGACTCCGTCGGTCAGTTTATTGCTAAAAAGCTGATAGTGAGCATCGTATTCGTTCCAATGTCCCTCGCTCTTGTTCGTCCAATCGGTGTAGCCCGAAAGGACGGCATAGGCATTCAGTTCGGCACCGGATTCGGCGACGGCATCTTCGCCATTGCCGTTGATCGCCGCAATCGTGTTATAGAGGTTGGCCGTCGCATCCGACTCAATGTAAAGGCCGTCGGCCGAGTCGGCGGTATTTGCCGTCAGGGTCACGTTACACAGGGTCGAGAGGGAACCTTCAGCTAGGAAGAAACCGCCGCCGCGTGCTGCGATGTTGCGATCCGTCTGCGAGTTGATCAGGGTCAAAGACGCGCCATCCTGATAAAAACCGCCACCGTCGACCGTGGCCCTGTTTTCGGAGACGATCGTGTAACTCAACATTGTCGTTCCGGCCAGATGGAATGCCCCACCGTTGTTTTCGGCTGTGTTGCCGCGCAGTTCGGATGTATAGACCGAAAGGGAACCGGAAGAACCGATGGCCCCGCCGTCGGTCGCGCTGTTTTTTGTAAAAGCGGTGTCGGTAATCGTAACTGTTCCGGTACCATAAAGAGCGCCACCGGTTCCTGTCGCCATGTTCGAGTTGAAGACGGAGTCTTCAATCGCCGCAACGTCCGAAACGTAAAGCGCGCCTCCCGCACTGCCGGCACTGTTGGCACGAAACGTGGTTGTGGTCATCGTCAGTCTGCTTGCCGCGTAAAGTGCACCGCCGTCGGCGTCAGAAGCGTTGTTTTCGAATGTGCAGTCGGAAAGCGACACGCCGCCGAGCGCATAGAGTGCCCCGCCGCTGCCGATCGAGGTATTATACATAAACCGGACGGCGTTCAACACCAACGCCCCTGCCTCGGAATAGATCGCTCCCGCCGAGTCGTCCGACGAGCCGTAGGCCAAGATCAGACCGGTCACTGCCACTTCGGTTGCACTACTTTCCACGGTGAAGATTCGATGGCCGAGATTCGCACCGTTGACCACCAGTGAAGGTTCGCCGTCGTCGTTCAAAAGATTCGTGGCATCGATCGTGATATCCGACGAAACCGTCAACCCGCCGAGCGAGGCGTCAAGAATGATCTGGCCGCCCGCCAGGTCGGAAAGGAATTTCACCGTTGCACCGCCGAGCTGCTCGGCATAGGCGAGCGCCTCTCGCAGACTGATCTTGTTATCTTCCGGGTCGATGACATCGTCGGTGGTTGTGACGGTCAACTTGTCATGGTGCTGGCCCGAACCGTGTTCGTAAGCACCGATATCGACCGAATCGCCAAGCACACGGTCGGTGCCGTCCAGGTCATAGGCTATCTGAGTACCGTCGGCCTCGACGGCCAGAGAAACGTCGCCCATGTCGAGTGCCCAGTAAGCCGTGCCGACAAGTCTGTAGTCTTCGGTATCGAGACTCTCGGGCGAAGCGGTACTGTCGTAGACATTTGCAAAGAAGGCATCAAGGAACGTTTGGAAAGCGTCTTCGCCTGTAAATATGGCCTCGTCGCCATCGTAGGAGACGGTAATCATCGCCTCTTCGGTCTCGGTCTCGTAGGCGTAGAAAACAGGAATATTGCCGGTACAACTCTCGGACCAATTGTCGTACGTCGTGATATTGTTGTTTCCGAAGAGGATGTCTCCATTACCGGTATAGAGGCAGATATCGTACCCCTCATAGTCGCCGGTCGGCATCGACGAACCGGGTTCGATTGCCCCAATGTACGAGGTGTTGTTCAAGAGAACGATCGAGTTGTTAATCCTGATTGTTCCGTCGGCCGAAATGGCGCACACGCCCCCTCCGTAGGAGTAGTAAGCCTGATTCCTCGAACGGGTCGACCAGGCACTGTTCTTGGCAACCGTCGAGCAAGTAATCACAAGATCGGAATCTTGGCAGAAACCGCCGCCGAACGCCATCGCGTAAATCTGCGAAGCCGAAGTCTGCTTTAACGAATCCGCCTGTGCCGTATTGCGCACGACCAACGAGTTGACCACAGAACCGGAACCGTAGATTCCCCCCCCTTTTGAGATTGCGTATGTGTAGTTTGAAATCGACTGGGCGGTATTTCCGGCAACGATCGAGTGGGTCATCTGCAGGTTAGGAGCATAGATTCCGCCGCCGTAAGCGTCGGCGCGGTATGCCGCGCTGGTGGTATAGGTCGATGCCAGAGCAGTATTGTCCGAAACGGTTGTGTTCGAAAGGATCAGCGCACCCTCGGCGTAAATTCCGCCGCCGTAGGCAGTCGCTTTGCCATATTCGAGCGCCAAAACCGAGGCACGAGCGCTATTATCCGTCACCAAGCAGTCTTCGAGTGTGAGCGAGAGCGCCGTCGAGTAAATCCCGCCGCCGCGCGCCAGCGCGCCGCCGGTCGTCTCGACCGTGGCCAGTCCGTTTTGTATCGTAAGATTCTTGATCACAATCTCCGACGACGAACCGGTAAGGGTAAAGACACGCACTGCCGAACCTCCGTCGACGACGAATCCGTCTTCGAGATTCGAGGCGTCGATCGTCACCGTTTTTGCGATTTCGATCGTGCCGAGCGACTTGGAAAGGAGACAAATCCCTCCACCCAAATCAGGGTCAAACGTTACGGTCGTCGGAAGGGGAACGCCGCCGATGGTCGAACCGGCGTAGTAAAGAGCCTCTCGCAGCGAAGTGGTACTGTTCGTCAGGTCAAACTCGTCGTTGAGCGTCGTAACAACGGTCAGACCGCTCCAACCGGCGCCGACTTCAGGGGTGCTGTTTTCGGAATCGGTATAAGGACTCGAACCGATCGCTTTGACTGTGAAGTAGTATTTATAATCCCGGTTCAGATTGGTAAACGTGTAGAAGGTGTCGGCCGTCTGAACATAATGCTTCACGGCACTTCGGCTCGACCACCAGGTAATCTGATACGAATCGGCGTTTTCAACGACATTCCAGGAAAGAAAAATCGAGTTTTCGCCGGCGACGACCTCGGCGGCCACACCTGTCGGCGTTCTGAGTTTTCCGGAAATCAGCGTGACTTCATCGCTGAAATCAGAATCTTTGAAATGCCCCTGCGAGTCGACGGCACAGACACTAAAATGGTAGGTCAGCGTTCCGTTGGCCTTGGTCAACGTATACGTAGTGTCGGAGACCGTAATATCGGTATAGTTCGTTTTGGAAATCGTCCAATAGCGCAGCGTGTAACGGTCGGCATTTTCGACGGCTGTCCAAGCGAGTGTGATCACTGAAGCGCTTTCGGCCTCGGCTTCCAGGTTCTCGGGAACCTCGAGCGTACTCGGCTGAATCGAAATAATCCCGCTTTTTTTCGAAGGGGTGTACTTCGCCTTATCGGAACAGGCCTGGATGGTAAAGTACCAGTTGGAATCGGGGGCGGTCACCGTCATCTCATAGGAGATGTTGCGGACCTCAACCTCTGTCCAATGGATCAAGTCGTCACTGTATCGGAGTACATAGTAATCGGCGTTGGTGACCGACTTCCAAGTGAGGATCAGGTCGGAGGGAGATTGCGCCGTAACACTGAAATTCTCAGGTGTTTCAAGCATCAGAACAAACGAGGGGTCATACTCATAAGCCCCCAAATCGACCCTCGTGCCCGTGATTCGGTCGGCCCCGGCCAAATCGGTACTTCCTTTGACGTATCCGAGATTTCCGCGGTCGATCACCTGGGAATAAGCCGTGAGCATCAGGTCGGCCTCACCGGGATTGATCAGGATTCCGTTAGCGTTGAAAGTCGGGTTGATCTTAAAGAGAGGCGCCGAATCGATGTATTCGTACTCCGAGTCAACGGTGGACCAGACGGTGTTCGGCGAAAGGACGTAATAGCCACGGCTCGTGCCCGAGGCGCTGTTGGAAAGATTGACGTTTTTGGCGTTGAGCGCGACAATACTGTTATAGACGTTGAGGGTTTTGTCGTTGTAAATACCGCTGCCGAGGAACTGCTGCTGCTCGGTCAGCGAAACTGTAGAAGTGTAAGAATTTTTTGAGAGGTTACCGGCAACGGTACAGTTATACAGGTTGGTCACGCCGGCGTTGTAAAGAGCCCCCCCGCCGGCGCGCTGGATCAGCGCCGATCCGGTATAGAGCGTGTTGTTAAAGAACTCGGAATCGGAAAAAGTGAGGTTTCCGGAGTTGTAGACACCGGCACCGAACGCACGACCCGACTGAATGCTGTTCTCCAAAACCGAAGTTGTGCCGACATTTGCCGTCCCGGCATTGTAGATACCGCCGCCGTAGACCGACATCGCCGCGGAATTATTGACCGCGGTGTTGCCGACAATCGTCGAGTCGGTGATTGTCAAAACCCCCGTCTCATCGTTATAGATCCCACCGCCGGAATCGATCGACGTGTTCCCGAAAACTTCAGACCGGCTGATCGAAAAAACACCGGCGTTATACACACCGCCCCCCAACACCGCGCCGCGCGCAGAGACGGTATTCCGAGTGACGGCAGACTCGTAAAGATAAATTTCCCCGGCTTCTCCATTCCAAATACCCCCACCCTGTGCGTGAGTCGTGGCATCACCGCTACCGGTGGCCGAGTTGCCGGTCACCGTGACCTCCTTGAGTTGAAGAACCCCCGCAACATTGCGGATACCGCCGCCGCAATAGACCACGCCTTGATCGGCACCTGTCGAACTGCCGCCGCGCAGCGTGAGATTGCCGAAATTGACCTGACCTTCATCGACCGTTAAAAGGGTAGAATACCCGGCTGCGTCGATCGTCAGCGGATTGGTGCCGTAGGCAACAATCGTCAGTGAGCCGTAGGCAGAAGAATCGATGGAAATCGTCATCGCGTCGTCGACGGATGAGAAGAGGAGAATGTTGTTTCCAACCGTGGTCCGCAATACAATGAGGTCGTCCTCGGCGGTGGCAGCGGCCTGAGTGATCGCTTCTTTGAGGTTCTCAATGCTCAGACTGTTGGATTCGATCTCGATGACGTTGACATCGGACTTCGATGAAGGGAGCGCGAACTCCTCGTAGTTAGCGCGGATGTTCTCATAATCGGTCGCGGTCACGGCCAAGAGAAGACGGTCTTCGAGCGATTCTATCCGGAGTCGCTGATTCCGAAGCAAGCGCTTCTCTCCCTTACCGATACCCACTTTGCCGAACGAAGAATTCAAGACGCCCTGTTTTTTCACCAGCCGATTGATCCGGGCAAACATCTTTCCCATGATGGACTCTCTTCATATCTCCTCCCGTGCGGGAGAGGAAAACTTTCACGATGCAATTATCTAAACTGCTCAATTTGAATATCTTATACCAACTTCCGGGACTTCTGTCCAGGCACAACACCCCTCTTTTTTAACATTTTAATCGACGCGGAAAACGAATGGGGGGAATCGAAACCGAAAAATTCCTTTTTTTCAACTTTCTAATCGGAAATAGGGGACAGGTCCATTATAACCGGCCTTCCCGTAAAAAACGTGAAAGTTGTCGCTTTCTTCTTTACCGGCAATGCCGACCGATTACCGGGTCCGAAAAGGTTAAAGGCAAGGAGACCGAAAAATCCGGTTTCTGTGCAAAAAGCGCGTGGAAAATCCCTAAAAACAGGAAGTCCGGGTAAAATCGGTCTGTGGAGTGTCGTTCGACAACCCCCAACCCGTTACAAAGAGGGGGCAAATCGCTGTTTTTTCCGAAAAACAAAAAATTACTCCATATTAGCTGTCCGATAAAAAGACGAAGGAGTCTCTCTTCCCGAAGGAGGGTACTCTTGCCCGGAAAATTCCCTCTGTACCGCTTGGGTAAGAGAGGGGGGCCCTGTACACCGGCGCGGAGTTTTTTCGAATTTCCGAGAAGTCCGCGCAACAAAAAATAACCAATAGAGGAACGATGGTATGTCGCTGACAGGTATCAACAAGCTTTGGAACATGACCGTGAAGACTCGCGAAAAGGTTTTGAAGAGGTATCTCGCCACCCACGAAAGAATGTCGGCTCAGCTGAAGATGAAGAAACGTCATCTGACGCACGAACCTCTCGAAGAACGACACCTGCTCAGCCTGACCATTGGTTCGGTCGAAGACATACCGGTCAATACCGAATGGCAAGACATTCGCGGGGAAGTGGCTGCCGATATCAACGCGTCCAACGATGTGATCGCGGCATGGACGGCGGCCGACCGATTGACCGACCCGGTCACCGGAGAGTATCTCGGGGAAGATCTCAATGTCTATGCCCGCTACCTGACCGACGAGACCCAAGTGGTGACGATCGCCGTCGATACCTCACAAATCGGCAAAGGCGCATCATTCGAGCTCCTCTACGGCTCGGCGACGGTACACCGTCTTTCGTTCTTTTCTTCGACGCCGATCGCCTCGGAGGCCAACTCGATTACGTATGATCCCGAAACCGGCAAGTATACCAGCGCCTCAAACACCGATATCATCGGGAGTGTTACCCTGAGTCTTAACGGCAACGAGTGTACCTTTGGCTTCGACACAAATTCGACTCCGACGACAAATGCGCAAAACATCCAGGCCGCTCTGCGCTCGCTCGGCGCCGACTACTCGGAAATCGAAGTCGTCGCCCATTCCGAAACCGAGTTCGATATCACCTATCTGGGTGACAATTTCGTGGGAACGATCCCGGAATTGACCATCGCCGCGCAGGACTATACCTCCGGTTCGACCCCGTCGGCACTCATCGAGACGATCAGCACTCCCACAGCCATCACCAATTACAGTCTCCTGACCGGCAAGCAAATCGGTATCACGATCACCTCGAATGCCGCGGCGATGGCCTCGCAGATCGAAAAAGCCTTTGAACGTACCGCCGACGACGCCTACTATGCGCCGATTATGCGCCAGTGGTATTATGATCCCCAAACTCTCCGCTACGTTCTTCGAAATAGCGACACCCTGGAAAGTGCCTATGCGGCCGACTCCTCCTACGACTATTACACCACGCGCGTTTTCCCGAATCTCGACGTCAATGTAACAGCTCTCGAAACCCAGGTTGAGGGAAATTACACTTACTTCCGGTTTGAAGTCACCTTTACCGGAAACAGTGGTTATCGAAACCATCAGGAGCTGGTCGTCTCGAGCCTTCATGTCGGCGGTACGGAAATGATTGAGGACGGCTACGTCTACGTCAACGGAAACGACCCCCTGATGAACGGCCTGTCTCTCGTCGAAACGATCAAAGAGTCGAGTCCGGTTTTCCGTGTCAATGCGCCGGAGGAAGCCGACTACGCGAAAGATAATGACGGAAACGTCATTTACGATAAAAACGGCGATCCGATCCTGATCGGAACAGGAAAAACCGACCAGTATAACCCGGACGTCAGTTTCGCCGATAACGGGATGTTTGTGGTCGCTTGGCAATCCGACATCGACGAGACGATCGACCGCTACAACTACACCGACATTTTCGCCCGCTACTTTACGATTCAAGGCTATTCGTTCGACAAGAGCCAAATCAACTTCTACACCGACGGCGGAATGACCGGTGAACCTTTGGCAAACGTCGACCCGTACCTGGAAAACGTTGACGAAGTCAGTCCTGTGGAATGCGTCCGACCGCTCCGAGCACAGTTCCGCGTCAATGTTGAGACGAACGGAACGCAGGAATACCCTTGTGTTTCGTGCGATTCGGCGGGGAATTTTGTGATTTCCTGGACGAGCGATTCGCAATGGAACAGCTATTTTGCGGGAATCGTCGCTTCGTGGTACGACAGTTCGGGACTGGGAATCACCGGTGATGTCATTGTGACACAGTCCGATCCGGCAGCCTCTTTGTATGGAACCCCCGTCTATGGAGAAAGTTACGTGGCGATGGACTCCGACGGAGTTACGGTCATCGTCTGGACCGAGGCCGGCACTCTCTACAAGTCGCTCTACGGGGCCCAGCAGTACGCGCCCTTTGTCGAAAGAGCAATGGTCGCAAATAACTCCTTTTCACCATCGGTCGACTTCGACAACAACGGCCATTATGTTTTGGCGTGGACCGCGGCCAACGCCACCATTCAAGAGAATCTGCTCTACCACTCGTTCAGTACGGTGATGGCCGAACTCTTTGAGGTGACCCATGACGAGCAACTCGTCTACAGCGAAACCTCGCTCGGCTCCGGTGACATCGGTTCGACCGAAGGAGAAGTACCGGGCGAACTGCTCTACGTTCTGAACGTGGGAAATGTCAGCGTCGGGATGGACGCCGACGGCGACATGTTCTTCGCCTATCAGGGGTTTGGCTACGATGTGCAGGCCAACGATACCAGAGACGCCGGTATTGAAAACAATTTCGCACAATCGAACTACGTCTATCTTTCGTGGGAGGAAGTGCAGAAGATTCTGGCCAAGACGGGAAACGAAGACCTCGAAAACTATTTCAAGGCATGGTTCGGCGTGACCAGCAGTACCGGGCGCTATTCCTATATTGATTACTTGGACTCGAACTATTTGATCGACGGTGACACCATATCGACTAATCCCGGCGCGACCAGCCTGACGCTGGGTTTTGTCGATCCGGATGACTACATTAAAGCAGCTCTCTCGTCGATCCAGCGTCAAATGAAACAGACCTTCTATGACGAGAGTTACAAAGACTACTTCGCCAGCACGTTTGACATCATCACGACCCTCTACGAAAAATGGTCGGAGAAATACGGCGAGCTGCTGGACGAGACACAGGAAGAGTGGACCGAAAAATTCTTCACGCTCTATCCGGGCATCAAGACGATGACAATTCCCGAATTCTTGGCCGACACGTCGCAACTCACCGATCCGTTCTCCGAATATTACGGCATGACTTACGCCGAAGTCGCGGCGATTTATACGTCCAAGACGAGCAACGAGTACCTCTTCTTCTTCGAATCGGCACTCACGAGTGCCCTTGAAGACTACTATGAAAGCGACACTTCGATCGAAACCATTTGGCGCGAAGCTCTCTCACACATTTACAGCGGAGACGAACTCAATGCAAAAGTGGCCGAAAAAGTGGTCGAAGTGATCGAAGAATCAATAGCCGGAAACATTCAGGCACTCGAAACCTACCTGGTGGCGAACCCTGGAACCACCCCCGATGAGGCCCTCGAGGTCCTGATCGCCGATGAGGTGATTCCCGATGTCGAATGGGACTACTTCGAGCGTTCTCTCTCCTCGGCGTTGACGAGCTACTATAAGGCCGACCACTCGATCGATCCGGCCGATATTCCGACACTCGTCGATGCCGATATCACGGCAGTGAAAACGTACGCCGAAACTCTGGGGATCCCCCCGGAAGACGCACTCAACGCATTAATCATGATGGGAACGGTTCCCGCAGTGGAGGCCGAGACCTTCCTCGAACAAGTTCAGGAACTTGTTCGCCAAGGATTGGTTCAGCTGAAGGTTAATGATTATTTGGCCGAAAATTTTGCGGCAATCCACATCGAAACGCTCAAGAAGATCGACGAAAAAGTCATTTCTGACCTGACTTCTACCTACAAGGTGTCTTACGACGCGATCCTACAGCAGAAGATCGACAACATCGTCTCGACCCTTTCGGATATGACATACGATGATTTTGCAACGAGTACCACAATCGTGCTCAACCCGGCCTCAGTTTACCACGGAAAAACCTATGCCGAGACCACTGCGATCATCTATGCCGAGGAGTACGCCAAGTGGCCTCAGCCGGGAAGCAGCGAATGGGAAGCGGGTTACCAAGACATCTATGAATCCCTCTACGATCAGGAATTCGAAACGTACTACGAGCGGTACTGGGAAGAACTGCGCCCGGAACACACGCATGGGGGCGTAGTCGACTATATCGGCCTTGCAAACGCCGCCGTGACGAAAGCCGAAGAGACCATTGCCGACGAAGCCTACGACCAAACCGAGGAGTGGGCATTCCGCCAACTCTTTGAGGCGGATTTGCGTGCCGAAGAGGAAAAAACCGGTGCGATCCGTGACGAGCTCAAGCTCCTTTCCGATAAGGAGCTTCGCACGATGTACCTCTCTTACTATACCGCAAAACATCCCGAACTGACCGAAGACGAGATCGCCCGTATTGTCAATCTGGCGCCTGTTCTGCGCATGATCAATGATCTGGTCGACTATCGGATTGAGCAAGCTGCCCAGGAATTGGCCGACGCGGCACGCAGTAAGACCGGTTCGCTCTCGGAAGATGCCGAAGCTCTGATCGAGGAACGGACCCGTGAGCGTATGCTCAGCGAGGTCGCCGCCGAAGACACTCTTTATACCGATTACCTCCTCGCCGAACTCGAAGAGGCCTTGACCACCTATCACACATCCGAGATTGCGGACTGGTTCGATCAGTCTGACTACCATTTCGATCCGAGCGGTGAGACGACCCGCCGCGAAGGACTTTTGAATCAGTACAAATCGTATCTCCAAAACACCAAACAGAATTCGCTCAGAAAAACATACACCTCTGCGGTTAAAGAGCTCCTGACGAACCTCATATACTATCCCGAGGAATACTGCGCTCGATACAGCGCGATGAAAGACGAAACGCTCGACGAAACGTATGGTGAGTTGATCCGCTCATTCTACACCGACTCGAAAGGGAACCTGAGCAACGAGGCGAGAGAACAATGGGAAACGGCCATTGCCGATGCCACTCGCTTCGAAAAGATATGGACCTTGGCCTACAACGCGATGTATGATATCTTCGACACGACCGTTATCTCGGTTCTCGGCGATTATCTGCTCGATCAATATAAGCGCAGCGATGACTATCAGGATGATATCGACACGCTTGTCACCGAGTACAACGCAAACTACTATCTCTCCTATTACGCGATGGATTTCAATGAGATGAAAGAAGCCTATCGCGAACAGATGATTTCAAAGTACGGTACCGCCGACGACCTTGACGCGGCAATGGCCACAGTCGCTTCCGATACCGCCGAAAGCCGCGACGTGATGGCGACGTGCCTTGCCAAAGCCGACCTGGCGGTCGATTATCGTGCCCTCCGCTACGAACTCTTGAATAAAGAGGTCAACAAAAAGAACAGCGAAGCCGACAAACTTCTGCAATCATATGCCAATGCGGTTGTCTCTGCCTACAACGGCTACTACGCGATGGATTACTCCGATCTTCTCCAGGAGTACATCCAGTATCTGATCGAAAGATACGACTTCACCGAAGCAGAAGCGGCAGAATACGCCGATTTCTACTCGGAAGGAACCACGGAAGATCGAATCTTGCTCTCGCTCGACATGGCGACCTATGACGCCAGGGAATCGACCAAGTACGACCCGGACAAAGCCAGTACGTTCAACAGCAGCTTCCGATCTCAAATATGGAGTTCCGAGTACGACCCGACCATCACGCCCGAAACCGCCGCTGAGACCGCGATGGAAGCTGTCAAAGAGACGTATGGTGATGTCATGTACGTCTCGGTCGACCTTTTGGCCCTGGCGTGGCAGATCGACTCGGCGTCGCTCGACGACATGGTTCAGGCACTGGCCGAGAACTGTGTTGCGATAAAATATGCGGGCCTTGTTGCCGAAAACGTCGATACGACGGTCTCGAACATCATTTACAACGCCATTTACGACTACACCGGCGAAACATTCGCGATGAACGAGTATTCGCTCCTCGACGGTCAGACGAGTGAAATTACGGTCGATGTTGATATTCCGAGACTCTTTGAAGGGATCTTTACCCAATGGATCACCTGGAAAGAGACTGCACAGGAAAAAGACGAGATTCGCGCCCAACACGAGACAGCCCGGTTTATCGAGCTCCGCCCGACAGTCGAAGCGACTTATCACGATGCGTATCGCGAAGAGTTCCTTTCCCGATTTACCGACGCCAACGGAAATGTTGACGAATGGTCCTTGGAACAGGCCGTTCAGGCCGCGATCGATGCCGAGACGATCAACGAAGTCGATCAGGCAATCACCGCCGAGGCCGAGTCGCGGATCGACGCCGGACACGTGGCGGATTTGGTGTCTCTCTACATGGACGCTACAACCCCGATTCTCGACTCCACCGTCACCGTCGACTTCGACGAAATCAACGCAAGTACCAAAGCAATCGTTCTGGTCCTCCTGGATGCCGAAATCGAAACCGAAGCATGGGCACTGGTCGATGCCGAGACCGATCGGCTGATCTCGCTGCGTGTCGAACACGATCTCAAGACCTGGCAAAGCGTCGAATCCTCTGAAGCCGAGAAGACGGAAATCGAAGATAAGGCAAATTCCGTCCTTTCTGGCACCTCCGTCCGCAAGTTGGCCGAGCAGGACATGATTGACCGACAAAACTACGCCGACAACGCCATTCACGAAGAGGTTCAATCCTCGATTGTCTACGACGGTCTCTACTCCAACTACTGGAATCGTTACAGCGAGAGCTACCGTGAATCGCTCGGGAAGGAATGGACCTATCTCGACCTGCTCTCCGATGATGAGACGACTTTCCAAGCCAACGAATTCTCTCCCTGGTACGAGATGACCTACGCCGAAATCTGCGCTTACCTGACCACAGAATACACGGCACAATATCCCGGTCAGACCGAGGACAAGATTCAGGGCATGGTCAAGAAAACGATGCTTGACTGGGTCCTCGTTCCGGATGCCGTCCATGCCCAGACGATGAAACAGGTCGAAGCAGCTTCGAAATTGGTCATGTACGGCACCGTCTATGAAGAGATGTACGAAAAATACGCCGACAGCGTCAAAGACACCATCTACGACGATATTCACGACATCTATTACGAACCTCTCCACGAGAAGTTTCATGACTCGCTTTACTCTAAGTACTACAGTGACCAGTACACCAACGCGGTGGCTCAGGTTACCGCGACCCTAACCTCGACATACTCCGAAGAGATCGCCAAGGCGGCCGAAGAATCGGGCATGTCGGTTGACGATTATATCGCCAAGGTACTCGAAGATCTCGACAACGGGATCCAACCCTCGTGGTTACCTGAAGGGACAACTCTCGAAAGCCCGAAGAGTATTGCCGAGTCGGCGACAGAGTCGCAGATCGATTCTTACGTCAACACCCTGATTCGAGGAATTGCCGAAACCTATGTCATCGACTATGGGACGATCGACACGTATACCCGTGAGAAAATCGATGAATTGATTGACGAAATGGTCTACGAAATCATCGACAACGACCCCATCTACATCGCCAAAAAGGCTGACATCATCGGGCGAGCCAATGCGGTCATGGAATACAACCTCCGGCATCTGCGCGGCGAGGGCAATGGTATCTACTTCACAACCTATGCGGCCGACTTTAGCGAGACCGATTACGACCAAGCCTATTCGAACGGTATCGTCAATGCCCTGCGCGACGGAAACAACCAGAAATACTACATCGGGATTCCTTCGATCAACATAAGTAGCGGCACTCTCGTTCTCGACGCACTTTGGGAAGGGAACTGCAATGATTCAGTCGCAATGACCGTATCGGTCGGTGCGGTGATCAGAACCGAAAATGGGGTCTCTTACCTTAATATTCCCGAAACGATCAAAGCGATGATCAATGCCTTTACCGAAGCGGCCGGGGAGTACGCCGATTGGCAAGACGGCATGTTCGACTCGATCCAGGTCGTCGATGTGACGGGCCAACAATCCCTTGTCGAAGGAACCGACTGGGCTTGGGACAATTACTCCGACAGCATCTCCGGTTACTCGCTCGCCGAGGCGTATAGCAACTCGACTTACTGGAAGGAAGACTACGTCATTTTTGAGATAACATTCCAAGGGGGGGCGCACGACTCGCGGATTTTACTCGATTTCAACAGTGACAACTCGACACTGGCCTATGCGATCGACAACGATTACTACGACGTTCTCAAGGCCCTCAAAGACAACGCTGCCGTAAAAATCAATGACGTCGATATCGAATTTGCCGCCCGGGTTCATGACCTGTTGGCCACACGGGTTTCGGGATCGGTCTACTACGACGATTACATCGCGGCGTTGGCGACCCTCTATTCCGGACTTGATGGTGAGTCAACCGTGGGAGAATTGGTCGCGGAACTCGCGTACGGCGACAAGACCATGACGACCGCTGTCTTTAACTTGCTGCAGCGCGTGATGAACACCATCGACTACGACCAGTATGATTTTTATCAGGATGTCAAGGGGTTGCTCGACGATAATGTTGTCCGTCAAGGAAATGCCCCGCACCTTTACGATATTTTTACCTTTGTTACCGACGGCACCTATGCCAGCGGCACCTTTACTGACTTCTATAATCTCCTCCGTCACTTCTATGTCCCGCGTCAACCCGACCAGGATCCGATCTCTCATTCGACGGTCATTAACGCCGAAAACGAAGTTGATTGGGAAAACGATCCGTGGCTTTCGACAACAGTCGATACGGCATACGGCAACCTGGACGAGATGTTGAACCCCGGCAACGACGTTCTCAAATTCGAATACATTCTTGCCGAGTCGCTGACCGGTTCGCGCGGGAAGCGTCAGATTAACGCGACAGTAGGCATGAACGACAGCGGAAACATTGTCGTTGTCTGGCAACAGCAGAAGACTCTGTCGCGATACACCGTAACCTCCAATGGCGACGGCTCGTATTCGTATAGATCCGGTATCCTCTCGGATGATTCCACATACAACTCTTACGGAGACTCGGTTGCCCAGGCGGGAAAACTCTCGACACAGACTCAATGCACACAGATCTACCTGCGAAGCCTTATCGAGTCGACCGACTACGCCGGTGCGCGCGTCACCAGCCTCTCTCTCCCGAACGGCGTGCAGATTTCCGATGGTGGTACCGTCACCTCGGCAACGAAAGATTTGATCGTCACCTTTACCGAGAATTTGCAGACAACGACCGCGGGCTATTCGAAAACACACGCCGTCGATAACCCGGACAACTGGATGGTCCTGAAAGACGGCGTCCTTCTGCAAAATGTGATCGAAAACATCACTTTCAGCATGAGCGCCTCACGCTTCCTGGCCGCCGCAAGCGACGATGAGCGGATCAACGGCAAGGACAATAACCCCGACTCGCTCATCTACGGTAGCAACCAATACGAGGCAGTGATTACCTTTAAGGACGGCTACGAGCTGACCGAAGGGAACTACACACTCGTGGCAACGAACATGATCCACGATATTGCCGGCAACGCGATTAACAGTAACGGAGCCGCAATCGACGGTGACGCCAACGTCACCGGGCGGGACGGATACAACACCGAAGTATCGTTCACCGTTGTTCCGCTCGACAAACCGTTGGCCTTCGGTGATATCGAAAACGAGAACTTCGGTTCCTGGTCGCGTGAGACCAAAGTCGACGACACCGTCGGCAACAGCACCTCGCAATGGACAACCGAACAACTTCTAGACGATGCCGAGAATTACACCGCCAACTCTCCCAATGCCGTCGCCAGCGACGCCTCGGGGAACTTTGTGGTGGTCTGGACGCAGTCGACCAAAAACGACGAAGGTGTGATAACAAGCGGCGGCATCTATTTCAAAGTCTATCACGAAGAGTATGTGATTGATGCCGACGGTTGCCGCCAGGAGAGACAGATCGGCACTTTCGAATCGCAAGCGGTCTATTTCGAACTCGACGGCAACACCTATCGTTACTATTCCGACGAAACCAAAGCGAACGAATTGCAGATCGGCATCAATGGCGACGGAATCCCGCTCGAAGATTTTGCGGTTCCGCAACAGGCCTCGGTGACCATTGACAATCAAGGAAACTTCGTGATTGTCTGGGACATGCTCGCGGCCGACGATCAGCTTGGACACAAACTCTCACGTGATGTGTTTGCGCGCCGATACGCGCTCTCGGGCCGTGAACTGGGAGTCAACGGGTTTACCCTGCCGTATCGGATCAACATCGAAACCGAAGAGGATCAACAGAACGCCTCGGTTGCGATGGATGCCGACGGAGACTTCGTCATTGTCTGGGAAAGCTGGAAGCAAGATGGAAGCGGTTGGGGTGTCTACGGTCGGCGTTTCGATGATACCGGTTATTCGTTCGGACGCTCGAACACGGTCGACATTATCGCCTTCGTTGGAACGTTCGCCGAAACCGGAAACTACATGGATCTGACCTTCACCGATCTGGACGGCGCCATCTATGAAATCAACGGGATCGTTCTCTCCGAGGCGATCACCAAAACGTGCGCCAATATCGAAGAAGCGCTCCTGGCGCTGAAAGACAGCGGAGGGAACCACATCTTCCAGAACGGCAAAGAGGGAACCGAATACGAACAATACGTGAGGGTTACCCGGCACGGCAACAACTCTGTCAACATCGAGTTCATCGGATCGAAGTATGCCTATTCCGAAATTGACGACCTCAAGGCAGTGGTCTATGACGCCCCCGCCATCGGCGCAACCACGGGCGGCACCGTCAGCAAAACGCTCAAGGTAAATGTCTCGGTCTACTCGCTCGGCGTTGACGGAACAGAATTTTCGGTGAATGAGACGACGCTCGGCGATCAGCGATTCCCGGCGATCGGTATGAATGCCGAAGGGACGTTCGTTGTCACGTGGACAGCCTGGGGGCAAGACGGGGACAGCGCGGTCGAATCGAACATTTACGCTCGCCAGTTTGTCTCAAACCATAGCCTGATCAGCACCTCGGTGACCGTGACCACGCCGACATCGAGCGGCGATATCACCGCGACGATCGCATCGCTCGACAGTACCGTCAACCATGTCGGTGACTCGATTCGCCAGTACACCGGTGTCGCCTATGTCGGAATCGGTTCATCGACGATTCGAACGGTAACCGGTGATGATGAGAGCTCTTCCGGAACCGGTACCGGCGAAAATGCCGAATATGGTACCGGCGAACTCCTCTCGACCGGGTATCACGTTCTGACCGCGGCACACTTGCTCTACGGAACCGACGGCTCCATCGATCCGAGCACGGTCTATGTCTCGTTCGTCAACACGGCCGGCGACATCTTTACCTACACGGCCAAAGAAATCTATATCCATCCCGACTATGCCGGGAACTACCTGACGCAAGCCGACGTGGCGATCATCGTGCTCGATGAATGTGTCGACTCCAGCATCACACGTTACGACATTTATCGTAACTCCGACGAGCTGAACCAAAACTTCGTGATGGTCGGTTTCGGAACGGCAAGCCGGGTGACCAAAGATAACGAGCGCGTCGAAAACGAAGATGATGGTGCTGCAAACAACGACAACACAACGGCAGCCGATCAGGCGACTATCGCCAGCAAGCACTTCGGCTGGAACACGTTCGATCTGTACGGGACCGATATCAGCGCCGGGTACAACTACAATACCCTTCTGTTCGACTTCGACGACGGAACGCGCAAATATGATACATTCGGGAACAGCTACGGTGTGGTCAACTACGGTTTGGGCGATAACGAAACCATGGGAGCGCTCGGCGACTCCGGTGGTCCGTGTTTCATCGATGGGAAAGTCGCCGGTGTCATCAGTTGGTCGAACAGCCCGACACCGGGAACACCAACACCCGGTGATTACGCTGCGGCCGTACGCGTTTCGGCTTACGCCGACTGGATCGATATGATCTGCGCGGGGATCACAACCAAAGAATTCTTGGTCAACACTGTCAATGTCTCGGTTGTCACGACCGGCGCCACAACAACAGCCGACTCCACGACCACCGACTCCACAACAGATACCGGTGCCACAGACGACATCTACCAAAAAGGTGTTCAGATCTGGTCCGACGTGGCGGTCGATGATTTCGGAAACTTTGTGATCACCTGGACAGGCTTCAATCAGGACGGATACGGCGACACGGCCAGCGGCGGTTCCTCAAACGGCCTGGGCGGAATCTACATGCGCCGTTACTATCATGACACCGAGTATGTGCTCGAATCGGGCACCGAAAACGATGAGCCAACAACGACCACCGCGGCAGGCGGAAGCGTCGTTTACTACTTCACACGGACCGGAACGATTACCACACAGTATGTCAGTGATGTGGCCCTTGTCAATGAATATACCGGCTTTGATCAGATCAAATCAAAGATCGACATGGACACTGCCGGGAACTTTGTGATCTCCTGGACAAGCTATCAGAACCGTGTCTTCGGAACCGACAATCCGGTCGCTGACGGCATCTATGCGCGCCAGTACATCAATACGGCCGACTACTATGCCGCGCTCGGCGACTACTACGGTATTTCGACTGATGAGGATTCGGAGAATACGACGAATCCCCCGACCGGCACGACAACCGCCACAGCCGGGGCGACCTCTCCACCCGACGGAATTCCCCCAGCGGTCGACGGTGCCGCGACCGGCGACGGCACAACCACCCCTCCGACAACTACTCCCTCAACAACTACCCCTCCGGCAGCTACCGATCCGGTAACTACCGATCCGGCAGCTACCGACGTAACCGTCACCGATACGACGGCGGCTCCGGGCATCTACGCGACCGGTAACTTTGCCGAAATCACCGGGTGGATCCGCGGCTACTTCCCGGTTTCGGAAGATTTCCGACACGCGAACGTCGAAATCAAGACCGGTTCGATCGGCGGCGCTTTCAAAGTCAACGCACTCTCTTCCGCCGATCTAAACAGCCCGGCACTCGACAACCAGCGAGGCGGAAGCGTGACGGTCAATGCCAACGGCGATATGATCTTTGTCTGGACCGATCTGAACGACGAGTCGACTCCCGACGCCTGGGATGCCCGCGTGACCTACCGTACCATCACCAACGGCGAAGAGGATGTCCCTCCGACCGTGACTACAGTCACCGCGGCCTTCGGCGACCCGGGAACGGAATCCGGTAAATTCAGTAATGTCTCGCTTATGGGCGATATCGTCACCTTTACCAAAGACCACGGTCCGAGTGCGGTGATCTACACTTTCAGCGAACTTATGTACGCCAAAGAGTTCATCCTCCAAGTCTATGACGATGTGAATCTTGATGATTCCGAATACCCCACCTCACCACATCTGACGACCCTCTATGCATCGCAGGATTCGACGACCCGCTCTGTCCTGAACCGAACAAACTGGACGATGCTCTGCAACAATATCCCAGTCACCAGTTCCGAAATCGAAACGATCTACTATGGTCTCAATGCAGGCTACGAACTGGGCTATTCCGTCGACGAATCGGGACAGTATGAGTTGGTCATCGTCTTTACCGAACAACTTCAGGAGGGTGCCTACTCCATCACGACCAAAGATATCGTCACCGATCTGTCAAAGAACAGACTCGACGGCAATTACGACGGTGTCGCGGGCGGTTCGTTCACGGTCCGCTTCAACGTTGGAGTCAGCGGTGTCCCCTCCTCATACGACGATGACGACGACAACGAGACCGACGAAGAGACGTTCGCAAACCAGACGATCAACCATATCGATCCGGAAGTCGTCACCTTCGCAGACGGTTCGTACATCATTGTGACCGAAACGAACAATGATTCCGTAGACGACGATAATGACGACACCGTGACCGGCGATGACGAAGGAGACGAGTACACCAGCAACATCGTGATCAGGAAATTCAACGCTTCGGGGGAACCCGACAGCGCCGACATCATCGTCAACAGTTATCGAGAAGGGATTCAGGAAGACCCCGATATCGACGGCTATGATTACGAGAACTTCGCGGTCGCCTGGACCGGCGAAGGAAAAGACGGCAAAGGTGTTTACGTCCGCTTCTATAACAGCGGCGGACAGAGCACCAAAGAGATTCGCGTCAACGACGTCTACCTCAACGGCTCCAACAACCGCACCTACTCGGCACAGGTCGCCTTCGACGACTCCTCCGATGCCTACCTAATCACCTGGCGTCAGCAAAGGGGAGCAAACTATGTGGTGCTCGGGAAATACTACTCGGTGACGGGAAAGGAACTCTCGCGGCAGTTCGTGGTGGCCGAACCGACCTACATGTCAATGGACCATTACCACGTCAGTTGCCAAAACGGCCACTACGGAATCGCCTGGTCCGAATACCTCGTGAGTACCAACTCAACCGAAGTCTACGCCAAGACGTTCACCAAGGCGTTCGGCTCCTGGAGTATCACCACCCGCGCGAACACCTTTATGGTGAACCAGACAACAAGCGGCTCGCAGTACCAGGTCTGTGCCGACCTGGACAATGACGGGAATCTTTACATTACCTGGACCTCGACGCAAAATCTGTCGACCACTGACTGGGATATTTATATGCGCTCGTTCACCTTCACCGGTACGCCGAAAGTGAACGAAACCAAAGTTAATCAGATATCCTTTACCGACCCATTCGACTCGCGGCAGTGCGAGGCGTACGTCTCGGTCGACCCGGAAGGGGCCGGTTACGTTATCACCTGGTCGAGCAAGAATACCGAAGGGATCAACTACGACATCGACCTGCGCACGCAGCTCTACGATTACGGAATCATGGGGTGTGCGTTCACAGCCGACGGCCAGTCTATTAACGTCGACACCGGTGAGCCGATGAATCCCTACGACGCGACTTTCGTGGCCAACAAGATCATCAACGGCAATCAGCGTAACTCGGTCGTTTCGGTCTATGGCTGGGACAACGGCGTGCCGCAATTCGTCGTCGCGTGGGAAGGCCCGCTAAAGGTCTATGATGACGACGAGACCGACAACACAAGCGACGAAGAAGGCGGAGAACCCGGGAGCACCATCACGCCGATCGCCGGACCGAACACCAATGCCGACGATAACAGGGACCTGACCTACTCCGAGTACACGATGGTATTCCACCGCTGCTTCCCGAAACGAAGTTCGGCAATGGTCGTCGACATCGAAAATGCACTTTCGAGTTCTTCCGACGCAACCGATCTCCTGTTGAAAGACCGGCTCACCGATAACGCGAGCGGTTCGAACGGTTACTATCGTCCGAGCAACACCGAAATGCTGATCAGTAACGCCGACCTGGTCAATACGGCCGAGACAGTCGAAATCGCGGGAACTGAAGGTAACGACCTTCTCGAAATCATTACCAACGCCGCAGGAACCTCCTGGACGATTTACCTGAACGGCACCAAAGTTTCGGGCATTACCGCCGGTAGTCGTATCGTCTTCAGGGGGAACGCCGGGACCGACAAGATTGCTTATTCCGGCTCGAACTCCGACTCGATTATGGTCAACGGCATCACATCCTCGGCTCGTTTTACCGGTATGGCGGGAGCCTTGACGGCCAATAATGTCGAACAGTTTGAGATAAGCGGTGGCGGCAGCGAAACCCTGACGGTCTACACGACCGGCGCTGGCGATCGGGTCACAGTCGGCAACGGGGATCTCAAGCTTACCTCGTCGAGTCGTTTCTCGGTTACCGCGTCGAACATCGAAGAAGTCGCGGTTCGTGGCTCTTCGTCCGATGTCGCCGTCATACTCGACAGTCGCGAGTCGGATACGGTTCTTACCCGTGACGGCTATGTCGGTATGACCGGCGGTGGCATGGTCAGTGAAGTTTACGGTATTGGGAATGTCCGTGTTCTCTCGGAAAACGGGGGAACCGACACGATCACATTCGAACGCATCACAGGTCTCCTTGCCTCGCAGGGACAGATTGTTACGCAAACCCCGTCGATGCTCGTGACTGCGATCGGTTTCGATTCGATCAACGCCTCGGGCGATGTGAGCGCAACGGCGTCTCTGGTCGGCTCGAAAAAGGCCGATACCTTTGTCGGTGATAGCAAAAGTGTCGTGTTCACCTATAACGACGGCAAAATGGTCTCGCTCTCCGGAATCCGTTCGATCAGTATAACCGGCAACGGCGGTGAGGATGCGGCGACGATCGTCGGCGACACCGGAGTCAATACATTGACCGCCCGTAACGGGTCGGCAACACTGACCGGGAACACTTACTCGCGCACGATCAACGGTTTTACGAAGGTCAACATCGGCCGTCCGGACGAATCGATCAACTCGAACTATACGGCAATCGTTTACGATTCGGTGATGGACGATACGATTGTCGAAGAGGACAATCTGGTCACAGTCGATTTCGGCGGGCAGGAAATCTATTCGCTGATCGCCTTCGACCAGATCTCGGCCAAAAAGGAGATGAACGAGGGAACCGATACCACCGTTTCGAGGAACAAACTGGCATCCATTGTCTTCGGCAACTGGAATTGATCCCACCGAGTGATGAGGAATAAAAACTCAGGTTCCAAAGCAAGCCCTCCGCTCTTTTTGAAAAAATGCGGAGGGCTTCTTTTGTCAAGAAACCCGCACGACCAAACGAATAATACTACGGGAAAGCAAAACGCCTGATGAACCTCCTACGAACCGATGGCGCCGGAAATCCGATCGAGCTGGTCAGCCCGATCATCTCGATGCAAAAGACCGAGCAAGACAGAACAATCGATGTCGACCTGATTGCGGCGATCCATTTCGCAGACCGAGAATATTACGATCGGCTGAACACGCTGTTCACACGCTACGAAGTTCTTCTGGTCGAAATGCTCGCGCCCAAAGGAACAACTCTGGAACAAATTGCCGCTTCAGCGGGTAAGAGGCCACGAAAGCTCTCACGCGTTGGTGTTCTCGCGACACTCCAACGCGGCATGGCGCACGCGCTGGGTCTTGTCAACCAGCTCGACGCGATCGACTATTCCGCGAAAAACATGGTTCTGGCCGACATGGACGCGGAAACACTCTTTCGGCGTTTTTCCGAAAACGGCGAAATTCGCCGCTTCGCCGGAGAAACGCTACATAACCTTATCGGCGAAGAAGAAGGCCCGAACGAACCGGGCGATGGGATCACAAAACCAGAACTGAGCCTTGCCGGATTCCTGGTCAGTCGCGAAAAACAACGCCTGATCAAACGTGTCTTCGCGGTGGAACTGGCACGCAGTCTCGATGAGGGATCCCAACCTTTTGAAAGATCACTCATACGAGAACGAAACGCGGTGCTCCTCGAAGAATTGGAAAGGCAAGTGAACAAAGGGGCACGTCGTATCGG
This sequence comes from Thermoguttaceae bacterium, assembly GCA_050943135.1. Lineage (GTDB taxonomy): Bacteria > Planctomycetota > Planctomycetia > Pirellulales > Thermoguttaceae > RUG695. Next base: position 22,986 of record JBMNOP010000001.1, on the reverse strand, counting down.
CGTCTTTTACGGCTCGGCACACATTCCCGATATTCAGTGGTATCTGGAAGAGACCGGATACCGTGTGACGGGCCGAGAGGAACTCGTTGCATGGAAACTGTAAACACATTCCGACAAATCATTTTCATCGACAGGATAAGGTGTTGCATAGAGTAAATCTTTATGATATACTCCCGGCGATATGACGTCTTTGTATTGTTCCATACCCAATGATGGCGTGGTATGCCCGCATCGAGGTTCTCACCCAAGGCGGGAAACACACGCTTTTAAAACCCGGTTTAACTCGGGTAGAAAGGATTTCAGCTGTGGCTAAGAAAGTCGCGAAACCCGCGGTCAAAAAGGCCGCCGACGTCGTAAAGAAGACAGCTCCGATCGCCAAAAAGGCCGCCCCGGCAAAGAAAACCGTTGCCGCCAAAAAGGCTGCCCCGATCGCCAAAAAGGCTGCCCCGGCAAAGAAAACCGTTGCCGCCAAAAAGGTAGCCCCGATCGCCAAAAAGGCTGCCCCGGCAAAGAAAACCGTTGCCACCAAAAAGGTAGCCCCGATCACCAAAAAGGCTGCCCCGGTAAAGAAAACCGTTGCCGCCAAAAAGGCTGCCCCGATCGCCAAAAAGACCGTTGTCAAAAAAGAAGTGAAGGCTCCGTCCTATCTGTGCAACATGCGCATCGGTGCCAAGGATAAAGTTCGCATCCAGAAAGAAGCCGCCAAGCTTTCGATGACCTTCCAGCAGTTCGCCACTGAAGCCGTTCGTCGCCGTTTGGCCGGTGAATCTCCCATCAAGAAAATCCCACGCGAGCAAACCAAAGACTTTGATTCGGTCATTACTTGCCGCTTCACGGCCGCTCAAAAGAAAAAGGTTGTTGCCGCGGCCAAAGCCGGAAAGATCACCGTCTCGTCACTGGTTCTCGGTGCCGTTTTCGGTAGCTATTGAGTAACCTGCCACCCCGATGCACGCAGGTAAAGTGATCGGGACGAATAGACAATGTTTCCTTTCAAAGAGGGCGTGCCCGTTTTGTGCGCGTCCTCTTTCTCTTTTCTTGATTCTGTTGGCCCTCCACCAATATCTGCGAGGAAATATGGTACAACATCGGACATAACGGAATCGGCTCTTTCGATCTTAACGTGTTGAGATGGATTGTTTTCCCTTGGATATGTAAAGCGGAGCGTAAATATCAAATCTTCCGGAAACAATCCCTACGAATGACCGGATAACCTCAAGAAAGAAAAAAGAGTTCGACCAATCCATTGTGTGGTAAAAAGAGTTTTTAAATCATCTAAACCGGCTTACCGTAAAAAGGTCGGGATGTGACTCTCCACGTGCACTCCGAAAAATCGCAGAATAGCGTGTAGGCTTTGTTTTTGAAGGTATCGAAAATTTTCTGCGAGATCGAGATTTCAAAGCGTTCTTTCGTATTCGTCCCCGTAAGAGGAGTCGTGGGCTCTGTCCGGTATGCGGTCGTTCTTGTCCGTGATGTCCGAGAGAAAGTTCTCGCTTTGCTCAAAGCCACAGATATTCTCCAAATCTATATGAGAGATCTGACGCGCGGTGGCTTCGCGGGACGTATAATCGAGATGCTTATATCTTCGATTGAAGAAATGTCTTTCCTGCGGTTCCGGACAGTCTGAGCCTCAAATGTGCCCTTACGGTCTTTCGGAATGCCGACACCGATCTCCCCGTACCGCGTGCCGCGAACCTTCTTCGGCCTGGTTTCGCTGCGGGCATTGTCCGAGTCCGGCCGCATCAACTTTTGGTAGCCGGGGTATTCGACCCTCTCCCCTTCACGATATTGTCTTGACCATTGGTCCAGAAGGACGTGAGCGCCTCCCGGAGATTGCCTATTATTCGGGTGTTAAATTCTCGGAAATAAAGTTCGAAAAACCTGCTTTTGCTTATCGGCCAACGGTTCGACATGATAGGTCTTCTAATGATCCCCGATGTGACGTTTCCACCCCAACATGGATGTAAGCGCTTTCGGCGGGCTATTTGCGGGACTTGCCTCACGGACTCGTTTGTTTTTCCGCGCCAAAAGTTCCGTAGATACTCCTTACCTTACCCGATTGGGGAGGGTGGTAACTTCTGTCTATAAAAAGAATTACACATTTTTCAATGATTAGCGGCGGCGTCAGAATGTTATGCGTGCCTGGCAGGCAATCGTATCGAGACTCGTGGCACTTTCGTCGATTCCGCCGGAACCGGAGATCGGCTTGGCGTAAATCCAGTTGATGCCCCAGCGGGTCTGCGGGTTCCAGTACCAGTTGAGTGCAAGCGTGTATTGATTCATTCTTCCATAGAAGACGTCGTTGTCCTGTACAGCGCGAAGCGTGTCCAGATCGATCCATCCCCAACTTCCGACAAGTTCCCAGGCGCCCCATCCTTCGAGACAGCGACCCGTGCCGTAATCGACGAAACGCATAGTTTCCGGAATGTTGATGCCGCTGAAATAGCCGCCATCTTTGTTGTATTCCTGATAAGCGCCGGGAGTCAGTAGGGCCCTTCCGGTGGCCGAAACGCCGTAAGCATTCTCGTACCCTTCATACGAACCGATGAATCCTTCTCCGGTCAGGCCGACCCGATTTCGCTGCCAGGCGGCTTCGATGCCGGTGACACTGTAATTGTCGGCGTCGAGTTCTCCGTAGAGGAGAGGGGACATGTCAGAAAACCAGTCGAGAGGTTGTGCCTGAAGAGTCGTCTTGCGATTGGCTCCCGTTTCGGCATCTTTTCCCGGAGAGGACCAGCAGAACGCCACACCGAAATGAAGGACGTCGGTCAAATGACCACAGGCATCCTCTCGATAGATCGGAACCGACGTCAGGCGGGTGTTGAGCAGAATTCCGACGTTATCGTCGTTTTCGTTGGCATGTTTCCCCTCCCCGATCAAGATCGGTCGACCGGTATAAACGCCGGTGTACCATCGGATGTTTCTGTTTTCCCCGTAATGAACCGAGCCGACTCCGATTCGCCGCCCGAAACTAAATGTTCCGTTCGCGGTATCCTGTTCCACGAACGTATAGTCGTAGGTACTTAGCAGATAGTTCATTCCTATTTCTATGTCGAAATGCCCCACGTAAGCCTCGTTGAGTATCGGGAGATCTTTTGCTTTGACCATCACATTCTTAAAGGAAAGTTGGCCGGTAAATCCCAATGTGACGTTGTAGCCGAGGGTTCCGTACCCATTCCCTTTGACCCAAAGCCGAATGTCACGGAAACCGTAATCGTTGTTAATGTCGCCATACAGGTTACGGTTCGCCTCGTTCTGGTCAATAGTGATCGTTTCGATCTCGAGCATGCCGCCGACCTGCGCCGAAAACTTTTTCGCCGGATCGGAAATATCTCGATTCTTTTCGAATTCTCCGCGGAGCGCTCCGATTCGCACCTTGAGCTCGTCGAGCATTGTTTGTACATCTTCGGTGCCGTTTGTCGCTTTTCCGGACTCGTCGTTCTTGCTAAGTTTCTCGGGAGAGACGGTTCACTTCGGCTCGAATCCCGCCGTCGATTCGAACGTTTCGATTACCGGAGAATCAGGAACCGGTCCGGGGAGGATCGAGCGGTTTTCGACACCTTTGACATCACCATAAAGCAAGAGCATCCCCGAAAGGGAAAGCGCGATCAGGTACGCCAAGCGTGTCCCTTCGCGCAATATCCGGTTTTTCGGGTTGTGGGAAGGCAGCATCGATTTACAGTCCACTCCCTTTCCTTCGCAGCGTCTTGACGCGGCGACCGCTTCTTCATTTGGCAGGTAGGCTTACTCCTCTTGAAGGACAAACGGATTAGTCGGAAAAGTTTCTCTCACCCGGCTTATCGGAAGAATCGTTAAAGAATTCCATAAAAACCGGCTTGTATGCCGGTTTTGCGGGGTAGTGCGTGTTGCGAAGAAGATTGGTTTCGTCTTCAGAAGCAGATCCGAACCTGACATGCGAGCGTGTTGAGACTCGAAGCAGTTTCGTCGGCTCCGCCGGTGCCGGAGATTGGTTTGGCGTAGATCCAATCAAGTCCCCAGCGGGTCTGCGGATTCCAGTACCAGTTGAGTGCGACCGTATACTGGTGCATTCGGCCGTAAAAATTTGTCCCCAAACCGTCGCGGAGCATGTCAAGATCGGTCCACGCCCACTGTGCGGCGACTTCCCAGACTCCGCCCCCCTCGAGACAGGTCCATTTTTCGCAGTCGATGAAGCGCATATTCGCCGGGATGGCAATCCCCGAAAAACAGCCGTTCGCCTTGTTGTACTTTTGATACGCTCCGGGGGTCAGGAGAAATCGTCCGGTGGTCGAGACACTGTAGGCATTGTCGTAACCGTCGTAGGTGCCGAAATGTCCTTCTCCAATTAGCCCCAGTCGCCCCCGCTGCCAGCCCGCTTCAACGTTCGTTACCGCATAGGAGTCGGTAGCGATCTTTCCGACAATTAGGGGTGTCATGTCTGGGAGCCAGTCGGTTGGGGAGGCTTTCAGGGTCGTCTCTTGAATTTGTCCTGTTTCTCGGTCACGCCCCACGTCGACCCAACGAAACCCGCCTCCCAAGTGGAAAACTTCCGCAACTTCACCCTCGGCACACTCGGTGTAAATCGGTATCGCCGTCAGCCGAGTGTTCAGGATGACTCCGGGGTTATCATTACTTTCATTGGCGTGTTTTCCGTCTCCGATCGAGAGGTTCTGGTCGGTAAAGATTCCGGTGAAGAGACGGATGTTTTTGTTCTGGCCGTAATGGATCGAGGCGATACCGAGCCGCCGAGAGCCCCGAAAGGTGTTTTCGATTGAATCGCAATCGGTGAACGTGTAGTCGTAGACGATTTGCGCGTAGTTCATCCCCGACTCCACCTTGAAATAACCGATACGCGCCGTATCCAGAATCGGAAGGTTTTTCGCGGTGATCACGACATTTTTGAAAGAGAGCGACCCGGCATATCCGAGTGCCACCTCGTAGTCCAGGTTGTCGTATCCTTCCCCTTTGACCCAAAACCGGAGGTCACGTACCACGTAATCATTGTCGATGTCGCCGTATCGCTCCTGGTTTTCCCGACTTTGGTCGATGGCGATCGCATCCATTTCGAGGAGTCCTCCCACTTTAGCACTGAACTTTTTGTTCGATTGGGGAACTTTTCGCTCCTTTTCCAGGCTATCGTGCAGCACGTCGATTTGCGCTTTCAGTTCATCAATCGACCTCTGAAAGTCTGTCGAGTCCCCTTGAATCTGTTCGGACAAACTCTTTTCGGGTGCCTCGGTCGAAATGTTCCGTTCCAGTTCGCGGCCTGCGGTCGATTCGGCTGCGGTTCCGGTCGTTGGAATAACCGCTTGGAAGGGGGGGCTCCCGTCTTCGGCTCCCGACACCACACCATAAAGGAGAAGGACCCCAAGGGCGAAGGAGACAGCAAGACGCTTCGAGAATACTCTTTTGTCCATCGAACGACGCCTTTTGCTTCGAGATCTATTCTCTGGTTCGCGGTTCATTCTTCATTGAGTTGGCGTATTTCCCGCTCTGCGACTCTTCGCCTATACATTCGTTTTCTTGGTGACCTGGCTTTTACTGATCGTCAAAACCGGAACAATAGGTCTTTCCCGACTTATCGGTATAATCGTCAGAGTACTCCATGAAAAACCTCCACGCATGTACCGGTATCACAGAGTTCGAAAAGAGTTTCACCGAGAATGGAAAAGCCGATTCACTCTTGTTGGCATTTTCTTCACCGTCTACCGTCGCAGACATAGAGCTTGTCGAGGGCGGCGGTACCCGTTTGGAATGGTTTTCTTTGAGACAGAAATCGAAGATGAGATGACTTTATCCGAAGCGTTTAATCGGCATAAGCATTAAAAAGACCACAAAAAACCCAGCTGGTCGCTGGGTTTTTGAGAGTGCCGAAGAAAGGACTCGAACCTTCACCCTCTGTTACGAAGACTAGGACCTGAACCTAGCGCGTCTGCCAGTTCCGCCACTTCGGCTGTCGCCTCCCATTATACCACTTTAAAAGCGTTTTCAAGGGGGGAGAAATTTCTCTTAAATACTTTGCAGAAGGAAGAGCTGATTAACCGATTTACTAGAAGGAGTGTCATATAATATCCATCCGTAAGGGACTCAATGAGGCAGATTTACTGTGTTGCCAATCAGAAGGGAGGGGTCGGAAAGACCACAACGGCGATTTCGCTGGCCTCGGCAATCGCCCGTTCGGGGCGACGTACCCTTTTGGTTGATCTCGACCCGCAATGCAACGCCACAAGCGGGCTCGGACTTGACCCGACACCGCGCCACCCATTGGTGACGGGACAGGGAATTGCCGAAGCCGTCGTTCCGACAACGACGAAAAACCTCGAAGTCCTTCCCGGTTGCGGGCGTTTTTCGGACGTTGAAATGATGGCGGTCGGAAACCGGGATCTTCTTGTCCGGATGGCGGAGTGGTTAACCGAGGGAGTCACCGATTACGAGACGGTTCTGATCGATACTCCTCCCTCGCTCGGTCCGATGACCCGAGCAGCCCTGGCATGGTCAACTGAAGTCATTATGCCGATCCAGTGTGAGTATTTCGCGATGGAAGGGCTCCGTCGGATGATCGAGGTAATCCGCAACATCAAGCAGAATCAAAAAGGTGCGTTGTCGTTTGCCGGAATTCTCCTGACGATGTACGATCCCGAGTTGGAGCTGACGTTGGAGGTCGATAAGGATGTCCGGGGGGTTTTTCGAGAATTCGTTTACGAGACCGTGATTCCGCGCGATGTGGCATTCAGCGAGGCTTCGAGTCACGGTCGGTCGATTTTTGAATATGATCCCCGAAGTCGGGGGGTGCGCGCTTACGCGGAACTCTGTTTGGAGGTCTTGGAACATGTCTAAGGAAAAACGTCTTGCCCGAGGTTTGGAATCTCTTTTGGGAAAGGCTTCGGCGGTTGCGGAAGAATATTCGCTTGCCGGCGAATACGATCTGGCCGCTCCGTTGTCGGACGAGCGACATCCCTATGACGACGAATTGTACGAATCCGAGCCGCGAGAGACAGCGACCGACAAAATTCTCGGCGAACTGATGCGCGAGAAACCGATCTATGACATTCCGATCTCGCTGATCGACCGAAACAAACATCAGCCACGTCTCGATTTTGACGATGACGAACTAGCCGGTCTGGCCGAAAGTTTGAAAAAACACGGAATGATTCAGCCGGTCGTGGTGCGGCGGGTTGAACGGCGGTTTGAATTGCTCGCCGGTGAGCGACGATTGCGGGCGGCACAGATTGCCGACTGGGAAAAAGTACCAGCGCACATCCTGATCGTCGACGATCGCGAGATGGCCGAAATCGCGTTGACCGAAAATCTCCAACGTCGCGATCTCAATGCGATTGAAAAGGCGATTGCGTTTCGCAACTATATTGAGGAATATGGAGTGACGAACGACGAACTGGCCAAACGTCTCAGCCTGGATCGATCGACGATCTGCAACCTGATTCGCCTTCTGGAACTGCCGGAAGAGATTCAGCAAATGGTTCGGCGTGACGAATTGGCCATGGGGCATGTCCGCGCCCTTCTCGGAATCAGGAAGGAGACGCAACTCAAGGTCGCCGAAAAAGCATGTGCCGAGGGATGGTCTGTTCGTCAGGTCGAGGAATATGCCAAGGAATTGAAACGAAACCCTACCGAAGTCGACGGCGACCGTCCGGGGATCGGCTCGCACAAGGGAACGGTCGAGCTGAGCGATCATTTCCTTGACGTCGAGAGGCAGTTCAAAGAATTTTTCGGCACCAAGGTCAAACTTTCGGCCAACGCCAAAGGAAAGGGAAAATTAGTGATTCCTTTTGGCTCGCTCGATGAGTTTGAGCGGATTTTTCAGTTGATCTTGCCCCGGGCAAGATAATCGGGACTGCTCCGAGAAGGGAGAACCTGTAACTTATGGTGGGGGCTCCTTATTCCGTTCGACACGATTACTCGACTGTTCGACTATCGGTTTTTCCGTTTATGTTGGTAAGCCGGGTAAAATATAGAAAGATGGAAAGTGAAGCGGTTTCCGCTCGACTTGCGCCGGATCGTTATCCGATAAGTCGAGGGAGCCTGTTAGCGTTCCGTGTCTGGCTTTCGTGGATTGAGTTCGCGGTTAGCGGCGAGGTGTTCGTTTTTCGAGCAAAAGGCGTAGAAATGAGAAAAGTTTTAACCGGTTTCCTTGGGTTGGCAATCACCCTGGCCTCGGCAGCGGGGCTTTTTGCGCAAAGTCTTTCCGACTACCAAGTCAGCGGGAGTATAGCCCCTTCGTATCAGGGAAGCTTCCACGAAGTCTATTATGACAGCGGGTACTACGGTGGCGGATATTCCGGTGGGTACATAGGAGGCAGTTATACTGTTGAACCGGCCACCCCGCTCTTCGGGCGGTATTCGTTGCGTGACCGGATTTCGAGGTATCGCACCTATCCCGGTGGCCTTGCGCCCTATGCGCAATACGGGGGCTTTTTCGGGTTTATTGTTCCCGGACCGCGCGGGAACGAAAATCCTTACCAGGGGATTGATCCGGAATCCAATAATCCCTATGCCGGTTATACCGTGACTCGCGGTCCGCGTGACTTCCTGATGAGGAATCCCCCGAACATCGGACCGTGATCCGTCGTTCGACGACAAGACCTTGCCGCTTGATATTTCCGTGAAATTTCAAGCGGTTTCTTTTTCCCCTCTCTTCTCTGTCCCTTGGATTCCGCCGGGACAAATGTGAAAGTGGGCAAAAGATAGAGTTTATCAGTATTGTCGGTTTTAAGAAAATAGGATAAAATCTTTTATCAAGCACGAATGGGGATAATGGGGTTTTCCTATTTTGGCCGATAAGAGCGAAAATGTACTTTCCCGTCGTCTTTCGATCTTACGGTCGAGGACTTGGGAGGGAGGTCCTTCCCTTCGGAAAAGATTCCGGATGAACCTTTGCGCGCGGTGCGCCTTTGATTTAACGAAGAACGATGCATTTTTCACTGATCGATAAAATCGATGTTTTGGAACCGCACAAGAGAATTGTTGCGACCAAGTCTCTTTCTCTGGCCGAAGAGTATCTTCAGGACCACTTCCCGGAGTTTCCGGTGATGCCCGGCGTTTTGATGGTCGAGGCAATGGCCGAAACCGCAGCGTGGCTTGTCCGCCAGGGAGAGGATTTTGCTCACAGCATGGTTCTCTTGAAAGAGGTTAAGAACGTCAAGTTCGGACAGTTCCTCCAGCCAGGACAGACACTGACGCTCACAGCGACTCTTGTCAGTGAAGATGAATCGACGGCGGTCTTCAAGACCGACGGCAGTATCGAAGGACAGCAACGTGTCCGGGCCCAAATGGTCTTAACGAAGTACAATCTGGGCGACAAGAATCCCGGGAGGGCGTGTACCGACCGTGATGTCATTGACCAGTTGCGCAAAAAATTCAAAATTCTTTGGAGAGACACCAAGGTCGGCGACTGATGCCGAGGTTGGTTTGTAGCCAATATTTATTACTCACGTTCATTTTCACGTTCCACAAAATTAAGAAGGGAAACAGAAGGATTGCAATATGGCAAACGAACAGGAAATTTTTGAACAGGTTTGGGAAGTCTTGGTGGATGCCCTGGCAGTAGACGAAGATGAAGTCGAAATGGATTCTACTCTGGTAGACGATCTGGGTGCCGAATCGATTGATCTCCTCGATATCGTTTTCCAGCTCGAAAAGAAGTTCGATATCAAAATCGATCGCGGTGAACTGATTCCAACGGAAAAGTTGGATGATCCCAAATATGTCCAAGACGGCAAACTGACGGCCGACGGTCTGGCAATGCTCCAGGAAGCCCTTCCAAGTGCCAACCTTGAAACGTTTTTGCAGAATCCGGTTATCCAGAATCTAGCCAAGATTCTCTCGGTCAAAGACCTGGTTCACCTGGTAAAGAGTAAACTCGCCTGATTTTTCTTACGGACGGGCGCGAGTATTTTTGAACAGCGCCCGTTTTCCCCACCGACAAGACGCCGAGACCTGTCGGTTCGGCTTGGCAAGAGCAGAGGTGACAGATGCGCTGGTTTTGGATGGATCGGTATACGATGTTTGAGAGCGGCAAGCGTGCGCAGGCCATCAAGGCGATCACGCGTTCCGAAGAGCATCTCGCGGATCATTTTCCTGGGTATCCGGTTATGCCGATTTCTCTGGTCATCGAGGGAATGGCTCAGGCGGCAGGAGTATTGATTCACCAGTACTACAGTTTTTCGAAGAAAATCGTACTGGGAAAAATTCCGCGCCTTGCCTTTACCGAAGTTGATCTTGTCCCCGGGGACCTTCTCGTTTATGATATTAGGGTCGACTATATTCGCGACGAAGGATCGATGGTTTCGGTCCAGGTTCATCGTGATGGCAAGAAGATCGCCGAAGGGGCGCTGGTCTTTGCTCATTTGGGAGAAGAGTACGCCGATCAACCGCTCTACGGTGCCGGCGATCTGGACAATCTGGTCCGGGCTTTCGGCGTTTTTGAGGTCGGCGTTTCGGCAGAAGGGAAACCTCTAGTTGATCCCAGCGCCGCCAAAGTCTGAAAAGTCTGCGGTTGAAAGATCAGTAACAACGTAGCGGAAAGTGGTAAGGTTTGCAGATGGGGCGTCGGGTTGTTGTCACAGGAATCGGACTTGTTACACCCCTCGGTTATGAGACGGAAACCGTTTGGCAGCGTATTTTGAACGGGGAATCAGGGGTTGCACCGATTACCCTTTTCGATGCTTCGAATTTCCCGACCAAGATAGCCGCCGAGGTGAAAAACTGGGGTGATATGACCCCATTCGGCGAAAAGAACGAGGACTGGGAAGGGCGTGACCGCCACATCTCGTTCGCCATCGGTGCCGGCTACCAGGCGATGAAAGATTCCGGTCTTTTAGACACTGATTACGATCCGACCCGCTTCGGTGTCTATACCGGCGCAGGGGAAGGAAAGCAGGATTTCGACACATTCACAAAACTGATTACCGGGGCACTGAAAGAGGACGGTTCGGTTGACATTGGCAAGTTCGTCAATATGGGGCTCGAGCTTCTCGACCCGATACGCGAGATCGAACAAGAACCAAACATGCCTGCGGCGTTCCTTGCCGCCAGGTTCGGACTCAAAGGCCCCAACATCAACAATCTGACAGCCTGCGCCGCCAGCGCACAGGCAATCGGGGAAGCGGCTGAAATCATCAAGCGCGGCGAAGCCGACCTGATGATTGGCGGCGGTTCCCATTCAATGATCCATCCGTTCGGTGTTACCGGATTTAATCTGCTCACGGCCCTGAGTACTCGCAATGACGAACCAACACGCGCTTCGCGTCCTTTCGATAAAGACCGCGACGGTTTTGTTATTGGGGAAGGGTCGGGAATGGTAATCCTCGAAGAACTTGAACATGCCGAAAAGCGTGGTGCACACATCTATTGTGAACTGATCGGTTATGGTTGTACGTCCGACGCGTTCCGTATTACCGACATTCATCCGGAGGGGCGCGGCGCGGCCAGCTGTATGCAGATGGCACTTGATACAGCCGGAATCAAACTGACCGATGTCGATTACATCAACGCCCACGGGACGAGCACCAGTCTGAACGACCGTGTCGAAACCCTGGCAATCAAAAAAGTTTTCGGAGATACCGCCTATAAGATTCCGGTTTCGAGCACCAAGAGTGTGACTGGACATCTGATCGCCGCCAGCGGTGCAACGGAAATGATTTACTGCATTTTGGCGATTCGCGATCAGATCCTTCCGCCGACAATCAATTACGAGACTCCCGATCCAAACTGCGACCTTGACTACATTCCGAACAAGGCCCGCAAAGCCGATGTTCGTGTTACGCTCAGTAATAATTTCGGTTTCGGTGGGCAAGACATCACCCTCGCACTAAGGAAATTCGACTGAAGATGCGCATCGTTGGGGTCGGCACGGATATTACCGAAATCGAACGGATCGACCGAATGCTGAAAAAACACGGCGACTTCTTTCTCCGACGGGTTTTTACGCCGGGGGAAGCGCGTTACTGCGGTTCGGGGCGAAAGAGTGCCGAGCGGTATGCCTCACGCTGGGCGGTAAAAGAGGCCGTCATGAAGGCTCTCGGAACCGGCTGGTCCGAAGGTGTGAATTGGACCGAGATCGAGGTCGTGCGCGACGCGGCCGGAAAACCGGAACTCTCTCTTTCCGGAGGGGCCAAGTCTTATGCCGAGTCCATCGGCATTGTCGACTGGAAAATCACGATATCGCACTGTGACCGTTACGCCGTGGCATTTGCCGTTGCGACGGCCGAATCCTAAGGTGGTTTCCCTAACGCGTTCCCAACGCGGATCGGTCGATATCGTTTCGCGTTAGTGATCGTTTTCGCACAAGGGTTTACCGTGACGGGCGGTAGCCCTTTTGCTTTTTTTGGCCATGTTTTCTTTTGCTGTTTCGTCGTGCAAACTTTTACCGGACAATCGTTCGTCCTGTTGGCGGCGGCTCCGGACAAAGGCTTCGACTGCGCCCACGGACTCATCCCTTAACTTTTCGGCCAGTTCGATCACAGACTTGGAACCACATTCGAGCATTTCGTATTGGAGAAAAAGGTTACCGCAATAATTGGTCTTTTCGAGCATCAGCGGCATACGCAATGCGACGATCGAGCGTGGATCGGCATCAATTCCTTTTTCGATCGCCCGTTCCCCCTTCGAAACGAAGAAATCGACTTCCATTGTCGGAATGTTAATATCCAGCGAAACATGGAAGCAACAGGGGTAATCGGCTGTCTGTTGCAGTATCGAGTCCCATATGGTCTTCCAATCGGCCTCTTGGAGATTGATAAACGAACGGATCCGGTTCGGTTCTCGCTCTCGCAGTGGGCAGAAAAAGATTCGGCAGAAGAGTCGTTTCAGGGCGAGAAGCATCAACTTGAGCTCATTACGCCCAAAGATATTCGTCACGATCAGGAAAACGAGAACCGACAACGCGGCACCCAAGGGTATCAGGTCGGAGTATGGGTTCTTGACGCAGTCGCAAAGCGTTCCCCAAATACCTCCGATCGAAAGGGGAATCTGTAGAAGAACCAGTGTGATCAACAGAGTCCAGTTTCGCCCGACATGGGTCTGAATCCGATGGTGCAGATGACTGCGGTCGGCGAAATAGATGCTCCGCCCGGCGAGGGTCCGACGAACAATCGCCGAAAAAGAATCGAGGATCGGAAGGAAAGCGATTGCAAAGGCCGGACAGAACCGAATCGTCCCATGCCCAACACTACACGCGTTAATCAGAACGACCGCCGCCATAAAACCGATCAGCATCGAGCCGGAATCGCCGAGATAGATTTTCGCCGGCGGACGATTGCAAAGGAAGAATCCGAAGAGAGCCGCAGCCATCACAAAACTCAGAAATGCGATCGTCCAGTAAGCGGGCCCGTGCAGAACTCCGATAATGCCCGAAGAGAGGAAAATCATGATACCGACGACCGAGGCGACACCGTCGGCACCATCGATCAGATTGATTGCGTTAATGAACCCCACCAACCAAAAGAGGGCCAGGGGAAAGAAGAGATGCCCCAGATCGATCGTGTGGCCGAAAATTTCTACGCTATGGTAGTTTCGGGCGTATCCGACGATTACCGAGGTGGTCAGAAGTTGCAAAAGGAGCTTCCGTTTCCCTTTCATGCCGTTTTTGTCGTCAAGAAAACCGGTGAGAACCAAAACGAACGCGGCTCCGAGAATCAGAGCGATTTTGGTAAAGGGGACGGTACCCGAGGCGGTCTCGGCAAGATTGTGGTAAGAAACTCCGATAACAGTCGCCAACGCCGCGACCGCGAAAATCACCACCCCGCCACTGACGGGTGTCGGCGCCTTTTGAAGTTTCCGGAGCCCATCGGCTTTGTCAACCACGCCATGTTTCTGTGCCCAGCGAGCATAATACTCGGTGGCAATTTTGGTAACGGCCGCAACGCATACCAGAAAGAGATAAAAGAGGGGGGTGTTCATAAAAACGATGATTCCGACCTACCTTAACCGAGAATACCAGCCAGCAATGTCCGTGATCCAATACTTCGCGAATCGCGAACATCCCTCTAACAGACGGCAGACCAACCCCAAACGCCGTCAACGCGGGCGGAGACGAGACCGAGCCCCGACGCCCCTTTAGGTGTTTCTGAGACACCAAAACACCGTTGCCGACAACACCATTCTATTGAGAAAGCGACATTTGTCAACAAAAGCAGAATGCCAAAAATATTTTGGATTTTCATTCTACGTCTTGCCATCGCTTGCCGGAGACGGCTCCGACCAGATGTCACTCTGGAACTTTAGCTAAAACGATCGTCTTCGGTTCGACGGTGATCGGAAGCCGGGGAATCGTGACAACCCCCTCTTCATCGGCAACGGCTTGACCGGAAAGATCGCCGAAACTCCATGCGACGGTCTCGTCGGGATTGACTCGGAATTCTTGCAAGCGGCGGAACGAGACGTCGGCGGTCGACTCGGTCGGGATCGTGAATATTTGGGAATGGAGCTCTTCGCTCGAGGCGAGACGCAGTATCATTACCAACTTGCTCGGGGTATCTTGTTCAGCCGACCAGCGGAAGAATCCGTTGATCTGCCCTGCCGGGGCATCGGCAGGGCAAGGGCCGAACGAAGGGGGCCACGGACTGACCGAATCGCTTGTCGCGTTGGTAAAGACGGGGTACGCGTCGTCGCGGCGAACTTCGGTCCAAGCGAAACGGTTCGGGAGATCGTTGATTTTTTCAATCTTTTCGTGGTTGTTCTGATGTCCGAATGGTCCCCAGAAGAACATCAGGGGGTACTTGCGTTTCCGCAAACCGTAAACCAGCGTCTCATGATCACCCGACCACGGATCGTTCGAACCGGAATAGTCGATGCAGATCGGTGGGTCGGGAATTCGGACCCCATCCGGAACTTCGCTGGGAGGCAGGTACAACCGATCGGCGACATGACGACAGCCGGCCGGAACATTTGCCTTGACCGCAGCAAAGATGCTTCCGTGGCGGAGTCCAATCCCGAGTGCCCCGCTCCCCCCCATCGAGTTACCGCAGATGTAGACGCGGTTCGGATCGATTTTGTAGTGGTCGATCGTCCAAAGGACGGTGTCGATGACCCGCTTTTCGCAAGGGGAAAGGTCCGGGCCGGCTTTATCTCTATTTGTTTCGTCGACCTCTTCGTCGGGTTTCAGTCCACCCCACCACCAATCGGTCTGTTGGTTGGCTTTGCAGTCAAGAATCAACGCGTAGAAATCGTCGGGAGAATCGTAAATATCGTGGTTCCCCTTCTCGGCCTGGCAGGCAAGTGCCCCATCGAGTGAGTGGCCGGCCGAGTGAAGGACAACATAGAGCGGACGATTTTCGGCATTCTCGAGCTCCGGGACCACCGGGTGCAGGACGGCGAATTCATCGGTCTGTTTCGGATTCTTTGCCCCCCACTCCGGAAGAGACCCGTGTTCGTAGCGGTCGGTGATTCGGTTATTGATCACTTCCGATTTTTCCAGTATTGGAGGCCAGGCGTCGCCGTAGGCACAGACCGAACATATCAGGATAAAAAACCAGAGCGGAAACAAAAACAATGCCCGTTTTGTGGAACAACTGACGAAATCACCCATGGGACAATCCTTCGGAAGCGGCGCCCCGCAACAATCTGGACAGGGGCACTTATGTCAAAGTAACCAGAAATGAAAATCCACCGCACCTCAGTCTATCAAATCGGAAGCAAAAAGCAAGACAAAGAAGGATCTTCTGAGGGTTGAAATCGGAGAAAGCGAAAGCGCTAAATTCCGACTTGGGATCTTAAATTTCTTAAAAGCCGGATGCTCCACAGGAAATCTATCAATCCATCTCATCAAACAAGGGTTTTCTGGCTGTCATCCCGCAGTTGAAAATAAAAGTTCGACGGAGAACGCCCCAAAACCATTTCACATCGTCCGGAAATCTTCCGGCTCCTATCCCCCGGATCAATCATTGTCGAGCCTTTTCTTAATTGAACCGGGCAGATTTTTCGACCGGTCATTCTCAACTTCGAAACGACCGATTTTCCTTACAGGCTCCTCGTGCGTTACCTCGCGCTCCCCTTTGCTTTACGGGCCGACGAACTTCATTGAAAAAGCACGCTGACCCATCCTTTCAGGCGCACTTTCATCTTGAGAATCATTTGAGGGGAAATCCCGAATGACTTCGCAACGGCGTGAATGCTCTTGATCTCCGCGCGACGCCACTACCACGACTTAGGCCCGAAATTCAGGCGAATCGTTCTTTCCCTTCCGACCATCAATCGTTCCTCCCGGTTAATGCCATCCTAAACCCTGTTCAAGGCCGGATGTCCGATAAAAAGTTCTGTAATTCACGTGTCTGGTTTTCCCAGGAGCACTTCAACTTCTTTCACCATAATCGATTCTTGCCCCATATCCGTTAATTTCATTAAACCTTAACCCGCAGGAATTCCGATACCCTTGTAACGTGGAAATTTCGGCAACTGGTCCGGAACAGCGTAAAGAGATTCATCGGGAATGTTGAAAGCGACCGCTAAAACTAAAAGCGGGTTTCCTCGCGCTTTTTCCTCGCACATCACCTGAACGACAGAAGATGGTGGCTTGCCCATTAGGGCTGAGAAAAGGAGCGTGGAAATGCTATCAGGAAAAAAAGTTGCGTTACGGGCAATACTTCTGAACTACCTGCTGGTAGGCGTGCTGGCTGCGTCCGACGACCCGGTTTATGACGAGCCGATCGTCAATGAAACAGACCGGATCGTGACGGAACAGGAGGTAACAACCCCTCAGACCGGGAGTTCGTCGTTCGGAATACCTCGACGGAGCTCCGAGGTTATCAGGCGAATCGAACGTGACCGACTCGGCGAACTTCGTGACTACGCGACGGAGGAACCGAAAGATCCCACCGATGCTTTCTTTGAGTCGATCGAGTGGGGGGTCGTCATCGAAGGCGAACTTGCCTCAAACCTCAACTCAAACGGATCCTACAGAAGAGAAACCGATGCCGTCTTTACCGCCGATATCGGGTTCCTTATGCATGTGGGCCAAAAGGGCACCTTCTATGGTCTCCTCGAAGCAGGTTACGGAGATGGTATCGACGGGCGTATCCCGACACTCTCCTGTTTCAATGATGAAATCGAGCCGGACGAGACCCTCAAATTCACCGAACTTTGGTATGAACAGGCATTCGGCCATAACGAAAGCTGGAGACTCCGGGTCGGTCATCTTGACCTGACCACCGATTTCGACACGAACAACTACGCGAACAGCGGTATTTCCCAGTTCAATTCGACCGGATTCGTCGCGAACCTGACAACGGAATACCCCTGTCCTTCATTCGGGTTCATGCTTTGGCGAAATTTTGGAGAGGCCGTCTCCGTTGGTGCGGCTTATCTCGCCAGTGAAGGATGGAACGATGTATTCCGGCACGGGTTCGGAATCCTGGAAACGGATCTCCATCTCGACTTGAACGGTCGCCCCGGAAATCTTCGCGCTTTCGGCTGGGTCGGTCAGACGTTCGAAGAATACGAGGGGAAAACGAATTCCGGCTGGGGGATAAACTTCGACCAGGAAATCTCGCATCATCTTGGCGTTTGGGGTCGCGTCGGTCAGGGTGACGCCGAACTCGGATGTGTCTGCGGTCATTACAGCGGCGGCGTCCAGTTCCAAAAATTCCACTGTATCCGACAGCGCGACGTCGTCGGCATCGGCTACGGGATCGCCGAACCAGGCGACCCCTGGCTTGAAGAGGACGATTACGAATCGGGGAAGGAACATTTCGTCGAGGTCTACTACCGCTGTGTCTTTAACGATTTCGCTCACCTCTCGCCATTCTTCCAGTATGTAGAAAATCCTACGGGGAACAAAAAAGCTAAGAGCGCATTTGTTTCGGGACTGCGGGGTGCATTCGAGATCTGACACAGGAAAAATCCGACAATTTTCAACCGGGAAGAGATCCGCCCCCTTACTTTGTAGAATCTCTTTCCGGTTCAATTTTTTTCTCCTTTTACATTTCGACTTCTGCCGGACCCCCGAGCTATGAAAAAAATCGGGGAAAAATGGAAATTTCGTTGACAACGATTCCTCCCGATGATACAATACCTTCTTGTCGCCGGGACACCTGCCCCAAAATCGCTTCGTGAGCCGGTTTTTTTAGAAACTACCGCGTAAACACAAGATATCGGAGACAGGGGCTCACGACGCCGAATGGCGTTCGCGGTGAGTATCCCGGCCCCGGACGGAACCCCCCCGTTTGATCGGGAATCGGCCGTTCCCCCCCTGCCCCCCGCCCCCCGCCTCTTGTGTTCCCGGAAGAATGCTGTAATGAAACGAGAAACAGGTTTTACGTTGGTCGAACTGTTGGTCGTGATCGCGATCATCGGCATCCTGATAGGGCTTTTTTTGCCCGCTGTCCAGGCGGCCCGCGAGGCCGCGCGGCGGATGAAGTGTTCGAACAATCTCAAACAGCTGGCCCTGGCAGTTCACACTTACGCGGACAGCAACGGAGCATTTCCCGCGGCAAACACCGCATTCATCGGGTACGGACCTCATATGTGGTACGGTCAAACCTTTTCCTGGAGCAACAGCGGCGGCGACAACAGCAGATATGCCGGAAACGTTGGGTGCGTCAGCGGACTTGTCGTGCTGATGCCGTTTATGGAACAAAATTCGATTTGGGAGCAATTCCTTGCTACCGCTCAAAAAGCGCATGATAACGGAGAGGACCATCTGCTGATCACTTTCCCGTTCGGGGAATTAGCGACGCGCAACTATCCGGGTTGCTCGGGATGCCCCACCCCCCATTGGGGGATGGGGGGAAAAACAATGATCATGCTCGGTTGTCCCTCGGATCCGATGGGAGGAAAAGCCGCACTTTACGCCGAAGGGAGAGTTCTGAAAGATTATTACGGGACCGAAGAAGAAGGGGCGGTTGCACCGACCAATTATATCTTCTGTTACGGGGATGCGCTCGATCATGTCGGCGCGGCGGCAACTCCTCATTTCGGCATTTCGAAAGATTTCGCGGCCAAGAACAACAAAACGGCACGGCGCGCGCCCTTCGGCTCGCACTACTGGCAAACCCACGCGGGGGTCAAAGACGGTCTTTCGCACACGATTGCTTTCACCGAAACAATCGTCGGAGAGGCGCCCTACACACAATCGTACGATGGGGCCCGTGTTTTGAAACATACCCCTCAAGTCGTTCCTGAAACTCTGATAAACCCTGCAGAGTGTCTCAACTATGTCGACCCCAACGACAGTAGCCTGGGACTCTACCAGCATGGGTACGTCGGGGTTTACCGTGGAAGGATTTGGTATGTCGGTGCACCTGTTTTTTCCGGGTTTACGACAATTCTCCCTCCCAATTCCCGAGTGTTCTGCTCGGTTGACATTCAGCCCGCCTCTCCGATCGTCGGCGGAGCGCGGAGCTATCATGCCGGCGGAGTCAACGGGGTCATGATGGATGGATCGGTCCGTTTCATCACCGACAATATCGATACCGGAGAGGGCCGGTCCGGCTCGGGTCTCGATCAGCCTCCGGTCAACAGCGGTAGGTCGCCCTACGGCGTTTGGGGGGGACTGGGGTCGGTCAACGGCGGCGAAAGTGTTTCGATTTGACATGATCCCGACGGCACGGTTTCGGAAACGGGAAAACCCTTACCGAAATTTTATTTTGTTCGAAAAACCGGGAAGTTGTTCCCGCTTTCGAAGCTTGGTATACTTCCGGGCTACGGGACGTTTTCAACGGGGAAACTCCCGTGTTCACCGAGTTGTTTTTTGATTTCTTTAAACCATAGAGGATTGCAATGTCGGCCATACGAAAACGCATCGTTTCCTGCGTCATCCTTTTGCTCTGTTTTTGCTTCGTTTCGGCATGCCGAAGGAGCGATTATCCCGAAGGATTTCCCAAAATATACCCGATCCAACTCGTGGTTGTGGAGGACGGCTCTCCCATCGAAGGTGTTCAGGTCGTTGTCAATTATACCGACCAAAGCCTTCGAAAATGGCGCACCTCCGGTTTTTCCGGTGCCGATGGGGTCGTGAACCTCTCGACCCGAGGTTTTGATGGGGCTCCCGAAGGAGAATCTGTGTTGCTCGTGGAGAAAAAGGATCCGCCGATCAAACAGACCGAAGACGGTCAATTCGTCGCCGGAAACACTGAAAATCAACTTGACCCGCGTTTCTCCGATCCCGAAACGTCGCCCTTTTCGGTAAAAATTACCAAAAAACAAAAGGGGAAGACCGTGATCGACCTGGGCCGCGAGACCGTCACCGTCGAGTGACCATTGGCATCCGTTGACGGATTCGGCACCGAGACCAACAAACAAAATAGTTTCGAGAGGGCGTTTCCTCTCGCATCATTGATGTTTTTTCATCCATATCGTATTTTGGGGACACAACAATGCTTAGTTTCTTCAGGAAGAAAAGGGGTGCCTTTACGCTTGTTGAGCTTTTGGTGGTGATCGCCATCATCGGCATCCTTATCGGGCTCCTTCTGCCCGCGGTCCAGGCGGCACGCGAAGCTGCGCGCCGGATGCAATGTTCGAACCATCTCAAACAGTTGGCACTGGCGGCTCACACTTATGAAAGCTCTCATGGCGCATTCCCTGCCGCAAATACCGCATACGGGGGTTACGGACCGCTCGGCGCCTATGGTGACGCCGGGCCGGGCGCAGGCGATGTCGGTTGTGTCAGCGGACTGGTCATGCTGATGCCCTTTATGGAACAGCAACAGATATGGGACAGGTTTGTCGAAACAGCTAACCGGATCAAGGAAAACGGCGTCACGAACGCCTTGATCACCATGCCGCTCGGAGAACAATCCCTCAACAATTATCCCGGATGCCAGAACTGTCCGACTCCCCACTGGGGATTGGGAGGTACGACGTTGTCAATGCTCGGCTGTCCTTCAGATCCGATGGTAACCAACACCGACATTTATGGTGAGGGGCGCGTCCTTGTCGACTCAGGGTTCTACGCGACCGAAGAAGAGGCCCGCGGGGCATCCACCTCCTACGCTTTCTGTTACGGTGACGCGTACGGCAGTGGGATCTACCAAGGGGCTGCCGGAACCAGTGGGGCGTGGACGACTCCGGCTACCGTAGACGGGAAGAACGGCGGCCTTGCCCGTCGTGCGCCGTTCGGCTCTCACTACTGGCAATCGTTTTCCGGTGTTAAGGACGGCGTATCGCACACGATCGCCTTCTGTGAGTTCTGCTCCGGGCAGGCCCCCTATTACGAAGGTTCTCAGGCAGCAAGGAATTTGCGGGTGACCCCTCAGATCATGACAAACGATTCCAAACCTTCGGAATGTCTGAACCTGGTCGACCCCGCAGATTCCACGCTGGGGATTCTCGGTTACGGACATATGGGCGCCTATCGCGGGAAGGTCTGGTTTATCGGCACTCCGATTTTTTCCGGATTTACGACGATACTTCCCCCCAACTCCAAGGTTTTCTGCTCTACGACCTGGGCTTCTTCCACTTCGATTGTCGGGGGAGCACGAAGTTATCATTCCAGCGGAGTGAACGCCTCGATGATGGACGGTTCGGTCCGTTTCATCAACGACAGCGTCGATACGGGTGACGGCGAAGAGAACGGCGGTCTCGATGTGATGCCGGTCGTTACCGGCCGCTCCCCCTATGGAGTTTGGGGCGCGATGGGCACGGCCACCGGCGGCGAAAGTAAATCACTCTGAAATTTTTGTTCCTGCGGGCGGCGTGTCGTCTTTGCATGGCGTCCGTGCGGTTTTTGATCCCTCGCGTCCTGGGGTCGTTTTTCCATCGGGTGGTATAGCGCGCCTACCCGGTAACACAAAGAGAATCGGAACCGGAGACGATTCTTTTTCGGCGGTTTGTCAGCGCGAACTTGCTTTGTTTTTTGATTCACATTGACAGTTGGTTTGAGCCGGCATAAGACACACTTGACAGGGTCGGGTGGTCAACATTTTAACGAAAGGGTACATGCAATGAGAAAGATTCGTGAACGTTCACTCCGTCTGGAGTGTTTGGAAGACCGTACGCTCCTGGCCGTCGTTGCCGGGGGTGAGGAGTCGGCGGCCGCCGTCTACGCGGTCGATGCCGAACCGATGGCAACAGCCGCGGTTCAGTTGGATACGCCTACCAATGTACAGGCCGTCTGCAACTCGAACAACCGTGTTCAAGTTTCCTGGGATGCCGTGCCGAACGCATCCCAATACACTGTTTACAGCCAAAAGGTCGGCGCCACGAATTGGAAGGCGACGGTCGCGACAGGCACCAGTGTCACGGTTTCCGGGCTGATGGCTACGGGAGCTTATGCGTTTAAAGTGGTCGCCAACGGTGACGGCACCAATTACACCAATTCCGAAGAGTCGGCGGTGGTTAAGTGTTACCCGCATACCTCTTACTCCACCG
Source organism: Thermoguttaceae bacterium (assembly GCA_050943135.1). Taxonomy (GTDB): domain Bacteria; phylum Planctomycetota; class Planctomycetia; order Pirellulales; family Thermoguttaceae; genus RUG695. The sequence goes on along the minus strand of JBMNOP010000001.1, from coordinate 690 downwards.
TCGTGACGACCCTTACCGACATCAAGGAAACATACACCCCTTCCGGTGATATTTCGTTCCGTCAGGCGGTCTATTTTGCCTCCATGATGGACGATACCGTCACTTTTGCCGAGGGATTGACAGGAACGGCCGATTTGGCTGCCTTTGGCCAGATCACGCTCACCGGTGGTTTGACGATTGACGGCGACAACCGGATCACCCTGACGAACACCGGAACAGCCGGGACAGACCGTCTTTTCTTTGTCGGTGCTTCCGACACCGGTTTCGATGTTTTTCTCCGGAACCTGACAATCACCGAATTTTCGGCAACGAACGATGTCGACTATTACAATCGCGGCGGTGCGATCTTTGTCTGGAACACCAGATTCAATCCCGCGAACAACAACTTCATCAATTTCACCCTCGACCATTGCTCTGTCACCGACTGCTCCGCAGCCGACTGCGGCGGCTTTTTCTACGCGTACGGCGGAACCATTCAATCGACTAATTCGACGTTTTCCGAAAATGTTGCCAGATATGGTGGGGCGATCGGGATTCTGGCCGGGGATGCTTTCCTGACCGACTCGGTCTTTACCGGAAATACCGTAACGGGCACGACGTCTGCCGAAGGGGGTGCCCTCTATCTCAACACGAGTTATGGCAGCGTGATCGACAACTGCGAATTTTCGAACAATACGGCTTCGATCTCCA
>JBMNOP010000020.1:0-41177 GCA_050943135.1 Thermoguttaceae bacterium | reverse complement strand
AGGCATTGTCCAAAGCACGTCCCCGACCGTCCATGCTGATCCGAATGTTGTGGCGCTTTAAAACGTTGATAAAATCGGCACTCGTATACTGACTTCCCTGGTCGGTGTTAAAGATTTCCGGCTTAAACCCGCTCGACAATGCCGATTCCAACGCCTCAAGGCAAAATCCGCGATCAAGCGTATTCGATAGTCGCCAGGAAAGAACATAACGGCTGTGCCAGTCAATCACCGCCGTCAAATAAACAAAGCCGCAGGCCATAGGGATGAACGTTATGTCGGTTGACCAAGCATGATTCGGACCCGTGATTGCAACATTGCGGAGCAAATAGGGGTAGATCGCATGCCCCGCCCGAGGGGTGCTGGTCCGCGGAGAAGGAGCTTCTCGCGCTGATTCCCATATTCCGCATAAGGCGACGGGCCCGTCCCCGGCCGATTCCAAACTCATGGGCTATCTGACGGCTTCCAAATGCAGGGTGGTCCATATGGTACCGGTCAATGACTTTCATCAATCGAAGGTTCTCCGGACTGTCGCCCCGAGGACGAAAGTAGAAGGTTGATCGGGAAAGCCCGGCAAATTCACATTGTCGGGACACCGACAGACCTTCATCCCCCGGGTCAATCATGCTGCGTCTGGTTTCAACCGAACTGGGCAGATTTTTTTCAACCAGTCGTTCTCAACTTTGAGACGGCCGATTTCCTCGAAGAGCTCCTCGTGGTTTACTTCCCTCTCGTCTCTCTTTTTCCTCGAGCGACCGTCTTGGAAAAGTTCGACCATCCGCTCCTTCAGACGAGCCTTCGTTTGAGAACCATTTGGGGAGAAACCCCAAATTGCTTCGCGACTTCGGGGAATCGTCTTGTCTCCGCGTATCGCTGCCTCTGCGATCTTGGCCCGAAATTCAGGTAAATAATTCTTGCTCTTCCGACTCATCAATCGTCCTTTCGGTTCATCTGGTCCGGCCTGTTCCAACCCAGAAATCAAAGGATAACACTCTACGATTCACCTGTCGGGTTTTTTAGGACCACTTCAGATCCATAATGCCCGGATCGATAACTTCCTTCCTCTGGTCCGCTCGTAACGTTCCGCATTGACCAATTCCTCCGCCTCATGGTCAAGAAGGGCATTTAGTGTTTCTTCCACACTGGTTCTCACTAAATTTTTCAATTCCCCCTTTAACGCGGATTCGTTAAGTTGTACAATGGTGTCAGACATGGTTTGCGCCTCCTCGGTTGTTTGTTGTTGAAAATTCAATCTTACCGAGTGACGTAGACCATGTCCACTTTCTTGCAATTTGCGAAACTTATTTTACGTTATCTATTTGGGAGATGAAATCAAGGACCTTGCCGCCGAGTTTGGGTACACGCTTCGTGTGAGAAGTCAGGGCAAGGAAGCGCAAGACAGGTCAAAAGGCCAGACGTTGGGTCATCGAGCGAACTCATATCTGGCCGAATAGATTCAGACGTGTTCTTGTCCGACGGGAAAGGAAACCGATGAATTATATTGCCATAGTCCATCTCGCCTGCGCCTTTATCACTTTAGGCAAATTGATAAAATAACACATGGTTTTCAGGACAGGTTCTGAGCCCAAAGGGTTTCGGGCGATTACCCCGTTGTTACGGTTTCCGATAACAGCGTCGTCAGAGCCCGAAACGCCCAGGCCTCACTCCACCGCATATAAGGGGTTTTGATCGTGAAGTGTCGTGTCTTCCTGAAATAAAAGACCCCTTTTTTCTCATCGTACATATGGTCGAGCGTCCAATGATAAATTCGGTCGACTAGTTCGCGGTACTTCTCTCCTTCCCCGGCAAAGAGCGAAATCGCCTCGGCCGGGGCGTGAATATCGACTAAATAGAGACGGTCACAATAATATTTCGGTTCTCCGTCGGGCATAAAGAAATTGTTCGCGTAGAACTCGACACCGCGTTCATAGGCCTCTCGATACTCCGGAACAAGCCCAAACTTCAGAAACCGGCGAAGAGATTCTAAATTAAAGCCGGTATGAAAACTATCGATCCAACGTTGCGCCTTCGTTTCGGCATAGAACCAGGAACCATCTTCACGCTGATGATTCATACTGTATCGGAGTGAAGAGAGAGCGGGATCGAGAAGATCGTTCCGACCGTATTTGACCGCAATCCGTGCCAAGAGCGAAGCGCCGAGCATATTGGCATTATGAACAAAATTAACGTCTTTTGGTGTGTAACTGAAACAGAATGTATCTCCCTCAGATTTTCGTTGCAGGTCGTTTAAGAAGAAGTCCGGTATCGTTAGAGCCAAGTCAAGGGCTTCTTGGATTCCTCTCTTTTCATAGTAGTCTAAGAGGGCGTGCCCGATGAATGAACTGTTAACGATGGTCGGAGTCCAGCGAGGGAGCAACTGAAATCGGTTCTGCCAGGGAAAATTATATCCCCACGCGGCACCGGATGTGTTCGGCGACTGCAATTCGAGAAGCTTCCCAAAAAGCAAAGCCATCGTTTTTTCCGTTCCAATACTCGGCTCAAGGCGATCAAGCTTAACGTAACCTTCCAGAAACAGACCGATGGCTTTCGGATTAACGCTCTGTCTGATTCCGAGTATCGGACGATAGTTAATTGGCGAGCGCCGACCGAATTGCGTTATCGCGATTCGGCCCGGCCGGGTCCCAAGGGACAAAAGCCACGCAATCGGCGAATTCAGGGCATCATAGGGGTCGTACCCGGCAAACCGCCTCTCCTGACACCAATCGGAAAGTTTTGCGATAATCGATTTCAGGGACTTTTCCTCGGGCATGATTTATCGGTCCGGTAAGTCGTGAAGATTAATTTCGGCATGGGACTTAAGAGACTCGACAGCGGCGAAACAGGTAAGAGTCACCCGCAAAATCTCTTCGGGCGCAATTGGGACCGGTTTTCCGGAACGAATGGTGTTGAGGAAATCACGAACCATCGACGGTTGTCCCTTGTCTTGCGTCGATTTCTTGGTGAATGGTTTCCCCTTCCCGTAAAAGCTCAGGGAACGGAAGTCGGAAAGCACCCCGGTTTGCCCCGCCTGATAAACCTCCACATACTCCTTGGGCAATTCCTTCGAACCGTTCGCAAAATAGTGGACGGTTCCGATAGATCCGTTTTCAAATTTGAGCGAAATTGAGGTGACATCATTTAGATGTTGAGCGTCCGGAAGCGCGGTAGCATAAACGCTTACCGGAAGCGAACCGTTGAGCCATGTCAGAAAATCGATAAAATGGCAGGTCTCCCCCAAAATTCGGCCGCCGCCGATCTCCGGATCCTGAATCCAGGTTTCCGCCGGAATGAACCCGGAATTTATCCGGTAGATCATCGACATCGGCGCGTGACCAAGCCGTTTTTTCAGTTCAACGGCCAGTGGGGCAAACCGACGGTTAAATCCGACCATCAGTCGCGGAACATCTTTTTCCGTGTTTTCCAGCTCATGTCGGATTTCAACCCATTCGTCGATCGTCAGGCAGATCGGCTTTTCGACAAAAACGTTAATCCCGCGCCGCAACCCTTCAAGTAAGTAAGCGGCATGCGTGTTATGACGGGTGGCAATGAAGAGAGTGTTAACCTCTTTGTTGCCGTAAATGTCGTTGGAATCGGAAGTACAAAAACCGAACTTAAACTTTTCCGCGACCCGTTTCGACGTCGTTCCCGAATTGGTCATCACACCGATACGAGCAATATCAGAGTCGGAAGGAATGTTCGGAAGAAGATTCCCCTGCGCGTAACTTCCGGCGCCGATAAAAGCGATTCCGATTTTCGTTTTAGGACCGAAAGAAACGGGTGCTATGGAAATAGGTTTCCTTTGAATCGGTTTGGCCACGTCATATTTCAGCAGAACACCAAGGTACGGTTCGGTGTGGCGCAGAATCATATTATAGGCGTTCGGAGCCTCTTCCAACTTAAATTCATGCGTCGTGAGATGCTCGAGAGAAATCTTCCCGGTCCGGATCAGTTCCTGGAACGCCTGCATGTTCCGATTCTCTGTCCACCGAACATAAGCCGCCGGATAATTTTCTCCCTTTTCCTCATAGCTCAGGTCATATCGGCCCGGACCATAAGAGCAGGACATTCGTACTTCAAGCTCTTTCGGATAATAATTCGGGTTACGATCAAAGCCGGTCGGCACGGCACCAACCACCACAACGCGGCCTTTCTTGCGAACGATCTCTCCGGCAAAATTGATCGGGTCAAGACTGCTCGTCCCGGCGGTAATAACAACGGCATCGACACCCAGTCCGCCCGTCTTTTCCAGAATCGATTGGGTTACGGTCGGGTCGGAACGAACCCAAGCCTCGTCGACACTCTTCCCTTTTGCCCTCTCTACCGCTGTCGGATTGACGTCGATTCCAAACGCCTTCACCCCACTGGCACGAAGCATAACAGAAGTAAGTTCACCCAGAAGTCCGAGACCGATAACGGCACAGCTTTCACCGAGACGCAAGTCGGCCTGTCGTAAGCCTTGCAGAGCGATTGCCCCGAGAGTGTTATAGGCTGCTGATTTCAAATCGGTATCAGGCGCGAGCTTCACGCAAAGGTTAACCGGCACGGCAACAATTTCGGCGTGATTGGCATAACCGGCCCCCGCGCAGGCTGCCAGGTCGCCTACGGTAAATTCCGTAATCCCTTCCCCGACGGCAATGACTTCTCCCGCAGAACTGTAACCAAGCGGGGAATAGGCATCGAGTTTCTTCATCACCGCACGGTAAGTTTGAACCGGGCCTTGCTTGCGGAGCATGTCAAGGACCATTTTGACGTCTTTAGGACGTTCCTTCGCTTTGGCCAAGAGATTCTTACGAGCCGACTTTACCGTTGTGCCTTCGGTTCCGGCGCTGATAAGCGAATAATGGTTCCGAACCATCACCACTCCGGGGGAAAGGGTTGGCATCGGGACTTCCTGAATCGTCATTTCCCCGTTGGAAAGTTTTTGCGTAATCTGTTCCATTATCGTTGTAGTCTTCTTATGCTGGCTGGCCTAAATTCGAAAGAATATCGCCTGAAATCGGGGGCTCTACAATAAATCAATGGTTTTCGGTTGCGCGTACAATGCGGGGTTGTTTGCCGGAAACGGTCAACGGAATGTCGTCTACAAGAACAACCTCACAATCCAGCTCGCCGCCTACCTTACGACGATGTTCCCTTAAAATCATGTGTTTATCTTCTTCGGTAAAGCGTGCATTAGGTATTACTCGAATTTCCAATTTGCCGGGGGTATCTTGATAATATTGATACCGAACGACATGGTCAAAAATCTCTCCGCACTTGCCCATATGCAGTGTGGCGGCATGAAACTTCGTGCCGTTTTTACCCCAAACAAACGCTTCGTACCCACGATGCCCAATCACATGCGTTATTGTATCGTGTTTTCTTCCGCAACGACAGTCGATTCCCAGTCGTGCGGCACAGTCGTCGGTCTTATATCTTATCAACGGCATTGAGTAGTTCAAGAAGCCGGTCCCAACGATTTCACCAAGTTCGCCCTCTTTACTTTCATTCCCGTGTTCATCGAGAATTTCCAGATATCCATAAGTCGGCAACGCGTGGTAGTGATTATCTGAAACTTCACACTCACCAGCCAAAACCACTCTCTCGCTTTGCCCGTAATGAGAGTAAACGCGACAAGGGGAGATTGACTGAATCTTACCCCTGATATCTTCGGTAACCCCCTCCGAACAAAGAAATATCCCTTCCAGATCGGGAAGGGTCTCTTTGAGAGTCAATCCTGAAATAAGGCCGGCAAAGCAACTGATTGCAGAGGGATAACCATAAAAATAGCTGGGATTGAATTTTTTTATGACGGAGATATATTTCTCTATGTTTTTTTCGCATAAGTGCATCGGAGAAACTCGTAATTCCCGATATATCGCGTTTTGTTGCCAGTAAATACCCTTCTCGGCCTTGGGGAACGTAAGACCACGGAAAGTTATTCTACGCCGATCCGGCGAATAGCCGACTCTTTTCCATAGTGTATGGATATGGGCCAGTTCACGCTGGGGTGTTGTATCATCTTCCAGAAAAGGAAATTGATTCCCGGTCGAACCACCGGTCGTAGCGCGATGATGCGGAATCTTCCGGATGCAATCCGGAATGTAAGATTCGAAATTGTTTTGTATTTCCGTCTTACTTACACATGGAAAAAACCTAATTGCCTCAAAGGGGGTATGGTATTGAACACAAGTTCGATACTTTCGATAGACAGGAACTTGGTCCACTGCAAAAGACAAAATCTTATTGAGCTGATCACTTTGGTATTCTCTGATATCATCTCGCGAGGCAAACTCAAAACGCTGTGCCAATCTGAATGTTTCTCGATATCTCCTTCCGGCAATTAATCGAAAAGGCAATGCAGTTGCAATCTTTTGGATAAAGACCGGAGAAGATTCATATGATTTTCTTAACGTCGAAAAAAGTGTCATCGGTTAAATTTCCTCCGTTGTGAAATTGCACGCCTAAAAAAACCGCGTCTTACTAATCTCGACATTTATCTAAAACGAAATGTCTCCATTGATAGATCCGGAAACAACATCCTCATAGATTTTTAAGAGACGTTTGTAATTGATTTCGGGTGTATAATTTTCCATAAATGTCCTCTCGCCTTCCGCCCCCAGACGATGTCTTAATGCAGGATCATCAATGGTTTTTTGAATCTTGTTTATAAAATCGTCTGCATTGAGGGATTCGAAAAGTAGACCGTTTTCGCCATGTCGAACGAGATCGCGACGGGGGCCAAGATCGGATGCAATCACAGGCACTTTCATTGAAAATGATTCTACAATCGTCCGCCCAAAGCTTTCATAACAAACCGAGGGGAACACAAGAAAGTCGGCCCTGGCCAGAAGACTCATCGCTTCATTGTGTGAGAGATCACCAGTAAACGTTACATTCGACGGAGCATCCTTTTTTAACCTTTCCTCGAGCGGGCCTGTACCGACCACCGTTAACGGTAAACTAACGGAACGCCACGCATCGATCAAAAATTCAACTCCCTTTTCGGAAGAAAGACGACCAACATAAATGGCACCAATTTTGGGAAAGTCCGACATAGACCCAAATTCTGCGGGAGTTATAAAGTTTGGTCGCACGTAGATTTTCTTTGATGGAATCCCTTTGTCGACAAGGAGCCCCTTCGCAAAGGAAGTGAGGGCAATAAAGGCATCAACAAGGTGGTCGGAATGAGCAACCCTGCGAGACGTCCCGAAGTAATAATACAGGCACAACGCGCGCCCAAATAAACTATCCTGGTGTGGGAAGCAACGATTCCAAAGTATACGAAAGGGGAAACCTTTCACGCAGCGTTCACAGGCACGGCTATTACAACAAAGTAGACCGCAGGGAGCCATAAGCCTATAATTACGAATGCTGAGAACCGTCTTTACGCCACAGTCATGAGCGGCCTGAAAGATAGATGGGGAAAACAGAAATTTATAGTTGTGGACATGAAGAACATCCGGCTTAAAATCCTTCAATATCCGAGTAACTTCTCGATAGGTATCTGATGAGTAAATCATACTAAAAGGAAACATCATTTTTTTTAAAAAGCTCAAGTTCCGGAATTCAGAATTTGTTCTTTTGTGGAAGAGAACTTCATGCCCGTACGATTCCAAAAGATCAACATCGGCTTGAGCGGAAAACCCCTCCCCTCCCGTGGCATAATTGCCATAAAAGTTGTGTGCTACAAGAATTCTCATCTGCGCAAAATCTTTTTGATAGAGTTCCTGTCATCTCATTTATGTTCGCGATAACGTGTTCCAAGATTTAACATTACCGCAATGATATTTACATAACGCCGGTGATGAAACTTATAAAAATCAATATCTTGGGATATGGTATTATTATTTGTGGATGTTCACAATTTGGGGTGCCTGCTCTCTGCTACGCAAGGGCGTTTTACTCGGGGTGGCTTTGGACGAATGGCAATGGCCGCTTTCGCCGACTTCAGGTAATCCGCACATTACCGCAACGAGTAGGTTCGAGGTATTCTCCATTCTTTGGCGATATGACCGTAGCAATCTTGCCCCCTTGCTAAGTCCGCTACGTTTTTGAGAATTCAAAACAAAATCCGGGTTGTCTGTGCTATCTTTTCATACCGTTGGTTTCCCATTCTGCCGCCATCGTACTGGAAAAACATATATGTCAGACCATTTGCATCCGACTTTGGGGGCAACTAATGGGCCCGGATACTTACCAGGGGGGAAAACACGGAGCTAACGATGAAGGATTAGCGTCGCAGTGTTGTCTTGTTTTTCATTCGTCGATTTTTCCCTCCATGTTAAACCTCGGCGTGGGACTACTCAAACAGTCCATCAATGTTGATGTACCACGCAGCGATGGTGTACATTCCGAATATGCCGGCAACGTTATTTCGGCCGTTTTATGATCCTTGTCCGGTAATCTTTGCCATCAATACGTGGGAACCAAAAACAAAAACATGGCGCTGACGCCAAAAACGGCTTGGCTGTTTCATCAGGCGGTAGAACCATTCCAAATTCAGTTTCTGAAAAACGAGAGGGGCACGTTTGACGGTTCCGGCGATGGTATCGAGAGTTCCGCCGATTCCCATACAAACGCCGACCCCGGTCCTCGAACCGTATTCGGACATCCAGGCTTCCTGTTTCGGACTTCCAAGGGCCAGAAACAGGATATCAGCCTTGGAGTCTTGGATTCTCCGAATAAGGTCGTCCATCTTCTCCGGTTCCAGATAGCCGTTTTGCCGACCGACGATCCGAATGTCGGGATGCCGCTCACGTAGTTTCTCAACCGCGTTCGAATTGACTTCTTCTTTGGCACCGTAAATGAAAATATTGATATTCCGCTTCCCCGATTCGGCGCAAAGGGTTTGCATCAAATCGGCGCCGGGAACACGCTTTAACTTTCGGCCGTGAAGGATCCTGGCCCCGAGGACCATTCCGGCTCCGTCGGGTATAATCAGGTCGGCGTTTTCGACAAAGTCGCAAAGTCTTTCGTCACGCTTTATCGCGAACGTCTTTTCCGGATTCATCGCGACAATATAACTTGTTCGCGAGTGATCCTTCGCCAGGACCGATGCCGCGTCAAGCGCCGTTTCCATCGTAAGCACATCGACCGGGGCGTTCAATACGCGAAGGCGTTCGATACCGTTCATGGTGTTATATCTTCATCACAACACTCTGGCGCAAACCCACTATTGTTCGATCGTTTTCCGTGGCCGGTCAAGTCTTGGCAGGATTCCTCTGACGTTCGTGGTGGGAGCGAGGCGCAAACCACCGCTCCGGACGAAGGAGCGTCCCTCTTTGCGCGTTAAAAGCTACTCTGCAATCGGATTCTCCACTCCGATTTGAGTTAAACATGTGGGTGTTTGAAAACCGACACATCGCAAACTATGATACTATCGAATAATAAACAATTGTCAATATCTCCCCAACGGATGATATTAGGTAAAAACCAAAAAATTTTAAGGGGCTTTATCGATAAAATCCGACGCGGCTTTAGATGGGGAACAGGCTTAGACCGGAGCTCCGGAGCGGAAGGTAATCGGTTGGGGCGGGGTGAAACGGCCGCGCCGCCTTGTTTGGGGCGGCGCGCGGCGTTTTCGGAGGTTTTCGGCGGCGGGTCAGATAATCTCGCTGTAACTGCCGAGGTAATGGAATTCTTCGCAGGCGGCGGGAAGTTCGCCGAGAAGCTGCAGAAGATCGGGGGAATAGACCGGGGTGTCGAGGTCGAAATAGAACATGAATTCAAACTCGCGTTCCGGAACCGGACGGCTTTCCAGCTTGATTAAGTTGATCCCGAACGTGTAGAGTCGGGACAGGAATTTGTAGAGAGAACCCGCCGTGTGGGGAAGCATCAGCATCAGTGAGGTGCGGTCGGCGCCGGGGTAGATTTCCAGGTCTTTCGAAATACAGATGAAGCGCGTGTAGTTGTTGTCTTGGTCTTGCACGGAAGATTTTAAACATTCCAGAGCGTAATATTTCGTGCAGAGACGCGAGGAAAGGGCGGCCACGTCGTTCCGGCCCGATCCGGCGACCATCTTCGCGGCCACGGCGGTATTTTCGCAGGGGATGATCTTGACGCCCGGAATCGTTTTTAGGAATTCGCCGCACTGTGAGATCGCCTGCTGGTGCGAGTAGATCTCTTTCAGGTCGCTGATCCGTGTGCCGGGGATCGCCAGTAGGTTGTGGTCGATTTTCTGCCGAACACTGCGGATGATGTAGAATTGATATTTCATCATCAGGTCGTAGACCGAGTTGACCGAACCGGCGGTACTGTTTTCGACCGGAATCACGCCGTATTTGCAGAGTCCCTTCTCGATGGCGGAAAAAACGGTGTCGAAGTTTGAAAAGAAGAGGATGTTGGCATTCTTGAAAATACGGTCGCAGGCGATCTGCGAGTTGGCTCCTTCCACCCCCTGGCATGCCACGGAAGCGCTTTGCGGGAAGAGGCTCGGCGTCTGCTCGATGGCATCGGTAATCTGCTTGGTGAGCGCGGTACCGTTTCCGACCAGGCGGTTCTGGTAACTGCGGCTCAGTTCGAAAATCACGGAATAAAGGAGCCGAGTATATTCCTCAATCTCTTTGGGGGCCTGTTTCGAGATTTCGGTAATCTTGGCGCGTTCCCGGATCGGGTCGTTGATGACGCGGCGGTTCTCTTTTTTATAGAGTCCGACTTCGCCGGAAATCTTCATGCGCTCGGCGAAAAGGTCCACGAATTTTTTATCGACCTCGTCTATCTGAGATCGGTAATCTGTTATGTCCATGGTGATCCCCTTTCAAAAATCGGTTGGAGTGGAACGGTCGGTTGCGGTAAGACAAATTCTTCTCATTTCAGTCCCGCCGCGAGAAACGCGTCGTAAACGGCGAAGGCCGCCGCGGCTTCGACGACCGGTACGGCCCGCGGGACGATGCAGGGGTCGTGACGTCCCTCGATCCGCAGCTCGGTGACCTTGCCGGTACGCAAATCGACGCTCTGTTGCGGTTGGGCGATCGAGGGAGTCGGTTTAAACGCGGCACGAAAGACGAGCGGCATGCCGTTGGTGATCCCGCCCAGGATCCCCCCCGCGTTGTTGGTTTGGGTTATGATTTTTCCGTTTTCGACGGTGAACGGGTCGTTGTTTTGGCTGCCTGTCAGGAGGGCGGCTCCGAACCCGGCGCCGAATTCGATTCCTTTAACCGCGGGGATGCCGAAAACGATCTGGGCGATGCGGTTTTCCATGCCGTCGAAGATCGGGTCGCCGAGTCCGACGGGTAGGCCTGTAACAACACATTCGGCAATGCCGCCGACGGAGTCTCCTTCGGCTCGTTTTTCGGCGATGAGCGCTTTCATCCGGTCCCCTTGTGTGTCTGAGACGACGGGAAACTCTTTGTCGGAAACCGGTGCGGTAAAGTCTCCTTCGTCGGCAATCGGGCCAACGGCGGCGATGCGGGCGAAAACGTCGATTCCCTTTTCGGCAAGGATCTGTTTGGCGATTCCCCCCGCAACGCAAAGCGGCGCGGTCAGTCTTCCCGAGAAGTGGCCGCCTCCGGCGTAATCTTGGTAACCCGCGTGTTTGACGGCAGCGGTATAGTCGGCGTGCCCCGGCCGAGGCACATAACGGATGTTTTCATAGTCTTTCGAGCGCGCGTTGGTGTTATGGATCACCACGGTGATCGGCGTGCCACAGGTCACGTTACCGACCAATCCGCAAAGAAAAACCGGAGCGTCGGCCTCTTTTCGACCGGTCGAAAACGCGCTTCTGCCGGGCGCGCGACGGGCTAAAAATCGGTTGAGGAGGTCGAAGTCGATCTTTTGCCCGGCCGGGACGTTTTCAAGCGTCATTCCAACCGCGGGGGCATGGGACTGTCCGAAAAGAGTCAGGCGAATATTGGTACCACAGGTTGAACTCATAGGGTTCTCCGTCGCTCCGCTCGATGGCGGGGAAATGGGGTTTTGGTTTCTGAAATCGTTTGTTCGGGCGTCAGGGAAGCGCGGGAGCGTTACGCAATACCGCCCTCTCGCATCCAGGTTTTCAGACTCTCCTTGGGGATCGTCTCGACACGGCATCGGCCGATCTTTTCCGGAACAACCAGCCGGATTGTTTCTCCTCGCGCTTTCTTGTCGGAAAGGGCGGCCGAGATCAGCTCGTCGGCGGTATAGGGGACTTCGGTCGGAAGCGCGTATTGTTTCAACAGGGCGGTCAGCCGCGCTTCGACTTCCGGGGCGCAAAGCCCGCGCTTGACGGCGGCGCGCGTGATGGCCGCCATCCCCATCGCGACCCCCTGACCGTGCAAGATCGAGAAACCGCTGCGCGCCTCGATCGCGTGGCCGAAGGTGTGTCCGAAGTTCAGGAAGACCCGATCTCCGGTGTCGAACTCGTCACGCGTCACGTAGTCGCGTTTCATGCCGACCGAGGTTGCGATCACCTCTTCGGCCTGTTCGGAAATCGGTTTTTCTTCCAGGTTTCGGAAAAAATCCTCGCTTTCAATCATCGCGTATTTGATGACCTCGGCACAGCCGCAGGCGTATTCTTCCGGCGGAAGCGTTTCGAGCGTGTCGGTATCGCAGAGGACCAGGGAAGGCTGGCAGAAGGCGCCGACCATGTTCTTTCCGCCGTCGAGGTCGACCGCCGTCTTGCCGCCGACCGACGAGTCGACCATCGCCAGAAGCGTGGTCGGAACTTGTACGAACCGGATTCCGCGCTGATAACTTGCCGCCGCGAATCCCGCCATATCGCCGGTTACGCCGCCGCCGAGCGCGACGACGATGTCGGTCCGGGTGATTTGCCGTTCGCACATCGTTTCAAGGAGCGCCTTGTAAGTCGTCAGGTTTTTGCTCTGTTCGCCGTGGGGAAAGGTGAAGGTCACTGTGCGAATTTTTGCGTTTTCCAGGTTTCGGCGGACCGACTCGCCGTAAAGTTCGTAAACGCGATCGTCGGCGGCAAGCATGCAGGCCGCCGGGTCGAGGAGCGACTTAACCCGCGGGCCGACTTCACGCGTCAAACCGGCGCCGATCAATACGTCGTAACTCTTCGAGGCATCGATGTGTACTTTTTTCATGGTTCTCTTCCCGAGATGTTCCGGGGGGTGTGGCTGATGGGAAAGCGGGTTTGGGGCTCTCCGGTACTCTGATTTTGGAGGTCTCTTACTTCTTGTCAATCCCTTCCTTGCGGCGGCGGCCCTCGTCGAGGAGCCGAACCAGGGTGTCGCGGTCACCGGCAAGAATCGCCTTTTTGTATTCGCCGAGTCGCTGAATCAGGCCGTCGATCTCTTCGGTCAGGTGGTCGGCGTTGTCCAGGAAGAGTTCCGCCCACATTTCCGGGTTCAGCCAGGCGACCCGGGTCATATCTTTGTAACTGCCCGCCGAAAAGCCTTGGTGCGCCTCCGCGGTCGGGCTTTTCACGTAAGCGTTCGAGACGACGTGTGCCAGTTGCGAGGTGAACGCGATCACACGGTCGTGCTCTTCGGCCGTGGTTACGGAATATTTGCCGAATCCGGCGGGAGCGAGGAGTCGTTTGATCTTGTCGAGGAGTTCGACATCGTCGAAACTCGGCGGGACGAGGACCATCGGCGCCCCTTGGTAAAGGTTCGCGCAGGCATGTTTGAATCCGGAATACTGAGTTCCGGCCATCGGGTGCCCCCCGACGTAGGTGAACCCGAAACGTTTGGCGAGTTCTTGCCCCGGCGCGACGATCGCCCGTTTCGTGCCGCAGCAGTCAAGTACGACCGGCTTCTTCCCGATGTAAGGACCCATCCGGCCCATAAAATCGAGCGCGGCGGCAGGGTAAATGCAGATCAGGACGAGATCGCATTCCCCGATGTTCTCTTGGGTCAGTCGGCCGTGAACGGCGCCCGAAAGTTCGGCAAACGCCAAAATCGAGTCGTCTTGCTCACAGGCAAGAACTTCGACTCCTTCTTCGGCATACGCTTTGGCAAACGAGCCGCCGATCAGGCCCAGTCCGACGATTCCGACTTTCATGATTTTCTCCTATGATAGTAGGGATTGTTCCCGTTCGAGGGGCGACCGACTTGTTACGCAACCGCTTGCCGAACCGCGCGAACCTTCTCGGCCAGGGCGCTGAAGATCGCCGGGGTAAGGGACTGCGCGCCGTCACAGAGCGCGCAACTCGGTTTGTTATGAACCTCGATGATCAGCCCGTCGGCTCCACAGGCCGCCGCGGCCAGAGACATCGGCGGAACCATCCGCGCGATACCGGTCGCGTGGCTCGGGTCGACGATCACCGGAAGGTGCGAAAGTTCGTGAAGCATCGGGACCGCTGCCAGATCGAGGGTGTTCCGCAGGTAATCGCTGAAGGTGCGGATTCCCCGCTCGCAAAGGATCACCTGCTCGTTGCCGCTGGCCATGATATATTCGGCGCTCATCAGAAGCTCTTTGAGTGTGTTGGCCAGACCCCGTTTCAGAAGGATCGGTTTTTTCAGTGTGCCGAGCTCTTTTAAGAGGTCAAAGTTCTGCATATTCCTCGCGCCGACCTGGAGTACGTCGATATCCTCGAAGAGGGGAAGGTCTTTCAGGTTCATGATCTCGGTAACAATCGGAAGCCCGGTCTCCTGACGCGCGGCTTTGAGCAATTCGAGCCCCTGCCCTTTCAGACCCTGGAAGTCGTAGGGGGAAGTACGTGGCTTGAACGCCCCGCCACGAAGCATTGAGGCGCCGGATGCCTTAACCTCCCTGGCGATTTCGATGATCTGCTCTTCCGACTCGACCGAACAGGGACCGGCGATCAGCACGAAGTTGCCGCCGCCGATTTTAATGTCGCCGACCGAAACGATCGTGTCTTGGGGGTGGAATTTGCGGTTACAGCATTTAAACGTCTCGCTGACCCGTTTTACGGAGTCGACGATGTCAAGACTCTCGATCAGGTCCATATCGACCCTACTGGTGTCGCCGATCAGGCCCAGGACGATCTGGTATTCTCCGGCTGACTTGTGAACGCCAAGGCCCATCGACTTGAGCCAGGTGATGAGCTGTTCCTGCTTTTCGATACTCGCATCCGCTTTGACGACGACGATCATGATCTTCCTCCTCTAACAACACGGGCGGGAAAAAGGATTTTTTCTACACCCTTCGACAAACAAAAAAGGCGGCCACAGGATAACCTGTGCCGCCTTTGTATCTCATATCGATCTTTGCATACACAAATTACCCTTACGCCTCGGGAGGAGTAAAGTAATAATAATAGCATGCAAAGACGGACGTGGACATTCTCATTGCCAAAAACCTTTAAACGCGGGCGGGAAAAACACCCTTGTTTATCGCAACCGGCGGTCATTCTACCCTAATCAAAAAAAAACGTCAAGGACAACTCAAAAAAATTTTTTGTTTTTCTCCGTCGGGAAAAGGCCGGATCGGAACACGGTCGCTTTCCGCCGCCGCGAGACTTGTTCGGGTTGCCGAAAATGTGAAAATCCAATAGAATCCGGGCGCAGAAAAAGGGGGGCTTGGGAAAATTCCGCAACAGCGCGTCGCGTGTATCGAAAGAGTGTGGGTATGGCGATATCTCGGAAGATCCTTTGGGCAAAAGAAAAGACCGGCCGAGCCGGGAAAAAAAGTGTACACCTTCCCGCGCGCAGCGAGGTGCCGGCGCAGGATCGGTGGAATCTGAAAAAGATCTTTCCGAGCGACACGGCTTGGCGTAAAGAGTTCAAAGCCTGGTCGGCCGAAATCGACCGCTACGTCGAATTCCGGGGGAAACTCGGCACGCTCGAAGGACTCGAGGCGTTCCTGCGCTTCGATTCCGAGTTTGACCGGCGGTCCGAAAAGCTCGTACTCTACGCTTTTCTGAAATCGGTCGAGGATATGACCGACACCCACTACCAGGGGATGAAAGACGAAATCAGCACCGCATTGGCCCGCGCAGCGCAGACGGCCAGTTTCGCCCGGCCGGAGATCCTTGCCGCGCCGAAAGCGATCTGGAAAGAACGGCTTGCCGCGCCCGGACTCGCGCCATGGCATCGCTCGCTCACGGAACTCCTGCGGTTAAAGCCGCACACGCTCAGCAGGAAAGAGGAACAACTTGTCGCTCTAACCGCCGAAATGGGGCAGGTGCCGTCGAAAACGTTTCGCCTGCTGACCGATGCCGATTTTCGGTTCGGCTCGGTCAAAGATGAATCGGGCATCGAAAAACCCCTGACCCACGAAACGTTCTCGCTCTTTCTCCATTCATCCGACCAAGCGGTGCGTAAGAACGCGTTCGAGAAGTTCTACCAAGTGTTCGACGCGCATAAACACTCGCTCGCCGCGCTCCTGGAAGGTTCGGTGCGCGGCGCCATTTTCTATGCGCGGGCCCGAAATTACCCGAGCACGCTCGATGCGGCGCTTTTCGCCGAAAACATTCCGGTACAGGTTTACAGGAACCTGATCGACGGGGTACACCGCGCGCTTCCAACCCTCTATCGCTACTACGAAATCAGGCGGCGACTGATGAAACTCCCGAAAATTCGCTTCTACGATACCTACGTGCCGATTCTGAGCGATATCAAAATCGATCACGATTGGGACGAGGCAGTCGATCTGATCGGTCGCGCCCTCGCGCCGCTCGGTGCCGATTACGTGAAGACGTTTCGCAAAGGTCTCACCTCGGGTCGGTGGGCCGACCGTTACGAAAATGCCGGAAAACAAAGCGGCGCGTTCAGTTACGGTGGGTACGACACGCTCCCGTACATCATGACCAACTTTAAGTCCGATCTTATCGAGTCGGTTTTTACCCTGGCTCACGAAGGGGGACACTCAATGCACACTTATCTTTCGGCGCAAAATCAGTCGTACGAGGATTATAGCTATGTAGTCTTCCTGGCCGAAGTCGCCAGCACGTTCAACGAACAGCTCCTGGCCGAATACCTGATTCGGGAAGCCTCCGATAAACGGTTGCGCCTCTGGTTGATCAACCGGCAGATCGACGCGGTGCGCGCCACCATCTTTCGGCAGACGATGTTCTCGGAATTCGAACAGCGGATTCACGAGACCGCCGAACGCGGGGAACCGCTCGGAATCGCCCCGATTCGCCGAATCTACCGTAAACTGCTCGAAACGTATTTCGGACCGAAATTTACCCTCGACGACGCTCTGGAACTCGAATGCCTGCGGATCCCCCATTTCTACCGCGGGTTCTACGTCTATAAGTACGCGACCGGCATGTCGGCCGCCATCGCCCTGGCGCACCGCGTGACCCACGGGGGTGAAACCGAACGGCTCGACTACTTCAAAATGCTCGAAGGCGGATGTAGCGCCCCGCCGTTGGAACTCCTCCGCCGAGCCGGGGTCGATATGCTCGCTCCGACCGCTATCGGTGACGCCATGAACTATTTCGAAGAATTGGTCAATCGGTTCGAGTCGGAGATGGAGACTTCTCACACGATTGGGAGCGGAAGCGACCAGGCAACCGAACCGAGGTACGCCGGGGCATCAAAGAAAAGCTCTGCGGTTTAGGCACCGCACCGGTTATTCGTTTTTTTTGCGGCAGCGACATCCACCCTTTTCGGGTGCCGCAAAATGCGCTAAGCGAGACCGATCTGGCCGATCTTCTCGCCTGCCGACAGGGCGGTTCCGCAACCGCCGGGCATTTTTTTGTAGCAACACTTTTTCTGTTTTCCTTTTGACGGAGACTCGAGAAAAAACTCCGGTTCACGAAAACCGTTTCGTGAACCGGAGAGAGGGTGTTGCGGCGGTCGACCACGCGGTCGGCCGGGGGACACCGAAATCAGCCGACGATCGGCTGGCCGCTGATCCATTGGTCCATACGTTTTCCGTAACCCGCGGCGTCGTAGGCTCCCTCTTCGTAGGAAACCCACCCGTTATAGCCGATCTCTTCGATCGTGTCACGAACACCTGCCCAGTTGATGGTACCGGTGCCGAAAGCACAGAAACCGTCGAACATCGTGTTCGGATTTCCTTCTTCGACCGCGAAGTCTTTCAGGTGAAGTTTCACGATAGTTTCTTTCCCGAGCGCGCGCAGCCACTTCTCGGTCGGAGCGTATTTGGCATGGTTCCCAAGGTCGAAGTAGGCTTTGACCCAGAGGTCGTTGAAACGCTTCACGTAGGCCGCAAAGATTTCAGGCAAAAGCCAAAGGTTATTCCAGACGTTTTCGATTCCGACAACGATGCCGTAATAAGCGGCGGTCGGGATCAGCTTGACAATTTCATCGTAGATAAGAGCTGCCTTGCGGTTGTGATTTTCGATGTAGGGTTGGAAGGGGGCGTTGTCGCCGTCGACGACTTTGACGATCCGGAGGGTGTCGGGATCGAATTCGATGTTCAGATCGACCGGATTCGGGATCGGGTGGCCGGTCTCGTCAGACGAACCGATACGGTCCGGAACCAGGAGGATGGCGTCGGCCCCGTAAAGGGACGCGGTACGGATCGCCGTGCGGCAGGTTTCAAGACTGGCTGCCCGCTCGGCCGGGTTTTCGGCACCGAGGGAAGCCCAACCGCGCATCACGGAATGAACCCGCATGCCGTAATCTTCGGCCAGCTTTTTCCCGGCTTTAATCTCTTCTTCGGTCTGATTCCAGTTGGTAACCTCACAACCCTCGAATCCGGCTTCGGCATGTGCCTTGATGTTTTCCTCGGTCGGCACGGGACAGATGAACGCTTTGTGAAGTTCGGTTTTATAAGCTTTGGCCGCGCCGGCGTCGGCTTTCAGCGACCCAACCCCCACCGTCGAAAACGCGGCGCCCATTGCTGCCGCCGTACCAAAGAAACCACGTCTTGTTAGTTTACTCGTCGTCATTTAGACCTGCTCCTCAAACTCTCTTACTGTTGTTTCACTGACATACACACCGTTCTAACGGCGACGCGAAAGTTCCGGCCCGCTTCTGCCGAACCCCGAAGCTTCTTCCGGGAATTCGGACGGGGCATGATGGAACGGAAATTCGTTCTTTTAATCGTTAAGAGAACGAAGTACTCTCGGCCCCCGAGGTCCCCTCGTGCCGACTACACCTATATTTATAAACTGGGTTTACCCCAATTTCAAGTGGTTTTCTTTTTCTTTTTTGGTAGTAGACTAAAAAAGAGGGCGGGATTACCCCAATTCAACCTGAAGAAAAGGGATACCGCCACCCGGGGCGCGGATGATATTTTTCAAAGCCGGTGCAACACCGAATCCCTCCCGGATCGACCAGTTCCCATACCGTGGAATTCGGAATCCGCGCTCCGCCCCCGAAAAGGGGAATCGACGGAAAACAGGTTCGGAAAAGGCTGTTTTATGCGCAAGGTACTGACGAAGTATTTGCTTCTCTGGTTGACTCTTACCTGTGTCCTCTCGTTCTACTGGGATCGGATCCCGGGAATAAGTTCGCTCGTCGATCCTTTCGACCTGTCCGGCTCCGCGATGAAGATGATGATCTCGGTAGCGATGCTCGTGATCGGCTCGCTCCTGCCGCTGGACGAGGTCAAAATGGTCATCAAACGTTGGCCGCTGATCATCGGCGGGACGTTTGTTCAGTTCACTTCGATGCCAATCTTGGCCCTTCTGGCCGCGAAGATCTTCCGTATCGAAGACCCCTACTACACCGGACTGATTCTGACCGGGGTGGTCCCCGGGGCCATGGCCAGTAATCTGCTGACAATGCTCGCCGGGGGGAATACCAGTTACTCCGTCGGGCTGACGACGTCGTCGACCCTCTTTTCCCCGTTCGTAATTCCGCTTCTTCTGTACCTCCTGCTCGGGAAAGGGATTTCACCGGCCGTCACGCCGATGATGCTCGACCTGCTTCTGACCGTCGTGACACCCGTGGTCGTCGGCTTTACCCTCTCGCGAATCAACAAATTCTGGAATCGGTGTGCCCGTGCCATCGGTGAGATCGTCGGCAACATCGTGATTATCTGGATCATTTCGGCCGTGGTCGCGGCCAATCGTAACACGTTCGGGCCGAATATGTTTTTCCTGGTCCCCCCGTTGATCTTTCTGAACCTGGGGGGGTACGCAGCCGGGGCGCTCGGCGGGCGGGTGATCGGGCTCGACCCTCCCATGCGACGCGCTCTCTTACTTGAAATCGGGATGCAAAATGCCGGTCTCGGCGCGACCATTGCCAGAAATTACTTCGAAGATCCGAGAAGTGCCCTCTGTTGCGCGCTTTATACGTTCGGATGTATGTTTACCGGGATACTGATCGCTCAGTCGTTCCGCTTCTCCGACTACCTTCGGGCAAAGGGAGAAGGAGCTGCCGAAACCGGCCAAGGCGTCTCCCGTCCCTCCGATTTGAAAGACGCCCGAACCTAAAAGCCCCAAACTTAAGATAAAAAAGGAGTGTCGAGATAATGGCAGAAGAAACATCGAAAGCGAAAAGCACTTCGTTTAATGCCGGAATTTATCTGACGCGAATCGCCGAGCGGTTCGGCGAAAAGATCGCGATCGCCGAACCGATCAAACGGGGAAAAAAGACGTTGCGCGACGCAAGCGGAGACCGTCTGTTTCGGACGGTGACGTTTGCCGAGTTGGAACGCCGCAGCAACGCCGTGGCCGCCGGACTTCATACCGCCGGGCTTCTGCCGGGAATGAAGATCGTGCTGATGGTTCGTCACGGGATCGACTTTATCACACTAGTCTATGGGCTCTTTAAAGCCGGAGCGGTTCTGGTTATGATCGATCCGGGAATGGGAATGACGCAGATGCTCGGCTGCCTGCGTTCGGTGGCTCCGGACGGGTTTACCGCGATCCCCGCCGTGCAGACGGCGCGCTCCTTTTTGCGCGGCTCGTTTCCGCGAGCACGGGTGAACCTGACGGTCGGCCCGACCTGGGTTCCCGGACGGTTGACACTCAAAAAGCTCTTGCGTCGCCACCGTGGCGACGCGATCGGAACCGTCGCCGTCGCACCCGACGACCCGGCGGCGATCATTTTCACCAGCGGTTCGACCGGACCGGCCAAAGGCGTTCTCTACACACACCATATCCTTCAAACGCAGGTCGAGGAAATCCAAAAACGGTACACCATTGAACCGGGAACGGTCGATCTGGCAGCGTTCCCCTTCTTCGGACTCTTTAACGCGGCCATGGGTTCTCTGACCGTTATCCCCGATATGGACACAAGTCGGCCCGCGTCGGTCGATCCGGCGGCATTCGTCGAGGTTGCCAATCGATGGAAGATCACTCAGTCGTTCGCTTCGCCGGCGGTTTGGCGAAAAGTTACCGACTACTGTATGGCGGAAGGAAAGTCAATCCCGACACTTCGGCGGGCGATCGCGGCGGGAGCCCCCTTCCCGATCGATCTGCTCGACGACTTCTTAAAGATTCTTCACCCCAAAGGAGACATCTTCACCCCGTACGGGGCGACCGAATCGCTCCCGGTTGCGTCGATCGGCGCGCGAGAGATCCTCGCCGAAACCGCCGTCGAATCGCGGAATGGAAAAGGAACGTGTGTCGGAAAGCGATTCGAACAAATCAAATGGCGGGTGATTCCGATCACCGACGAGCCGATCGGGACGGTCGAGTCGGTCCCCGAGATGCCCCTCGGTGAAATCGGCGAACTGATCCTTACCGGGCCACAGGTGACGCGGGAATATGTTACACGCGTTGAGGAAAACCGATACGCGAAAATCCGCGACGCCGAGGGACATATTTGGCATCGGATCGGCGATGTCGGCCGACTCGATGCGAAAGATCGATTCTGGTTCTGCGGGCGGAAAGCGCACCGGGTCGAAACCGCCGACGGAACCTTCTTTTCGGTGCCGTGCGAGGCGATTCTAAACCAACACCCCGACGTGGCACGAACCGCGCTGGCGGGGATTCCCGCCGAAGACGGGTTGCGCAAGCCGGTCATTTTCATCGAACCGAAAAAGGAATCGTTCCCGAAAAACAAAGCGGAAAAGGAAGCCCTGATCGGCTCGGTTCGCGCCCTGGCGGCGACTTCGCCGATCACGGAAAAGATCGAGCATTTTCTGATCTGTTCCCCCTTCCCGGTCGACGTGCGACATAACGCCAAGATCAATCGCGAAAAGCTTTCGGAAACGGCAACGGCTGTTCTCTGCGGCAAATAGCGGCGCGCGGGAGAGTATGCGGGATGATGTGAAGAGGTCGTCCCGGGAAAGTAGGCTCGTAAAAAACTTTTCGGACGGCGGCGGATTCCGCTTGCCCGGTGTTATTCGCCGATGGGGATCATCGTCACCACGTCGGTCTTCATTCCCCGGCGCATCGGGCGGTACGCAGGACGGACACCTGTCAGCGAGGCGCGTTCGGCCTCGGAAAGGATCGAAAGGTCACGCCAGGCGAAAGGTGCCGAGGTTTCCGACGACGGTACGGGCGAGGCCTGCGTTTCCGATAGCGGCATTGATGACGGCGCCGTGGGAATCACGAGCGGAACCTCGGGAAATTCATCGGAAAGCTCGAGTTCCTCCGCCGAGGGGGGGGTCGCGATCTTTTCGTGAAGAGGCGCTTCTTCGAAAGCGGGGATCGACTCGGCAGGGGTCTTCGAAGCCACTTCCTCGGTAATCCCGATGGACGGACTCAACCGAAGACGACGCTCGGCGGTCGTGTCGGCGGTCACGGGATCGACGGCGGAGTGGGTCGGAGACTCGGGAGGGAGGGTACGTTCCGGAATCGACCGGAGTATCGGCAGGAAATGGAAAAGAAGCGCTACGGCAATCGAGGCACAGAGAAGCGGCAGGAAACGCGAGCGCCGTTTCTCTTGCGACCCGTCGGATTCGACGGGAGCGGGCCGGGGCGCCGCTTTTTCAACGGGAAGCGGGCGGGAGGAGGTCTTCTTTTCGGATCGCGAAACGGGAACGTCGAAACGTGAAAGTTCGTCGAAGGCCTCGCGGTTCATCGAATACGGATGCCGTTTTCCCGCCGGACGCGATGAGAAGCCGGAAAACAATTTCCGGCGCGCGGGTTTGGCTGCGCCGGAGTCCGGCGCACGGGACGCGGACTTGTCCGACGGGGCGGCAGGACATGGCACATGGACCGATTCTCTTTCTCCGACCCGATAGGCGCGCTGCCGACACGATTTCGGCGCACTGGTCGCCTCTTCTTCAAAGAGACGGAGAATCCGAGCTGTCGAGACGGCCTCGGCCAAAAGGGTATCGGAATCGCGACACGCCTCTTCGTAACGGCGCTGGTAACCACTTTGCGGCGAAGGTTCGTCGAAATAACCTGCGACAAGATTCGGGTCGGGGAACGAAGGGTCGAAAGGATCAACGGTACGCAAACAGGGCGCCTCGACCGCCGAGTCCAGCTCGGCACAAAGACGACGCAGGTCGTCACTCCCGCCAAAACGCTCGAAAAGTCGCTGCCGTTCTTCCGGGTTATCGCGGTACCCAGCCAGAATCAGTCCCTTGCGAAAAAGAAAATCCATCGTCTCCATCCCTGAACGATTCCAACAGAAAAGAAATCGTCGGTACACGTATTCCAAAAACCCGGCAAACCGCCGCTTCCGCCTCGATTGCCCCCATTACCGGGGAGGGTAAAAATCGATTTCGGGGTATCATCGTCTTTTCCGGAGTTCGATACAATGGGAATTTTCCCGAAGTGGAGAAAAGACCGCGGGTAAAAAAGAAAACGCACGTACAGGTTCCGTGTCCGGCGGGCTCGAATCGGGAAAAAAGTCCGGAAAGAGCGTGAAAGACCGAGGACCGCCGGTCAGGCAATCTCGGTGGGAAACGGAATGACCTCGTCGATCGTGGCTAAGCCGAGACGGACCATCAGCAGGCGGTCAACTCCCAACGCGCATCCGCTCGCGTGGGGCAGCCCGACATCCATCGCCGCAAGGAGTCGACTTTCGACCGGAAGTTTCGGTGCCCCGCGCCGGGTGCGCAGACGGGCAGTTTCGGCAAACCGCGCGCGCAGAACGGTCGGGTCGGTCAACTCGTTGTAGCCGTTGGCCAGCTCGATCCCCTTGGCAAAGAGTTCAAAGCGATGGGTCACGGAAGAAGCGCCCCCATCGGGATCGAGCGGCGCACCGATTTCGGCCAGTTGCGACTGACTGACCGGGTAGTCGCAAAGAATGATCGGCGATTCCGCGCCCAGGCTTGGCTGAACTTTCTCTTCAAAGAGGTAATCGATCCAGTCGTCGGGCGCGGCGGGTGGGTCGCCCGTGACATAACTTTCGGGATAGCCGGGCGCAAGCCGGTCGGCCACCCGTCGGAGTTCCTCGGCCGTGGCGCCGTGCGGATTGATTCCCGTCGCGGCAAGAAAGAGGGCGCCGAACGAACGGCAGACGGTTTTCGCCCCGGCGGAAGGAAGAAAAGTGTCGGCCAGCTCGCCGAGCAGCGCGATTCCCTCGGCATAACCGTCGCCGCTACGATACCATTCCAAAAGAGTGAACTCCACGTTGTGGAGCGGGCCGCGGTCTCCCTGCCGGAAGGCGGGGGTAATCTCGTAAATCGGGCCGCTGCCGGAGGCCAGAATGCGCTTGAGAGCGAATTCGGGCGAGGTTTGAAGGTAGAACGTCTCACGGCCGATTGCGACGGAAAGCGGTTCGATATAGCGGTCGAGCAAAACGTCGCGCGAGAGAACAGGGGTTTGGACCTCAAAAAAGCCGCGCTCGTCAAAGAAGCGACGCAACCGGTTCAAAAGGAGAGCTCGCTCTTTCAGAACAGCAACGGACGCCGTCGGGCGGAAAGGAAGACTCGGGGTTGTCATCAGCGTCTGTTTCTCTGGCGGAAGGGGTACCGCCGGAAAGTCGGGTATCGAATCGACGGGGTCAACTCGATAAGGAAGCTACAAGGGGAAGAGAAAGAGGGGAAGGACATCGGAAAAACAAGAGATTAAACAAAGCGAGAGGCAATCTCCGGCAAATACTGCCCGCGATTACCTCTCAGTTGTTGTTGTCGATGTTTCCCATAAACGACTGTCTCCTATTTACGGTAGGGGAATGAATTCAGCCAACGGGAAATTGGTCAATTGCGAAAACGTAAAATGCTTGATGTTGCGGTGCTGAACGAAACACGATCTTCCGGATGCCAAAGGGGCAGACCTTTTCGAATGCGCTCGGAAAGGACCTCTACCTTAGCGGAAGAACCGGCGGGAGCATCGGTCGGGCAGAACTCTTCTGTGACGACAGGCTCGAAATTTTCATCATGACCAGTTTCCAAAATCGCGTCAAAAACATTACGAATCATTTTGCACTCTCCTTTCTCTAAGATAATTCGGGGTTAATGCTATTAAAAAAACTTATCGCGTTTTCGGTTGGGTTTCTTAACTTTCCCCCGAGAGAAGGCCCGACCTGAAACTTTGCCGCACCTTAGGTAGTTGTACTCGGGTTCAAGAGAAAACTCCAAGATCCGCGTAAGTATAAACGCCGAAAAAAATTAAGTCAACGGCCTTCAGGGAAATTTTCGGAAAATTTTCGGACGATTTCTCGAAATCGCTTGGAATAAAGGGGTTAGAGAGAGAGAAATTTTTTAAATTTCTTTGGAATTTTTTTCGATTCGACTAAAAAATCAGCGGAACAGCGAAAAAAACTCTCTGCGACGAAAAAAAATGCGAACCTTTTTTTCACGTTTTTTCCAAGGAAAATCCGGATGTCTCCTGAAAGGAAGCTTTTGGAAACACCGTCAAAAAGCGCGCAAATTCCTTAAAGTTACTTATTGAAAAGCCGTATCGCGCAAAAAGGTGACTCCGAAAAACTCCGCGCCTTACCGGAAAAGGCGACAAGCGGCCGATAGTGGTTTTCTACCGAAATTTGTATCTTCTGCGGACCGTCTCCGGGGAATTCTCCACTTAATTCTTACCGGCCCCTTGCCCCTCGCCGCCATGTCTTCCTCTTCTCGCGTGGTTTCTTCAACTCTATTTCTTCCCCTGAGCACGCTGTTTGCGGAAGAATTCTTGAAGGAGTTCATGACATTCGGCCGCAAGGACGTTCGGCACGACCTCGCAAAGATGGTTCAGACGTGCATCTTCCAAAAGTCTGTAGAGGGTACGAACCGCCCCGGCCTTGTGGTCGGGCGTACCGTAAACAACGCGCCCGATCCGGGCCGAAAGGATTGCCCCGGCGCACATCGGACACGGTTCCATCGTAACGAAAAGTTCGGCATCTTCGATTCGCCAGGAAGGATAGAGGGCCGCGGCACGCCGAATGGCAAGAATCTCGGCATGGGCGGTCGGGTCGCGATCGGACTCTTTTCGATTATGCGCCTTGGCGATCACCTTACCGGAGCGAACAACGACCGCACCGATCGGCACTTCTCCCTCTTCGGCCGCGAGACGGGCCTCGGCTATCGCTTCGCGCATCAAAAGGAGATCTCGCTCGCTCGTCATCTCGGTGGCTCGTGGATCGATTCGGTCGGTCGGAAATCGTTCTTGCGACAGAAAGCTACGTAAGGAAGCGAGCCCACGGGTTGAACCGGCACATCCGCCGATTTACAATAACGAAGATGCAGGACCCGCCCCGTTCGAGGACTTTCCATATTATCCCCCTTCCCTGCTTTCGAGGAGAAAAGAGAACTCTATGCGATCCCCCGAATTTTCTGTCCGACTCGAAGGAGAGGAGCTCTCCTTTGACGCAAGCCATTTTATCACACTTCGGTTTGGGGAAAAGGGACTCGCAGTCGAGCCGATCCACACTCACCGCTTTCGCGTGACAGCCGAAATCACCGGACCGCTCAATAAAGAGTCGCTCCTTCTCGACTTTCACGCGGCACACCGGGTTCTCTCGGAGATTCTCGACGAATGTCGGGGAAAACTCTTTCTGGCCCTTCACCAGCAAGGGGTCACCGTACGCAGAAAAGGTGATCTGCTCGAAGCCACATTCGAGACCGCGTCGTCTAAATCGGGAAAAACAACACCGGCATGCCACAAGCTGAATCAGAATGAGGTTATTCTTCTCGACGCGGGGAACGGATCAGCCGAAATGATCGTACTCTTTCTGGCCCGCCGTTTCCTTGGAGGACTCGAAGATGCCGGGCTACTTCCCGCCGGGAAAGAGGCGTACCGTCTGAGACTCTCTCTGGAAGAGGCGCCGGGGATGAAAGCGGTCGTTATCGTTTGAGGCTCCCCCTTGATCTTCTTCGATAAGCTGTTACAATCAGCCCGGCGTTCGGGGGGCTACAAATCGCCTTTGAACAGGTGGGGTACTCCCGAGATGTCATCCCAACCAATCGGGGCATGGCGCAGTCTGGTTTAGCGCGTTTGACTGGGGGTCAAAAGGTCGCTGGTTCGAATCCAGTTGCCCCGATTACCAAAAGCCGCGAAAAGAAGATTTCCTTTTTTTCGCGGCTTTTTGTGGTTCTTGGCAAGCGGACGCATGCCGGAACACTTCTCATTTGACCATCAAGCAGGTTGGTCTTTTTTTTGATGGCCTCCGAAAGGAGCTCGGGCCGCCGGGCAACCGAAAGGCCGTCGAATTCGCTCTCTCCGGTGAGCTCGGTAGTCACCGAAACGATCTTGTTGGCCAATTCGAGATGCCGCGGGATGTCAGCCTCTTCAGGGCGGGAAAACCCTTTTCGATGACCGAGGTCAGATAAAAAGGTCTTGCCGGGACGCGTGGGATCTGCGCCTTATCGGTCGGCTCGTTCTCGACGCGTTGCCCCTGCGCATTTTTGATTTCACCGAGACGTTCCTCGTTAATGACTCGCTCGCAGAGACCCGGCCGCGGCATAGAGAATCACTCCGACAGAGGAAACGAGATTACCAATAACAAATCCGCTTTAACATCTTCGTTGTAACGTCTTTGCCGGGGCCTCCCGTTTTTGAAAATCGAATTTTGGAACAAAAGAACCCTTGTAACAAGTCGGAACCAAAATTCGGAACGGACGAAAAGGGTGTTTTCTATTGGAGAATGCGCTTTCGACGGTACAATGAAAGCGAGACCGGAAAGAGTATGGGGAGCGCGGATTCCCGAGGGGAACTGAACCAAGACATCTACCGATAATGCCATGAAAATCGCCGTCCTTTTAAAACAGGTTCCCGACTCTCAGTCGGTTAGACTCGACGCTGAAACGGGAACACTCCTGCGCGACCCGGCCGACGCGGTAACCAACCCACTCGACCTTTGCGCGCTCGGCGCAGCGGCGCGTCTTACCGAAGAAGTGCCGCGGGCCACGGTCACCGCCCTGACAATGGGGCCGACCGCAGCGCAGCGGACGCTCCGCCAGGCGCTGGCGCTCGGCGCCGCTCGGGGGATTCTGATTTGCGACCCTGCCTGTGCCGGAAGCGATACATATGTCACGGCCCGAATTTTGGCCGCCGCCCTCGAGAAATTTGGACCGTTCGACCTTATCCTGACCGGCCTGCGCGCCTCGGATGGGGAAACAGGTCAGGTCGGGCCGGAGATTGCCGCACGGCTCGGTCTGCCGGTCGTTACCGGCGCCGAGGCACTTACGCGGGTCGACGAGGGACTCTTTGAGGTCTTACGCTCTTCCGAAATGAGCCACGAGACGATTCGATTCCGGCTTCCTGCGTTGGTCTCGACCGCCAAGGGGATCGGGCAGGCGAACCTGCCGACCCTCGAAAGAAAAACATGGGCCCGTCGCGAGCCGCTCACCATTCTTTCGGCCACGGAATTGGGCCTTGCGCCCGACGCGGTCGGTCTGAACGCCTCGCCGACACAGGTGGTAAAGGTACTCCATCCGAAAGTCGTACGCCGGGGAAAAATTCTCGCGGTTTCCGATACCGCCTCACTCGACCGGGCCACGGAAGCGTTCCTTTCTGTTGTTCGGGGAGGAAGCGCCAAATGAACGTCGTCTTCTTTGCCGAAACCGCCGAAGGAAAGATAACCGAGGGGGGATGGGAACTCCTTTCGTGGTCACTTTCGCTTACCGCGCCCGAAAAAATCACCGCCCTGATTATTTCCCAGAAGGTCGACCCCGCCGAGCCGGAACGTCTGGCCCGTTCCGGGGCCGGGAACGTTACCGTCTGGGAAGATGTACGCCTCGACCCTGCCGATATCGCGACCTATGCCACACTCCTGAAATCGTATTGCGAAAAGACCCGACCCGATGTTCTCCTCGGATCAGCCACCCTTTTGGGGCGCACCCTCTTCCCGTATACGGCAATGCTCCTCAAAACGGGCCTAACGGCCGACTGCACCTCGCTGACCGTCGAGTCGGAAACAGGGCTCCTTCTGCAAACACGTCCGGCCATCGGAGGAAACGTGATGGCGGTGATCAAAACGCCGGGGCACAAGCCGCAAATGGCAACGGTTCGCCCCCATTCGGCGCCGCAGATCCCGCCGCAACACGTGACGCCGGGAAGAATCGTCCGTCTTCCGTTCTCGGAAACTCTCTCGCCCGGCATGGTGCAGACATTCTCGCGACGACGACTCGAAACAAGCGAAGGGTTGGCAGAGGCCAAACGGATCGTATCGGTCGGTAAAGGGATCAAGCGGGAAGCGAATATTGAACTTGCCCGCCGTCTGGCCGAACGGCTCGGCGCTGCGCTCGGCGCAAGTCGCGAGGTCGTCGATCGGGGATGGCTCCCCCACTCGGCCCAGGTCGGGCTTTCCGGAAAGACGGTCGTCCCCGACCTTTACGTGGCCCTTGGAATTTCGGGCACGGTGCAACACCTGGCGGGGATGCAAACCGCCAAAAAGATTATCGCGGTCAACTCCGATCCGGATGCGCCGATCTTTCAGACAGCCGACCTGGGAATCGTCGGCGATCTGTTCGAAGTCGTTCCCCGTTGGATCGAACGGCTCGACGAGACGAGAGGGAAGTAACGCATAACGGATAGAGGCAGAATCAAACCATGGAATATCATCCCGTAACAGACGAAATCGTCAAAGAACTCGTCGCGCTTTGCGGCGCTTCCCATGTGATTTATAACGATCCGCCGCGGTTAGAGCCGTACTCGCGCGACGAGATCCCCGGAACGCGTTACCGGTGTCTCCCCGAGGCGGTCGTCAGGCCGGGTTCGGCCGACGAAGTCGCGGCGATTGTGCGCCTCGCAAATACGCACCTGATCCCCGTCACCCCGCGAGGGGCCGGTTCGGGTCTCTCGGGGGGCGCGGTGCCGGTCTTCGGCGGAATTGTTGTGGCACTCGACCGACTCAATAAGATTCTGGAACTCGATACCGCGAATATGACGATTACCGTCGAGCCGGGGGTGATCACCAACGATATCAACGAGTACTTGAAGCCGTATGGGCTCCTTTACGCCGGATATCCGATGAGTGTCGAGATGAGCCAGATCGGGGGGAACGTTGCCGAAAACGCCGGGGGTGGAAAAGCCGTGAAATACGGCGTCACCGTTCGCTACGTACTCGGGCTCGACGTCGTTTTGCCGGACGGCAGACTTCTCAAGCTCGGCGGAAAACTTCTCAAAGACGTTACGGGGTACAATCTGATTCCGCTGATGACCGGGTCGGAGGGGACGCTCGGTATCTTCACCAAAATCATCCTCAAGGTGATTCCGCGTCCGCGGTTTCAGCACGATCTGTTGGCCCTCTTTCCGACACAAGATCAGGCCGCGGCCAGCGTTCCGGCCATGATCACCGGTTCGGGCATCACGCCGGTTTCGATCGAGTTTATGGACGGCACAGCGTTTCGGCAAGGGTGTCGCTACCTGAACGAAACGCTCCCGTTTCAGGATGTCGGGGCGGTTCTCTTGGTCTCGGTCGATGGGAACGACCCGGAGAAGCTTGCCGATCAATGCGAGGCACTCGGCGTCTGTCTGCGACAAGAGGGAGCCAAGGAAATTTACGTGGCCGATACCAAAGCCGAATCGGAACGGATTTGGAAGATCCGCCGTTCGATTCCCGAGGCATTCAGTCTGGCGTTTCCGCGGCAGTCGGGGGAAGACATCGTTGTTCCGTACGCCTCGATTCCCGCGGTGGTTTCCAAATGCCGGGAACTGGCGAAGAAATATAAGTTGGTCATCCCGTGCTACGGCCATGCCGGAGACGGAAACGTGCACAGCCGCATCTGCGCACCGGCCGAATGGTCCGACGCCGAGTGGGACGCGACCCTTCCCGTCATCCTGCGGGAACTCTACGCCGAGGTCACGCGCCTGGGAGGCCGGATCTCGGGCGAGCACGGTATCGGGTGTAAACGCAGACCCTATATGAAAGAGGTTGTCTCGAAAGAGTTCCTCGATACACTTCGGGCAATCAAAAAGGCGATTGACCCAAACGGGATTATGAACCCCGGAAAGATATTCTGAGGCGTTCCGGGGATGCCGTGCCGCCGGCGGCGCGGCAAAAGGGTTACCCACCCTTTCGATCATTTGCTCTGTTCGGAAGCCGGGTCGGTGTGACAGAGGGTGCAGTTCATCTTGACGTTGACACGCGGTCGCTCTCCTTCGGGACTGTACCCCGAGACACCGTCGACCGGCGGCTCGCCCAGGACCGCCGGGGCTCCCCCCCAGGCGGCCGCGGTTTCGGGGTCTTCCTCGGCAGGACATTCCCCGGTTTCGAAATAGTAATTCATCAGTTCCACCGCCTTGGCGACCACGTCGCCGGCCAGCCTCTTACACCGCTCTTTACGACGAGGCGAATCGATGGTTTCGTTGGCTTTGGTGGTCCAACGCGAAACCGAAACGTGACAGAGTTCCGACTCGGAAAGGGATTGCGGAATCTCGCCGAACTCATCCGAGGCGGGAACGAAGATCGGCAGTAGGGTGTCTTCATAGAAATGAAACAGCGCGTGGGTCAGGGACGCGGCGTCTTCGCGGTCGGTGACGAATAGGGCGATTGCCGCGGCGCACCCGTTCAAAATTCCGCAGAGCGAACCGTAGTCTTGCAGGCCCCCTTTGCCGTAGGTCATCATGCGGTAGGGGAATCCCTTCCATCGCGCCTCTTCGAGCGGGTGCTTTTCGACCCGCCGAAGCCCCACCTGCTCGACGATCGAACGGAACGCGGCATACATACAACCCCCTTCGGCGTAGAGGTCGTACGCTCGCTGAGCGACCTGGGCGCTATTGAGTGGCTCGTACGTCCAGGTCGAAGAGGTTTCTTCGGCCGACGCATTCGGCAAATTCGCGGTAAATAACGTTCCCAGAGCCGTTCCGCCCAACACCAATAATTCTCTTCGTTTCATTTCTGCATTATGACCACGACTTGAAATTTCCGAGATTTGTTTATCGTTTCGATTCGGCCGGAAATTCCAAGAGCTTCTTGTTTTGCGACCCCGCGCTTTGCGAAGGGACGGTGCCGAACCGAAACGCGCTCCGTTAAAGTCCACAGTAGGAGAGGACGATCAGGGCGTAACCGGTGACAAGGTTCGGGTCTGACTCGAACCACATCGGATTGCTGTTGACCCACGAGCCGTCGGGACGCTGCCGCCGCGCGAAGACTTCGACCAATTCCCCTTTCCAGAAATGCTCGACTCCCGCCCCGTCGGTAAAAAGTTCGCTTCCGAGCACGTCCATCGTTCGCGACATCGTGTGATAGTAGTAATAAAGGCCGCGAAGACCCAGACCGGGATTGCGGGTTGTGGAATAGTTCTTTCGGATCCATTCCGAGGCCGCCGCCACACGCGGGTCCGACTCGGTCAGACCCGCGTAAATCAGGCTTTTAAGCCCGGCATAGGTAATACTGCCGTAACTGCGCAGACCGCCGGACGCTCCTTGGCCCGCCGGGTTTTCGTCGGACATGCAGGTGTAGAAGAAGCCACCGAAATCCTCGGATCCCGTAAGGGAGGCTTCGCCGGAGTCTTCTTCGGCACTATTTTTCGTGATATTTTCCCCTTCGGGAGGAAGGTTCTGGCAACGCGAGACAAAGACAACGGCACGCTGAATCGCCTCGTCGTTAAAGTCGGCTCCGAGGTCACGTAACGTGTCAACGAAAAACTGCGTGTTCGAAAGGTCGGGGCGGGAGTTCTTCCCATAACCGAGACCGCCGTAAGCTTTCTCGTCCGGAGAAGTATCATTCTCTTCGGAATACTGTTGATTTCGGAGAAACTCCTCGCCGCGGTTTAAGATTTCGTCGTATCGATCGGTGCCGGAAACCTGTTTCGCGCAGGCAAAACAGGTGAGCGCCAAACACGATTCGTAGATAGGAATGTGGCCGCCCGGGGTATAGATTCCTCCATCGGCCTGAACAGCGCGCAAAACGAACTGCAGACCGCGTTCAACGGTCGGCTCGTCGATCGGGTGGCCGGTCCGAAGCAGCCCGATCAGGGCGATCAACGAAGGGCCGATTCCTCTTTCGGTCGTCCAGCCGCCCGAACCCTCCTGTGTATGCCGCAAATATTCCGCGCCGAACGAGATCATCTCGAGGCGCGTCTTTTCCCAGGCCGCGCGCTCTTCGGCCGTCGGATGACCGGAGACTCTTACCTCGGTCTCGACATTGTCGGCAAAAATCGCGCCGGAAAGAAGCAACATCACGGCACCGATAAGGATACGGACAAATCGGTACATTTTCATTCTCCGAATACTGTTTCCAAATAGAGGGTGTTGCGGTTTAGAGGGACACCGGTTCGCGCCCCTTGCGACTGGCCGCCCCCAGAAGGGTTTTCTTTTCTATCCCTTCGCTCACGAATCGAACGCTGCCATCCATCATTCCGAACATCACCCCACCGGGATGATGACTCGAAAACGCTCCGGAACTGTAAAAGGTGGTATACTGCTCGTGATTTTCGTCGCTCCTGTTTTTGATCGCGTTCAGTTCCCATTCCACGTTCTTGGAACTGACATAAATCACCGGCCCGTAATAGTAGTAACCGCCCCGAATCCAGGCAAAGTAACCTTCGTAATCGCTGTCGGCGATTTCCCCGATCCCGAAGGTATTCGAAAGCCCGTCGGTAATATCGGCAAACCGAACCCCCCTGTTCTCGAAGAAAACGCCGTTGTCGGCGCATGGGCCGCCACTCACTCCGTAGTAGCCGGTGTTCTCTTCTTTGGTACGGATGACATGGTATTCGGTCGAACTCGTCTTTTGGCCGACTGCGCCGGAAATTCCGTAGTAGTGCGACGTCCAGCAGTCGAGTTCCTGGTTGTACTTTTTCATGCTCGACTGCTCGTTAGAACAGCTCGGGCAGAGAAACGAGGGGACTCGTACCTTGGCCAGATCTTCGACGCCGTCGTAGTTTTCGTCCCCTTCGTTTTCTTCGTAGTTCTTGGAGAAGTCGACATTGTCGTAGACGTTTACCTGCTCGATATAGGGGAGCACCTTGGTCAGGATACCGTAGCCGTCGCTTGTTTGGTTTGCGGTATCGAGTACACATTCCGGCGGAAGCGCACCGTTGGCGTCATGAAACGAGTGAAAGGCCAAGACGATCTGCTTGACATTGTTCATGCATTTCATTCGCCGTGCCGCCTCGCGTGCCGACTGTACGGCCGGAAGGAGCAGACCGATCAGAATCCCGATGATCGCGATGACCACCAGAAGTTCGACCAGGGTAAAGCCACGTTGCGGGGCTCTGATTTTTTTAAAGGGAATCACCATGGTTCTCACAAACGTTTAACCTCCGAAAGTGTGTAACAACGAGGGGATAATAATCCGCTCCGTAGACAGAAATTTCACACATTTTCGGAAAGTCTCAACACCGAAGAACCGTGATTTTTTTTTCGTCGATCGTTGTATGGGCGAGGAAAGGATACCCCCCGATACGCACGGCCGAAAGGATTGCGGACGGGGAAAGAACCAAGAAGAACAGCCGGTTTGCCAATCTGTCGAAAAACTCGTGAAGCGCCGCCGCCCCCGCGCCGGCTACAGCTCCGAGCGGAGATGTGGGAAGTGAAGCCGCCGGGAGAGCGATCAACGAAAGGAAAACCCCCAGCCATCCGGAGAACGGCATTGCGGCTTCGGTCCATAACCCGACACGTGCCGAAAACGAGAGGCGAACGGGACCGAAGGCGAGCCGGTCGGCAAATGCGTTGGCCGGACACCCCTTGGCGTAGAAGACATCGGTAGGCAGAGAGACCTCGCCCCGTTCGATCTCGTCAAGGAAGGCAAGCGCCTCGGCCAGCCCGGCATCTTGCCCGGCATCGAGAAGGGCGAAACACTCGCGCGAGGACGCCTCTTCCCGGGTGGGGGGTGTCAACGGGCGGGAAAGGAGCGTCTGAACCGCCGAACGGTAAAAATCCTCGTGAAAACGGGTTCCGAGGATCTGCGCGGTCTGCCGTAAGTATGCTTCGGCCCTTTTTTCAAGCGCAGCTGTTTGCAAAGGCGACCCAACCCGAATCGGCCGGTCGGGGTCGACCCGAGCGAGCGCCCCCGCCAACGCCAAAAGCGCAGGAACGACAAGTGTCAGGCGGGTTATCGGGGATAGACTCATTTCGACTCGCTTCGATTGATATGATTTTCCGGTAAACCACAACAGTTCCCGGTCGGTATGGCGGATTCCCGGGTTGAGGTGCGGGTCAGTCCATCTTGGCCGTTCGGACAACCTCGTCGATCGAAGTGAACCCGTTAAGGACCTTTTTCCAGCCGTTGTCGCGCAGGGTATCCATCCCGCTGGCGCGGGCAAGTTTTTTGATCTCGTTCGACGGTGCCTTCTGACCCGCCAAACGACGAATTTCATCGGTGGGTATCAACAGCTCGTAGAGCGCGGCACGACCGGAATAGCCGGTCTGGCGACATTCCCGACACCCGACCGGCCGAAAAATATCCCCTTTCGAGTCGTGAAGGTGCTCGAGCGGAAAATCGCTCGGCACCTCTGCCGCGGTTGGGACATACGGTTCTTTACAGTGGGGACAGAGACGGCGTACCAGTCGCTGAGCCATCACCCCTTCGACCGTCGTCGAAACGAGAAACGGTTCGACACCCATGTCGATCATGCGGGTATACGCCCCGGCGGCATCGTTGGTATGAAGGGTACTGAAAACCAAATGGCCGGTCAAAGAGGCTTGGATTGCATTCTCGGCCGTTTCGAAGTCACGAATTTCCCCGACAAGGACAACATCGGGGTCGTGACGCAAGATGGCGCGGAGGCTTGCGTCGAACGTCAGCCCAACCTTGGTATGAACCTGAATCTGATTAATGCCGTCGAGCTGGTATTCAATCGGGTCTTCGGTCGTGATGATTTTGACATCGTCACTCTTGATTTCGTTGAGCGCGCTGTAAAGGGTCGTCGTCTTTCCGCTCCCCGTCGGGCCGGTCACAAGGATGATCCCGTGCGGCAACGTGATCAGGCCGCCGAACGCCTTGTAGATATCCTCGTCCATACCAATCCCACGGAGGGTAAAGTTCATTCGGTCTTTGTCGAGAATACGCATAACAATCCCTTCGCCGTGAAGCATCGGGATGATCGAAAGACGAATATCGACGGCACGGTCGGCGACACGGATTTTGATACGACCGTCTTGCGGGATTCGCTTTTCGGCAATGTTCAGACGTGCCATGATTTTGAGGCGGCTGACGATCGCCGACTGAAAGCGGTTGATCTCCGGAGGCATCGGTTGCGTCTGTAAAACGCCGTCGATACGGTAGCGAATTTTGATGCCCGACTCTTGTGCCTCGATGTGGATATCGCTCGTTCCCGATTCGACCGCTTCGGTCAGGATGTCGTTGACCAGGCGGACCACCGAGGCTTCTTGTGCCATGGCGGCGTCGGAGGATTGATCCCAATCGATCTCGTCGAGGACCTCCACCCCTCCTTCTTCATCGGCCTGGGCCAACAACCCGTCGATCGTCTCGGCACCGACTCCGAATCGGCTTTTGATCAGCTTGGCCAGTTCGGCGGGAAGCGCCACGACCGGAATCGCCGGTTTGCCGAGACTCGCGGCCAAGGCATCAATTGGCTCTACATCGAACGGATTGCAGGTCGCGATCAGGAGCGAGCCGGACTCGTCTCGGCCGATCGGGAAAATACCGTAACGGTGAACCGCTTTGACGGGAAATCCGGAAAGGACGTCGTCGGAAACCTCCGACTTGGCCAAATCGACCATCGGCATTCCAAGCTTGCGGGCAATGAGGTGGAGCGCTTCCTCTTCGGTTTTGACCCCAAGCTGGTTCAGAACGGGAGTCAACCGTCCATCACCTTCGAGTGCCTCACGAGCAATATGCATCTGAACCGAATTGAGCGATTCGGGTCCGGAATTTTTCTCTACAAACAGGATCGCCATATTCTTAACTGTCCCCTCACAGGACTTCGTCGATCGGATCCCCCCAAACAGGAGAACTCCGTTCTTGGAAATTATAGCACTATGGACCTCATTTTAAGGAGAGATCCGATAAAACTCAAGTGGAAACGCTTAAATTTGTCTTCTTCCCTGACTTGCCTTTTGCGCCTAAATCGGACGGGTGGAGAAAATTTGGTTAAATTGTGATATAATACGTGTTGTCGGAGGTATCGTTTTTCCGACCGGCACACACCGGGGAATCTGTTCGGATCGGCCCCGAACCGTTTGCAAAATCGCTCGGACGACCTCAGAAAAGGTAGAAAATGAAAAATCTCCGTGTATCCGCTCTTTTCTTCCTGACGGTCCTGGTCCCCGGTCTGCTGATCGCCCTACTGCCGGGATCGACCATACCGGCCGTCTTGGCCGACGGGGAGAGCGACAGAGACGCAGAATTGGCCGCAGCCGTCGCGCGCCTTTCACCAAATCGGCAACGGAAAATGCCACAACTTCCGGGAGTTCCCGTTCAAGCGGTTGACCTGTTGATCTCCGAACCTCGGGAAAGAGATGCTTCCGAACCGGTCGTTGTGACAAACCAGGCGGAGCTCTCCCTGATTTTGGAACAGATGCAAGATGTTCATAAGCTCTCCCCCGCCCATGCCGCGCAAATTCAGAAAGCCTACGATACTGCCCTTTCGCAGGCCCCGAATCAGACCGGAAGCATTGCCATAGCGGTCAATCCCGAGAAGTCGGAAGATTTGACGGACCCGGCCGCGTTCCTGACGCGTCGGCTGAAAGATTCCGTTCCGATCCTTCCCGAGGGGTACGCCGAGGACGCGATCGGCGACGAAATCGACCCAATCACGAAAAATCGGCGCGACGCCGAGGGGGTTCCGAACACTTCGCTCTTCATCCGCCGCTATGCCGGTCATGTTGTTGAAAAATATGACCTGAACCGCGACGGAAAACTCCAACGCAACGAGTGGGAGAAGATGCCGGGAAAGCCCCAGGCCTACGATCTCAACGGCGACCTGGTTCTCGAAAATCACGAACTTCTTTATCACCTGGCCGCTTACGCCAAAGACCGCACAATCTCCCACCCGGTTCCCCCGCGCCGTCTGAGCGCCACGCAAAAAGTTCTGAAAACCGACGGGCCGATCCTGATTCATCCTCTCTCGGGCCCGATACGGAAACAGAAACCCGATGATGAAGAGTCGGTCGATGTCGACAAACTCCCTTCGGATATCAGCCCGGAAGAGCTTGCAACGATATCGGCCGATGCCGACAAGGGAGCCGGAACCGAAGAACAGCCGCAAATGTTCGATGTGGTTACCAAAGAAACAGGCGCCTCGGCCACAACAGTGCGAGAATACGCTCCTTCGCCCAGCGCACTCGAAGGTGTTCCACGCTGGTTCCTGGTTCGGGACGCCGACGGTGACGGCCAGCTCTCGTTGCGGGAATTCGCGCCGACACTCTCGCTCGATTCCACGGCCTTTTTCGGAAAACTCGATGCCAACAGCGACGGCTTGATAACACCCGAAGAGGTGCGTACGTATCTCGAAAAGAACGGACTTCCCAACGAATAAGCGGCTGACCGAAATATCATGCCCGACTTCAACTACAAGGCGCGAAACAAGAGTGGAAAAGAGGTGTCGGGGCAAATAGCCGCGAACACCAAAAAGGATGTGCTTGACATTCTCGCGAGGCAAAATCTCTATCCGATCTCGGTCGAGGACGTTAATAAAGGGGAAATCGACCTTGGAAAGTGGTTTGCGCGCCGTCCCCCCGACAGCGTCGTTGCCGCGTTCCTTCAGCAGTTGGCCGAACTGTTGAATAACGGGGTTCCGGTCTTGGCCGCCTTCCAGGTACTCGAGAAACAGGAACAGAACCCCACACTGAAAGAGGTAATCGGTGATATCTACGAACGGGTCTCGGAAGGGGAAGGTATCGATGTGGCCTTTGCCGCCCATCCCAAAATCTTTAACGACCTGACTCTGAGCATCATTCAGGCAGGAACGGAAGGGGCGTTTTTGGAAGATTCCCTGAAACG
Source organism: Thermoguttaceae bacterium (assembly GCA_050943135.1). Lineage (GTDB taxonomy): Bacteria > Planctomycetota > Planctomycetia > Pirellulales > Thermoguttaceae > RUG695. The sequence continues at coordinate 2,304 of JBMNOP010000020.1, read as the reverse complement.
AACCGCCCGCTTTATGGAACAACAGGCCGAACTGAAAGGGAAAATCATCAGTGCCATGATCTACCCGACGATCCTCTGCGTGGTCGGAGTGATCGTCTTGACTGTGCTGATGGTCTTTTTCGTTCCGAAGTTCCAACCGATTTTCGACTCGATACTCGATAACGACGGGCAACTGCCCGGGGCAACCGTCGTCCTTTTGGGATTGAAAAGGATCGTGGGGAAGTACGGTTTCTACATTTTGATCGCTCTGGGCGCTCTTGCGGTGTATCTGCGATTCCTGACGATGACCAAAGGAGGGCGCCGTCTTTTCGATCGCTGGAAGTTGAAGATTCCGCTTCTCGGGCCGATCGTACTCGGTTCGGCCGTTTCGCGTTTCTGTCGTGTACTCGGGACGCTCCTCGAAAATGGCGTTCCGATCCTTCGCGCACTCGAAATCAGCAGCCGTTCCACCGGAAACACTCTGTTGGAAGAAGCCATCGAAAAGTCGGCCGATTCCGTCTCGTCGGGGGAACCCCTCTCGAAACCGCTGGCCGAGTCCGATCTCCTTCCGCCGCAAGTGATGGCAATGATCACCGTGGCCGAAGAGTCGAACTCGCTCGAGACCGTTTTGGTCAACATTGCCGACAGCATCGAAAGGGAGATCGCCAAGAAACTCGATGTTCTGGTCAGCCTTCTGGAGCCGATGATGCTCCTTTCCTTGGCAGGGGGAGTGTTTTTCATCATCATCGGGCTCCTACTACCGGTCTTCAAGATGACGGAAAATATCTGAGGACCGAGATCCTTCCGCGCCCGGCGGAAAAGCCCGTTCCCCCAAAAAAGAGAAATATTTGCCGATTCAGACGCCAAAGAAAATTTCACCCGTACTTGTGGAAATATCTTGAAATTTTACGAAAGCCGTGTTAGAATGTGTGAGTCAAACGCAGAATGAGAGTCGGAAAGGACGGTTCCGTGAAATCGTCTGTTCCCCCGTATAAGGAGATTATGAATATGATGGCGTTCGATCGTTTCCTCCCGCGCCCCTCAATGCGAAAAGGCTTTACGCTGATGGAACTGTTGATCGTGCTGGCGATTTTGGTTGTTATCCTCGGCATCATCGGCACCTCGGTCATGAGTTCTTGGCAAAGCGCCAAAATCAAATCGACCCAGCTGCAGATCGCCGATCTGTTAGACGGTTGTGAACGTTTCCGTATCGAAAACGGACGTTACCCCTACCAAGAAGAGGGTCTCGAAATCCTTCTCGGGAAGATCAACAACCCCGGAATCTACGGCAATAGCGGTAATTACCAGAATAACGGTAATTATCAGAACAACTTCAACAATAACCCCGGAGGCTTCAACGGACCGAACAACAACCAGAACTTCAATAACAACCCCGGTAACTTCAACGGACCGAACAACAACCAGAACTTCGGCAACAACCCCAACGGTAACAATGGGTTCGATCAGAACAATTACCAGCGGAGTGACGTGACCCAAACCTTCCAACAGGAGTTCAACCCAGAAAATTCCGAAGGGGAGGGCACCGGTGAAAGCAACAATAACCCCGGTAATGTCAGCGGGCCGAGCGACAACCAGAACAACTTCAACAATAACCCCGGTAACTTCAACGGACCAAATAACAACCAGAACTTCAACAACAACCCCGGTAACTTCAGCGGGCCGAACAACAGCCAGAACAACTTCAATAATCCGAACAATAACAACTTCAACAACCAGAATAATTACCAGAACTACAACCAGCAGAATCCGAACTACAATCCGCAGAATCAGGTCAGACAACCCCCGAGGAGGTTGATGAGCTACTTCGATAAGTTCAAGGAAATCCCGCTCGATCAATGGGGGAACTCGTACCGCTACGAATGGCCGACGAACCGCGGCGACGGTACCCGGCCGGCGATCTGGTCGGCAGGACCGGACGGTATAGACGGCACCCAAGACGATGTCATCAGTTGGGATCCGCGTGACGAGCGGAACAACAATAGCGGCGGTGGGAATAACAACCAGTTCGGCGGCGGGGGTGGCAACTGGAACAGCGGCGGTGGAAATAACAACCAGTTCGGCGGCGGCGGGGGTGGCAACTGGAACAGCGGCGGCGGGAATAACAACCAGTTCGGCGGCGGTGGGGGCGGCAACTGGAACAGCGGCGGCGGAAATAACAACCAGTTCGGCGGCGGCGGGGGTGGCAACTGGAACAGCGGCGGCGGAAATAATAACCAGTTCGGCGGCGGTGGGGGCGGCAACTGGAACAGCGGCGGGAATAACAACCAGTTCGGCGGCGGTGGGGGCGGCAACTGGAACAGCGGC
>JBMNOP010000009.1:0-135429 GCA_050943135.1 Thermoguttaceae bacterium | reverse complement strand
AGAACCTATCCTAAAAATCAAATAAAACTGCGCAATGATCCGATAAAAACAATATGGAATAACATGAAGGAGGCATTATGCAGAATCCATATAAAGTATCGGACGAAATGTGGGAAGTGATAAAACCGTATATCCCCGTTCGTGAAAACCATCATCCGCGCGGGAGAGGGCGGCCGCGAGTCGATGACCGAAAGGTATTCGACGCCATCCTTTTTGTCGCCAAGACAGGCTGTCAGTGGAATGCGTTAAATGCGACGGGGATCTGTTCGTCCTCAACGGCTCATTTGCGATTCCAGCAATGGACGAGAGCCGGTTTCTTCCAAAAACTTTGGGAGGTTGGACTCCTCGCCTATGACGATAAAGTCGGTATTGGTTGGAAGTGGCAATCGATGGATGGAACGATGACGAAATCACCGCTTGGGGGGGGAAAAGACAGGGAGAAATCCGACAGATCGCGGAAAAGCAGGGGTTAAACGGAGTATGCTGACCGATCAAAACGGAATTCCGCTTGGTTTTGTTATGGATGGAGCCAATCGCCATGATGTGAAATTGGCACGCGCGACGCTTGAAAGCATTCCTATCGCCCGCCCGGAGATCAAGGCGTATCATCGCCAGCATCTTTGTCTTGACGCGGGTTATGTGGGGGATGACATCAAGGACCTTGCCGCCGAGTTTGGGTACACGCTTCATGTGAGAAGTCGGGGCGAGGAAGCGCAAGACATCAAGCGTAAGACAGGTCAAAAGGCCAGACGTTGGGTTGTCGAGCGAACTCATAGCTGGCTGAATAGATTCCGACGTATTCTTATCCGATGGGAAAAGAAGCCGATGAATTACATCGCCATGGTTCATCTCGCCTGTGCCTTTATTACCTTGGGCAAATTGATAACATGAAATAAAACAAGGTTTTTAGGATAGGCTCTAAGCTCACGCGTGGAATATCATTTTACCGTAGCTGGGAGGGTGTTTTAAGTCATACGCCGGGGATCTGGCAATGTTTGGGGTTTTTGGGGTTTATGGAACTTCCTATAAGAGAGGTCTTTATGGAAATCTACTATTACGGGCGAAACGAGGAAAAAATCGGTCCGGTCACGGAAGAGGATCTCATCCGCCTGGCCGAAGCCGGTCAGGTCACTGAAACGAGTCAACTCGAGGTCGACGGGAAAAGAATCCGAGCCGAGGAGTTCAAAAGCCTCCAGCCGATTTTTGCGGGACGACACCCCAAAACTCCGGCGGAACACGAAACAGAGAATCTTCATCCGTCGGCCAATGGTCGGACCCCTTCCGATGGTATCTCAAGAAGAAATCTGCTTTTATTCCGACTCGTAACGGATAAAGATGTGCCGAATGTTTATAGGATTCTCGGGATAACACAATGTGTTCTTCTTTATATCGCCATTGTGTTTTTTGCCCTGTGCGTAATCATCGGCTTGATTCGCTGCTCGTTCCTGTTGTTCGATACTCGCCTCCCGATCAAGGGGAGGTTGACCGTGCCTCTCTGGCTGTGTACTTATTGGGCCGCGAACATTATTTACATTTTCATCACGGTTTTTTCCGTCAAGTATCTTTATGGCTTGGCCTTAGGAACGGGGCATCGAAGGGATCCTCAGGGCTCGGGTTTTGACGCCTTTTGGAGCGCATACGATGTATGCAGGATAATATTACAAATATTCCTCGTAATCCAGGCTTTCTCGATGGCGGTTTTCTTTTTTGTGTTTCAAGGACAGCACTTAAGCCTTTCCGTGGGAGTGGATCAAAAGACCATGTATGCATGGGGTGCATTTGCATGGCTTTTCCATGACCATCTCAGGCCCATGTTCGTTCTATCGGCGAGCTCGATTACCCTCGTTGTAGCCTGCTCTGTCGTTGTCCTGCTCTTTTGTTGGCTACCCTCGACCGTTCGCACAGCCGAGGAAATGCAGAGAATCAGGTTGCGGTCGGAAGAAAGTTTCAAAAACGGGGAATCCCCAATAGAAGAGGAATAACCGTTTCCCTTTAAACGGCAGTCGAGTCATTCTGACCTTGTCTGGTGTCCGGTGCGGAAATTGTCTCCGGCATTTGGGGCCGGACCCGGATCCGGAGATAATCCTTGCGCCGATTTTCCCGCCTTTTTTACCGTTAAAATCGGAATAATCGTGTCGGTTTTAACCCCTCTTGGAAGGGGTGCCGATAATTCCGAGAGGGATGGTGTAGAAGGGTTTTCGGTTAAAGGGTTATGTCCTCGGAACAGAACGAAGTTCGAGAGAAGAATGTGCCGGAAGAGGCTTCTTCCGGGGAAGTGGAGGTGCGGATTGATTCGGCCGACCTCTCGGCCCGTCCGCTTTCACAATTTATCCTCGCCAAACAGTATGAGGGGATCACCGCCAACGCGGGTTCGGCCCGCCCTGTCACACTGGTGGCTTCCGTGCGACCGGTCGGGGGGAAGGGCCCCGCAGCCCGGAAATCGCCGCGTCGTTATGTTTCCCCCTGCCGCGTCGAGTATCCTCTCTACGATAGTGACGCCGATTCGTTTCCGTTCCCCGAACCGGAAGGGAACGCGGTGTTGGTAAAGCCCGACTCTACCGAACCGAGCTCGGAAGTCTCGGTGTCGACCCCTTTTCCTCTTCTCTTGACGCCTCGTCCCGTTTCGGCGGAAACGGTTCCGTCGTCGAGCGAGGCGCCCGGTTCTTCGATGCGGATTCGGTTCGGGGCCGTCTCGGCCGACGAAGCCGCTTTGCCTCTTGTTTGCGATCGCGATCAGGCAGAGGATTATCCTATTTTTAACCGTTATCTGGCATTGGTACGCCTGTCCCGCTGAGTCTTCCCGTCCGATTCCCCCTTGCCGGCGGCCGACCGTGTGATATAAAAAAGCGGTTACCGAAAGGGAGTACGCGTTCCGGTGATGGAAAGAAAGATTCAGCTCAATTCAGGTCAGCAACAGGTAGTTCAGACGCTTTCGGGCCCTCTTCTGGTCTTGGCCGGGGCAGGAACGGGGAAAACCCGCGTGGTCACGTTTCGTGTCGCCAAACTCATCGAAACGGGGATAAGTCCCGAACGGATCCTTGCCGTGACTTTTACCAATAAGGCGGCAAGGGAAATGAAAGAGCGTGTCGGTAAGAAGCTCGGTAATCGCTACGAGACGAAACCGGTGATCTCGACGTTCCATTCCTACTGCGTTCGGATTCTCCGACGCCGAATCGGATTGCTCGGGTTTCCGAATCTGTTCTCGATTTACAATACCGGGGATCAGGAAGCGGCGGCACGCCAGGTGTTGCGCGATATCAAAGCGTCGAAAGGGAATATCAAACCTTCCGATTTCCTGCGTCGGATCAGCCGGTGGAAATCGGCCGGGGTTCGGGCCGAAGATGCCCTGAACCATCTTGAGGACGATGCTTCCGATTACGTGATGGCGATCGCCTACCGCCGCTATCAGGAGCTCCTGAAAACACTCGGGGCAATCGATTTCGACGACATCCTTCTCCTGACCGAAGAGATCTTCCATAGGTTTCCCGAAACGCTGCGGGCCGAGTCGAACCTCTTTGATCATCTTCTGGTCGATGAGTATCAGGACACGAACCTCTGTCAGTATCGGATCATTAAAGCCTTGGCGCTTCCGCATCGGAACATTTGCGTGGTCGGGGACGACGATCAATCGATTTACAGCTGGCGCGGGGCCGAAGTTACACATATCCTTAACTTCAAAAAAGATTGGCCCGACGCCAAGGTGATCCGCCTCGAGACGAATTACCGGTCGACGAAGCAGATCCTCGATTGGGCGAATCGCGTGATCGCGTTTAACCGAGAACGGCATCCAAAAAAACTTCGTGCCCTGAGCGAAGGGGCGCCCCCGCTCTTTCAGATGTTTAAAGACAGCGAAGAGGAAGCCGCGCGGGTCGTCGGACATATCGCAAAACGGATCAAAACCGCCGGTCGAAAGCCGAGCGATTTTGCCGTTCTATTCCGAACGAACGAGCAGGTACGCGCCTTTGAGATGGAGTTCCGCCGTTCGAAGATTCCGTATAACGTTGTCGGGAGCCAGTCGTTCTTCGACCGAAAAGAAGTGAAGGATATTATGGCGTATCTCAAGACGATCGGGCGCCCGCAAGACGATATTTCCCTGCTGAGGATTATCAATACACCCGCGCGTGGTATCGGCGCGACGACGATCCGCAAAATGACGGCCTCGGCGGTTACCACGAAAAAGTCGCTTTGGGAGACGATGAAGGACCTTTCGAGTCAAGGGATCGAACCGCGGTCGGCCAAGGCGATCGAGATGTTCCGTTCGTTTATCCAAGCCTGGAGAGGGCGACTGCATCAATCGTTTACCGTAGAGAATCTGACCGAGTTCGTCGAAAAGACAGAATACCGCCGCGAGATCGAACACCTCTACCCCGACCCGGGCGATCAGCAGGCTCGATGGAATGCGGTCGGTGAAGTGATCAGCGCCGCCGGGGCGTTCCTGAAAGAGAATCCGAAAGGAACGCTCATCGATTTTCTGTGTGAGACCTCGCTCGGCGAACCGGCCTTCGATTCCGAAAAAGAAAAACAGCTCGGAAGTAACAGGGTGATGCTGTTAACCTACCATGCCGCCAAAGGGTTGGAATTTCACGAGGTCTACATGGTCGGAATGGAAGAGGGGATCCTTCCGCACAAGCGTTCCGTGGCCGGTATGGACGAGTCGTCCATTGCCGAAGAAAGGCGTCTGTGCTACGTCGGGATGACCCGCGCGCAAAAACGCCTTGTTCTTTCGATGGCGCTCGGCCGAATGAAGTGGGGGAAAATGCGTCCCTCACTGCCGAGCCGTTTTGTCTACGAGGCGACCGGTCAGTCCGATAACCCCCACTACCAAAAGGTTATCGAAAAAGCCGCCGAGAATCAGTAGACCCAAACCGACTCTTCCTTGGTCAGTGGCTCGATCCCTTCGGCACCGACTTTTACCGTCAGGCGCCGGTCGCCCGGAAGGTTGCATTTGACTTTTAGCTTGTACACCCTTTCTTCCTTAGGCCCGATCTTTGCGATCGGCGCGAAGACGAGCGTGTTCCCGCTGGCGGTGAACTGGGTCGGTCCGTCCATGTTGACCGGTACGACGCCGTCGGGGAGCGAGATGACCATCTCGACCCGGTTCGCGTCTTTCGTCCCTTTGTTTTCCAACCGGACCTCGAAGACCGCTTCGTTTCCATGCTCGACGGCACCGGAAAGCGATTCGATCCTGTAACTGAGCGCGGTGATCCCGTCAACCGTGACTTCCTGTTCGGTTTGTGCCGAAAGTTGCTGGTTGTCTTCGCCGCGGAAGATGATCTTCGCACTGCCGATGGTTACCGGGTTCAGAACAAGCTCGATTTCGCCCGGCGCCGTTTTTTCGGGCAGTTCGACCAGTTCCCAGTGTACCGATTGGGTCGATTCCTGATAGACGCCTTCGTTGTTCGTTCGTACGAACTGTAGCTCTTTCGGCAGTTCCGCGGTCAGTTTTACGCCTTTGGCGGGTGCCGAGCCCGGGTTCCAGACTTTCAGGCGATAGACGGCTTCCCGTTGTAAATAACGCTCTTTGGCACCGAGGATCTCGAGAGCAAGTTCCGGCGCGTCGACCGTGATTTCGGTCGCGGTCTCTTCGTGGAGTCCCGATTCGCTTGAAACACTCATGACGTTGGTGATCGGGCCGGGAGCGGCGGCGCGCAGCGAAAGGGCCAACTCTTTGGTTTCACCCGGTTGGATGTCACCCAACACATTGTTGAGCATCTGCCCGCTCGGATGGGTGAGCCCTTCGGGAACCTTTTCCAAAAGTGTTACCCCCTTGGCGGTTCCCGTTCCGGTGTTTTTGATTTTGATACTGAATTTTATCGATTCGCCGATTGTCGCGCGCGAAGGGGCATTGACCGCCAGGTGAAGTTGCGGACGGGTACAGGTCGTTTTTCCCGAGGCTTCCGTCGCAAAGGTGACGGTCGCCGTACTTCCGATGACCCCCTCTTGTTCGGGAATGAACCGACATTCGAAAACACGCTCTTCGTTCGGTTTCATGTCGAACGGCGGCCAGGTCAATTCACTGCCGAGAAGTTGAGCTGTCTGCGGCTCGCTGGAAACGAATCGCGCCCCTTCCGGAACCGCGTCGCGAATCACGACGCCGCGGGCAACAGTGTTTCCCGCGTTCTTGACATGGACACGATAAAATGATTCGGTTTGAAACGAAACTTCTTCCGGAATCTCTTTGATGACGATCAGCTGGGCGGTTTGTGGACCTTCCATGTCGACGCTTCCCGGCCGAGGGGTCGGGGAAAGAACGGGAGAGGTATTCGGCGCGACCGCGATGGGCGCGGCCGGTTCGGCGGCCGGTAGCTCACTGATCGGGGTGTCCGGCTCAAAAACCGGTTCGTCCGGGAAAACGGCGCTGTCGGCTTCGTCCAGCGGCGAGGCCGAGAGGAGCAGAGGGGCCGGTTCGCTGTCAAGGGTCGGGAAGAGAGTCTCTTCGTCTTGAGTGGCGGGGTCCGGGGGAGGCGTGGTCTGTTTTGTGTTCCCGCGCTGCATGACCCTTACCGGGCCGGGCGCCGCATTGAGTTCATCGGGTTGCGAGAGTTGCAGGCAAGTCCAAACGACTCCCAAAAGGATAAGTCCTACTCCGAAGAAGGTCAGGATGTTACGTGATACCGACTTTTTTTTCATATGAACCTCAACCGCAAATCGTTTGCTCATCGTAGTAAATGATACGGTCTACTCTTCCCTTTCCGCCATCACTTCCTTTCGCGTCGCGATGTTGGCGACGGAAATGAAATGGGGAATCTAGGCGTTTTAACGACAATGCGAGGCTTTACTACACTATTTTCCGAGAAAATTCAAGACGAATAATTTAAACGGAGAATAAAATCAAGAAGGGGTCGCTTTAAATCGATTGGGCGGTTTCCGAGAAGAGGGGCCGCCGCTTAGCGAAACTTCCTTCGAAAGGTATCGAATATGCGGCGGTCGCTGCCCAACCGGGGAGGCAGGAGATTAAAATCCGGCAAAGACCTCTTTTGCCGCCTCGATGGTGCGGTCGATGTCCTGGTCGGTGTGTGCCGACGAGGTGAAATTCGATTCAAACTGACTGCACGGAAGATAGATTCCTCTTTCGATCATCCCCCAGAAGTAGCGGGCGAACAATTTTTCGTTACAGCGGGCGGCCGCTTCCCAGTTCGTGATCTCGTTGTCTTGCGGGTCGTTGAAAAAAAGGGTGAACATACCGCCGCACGTTTGGGCAATGGCGGGAATCCCCGCGCTTCGGGCAGCATTTTCGAGTCCTTTGGCCAGTCGAACGGTCTTCGCTTCCAGGTTGCGGTGGAAATTTTCGGTTTCCGTGACGATTCCGAGCGTGGTGAGTCCCGAGGTAATCGCGATCGGGTTCCCGCTGAGCGTGCCGGCCTGGAAGACTTTTCCGGCCGGCATGACCGCGTCCATGATTTCGGCCTTTCCTCCGTATGCGGCAACCGGAAGTCCTCCGCCGATCACCTTGCCGAGGGTCGTCAGGTCGGGGAGAATCTTGTAACGGGCCTGGGCGCTTCCCAGCGCGACCCGGTAACCGCTCATCACCTCGTCAAAGATCAGGATCGCGCCTGCCTCGGAAGATTCGTCACGCACTGTTTGGAGGAATTCCGGTTTTCCGGGGATGTTCCCCATATTTCCGGCGACCGGTTCAACAATAACCCCGGCGATCTCGTTACCGAATTTCGAAAACACGGCTTTGATTCCCTCCGAGTCGTTGTATTCCAGAACCAGGGTATCGGCGGCGCAACCGGCGGTGATCCCCGGCGAGTTCGGCACGCCGAACGTGGCCGCGGCGCTCCCGGCGGCAACCAGAAGCGAGTCGACGTGCCCGTGGTAGCAACCGCGGAACTTGATGATTTTGTTCCGCCCGGTATAACCGCGCGCCAGCCGGATCGCGCTCGATGTCGCCTCGGTGCCTGAACTGACCAGGCGCACCTTGTCGAGGGAAGGGGTGGTGTCGATCAACAGCTGTGCCATCTCGGTCTCGCCCCGGCTCGGCGCGCCGAAACCGAGTCCGTGCTTGATTTTCTCTTCAACCGCTTCGACAACGGCCGGATGTGCGTGTCCGACGATCATCGGACCCCACGAAAGGACGTAATCGATAAACTCGTTTCCGTCGACGTCGTAGAGGCGTGAACCTTTTCCCCGTTCGATGACGAGTGGGTTCCCCCCCACCGCCCCGAAGGCGCGTGCCGGAGAGTTGACTCCTCCCGGAATCAGATTCAGCGTTTTCGCGAAGATTTCCCGACTGTTGGTAAATTCCATGACGATCCTTTTTTCTTTGATACCTGTCGCTTCTTCCGCCCATGTTACGGCGAAGCTGCGGACAAAACGTACGATATAATGATGATACAACACGATATTCCCCCTTTCAAGGTGACGAGAGGAGGGAAATGAGGGGGAAGGAGCTTTCCGTCTCCGCGGAAAAAGAGTAAAATGTGCCTCGGCGCACGATTTGCGGCGACCATTCCCGCCCCGTGGATCCCCGCTAAGAGAAGTTCAGAAAGGGCCGTTATGACGAAAATGAAAGCTTTAAGCTTAGCTCTGGTTGGTATTTTCCTTTCCACGGCGTATGTTGCCGCGGCCGAAGGCGATTCTTCGCCTGCCCCCGCAACCGCTTCCGCCGATCCGTCTGCCCCGGGTTCCGTCGCTGATCCGGCCGGATCCCCCGTCGAATCTTCGGTCAGGACGCTGACCGAACAGGAAGACGCGCTGATCGAACAGATATCACAACTTGACCGGTCTGATCCCGATTATCAGAACCGGTTGAAAGCGATCGGGGCCGAATTGCGCAGGATTCAAGAGGAACTCCAATGGAGCAACCATTCGTTCGGGGGTCCTTACGGGCATTCCGCCGGACCGAGTGTGGTCGGTTCCGAAGGCGCGCCGTTCTCTCCCTACGATGGGATGGACGCTGCCTCGCTCCGTCAATCGCGTGACGAACTTAATGCCCAACTGAAATACCTGGATCGGACACTCGACTCGCTCGGCCCGCAAGATGAGCCGCTTGCCGCTTCGCTCCGGGAACAGAGGCAGTTGCTGACCGACCAAATCGAAGAACTTGATACCCGTATCGGTGCTGTACCTGCCGGAGCGACCTCGACGGTCCCTGCTGCCGACCCGACCGGGTCTGATTTCGATACTCTTTTCGGCGGCGGTCAAGCGCCGGCCGGCCCGTCGTTGAGCGGTCGGCCGCAACCGATCGTCGATCGGCCGGCGGCGACGTCGCCACTGTCCCCCGCCAGCCCGGGGAGTTCCACCGATGTGCCGTCGGGTAGCGCGTTCGACGTTTCCGGTTATTCTGCCGATCCGACCGCGGTCGACGGGGCCTGGTACTCCTCCGACAACAAGAACCAGCGGATTCTCGACGCGATCGAAGAGCTCCGAAAATCGAACGACGAAGTTCGTCAGCAACTTGCCGAGGTGATGGACGAACTCAAAATGATCGAAACCCAACTCAAGCTTCTCAGTCGTCAGGCGGTCGCCGACCGATGAATGAAACCGCACCGAAAGGTTTTCGTCTCCATATCGGAATCTTCGGACGTCGCAATGCCGGGAAATCGACTCTCCTGAACACCGTAACGCGTCAGGGAATTTCGATCGTCTCGAGTGTTGCCGGAACGACGACCGATCCGGTCGAAAAGCCTATGGAACTCTTGCCGATCGGTCCGGTCCTCTTCATCGATACCGCCGGCATCGACGATGTCGGCGCATTGGGGGAACTTCGCACCGCCAAGACCCGTCAGGTTTTCGATCGTGTCGATATCGCCCTCTTGGTTCTCGACCTTTCGCGATCGCTTGCCGAGGAAAAAGTCTGGGATGCTTTTGAAGAATATCTTTTCGAAGAGTTTTCCGACCGACGGGTTCCCCTTTTGGCTGTTCTCGGCAAGGCAGACCTTGCCCCCCCGTCGGCGGAACTGACCGAGTTTCTTTCCGGTCGGAAAATTCCTTTTACGGTGATGGCCGCTCCCGCATCGGCCGCGTCCGACGGACGTCCGGCCGAAGGGGTCGGCGCGCTGCGCGAAAAACTTGTCGCCCTCTTACCCGAAGATTTTATCAGACCGCGCCCGATCGTCTCGGATCTTCTCCCCGCGGGGGGGATGGCGGTCCTGGTGACCCCGATCGACAAAGAAGCACCGAAAGGACGGCTGATCATGCCACAGGTCCAGACGCTGCGCGATATTCTTGATGCCGGGTGTTCTTCGGTTGTCACACAGGTCGAATCGCTTGCCTCGGTCCTGGCCCGACTGCGCGAACCTCCCGCGTTGGTGATCACCGACTCGCAGGTGTTTCGCGAGGTCGACGCGATCGTACCGCCGGAAATCCCGCTCACCTCGTTTTCCGTCCTTTTCGCCCGACAGAAAGGCGATCTGGCCGCGATGAAAAAGGGAGCAGAAACGCTCGATGCGATGCGTCCCGATGCGCGAATTCTGATTGCCGAAGCGTGTTCGCATCACCCGATCACCGAAGACATCGGCACCGAAAAAATTCCGAAACTTCTTCGTGCCCAGCTCGGTGCAGGTATCGAAATCGGTCATGTTCAGGGCCATCAGTTTCCCGAATCCGATGAAGAGCTTGCCGGTTGGGATCTGGTGATTCATTGCGGTGCGTGTGTATGGAACCGTCGTGAAATGCTTCGGCGAATCGCCCGTTGTGACGCCGCCGGCGTACCGATCACCAATTATGGTTTGGTGCTGGCCCGGCTCAGTGGAATCTTGTCCCGAGCTTTGACTCCGTTTGAAAGCCATACAGAAAGGTAATACCGCAAAAAAAGCGCGAAGGATTTCCTTCGCGCTTTCGGCGGCAGTAGGCCTTTCCTACCCTCTTTGAGGTTTTCTGCTCATTCCGGTTTTGGAACGACGGTCGAGATCAGGTTCTCCATATACTCTTTGAACTGCGCCGGAGTTCCGCCTTCATGGTAGCAGACCAGGTCGGCCGCTTCACAACGGGCCAGGAAGTCGTCGCAATAAGCGCGCATCTCTTCCGGCTTCGGGGCACGGAACTCTTTGCCGCTGTCGTTCGCCTGCCGAGTGAAATCGTTATAATTCTGCAGGAGCACCACATCGAGCGGGATCCGTTCGCGGCGGACCTTATAGACAAGCGAGGCATACCGTTCGGGATCCGCTTTTTCGAGTTCCTCGGCTTTGGCAAGGACCTGGTCAAGAATCGCGGCCGCTTTGTTGTAGGTGTCGAGATCGATCCAAAGCTTCGTGTTGTGGTAATAGATGCCGATTTCCCGACCGGTCTCTTCCGCGGCATCGGCGAGCAGGTCGAAATACTCCATGTAGAGAGGAACCAAGTCGGGCGCGTAATAGCCGGCGATAAAGTCTTCCATCAGGGTCTTCTGGCAGGCGTCCGGATTCCAGAGCAGTTTCGCCATGACCCACGCGCGGAGCTGGACGAAGTCGCCTGTGGTCGTCTGGTAGTCCCCTTGTTCGAAGAGCCCGATTGTTTGGTTGTCAACGAAGAATTTCACGTTGTCTTGCCAAATCCGGTAGTTCGGAAACGGAAGAAGGTAGAAGGAAAAGTTGGTGACGTAGTCCCAGATGAACAGGTGTTTGGCGTGATCTCTCCACCCTTCGATGTCGCTACGGAACGACCGGTTCTGCGGCGCATCGGTCGGGCGACGCTCGCCGGTGGCGAACGACCGGCCATATTCGCCGTTCAGGTTCTGGATGAAGGAGCACTCGATCGAACAGAGTCGGACAATCACGTTGTCTCGTGCAACGACATGCTTCGGAGGTTTGCGCGAGTAGCGGTAGGCGAGCGTGTCGACCAGAATGTTCGGATGGCTCTTTTCCAATTCTGCGGCGATTCGGTTCACGAAGTAAAGGATCGGGCCGATCTGAGAGCCTTCCTTTTCGGCGATCTTGGTACACTTTTCACACTCGCAGTAACCGTCCCAGTCGTTTTGACTGACCGAGACGATTGTTGCGTTCGGGTTGGCATCGAGCTGTTCGCGGAGCCGTTTGAGGAATGTATGGAAGAGTTCCTCGTTGGTCAGGCAGAGTTGCGAACCTTGCTTGTGGATATTTTCCGGATCGGTTTTTGCTGCCCAGTCGAGATATGTCTGTGCGCCGTTCCATGCATAACCGGTACGGCGGCGACCGTCGATTTCGGAGAACCAATCGGGGTGCTGTTCGAACTCTTCCGGTTTGATGACCGAATAGAACGAGTGGACGAAATACTGGTAGATGTGATAACCCCCGAGTTCCGGCGGAATCGGTGCCGAGTGCCCGTTTGTTTTCAGGTGCGAGGCGATCTCCACGTGTTTGGGACCCATCAAGCCGGAATAGAACGGTTCGCGGTAGATCAGTTTTGGCGCATAGACGATGTCGAAGTCGTCGGCCGTGATCATGTCGCATTTTGGAATGGTCGACTCGGTCGCTGTCCACCATCGGCACCCGAGCTCGTCTTCTAAGAAGGTGTAGACGGCGTAAAGGGGGCCGCGCTGCGGGTGACCCGAAAAGACGATGCTCTTTCCCGTCTGCTTGAGGATGATCCCATCGTAGGCAACGGCGTCTTCGTCGACGGCGGAACCGAGCAGCGTTTTCGAGGCGGCCGAGGGCCCGATCACCAGGAGTTTTTGTTCCGGCCCGATTGCGTCGATTTCAGATTCCCTTTTCACGGGGAAGGGGACCGCCGAAATCTGTTGCAGTGTGTCGGATAACTCCTTGGCCGCCGAAACCTGTACCGGGGCAGCGTCGTCGGGGATGAGGATCGTGTAGTCGGTCTTGCCGTTTTCGGTCAGCGTCAGTTTTTCGGCGGACCGCGCATTTGCTGCTACGCCCAGCAGCAGAAACGCCAAAATGAATTTCAATGTTCTCATAAGTCTCCTCGCCATCGGTTTGAGAAATGTTTTCGAACGCACTCTTGTCGAACGAAGAGTATTATATGCTCCTCGGTTCCATAATCAAGTTTCATCGGCGGCCTTGTGGGGGGTTCCGTTGTCCGGCGTGCCGGAAACGACCGTGACGTACCGTCTTGCGTCACGCCGGGGGACGGCAGCCGCATCTTGTATTTTTTTGGAGGGAGCCTAGAATTGATAGGGCGCAAGCCCTTCCCGAACTGTCTCGGGGGCTCGCATGTCAGAGAATCGCGAATGTCAAAGGCTTTGTATGGATAAAGACGAATTGCTCGACGAAGAAAAACTTCCCCTGTCGGTGTTGGTAGTCGACGATGAGCCGGACTATGCCGACGCGGTGGCCGGAACGCTCGAGCGGATTGATGCCGATTGCACGGTTGTCCATTCCCAGAAAGAGGCCGAAAAGGCCCTCGATGAAAAAATCTTCGATGTTGTGGTGACCGACCTGATGCTCGAACGGAATGACGGCGGCCTGCGGATTCTCAAGCGAGTTAAGGAGGCGGCTCCCGAGACCGAGGTCATCATGATGACCGCCAATTCGAAGATTGAGATTGCCGTCGAAGCTATGAGAATGGGCGCATACAACTACTTGACCAAGCCGATCGACAATCTCCAGCACCTTCGGGTCGTCGTCCAGAAAGCGGGGGAAAGTTCCCGCTTGCGCCGCCTGAACCGCGAGATGAAAGAACGGCTCGACGAAAAGTTCGGTTTTGGCGGGGTGATCGGCAGCTCGCCCGCAATGCTCCGGACCGTCGACCGGCTCAAGCGAATTGCACCGACCGACGCCACGGTTCTGATCCTCGGCGAGACGGGGACGGGCAAAGAACTCTTTGCTCAGGCGATTCACCAGAATTCTCCGCGCAAGAATCGCCCTTTCGTGACGCTCAACTGCGCTGCTCTGAGTGAGAGTATTCTCGAAAGCGAGCTCTTCGGTCATGTCAAAGGCGCCTTTACCGACGCCTCGGCCAATCGGATCGGCAAATTCGAGTATGCCCAAGGGGGGACGGTTTTCCTCGACGAAGTCGGCGATATGCCGCTACCGACCCAGGTAAAACTCCTACGCGTTCTCGAAAACGGTGAGATCACCCGCGTCGGATCGAATGAGACGATCAAGGTGAATGTCCGGATCATTTCGGCTACCAACCAGAATCTTGAAGAGGCGGTCGCCAACCGTTCCCTGCGCGAAGATCTCTACCATCGTCTGAAGGTCGTTACGCTCCGGATTCCTCCGCTGCGGGATCGGATCGGAGATATTCCGATCCTCCTCGACTACTTCATCCGGATGTTCGTCAAAAAATACGAAAAGACGATCAAAGGGGTCACGCTCAGCGCCCGCCGGAAGCTCTTCTCCTACGATTGGCCGGGGAACGTCCGCCAGCTCAGGAATGCCGCCGAAAGTATGGTCGCGGTCGATATAGACGGGTTGATCGACGACGATGACCTACCGGAAGAAATTCCCGGAGCCGGGGAACCCCCGCTTCCCGGTTCCCCCCTTTCGATCGATTCGCCGGTCAGTCCGGTCGCTCCGCTTATCGGTCGGACCCTCGCGCAGGTCGAACAGATGCTCATCGAAGCGACGCTCAAGTCAAACGGCGGAAACCGCGAAGAGACTGCCAAGTCCCTCGGGATCGGCGAGCGAACTCTTTACCGAAAACTGAAAGAGTACGAAATCTCCAAAGGGGGCGGTGAGCCGGAATGAGGGGCGGGGCCGACGCTTCTTTCCCCTCCCGGCAAGCGATTGGTGGTAGACGGTTCCCTTAGGGCGAAAAACTTCCGCTTCAGCCCCCGTTTATTTATTAGTTAAATCTGCGTATAATATGAATTTGGGGTAGGGGTTTTGCACTCAAACGGCATGTGGTTTCATTCTGCACCTGCCGGGGAGTCGCCCGGTTTCGGTCTCTTTCCAGGAAAGGATTCACCGTCACAATGAGTTGTTGTCTCTGCAATTGGCTGAGCGCGAAGATGTTTACTCGCGTTCATATGAATAATCTCGTATACAACACATGCTGGGAAGATCCCCGAATCGATAAGCAGGCCCTGAATCTTGGCCCTGAAGAAGATGTTCTCGTTATCACTTCCGCCGGGTGCAATGCCCTCTCGTACGCTCTGGAGTCTCCCCGTTCGGTGCATGCCGTCGATATGAACTATCGCCAGAACGCCGTGCTGGAGTTGAAGATCGCCGGAATCAAGGAACTCGATTACGAGACCTTTTTCAAAATTTTCGGTGACGGCCGTTACGGAGGGATCGCGGAACTTTACCGTAGCAAACTCCGCGACCGGTTGAGCGAGTCGGCGCAAAAGTTCTGGGACCGTAAAATCGTCTCCTACTTCAACGGCAACCATTCCTTCTACTTCCGCGGGACGAGCGGATTTTTCGCGCGCAAGATGAATTGCTACCTCAATTGCCGCGGGGTCCGAAAGGATATCAACCGTCTGCTCGACGCCACCTCGATCGAAGAGCAGCGCGAAATTTGGTCGAAGCTTAAAAAACGCCTTTTTTCCTGTCCCGTTCGCTTTATGATCAACCGCGATATTTCGCTGGCATTGCTCGGCGTGCCGCGGGTGCAGCGGCTCCAGATCGAAAAGACGTATCACGGGCAGGTCTCCCTTTTTACCGAGGAGTGCCTCGACGCCCTGTTCGGAGAACTTCCGGTTTCCGACAACTACTTCTGGCGCGTTTACGCGACCGGCTCCTACACCAAGAATTGCTGTCCCGAATATCTCGAGGAACAGAACTTCGATGCCCTCAAGGCTGGTCTTGTCGAC
Organism: Thermoguttaceae bacterium; assembly: GCA_050943135.1. Classification (GTDB taxonomy): domain Bacteria; phylum Planctomycetota; class Planctomycetia; order Pirellulales; family Thermoguttaceae; genus RUG695. Next base: position 119,813 of record JBMNOP010000009.1, on the reverse strand, counting down.
CGGGTACACGTCTATACCGACACGGTCGAAGGGTTTTTGCGGAAACACGAGGGGACGATCTCCCGTTTCGTCCTGCTCGACCATATGGATTGGCTCAGTAACCAGTTCTACGATGCCCTTGTTTCGGAGTGGGATGCGATTCTCCAAAAGGCGACCCCTCACGCCCGGATCCTCTGGCGCAGTGGCGGTCTCGATACCGACTACATTTCCACTGTCCCGATTCGGCTTCACGGTGAAAAGAAGCAACTCGGCGACGTTCTGCGGTTTCACCGCGAACTGGCCACCGAACTGCACAAGAAAGACCGCGTTCACACTTACGGAAGTTTTTATATTGCCGATCTGTTGAACGATTGACCATCTTCTCTTCCCCTCCCGAAAATCGGGTTTGTCGGAGGGAGGGTTCGTGGGTTTGTAAAATCTGGGTTAGAATTGCGGTATTATGGCGTTATTAGCAGATTTGAATGTCGTTTGGCACTTGATTTTTCGGCCCCGGAGCGGGCAGGTTCACGCCGATTGGCTCAACCGCTTCTATAAAGCGCAGGCCGGGGACTACGACAGTTTTCGTAGGAGGTTTCTCAAAGGGCGCGAGCAACTTTGGAGTGAGCTTCTGAGTGTCTCTCCAGCACCCCAAGATGGCGTCTGGATCGATATGGGCGGCGGAACCGGCTCGAATATGACCGGGTTCGGCGACAGGCTTTCGTCGATGAAAAAGATTTATATTCTCGACCTGGCGAAACCTCTTCTTGATATCGCCGACCGGCGGATCAAAGATTCCGGCTGGAAAAATGTCGAGACGGTCGAGGCCGACGCAACCACTTGGGTTCCTCCCGAGGGGAAGGCCGATGTGATCACCTTCTCCTATTCTTTGACGATGATCCCCGACTGGTTCAAGGCAATCGACCACGCGCTCAAGATCCTGAACCCCGGCGGATTGATCGGGGTGGTCGATTTTCACATCGCCCGCAAATTTCCCGACGATCGCCAGAAACGCCAGAGTTTCGCCACGCGCAGTTTTTGGCCTGCCTGGTTCTCTTGCGACAACGTCTTCCTTTCTCCCGATCACTATCCCTACCTGGACTACCGCTTCGAGACGGAATTGTTTACCGGTAAAAAGCTGACCGTTCCTTATTTTCCCGCGTTTTGGTGGAAGGTTCCGTACTACATCTATGTCGGGAAAAAACCTCTGACCGAGCCTGAGGGGTGCCGGTGAAAAAACACTACCTTATTACGGGCGGCGCCGGGTTCATTGGGTCGCACCTGTGTGTGCGTCTTCTGGCCGACGGACACGGTGTGACCGTGGTCGATGATCTTTCGACCGGCGCGTGGAACAACATCGCCCGGCTTGACGGCAAGCCCGGGTTCCGTGCCGTCATTGCCGACATGAATAACACCGATCTACTCGGCGCCGAAGTGCAACGAGCCGATTTTGTGTTTCATCTGGCCAGCGCGGTGGGGGTCCGCCTTGTGGTCGAACGTCCCGTCGAGACGATCCGCCGCATCGTCGAGCCGACCCAGCGACTGGTCGATGTCTGTGCCAAGTACCGCAAGCCGGTTCTTTTGACCTCGACAAGCGAGGTCTACGGTATTTCCGACCGACTCCCGTTTCGGGAAGAAGACCCGGTGGTGATCGGCGCCACGGTCAAACCACGTTGGGCCTATGCCTCGGCCAAAATGCTCGACGAATTTTATTTGTTGGCCCATCACAAAGAGTCTGCCTTGCCGGTCTACATCGTCCGTCTTTTTAATACGGTCGGTGCGCGTCAGACAGGAAAATACGGAATGGTTCTTCCCCGATTCGTCTCGGCGGCCCTGGAGGGGAATCCCCTGATCGTTCACGGCGACGGAACGCAAACACGCTGTTTTTGTTCGGTGCTCGATGTCGTCGATGGGCTGATCCGTATTTCGGGAACCCCCGAAGCGATCGGAAAAGTGATCAATCTCGGATCCGATGAAGAAATCGCCATTTTCGCCCTGGCCAAACGCGTGATCGAAATGGTCGGTTCGAAGTCGGAGATTCGGTTTAAGCCTTACGAAGAAGTTTTCGGACCGAGTTTTGAAGATATGCGTCGGCGCGTTCCCTCTTTGAACCGCGCCCGAAAGCTGATCGGTTGGCGGCCGGTCAATACGATCGACGACATCATCCGCCAAGTCCTCGACGATAAAAAGAAGCTAGGAATCGACGAATGACCAAAATAGCAATTCTTGGAGCGACCGGTTACACGGCACTCGAACTGATGAAGCTTTTGCTTCGCCACCCGGGCGTCGAAATTACCGCATTAACCAGTCGTCGGGAAAACCGGCCGGTCGACCAGGTTCACCCTTCGCTCACCGGGCAGCTCGGTTTGCCGCTCGAAAATCTCGAACCGACGGAAGTCGCCCGGCGCGCCGAAGCCGTTTTCAGCTGTCTGCCGCATACCGCAACCGCGGCAGTCGTTCCCGAACTTCTGGCGGGCGGGGCGAAGGTGATCGACTTTGGTGCTGACTACCGTTTCAATGATGTCGCCGTCTACGAAAAGTGGTACAACGTCGTTCATCCCGACGCCGCCCGACTTTCTTCGGTTCCCTACGGGCTCCCCGAATTGTTCCGTAGCGCAATCAAAGGGGCGCCGTTGGTTGCCAACCCCGGATGCTATGCCACCTCGGCGCTTCTTCCCCTCACTCCGCTGGTGAGGGCCGGGCTGGTTCTTGCCGACGACATCATCATCGATGCGAAGAGTGGCGTGAGCGGTGCGGGGCGAAACCCCTCGCTCAAAAACCTCTATCCGGAATGTAACGAGGGAATCTCGGCGTATGGCGTCGGAACACACCGTCACACGCCGGAAATCGAACAGGTGGTTAGCGACGGCAGCGGGAAGAAAGTCCGCGTGATCTTCACGCCTCACCTGATTCCGATGGACCGCGGGATCTTGGCCGTCTGTTACGCCAAATCCGCCCATGCGGGCCTGACGCAGGAAGACGTGCTCGATGAATGGCGTGCGTTTTATCGAGACGAGCCGTTTATTCAGGTTGTCGAGGCGCTCCCCTCCACGAAAGACGTAATTTACACAAACCGCTGCCACATGGCCGCCCGCGTTGTCGGGGATCGTGTTTTGACGATCTCGGTGATCGACAATTTGATTAAGGGAGCGTCCGGTGCCGCGGTGCAGAATTTCAACATTCTCTTTGGGTATCCCGAGACGACCGCGCTGAAATAATGCCTTCCCCTTCCTTCACAAGGAAATTTCCTGAAATCCTGACACGCCGATAATTTTACCATGCCGATAGAAAAAGAACTGATCGACCGTATTGATGCCATCCGAAACGGTATCGTCGATTTGTGTGACTCGCTCGATTACGATACCAAGATAAAATTGATTGCGGACACCGAGACCGAAATGACCTCGCCCGGCTTCTGGGACGATGCCGAGAAGTCACAGGCTGTTGTCGGCCGGCTCAAAGGGTATAAGGCTGTGGTGAAGCCGATTGATGATATCACTGCCGCGCTCGATGAGCTCGATGTCCTGGTCGAACTCGGGGAAGAAGACGCGTCGCTGGCCGCCGAAATACCTCCGAAACTCGCCGAGGCCGAAAAGCAGATGGAGCGTTTGGAAACCTCGTCGTTGCTGAACGGTCCTTTCGATGTCGGCAACGCTATTGTTTCGATCAACGCACGTGACGGCGGAACCGATGCCAATGATTGGGCGGAGATGCTTTTGCGTATGTATGTTAACTGGTCACAGAGCTCCGGCTATACCATCGAAGTCCTCGACCGGCAAGACAACGAAGAGGCCGGAATCAACAGCGCAAGTTTCATCATCAAAGGTCCGATGGCCTATGGTTATATGAAAGGGGAAATCGGCACGCACCGCCTGGTGCGGATCTCCCCGTTCAATTCCGAAGCAAAACGAATGACCAGTTTCGCGGCGGTCGACGTGAACCCCGATGTCGACGAATCGATCAATGTCGAGTTGCGAGACGAGGATATTCGCGAAGACGTCTTTCGTTCCAGCGGTGCAGGGGGGCAGCACGTCAACAAAACCTCCAGCGCGATCCGCCTGACACATATCCCGACCGGAACGGTAGTACAATGCCAGAACGAGCGGAGCCAGCACAAGAATCGCGCGATGGCGCTAAAAATGCTCAAGGCTCGGCTGATTCAGCGCGAAGAAGAGAGGCGCGAACAGGCGATGAGCGAAAGATACAAGAATATGGCGAAAGTTGGGTTCGGCTCACAGATCCGAAACTACTTTCTCCATCCGGAACAGCGTGTGAAGGATTCCCGGACAGGATATCAGTCCTCGAACTTTCACGATGTACTGAACGGGAATATTCAACCCTTTATGGACGAATACCTCCGTTGGAGGGTGAAAACCGACTGACGTCGCCCCTTAACTCTTTATGAGTTGGCAAACCGATGAACGATTCCGAGAACGATTCTTCCGAAAAAATCAAAGTGGTACTTCTTCTTTCCGGAGGGCTCGATTCGACGACTCTCTGCGCACTGGCGGCTTCCGAGGGGCGAGAGGTATACGCCCTTTCGTTTGATTACCATCAGCGGCATCGCGGTGAGCTTGACGCAGCGCGCAGGGCGGCAACACGATGGCACGCAGCCGAGCATGTTGTGCTTTCTCTCGATCTTTCCCTCTTCGGGGGGAGTTCTCTTACCGATCGGACGATTCCGGTTGAACGTTCGGTACCGCTCGAGCATATCGGTCAGTCGATTCCGACCTCGTATGTTCCGGCGCGTAACACGGTGTTCCTTTCGTTGGCATTGGCCTATGCCGAAACGCGCGGCGCCTCGGAACTCTGGATCGGCGTGAACGAAGTCGACTACAGCGGCTACCCCGATTGTCGGCTCGAGTTTCTCCAAGCCTTCGAAAAACTCGCCAATCTGGCGACCAAAGCCGGGGTCGAAGGTGCCAAAGAGGGGAGACGGGCATTTAAAGTTGTTACACCGCTGTCGCGCCTGTCGAAGGCCGAGATTATCCGACTGGGACAGAGCTTGGGCGTCGATTATTCCGGGACGGTTACCTGTTACTCGCCGACAAACGACGGCCGCGCCTGCGGCGTGTGCGAATCGTGTCGCTTGCGCCGAGCCGGATTCGAGACCGCGGGGCTTCCCGACCCGATCTGCTATGTTGATGGTTTTTCCGACGCTGCGTCGGAAGATCGGTAATACGTGGTAAGGCCAGACGATTCCCGATGCCCGGAGAGTATATTCCCTTTTCTCTCTTCGGTGACCGAACGGGAATCAACGAAAAATTTAAGAGGATTTGTATGACTGTCCGAGTTTTTATCGCCGGGATCATGCAGGGGTCGCGTACCGAAAAGAACCTCCATTCCCAGGATTACCGCACCGAACTGGCCGAGCTTTTTCAGCGACGGATGCCGGAACTGTCGGTCTACGATCCGTTTGCCAAAAATCAGGATTCGATCAACTATGGCAACGAGAAAGGACTCGAAACGTTTTTGCGGCACAATGAAATGTGCGGAACCGAAATTGATCTGTTGATCGCCTATCTTCCGGAAGCTTCGATGGGAACCGCCATCGAAATGTGGGAAGCCCGGAAGAACGGTGCGGTCATCGTTTCGATTAGCGCCATGACACGCAACTGGGTTGTCCGCTACCTTTCACATCGGATCTATCCCGATCTCGAAACGTTCAAGGTCGCGGTCGGAAAGGGGGAACTTACCGCTCTCTTGGCCGAGCACGGAAAAATCTCCGAGTAATCTTTCCCCTTGTTCGGTGTCCGGCGGCGCAAAGAGCCGGGGGCTGCGGGGTGAAAGCGACGAAAAAATGGCTAAACAACATTGTCGCCGAGAGTCTGTTTAAAACGATTTTTCATTGACGGGGCCGCAGGCTTTCTTTCAGCAGGTTTCCGCATTTTTTCGTCTGCCGATTCCGCTCGGAAAAACCGAAAAGAAACATCGAAAAGAGGGGATTTTCGGGAGTAAAGACCGTCTGGCCTGTCCGAGAGGACGCCCAAAAAAATCTTTTTTAGAACAAAATAACTGGACATTTTTCTTTTATCCGCTAAACTACGAGGAATTGTGGCGTCCATTCGCCCAGAGATTCCGGCCCCAGCCTGGTGCCATCTCCCAAAAGAGTGTGTCGGGGGAAGTTCGGCCGGCGTATCCAGACATTGTGCAAATTGCCGACTTTTGTTGAAAAGCGGTCCTTTCCGAGAGACAGAGTGGAGTAAGCGTTCGGTCGTGAAATATCTCGAAATCACCAAAGGGCTTGATCTTGCGCTCGCCGGAGCGCCCGATCAGCGGGTCGATCCTAATAACAAAGTCATCAAACACGCCGCCGTTACCGGCTCCGATTATGTCGGGTTGCGCCCGGGTATCGTTGTCGAAGAAGGCCAGCGTGTCTTGGCGGGGGAAGTTCTCTTTGAAGACAAAAGGAACCCCGGCGTCAAGTTTACCGCACCGGGGGCCGGCGTTGTCGAAAAGGTCTGCCGCGGCGAGAAGCGCGCCTTCCGCAGCATCGTGATCGCCCTCGACGAGGGGGTGGCGGCAGACGAGTCGGTGAAATTTGAAAAATATGATTCCGCCGCGCTCGACACGATCCCGGAAGAAAAGTTGCGGGAACTTCTCGCCGTGTCCGGCCTTTGGACGACACTCCGAACCCGGCCTTTCAGCGTGATCCCGAAACTCAGTTCGACGCCTCATTCCCTCTTTGTGACGGCGATCGACACCAATCCCGGGGCACCCGACCCTGCGATCATCATTGCCGAGCGGGTCGACGATTTCCGTAACGGCCTCAAGGTGCTCAGCCGTATCTGCGGACGGAAGCTCTGGGTCTGCAAAGCCCCAAGCGCCGATCTGCCCGAAGAGGGGATCGCCAAGATCGAAACGGTTGAAGTCACCGGTCCGCATCCGGCGGGTCTTGTCGGGACGCATATCCATTTTCTCGATCCGGTCGGTCTAAACAAAACGGTTTGGACGATCGGCTACCAAGACGTTATTGCCATCGGTGCCCTTTTTACCACAGGACGTTATCCGACCGGGCGTGTCGTGGCGCTCGGCGGTCCGATGGTCAAGAATCCACGCCTTCTGCGTACGCGCGTCGGTGCCTGCCTCAAAGAGTTGACCGAGGGGGAATTGAAAGCGGGTGAAGTCCGAATCATTTCCGGAAGTGTCCTCTGCGGCCGTGCGATCGAAGATAACGGTCTCTGCTGTCTCGGTCCCTACGTTAACCAGGTTTCGGTGGTCGGCGACGGTAATCCGCGCGAGCTCTTCGCCTGGACTCTTCCCGGATTCCGGAAATTCTCGATGGCGCGCACCGTCGCGTCCTGGTATCTCCCCCGCTGGGCCTACAACATGACTACGGCGCTTCACGGCGGCCCACGGGCGATTTTCCCGAATGACGCACTCGAAAAGGTGATGCCGCTCGATATTATCCCCCTTTACCTGTTCAAGGCGCTCGAAGTCGGTGACATCGATAACTCTGAAAAACTCGGCGCTCTGGAACTCGACGAAGAAGACGTCGCACTTTGCACGCTGGTCGATGTCGGCAAGAACGATTACACGACCACTCTTCGGTCAATGCTCAACACCATCATGAAGGAAGAGGAATAAGCCGCGATGAAACTCCGTTTTGCACAAAAAATACTCGAAACGGTCGATAAAACCTTCTTTGCGAAGGGGAGGCCCTTCCATTTCGTCTCCCCCCTCTTTGAGGCCGCCGACGTTTTCTTCTTCACGCCGAATCGCAAGGCGCGGGGGAAATGCCATGTGCGTGACTGCAACGACTTCAAACGGATGATGATGACGGTCATCTATGCGCTGATTCCGTGTGTGGTGATGGGGCTTTACAATGTGGGGTATCAGGCCAACCGCGCGATGGAATTTACCGGGGCGACCCAGGCGTCCGGCGACTGGCACGCAGCCGTTCTGAACTGGATCGACGGTGTCTGTCCCGTCCTGAATATCTTCGGCGCTTCCCCCTGGAACATCGTCGGTAACCTTGTGCATGGGCTCGTCTATTTCCTCCCTCTCTACTTGGTCACGATGATCGTCGGAATCGGTTGGGAAACCCTTTTCGCGAAAATCAACAATCATGAAATCAACGAAGGGTTCTTTGTCACCGGGATCATTTTCCCGCTGACCTGCCCTCCGAACATTCCGCTCTGGCAAGTGGCGATTGCCATTTCGTTCGGAACCGTGATCGGAAAAGAGATCTTCGGCGGGACCGGGCGCAACTTCCTCAATCCCGCCCTGGTTGCCCGTGCGTTCCTCTTCTTCGCCTACGCAGGCTCGATTTCCGGCGAACGGGTTTGGACGACGAACTATGTAGACGGCTTCACCGGTGCGACCCCGCTGTCGATTGCCACGAACCCTGATCCGATAGCCGGTGGTGTAACCGGTTTGGCAACACACGGTTACAGTATGCTCGAGTGCTTCATCGGCACGATCCCCGGCTCCTTCGGCGAGACATCGACGTTTGCCTGCCTGATCGGCGCGCTCTTCCTGATTGTGGTCGGCGTCGCCTCGTGGCGCGTGATGCTCAGTATGACGGTCGGTGGTATGGGAATGGCTCTCCTGTTTTACCTTGTCGGAAGCGAAACGAACGCGGCGTTTGGGCTCGGTCCGTTCTGGCACTTTGTCCTCGGCGGGTTTGCCTTCGGAATGGTTTTTATGGCAACCGACCCGGTCAGTGCGGCCTCGACGCATATCGGCCAGTACATCTATGGACTGCTGGTCGGCGCGCTGGTTATCATCATCCGCGTACTCAACCCCGCGTATCCGGAGGGAACGATGCTTGCCATCCTTTTCGGAAACTGTTGCGCGCCGCTGATCGACTGGTTCGTTGTTCAGTCGAATATCAAACGGCGTGAGCGACGTCTGGCGGCAAAATAATTTATCAACCACGCCGACCGCTCCATTCGGCCGGCATTAACGATATTGATACGGAACAGAGCTATGGAAAAAGATTCCATTTTCAAAGTCTTCGGGGTCGCCGCGGCCATCTGCCTCGTCTGCTCGGTTTTGGTCGCCTTGACGGCGACCTTACTGAAAGATAAGCAGAAAGAGAACATGCTTCTCGATAAGCAGATCAACGTACTCAAGGCTGCCGGCCTGGTCGATTTGGCGGCCAAACCGACCGCGACGCAGGTCAAAGATTTTTCCGCTAAAATCGAACCGCTCGTCGTGAACACCAAGACAGGGGAAAGGCTCGAGGGGATCGATCCGGCAACTCTCGATCTTCAGCGCCAACTCAAAGATCCGAACGCTTCGAGCGAGATTCCCCCCAAATCCGATATCGCCGGAATCAAACGCGTTCCGAACGAGTCGGTTGTCTACCTGGTGAGAGACGACGCCGGCAAGATTTCGTCGGTTGTTCTCCCAGTCTACGGCCGCGGGCTTTGGTCGACCCTTTACGGGTTCTTGGCACTCAACGGCGATTTTGCCACCGTGAAAAACCTGACGTTCTACCAACATGGCGAAACACCGGGCCTGGGCGGAGAGGTTCAGAATCCCGACAAGATGGCCAAGTGGTCAGGTAAAACGGCGTATGGTCCCGACGGTAAACCGGCCGTCCGTTTCAAGAAGGGGATTGTCTTGCCCGATGACCCGAACGCCCAGTACGAGGTAGACGGTTTCTCGGGTTCAACGCTCACCTGCGACGGAGTGAATAACACGGTTTCCTACTGGCTGGGCGATGACGGCTTCGGGCCACTCCTGGCCAAATTGAAGGCCGAGTCTGCCGAATAGTCGAACTCGACCAGGAAAAAACGTTCTGTTGAAAGACGACGAAGGAATCACAGGAAAATGACATCAAGATTAAAGAGCATTTTACTCGACCCCATCATCCGGAACAACCCGGTGGCGATTCAGGTTCTGGGGATCTGTTCGGCGCTGGCCGTGACGACCAAGCTCCAGACCACCATCACGATGTGTTTTGCGGTTACTTTTGTGACCGTTTTTTCGGACGTCGGCGTTTCGTTGGTTCGTAAGTTCACCCCCGGAAGTATCCGTATGATCGTCGAAATGACGATCATCGCCACGTTGGTGATCGTGGTCGACCAGATCATCAAGGCGTATGCCTATGACATCAGTAAGGAACTTTCGGTCTTTGTCGGGCTGATTATTACCAACTGTATCGTCATGGGGCGTACCGAGGCGTTCGCCTTAACGCACAATCCCTTGGAATCGGCACTCGACGGTCTCGGGAACGGGCTCGGCTACAGCTTGGTCCTTTTGTGTGTCGGCACGATTCGTGAACTCTTCGGTTCCGGCTCCCTCATGGGCTATCCGATCCTCAAGACAGTCAGTACGGGTGGCTGGTATGTCCCGAACGGACTGTTGGTTCTCTCGCCCGGGGCGTTTTTCCTCATTGCCGCCTTCATCTGGGTCGTGAAAACGTTCGAGAAAGATGTAACGGAATAATCGCGCAAGGGATTAATCAAAAAGATTACCATCGGATCGGCTTCGGCGCGGTCATTTCAGAGTGAGAGATATACGATGCAGCATATCATAGACATGTTTGTCCAGTCGGTGTTTACGCAGAACCTGGCCCTTTCCCTTTTCCTGGGGATGTGCTCGTTCCTGGCGCTCGGTAAAAAAGTCAAGACGGCATTCGGTCTTGGCGTGGCGGTTATCGTTGTGCAGGCGATCACCATTCCGGCCAATAACATTATCCTCAACTACTTTCTCAAAGAGGGCGCGCTCGCCTGGACCGGGAATCCTTTTCTTGCCAGTCTTGACCTTTCGTTCCTAACACTGATCTCCTTCATCGGTGTGATCGCGGCGATGGTTCAGATTCTCGAAATGATACTCGACCGCTTCTTCCCGCCTCTCTACAATGCCCTGGGGATCTTCCTTCCCCTGATCACGGTCAACTGCGCGATCTTAGGTGGCTCGCTCTTTATGGAACAGCGCGACTACACCCTTTCCGATAGTCTCCTTTATGGGGTCTCGTCTGGGATCGGCTGGGCATTTGCGATTGTCTTGCTGGCGGGGATTATGGAAAAACTCGAATACAGCCACGTTCCGCGCGGTCTGCGCGGTATCGGGATTGCCTTCATGACCGTCGGTCTCTTGGCGATGGCCTTTATGTCTTTCTCCGGGATGTGATTCTTCCCTGAAAGAGAGAACGATAAACGAAGCGGAGCTTTTCGGCTCCAATCGCTTAAGATAGCAAGGATTCATTATGGGAGTTGTTTTAGCGGGCGTTATTGCCTTTACCGCGATCGTGCTTCTTCTGGTCGCGATCATCCTCTCCGCGAAAGCGTTGTTGGTTCCTTCTGGGGCTGTCACGATCAGTATCAACGGCGACGCGAGTAAGGCCGTTTCGGTCCCCTCAGGCGGCAAGTTGCTCCAGACACTGGCCAATGTCAATATCTTTGTTCCCTCGGCTTGCGGCGGCGGCGGGACTTGCGGTCAGTGCAAAGTCCGCGTCCTTTGCGGTGGCGGTGATATCCTGCCGACCGAGCTCGGCCAGATGACTCGGAAAGAGGTCAAATCCGGGACGCGTCTGGCCTGCCAGTGCCCGGTAAAACAGGATATGGAAATCGAAATTCCCCCCGAGATCTTCTCGGTCAAGAAATGGCAGGCGACCGTCCGCTCGAACGACAATGTCTCGACCTTTATCAAGGAGCTTGTCCTTGACCTGCCAGAAGGGGAAAACGTTGATTTCAAAGCGGGCGGCTACATTCAGATCGAGTGTCCCCCCCACGACATCTCCTACAAAGACTACGATATTCCGGAAGAATACCGGGGTGACTGGGACAGGTTCGATCTGTGGCGTTACCGCAGCGTTCTCAAAGAACCGGCGATGCGTGCCTATTCAATGGCCAACTATCCCGAAGAGAAGGGAATGGTGATGCTCAATGTTCGTATCGCCTCGCCCCCTCCGGAGAAACCGAACGTTCCTCCGGGGATCATGTCTTCCTATCTTTTCAGTCTGAAACCGGGCGACAAGGTCACGATCAGCGGCCCCTACGGGGAATTCTTCATTCGTGATACCCCCACCGAAAAGATTTATATCGGCGGCGGTGCCGGGATGGCTCCGCTTCGTTCACACATCTTCGAGCTTCTCAGACACAATCGTACCAACCAGAAGATCTCTTACTGGTACGGCGCCAGAAGCTTGCGGGAAGCCTTCTACGTTGAGGAGTTCGAAGCGCTGGCGCGCGAATTCCCGAATTTCTCTTGGCATTTGGCTCTTTCCGAACCCCTTCCGGAAGACAAATGGACCGGATTGACCGGTTTTATTGCCGACGTCCTTTATGACGAATACCTCAAAGAGCACAAGGCACCCGAGGACTGCGAATATTACATGTGCGGCCCGCCGATGATGATCAGTTCCGCGCTCAAAATGCTCGATTCGGTCGGTGTTGAGCGCGACAGCATCTTCTTCGATGATTTCGGCGGCTGATCCTCCATTTTCCGCCTTCGCTAAGCGGTTATCCGAGTGGGGGGAGAAATTTGTTTCGTCAGAAAAACGGCTTCTCCCCCTTCGATTTTTATATCGGGTACCAGCTTTGGCCCCTTGCCGGACACCAATGTTGCCCCTTCACGCATCAGACGGTAAAATAATCTGATGATTAGCATTCAACTCAATGGAGGCGTTGTTTAATGTCAGAATACAAAGATGAAGTTTTGGTCGTCGGGAAACAAAACAACCCCGAGAATCTTTCCCAGGAACAATCGGGGGGTTCGCTTATCGGTCAGAGCCGTCTGGCGAATTACGGGTTGATTACCATTTCGATTGTGGTGCTCCTTGCCGGAATCTATTTCGCGCGCGGCGTCCTCACCCCGCTCTTTATCGCCGCATTTTTTGCCGTTATCCTCTTTTCTCCTTACTCCTTTATGCGAGAGAAGCTTCGATTTTCGAGGATTGTTGCGGTGCTGGTGCTGACCGTCGGCGTTCTTTTGGCCGGGGCGGTGATCGTTATGATCCTCTCGACGCAGCTCAGGCAATTCTCGAACAACCTTCCGGGTTATTGGAAAGCGTTTAGCGCCACGATGGAGAGCCACAACATCGACCCGGACGAGCTGATGGAGTTTATTCCGTTCATCGAAAAGAGGAAACCAGAGTCCGACACCGAGTCCGAATATGCCTCGGTGACGCACGTTGCGCAAAATGCCTCCCCTCGGGCGATGGAACAGGCTTCTTCGGTTTTCGCTTCCGAGCTCTCCTCCGAACCGGCCGAGACGGCAGACCCACAAGAGAATCTGCCCGCCACCGCATCGACTCTTCCGGTCGAAGCGAATCCCTCCGATGAAATCGGCGATGCCGATATCCTCCCTCCGGCAAACCTTTCGGAAGCTCCCGGAAAAGTCTTGCGGGTCAGCATGAGTCAGCTCTACATGTACATGCGTGAGTATATCGGCAAGCTGATGTCGTTCGCCAGTACGATTTTTCTGGTCGTACTCCTCCTGCTTTTTATGTTTGTCGATGTAACAGGTCTGCCCCGTAAGGTAGAAGCGGCGATCGGCGTGCAAGAGAACGAACGTGTTCGCTCGGTACTTGCGCTCATTCGCAACTACATGACGATCAAAACGTTCGTCAGTTTCCTCGTCGGCAGCCTGGTGACGCTTTTCCTCGGTTTGATGGATGTTCAGTATTGGGCGTTGTGGGGGGTGATCGCCTTCTTCTTCAATTTCATTCCGAATATCGGTTCGGTTGTCGCCGCGATCCCACCGATTATTATTGCCACAGCCGATAAAGGGTTGGTTCCCGGGATCATCGTGGCAATCCTCTTTATTGTGGTCAACTGCGGGATCGGTTACGGTCTGGAACCTTTCCTGCTCGGTGACGGTTTGGATGTTTCCCCGCTGGTGGTGCTTATCTCCCTGATTATGTGGGGGTCGCTTCTCGGTCCGACCGGGATGTTCCTTTCTCCGCCACTGGCCGTCATCTGCAAGATCATTCTTTTACAGTTTGAGGAGACAAAATGGATTGCCATTTTGATGGCAAACCGTATTCCGCAAGAAAAGACCATGTCGCCGTCGGAAGCGCCGACCGAGTAATTTGCGTAGGAAGTTCCACCCCATTGCATAAAAGCAATTTTTATGGCCACCAATAAACATCGCTGTCTTTCTGCCGGTATCCTCTTTGCCGATGTCGGGTGCGTTCCGATTTCCCACTGCCCGAAACCGGGCGAACTGGTTCAAACCGAAGGAGTTGTGCTCACGCTTGGCGGGTGTGCCTCGAACGTGGCGCTGAACCTTTCCCGCCTCGAAGTTCCGACCGGGCTTTGCGGGTCGGTCGGGGACGATTCGTTCAGTGATTTCGTGGTCCGCTCGCTCGATGCGCCTTTCATCGACGTTTCGGGACTCGGCCGTGTCAAGAACGCCTGTCCCGGGATCTCGCTAATCATCAATGTTATCGGCGAAGACCGCCGATTTGTCAGCACGACCGGCGCGAACGCATCGTTCTCGATACACGATATCCCCGAGGCGTGGGCCGACGAGGCCGAGGTACTTTACCTGGGGGGGTATCTGATGATGCCGGAACTCGAAAAGCCGGAAACGGTCGATTTTTTGCGCAAATTCCAAGACCATGGCGGAAAGACGATTCTCGACCTGGTCCTTTACGGCAAACGTCCATATTGGGATGTCATTAAGCCGCTCCTGCCCTATGTCGACTACTTCATGCCGAACAACGACGAGGGGGAGGCGGTCTGCGGAAAAACAGATCCGGTCGAACAGGCGAAAATTTTCCTGGATGCCGGGGCCAAAACGGCGGTCATCACCTGCGGCGAGGCCGGGGCGATTTTCTATTCCGATGCCGACAAGTTCCGTACCGGTATCTTTAAAGCCGATTTTGTCGGCGGAACCGGTTCCGGCGATGCCTTCGCAGCCGGTTTTGTCCACGGACTCCTGGTCGGGGATGAGCCCTTTGTACTGATGAACCGTGCCGGAGCGCAGGGGATGAGCGCCGTCCGTCATGTAAGCGCGACCGAATCGGTCTTTACCAAAGCCGAAGCCGAGGCGTTCTTGGCCGAAAATCAATTGGGATACCAGACGCTCTGAACCGCACGGTTTTTTCGATGGCGACATTTTGCGTCACCGGAAAGAGTTGCGATGATGTTTTTTAGCGAGTAACCATTTTGACGGATAGAAAGGGGTACAGATGAGAATCGGAGTATTATGCAGCGGCGGCGATGCCCCGGGAATGAATCCGTGTATTCGCGCCATCGTTCGTGCGGCGGGTCTTCACCAGGACCAAGTGGTCGGGATTCGGCACGGGTATCAGGGAATTCTCGACGAGGACTTTTTTGATGGAAGCGGCAGTCTCAACATTCTTGGCGTTCGAGAGGTTTCGGGGTTGACCAGCCGGGGCGGGACGATCCTTCACAGTAGCCGTTGTACCGAATATGCGACCCCGCAGGGCGTGGCGCGTGCCGCCGAGACCCTGACCCGTAACGCGTTTGACGCGCTGATCGTGATCGGGGGGAACGGCTCGATGACCGGAGCACTGAACCTGACGAAAATTTGGAACGGGAAAGTCCTTGGGATCCCCGGTACCATCGACAACGACCTGCTCGGCACCGACGCGACGATCGGGTTTCCCACGGCAATACAAACGGCGGTCGAGGCGATCGACAAGTTGCGCGATACCGCGGGAAGTCACAACATGATGTTTATTGTGGAGGTGATGGGGCGGCATTGCGGTGATTTGGCACTCAAAACCGCGATTGCCGGCGGGTGCGAAATCGTGGCGGTTCCCGAGATCCCGACCGAAATTCCGAAGATTGTCAGTGCTCTGAAAAGTTACCGCGAACTCGGAAAGCGTTCGATGATCATGGTTGTTGCCGAGGGAGACGATATCGGCGGAGCTTACGCGATGCTCGACTCGTTGAAAAAGGGGGGAAGCCCCTACGAGATGCGCGTGGTCGTTCTGGGACATGTGCAGCGAGGCGGAACCCCCTGTCCGGCGGACCGACTCTTGGCGGCCACTCTCGGTGTCGCTGCGGTCAAGTCTCTCCGAACAGGGGAAACCGGGAAGATGGTCGGGCATATCGACGGCGAAATTCGACTTTCTCCTTTTGAAGAAGTGATTGCCGATCACCGTCAGATTTCCGATAAGATGATGATGCTTCTTAATGCCCTCTCGACCTGAGAAAGGATTTTGCGGCGATGTCGATCCATGTAATATGTCCCGGGTGTATGACCCAATTCGAGGTGAGCGATCGCTTCGCCGGAAAGAAGGGGCCCTGCCCGAAATGTGGTCATACCATTGAGATTCCGAAAGCGAACGTGACGATCGTCAGTCCCGATGAACTGGTGATTGACGGCAAAAAGGTTCGAAATCCCGATCTTGTTCGACCGATCGAACAGAAGAGTTACTCGTTCACCGGTCGTGCGATCATTGTTAACCTGGCGGTGCTGTCCGCAGTTCTTTTGATCGCGCTCATTTTCCACTTCGTCCACTTTTTGCCCCTGGCGATTCCGGTCGGAATCCTTTTGGGACTGGTGGTGGCTTTCCCGCTGGTGAAATACGGATATATTACGTTCCGCGATCCGAACGACCTGGAAATCTTCCTCGGTGGACAGCTTGGAAAAAAGTCGCTTCTCGGTGCCGGTCTTCTGATGGTTCTTTGGATTCTTTACGAGCTGATCCTTCTTTATATGAATCCAGGGGTGATGGCACTCGCTTATCTGGTACCGATGGCGATCTTTGCCGCCTTTGTCCCGGTCGTCCTTTTTGACATGAACTTTACCGACGCGCTGGCCGTTGTGGTTGTTTTTCTGCTGGCGGTTATTTTGTTGCGCGGTTTGATGTTCGATCAAGAAGGGGGCTGGATCTGGCAGCATCGCGAAATCTCCCGACCCACTCCGGCAGCGGTTACCGACCCGGGTGGTGAAAACTTTTCTGTCGAAGCTTCGGAAGGTGTCGACGGCGCTGAGGGCGGGACCGAAAGCGGTGAGTCTGCGACACCCGTTCCCCGCAAGGCTACCAAACGCCCGAAGCTCGATTCCAAAGCTCCGGACCCGACCACGGTTCGCCACAGAAGGTAGTTACGGTTATGGCAGAGAAGCAAACAAAATCGAAAAGCCGCAAGGGACGGCATGTCTCGTGGGCACAGAAGACGTGGTACCATTTCTGCTGGTGCCTCTGCTGGCTCGTGATGGTCTTCCTCTTCCGAGCTCGGTATACAGGACGACGGAACATTCCGAAAAAGGGGCCGGCATTGGTCGTTTCGAACCATCAGAGCTACCTCGACCCTCCCGCGGTCGGCGCGGGTTTCTGGCGGCCGATGAATTACCTGGCGCGCAAACAACTCTTTAAATTTAAGCCGTTCTCGCTTTTGATTGCCTCAGTCAATGCCATTCAGCTCGACCAGGAAGGGATTGGGTTTCAGGGCGTCAAAGAGACAATCCGTCGACTGCGCAACAACGAGATGGTGCTGATCTTCCCGGAGGGAAGCCGTTCTCATGACGGTGCGATGATCCCCTTCATGAAGGGGTATGTGAATATTGCCGTCAAGACCGGTTCGGTGATTGTGCCGACCGCGATCGCCGGGGCGTTCCAGGCATATCCCCGTCAAAAGAAGTTCCCCTCTATCTTTGGGAAAGGGCTTCGTATCGAGTACGGTCAGCCGATTACACCCGACGACTACAAAGATCTTTCGGAAGAAGAACTGCACAACCTAGTCGAGTCGCGCGTACGCGCGATCTTTGAGCGGATCAATGCCCGGTTCGTCAAATAGCCCTTTTTCGTTATCCGGGTGTCGCGGGGAATTTCTTATTCGTTCCGCGCTTCAGCCACCGGGGGAACGCAAAAGTCCTCGTAGCGATAGACGAGCAACAGCGCGATACGAGGAAGTCCCCAGGGGGTTTTCGCCAAGCATTTCGGCGTTTTCCGCCAACCGGCCGTCTTGATCCATACCGGTTTGGCGCGTCGAATGAGCGCACGGTCATACGCCGTCAGACCGGAGCCGCGGTTCTGTAAGATATACCAGCGGAACGGAGCCTGTGCCAAGCGGCTCGGAACATTCTCTTTTCCGATAAAATCGGAGATCGTCTCGACCCTGCCGGGAATCTTTTCCCATCGCTGCCAGCGCGCGAGGGTGGCTGGCGACGCCGCGCTGAAAAGAATGGGACGCGTCGTCTCTTCGGGTGATCCCGATTTGAGGAATGAAACGACCTCACGATCGAGTCCGTCCCAGTAGTAGGTAACCTCCATTCCGGCACGTGCCGCACCCGGAAGACCCCCGATCAACAGATTGTAATACGAAAGCCCCTGCGGGAAATACCAGAAAAGCGACGAGCCCGAACCGAGCAAGAGCAAAAGCGCCCCGAGGCGCGGAATGAGTCCTTTTCGAGCCCAAAGACCGGCGAATCCGAGTCCCCCGAGAATTCCGAGGAAAGGGAACGCCGCGGCGAAGAGGCGGACTCCGTCATGTACCGGAAGTCCGGGAAACATCCGAACCGCGATAAGCGTTAGCCAGTTGAGAAAGAGAAGGTTGACTTCTCCCAGACGATCGTCGGTGAGAAAGCCGTCCCCTTCTTTATCTTCTTTCGTTCCTCCTTTTCGAAACGAAGTCAGACTCTTTCCCGCCGCCGCACCGAGGAGCCCCAATGCCGAAAAGAGAATTCCAACCGGAACGGTCACCGCCGTCCAAAAGAGCGGGTTCCACCAGGGAAGAGGACGATCGAGCGAGTAGAGCTTCCCCAAAAAGAGGATGCCGATGTTGTATGCGCTTCTGTGAGTGTTGAGCCACACGTATTTCGTGATCCCGGAAAAAGGAGCATGCCAGATCGGTGGGTTCAGGAGCCAGAACACGAAAAGCGCAGATGCCGCCGCGGCCGGAAGAAGCGCGAGGAATTCGTGTCGGTCTTTTCGACCGAGTATCCAAAGAAGGAAGGGAACCGATACAAGCGCCCCAGAGAATTTCGCCGAAGCGCACAACCCCAACAGAGCCCCCCAAAGAATCCAACGGCCGATCTTTTTTTTCGACCGCGGGAAGCATGCCCAGGCAAGAATCCATCCCGAGATGAGGGGCGAGTCGCCAAAGGCGATCTGTGAGTGCACAAAGATCCGCGGAAGAAAAACAATCGACAAGACCGAGAAGATTGCCGCCGTACGGAAAAAACTCTTTTCAATCCGATAGAAACACGCGCCGAGCGCGACCGACCAAAGAAGAATCACGCCAAACCGGTACGCCGCCTTCTCAGAGAGAGGTTTGCCTTCCCCGGCCAGACCGGCGGAGGTGGCAAACGCCTTGCCTGCCGCCGTCAGGATGACATAACCCGCGGGATGCCCTTCGCGTGAAACGGTGTTCGGGAAATATCGACATAGCGTCTCCTCGGACCATGCCGATTCCCGAGAAAAGCCTTTTCTGGAGAAATCCCCTTGTGCCCAGCGGAGAACCGAATCGGCGCGGGAAGCGGTATCCCCCTCGTCCCACACGGGGGGGAGCGATTCCGAGAGGACCAGGAAAAAA
The DNA here is from genome assembly GCA_050943135.1 of Thermoguttaceae bacterium. Classification (GTDB taxonomy): domain Bacteria; phylum Planctomycetota; class Planctomycetia; order Pirellulales; family Thermoguttaceae; genus RUG695. The sequence continues at coordinate 100,428 of JBMNOP010000009.1, read as the reverse complement.
AAGAGTGCGGCCAGTGTTACGAGAAGGGCCGCAAGAAAGGGGGTCCGTCTTTCGGCATCGCCGAAAGACGGACGGAAGTGGGATCGCGTGGTGTGAAAAAGAGAAGAACGCCCCACGCTGCTGTGCCGAACCTTTCTTGTGTGCGCGGTCTAAATTGATTTACGGGCGATGCCGTGCCGGAACCCGTGCGTTATCTGCGTTTCATCATCGACATGCGCAGACCCTTTTCAGTGTCGGACTTTTTCTTTGATTCGCGCTTGTCGAATTCCTGTTTTCCCCTACACAAGCCGACGAGAATCTTGGCTCGCCCTCGGTTAAAATAGAGTTTTAAGGGGACGAGGGTGAACCCTTTTTCGAGGGCTTTTTCGGCGAAACGACGCATTTCCCGCTTGTGGAGAAGGAGTTTGCGGTCCCGTTTCGGCTTGTGATTAAATCGGTTTGCTTCGAGATATTCGGGAATATCGCACCCGACAAGCCAAAGCTCACCGTTTTTGACTTTAGCATAGGAATCGGTAATCGAAACACGACCGTTGCGCAGGCTTTTAACTTCGCTTCCCGTCAAAACGATACCGCACTCGAGGGTGTCGAGGATGTGGTAGTCGTAGCGTGCGCGGCGGTTTTCACTTACCACCTTTTCGCCCGTTACGGTACTCGGTTTGTTTTTACTGCTCTTGGCCAAAGGAGATTTTCCTCTTCCCCGGGCGGGGCCGTCCGTCCCCCCGAGCGGACTCTTACTCGACTTTTATTGTTTGTTCGCGGCCCGGACCGACCGAGACCATCGAGACCGGTTTGCCGATAATTTCGGAAAGCCGGGCAACGTACTTCTTTGCATTTTCGGGAAGATCGGCGAACTTCGTGACCTTGGTGATATCTTCGGGCCAGCCGGGGTGTGTTTCGAAAATCGGCTTGGCTTTTCGCAGGTCCTCGGCATTGGCGGGGAAATGCGTCGTGCGTTTGCCGTCGATCTCGTACGCGGTGCAGATGTTGATCTTATCGAAGGTCGAAAGAACATCGAGGAGCATCAACGCAATCTCGGTTACGCCGCTTAAACGAGAAGTGTAGCGAACGGCGACCGCGTCGAACCACCCGCAACGGCGCGGGCGTTTGGTGACCGTACCGTATTCGTTTCCCCGGTCGCGGATCTTCTGACCGATCTCGTTATCGAGTTCGGTCGGGAAGGGTCCACCGCCGACCCTGGTGGTATAGACCTTGACGATCCCGATCAGACGATCGATACAGCGGGCGGGAACGCCGGCGCCGGACGAGATGCCGACACCGGAGGAATTGCTGGAGGTTACATAGGGGAAGGTGCCATGGTCGATATCCAAAAGTGCCCCTTGTGCCCCTTCAAAAAGAATTTTCTTTCCGGCATCAACGGCATCGAGCAGGTATCCCGTTACGTCGGCGACAAAGGGACGAAGCTTTTCGGCGTACTCGGAATACTGGCGGTAGATTTCGTCGGCATCCATCACCTCGACCTGTGCGGCAACTTCGGCATTGGGAGTGAGTCCGGGAAGACTCCTGTTTTTAATGGCCGCAATCTTTTCGATCTTCTCTTTCAGGTCGGTACGGAACAGATCTCCGAAACGGATGGCCGAGGAGCGGCCGATCTTATCGCGGTAGCAGGGGCCGATCCCGCGCATTGTGGTGCCGATCGCCTCTTTGCCGACGCCCATATCGTTCATCAGGCGGTCTTCTTCTTTGTGCCACGGGAAGATAACGTGGGCACGGTCACTGATCATCAGGTTCGAGCCAATTGTCACGCCACACGAGGTGAGTGATTCGATTTCCACGAGAATCGAGGCCGGATCGATAACGACACCGCTGGCAATGACACTCTGCACGTTATGGTGAAAGATACCGCTCGGGATCAACGAGAGCTTGAATTTCTGTCCACCGAAAACGACGGTGTGCCCCGCATTGGCCCCCCCTTGATAGCGGACGACAATGTCGTGTTCTTCGCTGAGGAGATCGACGATCTTCCCTTTTGCTTCGTCTCCCCACTGTAAACCGATAACGGCTGTCGCACCCATTTCTTACGATCTCCTTGTGAGCCAATTCGGCGACGTTATCTACTTGTACGCCTTTGGATAAAGAGCTTCCCGGGCCTCTGGTTGCGGTTTCCCAAGGGAAATTTCTCGGACTCATGCACGATTTCCATTGTACCAGATTGCCGGGAATGGAAAAGGAGTTTGATTGTAACATTCTCTGGGAGTCGTTACAATGATAAGGAAGAAATGTTCATTTTCATTCTGACCAAGCCGCCATCGATGACACGCTCCGACTCCCCTTTGCCTTCCCCTTCGACACCGAACCTTCTCCCGGGAACCCGGCTGGGAGATTACCTGATCGAACGTCACATCGGCTCCGGCGGCATGGCGACCGTCTGGTTGGCACGCCATCTTCCACTCGACCGGCAGGTGGCGCTGAAAATATTGCGTGAGGAATTTGCCGCCGACCCGCGGAATGTACTCCGATTTACTCGAGAAGCCAAGTCAGCGGCTCGTCTCGACACGCCGACGATCGTCCGCATTTACGAAGTCGGTCTTTTCCCCGCTCGGTTTTCCTTTCTTCCCCGTCTCTTTCCCTTGTTCCGGAAAGAGATGCGTCGGCCGCTCCATTATATCGCTGAAGAGTATGTGCCGGGAATGAACCTGGCGCAATATGTCTTCCGGAAAGGCCCTCTTTCGACAAAGCAGGCCCTTTCGGTTCTCAGAGCGGTGGCTCAGGCGCTCGAGTCGGCCAGTCAGGCAGGAGTGGTTCACCGTGATATCAAGCCGGAGAACATTTTGATTGGGGAGAAGGGAAAGCTCAAAGTCGCCGATTTCGGGCTCGCCTTTTATGCCGACGACCATCAGCCGGCCGACCTCTCCCTGACCCGCGTCGGGGTCACCCTCGGCACCCCTCTTTTTATGAGTCCCGAACAGGGGGAGGGAAAAAAGACCGATGTCCGTAGTGATCTCTACTCCCTCGGCGCGACCGCATTCTGGATGCTGACCGCCCGTCCTCCCTACGACGGCGGTTCGCCGATGTCAGTCATCGTCCGCCATGTAAGTGCCGAGATTTCCGACCCGCGTCGGCATCGTCCCGATATTCCCCCCCAACTCGCGGAACTCGTGATGCGTTTGATGGCGAAAAAACCGGAAGATCGATTCGACTCCCCGACACGGCTCCTGTCAGAAATCACCCGGCTCGAAGAGTCGCTTTCTTCGCAGATGCCCGTGCGGGATTCGGATACCGACTTTTCCGAAATCAGTCTTTTTGCCGATCCGGGGGATGAACCGGCCTTTACCCACATTATGGACGTTCTGAACGCGACACGTATGTTCCAGAATACGCTGACCGAGATGAAGCGGCTCGAACCGGGGCAAAAAACGAAACGCCGATTGATCGTTGTCGGAGCCGTACTCCTGATCTGTGGCTCGGCAGCATTCGTGGCCGGACGGTTTTGGGCATATCACCATACGAGAAACCTTCACCGAAACGATGTCGAGATCCAACATCTCGACTCGGTCGAGGAACAGTGGGTTTTTGCATCCCAGATGAACACGAGCGATGCGTGGCGGAGTATTCTTCGTTTCTTTCCGAACGATCGCTACTGGACGGTCAAAGCAAAAATGCGACTTGCTTTTGCCCTGATGACCGAAGGACGCACCAAAGAAGCGCAACCTATTTTCGACTCTTTCGCTTCCGGAGAGTCGGGGGGATTGTCGGGGATTGCATTCGGATTGGCCGGTCAGGCTTGGGTTCTCGCCGCCGAAGGGGATACGACCAAGGCCGCCTTGCTTCTTTCGCAACTTCGCAAAGACGGTAAATCGTTTGATCCTCAGACCGAAACGGTGATTTCCAGAACCGGGGCTTTGATCCGAACCAAGCCGTAATCTGTGTTCTTTGCGTGGTCGCTTGGCGGATATTTCGTTCACATCCCGGCGGCAATACTTGAATCACCCCTGTTCCGGTCGTAGAATGGGGGAGGAGTCTGTTAAATGAAAACCACGAATAACAGGAGACTCATATGCGTATTCATTCCTTGTCAGCCGGTCTGATGATTCTGTCGACTTTTGCCCTCTCGCAATTGCGGGGGCTCGATTTCGGCCCGGCCGATTGTGACCAGTGGATGTATATCGGAAATTACCGTCAAACACCGACGGCTGAGATGAACGAACATCGTGTCGGTGTTTCGGAAGGGATCTACGTGACCGGCTACAATGTTTCGAAAGGGAGCATCGAACCGATGCCGCGCCTGGTTGCCAAAATCCCCTCTCCTAACTTCTTTGCGACCTCTCCCGATAAAAAGGTTCTCTATACATGTACCACGTCCAACGAGGTTAGCGCTTACATTATCGATGCCAAGACGGGCGAACTAAGTTTTCTTAACAGGGTTTTCGGTGGCAAGGGATCCTTGGGGTACTGCCACGTGGCGGTCTCCCCCGACGGGAAGATCTTGGCGGCCTCGGATTATCCCGCAGGGCTGTTCGACTTTTTTAAGTTGAATGCCGACGGCTCGATCGGCGAACAGTTTGCCCGGTTCGATAAGTTCGGTAACGGGCCGGATGCAGTACGCCAACAGCACCCCTACGGGCATTCCTCTTATTTCATCGATGACGGCGAAGGTCCGATTCACTCTCTCCTTGTCGATCTGGGGAGCGACCGTGTCTCGATTGTCTCGATCAACCGCGAGACCTACGAAGTGAGCCAAGATCCGGATTATCCGGAGATGAAAGTCCCCGCCGGACACGGATGTCGCCATCTTGCTTGGCGTCACCATGCCGACGGCACCTACGACTTCTTTGTGAATAACGAGCTCGCATCGAGTGTGACCTGGTTTCGAGTTCGGTTTGGCAACGGTGGCGATACCAAAACTTCCGGTGAGACGATCGGCACCTGGTCGACCCTTCCTTCCGAGTTCGAAGGGAAAGTCCATTGGAGTCAGTCCGTGGTCGACAATTCCGACAACCTGATTCTGATGAATTCGACGGCCGAGACCGTTGTGCGCGACGGAGAAGACGGGAATCAGGCAACCCTCTACGTCTCGAACCGCGGTCACGACTCGATTGCCGTCTATCGGATCCTCGATCAGCAGGAGCCGAAAGAACTCAGGCCTATCCAGTTCGTTCCGACGTTCGGCCGTTCCCCCCGCTATTTTGCCCTCGATAAGTCTGGCAAACATATGGTTGTCTGTAACAAACGCTCTGGCTCGATCCGGGTCTATCACGTAGACGGGGAAGGGAAACTGACTCCTTCGGTTCTGCCCCCCGTCTGGACCCCCTGGCCGCTGGCACTCGAGTTCATCGATAAAGAGTAGTGACGGAACAACTGTTATAACCCCAATAATCTCGTTATTTTAACAATTCCGCAGATTTTATTTAACCGGAATAACCGTTGGGCCGATAAAACTGAATAGGGCATATGCCCTTTTGGGCAGTGTCTGCGAACCCGCTGTTGGCAACGAAATGCCGCGACGGGGCACCTGAAATGAAATTTTCCGCACTGTTTTCGGAAAGATCATTCCCTAGGAAGAGGCCTACAATGATGAAATCGAGTCTTGTTCCCCCCGGTCTGACTGCTTCGCGCAATTTTTGGCACACGGTTCTTCTTGCCGGTGCAGGGGTCGCCGCGTTCTGTCTTTTAAACGGTATCTCTGCCTCGGTAGCGGCGAGGGAACCCGGTCGGGTCATTCCGCTTTCCCGTGAGGCCCAAAATGCACTCAAAGGTGCGGATATTGGGTTTGCCGTCTCTCAGTCCGTGGAGCAGAAAGGGGCTGCGGAAGAAGCGAGGGCCCGTTCCCAGGGCAATGGACCCTCGCTGATCGACAGTCTTCAGGGGATGCTCAAAAAAGACACGAAAAAGGGTGGGAAGGAGACAGCCTTCACCGATGGCTCGGAGCTGAAAATGATCAAACGCCGCCCCCTGGCCGAACGTCTCGAGATGACGACCACCCCCCCGGAACCTCCTGCGCTTCCGGCCGGCGAAGGGGCGTCGGAGAATCTTGTGACCCTTTCGCCCGATCTTCTTCGTCGGAAGGGGGACGCCTCGTTTGAGGCCGGGGATATGGAGGCGGCCGAACGTTACTATCTGGAACAGATCGGTCGGAGCCAGGCATTCGAGGGAATTGACGAGTCACTCGTTTCGGCTTACCATCACCTGGGGGTGATTGAACGTCAGCGGAAAAATTACTCATCCGCCCAAAATTATTTTGTTTTGGCCATCAAGAGCGACCCGGCCAAAAACCCGCAAATCACTTTCGATTATGCAAAGGTCCTCTATGAGACCGAAAAATACGAACGGGCCGAAAAACTCTTCGTTTACCTCGAAGGAAAGAGACCCGAAATGACCGAGGCTCGCTATTATCGAGGGCTTTGCCTTCTCAATACCGATCCGGAAAACGATGAGATCCTTGCCTGCCTCGAAGATGAGATCGGGAGCGAACGTGCCTGCGAAATGATCGCCGAAAAGTGTGAGAAAGTCGGTGCCTCGGCGAAGGCCGAAGAGATGCGAGAGAGAATCAAGTCGATCCGCGAAAGCTCGGCATCAAGGGGGCCCGGCGAAGAATTGGCCGGGGAACTTGCCCCGGCAAGTCTGAACGCCGACGATGACAGTGTCGTTTTTCTCGGTTCGAATTCGGAGGCTTTCGGTGAGAACGATACGCTCTCTCCGGACTCACCTGTGGAAGGATCGGATCCTTTGAATTTCTCGGAGTCTTCGGAGGGAGCGGAACTTGCCGGTTTGACACGAGACCAGACAACACGCATTGGCACGCCGTTGATCAATATCGAGACAATCGGTCCGAAACAGACCATGGTTGGTCAGGAATCGGAGTATAAGATCTCGGTCGAAAACAAGAGCGATCAAAAGGCAGGGAACTTGCTTATTCGGACCGATATTTCGGAAGATGTTGACATCACCTGTGTCAATGCCTCGACCGGTAACTCGCATATCAGCAGTGACGACGAAGGCCAGCTGAACTGCCTTTGGGATTTGGGAGATTTCGAACCCAATCAACGAGAGGTATTGACGTTCAAATTCACCCCCCGCGTTCGAAACAAGATCAATTTCGTCACGGTTTACGATTACGACAAAGCAGTTCTCAGTTCCGGGATCGAGGTGACCCAACCAGTCATCGAGATCGCCATCGAAGGGAACGATGCCATCCAATGGGGGAGTGAAGATCGGTATCGGGTGAAGATTTGTAACAATGGTGACGGAAAAGCCCAAAATGTTCGACTGACCGTGGCGACCGGTGACAACGACAACGCCACGCGAATTCTGCCAACTTTGGAACCGGGAGAAGAGAAAGAGCTCGAGCTGAACCTGAAGACGGTTTTAGACAACGTACTGGAAATAAACGCTCACGCCGAGGCAGATTACGGGTTTACCGCCTCCGCCGAAAAGGTTGTTGATATCCTTCGCGGAGAGCTTGACCTCTTCGTGGAAGTGCCCGGAGTACAGTTTGTCAACGAAAACGCCGATTACGTGATCCACGTTTGCAATACAGGTCGCGCTCCGTTGCGTGATGTCGACGTGATCGCGACCGTGCCAACATCGATCGAGGTCACAGAAACGACGGGGGATCCGACCCGAAACAAGGTGACCAAGCAGCTGGTATGGTTGATTCCGGTTATCAAGCCGGAAGAGGAGATCGTCTACCAGGTTAGTGCCAAGATGCTTCGTGCCGGCGGGAGCAGAATCGATGTGACGGCTGCCGATCGTACCGGGGTTTCCTGCTTCGGGAACGCCGAAATCCAGGTCGAAGCAATTGCGGCGCTTGAAATGAAGGTCAACAAGCCCGCCGGAGCTATTGCGACCGGTAAAGAGGTTGTCTACGAGGTGGTCATCGGCAACAGTGGCACCAAAGCTGCCGAAAAGGTAGATGCTGGCTTCTTCCTCCCAACCGGAATGACCCCGGTCGCGGTCGAAGGAGGCGGGAAAGTCATCGCCGAGGAACAGAAAGTCCTCTTTAACAAAATCAACTTCCTCGGTCCCGGCCAGACCGTCGTTTTCAAGGTTCATGCGGTTGCTGAAGAGCGAGGGAACCACAAGGTTCAAGCGGTTCTGGAATCGAAGAGCGATAACGTCCAACTTGTTCGCGAAGAGATGAATTTCTTCTACGACAGGAAGCCGGGTCTTGCACAACGCTCCGGAAACGGTACGGACAGGACCCAAGTAGCGGTTATCGAAAAAGAAACCGAAAATAAAGGAAAAGCCTCGACTCCGGTTCGCCTGGCCTCCCGTCAGACTGACGAGGACGACCCGGCCCCGACCGAAACCGAACCGACTGACGAGAACGCCGGGCTTCCGATGCTCTGATCCTTTCCGGTCCCTTTCGATTCGTGGCACCTGAAAAACGCGCCCTGACTTTTTCTCAAGCCGAGAGGGAGTCAGGGCGGTGTTTTTCAGGTGATCTGCCCGGTGGCGCACATTTCGTAATGGACGAAAGTCCCGAATCTGCCCTGCAGCATAAATGGTCGGAATCTTTCTTTTTGATCAAAGTAAACGGTTCCGCGCGGGGTTTTTAACTTTTCCCAAAAAGGTTTTTCGATCCCCGCCCAGGGAACGGTGTGGGCAATCCGATAGAGATTCCGGACGGCTCTCGGTACTACGGGCTGCGAATCGTATTAGAGATGTTTCCAGGGCTGGTGGGATCATTTTGGCGGATTCGGGGGCATTGTCGAGACCGCGCTCCCTTGACGGATTTCACCCGCGTAGTAGAATGGGTCCGTATTCTGTCTCTTACCCTATGGGGGGCAGCGTCTTTGTGGTCTCGTTTCCGGGGCTATAGCTCAGTTGGGAGAGCATCGCGTTTGCAACGCGGGGGTCGTCGGTTCAAGTCCGTCTAGCTCCATAGGTATGCCGTCCGTTTTGGTCCGAAACGGGAGTACGGTTTTTGCTGGGACCGAATCTGTTTTGCGGTTTGTTGCGAACCGGTTTCCCGCTTTTTCGGGCGAGTCGGTGTCTTCGTCAGTTGTTTGCGAAGATGGTGTCTGCCGCTGGAAGGATGTTTTTATGTCAGAAGCCGAAGTTGTCAAGGCTGAACCCCTCACTGTACAGTCTCTCGTTGAAGCCGGTCTCCATTTTGGCCATCGTGCCAGTCACTGGAATCCGAAGATGCGTCCGTATGTCTACGGCCGTTGCAAGCTGATTCACATTATCGATGTTCGTGAAACGGTTCGCGGGATTCTCCGTGCCAAAAAATATCTTCGCCAGGTTGTCGCCGGCGGCGGGCTGATCCTTTTCGTCGGAACCAAGCGTCAGGCTTCCGAAACGGTTCAGCAGCAGGCCGACCGTTGTGGGATGCCCTATGTCTCCGAACGCTGGCTTGGCGGCACGTTGACCAACTTCAAAACGATCCGTAGTCGCCTTTCCCGGCTCGAAGAACTGGAAGAGATCGTCAATGGTGACAAACTCGCAACCTACTCCAAGAAGATGCAGTCTTCGCTCCAGCGCGAGTACAAAAAGATGTATCGTAATCTCAACGGTATCCGCACAATGGATACCTACCCAGACGCGATGGTCATCATTGACCCCCGCAAAGAAAAGAACGCTGTCCGCGAAGCTCGCAAGTTCAACGTTGTATCGATTGCTCTGATTGATACCGATTCCGATCCCGACGAAGTCGATCTGCCGATCCCGGGGAATGACGACTCGATCCGTTCGATCGAGCTGGTCCTTACCCACCTGGCCGATGCCGTGATCGAAGGGGCCAAAGAAAAGGAAGCCCAAAAATACGAAGGCGCCGGAGTCCCGGCCGAGGCCGTCGAGTAAAAGGTCCCGGAACGCTCCCCGATTCATTTCGCACCCAAGAAGCATTTTAAGAATATTTAGGAGATAGACACAATGGCTGAGATTACCGCCGCGATGGTAAAAGAGTTCCGCAACAAGACCGGTCTTCCGATGATGGAGTGCAAAAAAGCTCTCGTGGAAGCCGACGGCGATCAGGAAAAGGCTATCGAAATCATTCGTAAGGCTGGTAAAAAGACGATGGAAAAACGGGCTGACCGTGAGACTGAAGCCGGTCGTATCGCGATTTACAAGGGAAGTAACGGAGTGACCTCGATGGTCGAAGTTCTCTGTGAGAGCGCCCCGGTCACCAAAAACGCAGAGTTCATCGAACTGATCGAAGGGATCGCCAAACAGCTGGCCGAAGGGCCCGGTGCCGCGACCCCGGAGGAGTTGATGGCTCAGAGTTTTCCCGGCAAAGATTCCATAATCCAAGTTGTCTTCGATGACCTGGTCAACAAAATTCGCGAAGTTTTTCGCTTTACGCGTATTCTGCGTGTTGAGGGGAACGTCGGCACCTATGTTCATCACGACAATGCCATCGGTGTCGTTCTCGAGGTCGAAGGAGACAACCCCGAACTGGCTAACAACATCTGTATGCACATCGCTTCGATGAATCCGAAGGCTCTCAGTAAAGAGGATCTTTCTCCCGAAACGGTCGCCAAAGAACGCGACATCGCGATGGAACAGACCAAAGCCACCAACGCCGGTAAGCCGATAAACATCCTCGAGAAGATCGTCGAAGGACGTGTCAACGCGATCCTCGCCGAAATCTGTCTTACCGACCAACCCTTTGTGATGGATTCTTCCATGAAAGTCAGCCAGGCCGCCAAAGACGGGGGGCTTACCCTCAAGAAGATGCATCATTGGCGTCTGGGCCAGTAGGTAGACTTCTGCTGTTTCCGACATAAAAGATGCCGTGCGGGATTCCTGGCACGGCTTTTTTTATGCCGGTGCTTTTCTGCGCATTTTTTGTTTTTCATAAACCGTGTATCACTATTTTTCGCCCGACGAAAACCCCTTTATCTTGACGTGTCTATCATTTCTGTTACGATACTTCAAGATTTGTCGTCCGGTTGAGTGGCCCAGCCGTTTTTATGTTTCACCACCTTTTTTTAGGAACTTCAACATTCAATGGAAGAAAACAGTGTTGCAAAATCATCTCGCCGCCGCATTGTCTTGAAAATCTCGGGCGAAGGCTTTTGTCCCGCGCATGAACGGGGGATCGCGATGGAATCCGTGAACCGTCTGGCGTCGCAGATCGCCGAAGTGGCGGACAGCAACATTGAAATAGCCATCGTGATGGGCGGTGGGAACATCCTCCGCGGCGCGGCGTTTAAGGCCGCCAATTCCTCGATTCAAGAAGTAACGGCTCACCATATGGGGATGCTTGCTACTCTGATCAACGGACTAGCGCTTCAAGATGCTATCGAGGCGCTCGGCCGACCGACCCGTTTGATGACTACCGTAAGGGCCGATACCGTTGCCGAGCCCTATATCCGCCGCCGGGCCGACCACCACCTCGAAAAGGGGCGGGTGGTCATTATCGCAGGGGGAACGGGGCTTCCTTTTGTGACGACCGATACCGCCGCGGCGCAACGTGCGCTGGAACTCGGCGCCGATATCCTCTTGAAAGCGACGAAGGTTGACGGCGTCTACAGCGATGATCCGGAGAAAAACCCGGGTGCGATATTCTATGACCATCTTTCTTATGAAGAGGTGAGTCTTCAGAAGCTCCGGGTGATGGATCAGGAGGCGATCGCCAAGTGCGCCGGTCATCGCATGCCTGTGATGGTCTTCAATTTTCGAACCGCAGGGAACCTTTTACGCGCGGCCAAGGGGGACCATGTCGGCACGTTGATTTCCGACCGGTCCTTCCAAGAAACGAACAGCCCTTTTAATTGACGCGCGGAACGTATACAATAGGGTTACCGTCACGGTAGTCCGTTTTGAATCAATTCGGCCTGGCCGTCGGCCTCTTTCCGAGAGTAAAGTCCAGGCCCCAAGAAAAATAAGGAACCGAATGAATGACGACCGAAGAAATTTTATTTGACATCGAAGACCGCATGGAAAAGACGATCGCCAAGCTCAAGCGTGAATTAGCGGGGATTCGCACCGGACGAGCAAATCCCGGACTGGTCGATTCCGTCAAAGTGGTCGCCTATGGTGTGGAAGTCCCGCTCAAACAGGTCGCGACTGTTGCCTGTCCCGAACCGACCCAGATTCTCATTCGTCCCTTTGACGCCTCGACCCTCAAAGATATCGAAAAGGGGGTTATGAGTTCCGAGCTCGGTTACGCCCCAAACAACGACGGGAAAGTGATCCGCCTGAATATTCCCCCCCTTTCACGAGAAGTCCGTCAGAAGATGGTCATGACGATCCGCAAAATGTCGGAAGAGGCTAAAATCGCCATCCGGAACGTTCGTCGTGACGGAAACAAGATGGTTGAAACCGAGGAGAAAGCCAAGTCGATCTCCGAAGATCAGCGCGACAAGACGAAGGCCGATATCCAAGACCTGACCAAGAAGTACGAAGATATCGCCAGCGAAATGGCCAGGGTCCGCGAACAGGAAGTGCTGGAGGACTAGCTCTTTTTGACTCCCGGCTTGGACTGATATTCCCATTGATTGACATTTCCCCGATCGTTGCCGAAATAGACAAGGCTGCCGTCGGGGGATATTTGTATCGCGGTGATTTTGCGGCTCTTCTTCTCCGGGTCGTTGTACGTGCGCAGAAGTTGCCCTTTTCGTACGTCCCACAAAATGAGTCTCCCGGTATTTCCCCCGGTTCCGACCACGAGTTTCGTGTTGTTCGGTGAGAACTGCAGTGCCGTGATCGGTTGGAGGTGTTCGCCGAACTCCGCCAGAATTTTCCCGTTCGCTGTCTGCCAAATCCCCACATATTTTTGTTTATTTCGGGCCGCGAACATCTTTCCGTCGGGCGAGAAGGCGCACACGCGCCCGGCAGCATTGTCCCGGACATGGAATTCCGAAACAAAGAGGGCTTCCAGGGGGAGCTTCTTCGCTTTGTCGACCGGGATACGGCGTGCCGTTGAAAGGTCCCAAATAGTAATAACTTGATTCCGACCTCCGCCATTTTCCGATGAAGGGCACATCAGAACCGCCGCGAGGGCACCGTCGGGGGATATTGCCAGCACACGGGAAACTTTGATGGGATGCTCTCCCGACTTCGATTCGTAGGTTTCCGGAAATCGCACTTCTTTGATCGGATCGACAGTCAGGTCGCGAAACTGCCATTCCCCGGTTTGGTATTGCACCGCAAGCCAGTCGCCGGTCGGAGAGAGAACGGCGTCGATCCACTCGGGATTTTCAAGATGAAAATCGTGGGAGTCGGAATCCTTTTTTTTCGAAGAGAGCCTAATCTTGTCGACGGAGAGGCCCTTGCCGATCGCACCCGCCGACGCGGGGATGTCGCTTACGACATAGCACGCGTCTCCTTTGGACGTGAATGCGAAAGCAAATGGGTTTTCAAACGAGTCCAGGGTATACTCCTTGCAGGGGGTCGGTACATGGAACTCGATGTTATAAAGGAGCAGTCCGTTGTCTGAGGGAGAAACCCTTCCTTCGAGACTTCCGGCTTCCCAGGTCCGCTTGCGGTAGCGGATCGCCATAAATTGCCAGTCGCCCGTAGTCTTGATCTCGGTGATGACTCCATCGGCACTGAAAAGCGAGTGATCGCCTTGACCTTCCTTATCCAAGAAATGGAGGACCGGTAATTCTTGTAGTGTCTGGCATCCGGCAAAGAGTGTCAGCGTCTGAGCAAGAAAAAGACGTCGGCTGATCTGATGTTTGTTTTTCCTCATATGCTTATGGCTCCCGCGTGAACGGTTCACTGGTCCGGACGCTTCGGGAGGATGGTAACCAATTGTTCGGGGTGAGGTCAAGTTTGAAAAAAGGAATTGTACCGGTTATGAGGCTTTTGAGTAAAAATATCCCTTCTGTTTTTGTTAGGAAAAATCATTCTTCAAAGGATAGTCGTGTTGTTCTGATTATAATGGTGGATGTACCTGTTAATGGCGGTTATGCCGATTGTAGAACCCGAAATCGATAAATGAGGACACGATATGCACGGGCGCTTTTGGGTACCGAAGAATATCTGCTTCTATCTCTTCTTTTTCCTGGCCGCTCTGAGTGGGTGGGTGGGAACGCTCTTTCTCTACTACCATAATTCGAAGATTGCCGCCCTGGTTTCGGAAGAGTCGATTCCTTTTCTGGACTTCAACCACGCGGGGAACATCGGGCAATGGTTTCTTTCGCTCGTATGGCTGGCGATTTCGGTCTTTTCATTCATGATGGTAGCCTTCGTCATCAGTCGCTCGCGCCAACATCTGGCCGACGCCTCGACCCCGCAGCAGATTAACGGAATCTCAATCGAAGATATTGCCCGCTATCATGGGATCTCCCGTGCCCTGTTTTGGGGGGGGGCGGGGTTTTTCGCCCTGGTGATGAGTGCTGATACCGTCTGTCGATTCAGCCCTTACCTTTATGCCCTCCTTGCCGGGGAGTTTCGGAGTCATCTCACAGGAGACGGTGACCGTTCCCTTTTTATCGTCTGCCTGATCGCCGGCGGTCTGGCGGCCGCGGCTATCGCCTTTACCGCGCTGCACGGTTACATCAAAGCCGTCCGGTGTTCGCGACGGCTTCTGGTCGCCTCGTTTACGGCGACCTTTCTCTTCCTGGTGCCGAGCTTCTTTTTCGCCTTCTCGGTGCCGAAAACCTCGTACAATACCGCGAAAAGGGAGCTTCCCGACCACGTTTTGGCCACCCGTTGCGAAGGTTCCCCTGAATTTGATCAGTCTTCGGGCGGAGATCGGTTCGAGACCGAGGAAGATGATCTGGAAGAAAAAACGACGTCGAACGATTCGGACTACCGGACAGTTTCTTTTGAAACGGCCAACCTTGAGTGCGAAAAGATCACGTGGGAATCGATATTCGGAATGGGGGTTTCGATCGAGAAGCGACTTCGACTCGCTAAACCGGCCGAAGAGTATCTCCGCTTAAAGAAACCGATCGAAGACTATCTATTTGATCGGTTCCCCGAACTGAATCTCATTCAGACCCGGACCCTCCTTCGCCACGGGTTCTACGGGGTCTTCCTCGTACTGCTGGCGATGAGTTTCGGCCTCCTCGCCCGCGCGGAGCGCCTGGAATATGACACGCTGATCACCTTCCAAACTTTCCTCCGGTTCCAGGGACCGACCGGCATCCAGTCCCCCAAAGTCTTCAAAGACCTCTGGAAATTTTCAAAGTAGAAGTACTATTTAGCCACGGCAGTTGTTCGCGTCTCGCGGATCACAGTGACCTTGATTTCACCGGGGAACTGAAGACGCTTGCTGAGTGCGTCAACGATATCGTGACACGTCTTTGCTGCCGACTCGTCGGTCGTCTTGGCCGATTGGACCAGGACACGCATTTCTCGGCCGGCGCGGACGGCATATACTTGTTCGACACCGTTGAACTCGTTGGCAATCGCTTCGATATCTTCCATCCGCTTGATGTAGTGTTCCAGAGCCTCGCGACGCGCTCCGGGGCGGGAGGCGCTGCATGCGTCGGCAGCGGCAACGATGATCGTGTAGGGGTTGTCGACCTTCGGATCGTCATGATGGCCGAGCGCGGCCTGAACCACCTCGTACGGTTCGCCGTAACGTTTGAGAATGTCGGCCCCGATTTTCGGATGCCCCCCTTCGATTTCGTGGTCGGCCGCTTTGCCGATATCGTGCAAGAGGCCGCAGCGGCGGGCCAGCCGTTCGTCGAGACCGAGTTCGACGGCGATCATCCCCGCCAAAAATGCGACTTCGACCGAGTGGCGTAACACATTTTGGCTGTAACTTGTTCGGAAATAGAGTCGCCCCAGGTAGTTGACCAGGCGTTCGTGAAGCCCGTGGGCCTCTACCTCTTCGACCGCCTCGAACCCAGCACGCTGGATGAACGCTTGTACCTCGCGGTTTGTCTCGCTAAAAATCTCTTCGATTCGAGAAGGGTGAATTCTGCCGTCAGAAATCAGTCGATTGAGGGTAAGACGGGCGATCTCGCGGCGGATCGAATCGAACGCACTGACGATCACCACTCCGGGGGTATCGTCGATGATGACATCGACCCCGGTTACCTTCTCAAAAGCGCGGATATTTCGCCCTTCGCGCCCGATGATCCGGCCTTTCATATCGTCATTCGGAATATCGACCGTGCTGGTCGTCGCTTCGGCGGTATGGGACGCGGCATACCGTTGCAACGCCAGGAGAAGAAGGTTCCGCGCCTGTGCCTCGCACTTCTCGGCGATTTGCTTCTCATGCTTTAAGATGATTGACCCCGCTTGATCGTGCAGCTCTGTTTCCAGGCCGGCGAGAAGCTTTTGCGTTGCCTCTTCTTTGGAAAGGCCAGAGATTTCGTGGAGAACCTTTTTTTGATCTTCATAGATCTTTTCAAGCTCGGCGTTGCGGGTGTCTTGCCGTTCGATTTTCTCGGTCAATCGCCGTTGGTGGGCTTCAACGACTTTTTCTTGCTTTCGAAGTTCGTCAGCTTGCTTGTCGATGGCATCTTGTCTTCTATCAAGCTGTCGCTCTCGGTCAATTTGCTGCTGTCGGTTTTTGCGCGCTTGCTGTTCGAGTTGCTCTTTTTGCTTTATCTCCTCTTCTTTGAGTCGAAGTTCGGCTTCTCGGCGGAAGTTTTCGGCGTCTGCTCGTGCCCGGCGAATCATCTCTTCGGCAAGGGAGTGAGCATCTTTTTTGCGAGAACGTTCAATGGTGCGCAGAATAAAAAAAGCGCCGAAACCGGCCCCGATCATCAAGATGATCGTGACCAGTATGTGGATAATAGGCTGTATCACAAAAGACCTCGTTCCTAGTCATCACCTTTTCATTCGGTTTTCAGTAGAATCCCCAGAGTCATTTTATCTTAAAAGGAATTTGTTTTCAAGTAGAAAAAGAGACAAGAAAAACAGAAAAACCGTTAAAGTTTCCCTATTTTAAATCCGATTTTAACGATTGAGGGAGTTTTATCGAGACAGGAGTAATCCGTATTTTTTCAGATATAAAAGTTTATAAAATGGTTTCAGACACAGAATTTGGATACGGCAGCCGCGCGGCACGGGATCGGCAAACTTCTTGGAATCGCTTTGTGACCGATTCCGATGTCAAGCAACAGTACGGCTCCGGCGAAGAAATACCTAAAAGAACCGATTTCCTCGGCCACATGCCGGTCACTTTGGTTCGGTTTCCCGATTATGGGCAGTCTCGGGTGGAATCCGTTCTCCCGGCAAGGCAGGAGTCTCGGCGGGAGAAGAGATTTTCCGCTTATCGATTTTTGCTACGTACGGGGGGAATCACGATAGTTTGGTTCTTCGGTCTGGCCGCCGGGATTATCGTCTCCCGATATCTCCCTCTGGAAAAAGACATGCCGCACCCCTTGAAACGGTCAGACGGCGAGTATGTTGTTGAGGAACTGGGAGTCGACGCGGTTCCGGTCTCGGCCGAAAGTCCGGTACAGGTTGAGAAAAAGCTTGCCATCGCTCCCGTCGTCGTGGCCGCAGTCGACGCTGCCTCCAATAAGACGAAATCCGTGGCCTTGTCCCCAGTCGGAAGCAGGGGGGAGTTCGAGGGAGTCGATTGGTCGACTGAGTCTTCCGATGCTATCGCCGCAATTCCCCTTTGGAATCCGGAAGGGCTACTTCCCGCCCAGACCGAAGGGGGACCGACGCCGGAAGAGAGTCCCGTCGAACCGTTCAGACCCGCCGCACCGTCTAAAACCGCTGAACCCCTTCGGTTGAGCCAACCTGTGATCGAGCCAGACGTCCATTTCAGCAAGGTCAAACCAGACATGCCAGCCGATGACCAGCCGGAATCGTTTGCCGAGACCGCGGTAGCCGCCGAACCGAAAGCGATGAACAATGAAGGCGTGGTATTCGACGCGGTTCCGAAAGAGATCGCGGCGGCTGCGGCTAAACCGATGAAAAATCAGATCGAATATTTCGAACCGTTCGGCACAGCCACTTCGGCATCCCGAGACGATACGGGGTTGAAGATGACGGCTTCGAACGATTTCTATATCGATGCCTACGGCGTGGATAATTTTTTAGATTACGTTTCTCCGCAACGCTCGGAAGCCGCCCCGCTGGTTTCGGAACAGGCTCGCTGAGATACTGGGGTAAAGTCGAAGAGGGATCAGCCGATGTCGCTCAACCAAGCATTTTTAAAACTCTACGGGAACGACGACTTAACGGAAAGCCGTACCGAGCATGTCCACGGTACGAATCGGTGCCCCGACAGTCAAAATCCACACGAGGAAGGAATAAGGGGGATGAACATTTCCTTCCGCGTTGATCAGCCGCAGGTTCCTCCTTACAGCCAGGTTGCCTCGAGTCCGGCCTCAGAGGGTGTGTCGAACATCTTTTCGATCGAAAAGGAACGTCGTCGCCGAAACCCTTCACCGGAACCGGGATCTTACCGCGCCGCGGAACAGCGGGAGCGCGAAACCTCTTCTGCGGTCGCACGGAATCTGGAAGAGGGAAAAAACGATGAATTTCCGACCTGTACCGTAAACCGTCCCTCCGAGCCGAGCGCCGACCGTCGACAACGTCCCGAAGTGATTTCGTTTGCGCGGGAACGTGAATTAAGAGCCCGCGAAGAGTTGTCTCGTTGCCGGGAATCGTCGTTCTCGACCGAAAGACCGGTCTCGATCGCCGCGATTCCCTCCTATCGAATGGGACAGTGGCCTGCCCATTGCCGCGATATCTTTGAACGCGGGAAGGTCGAGTTTGCGGAACTGGCCGATGCGGTTGGCTCTGCCGTGTTCAAGGGGAACAGAATTCTCGGGTTTGGCGGTTGGGGAAACGGAACCGGGGTTTCGACCCTTGTTCTCGGTATTCTCGACGAAATGCTCCGCCGCCGAAGGAAAGTCCTTTTGATCGATGCCGATTTTCAGCGTCCGCAATTAGCTGAAATACTCGGGATTCCCGTTGAATCGGGTTGGGAAAACCTTCCTCGTTATCCGGAATCGATTTCCGACTGCGGTCTGGTCCGGGTCGACGCCGAACAGGCGCCTTCCTGGTTTCTGCCCCTCTTAGCCCGGGGGGTTCCAGAGGCTGTGGCCGTCAGTTGTAAGAAGAGATGGTTTCATTCCCTCTTAGAACTTGCGGAACGGTTTGATCTGATTCTGATCGACCACGGCTCACTTCGGACCGGAAACGACCGGGAAAAGGTCTTTGAACTTCTCCGCTTCGGTTGTGACGGCTACTTTATAGTCAACGATACACGTTCTCCTTTAGGTGCGAACGCCTCAAGGCTTCCGGCAGTCTCCGACGAGTGTCGGCTTCCCTGTCTCGGTATCATCGAAAACTTTACCTAAAAACGAACGACGAGAATACGGTCATGTACGAATCATACTGGAACCTGAAGAAAAAGCCATTCGAGATTGGATGCGATCCCGAATTTTATTACCCCGCGCCGGGACATCAGGCGGTTCTGCTGAAACTGAGGTATATTCTCGAGACTCGGCGGGGCAACGGGCTTCTACTCGGGGAAAACGGGATGGGAAAATCTCTCCTGGTCACGATGTTGACCGAACTGCGCCGAAAAGGTTCTATGATCGGTCCCTTTGTGGAAGTGAATATGCCTCAATTTACGTCGCAGGATATCCTCTTTTACCTGGCCGAGAAGCTTGAATCACTTCCGGCTCCCGCTCCGAAAATTCCCGGTCTGCCAGAGAGAGTGGCCGGTTCCGAGGATCAGCCGCCTGTTTACAAGGCGTTTTCGGCCATTGAGCGCGTTTTGAAGCGGCTTGCCTCCGAGAAGCAAAAACCGATCCTCGTCATCGAAGGGGCCGATCGAATTACCGATCCCGAGGTTTGGTCCGCTCTGTCTTCTTTGACCGAAGCAGAGTATCAGGGTATGCCCCTTTTGACCCTTCTGCTGACCGCGGCGCCGAAAAAACTGACCCGTCCGATTCCGTTTGTCGAAGAAATCCTTGAAGCCGCAGCGGAACTCCGCCCCCTTGACGAGGACGAGACGGCGGAATATGTTTACCATCGGCTTCAGATTGCCGGTGCCGACCGTCACGAGATCTTTACCCCACACGGTCTCGAAGCGGTCTATCGACTGACCGGGGGGATCCCCCGAAAAATCAACCGACTGGGGGATGTGGCTCTCCTGGTCGGGTTTGCCGAGCAACTGTCCAAAATCGATGATGAGGTTATCATTAACCTGAACAATGAGTTGATACCGTCTTAAAACTCGATAAAATCAATGAATCAGGAAGAATAACAACAATCAGGAAAAATAGATGAGCGATTTGATTTTGTATCATGGTGGTCTAACCGCCCCGGTGACCTGTTTGATTCCCGAAGCCGACGAAAAAGCCGCCCGTGACGAAGTTGCCGGTCTGCTCAGAGTGCCGGTAAGCGATGCCGATCTTTCGACAGTTCATCGCTGGGGGGACGGTGCCCTGACGCCGCTCGACGGTCCGATGGATTCGACCGTCTATAACCGGGTTCTTGACGAGAGTGTGATAGAGTTCGGCGGTAAAAAATATGCTTGGACGATTCCTCTCTCCCTTCCGGTGACTGCCGAGCTGGCGGGAAAAATCAAAGCCGGTGATCGGGTTGTGCTCACTTCCAGCGGTCGGGATGTCGCTATTCTCGACGTAGCCGATGTCTTCCCGTGGGATAAAGCGAAGTACATCAAATCGGTTTATCTTACTGACCGAACCGATCATCCCGGTGCTGACATGGTGTTGGTCGATGATGCCGATAAAACCTATCTTTTGGGGGGAAAAATTCACGTTTTTGCCTCTCCGAAGAATCCGGCGTTCGGCGAGTACGTCCTCTCTCCGGCCGAGGTCCGTGCCATGATTGCTAAAAAAGGATGGGATCGAGTTGTGGCGTTCCAAACACGCAATCCGCTTCACCGTGCGCATGAATACGCGCTGGTTTACGGCCTCGAGAAACTCCTGAAAGAGGGCGCCAATGCCGGGGCCTGCCTCAATCCGCTTGTCGGGGAGACGAAAGGGGATGATGTCAACGCCGAGATTCGGATGCAGACCTACGAAAAGCTGATCCAAAATCGTGTGCTCGGCGAAGGGGACAGCGATAAAGAACTCTGGGCCAAACTGGGCGAGATGGTTCCCGATCGTGTTATCCTGCTCGGACTCGATATCAAAATGTTCTACGGCGGACCGAAAGAGGCCGTGATGCACGCGATCTATCGCCAGAACTTCGGGTTTACCGATATCATTATCGGTCGAAAACATGCCGATGCACCCTATAAAGATGGCACGCCGATCTGGGGGGATTTCGATGCGCAGGAGATCTTCGAACATCTGGAAGGGAACCTCTTGGAAAAAACTCTCAACGTCGGATTCGCCGCGTATTACGAGTCGCTCGGTCGTGTCGACCTGATGGAAAATCATCCCGGCGAAAAACCCGTCTTCATTTCCGGGAAAGATATCCGTGCGACCCTGAAACGAGGGGAACATGTCGACCCGCGTATCATGCGCCCTTCGACCTCCGAAATTCTTGCCGCGGCGATGAAAGAGTAGAAGGTTCATGCAAAATCTCCTCGCGACGACCATCATTTCGTGCGTCGTTTTTGCCCTTTTTGCGTTGGCTCTCTCCTTAGCGGCTCTTTTCGGACGCCGGAGGAAGCGTCGGTGTGCGTGTGCCGAGTCGAGAATCGTGATGAAAACCATTCTCGACCGGGAAAAGGCGAAACGTGCTGCCCTCCTTTATCGTCGCGACACCGTTGACCCAAAGAGCCTGCCGATCCTTTCGGCCGAGGTGGCGGAAAATTATTCGCCGGAGCAGACCTCCTCGCCGCGCCGTTCTGCGTCCGAGTAATCCTAATCCATAGAGAACAGGCGTCGAGATGGCTCAAGGCAACACGATTTCGCCACAAGGAAACCGACGGGTATTTCTTCCCGTGCTTATGTATTGCCTCACCTGGATTTCGACAACGTGGGTCGGTTCTTTCTATACAGCGGGCTCGTTCCTTTCGGGATTCTGGTTTTCTGCGCCCCTGATGACGATTTTGACCTGCCACGAAATGGGGCATTTTCTCCAGGCACGGCGTTACGGTGTTTCTTCCTCGCTACCCTGGTTTGTTCCGATTCCGTTTCCCCCGTTCGGCACCCTCGGTGCGTTGATCTGCTTGGACCACCGGATCCCCGATATCCGCGCCCTCTTCGATATCGGGATCACCGGACCGCTGGCCGGGCTTGTTCCAACCCTGCTTTTTATGGTGATCGGAATCGCCTGTTCGTCGGTCGGTGAAATTCCTCCGACCGACGAGATGCTCGTCTTTGGAGAACCACTCCTTTTTCGCTGGACCTCTTTCCTCTTTTTCGATCGCTCGAATCCCGCAACCGATCTGATTCTCCATCCGATCGGAATGGCAGCTTGGACGGGACTCTTCATCACTTCGCTCAACCTCTTTCCACTCGGACAGCTCGACGGCGGCCATGTCTTTTACGCTCTTCTAAAAAAGCGAGCACGACCGGTGGCGCGGATCCTTTTCGGTGTTATTGCCGCGGCTATTGTTCTGACCGGTTCCTGGCAGTGGCTTTTGATGTTTTTCCTGGTCTACCTGATCGGCATCGAACATCCTCCAACCGCAGACGACACCATGCCACTGGGAACAGGTCGAACGATTCTCGGGTGGCTGACACTTGCCTTTCTTCTGATCGGATTTACTCCGAATCCGATTTCGGAGACGGAGGTTCCGAAACCGGACTTAAAACCTCTCTACTCGTTGGTTACGAATGAATCGCTTCCGGACACGCCCTTCTTGGCAGAATTTTTCGAAAAGTCGCGGGGGCCTTCCCGTCCTCTTTCCATAGATTCTGTTTCCCTCTATACTACAGAGGCCTCCACGCCGAGCGTGTGCGGGAAGAAACATGTCCGTTGGTGTTTTCATGCGCCCACGTGACGAAACCGGGAAGATGACATTAACGAAGATGACACTAAGAATTGGAACGCGTTCGAGCGCCTTAGCGCTCTGGCAGGCGAATCATGTTCGGAAAGAGCTGGAGAAGGTATCGGTTTCGGCTGAGATTGTTCATATCAAAACCGAGGGGGATCTAAACCATAGCGATCCGATCGTCAAGATGAGCGCTCAGGGGGTTTTTGTCAAGGAGATACAAAAGGCGCTTTTGGAGGATCGAATCGATCTGGCGGTTCATTCCCTCAAAGACCTGCCGATCGAACCGGTGGTCGGTCTTCATTTTGCCGCGACTCTTTCGCGGGAAGATGTTAGCGACGTCTTCGTAGGCCGGAAATATAAAACTCCCGACGAATTGCCGTCCGGCGCGCGGGTCGGGACTGGGAGCCTCCGTCGCAGGTGCCAGCTGGCACACCGTTTTTGTGAGAAGAATCTTTTATTCGATGATATTCGAGGGAATATTGAAACGCGCCTGCGCAAGCTAGACTGCGGTGAATACGACGCGCTGGTCCTGGCTGCCGCTGGGCTTAGACGTCTCGGATTCGATGAGCGCATCACCGAAGCGGGGCGCTTCTCGCCGCTCGAATTCCTTCCGGCGCCGGGGCAGGGGGCACTCGGCTTGGAATGTCGCGAAGACGATCGGTTGACACTTGGGTTTCTGACCCGAATCAACGATGCTAGAGTCTACGCCGCCGTTACCGCTGAACGTGCTTTTCTGGCCCGATTGCGCGGCGGGTGTATCGCGCCGATCGGCGCTTTTGCCCGTTATGAAAAAGACACACTCCTTTTTAACGGTCGAATCCTCTCCCCCGATGGCAAGAAACGGTTTGATGTGTACCTGACCGATGAGGACATTGCCGATCCCCAAGCGCGTCTGTCGGCCGCCCACCGCCTCGGGGTCGCCGCCGCCGACAAAATCACTACCCCCGAAGTCAAAGAGATCCTTGATTCAATCCTCCGCGTGCGGGAAGCGTAAGCCCGGCCGTAAGAAAGTTCTGCCGTGCAAGGCGACTTTCCAACGACGTTACCATGCACACTTCATCGCACCTCAAGCCCGCCTCTCAATCCCCTTTCCGTGAAGCCGACAGTTCGAGAGGCCGCCTTTCCTCGGACCGCAAAGTTTATCTTGTTTTAACAGATTCTTTTTCTTCCCCATCTAAAGTTTTGAGCCGGTTGGGCCGATTATAACGATTGGGAGGAGTTTTCGGGGGCAAGGAGATAGATATGGCAGCTCAGAATATGAAACTTTGCTCGGTAAGGATCGTCTTGGTTCTGGCGCTACTTTGCTCATTTGTCGGGGTATCGGGGTGTGCCAATGCACTCTTTACGGCGGCGTATCTGATCAAAGGGGGGGAAGTCGACCCCGAATTTAAAGACGAAATCAAGGCAATCCCGAAAAAATCGAAAATGGCGGTCATCTGCCGATCCCCGTATCAGACCCTCTTCGGAATCGACGATCCGAGCAAAACCCTTTCGATTGCGCTGACCAAGGCTCTTTCCGAAAAGATCGATGAAAAGAAAAAGTTGGAATGGATCCCGATCGATAAGATCGAGGCACTTTTTGACGAGACGGAATACGCCAACGAAAGTTACGAAAAAATGGGGGCCAAAGTCGGCGCCGATTATGTTTTCGGGGTTGATATCGACTCGTTTAATATCCACCATTCCCCACAGTATCTGCAGGGGAAAGCGCATGTCAATGTTCGCCTGGTCGAGGTCAAGACCGGTAAGATTCTCTGCTCCAAGTCGCTTCCGCGATATGTCTACCCGCCGAACACGCCGGTGGCGGTCGGGGACATGCTTGAAGAGAGGTTTCAGACGCTCTATGTGATTAAACTTGCCGATGAAATCGGCTGCTGCTTCTATCCGTACGACCCACACGAAAAAGTGGCGCTTGATAACGACGTCTCCCGGATGAAGTAGAATGCCTCTTCCTCTGATCAGCAGCGCATCGAACCCGCGCGTTAAGAATGCTGTGGCGCTTCGTGAAAGCCGATGCCGCCGCAAGTCGGGCGAATTTTTGATCGACGGGGTACGGGAAATTCTCCATGCCCGACGTTCCGGCGTTGATCTCAAAGAAGCATATGCCGTGGCCGATGTCGATCGAAGCGGTTCGTTTACCGAATTTTCCGGCCCGAAAAAGCTGAAAGATCTCCTCGACGAACTGGAGCAGGTCCGGTTTCCGGTCTGGCCGGTCGCACGAAGTGTTTTCACCAAAATGGCATTCGGCGATAGGAACGAAGGGATTGTGGCTCTGGCCAGAGAGCCGCAACGGAACTTCGAAGTTTTCGCGTCGAAGATCCCCGAAAACCCGCTCCTTTGTGTTCTGGAACGGATCGAAAAACCGGGGAATATCGGAGCGGTGTTCCGAAGTGCCGACGGGGCCGGGCTCGATGGGGTCATTCTGGCCGACTGCGGTTATGACCTCTGGCATCCGAACACAATCCGTTCGAGTCTCGGTACGGTATTCGGCGTTCCGAGCGTTACCGCCACTGCTGCCGAGGCCGTCGCCTGGCTTCGGGCTCGCCATACTCGTATCGCCGCGGCAATCTGTGATGCGGCACTCCCCTACTCCGAAATCGACTATACCGGCCCGACTGCAATTGTCTTGGGAAGCGAAGACAAGGGATTGACTTCGCTCTGGTACGACAAAAGCAAAACGGGTTCCGATTCCACCGCGATCGTTCTTCCGATGCGTGGGATCGCCGACAGTCTGAACGTCTCGAACGCCGCTGCCGTCCTATTTTACCACGCAATTCTCTGTCGGCAGCGTTCTTGATTCTTCGGAGAAAATCTGTTAAACTCCTGTCATGAAACCGAATGAATCCGCCGAATGGACGCCGGCCCGCCTCCGGAGCGCGGTGACACTGATATTAATCTTTATATCGGCGGGCCTTATTTTCGGCCGGATCATGGCCGTCGATTCGGTATCGGATCGCACGATTCAGGAATATCGCTTGGCCCGCATTCCGCAGACGTTACGCGATAAAGCGAAAGAACTCAAAGCCCAAGGGGCTTCCGACGAGCGGATCAAGGCTCGACTGAAGGTCGTTGCCGCCAACCTGTATGCCGATGCACAAAAGGCTCGGCCGACCCTCAGTGCCAACGATCGAAGCCGCTGGTTGACGATCCGTGCTCTAGTCGAACCCGAAAGTCGTGTCTACCGCTACCTTCCTTTGGACGCCGAAGGTAACGTCAAACCGTTTTACCAAAAAGGGGAGGTTCTGCGTAACTCGCCAGTCGGTTCTCCGGACTCGTTCGAGAGCGCTGCGAGAAAATCGGGGAAATACGTTAAAGTGTGGGTCCCTTATGCGGTTGACAAAGCGATGGAAACTCCCGGTTGGGATACGATCGACATGGTCAAACATGCCCTTCCCGACGAAGAATTCGACCCGGCCGATCCCTATAGCGGTTACCTTTACTCAAGTAAGCCGCCACTGCTTCCCACCCTGATGGCTGTCCCCTATTGGGTTTGGCTTCAATTGACCGGGCTGTCACTGCGTGAACATCCGTTCCTGGTTGCGCGTGTATTGCTTGTTGTCTACAATCTGATCCCGCTCGTTCTCGGTTGGTTCTTCATGGGACGGCTGATCGAACGTTTCGCCGGTGGCGGGGGGGCGGTCTCCGACTGGTCGAAACTCTTTGCCGTCGGAGCGCTCTGTTTCGGCACCTTTCTTTCGACTTTCGCGGTTACACTCAATAATCACCTGCCTGGTGCGGTGGCCATCATGTTTATGTTGTATGCCGCCGTGCGGGTTCTGGCCGATCGGTCGCTCCGCAAGCGCTATTTTTTTGTCGCTGCCTTGTTCGGCGCGCTTTCGGTCGCCTGTGAACTGCCTGCGGTTTTGATCGCGCTTTTTCTCTGTGCCGTGCTCCTTTTCCGGCATCCCGCCAAAACTTGCCTGATCTCGATTCCCACGGGGCTGGTGGTCGCCGCGGCGTTTTTCGGAACCAATCTGGTTGCCCACCACACGTTCCGACCCGCTTATTCCCATAAGCGAGATCATATCGCCCTGGCCAGAGCCGAAGGGGGCGCAGAAAACGGTCGATTTCTTGTGACGAGTTTCGATCCGAACGACTGGTATATCTACCGCTATTTTCCCGGGAATGTTCTGCGAGATCCGAAAAATGCACGGATGAGTTATTGGTCGGATCGGCAGGGAATTGACCAGGGGGAATCTTCCCGTTTGCGCTACGCCTTCCACGCACTGGTAGGGCATCACGGACTCTTTTCGCTGACGCCCGTCTGGTTGCTGAGTGCTGTCGGCACCTTAATCTGGCTTTTCCGAAAACCGAGAAGGGAAGAAGAAATCGATTGCCGACTTATGGCCGCAGGAGTCCTGCTGGTGGCACTCTTTTTCTTCTTCTTTTATATCAGTCGCAATCAGGGGGATCGGAACTACGGCGGTATGACCTGTGGCCTGCGATGGTTTTTCCCGTTGATCCCTTTCTGGATTCTAACGATGCTTCCTGCACTCGAACGACTCGGTCGATCGCGGTGCGGTCGTGGATTTGCGATCTTTCTCCTGTTCGTTTCGGTCTTTTCGGCGGCTTATCCGCTTTGGAATCCTTGGACTCATCCCTGGATAACGAATTTGATTCTTGGGAGATAGTATGACGCGAAGAACTCTCTGCGTGTCCTGCGTCCTCGTCTGCTTTTTCACCGTTTTTGGTTTTGCGGCACCGTCTAAAAAGAAGGCCCGCGCGTCGATTCCGGCGGGAAAAACCGACTGGTCAGAAATCATCTTTTTCGATTTTCGGGAGAAACCGCTTCGTGAAGTGTTTGCCTCTTTTGCCGAGTCCCGGCATTTCTCCTTTTTTCTCGATCGTCGGGTCGACACCGAGATTCCGGTTACCTATGCAGTCGATTCGGTCCCCCTCCTGAAAGCCATGACCGAGCTGGCCGAATCGGTAGACTTGGAAGCGGTTCGGCTCGGCAGCCGCCTTTTGTATGTCGGTCCGCGCGGAAGCGCGGGTGAACTCCTTCTGCTCGCAGCCATTCATCGCGGCGAACTTTCCAAACTCGAGGCCCGATTTACTCCCAAAAAGTCAAAAGGGGTGATTTTTCCGAGCGAGGTTCTCAAAGAATCGGGTAAAGAGGTCGGTGTCACGTGGTCCGGACTCGACCGGATGCCATTTGATTGTTGGTATGCCGATGCGTTGGCTCCTCTGACGTATCGCGAACTCTTCTCGCTTGTGTTAATCGGTTATGGTGTCGATTACCAGGTCGGCGGCACCGAGTCAAAACCTGTTCTTAAACCGGTTAAAATCGACCGTGCCGCTTCCGTTACACGGCAGTGGAAAGAAGGCGATATCCTAGGATTAAATCCCGAAACGTTTCCGGACGTGACGCTAACCCTGGTTCGGAGCGAAGTTCGTGCGGTTGGTCCTTTTGATCAGATGGCCCGGCTGGAATATTTTGTCGCGAAAAATCGCGAGGCGAAGGAAATCGCCGAGAGTCCTCGCTTCCACTCTAACGACTTGCCCGCTTTCCGGTCTGGAGAAAACCGTTCCCTCTCGGGTGAGGTTCGACAGACAAAACTTGCTTTTCTTTCCGAGTTGCTGAAAAAGAAGATCGGCGTGGAGCTACGGCTCGATCCTTCCCTCGACGATTCCGGGATCACCATGGAAACAAGAATTTCTTGTGAATTTCGTGACGCGGACCGAGCGAAGGCGGTCAAGATCATTGCCGAGGAGCTTCACGTGGACTACCTGTTCCACGGGAATGTTGCCATTTTGCTGAAAAAACAGAGATAGAGCATTCGGTTCAAACGACAAAAAAGGGAATGGTCGGGATATGCTATACAACATGACGCGTGCCGATACCAGGAATCGACCGGGGTGCGCCCCCTTTTCGGAAAAAGACGCGCTAATCCTTTACGGTGTCTTTGGTGTGATTTCGTAACGTACCAGTTTTCGGTCGAGGGTGGTTCGGTCAATTCCGAGCGATTTGGCCGACTTGGTTTTGTTCCACTCATAATATTCGAGGGTTCGGTAGATTAGGTCTTTTTCCATCTCCTCAATCGTTTTCAATCCGGTGGAGTCGGTCGCACCCGCGGCAGAGGCATCGGCCCTGTGGGTGTCGGTCGGGGTCGGTAATGCCGAAAGGAGCAAGTCTTCTGGGGGGATCAACGGAGGGGTGCCGAGCAGAATAGCCCGCTCCACCACATTCTTCAGTTCTCGTACGTTTCCCGGCCAGCGGTAACTACGTAAGAGGGCGACCGCTTCGTCGGTGAATCCGGTAAACTTCCGTTTCATCTGCAAGGCAAATTGGCATCTGAAGTGGTTGGCTAAGAGTAGGACATCGTCACCCCGTTCCCGAAGCGGGGGAACCGGGATCTCGAGTACATGGAGACGGAAAAAAAGATCGCGCCGAAACCGGCCTACTCTAACTTCCTTTTCCAGGTTGCGGTTTGTGGCGGCGATCACGCGGACGTCGACGTGGATTGGCTTGTTTCCCCCGACACGTTCGAAAGGTTGCCCCTCCAAAACACGGAGGAATTTTGCCTGTAGGCCGGGGGCCATTTCCGCAATCTCATCGAGAAAGAGCGTGCCATGGTTCGCCACCTCGAATTTTCCGATCTTTCGTTCAATGGCTCCGGTAAACGCTCCCTTTTCGTGCCCAAAGAGTTCACTTTCTAGCAGTGACTCGGAAAGAGCCGAGCAGTTGAGACAGACGAGTGGCCGCTCGCGTCGCGCCCCGCCGAAATGGATGGCACGTGCCACGAGCTCTTTTCCGACACCGCTTTCGCCGCGAATCAGTACCGTGGCGCGGCTCTCGGCAACACGGCCGACGATTTTGAGAAGTTCCAGTATTTTGGGAGATTCTCCGATGATTTCGGAGTCTTGGCCTAATAGGCGACGAAGAGAACGGTTTTCATCCCGTTCGCGGGTCAGACGACTTGTCAGGTCTTCCCGTTCGGCTTGATGGGCCTTAGCCGCAATCGTTGCAGGTATCGACTGAGACCATTCGAGCGAGTCGGTGCCCGGCTTGATTTGTCCCGAAGTGAACACGTCGGTGCCCGCATAGCAGAAAAGGAGGATCGTATGAGCCAGCTGAATACGATCTCCGTTCTGAATCGGAATCGTTCCTTCGATGACACGGTCGTTTACGGCCGAACCGTTGCGGCTTTCGTGGTCGGTGAATTCCCAACGGTCGTTATGCCACGCGATCGAGGCGTGAACACGGCTGCAACCGGTGTCTTTCAGAACGACGGTACATTCCGGGGAACGTCCTATCGTTGTTATTTCATCGGGATTCAGAAAGAAGACGGTGGAGGGAATTCCGTTGTTTAATAGGACCAAACTGGCAGTTTTGGACATTCGGATTTCTCTGAGAGATGCAGTGAGGTGCGCTTTCGACGATCTGCTTCCGGCATCTGGTTTATCGATACCACAACCTTGCCCCATTATACGATGCCCGGTTTGGTACGTCAACCTTCTGTCCCGACGCGCCGAAGAGGATGGATGGGAATTGAATTTTCGTCGGAATCAAGTATAAAGTATATTGTAAACAGCGGAACGATGAAAGGTTTTTCTTGCCGTGACGATCGACATTTTTGAGTCCCGTCTCCTCGAATCGTGGCCCTTCGCGGCCCGTCGTGAGACTCGATGCGTCTTGGCCGTCTCGGGTGGGACAGACAGTTCCGCCATGCTCTGTGCTTTTGCGCGGCTCGGAAAACGTGAAAACCTGCGAGTGCTGCATGTCAACCATCAGTTGCGCGGCGAAGAGTCAGAAGAGGATGCCCGGTTTACCGCCCGACTGGCAGAAAAGTACGAGGTTTCGTTTCGGGAGGAACGGATCGATCCCGAGGAACTGCGTCTTGCCGCACTCCGCGAAGGAAGCGTCGAATCGGGGGCGCGTACGATCCGTTACCGCCTGCTGCTCAAATATGCCGAAGGATTCGGCGCTCGTTACATTTTAACGGCGCATCATGCCGACGATCAGGTCGAGACGATTCTCTATCGTCTCTTTCGGGGGAGTGGGATCGACGGGCTGGTCGGTATGAGCCCGTTCCGTCCCCTGAATGACGCGGTGGTTCTGGCACGTCCTTTCCTTTCTTTTTCCCGTGCCGACCTGACCGATTACCTGACCCGGCTTGGCGAGTCGTGGCGCGTCGATTCCTCGAATCGGTCGGCCGAGTTTCTCCGGAATCGGATTCGTCATGAACTGATTCCCCTCTTAAACGACCTCTTTCCCGGTCGTGTCGATTCCTCGATTCGGAAGTTCGCCTCTCACGCTGCCGACTTGAAAGAATTTCTCGACGCGCAACTTGATGCCGCGCTTGCCGCCGGGGGAGGGGGAGAGGTTCTTGTTCGGAGCGACGGGAGCGTGGTCTGTTCGGTCGAGCACTTGGCGAAACTTCCGCCGATCCTTCTTTCGATTTGGTTTCGACGTCTCTGGCGTGATCGTCGTTGGCCGATGAGGGGAATGGATGCTTCCCGGTGGAGCGCGCTTGCTCAAATGGTTTCGGATGGAGTCTCTGTCCGGCGGGAGTTGCCCGGCGGACTCTCGGCCGAACTCTACGAGGGAGAGATGCGGCTTTCCCCCGTTTTCAACCGAAAATGAAGGAAAAAGATTTGCTTTTTCGACCATCCGTGAAAGGGGATCCTGCCCGCGTCCGAAGGTTGTTCCCCCCTTGTCAAGACGGTTTGTCGGGTTAGAATGTACCTGTTTAAGCGGCTTTACGGCCGAGTTGTCTCCATCCGTGTCTTTTGCGGCGGTAGGCCCTGGGGCGCGGTGATGTTCGTTTTGTTTGAAAAATGGTGGGAAAATGCCAAAACTGAAGACCCACAAAGGGGTTGCAAAACGTTTCCGCGTTACGAAGAACGGTAAGGTGAAGCATCGTCATTCCGGCACGAGCCATCTGGCTTGGCGCATGACGAGCAAACGTGTTCGTGCCCTTCGCGGCACCAGAACTGTAGCGACTTGTGAAGAAAAGAGGATCATCCGCGCTCTGGCGATGGGTGGCCGTTAACCATCCTGTCGGGGTAGGTTGACATTGAAGACGGAATGCGGCTTTCCATGCGGTTTTTCCGCAAACGTGTCGCAGTTGTTTCCCCCTTATCGTCGCAAGTCGTTCCGAAAGGGTGCGAAGCGGAACAACTTTTTCAGAGGGCGGGGTGGGCTTAACAACGCCGGTTTCAGGGAACGCGCCAAGGTTTGCGTTCCGATATGTGTGGTAGACCGGGGCCTACACCGTAGAGACCGCGCAGCAAACGATTGATTTTGCGCGTCGGCCGCAAGGTAGCAAGGTAAAAGGAATCAAAGTACAATGAGAGTAAAAAAAGGTGCCGCTCGTCGGCAAGCCAAAAGACGTCTGTTCAGACAGGCCAAGGGGTATCGTGGCGGACGGGCGAGGCTTTTGCGCACAGTAAAAGAATCCATCGTGCGTGCCCAGGCGTTCGCGACCCGTGACCGCCGTGTCCGTAAACGTAATATGCGCAGTCTCTGGATCGTCCGTATCAACGCCGCCGTTCGTATGAATGGTCTGCGTTACGGCCAGTTTATCAACGGTTTGAAAAAGGCCAATATTGAGCTCAACCGTCGTTCGCTTGCCGAAATGGCCGTTCACGATCCCAACGCGTTTGCCCGAGTAATTGAAACCGTAAAGAAGGCGCTTGCCTGAACCATTTGTCGACCGCTTAAACAATAGCTTCTCCCCTTGTCGGTCATCGCCGGCGAGGGGTTCTTTTTTCCCGATTCTCTATCTCTTGCCATCCTGTTGAAAACTCTTTTTCTGTTTTGTTTATTGGCCTCTGTCTGTTTGTACCTGCCCATAGAAAATTGCTCTGGACATCCGTTGCCGATTTGTTTACCCTCAACCGATTATTTTTTGGCTGGGGACAAATGGTCTACGGCTACTGCCGTTTGTTCGTAACAAAGGTTCGACAAAATGTTCGTAAAGATAGATCTGCGGCGACTGGTGGGGATTGTTTTGATTGCCGCAATGAGTGTAACTCTGAGCCTCTTTTCTCTTTCGGGTCGGGCTCAGGAAGATCTCTCTGTTGGCCATCAGGTCAGCCCCGAGTTTGAAGCAGAGTACCGGGAAGCTCTCGACAGGTTCAACCGTAGTGATATTGCCGGGGCCCTCGAGATATTGAACCGCATGGCAGTCAGTGACCCGAAAATGCTCCCCCCCCGTTTGATCATGGCGCAGTGGTTCACAAAACTAAAAAACCCGAGTGCCGTGCGTTTATCGCTTGAAAAGGCTGTCGAGGAGACGCCAGACGATCCCGAAGCCTATATTTTGCTCGCCGAAAATTCACTTCGCCGGGGGGAATGGGCTGCTGCCGATCTTCTTCTCGGTCAGGCCGGAATGTTGCTCGACGAGAACCCCGGCCTAATACATCCTGGGCGGAGACAGAGTCTTACGATTTCGCTTTTGAGAAACGAGGTGGTGCTTTACCAGGCACGGGAAAACTGGCCCGCGATGCAGCAGGCCCTCAGTCAGCTCTGGAAACAGGGTGAGAGAACGTCTGATACCTGCAAGCTGATCGGTGTTTCCTATTTCCATTTGGGAGAACCGGGAAAAGCAAAACAGTGGTTTACGCAGGCGCATAAAATTTCATCCGCGACGGAACTTTCGGCCGACGCGATGATGGCGCGTCTGTACCTGGCGGTCGGCGACCGTCAGCACGCGCAAGAAGCGCTCGACGCGGCGCTCGAAGCCGATCCGGATTCGCAGGTTGTCTTAAACCTTACACTGGTGATGGCATTGGGCAGCGGTGACAGGAATCGGGTCAAAGAACTGGTTGACCGAGTTCTTACGGCCGATGCCCACGATCCGGCCACACTCAAAACCTGCGGCATTGCCGCGCTCTATCTCGAGGATTATCCGCGGGCCGAGGCGATTTTCGAAGAAGGATTGCGTATGCATCCGGGGAATCCCGAAATCGAAAACGGTCTGGCCCTGGCTCTCTGCGAGCAGAACAATCCCGAAAAGATTCGAAAGGCTGTACAGCACGCGACAGCGAACCTGCAGAAACAGAACCATAACCGGGAATACCTTGCAACTCTCGGTTGGGCACTCTACAAGGCAGGGGATCAAGAGAAAGCGCTCTCTTATTTACAGCTGTCAGCGGCCGACGGACGTATTAATTCCCAAACCGCCTACTATCTTGCTCAAGTTCTTGCCGCAAAGGGAGAAACCGAACACGCGAAAAAACTCCTGAGTGCTTCCCTTGCGGGAACAGCTCCGTTTACGAAACGTATGGCGGCCGAAGAGCTCCGAAGGAAACTAAAATAAATGTCACGCTCCAACAGGCGTGGAGATTTCGGTTTTTGGTGTGTGTTCAGAAATCGGATCAGATTGGAAGGATTACGGAATCGATTTATGCCTCGCTCTTTCCATCGGACGATTTTCTCGATTTGGGGATGGGTGCTCTCGGCACTGAGCATTTTACTCTGTACCTGCGGTTGCCATCCGATTCCGCGGGCATACTGCGGTCGGGAGGTCGTCGAAACCTGTCCGGTCGAGGGACAAAGCTCTCTGCGACAGTGGTATACGCCTCCCCGTCCGGAAAGTGGAGAGACTTTACAATCTAGAAGAGAGAATACGCCTCCGGGACATATCCAATCGGTCGGCTTTACTCAGAAAAATTTCGGCGATATGGAACAAACCGGTCCGAATCCGGCTCATTCGCTCGGAAAAGTCGAGTGGGCCGATACCCAGCGGTCGGTCACAGAAGCTGCCGAGCCCGAATTTTCGGAGAGAGCGGTGCCACGTGTTCAGGATCTTGCCACATTGGCTGACTCGGTTCCGGGGATGCTGCCATTCGACACACCTGTGCCGGATCTCAATCCGGCCGATTTTATCGACGAGCTTCCCGACTTCGTTACGATAACCGAATCGAATCGGCAGAGTAGACCGATAAAGGCCGCATTGGCCGAATCGATCGAAAATCCACAGTACCTCAATAACGCCGAAATTTCTTTCCTTCCCGATACAAAGAAAAAGACCTCCGCCATGTCAGGGGACGAAACGTCGCGCGACTGGCGAGAGCTGACACAACAGGCGATTGCGCTTCTGCGCAATGAAATCGATCGTCGGGTCGAGACCGGTGAAATTTGTCCGGCCGAAGAGGCGCGGCTTCGCCTTCTTCTACTGACGACCGGAAATATTCCGGGGGCCGCTGAAAAAATAGCCGGAATGGATCCGAATCTTCAGACTTTCTGGGAACGAGAGTGTCGCGGACTGGGGCGTTTTATCGAAACACAGGAGGATAGTTCCGACGATGTGCGGAATACGGCCTGGATGGAAGCAGTCCCTGATCTTCGAGAGGGATTGATGGCTCTCAGATCCGGAATGCCGTTGAAGATCCGAAAATCTCTTTTCGTAAAGGAACCTTCAGCCTTTGGGTTTTACGAGGAAGTTTCTCCGTCCTTTACTCCGGGAGAAACAATCAACGTTTACTTCGAGCTCGACAATATTGTCTGCCGGGAATCGGATGAAAAATCGAGATTCGATATAGCCGTTCTCTGCAGGCGAGAATTGACCGATTCGCTCAATCGTGCCGTGGTAGATACCAAAGAAAAACTTTGCGCCGGCCATTCGGCCAGCCCGCTCAACGATGTTGTGCTGAATCTCTCGATTCGTCTTCCCGAAGGGCTCGCGCCGGGAACGTACACAATCAAAACGGTTCTTATGGATCGACAAAGTCCGGTACGGGAACCGGTGACCCACGTTATGGAGTTCCGTGTCGACTGAATGAGAATCAGTGGGTAACGGACAAAGCGATAAGCACCAAAGCCTCGTTTCCAAAAGAAAACGGGGTTTTATGTGGTTGCGCGACCCTGGTTAAACATTAAAATTCTTCTTCCGGCTTTTCTTTTGCGCCAGAATCGGAGTCTTCGCCGTAATATTTTGAAGCATCCCCGTACTTCTTATTTCCATAGTCGTATCCGTAAGTTCCTCCATGACCTATGCTGTACCCATAGCCTCTGCTGCCGTATCCGTATTCTCCTACGCCGTATCCATAGGCTCCACCGTAACCACCGTAACCTCCTCCATAAGCGCTACCGTAACCATAGGAGCGTTTGCGTGCGACGGCATTTTCGTCGTAGAAGCGATGTTTGTTGTAGCAGTTAATCACGGCTCCGATGATCGGCGCGCCGACATCGGCAAGCATTCCGACCCCCTGTTCTGCTTGGACTTGCCCGTTCCGGCGTATACGGAAGATATAGAGGACACCGTCAGTTTTCGGCGCGATATTGCACGAGTCCGAAACGAGCAAGACGGGGGACGAGTCGAAGATGATGAAATCATAAAGCTCACGCATTTTGTTAATCGCGGCATCCAGCCGTGCGCTTGTCAGAATGGCCGAAGGTTTTTTGCGGTGCAGCCCGGCCGTGATCACCGAGAGATTATCGACACTGGTCTTGACGATGACATCTTCGAGCTGTGATATTCCCGCCAGAACATCGGCAAGCCCCAGATTGTTCTGCATGTTGAACTTTTTGTGAATATCGGGTTTGCGGATATCTCCATCAACCAAAAGTATTTTTTTCCCAGTGTTGGCCAGTAGGATCGCCAGCGTGGCACTGAACGAGGTTTTTCCGTCTCCGGAAAGAGGACTGGAACACATCACCACTTGTGGATTGTTCCCGGCCGGGTTGAAGAACACGCGCGTGCGGATCGATCGATAGATTTCATTCTGAGGCGAGTTGGGGAAATGGTAGGCAACAAAGGTGGAATTGGGGACCCCTGGTTCTTCCGACGAAGTGATTTTACTGAGTGTTTTCTTCGAAATACGGAACGCGGGAAGTTGAGCGATGATCGGCGTGTTCAATGCGGTGATGACATCTTCTGGTGATCGGAAAGTCGTATCGGTCACGTCCGAGAGGAATGCCAACCCCATGCCTCCGGCCAGGCCGAGAAGAATTCCGGTCAGAAGGTGTTTGAGCAGGTTGGGCGCGACCGGTTTGAGCTCTTCGCGTGGTGGCGAGACGACTTCAACCTGATATCCGCCATAATTTCTTGCCAGGACGACGTTGTCGAGTTCTCGGTCGAGCTGCAGATAGAACTCACGTTGGGACTCAATCGAAAATCGCATCGACTCGACTCTCTGGCAATAGGCCGAAATCGCACGAACCTGCTCTTCCTGTGCGGCGATGTATTCTTGGATTTGAATTTTCTGCCTGTCGAGAGCTTCAATTCTTTCTTTGAGAATACTGATGTACGCCGACAGAAACGACTGATAGGTGAAGATCCCGATCTTGTTGACCGTTCCGCCGCTCTCTTCGATCCCCGTTTTCGACCTGCGATATTTCAGCAATTCTTCATGCGCCTTACGCAATGCGACGATTCGCGGATTATCTTCTCCGACATTCTGCTCCTTAAGCTTGGCAATTTCCAGCATGGTTTCGGTGGCCTGCTTGATATCGAGCTGAAGGAGGGTGTTATTGAGCGAGTTTTCCATCCGCCCCCCCTGAACCAGGAGAGTGAGGGTGTTGAGGTGTTGCTCCATACCGCCGCCGGTTGTGGTTTCTTCCCCCGAGCTCAGGATTGTGACGATTTCACCATCTTCCAGCTCGCTGACCTCCCGCCCACCGATCAACTGGTCAATTACCTCTAGACGATTTTTATATTTCATCTGCTGAACTTCGAGTAGAACGCGGGTTGATTCCAGACGCTGAAGACGCGTTAGAAGGGGGTTGTTAAAAAGGTCCCCGATGAAGTGAATCCCGGAATTTCGAATGAATTCGGAAAGCTCTTTGGTCGATTGCCGAATTTCTTGCTCAAGTTCGTCCCGCCCATTGGTGATCGTCTCACCGATAATGTCGGTCGTTTCTTCATACTGTTTTCGGAAATAGGCCTGAAACTGGTTAATCAGTTCACGCAGAACGACATAGGCTTCCCGCGCCGAAGGACAGGTAAATGCGACCTGAAAGACATTCGCTTTTTTGATATCTCCTTCACCCCCGAGCTTCACCGAGAGATTTTCGAGGACGTAGCGACACCAAGCGGTCGCGCCCTGCTCAAAAACCTCATCTTCTATATCGTTGCGTTTTTCTTCATTTTCGTTGATAGCTTCCCACGTGCTCGTCAGAACCTCTTCATTACGCAGAAGAGCCACCATCGTATTAAGGAACTTGTCGTCGATGTGGTTCTGCGTAAATTCGGTGCTCGAGATGAGCGCCTGGGTATTCTGCGATGTGATGTAAAGGATCGCCCGTGACTGGTACAGGTTGGTCGTCATGATGAACTTGAGGAAGACCAAGCCGAGAATGATCAGAAAGACCATCAGAATCAGAAACCAATGGCGTTTAACGACCAAAAGCATATCGAGAAAACCGACCTCTTTGTCAGTTTCCAGTTCGGTCACAACGTGCTGAGCGGGAATACTGCTCATAGTGTCAGGCCGTGCGGGTGTCACACTGAGTATCCTTTGCAATTTAACCTTGATCTGTGGCCATTCTCCGAAGGATCGTCGGAGAGAACTCCCCTGCCACCAGTAGACCTGTCTTGCTGGGAAGTAGCTCGAGGAAACAGCGCCTGCGTCCTTTTCCGATCAGGGAGTTCACCACTCGAAAACGGCTTAAACGAACACATCCTCGCCCCTATTATGATTCATCTTAAATAAAACAAAATAGGCAATTCGCGTGGCATAGGTGTTTCGTGCAATTTAAGTGGAAACAACCGTTTTAATCGATATAACCGATCACTCTATTGTTGCCAACTTTCCTAAAAAGTAAAGGGGGAGAAGATTCGGAAAACTCTGCTTTTAGGGAATTATGGGGGTTTTCTTCTTCGGGAGTCGGTGTGCTTGTTTAGGTGCGTCCTTTTCTTTTCCTTCTTTTTCCAGGCTTCCTTCTCGTCGGGGCCCAATTTGCCGCGAAATCGAAACCGACGTCTGGACTTTCGTTTGCCGCGGGGTAGAATTACAAGGAAATTGATGAAAACAGCGCCCCCACGATTGTCGGGGCTGTTCTCTATCCTTCAACGGTTATTTCCGAAAGGAGTTATTTATGTCGCAAAAGCCTTCCCCGATCACGCGCCGTCGTTTTCTTACGGCTGCTGCGTTCGCCGCACCTTTGGTTGTTTCCGGCAGAGTGCTTGGGCTCAACAACGCTGTTTCTCCCTCGAACAAGCTCGTGACGGCTCTCATCGGGCATGGAAATCGTGGAAACGAAATCCTTATCCCTTTTGCCACCGAACCCGATTTCCATATGCTTGGGGTCTGTGACTGCTACGAGGTGCGTGCCCAGGAGGGGAAAAATCGCCTCGATCAACAATTCGGCAACCACGACGCGCTTATCTTTCCGAAATACGAGGATATTCTCGACCGTGACGATGTCGATGTGGTCATCTGCGCCTGTCCCGACCACTGGCACACCAAGATCATCGTCGAAAGCTGCAAGGCCGGAAAAGACGTTTTCTGCGAAAAGCCGCTGACTTTGACTCTCGCCGAGGGCCGGATGGTCGTCAAGGCGGCACGAAAATACAACCGTGTGGTTTCGAGCGGTAGCCAGCGTGTTATCGAAGATTACGGGAAGCTTGCTCCGATCGTCCAAAGCGGTGACATCGGCGAGGTCAAAGAGATTTTCTGCGGTGTCGGCGGTCCCCCTTCTCAGGTTTATCTTCCCGAAGAGGAAATTCCCGTCGGATTCGATTGGGATCGGTGGCTTGGTCAAACTCCCTGGATGCCCTACAACCCTAGTCGCTGTAGCGGGAGTTATGGTGGCGGTTGGCGGCGTATCTATGAATACGGTAACGGTTTTTTGGCAGATTGGGGGGCTCACAAGTTCGGTGGGGCGGCCTATGCGTGCGGTCTTGACGGGGAAGAGCCTGTCAAGGTGCTCCAGCCGCACAGTGGCGGGAACGAGACCGACTACATGACGGTGGAGTATGCCAACGGCGTTCAACTCCACCACGCGCCCGAACACGATATTACCATTGTAGGTGCCGAAGGATGTGTGCATACAGGTAATGCCTGGCAGATGGTGCCGTCACGCGTCGTCAATATCCGCTGCTACCACGGAGCCCACGAATGTATCCGTCCCGAGGTCGGTTGGTCGTTTAAGCGTCGGGTCCGT
Organism: Thermoguttaceae bacterium; assembly: GCA_050943135.1. Classification (GTDB taxonomy): domain Bacteria; phylum Planctomycetota; class Planctomycetia; order Pirellulales; family Thermoguttaceae; genus RUG695. The sequence continues at coordinate 60,670 of JBMNOP010000009.1, read as the reverse complement.
CCATTCCAAGATGTACAGTTTGGTGCCAATGTGGCGGCTATCTGCCAGCTGATGAACATCGGTTACCAGGTCAGGCGTGATTTGGTCTGGGATTCCGAGAATACCCGGTTCATCGGCGACGACGAGGCGAATCGCCTGGTCTCCCGTGTACAGCGAGCCCCTTATACCATCGAAATCTGAAAAAGGAGCGGACCATGAAAAGATTTATATGTAGTGCATCGATTTTTGGCGTTCTTCTCCTTTTCTTCACCGTAGCGGTGTGTAGCAGTACCCCGCTTGCCGCCGATGATATTACCACAGCAGCCGTTTTTGCCGAGGTGCTTCCCGATCTGGCTTCCGCCGATTTGGAGAAGATCGAATCGTCCCAACAGCGGCTTCAGCAATTTTGCTTCGAAGTCGGTGCTCCCGGAAAAGAGACGGAAAAAAAGGAGCTCAATAACCTGATGGCCGCCCAACTCGATCAGCCGATCGATCCGGTTGCCAAGACCTGGATTCTTTATCAGTTAAGCCGCACCGGTTCGAACGCTGAGGTCGACGCGATTGCCTCCCAGCTCGCCGATCCCGATTTCCGTGTCCGTCAGCAGGCGCTGCGTACACTAGTGACGATCAAGACAGAAAAAGCCCTTAACGCCGTACAAAAAGCCGCGATAACGGCTGATGATGAGTTCAAAAAAGAGATTGAGCTAACCTTGCGCGTCGCCACCTACGACCTGACGATTCCAATCGAAACCGAATGGCCGCTCTGCCTTCCGTATGTCGATGACAGTGAGGTTGAAGCCTGGCTTGCCAATTACGATTCGTTCGATGTAACGACCAAAGTTCGGACAATCGCCTCGCTGGCGGTACGCAACGATCGAAAATATCGTTCTTATGCCGTTCGGGCTGCGATGAGCGATGACCCCGATCTACGAGCCGACGGTATCCTGGCTCTCGAAAAACTTGGTGCGGTCGAGGATATTCCGCTCCTATTCCAATCTGCTAAAGACCCAGTTGTTGGACGTCTTGCCATCATTGTCGCCAGTCGAATCGAGTACCCCGGTTTTGACGAGGCAATCCTCGAAGGGCTGAAAAATTCCAATAACCCGGAAGATTTCCTCAACTACACCAAAGTCGCCGTCACGCGCCACAATGCCGCTGCACTTCCCCTCATCTTTGCCGGTGCCGCGACGTTCGAGATGATTCGAACCGAGTTACTCCTCTGGGCTGAATCACTGACGACCAAGGAGGATTTTCCCGAATATATTTCCCTGGTGCTTCGGGTTAAAAGCGCAAAGGATCGAGAGGAACTTCAACGCTCGGTAACCCGTATTGTTGCCGGAGATGCCACTGTGGTGATTCCTCTGGTTACCGAGAAAAATCGCGAATTTCTTCTCCCTCTGATCGGTCGGATCGGCGGAAAAAACGCTTTCGATTATCTTGTGAATCTTTATGCCTCGAAGAATCCTCTCGAAAGAGAGTTGGCGGTAAGGGGACTGGCGAATCTGCCGAACGCCGAGCATGCCGAGACTCTCCTGGAAATTGTCAGGAATTCCCAAATTTCGGAGGCCGGTCGTATCGCCGCGTTTCGGGGGTATGTCCGTGTGATGTCATTGCCCCAGGGGGAAATCGGGATCAAAATTTCCGATCACGAGAAATTCACCGCGCTCAAATCCGCCTTCGAATCGGCTGAGCGTGACGATGAGCGCACGCTTGTCCTTGATCGAATGAAAGCGATTCGAGTTCCCGAGACGCTGGTCTTTGTCCTTCCCTATATCGATGACCCGAAGTTTACCGAGACCGCAACAACGTCGGTCCTCGAATTGGCACACCACGATTTCCTCCGGAAAGCAGATCCGCAGGCTTTCACGGATGCCCTGAACAAGATCATCAACAGGAGAGCGAACCCGCTGTGGGTTGATGAAGCGAAACGGTATCTTACCGCGATACAGGAAAGCGAGTAGTTTTCCCCTCGTCGACGAGGGTGGGGGCGTGCCGGAAAACCCTGCACGCCCTGCTTTTTTATGCGAGTCTCGGTTCGAAGGACGCTACTTTTCCAGCCCGATCTTGAAAAGGAGGAGGAGGGCTTTGAGCGCTTCTTTCCCGTTGATTTTCGAACTTCCCCGAACCCTGTCGGTGAAGGTGATTGGGATTTCTCGAAATGTCGCACCGACCCCCTTGAGACGAAAGAGAATCTCTTCGAAGAAGGAGTAACCGATTGAGCGGACAGCATCGAAATCGAGCCGACGAAGCGTTTCGACACGGTAGCAACGCATCGCCCCGCTGTTATCTTTTGTCGGAAGGCGGAGCAGAAGTCGAGCCCATGCGTTGATTCCTCGGCTCATGACCTTACGGGTGATCGACCAGCCGACGATTTTTCCCCCTTGCACGTAGCGCGAACCGATCACAACATCAATCTTTTCCCCTTCGGCGACGGCTATAAGTTCCGGGAGTATCTCCGGTGGATGGCTGAAATCGGCGTCAAGGTTGATCAGGTAATCGTAGTTTCGATCGGCAGCAAATCGGAAAGCTTCGAGAATGGCACTCCCCAGACCCCGTTTTGTCCCCCGCTCGATGAGAAAGAAACGGGAATCTGTTTTGGTCTGTCGAGCGCACCATTCCCCTGTTCCGTCGGGAGAACCGTCGTCGATGACCAACAGATCCGTTTCGGGAAGCACGTCGAATATCCGTTCGGTGAGCTGCGGCAGATTCTCGATCTCGTTATAGGTTGCGATGGCGGTCAGAACCTTCGGCATGGCATGTTTTCTCCTCATTGTAATGAGGGGCTCGACCGGGGCCCTCAATGATGCCCCCCCTAGACTCTTTTTGGTTTCAAGCCTAATATTTACGGGTAGTAATATTATCGGGTTGGTGTATCCAATTTCAAGCGGCAGACGGGAATGGCAGAAAAGAACAACGACGAAAAGGTTTTTTCCCTCGCGAAAGAAGTTCTCGGATACCTTAACTTTTCTTCGGGAACGTCCGACCCACACCCCTATGATCTTTGGAACAGTCTCTTCTTCGAACTCGAAAAGAAAGAATCCCGGGAACTTTGGAAACAAGGGCTTCGACTCCTGAAAGATGTCCTCGCCGATCTGTCGAAAGAGGTTGCCGCCTTTCGCGATTCCAAACAGGCCGAGTGGGTCCTTGGTTTGATTACCGACGATATTCTTCCAGAGTACCTGGATTTTCATCACGACATTCTTTTTCATCAGACACCCGATTTCCTTTTTAACCCATTTTTTATGGCTCGTCTTTGCGAGCTGGTTCTTCGGCGGGCTGCGTTCCGCGGTGAGGAAGAAAAAGCCGTTGCCGTACGTGCGATTCTTTCTCAGGTCAATGATTTCCTTGGCTACCGCCCTGTGCCGATTTTGGAAGGGGCCGAAAAGCATGAACCGAACCCGCACGAATGGGTTGCGCCGGTCCCCCTCTGGCTTCCCCATGCCGGGGCCGCCCAGGGGAAATACCGAGAGTTGGTTTGTAAAACATTCGAGATTCTGAAAGATACCGATCCGATCCTTCTTCGCGACGCATGGTTCGATCCCGACAAGCTCGACGAACTGGCAATCGATCCCCGGGCCTTCGATTTTGATCATCCGGTCAACCGGCGTCCGAACTACTACTTTGGGATGTGGGATCCGCACCTGATCGACGAAAATGGCTACTACCGTCGTTTCATCGTCCACCAGGTCACGCTCGACGCGATCCTCGACAGGGTTGCTTCAGGGGGAAAGCCCCGAAACGGAGTGCCCGATACCGGCGTGACCCGATCGTCGATTCCTTGGGAGCAACTTCTGTTCGAAGCAGCCTCGGTCTTGGCCGGAACAATCCTGATGGGGTCGGGGATTACCGGTGACCATGTTCAGGCGCACGATTCGAATGTAACACTCGCTTCACTCATGCCGCTCATTGCTTCGTACCGAGACCGTTTCTACGACCTTTTGATCCAAAAGGTTCCCGAACCGATGCGCCCGCGCCTGGAGTCGGAAGTCCGCCGCCTGTTCCAGCCGTTCGGCGGTGCCCGCCAAGACCTGAACAAGCGTTTGGCCAAAAAACGGGCCGATCAGCTTTTGCGCTCCCATCTGGCGGGAGTCTTTGCCCGTATGGGGTATTTCAAGGCCGCCGCGAAGCAGGCGTCGATCATCGAGGTCGCTTCGGCGAGAATCATCTGCCGTATGGAATGTCTCTTGACCGAGGGATATACCCTTGCAGACAAGGGAGACTATAACACAGGTGTCGGAAAACTTGCGGAAATCGAAGATCTGCTCCGTCGGGGGATCGCTTGTGGTGCTCTTCCCGACCCATGGTCGCTGCTCGGATTCGGTGCGCAGTATTCTCTTTTTCCCTCGACCGACAATACTGTTCACGATCACCGTATCGACGATCTGATCAATATGCTCGTCGATATATTCGATCTTTACAGCCGCTTGATGAAGGAAGCAGCGGCCAAGGGAGATTCCGAATCTCAGTCGAAAATTTCCGACTCGATGAGTGGACTGGCCGGGTGGTGGGATCAGTTCGGGAGCACCGGGGTCTCCGGTGTTGACGGGTTTTCAGGACAGGAAATTTGGGAATCGGCCACGAAGGTCGCCAGTGCTCTCTACATGTGGCAGAAAGCCGGTAATACATCGGGGGATATCTCGTTTTGGCGTCAGCATGTTCAGCGTTTTCATTCTCCGAAAGCTTTTGTTCTGCTCGCGGAAGCGCTCCTTGAAAAGAATGATCCAGTCGCCTCAATGTCGCTGATGATGTACTGGCTTAGTAGTGCCGAGTCGATTCCCCTGGCCGAAAATGATTACACCTTCCAAGAGGTCGCCTTCCGCTGGATCGAAACCCTTTGGGGGGAATCGCGTAAACAGACCGATGAAAAAGGCATCGACACTAAGAAAACGCGTGCCCGAATTTCCGGTATTGATTTTTCTTCCGAAGAGTACCGTTGGCGCTGGAAATTGACGAAGACCTTCCTGGAGCGTCTCGAGGCGAATGCCGGCATTTATGCCGAGGTTCCGATTCTGGAAGTGGATCCTTCACTGGTCAATCCGAAACGCCCTCCATTCGATGCGGGCCGGTTCCCCTTTCCGGAAGAGATCGCAAAGTTTTCCGATCTTGGTTTTAAAGAGGAAGATCTTCCCGGTCCAATGCGGAACTTCGTTGAGAATCTGCTCGCACGTCCGAGTTTCACCCTCTTCGACCTGATTCCCGAAGACTGGATGCGCGAAGAGGCGAAACGAGATGTCTGGTTCAATGAATTTGCCAACCAACCGCTGAGCGGCGGCGAAATTCCCTCGTTTATCGAGTTTCTCCGCAAAAGTCTGATCCGTATTTTGATCAAGCGAATTCGCGAACCGATGGAATCGAGCGAGCTGACCGAACTATTTCGAGAAGCTGACCTTCTCCACCGAGTGATCAGCGAAGTTTTGCGGCGGACCGGATTTTACATGTTCGACCGTCTGATGTGGGAGTTCCACAAACGTGCCGACGAGAACGATGACGTCGTGAAGTTCGATCTGTCGGATATTCCCGATATCGACGAATCCCTCTCCACGGAAAATCCCGACGAAAAACCAACGGCCGGTACACCCCTTCCCGCCGATTTGAGCAAAACGGAAGATCCCGAATGGCTTTTTGCCCGCTATTTGTGCGACTTCCTCTTCCGGGCCGAGTGGGAAGAGCTTTGTCGAACCGTTGTCGATCCCGATAACGATGACTTTGAAATTCCCTTTTTTAAAATCGGAGAAGATTTCGCATTCGTCGGTGGTGATTTCGACGACAACGAGGTTGACGATGACGAGGAGAACGAATCGTCCGAGTTCAGTCGCGAGCTCTTTGGGAGTACTCCCAGCTTTGATGTGGGCAGTGATGAAAACGAAGAGAGTGATATCGGTATCGATCCGACATACAGCGCCGCTTACGACAATATGTCTTTTCACGATAGTGCCGATGACGGTGTTGACGACGAGATGATGGACAGCGGCGCTTCGCCGTACGGAAGTGAGGATGAATTGGTCGCCGAAATGGAGCGGATCAACAACCGTCTGGCATTCATCTTCAGTATGATGAAACTCTGGAAATACGCCGCCGGTAAATCGCCACTTCTGGTCAAGGGGTTATGCGATGAGGACGGCTCCTCCGATGCCCGCCGAATGATCGGCGAGTGGATTAAGGCTGCCGAAAACTGCCGTCGGAAGCTCAACGAGCTTCTGACGACCGCGGCGAATTATCATATCGCCAACCCGCGCGGCACGAGTGAATCGCTTCTTGAATATGATCAGCAGCACGGCACGAAAGAGATTCTTCTTGATCGGATTATCCGTACTGAAGTTGAAGTCAACGATACGATCCTCTTCCTTCGTGCCATTGTGGGGGAAGAATCGAATGATGATGCCGACGACCTTCCCGCCTGGGTTCCCGATGTCACACGCGTTATGACGGGATTGATACACGCCGATTTCGACCAGGTGCGCCGTTTCTGGTATCAGATGCTTGTCAGTCTCGAAAAAGAAACGCTGCTCTATATTCCAACCTCTCGTAGCGGGGAACCCGAGGCGATCGTTCAGTGCCGATGTCTTCAGCAAGCCATGTTGCGCCTCTTTGAGTACACACCGAGACTTGGCCTTTTGATCGAGACGTTCGAGCTGCTGCGTACCATCCAAAAGATGGAACAGAATCGGCCTGAAGGACCGGGCGCGATCACCGAGTTTGACAAGATCGTCGAAACGGCCGTTTGTAATATCACCAAAATGATTGCTGACTCGTCGACTTCCTGGCGGATGCCGAACCCCTCTGCGGGTCTTGCGCATAGTAGCGAACAGGCACTGGTGACATTTGCCGAACGGGCAATCAACGTTCTGCTTGGGTGTTGGCTTTCGCACAGTATTCACATTCGCATTTCGTCGGTCGAGGCGATCAGCAGTTCAGATATGTGGGCTCAGGTCAAATCGTTCATTCAGAGATACGGTTCAGACCTCTTTACTCAGCAGTTCCTCAATTTCCGAAATATTCGTGCTATCCTCCATCAGGGCGGGGGAGCCTATCTCCAGACGCTGATGAAGATGTACAACGAAGGGGATGAAATCGAAAACGGCGAACTTCTGGTCAGCGATTTGATCGAAAATAAGTACCCGCTTTCCCGTGCGGCCGCCTGCTTGGAGATCATTTTTGAGGCGGTGGCCGAGAATTATTCCGAGTACATCGACTACAATAGCACAACGACCCATTCGGATCATGGCGAGAAGCTCTTTATGCTTTTGGACATGTTCCGAGTACTGACGAAGTATGAGCGAGTGGCCTGGAATCTCAAACCCGTTTACTGGGCCCATCACGAATTGATTCGCACAAACCATCAGACAGCCGCTTCGCTTTGGGAGAAGGGAATCGCCGCCCGAAGTAGCGAAGCCGCCAACGAAAGCCTTGCCAGCTATCAGAAGCTCAGTGCGCAGTACGGTATGTGGCTTCCGAGCATCTATGAGCGTTTGGCCGAGCGCTTTGTCAGACCACTTCAGGTTGCCTGTCTCTGCGGATTGGTCTCAGATGCTGTCCGCGACGTTGAGCAGGGGGAAGCGTCGGAGTCGTTCCGAAAACTCGAAACGATGGTCGAACATCTTGCGTCGGAACAGTCAGGCACGGGGTTCGAGCCTCCAGAATGGTTGACGGCGCTTCAGGAAGAAGTTGTTCGGACGAAAGACTCGCTCAAAATGGCTAAGGGCGATTCCGAAACACCAGACACCCAACAATACGATCGTCTTGAAAACGCGTTCAACCCGCGTCCCGTGGTCAAACCCGTTTTTCTGTCCCGAGCCGAACTCGATCGGCAAATCAGCTGGTGCCAAAAGAACATTGACTTTGGAGAAAAACAGTAGAATTTACAGATGGATCGAAGGGAGTCGCATTTATTTTCCGGACTGAACGAGCCGCAGAAAGTCGCGGTGGCTCATAAGGACGGTCCGCTTTTGGTGCTGGCCGGGCCCGGAAGCGGTAAGACACGTGTTGTTACCCATCGGATCGCTTATCTCGTCGAGCAGGGAGTTTCCCCCCGAAGCATTGCCGCGCTGACTTTCACCAATAAGGCTGCCGAAGAGATGAAAGAGCGGCTCGCTCACCTTGTTCCGGACGCACGGGTCTGGATTGGGACATTCCACAGCTTCTGTCTCCGGATTCTCCGTCGTTACATCGACGAGGCACATTTGGTGCCGAAGTTTACTATTTATGATACCGATGCCTCAAAACGGTTGATCGACGGGCTGATCGACCGACGAACACTTCCGACGGGTGTTGATACCGGAAAGATTCTCGCGGCGATCAGTTGGGCAAAGAACGGGTTGGTTCTTCCCGCGGATTATCGCGCTGGAGAAGGGAGTCAGCTCGGGAAACTGGTCGAAGAGATCTACCCCAAGTACCAGCAGGCACTTCATCGGGCCAACGCTGTCGATTTTGACGATCTGCTCGTTCGGGTCGCTCTTCTGCTGAAAAACCACGAAGATGTCCGTGCCCGCCTCGACGAACGATTCCGCTATATTCTGGTCGACGAGTATCAGGACACCAATCTCGTGCAATATGCCATTGCCCGTGCCCTTTCGCGCGACTGGCCTAATTTGGCCGTGACCGGCGATCCCGACCAGTCGATCTACGGATGGCGCGGAGCGAATATCCGCAATATTCTCGAGTTTGAAAAAGATTTCAACCATGTGAACGTTGTCCGTCTCGAAGAGACTTACCGTAGTACCGGCGCGATACTCGCCGTTGCCTCGGCGTTGATCAAGCACAATAAATACCGGAAAGAAAAAGAACTCTTTACCCAAAATCAAGACGGGCAGAAACCTCGCCTTTTGAGTTGTTACAATCAGCAGGAAGAGGCAGAACTGATCGCAGAGGAAATCGCTTCCGAAATCGCCTCATCGGCCCACTCGCCCGGGGATTACGCCATTTTCTTTCGGATGAACGCTCTTTCCCGAAACCTGGAACGGGCTCTTCGCCAAAAGGGGGTTCCCTTTGCCCTGGTGCGTGGGCTGGAATTTTTTAGTCGAAAAGAGATCAAGGATCTTCTCGCCTATTTTCAACTCATTTACAATCCTGACGATACTGTTTCGTTTGAAAGGGTGGTCAATCTACCGGTTCGCGGGATTGGTAAGGTGACGGTCGATCGGATCAAAGTCTTTTCCGATACCTACGGTATTTCCCGCTTTGCTGCGGCAAAACGGGCTGCCGAAATCCCCGACCTTTCAGTCCGAACGCGTGGTGCGGTGCTCCAATTTACCGCAATGATCGAACGACTTGCCGCCGCAGTGCCCGGTGCCGACATGGAAGTGCTTCTCACCCTCCTTTTGCAAGAAACACGCTACCTGGAGATGTTTGACTCCAACACTGAAGAGGACAAACAACGTGTCGCCAACGTTCAGGAACTCCTTTCCGAAGTCCGGGAATTTGACGAGATCTTCGATGCGGAAGAATCGGCAGCGGCTTCGGCCGACATCCCCTTCTGGGATGAGGAAGATCAAATGTCGGACCGACTCGGTCGCTTTCTCGAACAAACTGCGCTGATAAGCGATGTCGATGCCTACGACAAGTCGGATCGTGTCAGTCTGATGACGCTCCACGCTGCGAAGGGGCTCGAATTTCCGATTGTTTACATTGTGGCCGTCGAAGGAAACATCCTGCCGCACGAACGGTCACTGCGCGATAAAAAACAAATGGAAGAGGAACGTCGTCTCTTCTTTGTCGGTCTTACGCGTGCCAAAGAATTCCTTCGAATCAGTCGGGCGGAGTATCGTGAATTTCGCGGAAGTTATGCACCAACGATTCTGAGTCCCTTCCTCTACGAAATTCCTCCCGAACTGCTCGACATTCGTTCGGCCGACTCGGTCTTCGAAGAACTCCGTCGTAGTGAGTCCCGTTCGCCTGCTCCGGAATCAGGAGGTCATCTTTCTGACTATCTGGCTTCGACGGCGGACGATACGGTAGATGGGGTGGCAGACGATGATGAGGGGATCGATCCATCGGAGGGGCCGTTGGCCTCCGGCGTGGTACCGTTCGGACATCCTTTTCCCCGGGGTCGACGTCGGAAAGACGCCCGTATGATCCGCTCGACGGAAGACGGTTTGACGATTGAGACAAACGAGTATTGCGAACAGATTCCCGAAGAGAGCGAAGAGATGGTTTTCGATGATGACGGGAATCTTGTCCCCCTTTCGCATCACAAACCGGAGAGAAAAAAATCGACCGTGGTGCCTCTCTTACGAACTGGAATCGATCTTGAACGAGAGAAATCGACCGAACGGCCGTCTGGCTGGCAGCAGGGGGGGGTCGGACGAAATCCACAACCAGGAATGCTCTTGCGGCATCCCGATTACGGAGTCGGGTTTATCCGTAACGTTTTCGGACCTTCGTCGAGTCGTATTGCCAATATCGAGTTTCTTTCCGGCGCCGGCATGGTCGATTTGCCGCTAGACGATCCGCAGATCGACATCTTTTGGGGGAAGAAATCATAAAGAAAGACATCGAACCGCAATGCGTAGTCCGCGGATATCGATCGTGCAGATCGGCCGAAGAACCGGGAAGGAGTTTCCGTATGGCACGAAAAACATCTGATGCACCTCTGCTAGCACTGACCATGGGCGATCCCGCTGGCGTGGGTCCTGAAGTTATTGCCGGCGCGTGGCCGGGACTTTTTAGCACAGGGAAAGAAGGGCTCCCCCGATCACGTCCGGTCGTTTTCGGACATCCGGAAATTATTCGCCGTGCGGCAAACCTTCGCGGCATTGAGGCCGATGTTGTAGAAATCGCATCGCTTGATGACCTGAAGAAGATCGACTATCACCGTCATTTCGGCCCGAGGAAGATTCCTTGCTTGAAAACGGTTCCCGATTCCCTGCTCGGCTTTCCCTTGGCCGAAAATTCCTCTCTCGGCGGCGAGGCGGCCTGGCTTTCCCTCAACCGGGGAATCGATGCCGCCCTGGCGGGCGAGGCCGCGGCGATCGTGACCGCTCCCTTGAATAAGAAATCCCTCAGATTGGCCGGGCACCACTATCCGGGACATACCGAGATACTGGCCGAACGATGTGGCGTTAAAATTTTCGGAATGATGCTCTACCTCGGGCCCGGGGAAAACCTTGTCTCCCGATTTGGTTTGTCGGTTATCCATGTGACGCTCCATACCGCGTTGAAGAATGTCTTTGAGCAGATTACCCGCAAATCGGTTCTTGAAAAGATTCACCTGGTTCGTGATTTCGCCAAGATTATGAAAGGTTCCGAACCGCACATCGGTGTCTGTGCCCTTAACTGCCATGGCGGCGAAAACGGTCTCTTTGGCGATGAGGAGATCCGCAAGATTGCCCCCGCGGTGAAAAAAGCTCTGGCCGAGGGGCTTTCGGTTGCCGGTCCTTTTCCGAGCGACACGCTTATGAAGGCTGCCCAAGAGGGGGAATACGACGGGATCGTCGCGATGATCCACGATCAGGGGCACATTGCGGTAAAATTGATGGGGATGTTTCGCGCGGTCAATGTGACGCTCGGTTTGCCGATCATTCGAACAAGCGTCGCCCACGGTACTGCTTTCGACCGGGCCTGGAAGGGAACGGCGACGGCGGCCGGCATGCTCGAGGCCGTTCGCGTTGCGGTAAAACTGGCCCACGCCAAGAGGTTCGGTCGAAGCGTATTAGAAAATCCCTAAAATTCGATTCCGGGAATCAATTTTTCAATATACGATCGGGTTACATCGGTGGAGTTGAGACCGCCGGGCGAGTAGAAGAAACTTTCCTGAGTGACCGAAAAATGGTTTTCGTAAACGTCGGTTAGGTCGAGAGTGATGAGTTTTTCCTTTTTTCTCGATTTCGGTTCGGGAACCGAATAGTAACAGATTCGGTAGGGGAACTCATACTCCCGGCTAATATAGACTTCGACCAAGCTCGGGAACTGGTTCATATATTTTTTTCGTGCTCCGGCGTTTTTGCTTAGGAGGGTTTGCACGGACTTCTCGTAGGCTTCCGATTTGAGTCGACCGGTAATCCGCCAGGCGCTGAGCGAGCTCCCCCCCCCCCTCATCGAAACGACGACGACCTCGTCACCGAATTCGTACCAAGTCTTCAGAGATCGGAGCGTGCCGGTAATTCCCCCCAGACCCGGAAATCCGGCCAGGGGGATTGGGAAGGTCATTTGGTTGAGGGCCAGACGCTTACGTTCATCTTCGTTATCACAGGCCTGTATGAGGATCGCTGCCATTTCACCCAGCTTGAGTTCCGTCAGTTTCTTCTCCCCTTCGATTTGCGTATAGGTCCAGAGTGTATTCTTGTCGCAAACAATATCGAGCAGGTTCTCTTCTTGATTCTCCGTCGAAGGTTCGTTGGTCCGTGCCAGTTCCAGATGGAGTCGAAACAGAGAGGTGCCACCGTAGCAGAGTGTGTGGGCACGTTGCTCGCCGGCATCCGGACGAAGGAAGAGTTCTTCGTAGATGCCGCTTCCATCGAGTGCGACACTGCCGATGTGGGCATGCAGGTTGATTTTCGCAGTAAGCGATTCGAGCTTTTCAATCCGCCGGATTGTTCTGTCGAGAATTTGGATCGGATCGGAGCCGATTTGTTCTACCATATCAGACTTTCCGAAGATAACCCGTTTTTCACGATTCTCGTGCGTTAGAAGAAACGCTAAAAGGGTTAGAATCGTTACGACTGTATACCGGAAGGTCCAACTCGGTGTTTTTTTCCTTTTCATAAATGACTCTTTCAAAGAGCTGGTCATCGAATTGCCGACATCTTAACGAAGGTATATCTTCGGTGGAAGGGTGAAATGCTGGGAAACGTCCTTTTTCGGCAAATTTTCCCGAAGCCGGGTCTCCCGAAAGTTGATTTAGAAAGGGATATTCGATGCGGTATAGATTATTTTTGCTCTTTCTGATGACGGCGGTTGTAAGCGGCGCCGGTCCGATCGGTCCCGTCGGTGGTCGTTTTGCCCCCAGAAACTACAATAATCCGCAACTCTCTCCCGGAGTCAACGGGCCTGGTTCTGGGGTAATTGCCGCACGCACCGGCGGAGGTCGTGATCGTGACGGTATCGGAGGAGGTACCGCGCAAATCCTTTTCCAGGGACCTGATGGAATGAATGTCAATTGGGACGTTTCGACGATCGGAGCATTTGATTCCGAGCCGATCATTACCGAAGGGATTCAGGACTTTGAGACCGGAAAGGAATACCGTCTACGTATTTCGAATCTCCCGAATCGTAGTGGGCTTGGAGGGGCGCCCTTGAATTTATATCCGACTCTCCAGGTCAATTCGGTGACATCGCGTACCCGTTCTTATTTGGAGCATAACGCCATCCCGGTCCGGATCACCGACAACGATCTCGATCAGGTTCAAGCTGGGAATTTTGTGACGAAGGTTATCTTTCTCCCGGCACCGGAATTCCAGAACATTGCCGTTGCGGGAGGCGTTGATACGATCGTCAATACACAACTTCCGGCGGGGACCGATCCGGTCGTCGAGGCACAGAACCGCGGTTCGATTCTGGCAGTCGTTCAGATTGGGAACAAGGATCTCGGTCGCGGAATCTATTCCGGGGGCAACTATAACTATGACAACAGTGTACCCGAAGGTAACGGAGTTCCCCAGGTTCCGATTGCCGGGGTCAATGTGCCAAGCTTTGGGACGCCGAACAGCGTAACTCCTTATGGCATTCCCGGCCCGGCAGTCCTTCCCGCGGCCCCAGAGGGTGTCGGTGCAACACCGGTCTTCTCGCCGATCAATCCAATTCCGGCGACCGATGTGCCCCAAAACAAAAATACTTGGAGCGGAATCAACTTCTAGACGGTCATTCTCCACGCGGAACGCGGATTATGTCCGATTCGCGTTCCCCCCCTTGGTCATCCTTCGGCCAGTTGACGATGCAGATCACCTCGGCGCCCCGGGCGATACAATCTTTTAACTCTTCAACCCTTGCTTGTCGCGAGCCGGCCGATTGGCATTCGAAGCTCGGCTGAAAAATCTTTTCTTGTGCCGAGCCTGCGCCCTGATCCGAATCGAATGAAACGGTTTGAATATTTCCGCTTTCGGAGTCGATTGGCTGACCGCGTAGTAAATCTTGGTAGACGAAAGCTAAATTAGAATTGGCATAGAGCTGGTCATAGACGACAGAAAAGGGGAGAAAGTATCCTTCGTCGGATTTGGGATCTCCGGCATTGCATACACCAACCAGATACGTTTCGCCTTGGGCGGTTTGTGCGAAAAGACCACCACCGCTTCGACCTGAACATGGAGCGTTGGTGACCTCGATAAAATAGAATTGCTGATTCTTCGAACGATCTTTGGGCTGATAGAATTTTTGGTTGGTGGTTTTAATCGCGTGCTGCCACAACGTCGGATCATCTCCCGACGAGCAACCGATACTGACGAGTCGATCCCCCTTTTGGGGGGTATAGCCGGGCGGGGCAAGCCGAACTGGCTCGATTGGGAAGGGGAGAGGGACCCCGACAAAACCGATATCCAGATCGTCATCGTAGTAAACACATTCTCCGGAGACGGTGACCGTCTTTCCGGTTTCCAGTTGATAGAGATCGACCTGAACCGGGGTATTTCCGGCAGTGTCGCGGAACAGATGTCCACACGTTAAGACGAGTCCTTCCTGTGCATGATCGGTCAGACTGGTATGGATCAGGGTTCCCGTGCCGCAGTCGGTCTCGTTCTTCCCTCCGGGGATGCGAAGTCGTACCGTAGCGGTCAGTTGTTTTTCAAATCCGGCCTTATCGACCATAGGTCCTCCCAGACGATTTGGGGTGGACCGAGGTTGCTCCGATGCCGAAACGATGTTGTTCCGACTCGGGCTCGGCAGCGGGTTCGGGTGTGTGACGGCCTGTGCCGTGGCAATCCGAGCCGCACGAGCCGACCTGAACATTTTGAGCAGCCTGTTCTGAACAGTTTGAATATCTTCACCTGTCGAAATAAAGCGGCTGTACTCGACTCCGTCTGAAAGAAGCACAAACGAGGGAATCGTCGAGATCCCATAGTGATCGTAGAGTGCCGAGCCGGTCAGATCATGGGGGGATACCCGTTTGATCGGGTACTGTTTCTGTTCAAGTCCCGAAATGAGAGGTTCGAGTGCGCGGCAAGCGGGGCATCCCTCCGAGGTAAACGCCAGCAGAAGAATTGGCTTCTCGCCAGCATAGGATGTTTCGGGTAAAAAGAAGATCACGGATAAAAGCGGCAAGAGGACAAACACGGGCACGTAAAAGACGGCGCGCCCGGCGGAAGAGGCGACAAGATCTCGGACGTTACAATCCATCGCAGACAACTCCGTTTGATTTTCGTTGACCTCCAGAGAAACCCATCCATAGGTTTCGAATGGAGGGAGAGCTATATTAGCACCTTCATCGGTTCGGGACAAGGGGAATTTCCCCCGCAGAAAAGGGGTGTCCGAGACATGAAGGGCCCCCGAAGACCCTCGATTCACCCCAGCGATAGTTTTGACGGTACTCCGGTCTGTTCCCGGACATAACGCGGGACGAGGTAACCGGGAAGATCTTGGCGAAGTTTGTCGAGGATGGCAAGCCCCTCGCTGACGGGAACCTCGAAGTGGGCGGCGCCAGCGACCCTGTCCAGCTGATGAAGATAGTAGGGGATGACCCCAATTCGGAATTCTTTGGTGAAGAGTTCTTTGAGGATCGATGCTCGGTCATTGACTCCGCGCAGAAGAACCGTTTGGGAGAATAGCGGAAAATGTCGCTCGTTCAATGTTCGGAGGCACTCGGTTGTATCGGAGGCGAGTTCCGCGGGATGGTTAATGTGAAAAACCAAGGGGAGATTTTTTCCCGTTTTCCGGACCTCTTCCAAGAGACGGAGCATCTCCTGCGTAAGTCTCGATGGGAGTAGAATAGGGTATCGCGTATGGATGCGTACCCTCTTAACAAAAGAGAGTCCTCCTATATAATGGAAGGCGGTTTCGAGTTGTCTCGGTGGCAGCCCCAGTGGGTCCCCCCCGCTGAGAATTACTTCCTCGATCTCTTTATGGTTTTCTAGGAACGAGGCGATCTCTTTCCAGTCGGGGGGGGCGGCTTGCGGAAGGTGACGCCGAAAGCAGAATCGACAATTGGCCGCGCAAGCCCCGCGAGTCATCACCAGTGCCCGTCCGGCATATTTCCACAGGAGAGCGGTCGGGAGTCGTTCTCCGGAGACAGCGTTCGGGGCAGAAAATTCGCCGAGCGGATCGTCGGTGAAACCAGGCACACCGAGCCGTTCTTGCTTTTTCGGCCAGAATTGCGAGAGAATCGGATCATCCGGATTTCCCTTGGTGATTCTTTCGACAAGCTTCCGCGGTATGCGCAGCGGGAGAGACTCTCCGACCGCAAGCGCCTCGGTGACCTCTGGGGCGGGAAGAGAGAGCATCGCACCCAATTCGGCGGGGTCGGTAATGAAGGTCGTCTCGGTCATCGGGCATCCGGAGGAGAAGGGGGTGTGTGCGATTCCTTTGATGTGTTATTTTGACACGCCTTGGGCGTATGGGATTATCATAACCTGAAAAGAAGAGGTTTCAAGTGGCATCTTACGGCACCAGCGACTTCCGTAAAGGACTAAAGGTTCAAATCGACGGCGATCCGTTCGTCATGATCGAATGTAATTTTGTTAAACCGGGGAAGGGACAAGCACTCTATAAGTGTAAGCTCCGCAACCTGACCCGCGGTACTGTTCTCGAACGGACCTACAAGAGCGGCGATTCTCTTGAATCCGCCGATATTCATGAGACCGACACGACCTTCCTGTATGAACAGGCCGGGACGTTTTTCTTTATGGAGAAAGACACGTACGAACAGTATGAGCTCTCGAAAGAAGCGGTTGACGAAGCCGCCAAGTACCTTCTGCCCGACATGCCGTGTAAGATGCTCCTTTACAACAACAATCCGATCGGAATCACCCCTCCGAACCATGTGGTTCTCAAAGTCGAATACACCGAGCCGGCCGTTCGTGGCAATACAGCCACCAATGTGACGAAACCCGCCAAGCTCGAAACCGGTGCCGAGATCATCGTTCCTAACTTCATTGAAACCGGGGAAGTGATCAAGGTTGACACCCGTACCGGTGAGTATATCGAACGCGTAAAAGAATGAACGTTTCCGGCGTCAAAACCAATGTGACCCGCCTGCCGGCCGCATCCCCTTTTCCACCGGGGAACATGAGGCTGACGAAAACGATCTTTCCGGCGCTTGTGTGGCCGAATTGCTCGGGTTTCCCCCCGAGCAGGTTTTTAAAACGCTTGTTTTTGAGGGAGAAAAGGTCAGGTATTTTGTCTGTTGTGTTCCGGTCAATTCCAAAGTGGATCTCAAAGAGAATGCACGTGCCGCCGGTGATAAAAAAGCTGCGATGATCCCGATGAAAGATCTCAAGGATGTCACCGGATATATTCGCGGGAGCTGTTCACCGATCGGTATGAAGAAGCCGTTTCCAACTTTTCTGGACGAGACCGCGATCCTCTTTGATAAAATTTGTTTGAGTGCCGGACGGCGAGGTGTCCAGGTTCTGATTTCTCCCTCTGTTTTGACCGATTTATCCCCATTTGACCCAGGTTGATATGGTGAGAGACTGAGAGTGACCGATGAAAAAACAGCGCTTGATGACCCCTGGTCCGACACAAGTACCCGAAGAGTCCCTTCTGACCCTGGCCCGTCAGGTCACCCACCACCGCACCCCTCAGTGTGAAATGATGTTCCGTCGGGTGACCGAGTCGGTGCGTCTCCTTCTCCGTACCGAGGGGAAGGTCTTTTTTGTGACCGGTTCCGGTACGGCCGGTATGGAAACCGCCTTGATGAACATCGTTGCGCCGGGGGAGACGATCCTTGTCCTCTCGTCCGGGAAGTTTTCGGAGCGATGGGCCGAAATGGGAACAGTCTTCGGTGCGAACGTCATCACACATTCCGTTCCATGGGGGGAAACGTTCAGTACCGGGGCGGTTACGGCAACCCTCCGCGCCCATCCGGAAACGACGGCCGTTTTCGGCACCCTAACCGAAACGAGCACCGGCGTCCGACACGATATTGCCGCCTTGGGAAGTGCGATTCGCGAGAACTCGGGCGCGCTTTTTGTCATCGACGGAATCAGTGGAATCGGTGCCGACCGGTTTGAAATGGATGCTTGGAACGTCGATCTGGCGGTGATCGGCTCTCAAAAGGCCCTGATGGGTATTTCGGGCGGGGCGTTTGTGGCGGTTTCTCCGCGAACCTGGAAAAAGATCGAGACAACCCCACGTCGCGGCTTCTACTTCGATCTGCTAAAATATCGGGAATCGGCTATCGCGCAGACGACTCCCTTTACTCCGGCCAAGTCGATTCTCGAAGGTTTGGCAGTTAACCTTGATGCAATCCTCGACGAGGGGATCGAGAAGGTTTGGGAGCGGACGGCCCGACTGGCCGAAGCCGCCCGTGCCGGAATTGATGCCATCGGTCTGCGGCGAACAACCTCATCTCCTGCCGATTCGATGACCGCAGTCTTCTTTCCCGAATTTCCCGATTTCGATTCGTCGCGCTTTATGGCTGTCATGCAACACCGGTTTGGCGTGAAGTTTGCCGGCGGTCAGGGGCCCTGGAAAGGAAAAATTTTCCGCATGGCGCATTTCGGATTGATCGACGAATTTGATATTCTTGGTCTACTCGCGTCGGTCGAGCTGGCTCTGATTGCGGCCGGTGGATCTGTCGGACTCGGCCATGCTGCCGCAGCTGCCCAGCGGATTTTTGTTAAAGCTTCCTGATTGATCGCCGTACGGCTTCTCCGCGAAACTGGCGTTGTAGAGGCTTGATGAATACGGTACAATGACTCCCGTTCTCCCGCGGTATCGCCGGGAATCTCGGTTGTGGCGTCCATTGTCGCGACTGAGTCGGACAGAAATCACCGGTTGTCGAAGTAAAATTATGAAATGCCAAAAATGTGATCGGCCTGCTACATTTCACTACACCGAAATGACCGGGGACAAGCCGATCGAAATTCACCTCTGCGAAGAACACGCCAACGAATACCTTCATAAAAGTGGCGGGAGTATTGCCGATTTCGACCCTGCCCAGGGAAACCTTGCCGAACAGGTCAAAAAGAAGGTAAGTACTCTCCAGCAAACGACCCGCGAACTGATTGAAATGGAGATGCGTACCTGCCCGATCTGCGATTCCAGCCTCCAGGATTTCCGCAAAACAGGGCGGCTCGGTTGTCCGAACGACTATCTCTTTTTCGACGAACAACTTGAGCCCCTGCTGATGGGGATCCACGGGAGTACCGAACACGTCGGCAAAAAACCTTCTCGTGCCGGTGCCGCCGATAACCGAAACCTGTTGATTCGCCTGCGACGGGAGCTCGATGCCGCCGTTTCGGTCGAAGATTATGAGCTTGCCGGAAAATTACGTGACCGAATCCGGGGCTTGGAGTCGTAAAATCCCTTTCCTTTAGGAGGTTTTTTACCTTTTCTTTCCGTCTCGTTGCCGAACGGGAAAAGTGGCGTCCGGAGCTTTAAAGAAGAGAGAGAATTTCTTCGACGATCTTTTCCGGTGTTTTCTTTTCGGTTACAATCGTGTGGTCGGCCAACGCCAAGTAGATCGGGTAGCGTTGCTCGAGAACCGTTTTGATCTCATCGTAAAAGGAGAGTTTTGTTAGCGGTGGACGCGTTTCAGCACTCTGCGCGTCACCGGTCATCCTTTGGGCGATCACCTCGGGCGACGCGGTCAAGAGGACGATCCGACCTGGGGCGAGTCGACACAAAATCTTGCGGTTTTCCTCCCGCAGGGGAAGGCCCCCTCCTCCGGCGATTATCAGTGGCTCGGCGTGACCCTCTAGCGAGGCGAGTGCTTCGGTTTCACAATTGCGGAAAAGCTTTTCCCCACCTTCGGCAAAGATGGAGGCGATCGTCTGACCGCGATTCGACTCGATGAGCCGATCGGTATCGATAAACCGTCTCCCGAGCCGTTTGGCTAGAAGACAGCCGACCGTGCTCTTTCCCGTGCCCCGGTACCCAATCAGTGCGATTGTCACGGTATTAACTCCTCGAGAAGGCCAGAGCCTCTTTCAAAAGGCCGCGAATCATCGAAGCGGAAGCTTTCTCTCCTGTAAAGAGCTTGAACTGCAGACATGCCTGACCGATAAACATCTCGAGTCCCGAGATTGGAGTTGCCCCTTTCTGCTTAGCCAATCTGAGAAGGTAGGTCTGTTCCGGGTTATAGACCGCATCAAAGACGAACATCCCGTTGCGGATCGACTCGGCTCCGATCGGCGTTTCGTTCAGATCAGGGTACATTCCGACCGAAGTGCAGTTGGCCAGAACGCTCGAAACGTAGCTTTTTCGTGCGTCCCAATCGCAAAAGGAACAGTCAAGCTGTTCGGCGACCTTTTCGGCTCGTTTGGAATCGATGTCCGTGATGGTAACCCGCCCCCCCTTTTTGATCAGACCGTAGGCGACGGCCTTTCCCGCGCCGCCGGCACCGAGGACCAAGACCTGCTTTCCCGCAATCGGACTTGTCCCGTTTTTGACCTCTCCCATCGCTGTTTCGATGCAGAGAGCCGCAGCAAGATAGTCGGTGTTATATCCGAAAACAGCGTCATCTCGAAATACAATAGTGTTGCAGGCGTCAATCTCTTCGACAGCCGGATCGAGACGCGTCAGTTTGGGAATCACCGCCGATTTATGGGGAATGGTGACACTGAGCCCTCGCGCGTCGATACCGGGGGCTTTTTCAATAAACTCGGCCACCTCACCCGTAGGCACACGGAAGGGGAGATAGATTTTGTTGAGATCGGCAGCTGCGAATGACGCGTTATGAATCAACGGACTGAGCGAATGGGCGATCGGATCGGCGATTACGCCGTAGACCTCAGTTTCGGCGTTGAGACTTTCGTAGCGAAACTGATCTTGTAGCGTTTTGTAGTAGACGATTCCCGGAGTGATGAGCCGCTGCTGAGAAAACGTGGCGTAGGTGAAGGGGGCACCGTACTTTTTGCTGAGAACTCGGGTCGGGAAACCAATCTCGCCCATTCCGATAACGATAGTCGGCTTAGCCGCTCCTGGCGCATTTGCCTTTTTCATAAAATCGAAAATACGAAACAAGTCACCGACCGATTGCGGGGTAACGGCGATTTTGATGATATCCGGGTCGGTTTCCTGAAGGATCTTGTTCCGGAGCGCCTCGAGGTCCTCCGGGGTCTTCTCAAAGTTATGATAACTGATCAGACGTTTTGCGGTGCCGTAACGGGGAATGCTTTTGGCAATGTCGGCTTCGATATCGACGTAATCGGCACCCGAGATGATCGCACTGCGCAGAAGGATCATCCGTTTTTCTTCGTCGTAACTCCACAAACCTCCGTCTTGCTTGCGGCGGACCGTAACAATGACCGGAATCGGGCGGTTCGGCAGGAGGCGCCCCAGGTCGGGCATTTTGCGGAGAAAATCGAGACGCAGCTCGACAAGCTTGATTCCCGCCTCCGCCAGATCGTTGAGTTCGGTGAGCATCCTTTTGTGGCTACCACAGGCAATACTGACGCAGATCATATCACGAAATACTCCATTCGATGGATAACCAGGTTCGGTTTGCACCGAAATTCCCAGGAATGCGGAAGACGAATTCTTACCTTTGGGGTTCGTCCGCGCCGGGACAGGGGCGAGTTACGCCTTTGTCGAAAAGCCGGCCGCGATGCTGAATTATAACTTGTTCTCGAAAAAAGAAAAGTATTTTAACAAGGCGGGCCTTTCCTTTTTCCGGCAAGAGCCGATTTTCCCCCTCGTAATTGTTCGGGACTGCGTGTGAAAAGTTTCTTTCTCCGGACTGAAGCCTAATCTTGTTCCTGCAAAACAACTAAGGGTATCTATCCTTCGGCCTCGGGGCTTATTCGGACAGCAAATTTCCCGAACAAGCCCGGTAATTTGTTGAAGAAAAGGGAAAACCCACTATAATGGCCGTGACGGTAAAGCTTCGACTATTTTGCGAATGAACCCTTCCCTTTGGTTGAGGATGAAAAATATGAAACGTTCTTTGAATCCAAATCCGGTCGTTCTTCTTCGTTTGAGCAGAGGTAAAATCCGTGCGAGCAATTCGCTCCGTTCACGTATTTCCTGTTTTGAGTCGCTTGAAGACCGGATGCTTTTGTCGGTTACCCCGGCCGAATATGCCGATATCCGCGCGACTTACGCCGAGTTTAATCTTCCGGAATCGATGAACGACATCAACGTGATAGAGGTCACGGCCGATGAACTTTCTTCGGAGAATGTTCGAACCGCTGTTGCACAGGCCGGGGCAAGTTCCGGGGCCGACCTGATTGTGATCCGAACAACCGCTACTACCCATAGAATCGAGTACGCCTCGTCGATCGACGAAATCACCGTCAGTCTCAACTCTTCCGATTGCGGGGTTCTTTCGATTGTCGGCTATGGCACGACATCGCTGACAATCAATGCCAACGGGTACTGTCGACTCCTCTCGGTGGGGAATCAGGCGAAGGTCAACTTGGGAAATCTTGTTTTGACGGGGGGGAATTCCGGCGCAAGTTCTTTGAACGCCGGTTACGGCGGTGCCCTTTACAACTCCGGACGGTTGACAGCCTCGTGTCTGACTTTTATCGAAAACTGCTCGTCTTATTGTGGCGGTGGGGTATTCAACAGTGGCACGATGAAATTTACTAATGTCGAAATCGTCGGGAACAGTGCCGTGGCGGCTGGTCGTGCCAACGGGGGGGGGATCTATAGCTCCGGGACGATTACCGGTGTGAATGTTCTCGTTGCCGACAACAGCGTCTCCGGCACGACCGCCTACGGCGGCGGCATCTATCTTTGGAGCGGCAAGTTTATTGTCGAAGGGGCCACGATTACTGGAAACAGCGCCGGGGTTGGGGGCGGGTTTTACCTGTTCGGTTCCTCTTCGATCAAATACTCCCTGGGACTTAATAACTCGATTCTGGTAGGAAACAGCGCTGGTGATTCCGTTTCTGGAGAAATCTACCGTTACAACTCCAAAGGGATGATTGCCGGTAACCATGTCCTGACCGATTGGTCCGATTGGGACACCTCGGTATCGATTTACGCATACGATCCCTCTATGCCCCTGTTCGCCAACGCCCCGGCGGGTCTTTATACACCGACAAGTGACTCACAAGCCATCGATATCGGAAATAATGCTCTGGTTTCTGTCTTGACCGATCTTTCCGGGGAGACGCGTATTGTCAATGGGATTGTTGACCTGGGTGCCTACGAATACCAGACCGATGCAAAGCCGGATATTACCGATGTTTCGGTAATCGGTTGGTCCGGATACTATGACGGTGAAGCGCACACAATCACCGTGATCGATCCGAGTGCATCGACCGACACCATCATCTACACCTATAATGGTTTAACCTACGACATGCCCCCCGAGTTCACCGCCGAGGGGACGTACACCGTTTCGGTGACCGTTTCTCGTGACGGGTATAATGATTGGCAATCCGCTGCTTCGGTCGTCATTCTTCCGGTTTCGACCGATCTTACGGTTACGACCAATCTCGACGTGGTCGACGAGACAGACGGGCTTTGTTCATTGCGCGAGGCGATTGCCCTGATCGAGAATGGCTCGGCCGAGTCGACCCGTATTACGTTTAGCTCCGATGTCTTTACCGGCGGCGATGCAAATACGATCACGCTCACGTTGGGGGAACTTGCCATCACCAAGTCGATGACGATCGACGCCTCGGCTCTGAGCGACTTTGTGACGATCGATGCCGCGGGGGAGAGTCGGGTGTTCTTTCTTGAAGGGAAAGAAGATGCTGCAATTGTTTTTACCGGATTGGTGATTACGGGAGGTGCTGTCAGTAAAGAGACCGGTGCCGGTCTCTACGTTAAGTCGGGAGATTTGACCCTGACTCGGTCGATCGTGACCGAGAATACGGCGGCTATCGGCTCCGGGGGGGGCGTCTATCTTGAGGGAGGGGCACTGACGGCCCGCAATACGGAGTTTTCCGCCAACACCGCGGCGATCGGTGCAGGCGTCTACGCCGCGGGAGGCACATTCACGGCTGTCAACTGCACGATCGCCGGGAATGCTGCGACGAATTACGGCGGCGGGGTTGCCAACTGGTCGACAGTGGTGATGACCAATACAATTGTCTCGAATAATTTCGGCTACATGAATAACTGTGACTGGTTCGGGCTTGCGGCCGATACTTCTTCCGCGAATAACATCATCGGATTTGACGCCGAGTTTGTTGCGGCGGCCGAGTTCGACGGTGAGGGAAATATCACCAATCTCGATTCCATCGACTTGACAATTTCTTCTTCCGGTTGGGGGATCGACCGCGGTTTGAACAGCGCGGTTACCGACACGGTTGATCTGGCGGGAAATACTCGTGTTGCTCAAAGTTGGAAAGATTCTGAGGTTGTCGATATCGGTGCTTACGAATATCAGGGGACCATTTCCAGAGAGACGGAAACCGCCTCAACGACGGTTACGACGCTTTTGGATCTGGTTGACGATACCGACGGATTCATCGCGTTGCGTGAGGCGATCCTCTACGCCGAAGCCGGAGGCTCTGTCGACTTTGCCGAATCTCTTGCCGGTCAGACGATCTCCCTTTCCGATACGGCCCTGGTGATCGACAAACAGATTTCCATTGACGCCTCTGACTTGGACGGTGGCATTACCGTTGACGGAAACGCCAAAACCTCCGTTATGCTTATCTCCGGAGGTGCCGAATCGACGCCGGTTCTCTTAAAGGGACTGACGATCACCGGGGGCAATTCTTACGACGGTGGTGGGATTCTCTCTTCTGGTCATCTGGAAATTCAGGACTCAACACTCCACGCCAACGGCGCGACGAACGGATCGGCCATTTTCAGTTTCCGCGGCGCTGTCTCCCTCAAGAACGTTACGGTGTCAAAGAACACCAAAGGCGGGGCGATTTACTCATATTACGGCACGCTGAACATTGAAGACTCTTCCTTTACTGAAAATAGTGGCGCGCGCGGTGGAGCTCTCTATCTTTCGAGAGGGACAGTGACAATTGCCGACTCGACCTTTACCGGTAATACCGCTAATTATGGCGGCGCGATCCATAATGTCGGTGCCACGTTGACAATCTCCGGTTCAACGATTTCCGGCGGTGGTTCTTACTACGGCGGGGCGATTTGTAATTACGGCGTGACGACACTGGCCAACGCAATTATTTCCGGGAACAATGCCTACTATAACGGCGGAGGTGTCTACAACTACTTGGGAACACTGACAGCGACCAATACGCTCTTTTACGAAAACACCGGGGGGTATGGCGGAGCTATTTGTGCCGACGGAAGTGTCTTAACCGCGATCAACTGCACTATCGCCGGTAACGAATCCAATTATGGGGGTGGGATCTTTGCCCATGGCGTGGCGAGTGATGATGACTCGAAAACGTATGTCATCACACTTTGCAATACAATTATCGCCGACAATACGGCAGTCAACGGCAGTGACATTCACGTCAATAATACATACGGGACTATTGCCGGCGTTTACTCCCTCTCTTCGTTTACCGATTGGACGAATACCGCGACCAATTATGGATACGACGCCACCAAGCGTCTATTTCGTGATCCCGACAATAACGATTACCAACTTGCCTCGGGGGGACAGGCGATCGACGTCGGCGGAAACGCCTTTGTTTCTGGAGTGCCGACCGATCTCGACGGCAATACCAGAATCGTCAACAATATCGTAGACCTTGGGGCCTATGAATTTCAGCGGAGTTTGGAAACTCCCTCCGCGGTCGTTACTACCGAACAGGATGTGGTCGATCCGTACGACGGTTTAATCTCGCTACGCGAGGCGATCGGATATATGGAAGGAGGGAGTGCCGGGGGCGACACCATTACCTTCGATCCCTATCTTCAAGGAAAGACGATCACGCTCGACGAGGACCTGGGTGGTCTTGAAATTGCCGAAGCGATCACCATCGACGCCACAACACTTCGTGGGGGTCTGTCTGTTGACGGCGGCGGTCTGACGAGAGTCTTTTTCATCACGGGCGGGTCCACTTTTGCCCCGGTCACCCTGTGCGGCGTGCGGGTTACCGGTGGCGCCGCCGAAAACGGGGGCGGGATTCGGAACGAAGGTGTTCTCCTTCTGGAAGACTGCCTGGTTGCCGAGAACACCGCTGCCCGAAACGGCGGCGGGATCTGGAACCGAGGGGAACTGACCGTCCGCAACACAACGGTGACCTCCAATACCGCGTCGGCGGGTGCCGGTATCTGGTCCGAATCGGCTAATATGGTGCTCGGTTACGAGACGGTGTTGCAAAACTCGGTTGTTGCTGCAAACACGCTGACCGAAGGAGGAACCGGAAATGCCGATATCGGGAAAGCCGATCAATACGGTTCAATTTATGCATTCTATACCCTCTCGTCCTATTCCGACTGGAGCAATGTTTCCGATGCCGATGTTGCCAATTACGCGTACGATGACTCGCTTCCTCTCTTTGCCGACGCAGCAAATTCCGAATATGCTCTGGTCGAAGGTTCGCAGGCGATCGATTTGGGATTGAACGATTATCTGACGGTCGATACCGATCTGGCAGGGAATGCGCGTGTGATCAACGGTGTCGTCGATCTGGGGGCTTACGAATACCTCTACAATGCCGATCCGGGAGACATCCTTACCCAAGCCAAAGTCGTCGCCTTTACCGACGACTCGTACGTCATTCGCGAGAAGATCGGTAACGGTCTCTACGGTGACAAAGATGTCGATTTTTACGCCGTCGATGTTACCGATGAAGACTTGACTCGTATCTTCTCCTTTACGGTGACACCATCTGAAGAAGGCGAGTCGCTTGGTACCCTGATCCGTGTCTTTGATTCCGAAGGAACGCAGCTTGGGGGTAGCGGTAGTACTCCAATCCTTTCCTGGACGCCGTCCGAAACAGGGCGGTTCTACTTTGCCATTTCGGCATTGGAGAATAGTGAGTACGATCCTGCTTCGACCGATGAGCGTCCTTCGGGCGAGACTGGCACCTACAAGTTTACGATTGCTCATGCCGATCGGAACCCGATCACCGGAATCAAACTGACCGAGAAGGATCCCACGGTTGGCCTGAACATTTCTGTGACGGTCGAGCCAAAAGATGCACTCGTAACATACCAATGGGTCCGCGGAACCGATCCCGAGACGCTCGAGGAGATTGACGGTGCAACGAATTATTACTACGAGGTTACTACTGCCGATGTCGGTTGCTACATCGGCGTGATTGTGACCGGTTACAACACATCGGTCGGATCGCTGACAGCTATGACCGATTCGACTGTTCCCGAATTTACAAAGTCGCTGGTGGTCACCACCCTTTTAGATACCGCCGATTCTGCGGATGGGCTTGTCTCGTTGAGAGAGGCGATTGCCTACGCCGATGCGGGTGAGACGATCACCTTCGACGAGTCGCTCAACGGCGGAACGATTTTCCTTGGTGATTACTCGTTAGTTATCTCGAAACAGATATCCGTCGACGCCTCATCTCTCGCCGATGGTATCGCGGTCAGTGCCGGCGGTAAACACAGAATTCTGATGAATACCGCTGGGGAACTCGGTTCGTCGGTGACGATCACCAATGTCAATTTTCGAGACGGTACCGCGACTTATGGCGGCGGTATCTATAATTCCGGTTATTTGGACCTGGTCAAATCAAGTGTTTCGGATTGTTCGGCCTATTACGGTGGCGGGATTTACAACCTGCTTGACGCGGGCAGTTCGAGCGTTTACGGTAGCGGCTATGTCGGGCTGACCGACTCGACCGTTCGATTCTGCACCGCGACCAACGCAGGCGGCGGAGTCTGGAACGAGATGGGAATCGTGGTCACAAAGTATACCCAGATTCTCTCGAACACAGCCCAGATCGGCGGTGGTCTCTACAACTACTACGGTTCCTGCTCGTCAACCGATACACTGATCGCCTCAAACTCCGCTTCCCGCTACGGCGGCGGGGTCTGCATTGACCAAGGAGTATTTTACTTTCAGGGAACGACGATCACCGCCAACTCGGCAGCCTATGGTGGCGGAGTCTATAATTACAGCTCATCCGAGTCGTTCCCCTATAAGACGGAATACTACAATTCGCTGATTGTCGGGAATACCGCGACCCGATCGGGAAACGATTTCTACAACGACGGAAGCGGCGAGATTATGGCTTACAGTGCGATGTCGGGGTTTACCGACTGGTCGAATGCTGATGCCGTTTATTATGTCTATGACTCGGGCAATGCGATGTTTGCCGATGCCGACCAGGGGGATTTCTCCCTGGCCGAGGATTCGCAGGCAATCGATATCGGAAACAACACTTACAGCACTTATTCGACAGACCTGGCGGGAAACCCCCGTATTTCTCACCTTATTATCGACCTGGGCGCCTATGAGTACCAGTTCGAAGAGACAACCGAGCTTGAGAGTGTTTTCATCTCGCTTGACAGTGATCTACGGGTCGACACAGTGATTACCGCCTCGGTGTTGCCGGAAGAGGCCCAAGTCTCCGACAGCGTGATCTGGACTTGGTATCGTGGTGAATCGCTTGACGACATGCACCTCATTGATGGGGCCACCGCATCAAGTTATACGGTCACCCGCGACGATCATGGGTGCTACCTTAAAGTGTCGGCCGCGGGGATCGGTCGTTATACAGGCACGGTTACGATCGCGACAAGTACAGCGGTTCCCATCTTGATCGATCCGTTGGTGGTTACCACCGCCGAAGATGTGATCGACGCTTCCGATGAATTGGTCTCGTTGCGAGAAGCGATCTTGGCAGCTCAAGACGGTGATACAATCACCTTCTCTGCAGAATTGGTTAACAGTACCATCACGCTCGACTCGGAATTGGGCGAGCTGGTGATTGAAAAATCGATTGCCATCGACGCCTCGGCACTTTGTAATATGGCAACAATGGCCCCGCGCCTGACCGTGAGTGCCAATGCCTCGCAGGGGGAATCGCGTCGAGTTTTTGCTATCGGTGGTGGCGAAGAATCCAAACTCACTGTTTCGATTACTGGCCTGAAAATCACCGGCGGCCGCGCTGAAGTGACGGCCGGAGGATCAGAAGCCGTTCAGGCCGACGGCGGCGGAATCTACGCATCTCATGTTGACTTAACTCTTGACCGCTGCACGGTAACCCAAAACGTCGTTCGTTCTACGGCGACAACAGGAGATGCTTTTGCTACCGGTGGCGGTATCTGTCTGACGAGTGGTTCGCTGGTTTTGATGAATTCAACGGTGACATCCAACAGTCTTTACGCATACTCCGAATCCGGAATTGTCGAAACGCTAGGCGGTGGGATTCACGCCGCCGGTGAGGTAATAATCACAAACACGACGATTTCCGGACACTACGCCTCGGCAGGCGGCGGGATTTACCTGGAATCAGGTTCCCTTTCCGTTTCCGGAAGTACGCTTTCGACGAACCGGTGTAAGATCGTCTCTGATGCCAATGACAACGTGGTAGCTTACGGAGGCGGTATTTTTGCCTCGAGCGGGGATGTAATCATCCGTTCGAGTGCGTTACGCGGAAACTCGGTCAGTACCGAGTCGGTTTCCGGTATGGCGAATGCCCAGGGTGGCGGTGTCTATATCGATTCCACCGCGACGCTCCTGATGGAAGATGTCACGCTGACAGCCAACAGTGTCGAGGCGCTCACCGGTTCCTCTACGGCGATAGCGCTTGGCGGCGGGATTTTCTCCCGTTCCATGGTCACGTTAGTCGATGTCCTACTGGCAGAAAACACCGTCTACGCCGAGGCAGAATCCGCCGAATCTGCCGGGGGGGGGATTGCGATTTATTCCGGGTCGTTAACGGCTACGGGTGTGACAATCACCTCTAATGATTCAGGAGCCCTTTCCGGCGGTACATCGATCGGCGCCGGGGGCGGGCTGTACGTGGCAGCCGGATCGGCGGCACTCAAAAACACGATTGTGGCGCTCAACAGCGGTTCGGACGGCGCCGATATTTTCCGACGAAACGCCTCAACGGTTAATGCGTACAACACTCTTTCGAGTTACACCGATTGGAGTAACTCGGGAGGGACTGGTGTCCAGAATTTTGTTTATGACAATACTCTTCCCCTCTTTGTCGGAGCTTCCGGTTCCGAGTATTCCTTGGCAGAAAATTCTCAGGCGATCGATGTCGGGGAGAATGCCTATGTTTACTATGCCGACGGTTCCGCCATTACCTATGATCTTGCCGGGCTCAAGCGGATTGTTAACTCCGTCGTCGATTTGGGAACCTACGAGTATCAGACCGGCGAGCTGACAACTCTCGATATCCCGGCCAATCTGACTGCGAAGATTTCTGGTTCCAGTTCAATTTCCCTAACTTGGAGCAATGTCGAAAATGCCTCAGGTTATGAATTGGCGTGGAAAGCCGGGGCCGAATCGTCGTGGCAAACCCAAGAGGTTTCGGCCACAAGTCTGACTCTCGACGGCTTCACAATCGGCGATACCGTCCGATTGATGGTACGAGCGTTGGGGGACGGAATTCTCTATGGGGATTCCGCTTTCTCGGATGTTGTCGAAAAGACGATCGCGGCACAGACAACCCTTTCTGCTCCGCCCGGCCTTGATGTTTTAGACACACACGACTCCTCGGCGGTCATGCTTTGGGGTGTTTCCGCCAATGCCTCCGGTTATGAACTGGCGTGGAAAGCCGACTCGTGGACGGAGTGGCAGAGTCAAAAGACGGCCGGCCGCAATCTAACGGTTACTTCGCTTCCGACCGACGAGACGATCCTCTTCAAGGTGCGAGCGTTGGGGGACGGTGAGTATTATCTTGACTCCGACTATTCCGAGGAGATTGAGGTCGTGATCGGAGGGGGACAGATACAGCTTGATGCGCCGTCGATCCTGACGGGGACCATCGCTTACTATGTCTCTTATGGTCTCAATCGCCATCTCCTTGAGTGGACCGATGTCGCGAACGCCTCCGGTTATGCTCTGGCCTACAGTACCGATGGCGGAACTAACTGGACGAACGTTCTGGCCGACGAAACGAGTGCCGTTGTTCGAAACCTTACCTATGGGGCCAACATTCGGTACAAAGTCAAGGCCCTGGGAACTGGTTCTTATACCGATTCTTCTTGGAGTGGTGTTTCCACCTTCAATGTCTGTCCGATGGATGTTAACAACGACGGCGACATCTCTTTCTCCGACCGTGCGCTCCTCTCAGCGGCCTGGCTCACCGAAGAGGGGGACGACGAGTATGCCGTCTACTGTGATATTGACGGCAACGGCGACGTTACTTCCTCCGATCGGGCCTTTTTGGCCCTTAACTGGCTGAAGGAAGCCAGTGGAGATGATTTGGTCTACCCGGCGGAAAACGGGTTGCTCGAGGAGATCTTCGCAGAAGAGATCGACGATCTTCTTGATGCCAATCTTTGGAGGTAAGACTTCCGTCTGTGCCGACTGGGGAAACCCTGCCGCTTCCATCTAAAAAAATAGGTAAAGCGATGTCCCTTGGGCGATAAGACGGTAGACGTTTGTTTTACCTATTTTCCCTTTGTTTCCCGGAAAGGAATAGATGATGGGAGCTGTGAAAAAAGAAGTCTACGCCGATGGACTCGGCCAAATCCACTTCGCCGGCAATATGGTTCGTTTTGACTTTATGACCCTTCAACCCGGAGTCGACGGTGCTCCGCCGACCCCGGAATACAGTGAACGGATTATCATGCCCCCCCAAGGGTTTCTCGCAGCATTTGACAGCATGCAACAGCTGATCAACAAACTGGTTGATGCCGACATCCTGAAAAAGAATCCGAACGCGGGAAAATAACAATATGTCCTCCTGAGTCGGCGCGGGTCCGTACTGTTTGTCGCGTCCACTTCCGGTCACCAGCCGAGGGTGGGCGTTTCGTTCGGAGGAACTTTTTTCTTCGGCGTTTTTCCCTGGTTGTGAAACGCTCTTTTCCGTATGATGGCCACGTTCTTTTTGAAAAGAGAAAGACGCCTCGTTTAGTACGATCTGGTTTTATCCCATGCGATCGAATGCGAGGGTAGTGCCAAGAATCTTTCGAATACCGCGGTGGATTCCAGAAGGTCAGCACCATCCGCGGAGCTTGGCGGCTTCGGCAACCCGCTTGATGGCAACCAGGTAAGCCGCGTCACGCAGAGTGGTTTTCTTTTCCGCAGACATATCAAAAACCGCTTTGAAGGCTTGGGTCATCTTCTGATCAAGACGCTGCTGAACTTCTTCGAGAGTCCAATAGTAGTTCTGAGCGTTCTGGCATTGTTCGAAGTAAGAGACTGTGACACCGCCGGCGTTGGCCAGGTAGTCGGGAAGAACGATGATCTCTTTGCTGGCGAGGATTTCATCACCTTCCGGTGTGGTCGGACCATTGGCCAGCTCGAGCAATATCTTGCTCTGGACCATCGGAGCGGTCTTTTCGTTGATGGTGTTTTCCATAGCGGCCGGGATGAGAACCGTTACCGGAAGAGCAATCAATTCTTCGTTGGTGATCTCTTTGGCTTCGGGGAAATCTTTCAGCGAATCGTTTGCAAACTTGTAGTCGACTAACTTCTGAGCGTCGATCCCGTCCGGGTTGTAGATGCCACCCTTGGAGTCGGAAGCGGCAACGAGTTTCATACCGAGGATGCTTTCGCCGAGGGTGGCGGCGAACTGACCGGCATTACCGAAACCCTGAACTGCGAATGGCTGGTTTTCAAGTGCAATGTTGTAAGCCTTAGCGGCTTCTCGCAAAACGTAGATCCCACCACGGGCGGTGGCGTCGCCTCGACCCGCCGAGCCACCGAGAGCCAGGGGCTTTCCGGTGATGACGCCGGACTGTTTCTCTTGGATAATGGCCTCGTATTCGTCCATCATCCAAGCCATGACCTGACCGTTGGTGTAGACGTCCGGAGCCGGAACATCTTTGGTGATCCCGATGATCGGAGCGATCGCACGGATATAAGCACGCGAAAGTCGCTCTTTTTCACCGACGGAGAGCTCTTTAGGGTTGCAGATGATTCCCCCCTTGCTGCCGCCGAGCGGAATGTCGACTACAGAGGTTTTCCACGTCATCCAGCAGGCCAAAGCACGAACCGTGTCGATCGTTTCGGTAGGGTGCCAGCGAATCCCGCCCTTGGCTGGTCCGCGAGCCGTGCTGTACTGAACGCGAAACCCTTTGAAGACCTTGACCTTACCGTCATCCATTCGGACCGGAAGCGTCACCCACATCTCACGTTGCGGATTGCGCAGGAGTTCACAAGTCGCTTCATCGAGGCCGAGAGCTTTCGTCGCTTTGTCGACGCATTGTTGAGCCACTTCGAACGGATTATAGGTTTTTGCCATGGTCTCTCTCCTTCTGTCCTCTTACACCGGTGCGAGGTGATATAAGCTTTAAGAATCTTTTTATTAACTAAACTTATAAAAGGAAAGTTCCTTATTTCATTTAGTTATGCAGATTATGCTTTACTTCGCCGTTTCTACAAGAGGGAGGGGGAAAAAAGAGGGGAGAACCGTCGAATTTCTCGAAAATTCTCCCTTTTTTTCTCCTTTGTTTAGAAAAGAAAATCCAACTATTATCAAATCTTATAACGAACTTCTCCGTCGACGATCGTCATGACGGCACGGCCCGTGAATTCTTTCCCGAACCATGGTGTGTTACAACATCTTGAATGGATTTCTTCTTTGGTGAAGGTCCAACGGATCTCTGGGTCGATCACCGTCAGGTCGGCGTCCGCACCGACGCCCAACGATCCCTTGTTTAAGCCGAGAATACGAGACGGATTGACCGACATCTTTTCGATAAGCTGTGTCCAGGTCATCAGTCCGGGAATAATGAATTTTTCGATCATCAGCGGCAACGCCGTCTCAAGCCCAATAATTCCAAACGGGGCTATATTGATCTCACGGATTTTCTTTTCCCGTGCATGCGGTGCGTGGTCGGTGGCAATGGCATCGATCGTACCGTCA
The DNA here is from genome assembly GCA_050943135.1 of Thermoguttaceae bacterium. Classification (GTDB taxonomy): domain Bacteria; phylum Planctomycetota; class Planctomycetia; order Pirellulales; family Thermoguttaceae; genus RUG695. The sequence continues at coordinate 26,819 of JBMNOP010000009.1, read as the reverse complement.
AGGAGTCCTTCGGTGCAGGCAATGACATGCTCGGAACTTCGGAGGGGCGGGTTCATTTTAAAGTTCGAATCGAAGCTCCGGAGCTCTTCGTCGGTCAGGGTCAGGTGGTGTGGCGTAACTTCGGCTGTTACACGGATGCCACGCTCTTTGGCACAACGGATGGCGGCCACCGAAGCAGCTGTCGAAACGTGCATGACGTGAAGTCTCGCACCGGTGATTCCGGCCAAGTCGATGTCACGCGAGACCATGATGTCTTCGGCAGCCGGAGGCATACCGCGCAGTCCGAGTTGCAGTGAGACCAGTCCTTCGTGCATGATTCCCCCCTTGTTGAGCGGGGCAGATTCGGCATGGCTGAGTAGCGGTTTGTCAAACATCAGTGTATATTCCATCGCACGGCGCATCAGTTCGGCATCACTGACCGGCGCACCGTCATCGGTGCAACCCACCGCACCGGCAGCAAAAAGAACCCCCAGTTCGGCCAGCTCGTTTCCTTCACGATTTTTACTGATACAGCAGAGCGGGTAGACATGGCAGTGTCGGGCACGGAGTGCCAATTGCCGAACCAGTTCGACAGAAGCTTGGGAATCGAGAGGTGGCTCTGTGTTGGGACAACAGGCGACGGAGGTAAAACCGCCGGCGATGGCCGCGAGCGTCCCGGTTTCGATCGTTTCGTCTTCTTCACCCCCTGGCTCGCGCAGATGTACGTGCATGTCGATCAAACCGGGTGCCACGATCTTGCCGCGGAGGTCGTATTTTTCCGATTCGGTGGGAATGTTGCTCGGATCAATCGCCGCGATTTTCCCGTCCCGGATGAGTATATCGGCTTTTCGGTCTGTTCTCGCCGCCGGATCCACAAGGCGGGCATTTTGAAGGAGGATGTCTGTCATGTTTGCCATGTGTTATAAATTGTTTGCGATTGGTCTATGGAGATTCGGGTCAGCGAAGGTTGTTGGCTTTAGCCGAAAGGGCCAACCACAAGGCGGCCATACGGACGGCAACCCCGTTGGTTACCTGATCGAGAATCGCCGACTGAGGTCCATCGGCAACTTGCTGTGTGATTTCCACACCGCGGTTGATCGGGCCGGGAGCGATGATCAGGACATCCTTTTTGCAGGCGGCAAGCCGATCGCTGTTCATGGCATAAAGGAGCGCATATTCCCGAATCGAAGGGAAGGGACGGACAACCTGCCGTTCGAACTGAATCCTAAGGAGATTGAAAACATCGACTCTCGGTAGGATAGCGTCGAGTGAATAGGAGTATTCGACCCCCACCTTTTCCCAATCCCGGGAGACGAGCGTCGAAGGACCGCATACGATTACTTTGGCACCGAGCTTCTGAAGCCCGTAGATGTCGGATCTTGCCGTACGGCTGTGGGCAATGTCACCGACCAGAGCGACGGTCAGACCGGCAATCCGACCGAATCGGCGGCGGATCGTCAAGATATCGAGGAGCGCCTGTGTTGGGTGTTCGTGGGTGCCGTCGCCGGCGTTGATGACTGAGCAGTTTTCGAGCCGTTGTGCAAGGAGATGTGGTGTCCCCGGACATCCGTGCCGAATGACCACGGCATCAACCCCCATCGCCAAGATATTTTTTGCGGTGTCGATGATCGTTTCCCCTTTGGAAAGACTGCTAGTCGCAGCGGCAAATTCCACGACATCCGCACCGAGCCGCCTTCCGGCCAAGCTGAAGCTTGTTTTGGTGCGAGTGGAGTTTTCAAAGAAAAGGTTGGCGATCGTCTGACCAGCCAGAAGGGGTATTTTGCGTCCTGTTTCCTGCGGTTTTTCGAGAATCTCCTGGCGGAATCGCTCGGCAGTATCAAGGAGAAGGAGAATTTCCTCTTTCGAAAGGGATTCAAGTCCTAAAAGATGGGAGCGCGTCCAACTTGTCGGAGGCGCCCCCCATGTTTCTTTTGATGCTGACATATTCTCTGCCGTTGCTGTCTGAACACTGCTCTGCCGCCCGACGCATTGGCGCGACGGGCGGCAGAGGTTGGATTTATCGAGAATCAAGCGGTTCGGCGTTCCTCTTGTTCGGGACGGCGCGGCTGATCCGGTGTGGGAAAGGGTACTTTCTCGTTTGCCTGGGTGGAGGTAACATCTCGTTCACCATATTCCCGATTCCCATACCGTTTGCTGTGGGCACCATAGCCGTAACCGTAGCCCCCTCCATAGCTGCCCCCGTAGCCGACTCCGTAACCGTAGCCACCACCGTAACCTCCGCCGTAGCCATAGCCGTAACTTCCGCCGTAACTTCCGCCGTAACCGTAACCTCCGCCGTAGCCGTACCCGCCGCCATAGCTGCCACCATAGCTGCCACCATAACCACCGCCGTAACTATTCCGTTTTGAAACGGCAAATTCATTGTAAAACCGATGTTTATCGTAGCAGTTAACCGTGCAGCCGATGATGTTCACTCCCACCTCTGCCAGTGCACGTATTCCCTGCATTGCGTCGGGACGACCATGTCTACGAATGCGCATATTATAAATGATTCCGTCAACTTTGGAAGCTACGATGCAGGGGTCTGACACGTAGAGTACAGGGGAAGAGTCGATGAGGATCACGTCATAAATCCCACGCATCCGAGTGATGAAATCGGCCAAAACCGGACCGGAAAGAAGTTCTGTCGGGTTTTTCCGTTTAATCCCCGCGGTGATCACAGTGAGGTTCTTCACCGCTGTCTGCTGAATGACTTCTTCGTAAGTTTTGGTTCCGGCCAGGAGGTCGGAAAGGCCGGCTTTATTTTCCAGGTTAAACCATTTATGAATATCTGGTTTCCGGATGTCCCCGTCGATCAGGAGGACGTTCTTATTGGCGTCGGCGGTTTTGATAGCCATATTGCAGATGAACATGGTTTTACCGTCTCCCGGGTGTGGACTCGTTCCCTGAAGAACTTGAATATTTTCTCCGCTCGGATTCAGGAAAAGTCTTGTACGTAGACCGCTGAACACCTCACACTGCGGGGAGTTCGGAAGGTGGTATGTGACCAGTTTCTGAATCGGGACTCCTGGGACCGGGGTCGGCTTGTGTATTTCTCTGGTTTTTGTTTTTCCGATCGTGCTAAATCCCGGAAACTGTGCCAGAATCGGAACACCCAACGAGGTTTCGACTTCTTCCGGAGTACGGAAGGTTGTGTCGGTGACATCTAACACAAACGCCAAGATGACCCCGCCCGCAACACCGCAGAGACCCCCGACCAGAAGGTAAAGGTACAGATTGGGAGAGTAAGGTCGGAGGGGGGTTGTCGGAGGATCGAGGATTTCGACCTGGTAACCGCCGTAGCTGCCGATCAGAGAGACTTCGTCGAGACGTTTACCCAGGTTGAGGTAGGCCTCTTTCTGCGCAGCGATTGCGAATTTCATTGTGTCGATCGTCTGTCGATATTCCATGATATCGCGAACACGTTCGTCCTGATCTGCAATAAATCCTTGCATCTTGTCGCGTTGCTGTTGACACTCGGCAATCCGTCCTTTTAATCCGTCAACATAAGTGCTCAGGAGTTGCGGATAGGTGAAAATCCCGACCTTGTGCGTGGTAGCGATATCATCGGTCAGTCCAGTTTTATCGGTTTTAGCCTGAGAAAGGAGCTTCTTCTGTTGCTGAAGGCTCCTCATTTCCGGGTTATCTTCCCCGACCCCTCTACTGGCGAGTTTGGCGATTTCCATTTCGAGCTCGGTCAGGTCTTTCATTTGGATATCGACGGCGCTATGAATCATCGCTCTTGTTTTGAAATCGTCCTGATCCCCCCCCTGGGCCAAAGTTGCGATGGTGCTGACGAGGCCGTCGTCTTCACCGCTGCTACCGAGGAGGCCGATGATCTCGTCGTTCGGGATGGTTTCGATGTTACGTCCGGCAATCGCGTTTTCGACGATACTCAGCCGGTTTTGAAACTTCAGTAACTGGTAGTCGATTTCGACGAGTTTTGTCTCCATGTCTTGCAGCCGAGTAAGAAGGGGGTTGTTGGTCTCGTCACCAATGAATGTGTGCGGCGAAGTTTGGATATAACGTTTAAGTTCTTCGTTAGCGGCTTCCAGCCCCTTTTCCATATCGAGACGTCCACGCTCGATGACCTGAGTTGCGCTGTTGGCTTGCTCGGTGTGGCGGTTTGTCATGTATTTCTTATACTGATCAACTACTTCTTGGAGGATCACACGGGCTTCATTTGCTGTTAAGCCAACACAGGTGACCGAGATAACATTGGCCTTTTTGGCATCTCCTCCGGTGTCGCTGCCGACATGAACTGCGAGTGTTGAACGCAATTTACTCCGTCCGATGAGCACTCCGTCTTCGAAATTGAGCGAGTGAATCCATCGACTCTTTTGCGGATCGTTACTGATTGCATTCCAGGCTGCGGTCAGGACTTCATCACCGGTGAGGATAGCCACCAGTGTCGGGAGAATTGAGGTTACGCGGAAATCATCGGTCAGGCCTTCGCGTCCTCCGCCGACCATTGCGCTTGAGTCGCGTGTGGTGATAAAGAGGGAAGCGTTTGAGGCAAATTTATTCGGAGTCAGCGAATATTGGTAGCATGCCGCGCCGATTCCGATGAAGGTGGCAATCATAATAACGAGAAACTGCCTTCGCAACATTGACGCGACATCGAAGAAATCGAATTCTCTCGGATCAGGTTGGCCCCGGCGATGTGAGATAACCTTGACGCTTTTTGGTGTGGTGGAATAGGGTGTTCGATTTGTTTTACTCATCGTACAGCTTTCTCAGACCAGGGGTATTTCTGAATTCCGGATTGATATTACGTTCTTTGGATTCGTCGATGATTTGTGTCGGCTCGGCTCGGAGAACCCCCTTCCGCCGACCTCCGCACTACTGAGTATAAAGGAAAAATGTCACAATGTTAAGAGATATTTCCGGTCGGTCGAAGGTTTTGCGCTCAAGCATCTTTGCACTTTGCCCAAAATTTGCGTTTTGGGGGATTTTTCTTTTCCGGAGCGGAAAAGACGAAAAACATCTGACGAAAAGAGGAGGGACCAGCGAGAAGACTTCCCGAAAAAAAAACGCGGCGAAAATCCGCCGCGTCTGTTTATTCGGTTGACGGTTTTCCAGACTAAAAGAGTGAGACCGGTGGAACCGGATGAGCAAGCCCGATGAGCCCTAACAACCCCAGCAGGCCGAGCGCTCCGAACCCGTTACCGCAGCCAGGCTGGCAACAACCGTCGCAGGCGTTGCAGGCATCATAACCGGTCTGACAGCAAGTGTTTTGTGCGGTCGCGTAGGCATCGGAAGCGGAATTCCGAGGGGCGTTCGGATCTTGCGGCGTCTCGGGGCCGACACCGGCGCAGTTGACATACTGCCAGTACTTCACCTTATTTTCGGCCAAAGGCAACGACGGGTCAAATTCGTTGGGGAAACGCGCCAAACCACACCTGTTTAGGAAGATGATGAGCGTGTCTTCGTGGAAAACATCGTAGGAGATAGTGACCTCTCCGACGCCGAAGACCTCGTCTCGTTCCTGTTCGGCCATTATCTCCCAATCGCCGGCAGGCAGATCGTAAACGGTGAATTCGCCTCTCTCGTCGGTCACAAATTCCGAAACAATGCGACCGTCACGGGAAAATGTCCCGCGGACACCGCCGTAGGGAGTGTAGTGGTCTTCGCCGACGGGAACGGTATAGACCCGGACGTGAACGACATCCTTCCCATCGGTTTGCGGAACTGTAACATAATCTGCCGTCGAACCTGAAGAATCGGTTGAGAGCTGCACCAGAGCGTTACCCTGGGCATCTCCTTCGACGGAAAGCAGGGAAGCTTGCAGGCAGACGACGGCAGTTAAGACCGCGGAAAACAAAAAGGCTACTTTAAAACTCGACATCATGATCACCTGTGACATTGTGGCTCTCTCGACCCGACCCGATCGAGCGGCACGGAGAAAAGTCTCCTGCCAACCACGAGTTAAACTTTCCGACTATCCCTATTATACTCAACTTCTCAAAACAATCCAGGCGTTAATCCGAAAATTCCGGAATTTTTTCGAGAACCCCCTCCGATCCACTCCCATATCCTAACTATCGCACATTTCGTCCAGAAACAATTCCTCAAAGTGAGATTTTCAGAGGATCTTTAATCGGTTAATGTGGTTATTCCGTTTTTAAGCATTGCGCAGGGGAAAAAGCGAGTCAAGCTGCGGAGGGATCGCCTCGGGCGATCCGTTGTTGTCGATAACCAGATCGGCTCGCGCTCTTTTCTGTTCGAGCGGCATTTGCTCTGTTTGTCGAGAGCACAAATCCTCTGCGGACCACCCGCGTCCGGCAATCCTTGCAACGCGCGTCTTAAAGGACGCGTCCACAAAAATGATTCGGTCGCAAAGCGCGTCGAGTCCCGTTTCGCACAGAAGAGGAGCGTCCAAGACAACGAGCGGAACCCGCTCCGCCCGATAGGCGGCAAGTCGCCCTTCGATCTCGGTGAGGATGACAGGGTGGACGATCGCATTGAGTTCCGCGATGCGGCTCGGTCGTCCGTTTCCGAAAAGAAGGTCGGCTAGGAGACGGCGATCAACCTCTCCGTTCCGAAATACCGATTCCCCCCACCGACGGCGAATCTCTTTTTTGACGGGTGGGGATTTGAGGACCTCGTGTCCTATCTGATCGGCATCGATTTTTCTGGCACCCCGGCGTTCCAGTTCGGCGGAGACGAAACTCTTCCCCGAGGCAATCCCGCCGATTATGCCGATCACGATCATAAATCCGACTCGGAATCGGCGTCGATGTCTGCCGCCGAGGCGGTGTCCGGAAAGGAAATCTCTCGGGCACTCCCCCAAAATTCGTCGAGAGCGTAAAAATCACGTTTTTCCGGCTCAAAGAGGTGAACAACGACATCTCCGTAGTCAAGAACGATCCAGTGACTCTCCTGATAACCCTCGATCCCGTGTCGCTTGTCCCCCATTTCTTTTCCAAAACGGTCGTCGATTTCATCGCTGATAGCATGAAGCTGCCGTCGGCTTGTTCCCGAGGCGATCACAAAGAAATCGAAGACACGCGTGATTTCTCGCAGATCAAGGATTTTGATGTCGATTCCCTTGTTTTCCGCAATGATCTTCGCCGCGATCATCGCCCGTTCCTCGGCGGCCGGCAACGATTTTTTATCTGTCTTTCCCATGTTCCTTAAATTCTCTTTTCGCGCTTTATGGATACCAGCCTCTGTCGATGGAGACCCCTTGTCCGCCCGCGAACCATTGAACTTATCGAGGATTATTATAGCGTTTTTTCCTCGGGACAACAGTCCGGCGGGGGATTTCCGGTCGGGTTCCGAATAGTAATTTTAATTTATCCTCTAAAACTAGCGGTTTTTTAGCTTTTAATGGTTTTTAACGGTTTTTACGCAAGTGCGGAAAATAAATAACCGAATATATCAGATGTCATCGGGATAAGAGCCCCCTGTCGGGGGCCTATACATAAATTCTTCGGAACGGAAATTCGAAGAGAGAAACAACAGGGATGTTGCTATGACGAAACGCTGTAACGGAAAACTTATTTCGCTGATGTGTCTGGTCAGCCTCGGCATTTTTGTCGGATGCACCTCGATCCCTCGGCACGAGACCGTCTCGGTGGCTGGCTATGCCAGTATGAGAACTGCGGGACCTCGGTCGAGCATGGAGCAGATCAATATGGTCAAACTTCGTATGGATCGTCCCCCGGTCGAACTTCTTGGTCCCGGCGACGTACTCGGCATCTATATTTCGACCGTTACTGGGAGTGAGGATGTCCCCCCGCCGGTCTACAATGTTGATGGGAATTCGAGCGAGGAACCCGCTTCCGGATATCCTTACCCTGTTCGGAGCGACGGAACGCTCTCGCTTCCCCTCTTGGCTGAACCGATCTACATCGAGGGGATGTCATTGATTGAGGCCGAGAACGCCATTCGTACCGCCTACACGATCAAGAAGCGCCTCCTCGGCAGCGAGGCGAAGATTAGCGTCACGTTGATCAAAAAGCGGACGGTCAACGTCTGCGTGATTCGTGAAGACCTGAGCCTTGGTGTCGACGCCGCACGGACAACATCCTCTTCGTCCCAGTTGACCTCAACCAAGGGGACAGGAGAAACCTACTTCGGAAATGTCGGACGTGGAAGTGCCATTTCGCTGGAGCTTCCCATGTATAAGAATGATATCCTCGAGGCGCTTTCCCGTTCCGGCGGTATGCCAGGACTGAATGCGAAAAATGAGCTGATCATTTTACGTAAAACCGGCACCAGCGGATTTGACTCCGGAGACGGGGATTACCTTCCGAAAGATCACGAAGCTTTCGCCAAGAGTGTCAGTGACCGTTACAACGAAACCGGTTCCCTTGATTCGTTTGGTCCCGATATGGGGATCATTCGTATCCCGTTACGCGTTCTTCCGAACGAGGAACCTCCGCGCCTGACGAGCGACGATGTCACGCTACGCGACGGGGATGTCATCTACATCCAGTCTCGCGAAGCCGAGGTTTACTATACCGGCGGCATGCTCAAGGGCGGTGTTCATGCCATTCCGCGTGACTATGATCTCGACGTTCTTGCCGCAATCGCGACCGCGGGCGGTGGCGTCGGCGCGGGGATCAGTGGGGGCGATTCCTCCACTGGCGGGAGAAGCAACTTTTTGTTGGCTCCGAGCCGCATCCTGATTATCCGCAACCAGGATGGACGCCAGGTTGCCATTGCGCTGAAAAAGAACGATGCGCTTCGCGATCCGTCGAGCCGTATCTTCATCGAGCCGAACGATGTGATCTTGGTAGAATATACCAACTTCGAAACACTCTTCAACATTGTCTTTAGCACCATCCGCGTCAACATCAATCCGAAAGATTTCTGGGATTGATCGAACGAAGCGAATCGGCAGCATCTCATCGCCCCCCTGCGGAGGATTTTTTCCTCCGCAGGGGGGCGATGAGATGCTGCCCGCGGCAAACGTTAATCCGAAAGGGTAAAGTCCCGTATCTGTCCCGTTGGTAGAGAAGGATATCACCAAAGACAAAGGGGCGTCGTTGTGAGACGTTACCGGTGCATAGCGTAAGGTTACGTGCGAGCGTTGCCCATTCGACCGAAAGCGGGGAGAGGGAGGTCCTCGCATCTCAACCGCCGAAGCCACCGAGTACCAAGCAAGACGCAGCCGGGGGGTCGTTAAGGATGTGGCAATTCGCTCTCCTGCCCCCGATGCTCCCCCCTTTTTCTTTTGTGGGTGATAGGGTAGAATGGCTTGGTCGAATGGTGCTTCTGAGCATTCAGACGCCCGGCGACGCACCGACTGTTTTATCTTCCCCGCAACCGCAGGAAATCGCTGTCCTCGCGGATCATCGAGTTTTTCCATTCGCGTGGCGTTTCGCCCTTTCGGGAAATCCAATCGGCCATCATATACCATTGTTCACGAAGAGGCCTTCCTCTCATAAACATGTTCAACCTTCCCCGCCTACACTTCACTTTTTTTGCTGTTTCAGGCCGCGGTGTCTGAACGAGGAGAAATAAGATTATGGCACGCAGTAAAGCTGATCCATCGGATGACCGTCCGCAAGACCGAGACCAAGAGAAAGAAAAGTTTGATCGTTCCGAAAACAATCGCTTGGCAGGTGATGCCGTCTCGCGTGCCGCCGATGAAATCGAGGAAATCTGGAATTCTCCTGCCGCTCGTGCCCGTCGGCGCCACCGGGCTGAATCAGTCACTCCCGAGCCGGAAACGGTTTCTTCCTCCGCTGACGCGCCGGAAGCATCCGATTCGCCTCGCTCTACCCGAGCTTACCGCGGTCGGTTGCGTCGCGCCATCGACGCCGAGGAGCCGAAGGGTACCGGTCGAACCGGTCACAAGCGCGAAGAAAACCCTTCTGAAAACGAACCTATCGACGACATGCCGCAGGACGGATATCTTGGCAGCCGCAGCGAAATAACCAGGAAAAGCGACCCCTTCACCGATCGCGTTCAGAGCGAGAATAACATGCGAAGCGAACGGGAAGCCGGCGACGAGAACCGTACCGAAGACAACGACGGGCGAGACGGCTACGAAAACGACGGTGACTATTACGGCGATCCGCAAGGGGGATACCATAAAGGTTACCAGCAAGGGTACCAACAAGAGAGATACCGTCAAGGTTACCAGCAGGGGTACCGCCAGGGGGGATACCGCCAAGGCTATCAACAGGGCGGGTATCGTCAGGGGTATCAGCAAGGGGGGTATCAAAATCCCCGTTACCGCCAAGAGCGCTATTATCGGCGCCATTTCCGCGATACCGATCTGCGCGTTCTCCGCGACAGTGATATTCGCAGCAATGACGAGATTCCCGGAAATGCAGGGCGGACGGGAGTGAATGAAAGTGCCCCTGCAACCGAAAGGTTCCAGCAGGATCGTTCTTATCGTCCCTTTTTTCCTCGCCGTTTTACCAATCCGGGGTATCCGAACGATATTCTCGACCATATGGAACCGGAAAACGCCCCTCGCGGCAAGTACGGGGAACCTCTCTCACTGGCCGAAGAGCTTGCCTCGGAACGTTACCGTACCAAAGACTCCGACGAAGCTACGGCGGAAATTTTCACGCCCGATGAGGTCGCCGCCCTCGATACCCGTGAAATCTCCGGTGCCGATTATATCGCGCTTCTCCAAGGCATGGAGGCTCAGCAACTTGTCAAAGAGGCACGCAATCACGATCCAAATGACGCGATCGGTAAGAGGAAACGTGAAGCGGTTTTCCGCGTTCTCAAAGAAAAGATCAAGGCGAGTGGTCTGATGTATGGCGAAGGGACACTTGAAATCCTTCCGGAAGAATTCGGTTTTCTCCGGAATCCTGAATTTCATTACCTCTCCTGCCCCGATGACATCTACATCTCACCGAGTCAGATTCGCCGGTTCGGTCTGCGGAACGGTTCGACGGTCTTCGGTCAGATCCGGCCTCCGAAAGAGAAGGAGCGTTATTTTGCCCTTCTTCGGATTGAATCGATCAATGACGAGGATCCGAACCTTCTTCTGAGTAAACCGATGTACGACGAGCTGACAGCGATGCATCCGGATCAACGGATCATCCTCGAGACTCCTGAGGAGGACATGAATACGCGCGTGGTTGATTTGATCGTTCCGGTCGGGTTCGGGCAACGTGGGCTGATTGTCAGCCCCCCGCGTGCCGGCAAGACGATCCTCATGCAGAAGATGGCACGCTCGGTGCTTACCAACTACCCTGATGCTTATGTCTTCATACTTCTGGTTGATGAACGTCCGGAAGAAGTGACCGATATGGAACGGCAGGTTAAAGGGCCCCATTGCGAAGTGATCAGCTCCACTTTTGACGAGCCGTCGAGCCGTCACATTCAGGTTTCGGAAATGGTTCTCGACAAGGCGAAGCGAATGGTCGAATATGGGAAGGACGTTGTAATTTTTCTCGACTCGATTACCCGACTGGCCCGTGCATGGAACAGCGAATATCCGACGAGCGGCAAGACCCTTTCCGGCGGCGTTGATGCCGGTGCGCTTCAGCGACCGAAGAAATTTTTTGGTTCGGCTCGTAAGGTGGAAGAAGGTGGTTCGTTGACGATTATCGCGACCGCATTGGTCGACACCGGTAGCCGAATGGATGAGGTTATCTTCGAAGAGTTCAAAGGGACGGGGAACCTGGAAATCTGGCTTGACCGTTCGCTGGTTGATAAGCGGATCTGGCCGGCCATCGATATTTCGCGCAGCGGTACGCGACGTGAAGAGATGATTCTTGATCCCGAGGAATACAAGCGCATGACGATTCTTCGCCGAATTCTCAATGAGATGAATCCGCCGGACGCGATGGAATTCCTGACCCAAAAACTTACCAAGACCCAGAATAACGCCGAATTTCTGATGAGCCTGAACATTCCGCAGTATTGATGCGTGAGTAGATGATTCTGAATTTGTATAAAAGCAAGGAGATTTTCATCCATGACTGTTTACGAAGGAAAATACCCCCCGACGGGCACCGGGAAGATCGCCATTGTGGTCTCCAAGTATAATAAACCGATTACTGAACGCCTTTTAGACGGCGCGCTGGCGAAGTTAAAAGAGGGGGGTGTGCGTGACGTCGATATTGATGTGGTTTGGGTTCCCGGAGCATTCGAGATTCCGATGATGGCGCAGCGCCTTGCCTTCGATGAGGAATATCAGGGTGTTATTTGTTTGGGCTGTGTCATCAAAGGAGAAACGACACACGACGAACATATCAACCGCATGGTCAGCATGCAGCTGGGACATATTGCCGTTGAGGCCTCGGTTCCCGTTGCGTTCGGTATCTTGACCTGTAACACAGTCGAACAGGCGGAGGCCCGTTCAACGCCCATATCACCCAACACCGACAAGACCTCCGGAGAGGTTCTGGGAAATAAGGGCATAGAAGCTGCTACGGCGATGCTCGAAATGCTCGATCTTCTTTCGCAACTTCCGGAACCGGAGTCGAACGGAGAACATGAGCTGATCTACTCGATCCTGAATAACGTCAAACGATATCAGGAAGGTGACTTTGACGGCGAGGACAGCTCTTACGATGAGTACGACGACGAATTTCCCTGTGAGTACGACGACGAGGAGTATGAACGCCGCGGACATCACGGTAGACGTCATTTCTCCCGTGACTTCTCTCCTCGCGAACACAAAAGTTCCGGTTACAAGGGCTTTGATCACAAAAAGGGCGAGAAACACTCGTACGGTAGCAGGAGATTCCGTAGGGAGGGGAAAGGTGGATCGGACGATGACGGAAGAAGGGGAAAGTTTAAGTTTTCAAAGAAGGGCAAGTGACCTCCGGCGATGACAGACAATGCAAAGAAATCCGGTTTTCGCGGCCGGAGTTTTGCCCGGATGATCGCTTTTCAGATTATTTGTGGACATGAGTACAATCCGGGTGGGCTGACTCCGCTTGACGATGACTACATCCGTACGAAATTCCGTGAATTGGAGACCGGCGGCAAGTCCGAGGGCGATGACGACGCACTTCTGGCCGACGATGCGCTTCCGAAAGGGAAAATCTCGGAGAGGGAGGCTGCGTTATGGGCGGATTTTGCGCGCCGACTGATCCACACGGCTCTTACCAAGCGGGCCGAGATCGATCGACGTCTTACTGCCGCATCTCAGAACTGGCGACTCGAACGGATGTCGTTGACCGACCGAAATATTCTGCGTATGGCGGTCGCCGAAATCGATCTCGGCACCCCCGAGGCGGTTGTGATCAACGAGGCGATCGAACTGGGGAAGAAATTCGGAAGAGATGCCGAATCCCCGAAATTCATCAACGGGGTTCTTGGAAAAGTGATTCGGGGAAAGACGTACCCGACCGATGCGTCTTGCGAATCCCAGGATATCTAGGGCAATTTCGAAAGGGAAGCTCTGAAAATGGGTTTTTTCAGTAAAGTCAAGTCGGGGCTGAAGCAGGGGCTCGCCAAGACCGTTTCGGTCCTCAACACCGACGTGCGCGATCTGTTCAAGGCTGAGGGGCGTCTGGTTGATGATGCATTTTGTGACGATCTCTTTGAAGTCTTGGTCAAGACCGATATGGGGGTTGCCGCAGCACAAGAGTCTGTCGATCAGGTTAAAAAAGAGTTTCGCGGTCGTGTGGTCGAGCGCGGTGCGATCATCGACGTGGTCAAAGAAAAGCTCAAGTCGCTGATGGCCCAAGGTGATGCTCCCCTGCGTTTTGCCGAAAATGGCCCGACGATCTGGCTCGTTTGCGGTGTTAACGGTTGCGGCAAGACAACCAGTATCGCCAAACTCGGTAAACTCTACGCTTCACAGGGGAAAAAAATTGTTTTGGGTGCGGCCGATACGTTTCGTGCCGCGGCGGTCGATCAGCTCAAAATCTGGGCCGAGCGTCTCGGTTTAGAGACCGTTACCGGACCGGCACAGAGCGATCCGGCGAGTGTTGCTCACAAGACAGTTGCCCGAGCACTCGAGACTGGTGCCGATCTGTGTATCATTGACACCGCCGGACGGCTCCAGACGAATAAAAACCTGATGAACGAACTCGAAAAAATCAAGCGTGTCGTCCAGAAGATGATTCCCGAGGCGCCTCACGAATCGATCCTGGTTCTGGACGCAACGATGGGACAGAACGGGCTTAGTCAGGCGAGGCACTTTACCGAATCGGCTGCCTGTTCCGGAATTTTTCTTACAAAGCTTGACGGCACAGCCCGCGGCGGTGCTGTGGCGGCGATTCGCAAAGAGGTTGGGCTTCCCGTGAAATATGTTGGTGTGGGAGAGTCGGCCGATGACATTGTTGTGTTCAGCCCGAGCGATTTTGTTGATGCGATGTTCGAGAATTTGGATTAAACGATAGCGGAGGAGTTTATGGCAAAGCGTCTCTCGACGATAGAAGAAGCGGTCAAAGGATTGAAGGCCGGCGAACTGATTATCGTCATGGATGACGAAAATCGGGAAAACGAAGGTGATTTCGTTTGCGCTGCCGAATTGGCGACTGTTGAGGGGATCAATTTTATGCTCAAGAACGGACGTGGGCAGGTCTGTATGCCGCTCTTACCAGAGTCGTGTCGTCGTTTAGAGCTCCATCAGATGGTGCAAGATAATACCGCACCCTTACGAACGGCGTTTACGGTTCCGGTCGATCATGTCTCATGCCGTACCGGGATTACCGCTCAGGAAAAGACAGCAACAATCTTAGCTCTGGCCGACCCGAAAAGTAAACCAACCGATTTCGTTCGTCCAGGGCATCTTTTTCCACTCGAAGCAAAAGAGGGTGGGGTTCTTCGTCGGGCCGGGCATACCGAGGCGGTGATTGACTTAATGCGCATTGCGGGACTGCGCCCCTGTGGTGTTTTGTGCGAAATTCTCGACGAAACGGGGGACCGTGCCAATACCGAGCGACTGATGGCGATTGCCGAAGAACATAATCTTCAGATCATTACGATCGAAGATCTGATCAAATATCGCCGCCAGCGTGAGAGGATTGTCGATCGCGTTTCCGAGGCGAATTTACCGACCCGTTACGGTCCGGCTCGTATCTATGCCTACAAGATCAAGTACGAAGAAGGGGACCCGGTCGCGGTCGTCTATGGTGATCCGACGAAAGTCGATGCGCCACTGGTTCGTCTTCACTCCTCCTGCTTCACCGGTGATCTAATCGCCTCGTTGCGCTGCGATTGTGGCGACCAGCTTCACAAGTCACTTACGATGATCCGGAACGAAGGGGCGGGGGTTTTAGTTTATCTTCCACAGGAGGGGCGCGGAATCGGTCTTCCCGAAAAAATCAAGGCGTATGCCCTGCAAGATGACGGACTCGATACCGTAGATGCCAACCTGGCGCTCGGTCACGGTGTCGATCTGCGCGATTACGGGATCGGGATCCAGATTCTTCAAGATTTGGGACTGCACAAGATCCGCCTGATGACAAATAATCCCAAAAAAACCAACGCCTTTATCTACGAAGGATTTGGGCTTACTGTTGTCGAACAGGTCCCGATCGTTTGCGAAGTCAATGAGTACAACCGCCATTATATCGAAACGAAGCGCGAGCGGATGGGGCACACATTTCCGAGTGAAAGCTGAAAAGATCATTTCCGGCAATTGGAGTATGATATAATATGGTCGCAGGTGCGATATATCTGTCCCAGCCCATTTCCTTTTTCGGAGAGTGCGGCTGTCGGAGAGCATCGGCGGCTCCCAAAACATTCCTTTGACCATACGATGTGTCCTGGGTATTTCGGGTGAGTCCTGAGGTGAAGACATGAAAAATGCGCGGTTGGTTTTGGAAAGTCTCGAGGATCGCGAGCTTTTGGCGGTAACCGCGGGCGTCCACGATGCGGAAGTGGCGTTTCCTGCGGAATCTTCCCCCCTTCCGACCGACGCCGGAAGCATCGTTTCCCTCTCCGGTAGGGGAAAGTCTCCTATCGCCGGAGATACCGGAGCATCCTTTACTGTATGCCTCGAAACATCACGGGCCATCTTGTCCGATCTCACTTCGCTGACTCTCTACATCGGAATCGATAAGACGGGGCTCGGGGTTTTTTCTGCCTCGGAATTTGACCCGGACACGGCCGGTTTTCAGGTTGCCGATGACACCCTTGTTACGGTTCCCGATTTGACGGTAACCCCTCTGTTTACCTCCAATTTGATCTCAAACGGGGAGTATGCCTTCTATCTCTATGCGGGGGGGGAAGATGCCCCGATCGCGGGTGACTGGTACCTCAAGGCGGTTTGGTTCGATCTTTCCTTTTCTGGGGACTGGACGGGAGGGGTCGATACTGTCGGTAACGGAATTGAGCTCGTCTCGCTATATGTCGATTTTGATCGGAATCTCATATCTCCGGCCGAGGTGGCCATCGGTTTCACTGCCGAATGTGCCGAGGACTGGACGGTCGAAGCGCAAGCTTACACGATGACGATTGTCCCCGAGACAACGGGTGATCTTGTTGCGTGCGTCTCACCCGAAAGAGTGTCGGTTCAGGCCGGTTGCGGTTTCTTTCTTTCAGGCGCGGGGTCCTATTCGTCGTCGGGAAAGTCGATCGATTCGTGGTTTTGGGATTATACAGGTACGGGGGTTGCCGGAGCCTCTGGGGAAGAGGTCTGGTTTTCCTCGAACAAGATGAATTTCGATAGTGGTCTCGGCATTGTTTCGTTGACGGTTGCTGATTCCGACGGGAATCTTAGTGGTCCCGTCGAGGTGAATGTTATGCGAATTGATGTCGTTCCGTCGATTACCGGTAATCTCTTTTCGTTTGCCGATGACCGGGTCCTCCTAGTCGAGATATGTTTTGATGATGCCGCCGGTCGGGCCGGCACGTTCTGGGAAATCGACTGGGGGGACGATACAATCGAGGAATTCGATTGTCTTTCAAACACCCTCTCCGCCGCACATTTCTATGGGAACGGCGCTTCCTCTTATTTTCCGGCTGCGCGCATTACAGATACCACGGGAAAGATGACCGGGTTTGTCCGGATCGACTAGCTCCACTCTTTCCGCCGCCGACTGCTCGGAATATTGAGTGCATCGCGATACTTTGCGACGGTGCGACGCGAGATATTGATTCCATCGGTTTTCAATTGAGCAGCAATCTCCTCGTCGGAGAGAGGAGACTTTTTCTCTTCCCGGTCGATCATTGCTTTCATCCTACTTTTGACCGCACTTGATGTCAGTTCATCAGCACTTCCCTCCGTTTTCACCGCACCGGAAAAGAACGATTTGAGCGGATAGACCCCCCGTGGAGCTTGCAGCCACTTCCCGTCGCATGCGCGCGAGACCGTGGCGATATGGATTCCGAGTTCATCGGCGATCCGCTGCATTCTGAGGGGGCGAAGATTTTCCGGACCGAGTTCGAAGAAGTCGCTCTGATGTCTGACGATCGCCCGGCCGACCCGCAGGAGAGTCAACTTTCGCTGCCGCAACGCTTCGATAAACCATTGGGCATGTGCGATATTCCGGCGGAGATATTTCTTGGTCCCGCGGTCGGTCTCTTTTTCTTTCAGCATTGCCCGATATTTGGAATTGATGCCGAGCCGGATTTGGTTCCCGTCATTGATATCGACGTCCCATTCCCCTTTTTCGTCTCTGAACGCGTACAGGTCGGGGAGGACGGCAGGAGATGTACTCTCATCAAACTCACGCCCAGGATAGGGATTCAGTTTCTGAATCTCCTCGATCCCCTTTTCAATTCGGTCTTTGGGGTAACCTGTCTCTTTTATGATCAGCGGAATCCGATTGTGGAGGATGTCATCGAAATGCCGTTCGATCAGCTGGCGGACCAATGGTGCATCGGTTGTTTCGTCCGAAACCTGATGAAGAAGCGCTTCGGGGACACTGCATGCGCCGATTCCGGGTGGGTCCATCGACTGAACTGTTTTGAGCGCTTGGGCCCAGTCTTCCGGGGCGATCATCGGGTTGTTGCCTGGTCTCGCATTAATCCCGGGGCCGGTTTCGGTGCTCCGAAGCTCTTCAAGCGGAGTGGTCAACAGTCCGTTGCGGTCGATGTTTCCGATGATCACCTCGCACGCCTTCCGTTGAGCATCGGTCATGTCGAACCAGGCGAGCTGACTGCGGAGGTATTCTTCGAGCGTCTCGCCGTGCGAGGGGATATTACTGATTAGGTCCCGGTGGCGTTCGGCGGCTTCTTCAAGCCAGTTCTGTGAACGGATCGGTGCCTCGTCAATTGTGCCGGCGTAAGTTTCGGCGAAGTCCTCAACCAGCCGGAATTCGGCTTCATCGTCGGTGGCTTTTCGACTTTCCGATTCTTGCGAATCGATATATGCCTCTTCCATTTCGTTCGCTTCGGAAACACCCCCTGATCTGGAGATGTCGTCGATGGCCTCCAAGACGGGGTTCGTTTCAAGTTCGATTTCGATGCGCTCTTCCAACTGCAACAGAGGCAACTGCAGGAGTTCCATCGACTGAATCAGCCGCTGGGTCAGGATCTGCTTTTGTTCTTGTTTCTGAGATTGCCCCAGAGAAAAGCCCATGCTCATCGTCTGCGACACTCCTTAAAATTTTTGGCGTCCCTTGATGGCGTCGGAGAGCATTTCCCGATTTGCGAATTCGAGAGAACTACCGGTGGTGATTCCGCGGGCGAGTCGAGTGATCTTGACCGGTAGTCCGTGGAGCCGATTTCCGATATAAAGAGCGGTCCCGTCCCCCTCCACGGTTGGGTTGGTTGCCATAATCAGTTCCTTGATGTCCCCCTGTTGAACCCGCGCCACGAGAGCGTCAATCGTCAGTTGATCGGCCGTGACGCCATCCAACGGAGCTATTCGTCCGAGAAGGACGTGGTAGAGTCCACGGTAGCAGGCGGTTTGCTCGATCGAAACCAGATCACGCGGTTGTTCGACGATGCAAATCACCGAACGGTCTCGCTCCTGGTCACGACAGATATCGCAAAGAGGTTCTTCCGAGAGGTTGTAGCAATTTTGGCAGTAGCGAACCCGTTCTTTCACTATACGGATCGAGTCGCAAAGATCTAGTGCCTCTTGCTTTGATACCCTCAGGATATGGTAGGTGATTCGTTCCGACGACTTTTTGCCGATCCCGGGGAGTTTTTCCAATTCCTTCATCATTTTCATTACCGACTCGGTAATCTCGCTCATAAGATATCCCTTCCATTTTTACTCGGTCGTTGCGTCAGACCGGAAAAACCTTGGCGCGGGGCGGCTTCGTATCCCCCCAGAAGAACGCCCCGATTTTATCTTTTCCGCGGATAATTTTCAAGTCGGCTGATATCTTTCCTGTTTTACCTTGCCCTCTGATATTCTTAGCTTCAACTGGGTATTGGAGGCGATATTGCTTCTCCCAAGCCCACTTCCGAGAGAAAATATACCGATTAGGAAGGCCATGCCGGTTATTTCGGTTCTTCTGCGTTTGTTGATTTTGAGAAAAATGCGTTTTTTAGCGGTTGTAGTCGATTTTTTCTAATGTTTCTATGGGTATAGGAACGATTTTTAAGATATGACGGACAAAGCTGTTTTATGCTTTGCGCGGGTATTTCCAAGGATTCCGATTTTGCGGAAAATGCCGGTTCCCCTGTCAGTGCTTCCGCTGAGAACCGAGTGTTTGTTGCCGTAAGCAGAGTGGAATGAATTTCAGATATGAGATCTGGGATGTTAGTGAAAAGGAGTGTCGTTTTGAAACCGACTAGAAAAACCGAAGCAGGAATGGCTGCCATCGCGCTTGGGCTTATCGTCGCGCTCGTACCGCAGACAGGAAGGATTTCCATTCTTTCGGCCCAGGAACCGGTTACGGTCGAAGCACAGGCATCCGATTCTCTCACGCAGAATCAGTCACTCCTCTTGAAAGCGCGCTTAGCCCTGATGGAGAAGGACGTCCTCACGGCCGAGGCGTACATCGCTGAAGCCGATTCAATCTCGTGCGCCTACAAACGCGGAAGTGATCGCCCCGATTACGTTCGTGCGTTGATCGAGGAGTTCAAGGGAGCCGATAGTCGGGCCAAGTCGGAAGGAATGACCGAATCGGTCAGACAGGACTTGGCACGCAGTTATCTGAACCAGGCCGACGCTCTTCGTCGGTGCCGGGCCTTTACCGAGGCCGAATCGCTTGTTTCGGCCGCTCAAAATCTTGGCGTTACCAGTGACACCGAGTCGATTCAAAGACAAATGGATCCCGATTCGATCCTGAACAGGATTGCGGAGGATCGTGTGACGGCCGAATCGATCCGTAAGGCGGCTTCGGCTCCCGAAACGGTTCTGACGGGAATGTCCGCCGCCGCGCAGAGTCGGGTCGAAAAAGTCGAGAAAGCGACACAGAACGCCCGTGTTCTCTTCGCCCAGGGGAAAACTGACGAAGCCGAGGAGATTGCCCGTACATTGATTGCAATGGAGATTCCGGAAAATGCGTTTGCCGACGACTCTCCGAACCGTCTTTTGGCCGACATTGCCGCATCCCGCGCCGGCTCCGATCTTGTTCCCGCGACCTCCTATGAAGGGGATGGATCCGAGACCGGAATTCGCCAGGTCGAAGGTTTGGTACTGACTCCCAATGCTCCGCCCCAGAGCCACGGCTATCTCTACGCTCAGGAAGCCGCCAATGCCCTGCGCGCCGGGAATCGGGAAGCCGCACTGACGAATTACCGTGACGCGCTCCGCTACGAAAATGAGCTTGATAGTGCCATGGTTCGCGAAATTACCGACGCGATTGCCGAACTGACGAATCCCATCAACGAACCGGCTCCGTCCGTCTCGCAGACGGGTGTGAATTTCGAACAGGCGCCCCAGAATATTCAGAGTGAAATTGCCGCTTACATCGTGAAAACCTACCAGGTCCGGAATACCGATCCGAACGAGGCGATCGCAATGCTCGAGCAACTCAAGGCTGAAATCGAAGCGGCAGATATCAACGACGCCGTGAAAAACAATTTTCTCTATTCCGTCGCAATGGCAACTGCCGACACGAAGAAGTTTGCCGATGTCCACGGTCCGATGATCGCTCTGGACAACCATAACCGCGAAGTTGAGGAACAGCTCCGGCAGGAGCGGGAAGAAAGGGTTCAGATCGAGAATCGTCTTGCCGAGGATGTTGAGAAGTTCAACCAGCTCCTCGAAGACGGTAAATACGATGAGGCGATGATTCTGGCGAAAAAGTGCAAAGACTACTCGCGCAACAGCGTGGTTTCGATCCAGTTGGTCGAGATGGCTCGGATCAAGAAACAGGCGGCCTTCAACGACAATCTCAAACGGAACCGAGCCGACGGGATTCTCAATGCATTTAACGATGTCGAAGATGCCTCGGTGATCAATGTTACCGACGACAACCCGTTGGCACTCGGTAAACGTTGGGATGTCGTCAAGAACCGCCGCGGTTTTGAAACGCGGATTGACCGTTCGGAAGCTGACCTCGAGATTCTTTCGAAACTCGACACCCGCATTTCGCTGCCATTCGATCAACCGATGCCGTTGGCAACCGTCCTCGACTATATCCGCGACACGATGGACATTAACATCATCCTTGATGAGGCCGCGCTGGCACAGGCCGATATTACCTCGGACACCCCGGTTGAGACGAAACTGAATATTACACTGAAGAACTACCTGAAACATATCCTTGCCCCGTATGACCTGACCTATGTCGTCGGCGATGAAGTCCTCAAAATCACCGACAAATCGCAGCGTAGCGGCGAGTTCTACACCCGCGTCTACTATGTCGGCGACCTGACGATGAACATCCCGAACTTCAATCAGGTCCACAACCCGATGGACATGCAGTCATCGTTCGATCGTGCCTACAACAACGCTCGCCGGATGTCGGGAACCAAATCGGTCGTCGACACAATACCCGGAATACCGCAAGGCAATTCGTTTGCCGGTTCGACGATGGTCTCGCCGAACATTCTGGCCCAGATTCAGGCTTCCGGCGGGAGTGTCCCTTTCACCGGTGGAGCCGGTGGTGGGAACGATCCCGACGAACTGGTCTCCCTGATCACCAGTGTGGTCGATCCGGATTCGTGGGACACCGTTGGGGAACCGCAGTATTTCTCCCTGAACAGTAGCCTGATCGTTCGTCAGAACGAAGAAAACCATAAGGACATCAAGGATCTGCTCGAAAAGCTCCGTTCGATGATGGACATGCAGATCGCTATCGAGGTTCGTTATATCGCAATCAGCGACGAGTATTACGAACAGATCGGCGTGAACTTTGGGGCCACGTTCAAGACCAATGCTCCCTCGACCAATGAGGGTGGCGGATTGGTCCCGGACGGGAAGGGGATCTATGGGATCACGACTGCCGCGACTGGGACCGGGAAACCGTTCACAGAATCGCTCAATATCGATTTCTCGCAGAATAGTTATGGTATGGCGGTTCCTCAGTTCGGAAACTATGATCCCTCGGTCGGCGCTCAGCTTGGGTTCGCGATCCTCAGCGACATCGACACCTACTTCTTCATGAGTGCCTCCGAGGCCGACCGCCGTACCAATGTGATGCAGGCGCCGAAGGTGATGATGTTCAACGGTCAGACAGCTCAGGTAACCGACCAGACCCAGGTTCCGTATGTTTATACCGTTATTCCGGTCGTCGGCGATTTCGCCGTAGCGCGCCAGCCGGTCACGACCGTTATCAACGAGGGCCAGTTCATGACGGTTCAGGCCTCGGTGCTGAGTGATCGCCGCCATGTCCGGATGACGCTGGTCCCATTCTTCAGCACAATCGTTGACCGCGACCGTACGTTCAAATTCGACGGATCCGAATCGACCGTTTCGAACAGTACTTCCTCGTCGAAGGGGAGCGAAGAGGTCGCCAGTGTCTCGGACGAGCGTGACAGCAGTTCAACCTCCGAAATCATCAGCACGGGCACTACGATCCAACAGCCGGTTGTCTCAAGTTTCTCGGTCAGCACGACTGTTCAGGTTCCAGACGGCGGTACGGTTCTGATGGGCGGTATCAAGCGTCTGAGCGAAGGCCGTAGCGAAGCGGGTCTTCCGATCCTGAGCAAGATCCCCTACATCAAACGGCTCTTCTCAAACACGAGCATCGGTCGTGAGACAACCAGTTTGATGATGATGGTGACACCGCGTATCGTGATTCAGGAAGAGGAGGAACGGTACCTGACCGGTTTGACTCCGGACGATTTCAGTAGCGGTGAAAGTGGCGACGCGTTCAAGCTGAAGTAGTAGCTGAAGTAGTAGTCGGACGACACGGTAGAAACAGGGGCGCACAGCCCCTGTTTGTTTTTCATGGTGTCGGCAAAGAGGTTGACCAGAACCGGTTTCACAGCACCTTTCTTAGCGTGCGTTGTTTATGGCCCGGATATCAGAGTTTGTGCCGATAAAATATCCCCGTGAAAGAATATTTTATGTAGAAACGCCCACAACACATTTGGATACGAACTGACGAACAAACAAGGAGAAGAGACGGGCACCTCTTTTCCCGGAAGTCCAAGTCCCACCCAAGGAAGCCAAAAGCGGGCACCAAATTGTGCTTGTCTTGAAGGGATTCTCCGGATTCTCTGATTCCTGTACCCGATGGAACGATATTCCGAAACATTTCCCCGCGGGGAGTACTCGCTCACCGGGGGAAGGGAACAGAACCTATGGTGGTGGCAGGTGGCCAGGGAATACCTCTTGGGATTGAGCTTGCCGATGCAACGCTCCATGAATCTACGCTGATTGAGAGGATGCTCGACACCATTCGGGTCCTTCGTTCGGGAAGAGGGTGACCAAGAAAACACTTCCCGAGACCGATCTACGATCGGGCGGCAGCGGGTCAGCCACTTTGTAAACGCCTGAAGAGCAAGTGAAAGATAGATCTGACATGTCCTCAACATTCGAATCACAAGGTCAAGGTTCAGGATGGATGTAACCTTCGATGCTATCGCCGCCGGTGGGAAAACGAGCCGACGAACGCTTGGCCTCAACACTTTCGTGGAATTTTGGTTCGGTCTGATCATGAAATGACGACAGATGTGGGGTTTGTCCATCTAGCATGGATGGTGATTACGCTTAGGCGGTTATGGAACCATTTCTGGAAAAATGGAGACACAAGCAGGGGAGCAGCGGGAATCTTTGCGGGAGGATAAGATGCAAGAGCAAGCCAGCAAGGTTAGACTGATTCTTTCGGATGTCGACGGAGTGATGACCGACGGCAAGATCATTTACAATGCCGACGGAATCGAATCCAAGGTGTTCTGTGTACGAGACGGGTTCGGTATTCGCCTCTGGATTGAAAGCGGAGGTCTCTTCGGAATCGTCACCGGTCGGAGTTCCAATGTAGTCAGAATGCGTTCCGATGAACTCGGCGTGCATATTCTCCGACAAGGGATCAAAGATAAGGCCGAGGCTCTGCGACAGATTGTCTCAGCGCTCGGAGTCTCGCTGGAAGAGACCGCGTTTATCGGCGACGATTATCCCGACCTTCCTGCGATGCAAATTGCGGGATTCCCCGCCACCGTTGCCGATGCTGCCGAAGAGATCCGTGCCTCATCGGTCTGGGTTTCCGAGTTTGCCGGGGGGGCCGGGGCGGTGCGCCAGCTGATTGAAACGATCCTCAAAGCCCGGAACCAATGGAATTCGGCGATCCAATTCTACCGGGCGGGAACCCCGTAACGTTTCTTATCGGGATGATGAAATATCGGGTTTTTAATCGACTGATCCTTTCCGGAAAGGATCAGTCGGAGTACCAATTCTCGCCGCTGAATGCGAGCGTGACGTCGTCGAGGGTCGCATCGAGTGCGGTGCCGTTTTGAATTACCTCCCACGGGTTGATGGAAATTCCGCCGGTTACCGAGACGAGTCCCCTGTTGCCGGCATTACGCGAAAGGGAGAATCCGGGGACCTTTGTTGGGGCGGGAATCGGGGAATCAGGGAAGACCTTGCTGTCGGTCAAGACCGAGAGGGAGAGTCCTGTTTTTTCTGGAAGGTGTTTCGCGTAGATGACTGCCACCGCCATTGCAAGTTCCATGCAGTTCTTTGCTTCGGCAAAGACGGGAATCGCGACTGCGATGTCATCGTAACGTCTACTCATTTTTGCCGCCCACTTGGTCGCTTGCGCATCTCTTTTCCCGGATACTTCCCGAGTTCCGTCGGCCGCAAGGTATTCCCGTTCGGTCAGTGTTTGCACCCCGATATCGGAAAGTTTCCACGTGAGTGCATCGGTCCCGTGATAGAGCTTCTTATACTCGGGGGAGATCCAGAACCGCTGTCCGTAGTTGGCGGTTGTCGTTGCCTTGATCGTTTCGAAGTAGCTCGTGAAATTTTTGATCGGAACAGACTCATAGCCGAGACTGATTGTCTTGAGCCGATAATCGGCCGCTGCTAAGACCGTTGCGACACGACTGTTGGCGGGAATGCCGGTGAACGAGACATCCATCAGACCGATGGCAGCCTGGCGCTCGGCATCACTCGCCGCGACGCCGAGTGCCGCAGCAGCGGCAATGCCTTCTTGAGTCGGGTCGATCGAACATGTAATCACTTCGGGAACCCCGGCATTCCAGGCACGGAGAATTGTCAAGAGATCTTCGAGACGGAAAATCGGCTTGCCCGACTCTTTCCCGACGACGTTTCCTGTTTCGGAAACCGTCCATCCCTCAGCTGGTCCGGCGATGTAGATGTCATGCTCTTCCGGGACCGCAGCGATATAGTCGATTCGCATCAGACCTCCAAGGAAAAGGAGTGCATCGGGAATCGGTCGATCGTTTTGTAGGCAGGCGTTGATCTGTCCCGAAAGTCGACGGAGCGAGATCTTGCGCAGCGGTGTGGGGGTATCGAGATCGGCGGGAACTTCGGCCAAAAGGGATTTGACCTGTTCGGCCAGGGCAGCCGATTCCTCGGCCGGTGTGGTTCGAATCACGTTTTCGGCGTCGATCGAGAAGCCTCCGATGGCGGTTCGATAGCCCCAGCGGTAATAATCGACGGCACTGTAATCGTCGTAATTGCCGCCGTAATTACCGCTTCTACGGGTGCTGCTTTGCGAGTACACCGGAAACGTTACCGTTGCGAGCAGTAGCGCGGAGAGGAGGACGAATCCCCACGAAAAGACCCGGTTGTCTTTGTGTAACAGAAAACTGCGCTTCATGGCGAATCCCTTGTTTGGTGGCTGGAAAACCGACGGCTCGGCGGTTGGATGGTTCTTTCAAGTTGGAGAGTAAGTGCGAACTACCCGGCCGCATCCAAACCTTACTGCTCCAAACGGAACCCCCCGAGCTATACCTATAATATACCTCGGCAAGCCCGAGAATCAAGCGTTTTCTCTGTTCATATGGTTGAAAAATGAATTTCTTTCCCGCTTAGTAAGGTTATAAGGCTGGCCGACCTGTTGTAGTTTGCGGGGAGGAGTGCGGGAAGAGTGAAAAATTCACGGTTACTTGCGTTTTTCCGGTCTTGCGCATTTTTCTCATTTTAACCATTTTGGCTTGTGGGGTTTTCGAAAAAAAATTTTTTTCAAAAAAAACCTTGGTATCTCTTTCAGACCATTTGATTTCGTTGGTTTTTGGGTATAATCGAGTTATCTTTAGACTGGGGTTACTATGGGTTTTTAGCGTTTTTAATATTTTGTTTTCGTGAGGTTTGTGTTTTTCACAAATAGCCTACGGCAAAGGAGTATTTTGTTATGTCTATCTTTAATGTTTTCGGCAGGGCTCAAAAAGGTCTTGGGCGTTCTCCCAAGAAGAACTTGGATTACCGTCGTTTCAAGCTTGAGTCGTTAGAAGATCGATACCTTCTTTCGGTGAATCCGGGCTTTGTTGATGCCACGCCCACGCAGACGGCCGCCGAAGTCGACGTTGAGACCTGTGTCGGGATTACGACCGCCATTCCGACCGTGACGCAGGTTGACGTAGTGGATTCGATCACCGAGGCCGCTGTTGGTGACACGATTTACGTTTCGGTTTACGTTAAGAGCACCAACCCCGCTTACGGGATTACCGGCGGTTACTGCTCCCTCAACTTTGATTCCACG
>JBMNOP010000019.1:0-41964 GCA_050943135.1 Thermoguttaceae bacterium | reverse complement strand
GAATACAGTAGTTAAGCTCTCGGAGCCGATGATAGTAGAACCACTGCGAAAGTAGGTATTGCCGGTTTCCAAGGCTCCAAGAGGTAACCCCTCAAGGAGCCTTTCCTTTTAATAAAATAAAAAAGGTTCGGTATGTTGTCTTTGGTATCTGTTCTGCCAGCCCTTGTTTGGGGCCCTCGATGAAGGCGAAGTATTATTACCTAACCCTGATGGCAGCCGCCGTTGCGGTACCGTTTCTCTTCATCACGATACCGATCTCGTTGCCGGTGCTCAGTTCGTCGATGCTCCCGACTCTGCTCGGTTCACACTGGAAACTTACCTGTCCGAAATGCGCTTTCTCCTTTTTTCTGACCGTCGATTATCCCTACGAAAACAAGATCGACGGTGCCCGTTTTACCTCATGTCCCGAATGTGGGTTTTCAGAGATC
Organism: Thermoguttaceae bacterium; assembly: GCA_050943135.1. Lineage (GTDB taxonomy): Bacteria > Planctomycetota > Planctomycetia > Pirellulales > Thermoguttaceae > RUG695. The sequence continues at coordinate 41,536 of JBMNOP010000019.1, read as the reverse complement.
CCTATTAAACCGATTTTTTTTGCGGAGGGTGACCGCCTTTCGATTCGGCGTTTTCCGCATCCTTCCCCCTGCCGATGGGATTTGGTCGCTTTCCGCATTCCGGAAGGGAAGAGGGTCGGCGTCAAACGTGTCGTCGGACTTCCGGGGGAACTGCTTGAGCTGAAACGCGGAGTCCTTTTGATCAACGGCGAACCGATCGCCAAAGAGCCGGTCGGTCGGTTAACGGTTCCGATTGCCCTGCACCCGGAAATAGGAGTCGACCGCCTTTTTCTCATCCATACCGTTCCTCAGCCTCATCTGACAGGCGAGACGGGACCGACGAAGCGCGTTCCGACTCCGATCACGAATCTTTCCCCTATCCCTTCACTCGAAGGGGCCGGCCGACCCGACTTTGTCGACGATTACGTTCTGACTTTTCCCACCGAGCTTCTTGACTCGGCGTCACTTTTAATCAACCAGGGAGATCGTCTCTGGCTTGTTTTGCGCAGCGGGTCTTCGTTGGAAGTCGAGCTTCGTAATATTTCCATGCCCGAGTCCGATCCCGAGCGTTTCCGCGGTGTCACCCAAGACGATTTTGCGTCGGCTCCTTGCTATTCCTTTCCTCTTCCCTCGGGCGAGGGCGATTTGACACTTTCGACATGTGATGCCTTTGTGATTCTTTCGATCGAGGGGAAAGAACTTTGTCGTATTCCGAATCCTCCTCTTGCCGAGCAGAATCTTCCCGTGACCTGCCCGGTTTCGCTCCTGACCGACTCGCCCGGCGAACTGTCGGCAAAAGATCTCACCGTTCGGCGCGACATCGGTTACGGAAGTCTTCCGGCGCGCCGGCTTGCCGATGATGAGTATTTTCTTTTGGGGGATAATCCCCCCGTCTCGATCGATTCCCGCGTCTGGAAAACGCCGCTGCGACGGCGTAGCCTGATGACGATCCGAAAATAAGCACATGCCCCCAAAGAGCACCTCCTTGGAAACAGTTGGTTACTTTGATCCAACAGAGCGTGACAAAAACGAAGGATTCAGGAGTTATTCCTTGGGGCCCCTCCGTCTCAGACCGTTTTTATGCGACGATCGGTCGTCAAGACTTAGAAGGAGCGCATTTCCAAATGGAGGAAAATCCAGACCAAATGGAAGTAGACCGGCGCGGCAAAACAGAGCGAGTCGATACGGTCGAGGACGCCGTTGTGTCCTTCGACCAGCTGCCCGTACTCCGTAACCCCTTTGTCGCGTTTGATTGCACTGAAGGTGATACTGCCGGCAAACCCCATGAGTGAGACGACAAACCCGATGATGAGTGGCTGCCACCATTTCGGCAGCGGAACGAAGTACCAGAGTCCCATTGCCAGAAGGGAAGTCGAAAGTGCTCCGGCAAAGACCCCGCCCCAAGTCTTGTTCTTGTTGATCGATTCGGCAATCACGCCGCGCCGGAAGAACTGCGACCAGAGATACTGGAAAATATCGCTCATCTGCACGATGAAAATGAAAAAGAAGAGAAGGCAGAGGTGGTCGGAGGTCATTTGCTTGCACATCGGTTTTTCGCGCAAGACTTCCGGAATTGTCACGGATTCCACTTCGGCCAATTCCGTCTTCTCGGCAGCGGGATCTGTCTCCTGAGCAACCTTCGGCCCTTCACCCTCGGTTTCGGAATCTTCTTTTGCCGGGGTCCCTTCGATGACCTGCGGAAGGGCAAGGATGTTTGTCTCGACCCCGCCTTCGTAAATTGCGGGGGTCACCGACGCGGATTGACGTTCATTCGGAATCGTGGTCGTCAGCAGGGCCGGGGCGAAACTGAGCGAGTAGACGCAGATCACCAACCCGAATTGGATTTTCCCGACCCGTTCGAGATAATTCTTCGTGTCATTATAAACCGCGATCGTCGCAGGAAGAATCAAAAAGGCATAGACCGGGATCAGAACCGAATAGACCTGGTAACTGCTGATCCCGAACACGTTGATGAACCATTCGTCGTTCACCCCGACCAGGAAAAACTGGAGCGGTGTCCAAATAAAGTAAAGAAGAAAGAGGGTTCGATGATCCGCGAGTTTCGAAGGAGTCAACGTAATATATTCACGCAGAGCCCAGAACGAAAGCATGAAGAAAAAGAAGGTCGTGGCGACCGTTCCCAGGATCAATGCGCAGGCCAAAAGACCGAAGAAAATCCACCAGGCCTGAATGCGGCTTCGGCAAGTATCGATAATCGAAATATCGATGGTCGAGTCCTTGCGGCGGCGAAGGAGCGCAACCGCGATGGTGGCCGCGATCAGAAAGACAAGAATCCCGGTGATCAGCAGGAGCGAGCGATGATCCATAGAACTTAATCCTTATGGTTTTTCTTCCACCATTTGCCGAAAGAACCCTCTTTCTGAGTTGCCGGAATGGTGCGGCCGCGTGTCCATCGGCCCATCAGCCAAGGGTGATAGGGAAGGAGAGGCGCGAGGCGTGCGCCGATCTTCACGAATCGCATGGCAAGATCATAGCGCCAGCGTTTTCGCATCATCCAGACGAACGAACTCCACATCAGCCGTTCGGCGATCGAATGGGCCGGAGAGATCGGCGCCTCGACCGATTCGGCGCGAGATCGGACAATCTGGTGTGCCAAGTCGACCTTGACCGGACAGATTTGCGAACAGGCACCGCAGAGAGACGAAGCGAACGGAAGTTTTCCGGCTTTCTCGTAACCGAGGAGCTGCGGCGTTAAAACGACGCCGAGCGGTCCGGGGTAAACCCAACCGTAAGCCCAGCCACCGACCTGGCGATAGACCGGGCAGCGTGCCATGCACCCCCCACAACGGATACAATGAAGGATTTTCCGATGTTTCGGCGAAGCCAACGCACGGGTTCGTCCGTTGTCGATGATGACCACATAGAGTTTTCGCCCTTCGGTCGGCCCGTTGAAAATATGTGTGTAGGATGTGAGTTTTTGGGCGGTTCCCATTCGCGGGAGCATATTCAGGAATAGGGGGAGATATTCCGGACCGGGAATCAGCTTTTCGATTCCCATCAGGGCGACGTGCAGTTTTGGCGCAGTGGTCGAAAGGCCGATGTTTCCCTCGTTTTCGATGAGGCAAAATGTGCCGGTCGATGCCATGGCGATGTTGATGCCACTGATCCCCAGGTCGGCCGAGATGAACTCTTTCCGAAGACGGTGCCGGGCGATCATCGTCAGCTCTTCGTGCTGTTCGGTGAACGGAACCCCCAGTTTGTCCCGAAAGACTCCCCCGACTTCTTTGGCACTCAGGTGGGTTGCCGGAGTCACGATGTGGGTCGGACGCATTCCTGTCAGTTGTACGATGAACTCTCCCAGGTCGGTTTCGAGGGCTTTGACACCGATAGAGGCGAGCGCTTTATTGAGCTCCATCTCTTCCGAGACCATCGATTTCCCTTTAACGACCGTTTTGACATTGTTTTGCCGGGCAATGTCGAGGACGATCTTATTGGCGTCTTCGGCGTCGCGCGCCCAGAGGACCGTGACCCCTTTCGCTTCGAGGTTGTCGGCAAATTGAGCCAGGAGCTTTTCGAGGTTTGCCAGGGTATACGCCTTGACATCGTGAGCGGCATCACGCCATTTCGGCCAATCGGGGATCGACCAACAGTCTTTTAGACTGGCGTCGATGCTCTTGGTCATCGCATCGATCAGCGCCTGGTTCGGCTTAGGTTCGGCAAGTGGTTTCGTTTCCCGTTTGAGAAACGGCGCACCGCTCAGAGGGCTTACCATCTTTATCTCCAAGAAGTTTTTACGCCGGGCGAAAGATTCCATCCCAACAACTACATCCCATGCTGTTATTTTCTAACGAACGGGGGAATATGTCAAGAGCGCTCGGCGCCTGCTATCGCTCTTTTACGGATCGACGCGGGGATGATTTCCCCTTCCATTGGGTAGCGGCGGGGTTGACTTTCGGAAAATCTGTTAAATTTTTCCGATTATTCTGTTTTTAGTGAATTTTCGCTTTATGATTCGTCGATAAGTTGTTCCAGATGAAGGGATCTCCCCGTGAGATTTGCTTACTCGAAGGAAAAATTAAAGGGATTCATTTCAAGGGAACATAGTTTTAAGGGAGTATCAAAATGAAATTCAAGGCTTCGCTCTTTGCTTTGGCGCTTGCCCTCCTTTGCTGGGGAGGTCTCCAAAACGCTCAGGCTCAATATGCGGGTGTCGGTTGCTATGAATCGGGGGAAATCAGTTGTGCCCCGGCTTGCGAGCCGAGTTGCGCACCTTCCTGCGGTGTCGGCGCTTACGGTGGGGTAGGTTACTACGGCGACGACGGCTGCTACGATGCCTGCAATGTTGGTTATTATGGCGGTTATTGCGGTGAGGGCCTCTTTGCCGGAATCGGCTGCATTCTTTCGGGCGCGGTCAATATCGTCTTGACCCCGATCCATTGGGTCGCCAGCCTCTTCTGCACCGGCACCTACGCCGACTGCGGTTGCGCGCCCCCGTACGCAGAATGTTACAGCGATCCGTGCGATATCTGCGGCAACTATGTCGGTGACCCCTGCGGCGGTTGCGGAAACCCCTATTACGGATATCAGGGTTACTACGCTGCCAATCCGCAACCGGCCGGGGATTATCAGTATGCCGAGACGGCCCCCCAACGCGCTCCCCGCGCCCAGGTGAATCCGAGTCTGGCCAACGGCACGGCTTTCGAAGGTTCCGACTATGTGAGATATGATAAAATCGAGACGCTCGGCCAGAAGAAATCACGCCGTCAGCTTCAGTCTCAGGCAAACGACGGTTACACCTACAACGAGCAGGTGATGAGCGTTCCGGTGCAGCGCAATCTTCGCCCAACTCCGGCTCAGGCTTCCCGTAACGCCCGCCGCATTGCCACGGCTACAGCACGCCAAGCCCGCTTGGCACGTTAATTACTCTCTCTCCTGAGTTCCTTTCCCGGCCGCGCGATCTTTTTGATCGCGCGGCTGCGGTTTTGGGTTTGAGACTTTAGGCTTTTCTTTCTTCTCCATTTTCTCCATTCTTCTCTTGTTCGCAAATCCATATTGACAACAAGCCCCCAAATAAATGATAATCTCGGCGCTTACCGTCGAATTGCGGTAGGTTGCCAATTGAGAGAGGACGGAATAACTGGGGGTTATTTATGAAAAGCCATTTATTCAAAGGGATTCGATTTCATTTTCTGCTTGCCGGGCTCTTGCTGATGCCGACGGTTTGGGCACAGGCTCAGACGGTGGAACGTGTGTTACAACAAAAACCGTCGTTGCCCGATATTGAAGTCGATCTGCCCTCGGCCGATGAAATGTCCAAGTGCGGTTTTTCTGCTTTTGAAGAGGACGGATACAAGGGAAAACTTCTCTACGGTCCCGACGGCAGTACCCCTCTTCGCATTCTCTGCCAACGGGCGACAAGCAAGGATTCCAGAAAGATCGAAGAGATTCGTTTCTATCGTAACGGAATCGAGGTTTTTCGCGACGACCTGATCACCGGTGTGGGACGCTGTCTCGGCGATGCCGGGACGCGTGTCGGCAAACGGACAACGAAAGGAATCGCCTGGGTGTCGACGACACCCGAAGAGACGACGGCCGAAGTGGTTCGAGCCCTCGCAACCGGCGACCTGGCCCGCTACTGGGCAGTCGCTCTGACCAAAGAGGACATCAAAAATCTCGGGATCACCGGCCCGATTGCCGATGAGCTGAATAAGCAGGTCGATTCGGTCGATTCCGGGTTCAATTCCTTTGCCTCAAGCCTCAGGCTTCCGCAAGGTGTCGAGTGGGGGGCGTTCAACGGGAACCATCCCGGACTTCTGCCGAAAGGGAAAAGCGGCCTGAAGGTTGATCTGCCGATCTACTTCAATGCCGGCGTCGTTTTGATGCAAGCCACCGAAGGAGAATCGCGCAGTCACCAGATCACGATCGGCGATCTCGTAAAAGTTGGCGACGTCTGGAAAGTGGTCGGTCTTCCGACAGGCGAGCCGTTCGGCAGTGACAGCGGCCAAATTTCGGTCAGCTCGGTCTTCTTCCCCGCAATGGGTAATGCCGGCGGCGGTGCGATCTCCGAGACCGAAGGGGATTACTCCGAATGGGCCGATCGTCTCCGCCAGGCACAGGCCGAACTCGAACAAACGGCTCCCGATCAGGTTGCCGCCAAGTGTGAAGAAATCTTCAATCTCTATATGGAGATTGCCACGAAGCTTCCGCAGGAACGGGACAACTTCATTCGTGAAAGTGCCAACTTCCTGATGAGCGAAATCCGTCTGGGAAACTATCCCAACGGGGCGAAGAAGCTCGAAGGGCTCTATGAAATTCTTAAAAAGGAAGGGAGCAACCGCGAACTGACGGCCTTTATCCGGTTGCGTCAGATCGGCGGAAGTTACTACGCGATTTTGAGTGATCAGTCGGTTCGCGACGGCGATAAGATGAACGCCGGCGACGAGTACAAAGAGAACTTAGTCGCCTTTGCCGACGAATATCCAAGAACCCAGGCCGCAGCCGAAGCTCTGATGACGCTCGCTCTCGACCAGGAGTATATCCAGGAAAATGACGGCGCGCTCAATTACTACAGCACCGTGGCGCAGGATTTCTCGAACGAACCGGTCGGTCAGAAAGCCGCCGGGGCGGTCGCACGTCTCAGCTCGATCGGCAAAACGTTTGATCTGCCCGCCGATTGGAAAACGACCGACGGCGCGGCGATCGGTTCCCTGGCCACCGGCAAGACGACTGTTCTCTTCTGCTGGGCCTCCTGGAGTTACAATCAGGAAGATTTCGACCTGATGAAGAAGATCGCCGCGCGGCCGGAAGTCGAGGTCATTGGCATATCTCTCGACGAACGCCCCGAAGATGTTCAGCAAATTCTCAAAATCATCGGTGTGATGCCTTGGAAGAATGTCTTTGTTCAGGGGAACGCACTCGACGTGACCAACAGCCCAACCGCCATCAAACTCGGTCTGCAGGCCGCGCCGATGATGATGGTTCTCAACGGACAGGGGCAGATGCTTCTGCCAAACGTAATGTCGGTCGCTGATCTGGAAGTCCGTCTCGACAGAATGGCCGAAGCGAAGTAAGTCGGGTAGGCGGTAATAAGAGCAAAATGACGGTGAGTGTAAAAGATGAAGAGCAGATCTTGGTTGTTCCGACCGATCTGCTTCATTCGATCGGGTACTTTCAAGGGTTCTGCGCCGAGCCGAGCCGCTATGCGCGGCTCTTCGAGCCGGTGAATCTGCGTTTTGCGCGTCGGGGAGATATGGAGTCGAACCCCGATTTCAAACAGTTGATTCCCTACATGCTCTTCACCCACCGTGATCCCGATGGTTGTGAGTCGGTTTTTGCCTATGTCCGAGGCCGTGGCATGGGTGAATCTCGCCTTCATAACCTGATGAGTGTCGGTGTCGGCGGCCATATCAACGAGACCGACTACGCGCGGGCCGTGGGTTCGAAAGATGGTCGCGACATCTACCGGGAAGGGCTTCTGCGCGAACTCCATGAAGAGGTCGTTCTCGAATCCTCTTACGTCGAGTCGTGTGTCGGCCTGATCAACGACGACCAAAACGAGGTCGGCAAGGTTCATCTGGGGATTGTTCACCGTTTCGAACTCGAAGCGCCTTGTGTAACACCAAAAGAGCCGGATCTGATTGAGTCGGGCTTCTACGACATCAAAACGCTTTTGGCAAGCGGCCGTCGTTTCGAAACGTGGACCGAGATCACATTGCGGGCCCTTTACGGGACTGGCACGCCGTGATTCGGCCGGACAGGCGGCGTTACACAAGATTTATCAATCCCAAGAGATTAAGACGGTATGATGACGAAATCAAGAACATCGGATTCAAAAGTGAGAGTGGTTGAGGCCAAGACCTTTTGTCAGCGTCGCGCTTTTCTGAATTTTCCCTTCAAACTATACGAAAACGACCCCAACTGGGTTCCAAACATTCGTATGGACGAAAAGGGGCTCGTCGGGTTTTCGAAAAACCCGTTCTACGAGAAGAATTCCTGTCAGGCGTTCCTTGCCTATCGTGGAAAGGAGGTTGTCGGCCGAATCGTCGCGATCCTGAACGTTGGGCATCTGCAGCGGTATCACGACGGAGTCGGCTTCTTTGGGTTCTTCGATTCGATCGACGAACAAGACGTCGCAAACGCCCTTTTCGATGCCGCATCGTCCTGGCTGAAAGAGCGCGGTTGCACGACTATCCGCGGCCCGATGAACCCGTCGATGAATCATACGGTCGGTCTGCTGATCGAGGGGTTCGACTCGCCCCCCTTCTTTATGATGACCTACAACCCACCCTACTATGCAACCCTGGTCGAGAATTACGGTTTCGCCAAATCACAAGACCTGTTCTCCTTCTGGGGCGAAATCAACATGCTTCCGGGTGTCCGAGACAAGTATCTTGACGTATGTCACCGTATCGAAGAACGGACGGGGGCCAAAGTCCGTTACGTCGATATCAAACATTTTGGTCGCGACGTCGAAGCGTTTCTTGGGATTTACAATAACTCCCTCTCAAATACCTGGGGGTTCGTTCCTTTTTCGGACCGCGAACTCAAAGACATGGCATTCAGTCTCAAGTTCCTGATTGTCCCCGACCTGGTCGTTGCCCTCGAATTAGACGGGAAGATTGTCGGTGCGTCTTTTTGCCTGCCCGACTACAACCCGCGTATCCGGGCAATTAAGGGGAAACTCTTCCCGTTCGGGTTCATCAGACTTTTGCGGAAAAAGGAAAAAATCAAGAAACTCCGGATATTGAGTACCAACGTTCTGCCCGAATACCAGATGCTCGGGCTGGGGCTCGTTCTGGTCAACGCGCTCGTGCCGCGGGTCTTGGCCTGGGGAATTCAGGAAGTTGAATTCTCTTGGGTTTTGGAATCGAATCAATATTCTCGCGGGAGTCTCGAACGGGGCGGGGCGATTCTCAACAAGACGTTTCGCGTCTACGATAAAGCGATCGGCTGACCGGTTCGGTTAACCGAGGAAGATCAACCGATTAGGGGATGGAACGATGACCGGTCTTTCGCCTTGCCTACTCTACCCGCTCCTGGGACTCTGTGGGGTGGTGGTCGGGGTGTCGGTTGACGCCGGAGCTCGGTTGTTCAACTGCCGTAGCCGGCCGAAGACACGCTTTTGGCTGACCGTTTTCTTTTTTGCCGTCGCGTTTCCGGCGCTCTTTTACCGGCAGGTTGTGTGGCAGCCCGAGCTGCTCTGCGGGGGAGACGGCGGGAACGCCGTGGCGCGGTTTTTCGTTCATGCCTTTGCCCTGGCAGTGATGGTGCTTGTTTCGCTGATCGACTTCGAGCATTACGTGATTCCCGACTTGGTGATGATCCCGGCCACGGTGATTGCCGTGACGCTGATGACCCTTTTCCCCGGCGCGGCGATGCCCGACTATAGAACCGACATTGCGGTCGGTGTGGTCTCTCCCCGTGTGCTGATTGCCTTTCCGCATCTCGCGGCCGACGTGCCCCGGTTCATGCTTTGTGCCGGGGCGATCGGTTTCTGGGTCTTTGCCCTGCTCGATCGACGCTGGTATCCACGTCTCGGGTTCAAGCGAGGGGGTCTTCTTTTTCTGCGCCGACTGCGGCAGTCTCCGGCGACGATCTACCTTCCGATCCTGGGCCTGGCCGCTCTGGCGGCTGTTTGGCTCCTTTATTCCGCCCCTCCGTTTGAAAGGCAGGAGGCGATGAAAACGGCGCTCCTTTCGGCGCTGACCGGCATGACAGCTTCGATGCTCCTTGTCTGGGGGGTCCGCCTGATTGGTGGGGCGGTTCTCGGCCGCGAGGCGATGGGGTTCGGGGACGTGGTTCTGATGGGGTTTCTCGGTGTGCTATTTGGCTGGCAGGGGGGGGTGATCCTCTTCTTTCTCGCTCCGCTGGCCGGGGTGGTCTTTGGGGTGGTACGTCTCTTTTTCCGCTCCGAGCGAGAGATCCCTTACGGGCCGTTTCTCTGCCTGGCGGCCCTTGCCCTGATCATTTTCTGGCCATCGATCCTTTCTCGGACACACGATTTTTTCATCGGGCCGTTCATCACGGCAATCATGTTGGCCATGGGAGTCGTGATGGCGCTTCTCTTGTGGGTGATCCAACTCCTCAAGAGGTGTTTTCGATGATCGACCTGCTCCCACAGCCCGACGGCGTAATTCTGCCGGTACAGGCCCGGCCCGGCGCCAAGAAGAACGAGGTGCGCGGCGAACAGAACGGTGCGCTCAAAGTCTTTGTGACCCAGGTGCCGGAAAAGGGGAAAGCGAACAAGATGATCGTCGAAGTACTCGCCAAATCGCTCAAATTGAAAAAATCTCAGATCGAATTGGTCTGTGGCGACACTTCGCCGCAAAAAAAGTTTTTGGTGACCGGTATTTCCCCCGACGAACTGTCCGAAAAGATCTCGCCGTTCCTTTGAAGTTTGCCTACCGGTCGGGATTTCCGCACCCCTTTTTCTCCCGGCACCCTTGCTGCGCGTGTTTCTTTTTCGCTCCGATCGTCCGTTGTCATTCGCAGGAACCCCTTTTTTTGCGGTAAATTGGGATGAGACTTTTAATTTTGATTTCTTAAGCTATAATGGGGGCAAGGGGGATTGCGAAAAGGAGGCAATCATATCGGCTTTGCCGGTTTCTCTGCCCGATCCCTCCGTCAACAAACCATAAAACAGATGAATGGACCGTGCCGAAAAGGAGCTCGGAGTGTGTTTCTTCCCACGGCTCGTCAACGTGAATCCCTTGGTCGGAGTCTCTAGAATGAATTTCTGCAGAATGATGTCGGCTGTCTTCTTTTGCGGCGGTGCGTCTCTTTTTTTAACCGGTTGTGACGAAACTTCGGCCGTCAGGCCCGACGGTTCGATCGTCGCCTACAAGTACGACAGGAGCGACCCGACCGGCCCCGACACCACGGTACTCGTCGTTTCCGCTCCCGTTTTAAAGGTCTCGGACGAAGAGAAAAAACTCGCGGACATTTACGATCAGCGTCAGAAACAGAGACAAGAAGCGCAGAAGAAAGCCGCCGCCGCCCGGGCGGCGCGGGCCCGTGCCGCCGAGGCCGCGAAACAGGCGGAAAAGCCACTGGCTTCTGCCGAAGACATGAAAGCCGCTGAAGATTTGATTGCTTCGCTCAAGGGGTCGGTAAAGAAGGGGAGGGGGGGCGCGATCGTCGGGATCACGCTGGCTGCCAGTGCCGCCGCCAGTCAACACGAAACCGCGCCCATGGAAGGGGAAGAGGGGGAACCCGCACCCCCCACGGCCAATCTGACCCCGGAAAATATGGAACTGATCGGTCGCTTGGCCGATCTCGAAACGGTTTCGTTTGAGGGAAGCGCCTTCGACGACGAAACCTGCGCTCCTCTGGCCAACCTCAAAAAGCTCACCAGCGTGACGATCAACAACGCCAATATCGGTAACGCTACACTCGAAATGCTGGCCACACTTCCGGAACTTACATTTCTGGATATTCGGCGTGACCTCAAGTTGGAAAATGCTTCGCTTGAAATCTTGCAAAAGATGCCGAAACTTACCGAGTTACGCGCTCACTACAACAGTTTCACCAATTCCGGGATGAACAGGATCGCGAAAGTCGCCACCCTCAAGACGGTCGATGTCCGCGGGTGTCCCGACGTTTCCGACAACGGAGCCAAGTATCTGGCGAAACTTCCGGAACTCGAACAGCTTTATTTTCGGTTCATGATTTCGAATACCGGTGTCGGACATCTTGTCAACGCGCCGAAACTGAAATACGTTGAATTCCAGGATTGCAATGATATTAACGCCGAGTCGGTCGATTCCTTCCTGAAGTTCCCTTCTCTGACGGGCCTTCGTTTCTTCCGTTGCAAAGGGGTAGACGACGCGATGCTTCAAGGGCTTTCCCAGCGTCAGTTTGAGCGTCTCGAGTTGCGCGACATGAACATCTCGAACGCCGGCATCGCCGCGTTGAAAAACCAGCAGGGGCTTAAGACGATCGAACTTTCGGAACTGGCGAGTGTTGATGCCGAGGGGCTGACCGATCTACTCGGCGCCCTGAAAGGGCTCACCAAAATGACGTTTTTCAACATTCCGCTGACCAATGAAGGGCTGGCGAAGATTGCCGAGAACAATCCCGATATGACCGATTTTGCTGCCCGCGCCGTGCAAATCGATGATGCTGGGATCGACCAGGTTCTTAAATTCAAGAAGCTGAAGGTGCTCGACCTACGTTCGAACAACGGGATTTCGATCGACGGATATCTCCGGCTTGCCGAGATGCAGGGGTTGAAAACTCTCTACCTCAAAGACACGACAATTGCCGCTAAAGAGAACGAGGCGCAGCTGGCACAGCTCAAAAAAGCCCTTTCGAAAACACGCATCGTCGAAAACTAAAAACGAGAAAGTCTTGAATGGCACAAAGGAAGCCGGACCCCGAAACGGAATCGAAACCGACTCTTTCAACGCAGGATAGGCGTACGGTCCAACAAATTGTCGGGTTTGCCGACCAGATACACCGTCAGACCACCGGCCGTCGCGAGCCCGCGATGGACATCCCGATTCGGTCCCTTTCGAACGTAAAATTCAACGCGTCGAAACGGATCCTCGAAATGGGGCATAAGACGACGCAACGTCAACTTTTCAATCTTTCGCAAGCCAAGAGTTTTATGCAAACCTGTCTGGTTGCCGGCGGTGCAAAGAAGCTGATCGAGATGGGAAAGACCACCAGTATTCGTGGTCTGTACTACATGCTCAAGCACGACATTCGCCCGACGAAAGAACCGACCTTTGTCGACCAGGGGGAATGTGATCCGATCATCGAAGATTGCGAGGTCCTCCTCGACTCGCTTCGGGAAGAGCTCCATCTGTTCGCCGACAAGAAGGGCGACATGGTCGGTGAGATCACGATCAACGATAAAGGCGACGACATCGACTGTTCCCGCATGGGTTCGGGGGGTTACGGCATCCCCTCAATTGTCGAACCGGACGTGATCAAGTTCAAAAACTGCAAAGCGAAATTCGTTCTGCATGTCGAAAAAGGCACCGTTTGGGGGCGATTCAACGAAGACAAATTCTGGAAGAAACACCACTGTATTCTAACCCACGGCGGAGGGCAACCTCCCCGTGGGGTGCGTCGTCTGTTGAACCGTCTTCACAACGAACTCGGTCTGCCGATCTTCTGCCTGCTCGATAACGATCCGTGGGGGTATTACATTTACAGTGTGATCAAACAGGGGTCGATCAACCTGGCCTATGAGTCGCAGCGTATGGCGATTCCGGACGCGCAGTTTATCGGGGTTCGCAGCCGCGATTTCGAGCGATGCCATCTTTCCGACAGTGTGAAAATCTCGCTCAGCGAGGCCGACCGCAAACGGGCCAAACAGATTGCCGAATACCCCTGGTTCGCTAAAAAGAAGGCGTGGCAGAAAGAGATCGATATGATGCTTTCCAACGGGTTCAAACTCGAAGTTGAAGCGCTCATCAGTGCCGGGCTCAGCTACGTGACGGAAGAGTACGTTCCGCAACTTCTCAAGGAAGGGAAATTTCTCGACTGAGAGTCTCTTTTTCTCTTGGCCTTTCCACATTCACGGAAGCGATGCCATGTTCGACGGCACCCGTAAACGTCTTGCGATGCTCCGCAACCGGTATCTTTCGCCGGCGACACGTGTTTTTGCGTTTCTGGAAGTCTTCTGCTTCTATTTCAGTTTTGCGGCGCTTCTTTTCCTCGCGTTTGACTTGGTCATGGGCAGTCTGACCGATTTCGAACTTTCCGGCCCCGCCCGCGCGATTCTTTCGGTTTCCCTGACCGCGGCGATTGGATTTCTGACGAACTGGCTGGCGATCGAAATGCTTTTCCGCCCTTACAAACCGATCGGCTGGTTCCCGGTCTGGCCGCAGGGGCTCGTTCCGCGTAATCAGAAACAGATCGGCGTTCAGGCCGGGGAAGCGATCAAGTCGGAACTCCTTGATCCGGAAAAGATCGCCGACCGTCTCTGCGACTGTGTTTCGGCGAGTCTTGAGTCCGAAGAATTCCGCCGTGAAGCGGCCGAGCAGATTCTCGAGTATCTCCGAGCCACGCTGAAAGAAGCCCTTTCGGCCCAGATCGACAAAATGCCACCCCCGCACAAGCCTGTACTCCTCGACCTTCTGGCGATCCCGGCACGAAAGGTCTACGACAATCTGCGCACCGGTGCCTCCGGTGCGGTCGACCGTTTTCTCGACTCTCCCAAAATGACCGAATGGCTCAACAGCCGGTTCATTCCCTCGGTTCGGCCGTCGATCGAGTCGTTTGTTCGCGACCATCTTCCCGACGTGCTCGAAAAGATCGATCTTGGCGAACTGATTGCCGAAGAGATCGGCAAAATCGACCCTCGCGAATTTCACGCCCTGGTCAATTCCGTCGCCGCCGAAAGTCTCGGCGCCATCCAAGTCCTCGGTTTCATCCTTGGAGGGCTTATCGGGGCGCTGATGCTGCTGCGGTTGCCGTAGGGGGCTTCTGCTCTCCCCCTATGGAAGTTCACCCACACCAAGCGCCAGAAGCGAGCAAAACGTCCTATGGTAGATCCCTGTTCCGTGCTCGGAACAAGCCGGACTGTCCCCGACCCCCTACGCTTGTGTTGACTCTTATCAAGGAAGGGCGAATGGTTTAACCCTGCGTTATAATTTGCGGAGGTTTTGGGGACTTTCGTTTCACATTCAGGACGTCCCGAATATATTTTTTAACCCGTTGCTCGGCTTTTTCCGGGGGGGGATCCTGCTTGCCGAAAACTTCCGGGTGCAGGGATTTGGACAGTGCGAGAATATCGTCCGTATATCGACTGAATTCCTTTGCATTGAACGGTACATCAAAATTTCCCATCCAATAGGGGGCCGAGGCATACTTCTTAAACAAGTCTACATAGCAATAATATGCGAGTTTTGCCGGATCGACATCAATGGCATTTGCGCATCTTTCTCGTATAAACGTCCTCGAACGCTTTAGTGCGTTAATGTCTCTCATTGTATAAAAAAGAATCTCCGGAGTGTAACGGGTCGGACCGGGGTATTTATGGATATAATCCACGATGTAGTCGAAGTCCGCCATACAGAAGGAATGTCCTTCGATTGTTTGAAAGAGATAATTTAAAACCGTACCGCGTGTCAGTCCTCCCCGGGGAGTTCTTTTGTAAAGGGCCATGATGATCGGAAACTCGCCTGCTCGCGAAGTGTCGGCAAACTCATGGCTGGAAAACACGATCGATTCGAGGATTTTATAATGATCGAAGAAAGTCCTTGCGGAGGAGAAGTTCGTTTTTTTCAGCAGATACGAAAGAGGGTGTAGGATGAGAACATAGTCGGCACTGAGTTTGGAATATGATTTAAGAAAAGAAAGTCCCAGGTCTCTTGACCGGATATCTTTATCGGTCTCGTGCTTGTCGGTTTTAACCTCGCGACCGATTTGCGAGGTAACATCGTTGTAGGGCGGATTTCCGACAATGCAAACCGGCTCGTCATCAAGGTTGAACATCGCCCGGCGGACACGGCAGAGCGCATTCGTGTTGAATACCGTTATAAAAGGAAAATTCCGTTTCGCGGCTTCGGAGGCGACGGGGTCGATGTCGTTTCCGATATACCGATTACCGGGGAAATAGGACTGAAGTCGAAAAAACGCACCGTAACCGCACGATGTATCCATAATGATATACGAATCGTTCAATCGGTGTTTTTTAAGCCATTCCGCCGCAATACGGATAAATTTTTCCGGTGTGTAAAAGCTTCCCCGATTGACTATATGATTCCGCGGAAGATGTTCAACTTGATTTATCATTCCCAATTTATTTTGTATGTACGGTCTGCCCATCGGCAAGTGATGGGCTTACCTCTATCGGGTCGATAGGGTACGATATCTTTTTCTTTCTTTTTGTCCTGCGGAGACGGAAAGAGGCGAAAAATCACACCCCGTATTTCATATTGCGAATCGACATTCCCTGCATTCGAACCTATCAAATTTTCTCGTCGGCGTCAAGTCGCAGGTCGGTTGGATGACAAAGGAAGACGTACAGGTTAAATGTAAAAAAGCGTCGATCAACGGACGGGGAGCGTAACAAAAACCCGCCCAAAGTCCGTTTTCATGATTTTGGGCGGGTTGTCGTTGCGCTGCCAGGGCGGAGTGGGAATTACTTCCGCTTGAGCATCACGCGGCTGTCGGCGACCGAGCAGCCTTTTCCTTCGTCGTGGACGATGAGCGGGTTGATATCGCATTCGGCGATTTCGGGATGGTTACAAACCATCGCCGAGAGGCGCAGAAGGGTTTCTTCGAGAGCGGCGATGTCTTTTTTCGGGGCGCCGCGGAACCCGTCAAGGATTTTGAACGCCTTGATTTCGCGGATCATCCTTTCGACACTTGCCTTCCACAGCGGGGCGAGACGAAACGCGACGTCTTTGAACAGTTCGACGTAAGTCCCGCCGTAACCGAACATGACCAGCGGGCCAAACTTGTCGTCACGATTGCAACCGAGGATCACTTCAACACCCTTTCCGGCCATCTGCTCGATCAGGATTCCGTCGATCTTCGCGCCCGGAACCGCCTTTTCGACGTTGGCGTAGATGTCGGCGTAAGCTTTGCGTGCAGCGTCGGTACCGTTGACATTCAAGATGACCCCACCGGCGTCGAACTTGTGTTTCACGTCGGCCGACATAACTTTCATCACGACCTTTTTGCCGATCTTCTCGACAATCGCGGCGGCTTCGTCGGCGGAAGCGGCAACACCGCTGGCCAAAAGCGGAAGACCGTAGCATTCGAAAAGGGGACGGCAATTGGCCTGGGTCAGGTATTTCTCGCTATCGTTACCGAGGTAATCGGCGATGATCTTGGCGGCTTTCGCTTTATCGTAATCGAGAAGTTCCGAATAGGTACGTCCGGCCATGGCCCGGGTATTGACCATTTTCACGGCGGCCGAAAGGGCGTTGATCCCGTTTTCCGGGAACGAGTAGTTCGGAACACCCCGTTCGAGAAGGGCATGGATTCCCTTTTCGACATCGGCAGCACCCATAAAAGAGCAAATGACCGGTTTGCCGCAGTCTTTGACAGCCGCGGGGATATTTTCACCGACCAGATCCGGTTCGGACATCGACTGCGGGGTCAGAATGACGATCCCCATATCAACGCCGGGATCTTCCATCACGACCTTAACCGTACCTTCGTAACGGTCGCTCTTCGCGTCACCGAGCACGTCGACCGGGTTACGGAGAGAAGCCGCGGCCGGGATAAGGGGTGCGTCGGAACCTTCGACTTTGAGGGCGAGGAGCTTGTCTTTTGTCTCTTGTGAGATTTCGGCGAGTTTCAGACCGGCTTTGACCGCGGCGTCGGTCGCCATAATCCCGGGGCCCCCGGCGTTGGTGATGATCGCCAGACGGTTCCCTTTCGGGAACGGCTGCGTAGTATAGAGCGAGGCGCGGTCGAAGAGTTCTTCGATCGAGTCGACGCGTTGAACGCCCGCTTGGAGAAGGAGGGCGTCGTAGACGCGGTCGGAACCGGCGAGCGAGCCGGTATGGCTGCTGACCGCCTTGGCCCCCTCGGCGCTACGGCCCGATTTCAGGCAGAGGATGGGCTTCTTCTTTTCGAAGACGATTTTGCGGGCGATTTCGGTAAACTTCGCGCCGTCGCTGATATCTTCGAGATAGAGGGCGATTACTTTCGTTGTGGGATCGTCGGCGAGGTATTCGAGGAGATCGACTTCTGTGACATCGGCTTTGTTACCGTAACTGACGAATTTACTGAACCCGATTTTCCGGGCAACGGCGAAATCGAGAACCGAGGTGCAGAGCGCGCCCGACTGCGAAATGAAGGCGAGCGACCCGGCAAGACCGATTTTGCTGGCGAAACTGGCGTTCAGCTGAATACCGGCTTCAGGGTTGATGATCCCCAGACAGTTCGGCCCGATGAGCGGAATTCCGGCGTCCTGAACCGCGGCGGTGAGTTCTTTTTCCATCGCGGCGCCTTCTTTCCCGGTTTCCTTGAACCCGGCCGAGATCACGACGATCCCCTTGGCGTTCTTCGCTTTGCACTGTTCGACGACGCCGATTACCCCTTTGGCCGGGATACAGACGACGACCAGATCGATCTCGGTCGGGATATCGGTCAATTTGGCATATACCTGGCGGCCTTCGATTTCGCCCCCCTTCGGATTGATCGGGTAGATCGTCCCGGAATAGGCGGAAACCAGATTCTTCACCACGTCGTTGCCAACACTGCCGACTCTGGCCGAAGCGCCGATAACGGCTACGGATTTTGGATAGAACATCGCGTTGATTTTTTCGAGTCTCTCGGACATATCGCCCCTTTCAGAAGGTTAAATCTCTAAACTCCTTGCCGATTCGGCAGGCCGTCGGGAGAGAAACCCCGTGCTACTTACGGTGCCGGATCCGAAGGTAAAACTGCTCTTCCTAATTGTATCTTAAAGGGAATTTCCTTCAATATATATCCCAAATTTTTACTTTTCGGTTCTTTTTCATTCGATCAGGTCGACCGCCGCCCAGAGACTCGGGTCTTCCATGACAGGAAAATCGTCGGGCAGTTGCTGAGAAATTGATCCGAATTCGTTATCGAACAGGATAAAACCGACTCCGATTCGCGAGTATTCCTTCGGGTCATAGCCGGTTAAGGTGTCGCCGGGCATGAAGAGGGAAAGGGACCAGCCGCCCGGTTGGGTGTCGCACGCGATTTCGAAACGGGACGTATCAACCGGATTCGGATGCGCCTTCGCCCGATGGATCGGAAGCCAGACCACGGAAGGGCGTGTCGCTTGGTTTGAGTGCCGGGGATCGGCCGGAGTCAAAAGGAACCGATGGCAAAACTTTGTTGCCCGATGAATGATTCGTACGTCGCGGGTATCGAGCATAAACGAGAAGGAATCGCTCGCCTCAAGTTTGCGCGGGTTGACCTGGACCGGGAACTTCTTACCGGCGAGCAGCACCGTCAGAAAGAGCCCGTCTTCCCGCCACCCCATACGGAAATGGAATTCCGGCTGTCCGACCTTTTTGCCGGCGCCTCGATTTGACTCGCTGTCGGCGGACGACAGTTTTCGATCTGAGGTCGCCGCCTGCGGCGTAAACTCCCAGAGTGCGGGGAACTCGTATTTTTCACCGAGGTATTCCGGAGTCAGCTTGACCTTTCCCGTGGGAACCTTCTTGGCCTCAAAACGAAGGGAAAAGAGGAAATAGGGGGGAAATGTCGACATCGCTCATGCCTCGTAAACTTGCCGTCTGGCTTCAAAAAGGGTAATCCCGACCGAGACCGAAAGGTTCAGACAACGTATTCCCGGCTGAATCGGGATTTTCAGACATCGCTCGGAATGGGTTTCGAGAATCTCTTTCGGCAGTCCGGTCGATTCCGCCCCGAAAACGAAGACGTCTCCGCGTCGGAGTCGAACCTGGGTGTAATTAGCGACCCCGCGTTTGGTCATGAACCAGAACCGGTCGGGAAGGGGACGGGTGAATCCGCGCGTCTCGGATGGCGCAACCCCGTTCTCTTCGGCGATCCGGTCGAGAAGATGATCCCAGTCGTCGACGATCTCCCATTTCAGGTTCGGCCAATAATCGAGTCCGGCACGCTTAAGCCGACGCTGATCGACCTGGAACCCGAGCGGCCGAACCAGCCAGAGTTTCGCACCGACTCCGACACAGGTCCGTCCGATCGCGCCGGTATTTTCCGGTATTTCCGGCTGAAAGAGTACCGTGTGAAAGAAATGAGGTAAAGGCTCCATCGTCATTCCTTTTATCGGAGAGTGATCCGGATAACATCGATTTTCGGAAGCTCGACACAGACGGCACCGGGCGCTTCGTGCCGGCGTTCCAGCGCGCCGGGGTTGAGCAGAATCGTGTCGCCGTACATCGAGAATTCATAGCGGTGTGTATGCCCGTAGCAGAGCAGATCCCACTTGCCGCCGTTGAGTTCCTGCAAGAGACGGGTTCGGCTCTGCCCATGCATGAAGGCGATATCTTTCCCCCCAAAATGGATCGAACCGAAATCGCCGTGGAGCGTCCCTCCATATTTTTCGATGGCCTGCTCGATCGAACCACGAACGCACGAGTCGCAGTTGCCGTAGACGAAATCGGTCGGGATCTCCTTAAATATTTTAACCTGAGAGGGGACACACAAGTCACCGCAATGGAGGATTCGTTCTACGCCGAGCTCCTTGAAGATTTCCATCGCCTGACGAATCAGACGCTCGTTCCCGTGCGTGTCGCTGATCACTCCGATACGAACCACTTTACCACCTTTTCCGCGGCTTCTTCCCCGGTACGTATACAGTTCGGCAGCCCGACGCCGGTAAACGAGTTGCCACAAAGCGCCAGGGTCGGTTCGCGGTCGAGCGCGGCGTTAAGCTGAGCCAATCTTTCGAGATGTCCCAGGTGATATTGCGGCATTCCCCGGGGCCACTTCGAGATTTCGACCTCCGACGGTCCTCCTTCGATATCGAGCAGCGGTCCGAGTTCGTCGAGTACCTGACGCAAAAGCGCGTCGTCCGGCAGATCGATCAAACCCGGGGCCCGTGCCCCGCCGACGAAAATACGGAGCAACGCCCAGCCTGCCGGTGCGCGGTGCGGGTACTTATGACTACTGAAACTTCCGGCGATAATCGAGCCTCCCTCTTTGGTTGGGACGACAAACCCCATTCCGTGGAATCGGCGTCGAATCTGCTCTTCGCTGAACGCCAGAGAAACGACCGCACAACCGGTCTGTTCGATCGAGTGGTAGAACTCGGCAACCGCTGGCGCCGATTCGGCAAAAAGATCACCCGCCATCGAGGAAGGGAGCGCGCAAATAAGCCCGTCTACTGTTTCCTCGGTTCCGTCGGCAGCAGTCACCCGCCATCGTGTCGTCCTGTCGCCGTCGGCCGCGACACGGTCGACTCGCGTTGCCGTACGATGATAGCGAATCGTTCCGGGCGGGAGTGCCTGCACGCACTTTTCGGCGAGAGACGAAAGGCCATCTCGCAACGTTATAAACATGCTATACCGCGCGCCCGACTCTTCTTCCCGCTTCGCCTGGCGTGCCGCCCGTTGAGTTTTCGTCATGGCGAGAATCAGGGAACGATCCTTTTTTTCCATCTCGCGAAACCGGGGCAGGGTCGCCATCAGACTGATCTTTTCGGCGTCGCCGGCATAAATTCCGCTTAAAAGAGGTTCCACGATCCGGTCGAAAACTTCCCGCCCGAGTCGACGCCGGGCAAACTGCGCGATCGATTCGTCCGGATCACCTTTCAGGCGAGGCAGAAAGAGTTCCAACCCGGCCCGCAATTTCCCGAGAGGGGAAAGGAGCGGGGTGGTCACCATCGGCCAGAGTCGGGTCGGCGCGAGCATCATGAAGCCGTCCGGAAGAGGATAGAGACGACGGCGGCGCACGACATAGGTACGTCGATCGCGATTATTTGTTCGGACCAGTCGATCGGAGATTCCCAACTTGGCGCAGAGGTTCAGCCCCCACGGAACGAGGGTAATGAAATTGTCGGTACTCTGCTCGAACTGGAACCCGTTTCGCTCGACGGTATACAGAACGCCCCCCGGTCGACCCGACTTTTCCCAAACCGAAACCGAGGAGTCCGGAGCGAGTTCCCGCAGCCGGAGCGCTGCCGCCAGTCCGCTGATTCCCGCGCCCAGAACAAGGAGTTTTTGTGTCATCGTCCCATTTTTCAACAAACACGCGGTTCCGTCGGTGTTACGCCCTTTTTCAGGATCACGTTACCGTAGATGGCAGTTTCGCCGGTCAGCAAAACGCAATAGGCCCGTTTTGCTCGCTCGTAGAAAGCAAACCGTTCGATCCGGGCGATCTTTGGTGTTTTCGGCGCGTGGCGGTCGATCATTTCCCGATACCGAATTTCGACGTTTGGGTCGAGCGTGTCGCCGGGAACCGGTTGCATCATGACGACCGGGGCTTCGACATAAGCGTCGAGTTCAAAGAGGGGAAGAATCGCATCGAGCAGTTGCGGAACCGTCAGTCCGTCGGCGCGCAGAACCCGCGAATTGAGAGTGTGCGCGGGAAAATGCGCGTCGGAAAGGACGATTTCATCTCCATGCCCCATACGACTGAGTTCCGCCAGAAGATCAGGAGAAATCAGGGGGGATATTCCTTTGAGCATAATGCTTCCTTTTTCAAAAGCGTGACAGTGAACCGCTCGTCAATTATCTTACCACGCCGGGGGAGAGAATGCCACCCCCTCGGCAGAGAGATAGCCGGCCGGGCAGGAGGCTGATTGTGTCTCCCGGGCCCCATAACGATATGCGTAGCCTTGGGTTGTTGCTCTTGCAAGACGATACCCCTCGAAAATCGGCAGGTTGATCTTTTGTCACGCAACGACAACGGGTTATTGGGGTTGGAAGTCCTGATCTCCCGATTCTATGTGTTGCGGATCGCTAATCCGCACCTTCAGGTCACCGGAAACGTCATGGCAAAAGAATCTTAATTTCTCTTTGCTTTCCGTCCCTGCCCTCAGGCACCATCAAACGATCCCTCGACCGTTGTCAAAAGCGGTTGTTTTTTTCTAAATCATTCCTTTCCGACAGTCTGTAACAGAGGTATCGTTTCAGGTCCTTTGACGAAAAAGTGTAGTAGCCGCCGCTTTTATATTTTCCCAGGAGAGAAACATACTCCATAAAATCGTCGGTCAACAAAACCTCTTTGATCGCCTGTTCCCCGATATTGGTGAGGATATAGAGCCCTCCGTAGACTCCGACCCCTTTGTCGCAAAGGGTGATTTTCAGGTCTTCGAGGCCTTTGATGATTGGGCATACGGAATATTTTTTTTTGTAAACATCCTGTATCCCTTGGGTTCGACCGAATCCGTACCACTCGTTTCGATCGGTCAGGCTTCTTTCTTTAAGCCGTGTTTCGTTTTTGTGATAATGATCGATCACGGAACGGTTTTTTTCCAAGGTGCCATAGGGGATCAGTTTGCCGGCACGGTCGTAGGGGAACAAACAGGTTGATCGTTTTCCGGTGGAAGCCTTAACGACCGGAATGACAAACTCGTTAAAGGCCCGATCCCCGATAAAAAAATCGTCGCAAAGGGTCGCAAAGCCGTTCTTGACGTCGATTTCGGGGTTCTTTGCGTCATGCGTCAGTATCTTTGCCATTCGTGTCAGCGTCTGCTTTGTTCCGAAATAGAAATCCCCGTTGATATAAAAATCATCGCCCGTCAGCTCGGAAACCAATCGTGCTTGTTTCCTTTCGGGGTCATATTCGTAATATCGTACGAGATCCTCATGGTTTTCGGTTCGTTCACCTCCCTTTTTAAGGACCATGATCGTTGTGTATGTCGTGGCTTCAAAAGGCTGATAATGTTTCAGATCCACGACGGACGCGATAAGTTTTCCGCTGATCAAATGTCGCCGCAACTCGCCGGCTGCCTTGCTGTTGAAGAGAGAACTCGGCGTGACGTAGCCGAGCGTTCCCCCTGCTTTGAGCATGTTGAGACCGATTTCGTAAAAGACGATGAACAGGTCGGTCATCCCGTTTTGGGAAAACCGAAAACGCTTGATCGTGCCGTATGTGTCGGCCAGATTGTGGACACGCACATAGGGAGGATTCCCGAGCACAAAATCGATCCGGCCGTCGAACCGTCTTTCGGTTAGGGCATCGCCGTGCAAAATATCCCATCGGACATTATCGACTCCGAAGCTTTGGGCAACGGCTTGAACCCGTGCGACGGCCTTATTTCTCTCTTCGCCGTCGATTTCGATGCCGTGAATGTACCGACCCAGTTCTTCGGCCAGGGTTCGGACATCGTATCCCGCGTTTACAGCCGAAACGGAGTATCTTCTGACGATCTCTTCAAGAAAAGCGCCGTCTCCGCAACTGTTGTCGATCACATGCTTTCGCAGAATGTCAGTGCCGACATAACCTGATAAGTCCAGAATGTTCCTGACGATATGCTCGGGAGTGTAAATCCGCCCTTTGGCTTTTTCTTCCGAAATGCTCATCGTTTCCTACCGATTTCCCGGGGGGAGAGGTTCCGTTCAGGCGGCGGTATTTTGCAGTACGGCACCTGCCATGTCGCAAAGAATGTATGGGTGACGGGTTCCTGCTATCCTGAGTCCCCTCTCCCTTAGCAGTGGGAATCCCCAACACTGTAGTTTGGGGCTTCTTGGGTGATGGCGATGCCGTGGGGATGGTTTTCTCGGGCACTGGCCGGGCTGATCCGGATGAATTTGGCTTGCTCGCGGAGTTCTTCGATGGAAGCTGTGCCGCAGTAGCCCATCCCGGCACGCAGACCGCCGATCAGCTGGTAGACGTAAGGACTCAGTTTCCCCTTGTAAGGAACACGTCCTTCGACCCCTTCGGGAACCAGTTTGCTGGCGGGCGCCCCTTTCTGGGAATAGCGGTCGCTCGATCCTTTCATCATCGCGCCGAGTGAACCCATGCCGCGGTAGGCTTTAAACGAGCGGCCCTGATAGAGGATGATGTCGCCGGGACTCTCGTCGAACCCTGCCAGGAGACTGCCGATCATCACGACACGGGCACCGGCGGCGATCGCCTTGACAATATCGCCCGAGAAACGGATCCCGCCGTCGGCGACGACCGGGATTCCGGCGTCGGCGGCCATGAGTGCCGCACGATGAATGGCCGTGATCTGCGGTATCCCCACCCCCGAAACAACACGGGTGGTGCAGATCGAACCGGGTCCGATCCCGACCTTGATGGCATCGGCACCGGCGTCGATGAGCGCTTTCGCTCCTTCGGCGGTCGCGATGTTTCCGGCAACCACGTCGATATCCCACTGCTTTTTGATCGTTTTGACCGTTTCGAGCACATTACGTGAATGGCCGTGGGCGCTGTCAACGATCAGAATATCGACCCCTTGGGCGATCAGCCGTTCGGCACGCTCGAAGTCGAGAACACCGACCGCCGCGCCAACTCTTAGCCGCCCTTCGTCGTCTTTACACGAGTTCGGGTAACGTCGGAGCATATCAATATCTTTGATGGTGATCAGTCCGGTCAGGTGATTGTTTTCGTCGACCAGGAGAAGCTTTTCGACTTTCTTTTCGATCAGGATCTTTTCGGCTTCGGCCAGGGTCAGACTGCCGGTGGCTTTAACGAGCGGTTCTTTGGTCATGACCGCCGAAACAGGCTGGTCCCAATTTTCGAGGAACCTTAGATCACGCCGGGTGATGATCCCTTTCAGAAGGCCGGTCGAGGTGACAATCGGCACACCCGAGAGGTTCTGTTCTTCCATAATGTCGCGCGCGGCGCAGACGCTTGCGTCGGGGGTGAGGATGGCCGGATGGCGAATGATGCCGTTTGCCGTTCGCTTGACTCGGACGACTTCTTCGGCCTGCGCGTCGATCGAAAGATTTTTATGGATGATCCCGATACCGCCTTCCTGCGCCAGGGCGACGGCCATACGCCCTTCGGTGACCGTGTCCATCGGGGAGCTGAGGATCGGAATATTGAGAGAGATACGGTTGGTGAGCTGGGTTTTGACGTCAACCTCGGATGGAACGACTTCACTATATCGGGGTTCCAGAAGCACGTCGTCGAACGTGATGCCGAAATCGAGATTCTCTTTGCTGAATTTGTCGATCATCTTTCCCAATCCTTTACTGCTGACTGCCTGAATGTAGTGATATTTCGGAATTATACCACATGAATACCTATTCATCCACCCCCGGAAAAGAGTCTCAAAAAAGAATCGGCCTCGGCATAGCGGAGTGCGGCGGTGGGAAAGCTCCCTCGCTGGTCTTTCCCGAATTTACCTGTTTCGGCGGCGATTCGGCCCTTTCGGTAGGAAAATTGCCCTTTTCTCCATTTTCCCGAATCGTTAAACTCGCCCATTCACCGCCTGCGGTAAAGCAAAGTCGCGCACCGAACCGGAAATGCCGCGGGTCAAGATCGAATTCCACTCGGAGGTTGCAAGGACAGGGAGGTCCGAGCTTTGACAAACGAAACTAAGACGGCCGCAACGGCTTGTCGCGTCTTTGGTATCAATCGATTTTTCCGCTTTATCTTCTGTGTCGCGTTCCTCATCCTCCTTCTTGCGGAGGTTGGCAGTCTTCCTGCAGCTTCACAGTGCCGCACGCGAAATTTTGTGGTGACCGCGGCCAACGCCGATCTGGCGAACCGGGTTGCTCAGTGTGCCGAAGAGTGCCGGTCACGCCTGGCGAAACTCTGGCTCGGAACCGAGATTCAGCCCTGGGCGACCCCTTGTCCGATCCGTGTCAAGTCGGGACCCGATCTGGGGGCCGGGGGGGAAACCACGTTTACTTTCGTCGGCAATACGGTGACCGGCTGGAAAATGTCGGTGCAGGGGACCGAGGAGCGGATTCTCGACTCGGTGGTTCCGCACGAGGTCTCGCACACGATTTTCGCAACCTACTTTTGCCGTCCGGTTCCCCGCTGGATCGACGAGGGAGCGGCCACAAGTGTTGAGGCTGATGTCGAACGAAGCAATTACCGCTCGATGTTAATCGGATTTCTTCAAGAACGTCGCGGACTTCCGTTTAATACGATGGTCTCTCTTTCCGAGTACCCGTCCGACATGATGCCATTCTACTCACAGGGGTTCTCGGTCTGCGAATACCTGATCGCCGTCGGCGGGCATCGTCGTCTGATCGAGTTCGCGCGCGACGCGATGCAACACGGCAACTGGTCCGAGTCGGTGCAAAAGTATTACGGGTACAAAGACCTGGGCGATTTGCAGATTCGATGGACCGACTGGATTTCGGCCTGGCACAACGCCGGGCATCCGGCGCAACTTCCCGCGGTCGCCAAACTGGTCGATTACCCCTACGATATTTTTGGTCGGACGATCGACGGTAATACCGTGCCTCCGACACCTGCGGTGGCGATGAACATCCCGTCGGACGTTTCCGGCGCGGGCAACACTCCGGTCAACCCGCTGAACTCGTTTGTGGCGATGCCGCGTAGCGGTTATAATATCGAAGCGGAAGATTTCCATGTCGCGTTTGATGCCGGGGTCGGTTCGGCCCTGCCGAGCGGATTCTCGCCGGAAGGGGCGCAGGTTGCCGTTGTCGATTCGACCCGCGCCGGTCGGTCCGCGGACGAAGCGAACCGCGGGCCGATCGTCTATCAGGGAACCTACGGTCATCGTGCATCTTCGCCGACCACCCCTCAAAACACGGCCGGCGTTACGGTTGCCGCCGTCGGTTCGCCGATCCCCTCCGCGATGTTGGCACCTCCGATGGGGGATCTGTCGCATGGCTATCAGCCGTCGCCGCTTCCGTCTCCCGCGGTCGACGTTCCGATACGCATAGGCGACGCCCCGACCGTTCTCGGTCAGTCACCTTTCTGAGGAAGAACGTGATGGAACAGAATCGATGGGATGAGCTCCGACGTGAAACCGCCGACAAACTTCGGCGTGTTCATGAACGTATTGCCGAGGCTGCCACACGAAGCGGCCGAACACCGGAATCGGTGAAACTTGTCACGGTCACAAAATACGTGACCGGCGCCGAAGGGATGGAAGCAGCCCTTTTCGATGCGGGTTGCGTCGAATTCGGAGAAAGCCGTGTTGCCCGCCTGTTGAAAAAATGGGCGTTTCTGAACGAGGCTTCTCAAAAGAGTGACGGCGAAATCCCTTATCCCGATCCACGCCTGATAAAGTGGCATTTTATCGGCCCACTTCAGCGGAACAAGGTCCGGCGTCTGCTCCCATACGTTTCCCTGATCCATTCGATCGATACCCTCGAACTTTTCAAGACCATCGTGCGCATTATGCGTGAAGAGAACGATCCGACGACCCGTTCCTTTCCGAGGGAAGAGTCGATTCTGCCGTTCCCGAAAAAGATTCCCGTTCTTCTCGAAGTGAATATTTCCGGCGAAGAGAACAAACATGGATTCCAACCGGAATCGTTCTTGGAACAGGTCGCCCCCTGTTTCGAAAAGAGGGAACGAGTGGAAATCCGCGGTCTGATGGGGATGGGCGGTCTGGCGTCGACCCCCGACGAGGTTCGGCGACAGTTCGCCCGGCTCCGCTTGCTCTTTGACGAGGCGCGCCATGCGTTTCCCGATGCGAATCTGACCGAGCTTTCGATGGGAATGAGCGACGACTTCGAAATCGCCGTCGAAGAGGGGGCGACGATCGTGCGGATCGGTTCAATCCTCTTCTGACCCCGGGCTTTTTTGCCGAAAAGGGCGTCAGCCTTCGCAGGGGTTAGCCGCCTTTTCTCTCTCGGGGACCGGGACCGACGCAGACAGCGGTTCATGTGCAAGAGTCGGTCGGTTCAGGCGAACATCGAGCGGAGCTCTTTCCTTTTCCTACGACGATAAGGTCCCATATTTAGGAAATGATCTTTTTCGCCCGCGGTATTTTTGTCGGAAATTCTTCGGGAATTTCCCGTTCCGGAAAGGTGGTCGGGGGGGTAAGACCGAGCAACCGGTATTTTCCCCCCGACGAAGCGTGGTAGGGGAGCAGATCGACCTGTTTCAGGCCCGGAACATTGTTCAGGAGACGAGCGTACGCGTCGATGGTTACCGAATCGTCGTTGACCGTCGGGACGACCGGGATCCGAACGATATACTTTTTCCCGGATTCGGCCAGTCGCGCGAAGTTGCGCAAAATCGGCGTGTTCGGTACCCCCGTATAGCGCTCGTGTTCGGCACAATCGGGGTGTTTCAGGTCGAGCATCACCAGATCGACCGCGTCGATCAGTCTTTGCCAGCGTTCCGGGTCGGCGTACCCGCACGTTTCGACCGCGGTATGGATCCCCTCGCGCCGCAGGAGTTCGGCGGTCTCGACGACGAAATCGGTCTGCATGAGCGGTTCGCCCCCTGAAAAGGTGACCCCGCCCCGTTCGTCGTCGGGGCGCGCGGGTTCAAAGAGATCGCGCGACCCGAGCACCGCTTTGACCGCGTCGGCCGGCTCGATTCGGAACCCACACAGACGACGGGCGTTACTCGGGCAGACCTCGGCGCACGCGCCACAGACCTGTTCCCCCGCACAGAGTCGGGGTGTTTGCCCCCCTTCGGTTCGCGGGCAGACCGTCGCACACGCGCCGCAACGGGTACAGCGCGGTTCGGCATAAAGGATTTCCGGCTCGGCCGAGAGTCCTTCCGGATTATGACACCACAGACAGCGGAGCGGACACCCTTTCAGGAAAAGGGTTGTCCGAATCCCCGGCCCGTCGTACAGGGAAAATTCCCGGATTTCAAAAAGCAGACCGGTAGTCAAAGGAGCATCTCCGCCCGTTTGATGATTTGGTTCTGATAGGGGGTGTCGAGTTCGACGAAATAGCCTGACCAGCCCCAGACACGGACGATCAGGTGCGGGTACCGTTCCGGGTACTTTTGCGCGTCTAAAAGAGTCTCGCGGTTAATCGTGTTCAGTTGGAGCTGATGCCCGCCGCGTTCGGCGAACCAGCAAACCATGCGTGCCGTCTTCCCGACCGCTTCGTCGGATCGGAAAATCGAATCGTGCAGTTCGATGGTCAGCGGTCCGCCGTTAACCGTGCGGCGCAGGTCAGGCTCCGTAAATGCGCGAATCACCGAAATCGGTCCTTTGACCGCGACCCCGAGCGAAGGCGCGTAGTTGGCCGGGAACGGTTCGCCCCGAAGTCGGCCGTCACATGAGGCGGGAATTTCGAGCGGATGGCGGACATAGTACATGGCCGAACCGGTTCCGGCCCGGTAGATGCCGCCGCGGCAATTCTTTCGTCCGGACCAGGAATCGGCGAACCAACCGAGGAGTTTGACCGCGATCCCATCGGCCTTCTCGTCGTTCCCCAGTTTCGGGGCGCGGCGGGCGCGGGCCAGGAGCGGAGCGTTTCCTTCGAAATCGGTGTCGACCGCGTGAACGAGCGAGTCGATCGTTTCGCTCTTCTCCTCGAAAACGAGCTCGCGTATTGCCGCCAGGGAATCGACCGCCGGGGCGAACCCCGTGCCGTGGATTCCGAAGTTGTTATATTTTCCCCCCGAGGCAAGGTCACGGGCCCGGTCGATCGGCCCGGCACAGAGGGCCGAGGTGAACGGGCAGGGGAGCATATCGACTTTCGCCAGGCTCTTATCGATTCTGTCGGCTTCGGCGAAAAGGCGGGCACGGACCAGGTTCAGGAATGTGTCGAAGTCGGCCGTTTCTTTCGCCTCTTTTGTGCGGAGGATCGCATCGACGACCGCCGGGAACGAGACCGCTCCGATATTCGGAATATCGGTACCGACCCCCGGAACGATGAATTCCCAACAGGCGGCCACGGTATAGTTGCGCGCGTCTTTGATATCGTAGCCCAGGTCGACCAGGCCGGGAACCACCACGTCGTCGTTGGCGTATTGCGGGAATCCGAGTCCGAGCCGGGTCAGTTGCGCCGCCTGTTCGAGGAGGTCGAGCGGGGTCGATTTTGTGATACGCAGGTTGACTTTCGGATCGATCAGTTTCAGCTTGCCGCTGGCGGTAAGCGCCATCCGAGTCAGGAGGTTCGTAACCTCGTTCCCTTCGGGGTCGCAACCGCCGAGCATGAGCGACTGACCGTTGTCCCCCTGCTGAACCCCGACGTAAAGGCCGCTGTCCCGATTGAACGTGAGGAAGAATTCAGTCAGCCATTCGAGTGCGTCCTCTTCGGTCAGCCGACCGGCATCGAGATCGGCCCGGAGGTAGGGCATTAAATAATGGTCGATTCGGCCGACCCCGTTATGGTACGTTCCTTCGCACCAGAGTGCGAAATGGAGGATCCGAACCATCTGGAGCGCTTCGGGAAATGTGCGGGCCGCGCGGCGCGGAACCTGTTCGAGCCGATCGGCGATCTCGTGTCGCCCCCGGCGGCGCGCTTCCTCTTTATAGGCGTCGGCAAGGGAACAGACCGCGTCGATACCGGCGACAGCCGCATCAAGGAAATCGACTCCTTCTTGGTCATGGGCCGCTTCGGCGGCGGCGCGACGTACGATCGCCTTGGCACGCAGTACGTCGAGCCCCTGGGCGAGTGCCGCCGGATAATCGACCGTCAGATTAAAGACGACTCCCAGTTCGTGGAAATAGGCGTTTTTACGCATTACTTCCATTTCGGCGTCGGGATACCGTTTCGGCAGATTCTTCACGCCGCGGGTCAAAACGATCCGCTCGTTGGGAAAGATCCGTACCCGACGCGCTTCTTCCTCGAGTATCGCGCAAAAACAGCGAGCAGCCCGGCGACATCGGCTATCGGCCGGATCGAACGCAATGCGGGTCGACCAGTCGATCTCGACACGGTCGGGGTCATGTTTCAGTTCCAACGTCTTTTGAAAGAGCTCGGTAAGCCGACCGTTCATTTGAGAACCTCCTTTTCAAGCGTTTCGATGGTGCCCCCCTTCGTTTCGGGCATCAATTTCCATGCGAAGAAGAATTGCAGGAGAGTCATGCACCCGAAAAATCCGAACGCATAACTGCCGCTCGACGGGGAAAGGCCCGCCACGATCGGGAACGCCCAAGAGATGAGCGTACACATCACCCAGTGTGTGAAACTGCCGAGCGCCTGTCCCTTGGCTCGGACCGCGTTCGGGAAAATTTCCGAGATGAAGACCCAGACGACCGCCCCTTGCGAGACGGCAAAGAAGGCGACAAATCCGAGAATCGCGGTAATGGCAATCGGCGCGCAGGCGTTTTCGCCAAGCGAGATCTGCCACGCGGCAAGGAAATGCATCAACGTCGTGCCGATCGCGCCGAACATCAGCAGGGCACGGCGTCCGCAGCGGTCGATGAAAAAGAGGGCCACGAAGGTAAAGAAGAGGTTGACCGACCCCAATCCGACCGTTGCCGCCAACGCGGCGTGTGCCCCGATGAACTGCTCGAAAATGCGTGGGGCGTAGTAGTTGATCGCATTAATTCCGGAAAGCTGGTTAAACATCGCCACCGCCCAGGCCAGGAAGATCGGCCAAAGATATTTCTTTTGGAACAGCGGAACGTCCTCTCCGCTCTGAACCGTCGCGAGCGTCTCTTCGATATTCGCGAGCGTCTCGGTCGGTTGCGGGTCACCGATTCCGCGGAGAACGTCGAGCGCGCGTTCTTTCCGGCCGGCCCGAACGAGCCAACGGGGTGATTCCGGGATGGTGAACAGCAGCAGAATAAAAAGGATTGCCGGGAACGATTCGACTCCGAGCATCAGCCGCCATTTGATCGATTCGGCTCCGAGCGGCGACGAGGTCAGGCGGTTCGCCAGCTGTGCGCACCAGTCCCAAACGCAGGTTCCGTGGTCGATGGCCAGCGCGACAAAATAGTTTGAAATGTAGGAAACGAGGATTCCAAAAACGATATTCAGCTGGTTAAGCGCGACCAGGCGTCCACGAACCGGGCCGGGGGCGATTTCAACGATATAAAGGGGAACTACCACCGAGGCGCCCCCGATCGCCAGCCCACCGATCCCGCGCATAATGACGAGCGTGAGCCAGTCGGGTGCGAACGCACAGCCGGCCGCCGAGATCAGGAAGAGGAACCCGAGCGCGACCAGCGTGAGTTTGCGGCCGAACCGGTCGGAAGGACGGCCGACCCCGAACGCCCCGATGACCGTGCCGATCAGCGCGATCGATACGGTAAACCCGTGCCGGAACGCCGAAAGACCATATTCTTTCTGAATTGCCTTTTCACAACCGGAAATGACGCCGGAATCGAACCCGAAAAGGAACCCGCCGAGTGCCGAGACCAGAACAACGTAAAGAAGCCAAACCTTTGATCGAGATGAAGCCATAAATTACCCGTCTAAACCGAGAGGACGCAAATTTTGAATGTTTCGGAAAAAGCCATTCCTCTGCCGGAACGCTCCGCGTCCGACACCTTGTCCCGCCTATTTTACACCTGTTGCGGTCGAAAAACCAGACGGCGCGCCATTTCCGTTTTTACCGAAAGATTCGGTTTGGGAACGACCCCGAGGATCTGACCGAATCGGTGATTGAAATGGGTCCGTATTGGGATCAAAGAGGAAAATCCTTCCCAAATGTAGTTCAATAAATGCCGCTTCTTTTTGAAAAATCAGAAAAAATTTTACGGTAATTTTATTTCCGATTTCACGTAATTTAAAGGGTCAAAGGCATCTGTGTTTATGAAAAACGGAAAAATTTTTTCCAAAGTTGATTGACTGTTCCAGACTATCTCGTATATAATACGACATCTTCACGATTGAAGAGAGAGCGGCTTTTTCCCTTTGTGGATCGCGCCGGAACACCCCTCCCGGGCAGGGTGAATCTCGCACGGTTTCGATTTTAACCCGTTTCACTGAAACGGGTAGAAGGAGTTTCTTATGGCGAACGACAACAATGGTTCTTGGCTGAATCGGTTCATCGGACGGCGTTCGATCTCGAAGACATTACGGTTTGAGCTTCGACCGATTGGCAAAACGTTGGAAAACATCGAAAGTGGCGGTTTCCTGAAGCGGGACGAAGACCGGGCCTCCGAATTCGCCGAACTCAAAGAATTGATCAATGATTACCATAAGGATTTCATTGAAAAAGCCCTGGCAGACTGTCAGATCGATTGGACCGACCTCAAGGAGGAGTGGGACAGAAGGAAAGACGCGACCGAAGATAAGGATTCCTTTGAAGGGGCTGCGCAATCTTACAGGAAACAGGTTGCTAAGCTTTTTTCCAGTGGAGGAAACAGGGAACTTTACAACAAAATTTTTGACAAAGAGCTCATAGAAGAGCTCTTGCCGGAGTTCCTGAAGAACAACAATAATTACTCCTCCGCGGATATCGAGCTGGTCGAAAAGTTTAAGGGATTTACCACTTACCTCAAGGGATTTCATGAAAATCGGAAAAACATTTACTCGGGCAAGAGAGAAGCCACGGCCATCGGTTACCGTGTTGTTCATGAGAATTTTCCGAAGTTCGTGAACAACCTTGAGGTCTTCCGGAAAATCAAGGAAAGAGACCCCGGGATTATCAAAACCGTCGAAAGTAATCTTGCAGCGGAATTACAGGGAAAAGCAAGCTCCCTGAATGAGGTTTTCAAGCTCGACTTTTTCAACAAAACGCTGACACAGTCCGGAATCGACTTTTATAACCTGATTCTGGGGGGCGTTTCGGGAAGCGAAGGAACGAGAAAGGTTCAGGGGCTTAATGAGCTCGTGAATCTCCATAATCAGCAACATCCGGAGGAACGACTTCCTCGATTCGTTCCCTTGTACAAGCAGATTCTCAGCGATAGGGAATCCTTTTCGTTCCGTCCCGAGCCGTTCGAAAGTGACAACGATCTTATCGAATCTCTCCGAAATTTTTGCGTGGAAAGGTTGGAATTGCAAGAATCGGAGACGCCGATCCGACGGCTTTCCGAAGCGATGGTGCGACTCAACCGACACGACCAGGAAAAAATGAGGGTCGGCAAGAACGACCTCTCAAAGATTTCGCACAAACTCTTCTCGTCTTGGGACCGACTGATGGAGATTCGAAAAGATACGTGCGGAACCGAGAAGGAGAAAGCCGATTGCGAAAAAAAGAAGTTCTTTACGTTCAAAGAATTGAACGACGCGTTGGAACGGAAGAATCAATATCTGTCGGAAGTCGGAGAAGCACCTCTTGACGTTGAGAACATCCATTCCTATTGGGATATGGGTGATATTCGGAAAAAGATCGATGAGTCTTATGAATCTCTGAAAGGTCTGCTTGTCAGGGATGGTTCCGATGTAAAACTGAGCGAAGCCGATATCGAAAAGATCAAGGAGTTCCTTGACGCGGTTCTCGACTTTTATCACAAAATCGAGATGCTCCTCATTTCGAAAGACGAAGATTTTCTGGGCGAAGTCAGTGAATCTGCCGACTTTTTGAGTGAAATTATTCCGCTGTACAACAAAATTCGGAATTATGTAACTCAAAAGCCCGGAGACAAGCTTGAAAAGTACAAGCTCACGTTCGGAAACCCGATCCTGGGTACCGGTTGGGCGAAGAGTGTGGAAAAAGCAAAAGGGTGTATCATTCTCCTGAGGGGCGGAAATTACTACTTGGGTGTTTTCAACAGCAAAAACAAACCCGACATTGACAATATTTCCCGCTCCGGAGATGGTGACGTTTATCAGAAAATGGTCTATCAGCAGGTCTCAAAACCTGCGAGAGATATTCCCAATTTGATGCAGATCGACGGAAAAACGGTTCGTAAAACAGGCGGAAAAGATTCCAACGGTGAGAACAAGGTTCTGGAGGAATTGAAAAACAAACACCTTCCGGCGGAAGTGAATCGAATCCGAAAAAGTCAGAGTTTCCTTCCGAACGAAGAAAATTTCCGCAAGGAAGATCTGGCAAAGTACATTGAATACTATATGGCACGTATCCGGGAATACAAGAGCGAAATCGCCTATGATTTTGAAGCACCGGATAAATATGGCACTTGGAGCGATTTTTTGAACGATGTAAAGGGGCAGTCGTACAAAATTACCTTCGAGCCGATTCCGTGCAGTGCATTGATCCAACTGGTTGATGAAGGGAAAATCTTCCTCTTCCAAATCTATAACAAGGATTTTTCCGAGCGCTCTTATGGCAAACCGAACCTCCACACCCTCTATTGGAAGATGGTTTTCGATCCCGAGAACCTGAAAAATACGGTTATCCAGCTCTGCGGCGGCGCGGAACTATTTTATCGAAAAGGAGACGGGGAGAAAAAGTCCACGCACGCTCGGGGCTCGGTTCTTTTGAATCGACAGACCGAAGAAGGGGTTACCATCCCTTCGGAAATCTACAAAGAACTTTTCGATTTCTTCAATGGGAAAAAGAAGGAGTCCGAGCTCTCCGATGACGCCCGCGGCTGGAAAGAAAGGGCGGTTACCAAAACGGCAACCCACGATATTGTCAAAGACAAGCGGTTCATCGAACCTAAATTTAAATTTCACGTTCCGCTCGGGATAAATTTCCAGGAGTCGGATGGGGATTCAGGCATTAATAACGACGTTCTCTCGGCTCTCCGCCTGCCGAATCAAAGGTTCACGGTTTTGGGAATCGATCGCGGTGAACGAAACCTGATCTACATCACCTTGGTCGATCAAGACGGAAAAATTCTTCTCCAGAAGTCGCTCAATCAGGTGGAATATACCCGAAGCGACAACAAGGTAAACCGCTACGACTACCATGAAAAGTTGGGTCAGCGCGAGAAGGAACGCGATAAGAGCCGGAAGAGCTGGAAGACGATCGGAACGATCAAAGAATTGAAAGAAGGGTACATCTCTCAGATCGTCCACGAAATCGCAAAGATCGTGGTCGAGCATAGTGCGGTGATCGTGATGGAAGACCTGAGCATGGGGTTCAAGCGAGGGCGTTTCCATGTCGAAAAACAGGTCTATCAGAAATTCGAGAAGGCGCTTCTGGAAAAGTTGAATTACCTCGTGTTCAAGGATCGCAAAGTTTCGGAGCCCGGCGGGGTGCTGAAGGGGTACCAGCTGACTCAAAAGTTCGAGAGTTTTCGTGATATGCGGAATCAATCGGGTATTCTCTTTTACGTTCCCGCCGCCTACACATCGAGAATCGACCCGACGACCGGTTTCACCAACCCGCTCGGGCGTATTCGTTACGAAAGTGTCGAGAAAACAAAAAGGCTGATTCGCGATAAAATTCGCTCTTTCCGATACAATCCCGCAGAGAGTTATTTTGAGTTCGAGGTGCCGGAGAGTAGGGGAAAGAAGGCTTCTTCTTGGCAGGTCTGTACCCACGGCAACCTTCGCTGGGCGGCATCGAAAGAAAAGGGAAAATGGGTGGTGAAACCGGTCAACGTCACCGAGGGACTGAAAACCCTTTTTGAAAAACATGGTATTTCTTACGAGGGCGGGCAAGATCTGATAAGCAGTCTTTGTGATCAACAGCAGAAAGATTTTTTCGGTGCCCTCTGTAACCTGTTGAACCTAACGCTTCAGCTCCGGTACTCCAACTCGACCGCCGAAGGAAAAGATCAAGACTTTATCCTCTCGCCGGTCAAGAACAAAGAAGGGAAGTTTTTCGATTCCCGTCTTACCGATGGTTCGCTTCCACAAGACGCCGACGCGAACGGTGCCTACCACATCGCGTTGAAAGGACTGTACCATATCAAAAGCGAGGCAGACGAAATCAACAAAAAGGGATTTGACAAGAGGTGGTTGGAGGAAAGAAGGCAGAGTTTGCGGTAAAGAGTGATGGAAGAACCGATCAGCATTTCGAACCTGAACGACTTCATTTTCTGTCCGGTGTCGATTTATTTTCATCGTTTCTACCAAGATTTATCGACACTCCTTTACCAGGACGAATGTCAATTGGGGGGGACCCATATCCATCAAAAGATCGATTCCGGCGGTTATTCCACCCGTCGGACCGTTCTTCAGGGGATTGGTGTTTACAGTGAACGATTCCATTTGACCGGCAAGATCGACGTTTTCGACGTGAAAACGGGAGTTTTAACCGAGCGAAAAAAGAAAATCACCGTCATTTATGACGGGTATGTATTTCAGGTTTACGCGCAATGTTTCGGCCTTCGGGACGCGGGTTATCAGGTGAACAAGATCCGGCTTTATTCCTACGACGACAACCGGAATTTCGATATCCCCCTTCCCGAAGATGATCCCGCGATGCTGGCCAAGTTTGAAAAAACCATCGAATCGATGCACACATTTCAATTGGAGGACTTCGAACCGGTCAACCCGAAAAAGTGTGCCAACTGTATTTACCATTCCCTTTGCGATCGCTCCCTGATCGAATAACGGAGGTTTTTGCACAATGTTGGATGTCGGTGGTTTTTCCAAACGACAGGTACTTTTTGCCTTCCTGAACCGCGGCGAGAAAGTTCACTTCCAGAACGACAACGTGGTGATTCGTGACCCGGAAGGGCAAATCAAGTGTCAGTCGACCTGTTACCGCCTGTTTTCTCTTTTCCTCGTCGGGCATACGACCGTTTCGACCCCGCTTGTGCAGCGGGCAAAGCAATTCGGTTTTTGTATTGTTCTGATGACAGGGGGATTTCGGATTTACGAGGTCTTGGGGGCGCGCAGGGAAGGGAACACCGAGTTAAGGCGTTTGCAGTATCGTTATGACTCTCTCGACATTGCCAAGTATTTGGTCGAGAACAAGATACGGAACCAGCGGGAAGTTCTTAATCGCCTTCGGAAGAAACCGCCGGAACTGAAAGATGTCATCGAAAACTTGGACGGTTACATCGGCTCGCTTTCGGATTGTCGGTCGATCCGCGAGATTATGGGATTTGAAGGAAGCGCGTCCAAAGTTTATTTCCGCCGTCTGTTCGGTGATTTGGACTGGCGGGGGCGAAAACCGAGAATCAAGCCCGACCCGATCAATTCGATTCTCGATATCGGTTACACGCTCCTTTTCGCGTTGATCGAATCGTACCTTTCGGTTTATGGCTTCGACACGTATCAGGGCGTATTTCATCGTTGTTTTTATATGCGCAAATCATTGGTTTGCGATCTGGTGGAACCGTTCCGTCCTTTGATCGATTTACAGGTTCGTAAAGGGTTCCGGCTGAACCGGTTTCAGGAGAAGGATTTCAAGGTTTACCAAGGCCGGGTCGAACTGAAATGGGAGAAATCCCCCGATTACGTCGCGATTCTTCTTCACCCTTTGCTTGAGAGGAAAGAGGAGATTTATCGATACATTCAGAGTTACTATCGTGCCTTTATGCGAGGGAAAGATATTCGGGCTTATCCTTTCTTCGACATATAGGAAGAGAGGGGAGATGGGAAATGATCATCGTGAGTTACGACGTCTCGAACACCAAGAAGCGGACCCGGTTTATGAAGTTTCTCCGTAAATTCGGACGGAGGATGCAATACTCCGTTTACCAGATCGAAAACAGTCCGCAGGTCCTGAACAATGTTGTGAACGAAATCAACCGCTGTTTTGCCGAAGAATTTGATGAAACGGATTCCGTGTGTCTTTTCAATTTGAGTTCTTCGTGTAAAATAGAAAGGTATGGGTATGCCGTCCACGATGACGAGAATTTGATCATCGTCCGGTGACCTGCAAACCTCCGTCTTAATGCCGGATTTCCTCCGTTTTTGAGGCAGGGAAGGATGAAAATGTTAAAAGGGGTTGTTTTTAGCTTCACGTTATTCGCCCAGATTAACAAAAAAATCCGATTTTCCCGAGCCAAGGGTTAAGGAGGTTCGATTAATTTCTACTTTCGTAGATTTCGGTTTCGGTTTCGGCCTCGACAATCGTTAAGGAGGTTCGATTAATTTCTACTTTCGTAGATACTTGCGCGAAATCCTCGACCTGTTACACGTTAAGGAGGTTCGATTAATTTCTACTTTCGTAGATGCCAAAAGAACGTCGAACGTGTTGGGCTTGTTAAGGAGGTTCGATTAATTTCTACTTTCGTAGATCTTCGCGCCACACTCTGGCCACGGTTCCGGTTAAGGAGGTTCGATTAATTTCTACTTTCGTAGATACGGGCAAGACCGAGCATAAAAAGTTCAGTGTTAAGGAGGTTCGATTAATTTCTACTTTCGTAGATACCTTGACGAAAGGGCAGACGAAAAAAAGTTAAGGAGGTTCGATTAATTTCTACTTTCGTAGATTACTTATCGCTCTCCCACAATTCTTTTACGTTAAGGAGGTTCGATTAATTTCTACTTTCGTAGATTGAGTTAAAGGAATATTGGGATAGGTCTGGTTAAGGAGGTTCGATTAATTTCTACTTTCGTAGATCACGGAAATCCTTGCCACAATCTATGCCGTTAAGGAGGTTCGATTAATTTCTACTTTCGTAGATGAGCCGCTTGGTGAGTTTCGTGAGGAACGTTAAGGAGGTTCGATTAATTTCTACTTTCGTAGATCGTTGGGGTCCCCTGCCAGTGTTACAAGTTAAGGAGGTTCGATTAATTTCTACTTTCGTAGATTTGATAGCGATTTTGTTGTTGAACGGTGGTTAAGGAGGTTCGATTAATTTCTACTTTCGTAGATTGATATGTAAAAAACGATATGGTTTTATCGTTAAGGAGGTTCGATTAATTTCTACTTTCGTAGATCGCGGAAAAGGCGAAAAGGAAGTACGGTGTGTTAAGGAGGTTCGATTAATTTCTACTTTCGTAGATCAGGATAAAAACGGTGGTGAAGAACGGTTGTTAAGGAGGTTCGATTAATTTCTACTTTCGTAGATTTGTATGTTTTAATTGTTCGGGGCGTTCTGTTAAGGAGGTTCGATTAATTTCTACTTTCGTAGATTTGTATGTTTTAATTGTTCGGGGCGTTCTGTTAAGGAGGTTCGATTAATTTCTACTTTCGTAGATCTCTTTAATAGCCTGCGGAATACTTGCCGGTTAAGGAGGTTCGATTAATTTCTACTTTCGTAGATATCTGTGTGTACGATTTGCATCCTTCGGGGTTAAGGAGGTTCGATTAATTTCTACTTTCGTAGATCAAGACCCACGCCCTCAACCGAGCTCGAAGTTAAGGAGGTTCGATTAATTTCTACTTTCGTAGATCGGCAGGCTACCAACTCACGTTCCGGAACGTTAAGGAGGTTCGATTAATTTCTACTTTCGTAGATATAAACTGAGCCAGGCCCTGGGTATAATGTTAAGGAGGTTCGATTAATTTCTACTTTCGTAGATTGACGAGTACACTTTGGTTTCGACTGCCGTTAAGGAGGTTCGATTAATTTCTACTTTCGTAGATGGGAAGAATATGTTGACATTGTTACTAGCGTTAAGGAGGTTCGATTAATTTCTACTTTCGTAGATGGTATAAACTGGTCGCACTGGAGTAAACCAGTTAAGGAGGTTCGATTAATTTCTACTTTCGTAGATGCCTCGTGCCAGCGGCGGGTGTCGCAATAGGTTAAGGAGGTTCGATTAATTTCTACTTTCGTAGATCCTGCATACATTAACAGGCCACCCCAAAGTTAAGGAGGTTCGATTAATTTCTACTTTCGTAGATTTGCCTGGCGTGCGTGGGAAAATTTTCCAGTTAAGGAGGTTCGATTAATTTCTACTTTCGTAGATAAACCGTTTCGCTTGGCACGGGCATCCGGTTAAGGAGGTTCGATTAATTTCTACTTTCGTAGATCCGGAACGTTTCGGGGGAATACGTCGAGGAGTTAAGGAGGTTCGATTAATTTCTACTTTCGTAGATGATTCAGGTGTAATCTTTTCCTGGTATCGTTGAGGAGGTTCGATTAATTTCTACTTTCGCAGATATTTCTACTTTCGACCGATGAACGCCGGAAATTTTTTGTCCTGACCTGGGGCGTGCTTTGGACAACCTCTTCATCGAATGGACCCCGCGAACCTCAAATTATGGGGAAATTTACCGGAATCCTTATGGGAATATCCGGGAGTTTGAAGGGCGTTTGACGGCTGGGTTTGCTTTCTATTGTAACCGCCGTCACCACGGTTCTCTTGAATTCTCGCTGTCCGGCGAACTCTTTTTCGGCAGAGCGTTGGCCGGAAAAAGGGATTGGCGAAGAGCTTGACACAGGGAAAGGATCCAAGAATAATGGAGGGGATGGGGTTCGTTTTCCATCCTTGATTTAGCCCCGTGGGGGATAAATCAAGGGCAGGATGCTTTGCAATACGACCCCGTTGAGTGTCCGGGAAAATGAGGCCACCTCAGATGCTCCGTATCTACGGCGTCGCTGGGTGACCGAT
Source organism: Thermoguttaceae bacterium (assembly GCA_050943135.1). Classification (GTDB taxonomy): domain Bacteria; phylum Planctomycetota; class Planctomycetia; order Pirellulales; family Thermoguttaceae; genus RUG695. Next base: position 155 of record JBMNOP010000019.1, on the reverse strand, counting down.
GATCGTCGTAGATTGACCAAATAGCCTAAGAACCTATCCTAAAAATCAAATAAAACTGCGCAATGATCCGATAAAAACAATATGGAATAACATGAAGGAGGCATTATGCAGAATCCATATAAAGTATCGGACGAAATGTGGGAAGTGATAAAACC
>JBMNOP010000018.1:0-46466 GCA_050943135.1 Thermoguttaceae bacterium | reverse complement strand
CGTTCGAACCGGAAAGTCAAAGTTCAGGATGGGCGTAAACTTCGACGCTATCGTCGCAGGTGGAAAATCGAGCGAACGAACGCTTGGCTCCAGAATTTTCGCAGGGTTTTGGTTCGTTTCGATCATAATATTACGATGTATACGGGGTTTGTGACCTTGGCATGTATTATGATTACGCTAAGACAGTTATGAAACTGCTTCTACTTCTCACTAAATTTTTCAATTCCCCCTTTAACACGGATCCATTAAGTTGTACCATGGTATCAAACATGGTTTGCGCCTCCTCGGTTGTTGTTTGTGAAATTTCAATTTTACCGAGTGGCGTAGACCGTGTCCAATTTCTTACAATTTGCGAAATTTATTTTACGCTATCGGAAAACGGGGAAGTCGTAACGCTACGAATGATCGTACCATACAGAATGGCACTTTCTTAAATAATGATTTTAACACAAAGTTACGGTTCGAAGAAGTCCTAAAAACAGGATCAGCCAATACATTAAAAACCGTAATACTTCCTAACTTCTTGATACGAAAGGTCCCTAAAAAACATTTTCGCAGCGATCGTGGGTTTTAACTGACGAACTTTATTGATATTAAAAAATATCATCCCATTTCTCTCGTGACAATCTTTTAAGCGGACAAAGAACAGAGGGTTGATTTTGTAGCCTGATAATCGTTGAGCACCTCCGCGTTGGCGTCTTTCTCCAAGACTACTCCTCAAAATTTCCACCATACCATTGTTTATATTTGCACCTTTTTCTCTCAAAAACCGTTCTAAAGCCAATGGTGTCCACACCTCATAGTGATTTCTCCCGGATGGTCTTATTTCACCTTCAATTGTAGCCCAATTCGAAATTTGATTCGTGGGAAGCATAACAAGGTAACCGTTTCTATCTTCGGTGCAAACTACATCAGCAAACTTCTTCTTAGTATTTCTGTAATTGTTAGAAACAGCAGTTTCTAAGCTTTTTGGAGAAAAGTTATTTATATTCTGCCCCATGGCGTCAAAAAAATTAAGATCTTTCTGTTCACTGAGCATCTCCCTAAATTGCGGATTCTGTTTCAGCCATTTTTTCGTACCCGTCATAAGACCGTTTTCACCATACTTGGGTAAATCAGGTTCGCTCGTTTTAGCACCTGGCTCTTTAAACTCTATTGTGTATATGGTTAAGTCAATCACCGTAATCAGAGCGCTGTCTATGCCACTACAACTTCCTGCTTGTATCAACATCCGACTGATGTCACTATAAATGTACCTTGGGCCTAAACTGTATGAAGACAACAGGTCACCAACAGTCTCTGGAACCACTCCGGATTCTTCGTAGCAGTTATTGAAATTAACAAGCCCCATCATATTTGCAAGTGTTTGAGCATACACACATTCGCTAAACACAGCCGACTGTATATTGTTTTTAGACTTATAACTTCGAATTATCTGATGTTCAAGCGCGGGACATTCCCGCCTTAGTTTATTAAAGTCAATGCAACTAGATCTAGAAGTTGCCTTTTTCCATAGCATATTTCTTTCGGCTTTATCGTAAATAACTTTTGTTTCTCCTACGCTGTAGAATTCACGTAATATCTCACTCTGACATTTCGTCAAACGAATTCCGTTCATTTTGTCTCCTCGAAGTACCGGTTAGAATGTACTTTTCTGAAATGAGGATCTTTCTCAGGAAACCCCAATAAGGACAATATTTTTTTGTTGATGTCTGCCCTATACTTCTCAGGAAATTTTATGTTTTCTTGGGGAACACCCGCATTAATTTTGGTTATTGTGAAATCGTCTTGCGCTACGATTAGCTTTTCCGCCATTGATGCAAAGGATTTCTTGTCATCATCATTCAACAAACTATAAGGAACGGGCAAACTGTATAGAAGACTTAAAGGATACGTTATCGCACCATCATATATTCTCCACCACCAATATGCAAAGCTTGAATTTATAAAGCAATAAATGAAGTTGAACTCATCCGATGATCTTAAATACATAGATATTGATCCGGTTCTATTGAGTTTCCTGGAACTAGCCGTGGTGTAATATCGGCAAGTATTAGGCATATCTATAAAGTATTCGGTCATTCCTACGGAAAGAAAATCAGCAAGGGTTTCTTCGGATTTGTTGATCCAACTATTGAATACACCAAAAAGATCGTCATCAATCTTTCTAAAATACTCATTCTTATCATCAACTATCTGATGATTTAAAGAAAGGGTTCGTTCAAGTGTCTTACATCTAAATAAACGCTCTCTCTCTTCGTTTTTAAATCTTATTAGTGGCGAAATCCTAAATCCTTTGTTCTTTTGACTTTGATGCATAACCGTAATCGCTGCTCTTACGGAGTTTGTTGTATTTGTATTGAATATTCCATGCTTTCTGCCGCAAAACACGTTCCCTGGAACATTATCAAAGGCAACAACAAATCCGTGGCCGGTTTGACTCATTCTCTTTCTTAATGAATAAAATTTTGCTCCCGAAATAAAGCTAAACGGTGTTATTATGACAGTAGATTTTGCTTGACCAATAATTTTATCCATAAAAGCAGAGTAATACTCTTTTGTATTGCATAAAACATCTGTCTTTTTCCAGTTTTTTTGGATAGTGTCGATCTTTGCATAAGGAGGATTAGAAATTACAATACTATCACTGGGAAGCATAATGGATTTATCGAGGAAGTCGCAATGTATGTCGTTGATTAAGCCAGCAATGTCCAAACCATACTTAATCGAGATCGTGGTTTTGCAGATTTTTAAAGCAATTTCATCAAGATCATAAAGATATAATCTTCCTTCTGATATTAGTTCTCTTGCTTTAGAATACCCGATCATGTCCAAATAAGTGAGGATTAGTTTTCCTGTACCACATGCGACATCACATACGGCATTTCCCTGGCACTCACAAAGCCATTCGGCCATAACGGTGGCTACATCATCGGGAGTATAATACTGACCGCTTTTTTTCTTCGTGACCTTGTCTCGAACCGCCAAACCGATTTCGTAAAGTTCACCAAAGTTCTTGATATCCAAAAAGGAAGGAACGGAATCAATATTTTCGATTACAAACTGACAAATGTAATCCCACGTTCTCTTAAGCCCGTTATGTTCAACATCACTTATGTAATCATTTAGTTCGTAGCAAAACAAACGCCTGATGACATCGTCTTTGAGGACAATTGGATCTTGGTTGACTTCTTTGATAAAAAGATCGTCTTCCTGAATTGTGTCTGAAATACAATCAAATAGCATTAATTGATCACTATTATGCTTCACCATTGTGATGTGGTCGGGTCTTTCAGGAAAGCAAACAGGGTTATATCACGAATCATTGATTTATCCCAAAAGCACAGGAAAAAACCAACGGCGAAAAAAGATATACCGTTCTACGCTATCTCCGACTGCTCTCAATTGAACCTTTTTATGTGATTCCTATGAGCATTGACTTGGGCAAAATCGTCTCTAACGGATAGCGGTGAATTGAGAGAAATACGGTAATATCGGTTACTATTGAAGTCGAATCAGGCTACTAAATGCCCTTTAAATTCTCGGATACCATATGTCATGATTCAGGGGAATCGCCTCTCCTTCAACCGCACGCCGAAAGGAGTTTCGAGAGATTCCTTCCGGCGTGCTCATGTTAAAGAACCGCGAAAACTAATCCTTGAACTCCATCAGTTCGACACCGAACCCGCCGCCGTCGATAAAGGCGCAGGTCAGGCTGTCGCCGACCGGAAACGGTTCAACGATCACTTTTTCACCGGCCAATGCGGCTTTAAGGTCTTCCACGACGAACGCCACGTGCGGCATCGTTTGAAGAAGTTTCGGCATCGGGGTGTCGTCATCGAATTTGAGCCATTCGATGGCAAAAGGACTCGCCGCAAAATCGGTGATCGCCGTTTTGATCGACTCGAGGTAAGTCATCCCCTCTTTTTCTTCCTTGGTCGGGACCCCCCAATGACTGAACTTATAACCGTCTTTCATAAACATTCCTCCCAGGGGAATCAGCCGAGAGCGGCATTCCTATTGGTGAATCTCAGACCGTCCATGCTGTGGTAAGAACCGAATTCCGTCACGATCGCCCCGTTGCTGCCACCCATCATGAAGTGGCGGTCTTCCAGCGCGGTCAGGTGGCGCAGATCGCCGACATGGAGCGTTTCAAAATTGAAACAGGTGATTGCGCCGGCGTCAAGCTGGCTCTTCGGAAGCATCGCCTTGATCTCGTCGGTCAGCACGCCCCCTTTACCGAAATTAAAGATGCTCCCGTCACGGACAAGCCAGGCTTCATGCTTCGCCTGAATCCCTTCGGCCGGAAGATGATAATGTTCGGCGATCATCTGGTGGGGAAGAAGGTAGATGTCGTGGCCGAAATAGCCGTTGACCTTGTCGTTGTACCAAATGATCCCGCCCATCCCGACGTTTTCGAAATCGCCGAGACCGAAGTCAACGACCCAAAATTCCCCCTCTTTAAAAGTCCGAAGTTTGTCGGCCAGGGCATAGCCAAACCCCTCAAACATTTCATAGAAGGCGCGGAACGCGACATCTTTCTGAAAGACGCCGTCCTTGTAATAATCGGCATTCGTGTACTTTTTCATACAAACCCTTTCTTCTTTTTCGCCCGATTCCGAAGCTTCGAGCCGGTTTTCGACCGTTTCATTGGTAAACCCTGCCAGCGGGGCGACCATCGCTCCGACGGCAATTTTCATCATGTCTCTTCTTTTCATCGCTACCTCGCACTCAGAACGTTTACGCGCCCCGCAAACGGAGCGAAAAGACACCTTCCCCTACCAACCCCCAACCCCATTATAGGCGAATTGGCTACCGATTTATACCCCCTCGCGACCCAAAAACCAAAAAATTTCCATTTTTCAACGGCCGGCGCGTCCTTTTCGACCGAAAAAATTCCGCGCGACCGACTTTATCATGCCAAGCGTCTTCTTCCGGTCAAAAAGAAAGATCACCGCAAAAAAGACAAGGATACCGACGGTTAAATCGGCGGCGATTCCGAACAAGATCGAAACCGTTTTCCCCGAAATAAGAGGAAGCGGACCGAATTCGGCGCCGAACCGAGTCAGGAAATACCGCTCGGCGAGAATTCCGCAGATCATGACCGTCGAACCGACCACCGCGGCAAGAAGGGTCCGTTCGAGCGCCGCGATCTGGCGGTGAGAAATCTCACGAACCGCACGGCAGGCCAACACCGTGGTCTGCCCGCACGACGAGACGGTGATCGCCAGCGCCAGGCCGACCTCGCCCCACCAAAGAACCCCGAGAAGCGCCGAAACAAGAAAGAGAACAACCGAGAAAATTCCGGCACAAAGCGGGGTTTTCAGGTCGCCGAGCGCCAGGAGCGCGCGGTTCAGAAATGCCGCCAGACAGAATGCGGGGACCCCGTACCCAAAACAGGCCGAAAGCCGGGCAATCCGCGCCGAGTCTTCCGGATTCGCCGCGCCGTGCGCGAAGAAGAGGTGCGAAAGGGGTTCAGACAACATCACCAAACCGGCCCCGGCAGGGATCGCCAAAAGTGCTATCAGTTGCAGGGCCGCCGTAAAATCGACGGCATACCCGGCCCGGTCTTTCTCGAGGGCCCGGCGGGTCAGGAGAGGATAAAACGCGGTGGCGACCGTAATGCCAACCAACGCCAGCGGAAATTCGTAGAGTCGTTCCCCGAAATAGAGTGCCGAGGCGGCTCCCCGTCCCATCGTCCCGGCAAAGAGGGCGTCAACCCCCGGAATCGCGGAAAAGACCGGAACCGACGTGCCGGAAAAAAGAGCCGCCAAGAGGGTGGCCAAAAGCATGTTCAGCGGCAGAAAGAGGACAACCAACGCCATAGGAACCAACCGTTGCCAAACATGCCGTAACGCGTCGCGGATCTGCCGATCGACCTCGGGCGGAATCGTCTCGTTCGGGTCGAAGATGCCCGGTTCGGCCCTTCGGCGCAAGAAGAGAAGGTAAAGGAACAGAACCAAAAACTGAAGCGCGGAAACTCCGGCAATCGCCAGCGAAAGAACCGCGCCCCGACCGATCGGGGAAAGGGTCGCCGCCGAAACACCGAAAATCGAGAAGGTACAAGGGGGCACCTTAAAAGGAAGGTAAATCCCAAACGGCGAGACGAAAAAGAGGGCCGCCAGCCAGACCACGTTGAAGAGGACCGGCATAAACCCGGCCATACGAAATCGACCGAGTCCCTGGAGTGTCGCGGCGGCCTGTGCCGCGGGAAAAACAAAAATCAGGTAGGGGAACATCAGTGTCCCGAACCGAAGAATGTTATACCAAAGCTTCCCTTCGGGCGGCTTGCAGATAATCCAGGCGAGTGCGGCCGTGAGTTCCAGGACGACGGTTGTCGCCAGTCCGAACAGGGTGCCGTAAAAGAGATAGCGCGCCGCCAGCCGCCAGGCCCGTCGTCGATCGGTTTTGAGCCATTGGGAAAAAACCGGAATGAACGGCAAGCCGATGATCCCCTCTTCGAAAAAGCGCCGGGCGATATTCGGGATTCGAAAAGCACAGGCAAACGCGTCCATCGCCAGCGAACCGGACATCCCCATCACCGCCACGGTGTTGATGTCGCGCAGAAGCCCCAAACATCGGCTCACCAGCATGAAAAGCCCCATCATCGCGGCGCCGGCAAAAGAACGGGTGCGATCGAGGGGTTCCGATAGGGTTCGGGAATGGGTCTGGGTCTGATTCATTCTTCAAAAACCGTTCGCCGGCCATCGGTTCCGTCGCGGGAACCCGCGTTCGAGGTACGGAGGAAAAGCTCTGCCAAGGTGTCGGCAAGCCGATCGGCTGTCACCAGTTGCCGTTCTTTTATCTTGTAAACATCGAGCAGGCTCGACGGCCGATTGGTGAACGTGCCGAGCAGCGCGCCGAGCCGACGTGCGGCACCCTCTTTGCCGGCCGCGGCGGCTCGGCGCAGATCGGCGGGAGGCTCGTCGGCGCACCGGTCGACGACCGCTTTCACCGCCAGGAATGGAACCGACGCCCGGCGACAAATCATCGCTACCTGAAACGCCGTCGTGTCGGCCAAACACGCGGCATACTTTTCGCCGAGCGTTCGCCGTTCATTAGGCTCGGTCGGCAACTTCGAAACCGAAACCATCGGAGCCGTTTTGAAAGGAAAATCCGACTCTTCGGGATGCTCTTCCGACCGATTGTTCTCTTCCGGGGCGGGAAGGAGTGCTCCCGTCAGGTCGCACCGATCGCCATCGGAAGAGACCAGTTCGTCGGGAAAATAAACTTCCCCCCACTCGATCCCCGGCACCAGCGCCGCGGCGAACCCGGCGGCGATCACTCGGCGGGGGTTAAAGACCTGAAGAAGGGCCAGAGTGCCGTCGCGCGCGGCCTGCTCCCCGTCGCCCGTCTCGGCAATCGCCAGACGAATCCCGCGATAGGTTCCCTGCGTAAACTTCAAACCGTTCCCTTTGGTCGAGACGATGTTTTCGAGTCGGTCGGTCAGACACCCGTACTCCGCACCACGGGCAAAGAGAAGCCCGACCTCGGCACGAGCGAGCTTTCCGGTATCCTCGGTGGTTTCGGAAGACTCCGCGGCCGGGGCGTCCCGCAACGCCTCTGCCGCCGCCTCATAAAACCGGCTTTTCACCTCTTCGCCGCAGCGGGCCGAAAGCCAGTTGAACAGGAAATTTCGAAACACGCTTTTCCCTTTTACTCCTCGTCGTCGTACTCTTTCAGGAGTTTTTCGACGAGCGGATTGAGTCGTTCCCCCCACAGGGCACAGCCGAGGGTGGTCGGATGAACCGCGTCGTACAGGGCCTGCGGGTTATAGGTTCCGTCGGGGAAAAGGTACAGATCCGAAATATCGACCGTCGTCACGTAGGGAAGGTCGCGGAAATAGAGGGGGAATACCCGGTTATACTCGTCGACGAAAGACTGGTAGGTCATCGCGTCATGATTCGGGTTCCCGGCAAACTGGAACGGAAGACACCCCATCGCGATCACCCGCGCCTTGGGCCAGCGCGCGTGCATTTTTTTGACCAGTGTGCGAATGCCGAAGGCGACATCCTCTTTGGGAAGCTCGAAGCTCGTCAGGTCGTTGACCCCGACTTCGATGATGATCAGTTTTGGATTCACCCCGTCGAGCGGGTAATTTTCGAATCGCCATGCCGTCCCGGAAACGATGTCGCCGCCGACACCGAGATTCATCGCCCCTTTCGAACCGTAATACTTGTCCCAAACATAGGTGTGCTGCGGTGTCGGGGGATAGAGCCAGGTGCCGACGATCGAGTCGCCGAACATCAGGATTTGGAAATCTTTTTTCTCTTCGAGCCTTCGGCATTGGTTGGTATACCGGTCGTCGTGGGCCAAATTTCTTTTCGGTTGAACCGTCTCGGGAGAATCACCGAGCCCCTCCATCACCATCGGCTCGATCGCCTCGGCCCAAATTTCATATCCTTTGGCGCCCGGATGCAGGAAGTCGGGCATGATTTCTTCGGAAAGGTTCCCTTCCCCGTCAAGGAAAAGATCGCCGATACTGTAAAGTTGCACGTTCGGAACCTGGCCGGAACCGTAGATTGCCCGCAGGCGGGCGTTGGCATCTTCGATCAGATCACGATATTTCGAGTCGGGGCGGGGGCCGCGCGGAAAGATCTCAAGCAAAAGGATCTTCGCGTCCGGATAGAGCGCGCCGAGACGATCGACGATCGCCGTGATCCCCACAACGGTATCGGCTGGAGTCGAACCATGGGCCAAATTGTTCGTCCCGATCATCACCACAGCCATTTTCGGCGCGATTTTATCCATCGGCGCGTTGTCGATACGCCAGATGACCTGACTGGTACGGTCGCCGCTGATTCCGAAATTGAGGGGATTCCGCCCCCGATCGACGTAATACTTTTGCCAGACATCACGGCCGGCGTTGTCCCAGAAATCGGTGATCGAGTCGCCGACCCAAAGTAAATCGACGTTCCCCTTTTCCATCTCGGACACCTGTCGGCGAAACTTGTCGCCGTCACGGTTTTCCGGGATCGCCGTGTTGGGCAATGTTTGATCTGCGAAAACCGAAGTCGAAGAGACGGTCGATAACCCAACAATTGCCGTCGCAAAAAGAAGAGCCGAAGAAACGGCCCCGAACCAAAAAAACTTTTTCATTTTCCGCTTTCTATATTCAAATTTCCGAAAAAATCCCGGTAGTGTTCCGCGTCCGGAGCCCCGCCCTGAAGGTTCCGGCATTTCTTACCTCTCGCGCGGAATGACCAGTAGGGCCGTCTCGCGCGGTTCGAGCCGAAGCGGCGCTTTTCCGGCGGTCTGCTCGAGCCGGGTCATGCTCCCCGTCCGGGGGTTTAAAACGGACCACGGCGCGTCCGAAACCGCACGATCCGATGCCAGTTGAACGGTTCCTTCCCACGGATCGCCCCAGGTGTTCACCAAGACGACCGCCAGATTCCCGTCCCGCTCAAAAACGCCTTGTGCCAGATAGATGAACGGCGGGTCACACTTCAGTCGCGGACGGGCGACGGCATCAAGCGCCTCGGCCACGGCTTTGGGGGTGTCGAACGGATGCGCCCGGTCGGCGAAGAAGAAACGTGCCGAGTCTTCCGGCCGACCTTCTTCGTCCCACGCACGGGCCAGGCGGTCGAGGGTGTCGATCGGAGGATCGGCATCGTGCGGCACGATCAGGGCGTTCCATTCCCGAAGTCGTTCCGGGGAAAGTTCGTCGATCGAATCGCCGTCGATCACGGTAAACGGGATCCCGGCCCGGGAGAGCGCGGTACCGATTTTCACGAACGACTCGACGGTGTTGGTCATCGGGATCGATTGCGGCGCGTTGTTTACACATCCGGCAACCGGTTTGAATTCCCGCTGCATCGTCTCGATCGGGTAATAGAGAAGGATCGGACGAACCGGTTTCGCCGGAAGGAGGATCGAGTTGATCCGGCCGACGAATTCGCAATACGCACGGTGCGACTCTTCGTTTCGGTAGGGTGCCTTTTCGCCGCCGTTGATCGCGTAATAGAGCGTAAAGTCGGTAACGCCCCAAGCCATCTGCCACGCCGCGGCCGCGGTCATCCAATCGAGGGGTACCGGCCGCCGATCGCCGCTGTTGACCTGCCCATGGTCGCTCATCTCGTCCATCACGCGGCGGGAACCGATCATCTGTGCCGCCGAACAAGGAAACGCCGCGGCCATCCAACCGGAATACGCCGAGACGGCCGGATCGGAATTGAGGTTGTCGAGCCCGGGCAGGTCGAGCATTTTGAGTGTTCGCATCTTATTGCCGTCGAGCGGAACATGCCCGTTGAGCGTCTCTTCGTGGAGCGTGTGGCCCGACGAAAGCGGTTTGCCGTTGGCACGGCACCAGGCGCGGATCGCCCCGAAATACCGTTCGGCGTAAAGGTCTTCGATAAGACGCCAGTACCGAGCCCGTACATTTTTATCTTGCAACGATTCACCGGTAAAGAGGGAGAGGAAATGAGGGCGCAATTCCTCGCCGTACCGGTCTTTGTATTGCTTTTCCAGGTCGGAGCACCAGGGCAGCATCGGCAGATTCTTTTTTTCCGGGTCGAGCGGGTCGAGCGTCGGAACGCGCCTGCGCGCATCTTCGGGAATCTGCCCCAGATTGACCGCCATCATCGAGGGCTCATCGGTAAAAAACGCTTCGATTTTGTTGTAAAGTTCTTCGCCCAGCTCGTCTTTGTACCGCCGGTGGGTCACCTCGATAAACTTCTCGGTCGATTCCGGTTCGAGCGGGTTCGGATATCGGCGACAGGCCGCGTAGTTGTTACACGAATGGGTAAACTCGTAGCAGTCCCGTACCGTAAACGGTTCATCCGGATGATCCTTGTCCCAAACCAACTCTTTCGAGACCAATTCGGGAGCCGATTCGAGGACAACCCCGCCTGCCTCGAGGGAAGGATAACCGTCTTCGTCATAGACCCAGAGACGCAACCCGGCCTCGGACGCGACTCGGACCCCGTCGACGAACCGTTTCCAGTTCTCGTCGTTTCGGATATATCCTGCCCCGCCGACGTTCACGACGAGTCCCCCCAGTCCGCACCGATCGCGGAAATAAATCGCGGTTTTCGGATCGGTCAGGTCGATACCGTGAACCATCTGCAGCGGACGCATCGCGGCGGGGGGGTTCTCCCAATCACCGAGCCAGTCGACCGGAACCGGTTCCCCGGCCCGAACCGAGTCGATGAAACAGAAGAAAAGTCCGGCCAGACAGAGAAAAACCACGCGCATATCAATCTCGATTCATCGGATAATTCTTGAACAATGACGACCGACACAGCCCCCGGCAACCTCGGAACAAGTCTAATCGAAACGAGGTCGATTGTCCAGTCGATCCGTGGCGCGAAAGGGTGTTTCGGGGGACTCGGCGTCTTGGGCAAGGAGCATCTCTCCTTCGGCCGAAAGCACTCGGACTTTTCGCAGAACACCGAGCGGCAATCCCGCCTCGAATCGGACCGGGAGAAAATATTCGCATGTCCCTTGCATCAGCGCGCCACACCGCTCTTCGGTGAGTACGGTTACCTCGCTGCCGACAAGACTCTGCGCGTATTCGACACGAAGCCGTTGGGCGATTTCGGCCAGAACCGCCGCGCGCTCCTTTTTCACCGGTTCGGGAACCTGATTTTTCATTTCGGCGGCCTCGGTGCCGGGACGTCGGCTGTATCGGAAAATATGGATTTTGGCAAACCGCACCGCTTCGACCACTTCGCAGGTGCGACGGAACTCCGCGTCGGTCTCTCCGGGAAACCCGACAATGATGTCGGTCGTGAGCGCGACGCGCGGGATCATGCGGCGGAGCGAAAGGGCACGCTCAATATAGGGACCACTTGGCCAGCGGCGTTTCATCCTTGCCAAAACGGCGTCGTCGCCGCTCTGCATCGAGAGATGAAAGTGGGGACAGACCCTCCGCGGATACTCAACCGCCATCAAGGCCAATTCGTCGGAAACCTCGACCGCCTCGAGACTACCGAGCCGATAACGCGGCTCGGCAACACGTTCGACCAGAACGCGCAGAAGCGACGCGAGGGTATGACGCCTTTCGGTCGACGCCGCCCGACGCTCTTCAAGATATTCGCCCAGCTGCTGCGGCGCGGCGTGTCGATCGGCGGCAACCAGATCGAGCCCGTAATGTCCCAAGTGAATTCCCGACAGGACAATCTCGCGGTATCCGCGCCGGGCCGATTCCGTAACCTCGCAGAGAATCTCTTCTTCGGTTCGACTGGACAGGTAGGGGCGAACCTTCGGAATCAGGCAGTACGAACAGCCGACCCGGCACCCATCCTGGACTTTGATATAAGCGCGATGACGTTCGCCGAACGAGCTGATCCCTTGCGGCAGGTGCCAGCCGCGCCCCTGAATGAATTCGGGAAGCCTCCGCTTGTCGGTGATCACTTCCGAAACGTGCGGGAATCGCGCGACACGTTCCGGCGCGGCGGTGGCATAACACCCCATCACGACGATTTCGGCCTCGGGCGAAAGTTCGGCGGCGGTGGAAATCGCTTTGCGGCACTTCGCGTCGCTTTCGGCCGTAACACTGCAGGTATTGATCAAAACCAGTCCGGCTTCGGCCTCACCGCCGCGAGGCGTCTCTTCCCAACCGCTCTGCAAGAGTGCTTCCCGAACAAAAGCGGTTTCGTACTGGTTGACCCGACAACCGAGAGTGATCGTTCTGAATTTCTTCACGCGCGATGTTAACCTGCCCCCCCAATCGATTTCGGTTCGGCATTTTCGCCCGCTCTTGCGGGAAAAAAGAGAGCGTGTCGAGGCGCCCGGCCAGACACGCTCCCCCTATTCTAAAAGAAAAAAACGGGGATAATAGGGGGGATGGGGTTGTCCCGTTCTTTTGCAGTAGCAGTCGCGCGCGGCGCGCTTTCCACCGAGAAAGGGGGGCAAAGCGTTCTGTCGCGCGGCTTTCCAGTACGAAAGGGTATAACGAATAATGAACGATGTCTTGAAAGTTGCGGTAATCGGCGGTGACGGTACCGGGCCCGAAGTGGTCGCGGAAGGGGTAAAAGTCCTGAAAAAAGTCGCGGAACTCGAAAATTTCAAGGTGGAATTAACACCCTTTGACCTGAGCGGCGAACGCTACCTCAAAACGGGCGTCATCATCACCGACGAAGAGATCGCCGAGCTGGGCAAGTTCAGCTCGATTCTCCTCGGTGCGGTCGGTCATCCTGATGTAAAACCGGGAATCCTCGAACAGGGGCTTCTCCTGCGCCTTCGTTTCGCGTTCGACCAGTATATCAATCTCCGTCCTGTCAAACTCTTTCCCGGCGTCGAAACCCCGCTGGCAAACAAAAAACCGGAAGACATCGACTTCGTGGTTGTCCGCGAAAACACCGAAGACATGTACGTCGGAACGGGCGGTTGGATGAAAAAAGGAACTCCCGACGAAGTGGCCACGCAGGTAGCGATCTACACCCGTAAGGGAACCGAACGGTGTATCCGCTGGGCATTCGAATATTGCCGAAAACGGAACAACCCGAAAGGGAAAATGCTTACGCTCGTCGCCAAGACGAACGTACTCGCCTACGGGCACGATCTTTGGGCGCGTACTTTCCAAGAGGTCGGCGAAGAGTATCCCGACATCAAAAAAGACTATAACCACGTCGACGCCTGCTGCATGTGGTTGGTTAAGAACCCCGAACACTACGACGTGATCGTAACAACGAACATGTTCGGCGACATCATTACCGACCTGGCCGGTATTCTCCAGGGCGGTATGGGCGTTGCCGCCGGCGGCAACATCAATCCCGAACCGGGCGGAACAAGCATGTACGAGCCGATGGGCGGAAGCGCGCCGAAATATACCGGCATGAACGTCATCAACCCGATCGCGACCATCAATGCCGTGGCCATGCTCCTGACCCAAGAGGGTTATACCAATGCCTCCGAGCGTATTTACCGTTCGATTCAGAAGGTAACCGGTACCAAGATGAAGAGCCAAGCCGCCGGCAAGATGGGTTATTCCACCTCCGAAGTGGGCGACCTGGTCTGCGAATTTCTCTGATCGATACCGGAGCTCGGAACTCCGGTTCGGGAAACGTGACCCCCTCAACCGGAGTTTTGACAATGGGCACGCGAACGGGCGCGGCGTGCCCCCTCTTTCTCTTTCTTTAACCGCACCCACCCAACGCCTCCTGTTCAGAATCAATCGATGCAATTTGACACCGCGGTACTCGGCGCGGGGCCGGGTGGATATGTTTGTGCGATACGCTGCGCGCAGTACGGACTAAAGACACTTCTGATCGAAGAGAAGGAACTTGGGGGAACGTGCCTGAACCGCGGGTGCATCCCGACCAAAACGCTTCTGCACAGTGCCCGCCTGTTTCACGATATCCGACATTTCGCCAAGTTCGGCATCAAGGTCGAGAATCCTTCGTTCGACTACGGCGTGATCACGTCGCGATCCGAAAAGATTGTCGGGCAACTTCGCGAGGGGATCGGCTCCCTTCTGAAATCGCATGGGGTCACCGTCGTCTCGGGGCGCGGAAAACTCCTTTCGCCCCACGAGATCGAAACGGGCGGCGAACGGTTCGAAGCGCGAAACATCGTGATCGCGACCGGAACCCGTCCCTCGGTTCCGAACATCGAGGGGGCGGAAGGGCCGAACATCCTGAGCACCGACGATTTCCTCGCGCTCAACGAATTGCCCGAAAGCGCCGTGATCATCGGAGGCGGTGTCTCGGGGATCGAGTTCGCTTCGATTCTCGCATCGTTTGGGAAAAAGGTTACCGTACTCAAGCGGAGCCCCGAAATTCTTCCCGATACCGACGAAGAGATCGTCCGTCTTCTTTTGCGCAAACTCAAACAGCTCCGCGTCACATTCAAAGCCGGGGTCACGTTTAAGAGGATCACCGGCGAAACCGAAAAAACGGTCGAGTATATCGATCATGCGACAGGAAAAGAGTCTGTTGCCACCGGGCAGGTCTGCGTCCTTTGCACAGGCCGCGTTCCGAATACCGAATCGATCGCTCCGGAAAATGCCGGGATCGAAACGATCCGCGGCTACATTCCGGTCGACGAGCAGCTGCGCTCGAACGTCGCAAGCATCTACGCGATCGGTGACGTGAACGGCAAGCACGCGCTGGCACACGCCGCCATGGCGCAGGGGAAAGCGGTTGCGGCCGAAATGGCTTCGCGTCCCCATCGTTTTCGCGACGACGCCGTTCCCTCGTGTATTTACACTGCTTACGAAACCGCATGGGTCGGTCTGAGTCAAACACAGGCCGAAACCCGGGGATACACCGTTCGGGTCGGCCGGTACCACATTCCGGCGACGGGGAAAGCCCTCGTGTCGGGGGTCGATACCGGACTGGTCAAGATCGTTTCGGACGCCAAGACCGGCAAACTCCTCGGCGCGGCGATCATCTCCCTCCGTGCCACCGACATGATCGCCGAAATCGCGGCGCTGATTTCCCTCAATGCCACGGTCGCCGATCTCGCCGATACCGTCCACCCGCACCCGACACTGAGCGAAGTGATGGGCGAGGCCGCCGACGACCTTTTCGGTCTTTGTTGTCACGCGCCGAAAAAAGAGGAATAGCGTGGCCTGAGGCGCTTTCCCCTTTTTCAATGGAAAACCGATTGGAACAAGCTTCTTTTTGTATAGCGTTCCTTTTGTTTTTCTTCCCCTCCGTAAGTGGAAAAACGTTGTTTCCGACGGCCGGAAATCCGTAAAACACAGGCTGCGATTCATCGGTCCGGTTTTCCCGGGCCACTTCACGGTCGGCGGCAGCTGTCCGACAGACGGGTCGACCTCGCCGACGGTTCGCTTGGTTGCGGGAACGCCGGTTCTTACGGCCGGCGGGGGAATAGAGCCGATCGAGGAAAGTCGATCCGGGGATACGCGATGATTTCCGACCTCTCGGAGGCCCCAACATATCGCACAGAGAACCTGTTATAATGTAAAGGGGCGGGATTCCGCTTTTCCCGGTTTTATCGCTGCTCGGTAAAAAATCCGCCGGGTGTCATGCACGACCGGGTCGTTTCGGCATTCGCCTTGGCGGGGCCGAAATCGAACTTGGCGGCGATGCTCAAAACAGCGACCCCCCACAACCCGGAACGGTTTCGTCTCTCGGCCGAAAAAGTCGCGGCGGCGCTTTGGACCCGAAACGATTTTTGGGTGGCCCGTCGATTACGATGTTAGCGGAGACCGTCGGCCACGCCGGCACGAGAAACGGGCACGTCGCCAAATCGGTCTACGGCGCAGGCCGGTTCGCGCAGCCCGCCGAGGCGCCGGAGTTCGCGACGGCCGAAATCAAACGCCGAACCTGTTTCAGACCCTAACAACACTATGCCTCCATTTCCCACACCTACCCCCGAAGAACTTTCGCGTCTGCGCCAAAAGGCCGACGAGGGGGATCGTTCGGCCCAGGCATGGCTTGGTTACATCCACTCAAAAGGATTGGGCATCCCACGCGACGGGGTCGCCGCGGAATACTGGTTTCGGAGAGCGGCCGAACAGGGGGAGCCCTCGTCGCAATACAATCTGGCAATCTCTCTCTATTACGGGACCGGCGACCGACGCGACCGACGCGAGGCGTCGGTCTGGTTTCGGAAGGCCGCCGATCAGGGACTTCCGGTAGCGATTAAGATTATCGAATCGAATTTTACAAGCCTTTCACGCGAGATATGGGCTCCGACCGACTTTATCGAAACCGGACGCTCGGGAAACCTTTCGCTGTCGGTCGCCCCTCCTACCGAAACATCGTACACGATGGTACGCGATGCCGACGTGCCGACACTCCGTCGATCGGCCGAAGAGGGTGAAGTTCACGCGCAGTTTCTTCTGAGCGGACGGTACCGGGGCGGAATCGGGGTTGAGCGCGACATGACCGAAGGGATTTTCTGGCTGCGGAAAGCGGCCGAAGGGGGACATGCCGAGGCCCAACGTATTTACGGAACCGGCCTCTATTTCGGGCAAGGGTGCCCGATGAACGAAGCCGAGGCCATCTACTGGTTTTGTCTGGCCGCCGAAAACGGGGACACCGAAGCGTCGCTGATATTGGCACGGATATACAAAGATGGCGGCGTGGTCGAAAAGAATCCTATCGAAACGCTCCGCTGGCTTTATCGCGCTGCCAAGAAGGGATCGACCCAGGCGTACTATTTCATCGGCTGTCAGTTCGCCGCGGGGGAAGGAGTCGAAAAAGATATGGGCCAGGCGTTCTCCTGGTTCGAAAAAGCCGCACGCCGCGGTTTGCTCGATGCGCAGGCACGTGTCGGAATCTGTTGTTACCACGGGATCGGCACACCGCGTGATTATGCCCGTGCCGTCAAAGAACTGACCCCTCCCGCCCGACAGGGGCATAAAGACGCGCTCTATTACCTCGGACTCTGTTATCTGGTCGGTGAGGGAGTTCCCGCCGACAAGGAGAAAGCTTCAGACTGTTTTCGCGAAGCCGCCTTTCGGGGCCATCAGGATGCCCGAGACAAACTTCTCCTTTCTTATACCGAAGGGGAGATCGTCAAAATCCCGAAAAATATTCTCTATCCGGAAGAATAAACGGCGCACCGAGACCGCCGGAACAAAGGGTTCCTTTCATCGAAAACGTTTCGATTTTTCGAGTCTTCCCGATTGGCCGCCCATTCCAAGAACCTGAATCATACACCGCTGAACGAGCGGTGGTTTTCAAGGCGTTGGAATCCCTATCGCTTCGATTGTTCCCGTAAACCTTCGAACATTCATTCCGTTTCCCTGCGGCATGCGCTACAAATCTCTTGTCAACATGGGACGGCTCCCTTCGGGATCGTCCCATGAACCCCGGGTGCCATCGGGCGGGTGTTTTGCCCGGCCGATTCCAAGACCAAACCCCGACGATGGGATAGATCGGAATCCAAAGGGTGAAGGATCCGATAGGCGAACCGGGGCTTCGAACCCGCGGTTTTCCGAGTCCCTTGCTCTCTTTCAAAATCCGTAACATCTCTTCGACGCCGAATCCCCGTAAATACACCTTGACGATTGGTTCCAAAGATTCGTCGACTTCGAAAGCGGGAAAGATGCCCTATCGTTCCGACCGATCCCGGCGATCATTTTCGGAAGATCCCATCGAATTCCCTTGCACCAATCGAAGGTAAGGGTTAGAATCATTCCACCAAGCCGCTCTGGTGTTGGTTGCTTCCGTGCGTTCATCCGAGACTCCTTTCGGTTTATGGTTGTTGTTTGTATCCATGGTACGGGTTGGGGCCTTTTTTATTGTTGCTCGGGTTTCCAAGGTTTCATCGAATCACGGAATTTTTTGGAAAATCGAGCGATTGAATACGCTGCCAAAAAAAGTATAATATGGCCAAAGCAGAGGGTCGATGCGGAAGGAGCGTCTTTTGGCCCCCGGGGTGAGAGAATCGTTGAGTTGCCCTGTTTACCTTTAATTCTCTAGTGAGGGATTTATCGTAAATATGAACGAACCTATTACCGTCAATCTTGTAGGTCTGGCCGGCGATCTCGATCTTCCTTCGGAATCGGTCTCGGCCGTCGTCGAGCTCCTTAATGATGACAATCCCATTCCCTTTATCGCCCGATACCGTAAAGATGCGACCGGGAATATGAACGAAGACCAGATTCGCGCCATTGCCGTCCGTTACAATGAGCAAAAGCTCTTGAACGAACGGAAAACCGCGATGCTCCGTACACTCAAGAACGCCGAACAGCTTACCCCCGACCTCGAAAAGAAAATCCGCAGTGCGCGGAGTGCCAGCCGCCTGGCCGACCTTTATCTCCCATACAAACAGTCGCAACAGTCGCCTGCCGCTGCCGCGCGGCGGAAGGGATTGCAACCGCTGGCCGACGCAATCCTCGCGGGAAAAGAAACCGACCTGAACGCGCTTGCCGCACCCTATGTCGATCCGGAAAAAAAGATCGCCACGGTCGAAGAGGCTCTCCGGGGGGCCGGCTGCATTATCAGCGAACAGTTCGGTGTGGCTGCGGAGCTCCGACAGAAAGCCCGCAATATTTTCGAGCGGACAGGAAGAATCATCTCGCAGAAAGCCGAAACGGAAAAAGAAGGATCAGCCGCCGCGGAGGTTCCGAGCAAGAGTCCGATCGAAAAGACTGCCGAAGAAAAACCGGAAGTCAAGGGCGAGGTTGAAGCCCCGGCCGAACCGGTCGAGGAACCGGAACCGGAATCGGGCGCCACACAAGCCGCAGCCGAAAGCCCAGCAGAAAAGGCCGTCGAGGAAAAACCAAAGGGCGAAGGCGAGGTCGAGGCCCCGGCCGAGCCGGTCGCGGAACCGGCACCGGAGTCGGGCGCCACACAAGCCGTAACCGAAAGCCCGACAGAAAAGCCCGCCGAGGAAAAACCGGAAGCCAAGGGCGAGGTCAAAGCCCCGGCCGAACCGGTCGCGGAACCGGCACCGGAATCGGGCGCCACACAAGCCGCAGCCGAAAGCCCAGCAGAAAAGCCCGCCGAGGAAAAACTGGAAGTCAAGGGCGAGATTGAAGCCCCGGCCGAACCGGTCGCGGAACCGGACGTTGCACAAGCCACGGCCGAAAGCCCGACAGAAAAGCCCGCCGAAGAAAAACCGGAAGTCAAGGGCGAGATTGAGGCTCCGGCCGAACCGGTCGCGGAACCGGAACCGGAACCGGGCGTTGCACAAGCCACGGCCGAAAGCCCGACAGAAAAGCCCGCCGAGGAAAAACCGGAAGTCAAGGGCGAGGTTGAAGCCCCGGCCGAACCGGTCGAGGAACCGGAACCGGAGTCGGGCGCCGCACAAGCCACGGCCGAAAGCCCGACAGAAAAGCCCGCCGAAGAAAAATCGGAAGCCAAGGGCGAGGTTGAAGTCCCGGCCGAACCGGTCGCGGAACCGGAACCGGAATTGGGCGTCGCACAAGCCGCTGCCGAGAGCCCGACCGAAAGTGTCGCACAATCTCCCACCGAGGAATCGGCCGCGACACCCGCCGAAAAGGCGCCGACCAAGCGGTCCTCTTCCCAAAGTGCGGAAAAGGAGAAAAAGAATCTTGCGGCCGAACAGCGTCGTCTGCGCAAAGAAAAACTATACAGCGACTATTTCAATTTCAGCTCTCTTTTGCAAACTTGTCCCGGATACCGGATTCTGGCGCTTCACCGCGGCACGAACGAACATCGGCTCAAGGTCACGCTGAGCGTCGATGTCGACCGAATCAAAAAAGAAGGAAAACATCTTCTCATTTCCGCAGACCATCCGCATCGTACCTTTCTTGAAGGATGTTTCGACGATGCCATCGACCGTCTCCTTCTCCCCTCCTTGGAACGAGAGGTTCGACGCAACGCGGTCGATAGGGCCAGAGAACAGGCCATGGAGGTTTACGCAAGAAACACGCGCAGTCTCCTTCTGCAAAAACCCCTCTTTCGCCGTCGTGTTTTGGCGATAGCCCCCGGCTTCCGATACGGGTGTAAATTGGTCACGCTCGATGAGTTCGGGAACTTGCTCAGTCACGAGACGGTCTATACCACGGGGAGTACCGGGCGGCGAAAGCGCACCATTGCGAAAATCGCCGCACTGATCGAAAAATATAAGATCTCGGTCATCGCGATCGGTAACGGTGTCGGCCGTCGGGAAACCGAAAAGGTGATCATCGACATGATCGCCGAACATTTTACCGATTCCGATATCGGTTACACTTTTGTCAACGCAGCCGACGCAAGCGTCTATTCGGTCAGTCCCATCGCCGCGCAGGAGTTCCCGAACCAAGACGTGATGATCCGAAGCGCGATTTCGATCGGGCGCCGCCTGCAAGATCCACTCAACGAACTGGTGAAAATCGACCCTTCTCATATGGGGGTCGGCATTTACCAGCACGACACGAGAACGAAAGACCTCAAAAAGTCGCTGGCCGAAAACGTCGCCTCGGCGGTCAACTATGTCGGGGTCGATCTGAACACGGCTACCAGCTCGATTCTCCGTTATGTTGCCGGCCTCAATCGACTGACGGCTAAGCGGATCGCCGATTATCGGCGTAAACACGGACCGTTCCGCTCGCGTCGCGAGCTGCTCAATGTACCGGAATTCGGCACGGCGGCATTCGCCCACGCGGCGGGATTCCTCAAAATTTCGGACGGAGACGAACCGCTCGACGCGACCTGGATCCACCCCGAAAGTTACGAACTTGCCGAAAAGATCCTTGAAAAAGCCGGGTTCTGTAAAGACGACCTGCGCAACACAACCAAACAGGCCGAACTGATCAAAAAGCTCGACAGTATCGATCCGCAGGCAGCCGCCGAAGAGTTCGGTGCCGGCCGGAACACGATCGCCGATATTCTCGAACAGTTAAAGCGTCCCGGCCGTGACCCGCGCGAGGAGCTTCCCGCCCCCATCTTCAAGAAGGGGATTATGAAGATCGAAGATCTCATGCCGGGAATGGAACTGAAAGGAACCGTACTGAACGTTGTCGATTTCGGCGCATTCGTCGATATCGGATTACACAACCCCGGACTGATCCATGTCAGCCGGATGGGCGATCGTTATGTTCGAGACGCCTACCGATATCTTTCGGTCGGTGATATTGTCAATGTCTGGGTGGTCGATACCGATGTCGCAAGGAACAGAATCTCTCTGTCAATGCGTCCCCCCGGAGCAGGACAACAAAGTCGTCCGCGCGGTGACCGGAAGGGGCGTGGCGGTCGGGAAGAGACCGTCGCGGGTGAGGAGAACAAGGGGCCGAGGGCACGTCGCAGGCCGCGTTCGGCGCGCGGTCGCGGTGGCGAAAACGTCCCGCCCCAACCCGGGACTTCCGAAAACCGTCCGGGCGATCGTCGAGATCAGTCGGCGCGTTCACGAGGAGAGGATCGGCAGGGGAACAATCGCCGACAACGCCCGCCACGCCGCGACCGGTTCGAGAATTCCGGTTCTCCGCGCGGTCGGCACAATCGTTCCGGCGGGCCTCGCGCTCCGAGATCAATGAACTTTGTCTCAAAACTCGAAAAGAAAGAAACCCTTTCCCAAGAGATGAAAGAAGGAAAAGAGCCGCTTCGCAGTTTCGGCGACCTTGCCCGTCTCTTTTCGGAAAAATCAGAGAAACAAGAAGATACTCGGAGGGAAGGTCCAGAATGAAATCGACCGCTCTTCTTGCGGCGCCCTGTGCCGCACTGATACTTTGCCTGGCGGCGGTTCTGCCGCAAGACGTTTGTGCCCAAAGAACCAGAAACGGCATGACGACCGACAATTCCGAAACACCGGTCGGACCCGTTTCCAAAAATCGCCCTCCGGCTCCGACCGGTCATACGGTAAAAAGTGCATATCCGGAAGGATTCCTGACCCTTTCGCAACCTTCGGTTCTGCCGGGGCCTTCTCAAACATCTCTGTCAAACGCCGATAGGGATCGGCCGGTGTCCGGTTTTCAGCCGACAGATGTTCTCTTCCTTGTCGGCGCGATCACGGCAATCTGTCTGTTCATGGCCGTGGCATGGATCGACCATATCTATCGGCTCCGTCTGCAATCGATCATTTCACAAAATAACCGACTCCTTAACGGAGAAGATGTCGATCTGATCGACGAGGCTCCGGTTGTGGGAATTCCCCTCTTTCTCGGTACGCAGGAAGCGATCGGCGACGATATCAGCCCCGGCCTGAAACACTATCTTGCCGAAACGGCCGATGACCTGACCAAACCGGGGGCAACAACGTAAGCATGAAAATTGTGGTTATGGGAACCGGTGGGTTCGCCGTTCCCACGTTTAGAAAACTCCTGGAGTCCGGACGCGACGTTCCGCTGCTGGTCACGATGCCGATCCGCACTCGTAAGAGTGACCGACTTCCGCTCCCCGAAATCCGACAAGTGGCCGCCAAACATTCGGTTCCGATATTCGATCCGGACGACGTCAATCAATCCGGCGCGGAGACTCTTCGTGAAGTCGGTGCCGACATCCTCTTCATCTGCGATTACGGCAAAATCCTCTCTCCCGAAATTATCGGGATCTTCCCGATGGGGGGGATCAACCTGCACGGCTCGATTCTGCCGAAGTACCGAGGGGCCGCGCCGATTAACCGCGCGATCCTCGCGGGCGAGACAACCCTCGGCGTGAGTGTTATCCACATCACCCCGACGGTTGATGCCGGGCCGGTGATCGCGGTCGACTCGTACGAACCTGACCCGAACGATACCGCACCGGTCATCGAAAAACGACTCGCCGAAATGGGGGCCGAGTTGCTTCTAACCGCTCTTTCCGACATCGAAAAGGGAACCGCACAATCAGTCCCGCAAAACGACCTCTTGGCATGTAAAGCGCCGAAAATCCGGAAAGAGGAGGGGCACATCGACTGGAATCGCCCGGTTCGTCAGATCCGGAACCAGTACCGCGGGTTGCAACCTTGGCCGAAAACCTTTTCCGACTGGATTCGGACCGACGGAAAACCTCCGATCCGTCTGATCCTCGGGCAGCTCGAAATCGCCGGAACAAACACCGACACGTTCGCCCCCGGCGGAACGGTCGTGAAGGCCGATCACACGGAAATTCTGGTTCAGGCGGGAGACGGTTTGATTCGGGTCGGCAGAATACAACCTTCCGGCAAAAAGGCCATGTCACCGGGTCCTTTCCTTTCAGGCTACCGAATGAAAGCAGGCGACGTCCTTCGATAGTCCCTATCCCGAACCCTCTCATGCGGTAGCGCCCTCCGAAAAAGAAAAACAAGCCATGCCGAACATCAATTCTTTAACGATCGTCACCGGAGCGACCGGTGGGATCGGTACGGCGCTTGCTCGTCGCCTGGCGAATGAAAAGACGGCTCTTTTTTTACACGGGTGTCACAACGTCCTCGAACTGACCAAGCTCTCGCAAGAGCTCGGTGCCGACACCTGTATTGCCGACCTATCGACATCCAAAGGTCTCGAGACTTTCTTTTTCCGGTTCGAGGGGTGGGCAAACCGATTTTCGCTCGAATCGGTCCGCTCGGTATCGTTTCTTTTCGCCGCGGGAGCCGACCTGATGACCCCCGTAATGAAATCGCTTCCGTTTGATGAACGGGCACGACACGCCGCTTCGCTTGATCTGTTCGCACCGGTTCATCTGGCCCGTCGGTTTGCCGACTGGCGTCTCGGGAAACGCGACGAAACGGCGAACGACTCGGTCCTCTTCTTCTCGTGGGACGGTGCCGCCCGAGGCATGGAGGGCGAAACCGCACAAATCTACGCTTTGACGAAGGGAGGGCTTGCCGCGTTCGCCCGATCGTTTGTCCAAGATCAGGCGGGGAAACTGCGGGTGCTGACAATAGCTGCCGGATGGATTGCCACAACTTGGGGGCACCGCGCGAGCGCAAAAGCAAAAAAGCGTGTCTGTCGCGAGTCGCTTGCCCGGCGCTGGGGGACCCCCGAAGAAGTTGCCGACCTGGCCGCCTACCTTATCTCCGAGGAGGCCCGGTACCTCAACGGCGTCGAAATCCCCCTCAACGGCGGGTTTTCGTTTCGCGACGAATAGGTTCTATTGGTTTAAAGCGCCAAGCCTGAAATCAAACCATGAAAACAATCACCGCGTCCGCTGCCGGAAATCGATGAAAACCGGAAAACGCACCGTGCCGAAAACGCGTGTGAGAACACCGTTTCGGCACGGTGTTTTATTCCCTGTGCTCTTAACGGGCGATGGCATTTTTGTCTTGGAAGACGCCGATTTTTTCGACCGGAATCTTTTGGAATTCGGCGTCGGTGCCGGGAAGAACGGCCTTGTCGGCCTGTGTCATTTGAAGGAGCAGGCTCATATCTCCCTCGACATTGTCGCGCAGAGTAATATATTCACGGGCTCGGCCTTCAACGGCGTCCCCTTCGAAAACGCGCGGCGCGGTCTCATGCCATGCGGTTGAAACGACAAGGTTTCGTTCGATCAGGTTCCCTTCGGGCGCTTTCGGATTCCCTTCCATGATCGCGGCAAGGCGCGGGTATTTTTTACTCCAGGGTTCCGACTTGTAATCGATCCCGGAAAGGGTCCCCCTCGTCTTGTCCTCGTTCAGCCAACCTTCGGCATGGTCGCCGCACCAACCGAGCGCACGGGCGTCAACGTGCAGGTTCGGATTGCAGTCAACAAAAATATTGTTGACCACATTGTTATCGCGGCCGCCGCCGATCATGGCGGCACGTGTTACATTGACAAAAAGATTTTCGACGATATCGACCGATGAAAGCATATCATCAAGATAAACCCCGACACATCCTCGGCCCCGGAATCCGGAAATGTCGTGCAGATAGTTCTGCTTAACAACATTCCCACGAGCTGTCCAGTTCCGGCCCGTGTAGATGGCACCGGCATCGTTCGATTCTTCGCAAACGTGGCTGATCTCGTTCCTTTCGAATCGCAGATCGTTTCCTCCGAAAAGGATG
Source organism: Thermoguttaceae bacterium (assembly GCA_050943135.1). Classification (GTDB taxonomy): domain Bacteria; phylum Planctomycetota; class Planctomycetia; order Pirellulales; family Thermoguttaceae; genus RUG695. The sequence continues at coordinate 21,223 of JBMNOP010000018.1, read as the reverse complement.
GCACTGTGGGGTGCATCCGTGATCCGGTTTTGCGCGTACAAATTACCGCAACCGCCGGCACCGATCCCCGCGGCGTAAACACGCTGAATGCGACCGAAATGATGAATGTCGTTGTTCACAACGGCCGACATGCCGGGAACAAGGCCGGCTCGGTTCCCTGCCTCTAAACTGATACCATGACTGCCAAGGTTGTAGAGGAGGTTGCCGAAAACGAGATTTCCGCTCCCATAAACACTCATCCCCCCCTTTCCCGTGTTCCGAATCAGGCAGCCGCAAAGCAAAAGATCTTCGCCGTGAATCTTCAGGGCGGTATCGCGACACCCTTCAAAATGAATCCCGCTCAGTACGAAGTGCCGAAGGTTGCCACCTTCGATGAATGTGTCGGTCATTGAAAGGAACAGGTTGTCGCCTTTGACTTCTTCCGGCGGATAGAAGTAGAGCTTTCCCGAATCGTTGTCAATGTAATACTCGCCCGGAACATCCAGTTCACACAGAAGATGATAGGCAAAAAAGTACTGTCCCGTCCGATAGCCGTAGCCATGGTAAGGTTTATCCAGCTCGAACATTTTCTTATCCGGATCGATCTTGATCATCTTCTGCCGTTCGTTCGCCCAGTCCCAGTACCAGTAACCAAGTGTCCAGACTTCCGGCTCGTCAACCCAAGACGACATATCGCAATCCTTTACGATAATCTTCGGTTTAACAAATCCTTTCACTCCCCGAATATCGATTTCCGGATTATCCTCGGGGTCAATACTTTCGATCCTGAGGAAATCCGCGTTCGGATAACGTGAGACCGTCATCGGCACATTGTTCAGAAAAAGTTCTGCGGTATTGTTACCGTTGAGCAAGCCGTAATCATTGATTCCGAGCGCCTTCAGGTCAAACTCCCGGACCTTCTCTCGCACCTCCGGTTTGATCCGTTTGAGGATTACCGCATCTTCGACCCGCTTTCCGCCGACAATCTCTTTGCCGCCGCGGACGATCGCCTGAGGTCGGCCGTTTTCGTCACAGACCCCGCGCCAGATCACCGGCGCGCCCTCCGTTCCGGAATCGGCGTCCGAAAGTTTCACCGCCTTGTCGAGATGGTAAATTCCGGGAAGAAATTCGACCACCGTCGGTTGACGGTCGAATTCGGCGGTGGCGCGATATGCTCGTACCGCGTCACGTGCTTTCTCGAAAGATCGGAACGGTCCGTCGGTCTTTTCGAGGTTCGGCACGCTGAGCTTCCCCGACCAGGCGTCGCTCCCGTCGGGAGAAACGTAGAACGTCGCCGGTATGGTTTTCAACATATCGAGGAGCCGTATCTTTTCGGCCCCGACGAACTCTTGCCAAGATTCGGCCCGAACCGGTGTGGCAAGAAAAAGGAGAAGGAGGAAAAACGCTCCGCACCGGAGTAACCGGGCAGCGACCTTCCGAAAGTTGTGGATTTGACCCGAAAAACAGCCTCTCTTCTTCATGGAAATCTCTCTTCTGATCTTCACCTCTGCGATTGTGCGAGCGAGCGGCGCATAACCTTTCGTTCTTCTGCTTCGGCGGTTATTTCAGCAAATTCCGACCGAGCTCATAGGCGTTTTGCAAATCTTTCGGGAATTGTTCGTCGCGATGACGCGCTTTCTCCCGTTCGTCAAACACTTCGCAAATATACTCGTCGTAACGATCGAACTGGAACGTATTAAACGCATAAGCGACTCGCGGCTCGGAAAAGAAGTGTTTGAGGAACGACTCCCAGCGTTCCAGGGTCTGTCGATACCCGCTTTCGATCATTCCCTCTTCGAACACGTTCATGGTGTAAATACAGGCGGTGGCCATCTTGTTCGTCTCCAACGGTTTAAACCCCGGCTTATACACCAGATAGGGGAAAAAGAGCCGCTCATAAAAACAATGAAGTATCCCGGTAATATTGTGAAAATAGATCGGGGAACCGATGATGACACCGTCGGCCTCTTTCAGGTTTTCCAAGACCGGAAAGAGATCGTCTCGGATCGCACAGGTTTTCAGAAACCTTTCGTCTTTTCGTTTGCAGGCGAAACAGCTCCGACACCCTGTATAACTCAGATCGATGAGGTTGATCCGTTCGGTGCGCACCTCCTCGTCGGGGAACGCGCTTTTGACCCCTTCCAAAGCGCTGTCGAGCATCCGAGCGGTATTCCTGTTATGGCGCGGACTTCCGTTGATCGCGTAAACTCTCTTCATTTCTCCGTTCCTTCCTGATTTTGAGGTGTTCGGGGAGGTTCCCTTCTTTCGATATTCCCGGCACAACCGATGCCGAAACAGACATCGTCGGTGCGGTCGAAAGAATCCTCGCCGACCGACTCTTCAATTCTAAGTTCCGCCAAATCGTTTGTCAACAAACCGACCGTTCCGGCGAAACGATCGCACAGCGGGAAAGGTTCCATAAAAACACCCTTCCGTGGGGCCGATAGCCCGGAGCTGTCTATTTCCCGGCGTCCGAAAAGTCGGTGCCATAACTTTTTCCCTCCCTTTTGCGCCGAGCGTCCCCAAACCTGTTTTCCGTGTTTACAGATCGACCAGGTAGATGGCCACGCGAATCATCTTATAATGCGTGCGCTGTTCGATTCCGGTAATCTTGGCATTGAGAAGTTTACCGGCATCCATGAGCCGTGCGCAGACAATGTTATCCCGTTTCGGCACGTAGCCGAGCTTTTTCTTCTCGGCGTTGAGGAACAGTATCGCCTTCTTGTCGAACTCGTTGTTTTCCTCCCGCAGAAGGGTCAGCTTCTCCCCGGGCCGAAGCGCCTCTAATACCGTTTGGTCTTCCAAATGCGTTGTTCCGGCAATGAAAGTGTCAAAAAGATACACTTCCTGAATCAGCGGTTTGATGATGTCGCCCAGGCCGTATTTCCCCAGAACGCCAACGGTACTCTCCTCTTTTTTTGTCAACTGGTTTTTCATATTAAATCCCATACTACCGAGCTGCCCTCCGGCAAGAGGTCTCTGAGAATCTCATCAAGTTGCAAACCATATTCCTTATACTGTTTAAGCGTGTCCGACAATTCCTCCTCTTTCCTTTTGACAGCCTCCTCGTCGAGTAAAAGAAATTGATACTGGTACGGGTCTGTTTCCATTATCTCCTTGATCAACTGCTCCAGTTCTTCGATTTTCGTTTCGATGTCGGGAATTTCGACTTCGATTTCTCCGCTATACAGATCATTCCAGGCCCTGTTGATCAGTACTTCCAGTTCTTGGAGCCGGTCGAGGTCGTTCCCGTTATAAGCCGCAACGGTATTGTTCCACAATGTCATGAGTTCCGGTGTTACGGCTGTCAACGGATTGATGTCGGGATGGATCATCTTAACGAGCTTGTGGTAGAGCGATTTTATCTGCAGGCGTTCAGCCTCGGTGATTCTGGTACCGAGTTGGACGGCATCATAATCCGAAATCAATTTGTCAAGATTCTCGCTCAGTTTCTTGGTCTCGCCGGAAACAAACTGGCACAAGCTTTTATCGTCGACCTTTCGACCGTGGTTAGCCGCCGCCTGGCAAAACTCGATAGTCTTTTTCTTTTTTGCGCATGTGAGTTGTTCACGAAGGAGATCGATCATCAGTTGACCGAAAACACCGATATACTCCGCTTGAATAAGGTAGCACTCCTTCCGTAACCGGTCGCGGCGAAGCAAAAGTTCTTCGTACCTGCCGTACGAATCATTTTTAACCTTGACGATCTCTCCCACCGCCTCAGCCCCAATCCAAAAGTACAGCGTCGGAACCACAAAAATGACGCCTGCCGATGATACCCGACGCGTGATTAAAGGTGCCACAACATTCTATAACGACGCGAGGTATTGTAGCAAGAATCGAAAACTCGGTCAAATATCGAAGGGAATCGCCACCCAAACCGACCGCTCGGATATAAAAATCCGAACGGGGGGATCTTCGAGATTGAAATTCAGATCTCGTTCCGGCTAAGATGAACGGTTTCAGCGAAGGGGTCGCACAGGAAAAGAAAATTTATTCGGCGGATTTCCGGGTACAGATCGCGTTGATTGCGATACACCGAGAGAAAACAATCGACAAAGAGTTTTGGATTCACGTCTCAAATGATTTACGAAGTAAAGGCGCGTTTCAAAGAGCGCGCCAACAAGATTTTCCGAGACAACCGTTCCGAAGAAAGAAAAGGGAGAAAAACCAATCTTCTCGGTCTCTTTCCGTTTTCCCCGGGTACTCCTCCCTGTCGACCTCTCGCGATTTTGAGTTTCGTCTCTCGGCTCATCCCAACCCCCGCCGGCCCATGCGGCACTGTCTCGTTTTGAGACGTTCTTCACGGTCACTCTTTTTTGCAACCGTCTGAAGAGTCTGGTTGGCAAGTCGTACCCCGTGATTCCGAGGCAAGCGCGGAACCGATTCCATTCTGCCCGCGATCGTCACCGCTTCATCGGACATTCCGTCCCACCCTTGCAGAATAGGGGTTCTCTCCCGGGACTTTTACTTGACAAAGCAAGGTCTCCTCTTATACTGGTCGGGGAGTTCTCTTGCTTCCGGAGGCGTTCGGTTCACCGCCGGGCCGCCATTCGAATCAACGGAGAGAATCCGGCTTTATCTTTTTACAAAGAGTGTTTCCATGGAGCGTTATAAGAAAATTATTCCCAGCCGTTCGCTTCGCCTTCGGATACTCCGCTGTCTCGGGTTCGTTCCCGACAAAATGATGACCTCTATCCAATATCGCATCAAGACGGGTCGTCCCGTCGATTGGCAAAACCCGGAGCGGTACACCGAAAAGGTACAGGTCTATAAAACTTACTACCGCGACCCCCTGATGATCACCTGCTCCGATAAGGCAGATGTCCGCGCTTATGTTGCCGAACAAGGGCTTTCAACGATTCTGAATGAAGTGTACGGAATTTACGATTCCTACGACGAAATCAATTTCGACACGCTACCCGAAAAATTCGTAGCCAAAGATACGCTTGGCGACGGTGGCCAATCGGTCATCCTCTGCCACGACAAAAAGGAACTGAATCGCAAGACGTTTGAAAGGGAACTTCGCCGCTGGACTTCCATGGCGCATCGGCAACCGTTCGGCGGGCGCGAATGGCCCTACTATTCCGGCAAGAAACACCGGATCATGATCGAAAGGTATATCGAGACAGCCCCCGGTCAGGGGGGATTGATCGATTACAAGTTTTTCTGTTTCAACGGCGAGCCGAAATGCCTCTACGTGGTTACCGATCGCGAAGGAAGCGACAACGCCGCCATCGGAATTTTTGATATAAGTTTTAATAAGCTTCCCTACTCGCGACGCGGCAAATATCCGCTCACCCGCCGGATCGACAAACCGGAAAATTTCGGGGAAATGCTCGATGTGGCACGGTGTCTTTCCAAGCCGTTTCCACACGTGCGGGTCGACCTTTATAACCCGAACGGCAAAATCATTTTTGGCGAGTTGACGTTTTTCTCCGGAACCGGTTATTTTACCTTTGAGCCGGACGAGTTCGACTTCATCCTCGGAAAAGAATTCACGCTCCCCGAAGGAATCGCGAGGTAGCGGCTTGGACTGTTTCGCCGCCCTGTCGTCAACCATCATTTCCGCTTCCCAAAGGGACGCTTGAAGGTCGCGCTCCTCCTTCCGATCGGCTTCGACCTTTCACAGGGTTCCGGCGGGATTTGAGATACGGCAATTTGTTCCCATTTGCCGCAAGAGACAACACCGAAATAAAAAAGGTGTCGGGCAATACAAAAAAACGGTTCGCGAAAAAGTATTCTTTATCGCTGCTTTCTCCAAACAATTGTCTCGCCGGCACAGGGTGTTTCTATCACTTCCGAACCCAGGCGGCTGCGAAGATACTCAACCCCGATTTGTCCCGTGCAGTGGAGCAGGACAAGCCGCTTAACCGACGAGGCTTCCAGATAGTCTGCGGTATGTCGCAATCGTTTACCGTCGGCATGGACCAGATGAAGACCGCCGATCACGGTACGAACCGGAATCTCGGACAACTGCTTTTTACAGTGTTCAAGTGTGTTAACGATCCCGGAGTGACAGCAACCGTGAATGAGAACCCCTTCTTGACCGTCGGAAAGAAGAATCGCCTGTTCATCAATGATTTCGTCCGGCGTGTGTCCTTCCGGATCGAGAAAGAACGCGCCTCCGGTCGACTCACCGCTGTGTCGGGGAATCGGGCCTGTCAGAAAAATGCCGGGTCGAACCTGTCGGAAAGAATCGATTTGGTGAAAGTGTCCGACCTCACCGAGTCGATTCAACAGATCAGCGGAATGCCGTGGCATGGAAATCTCCCGCGGCTCGCTGTGCGCTACGGGCGACTCGGCACCTTCGAGTGATTCCGGAGTTACGGGGGAAGAAAAGGACCAGCGCCTGCATGTAACACGCGGTGCGGCATAAATCGGAATCGGAGCGGGAAGTTCGGAGAAAAGGGGAACCAGGCCGCCGGTATGGTCGTTATGCCCGTGACTGAGCACGAGAAACTCGATCCGACGAAAATCAATGCCGAACCGGACAAGGTTCGGAACCAGAGCGTCCCCCATCCCCGTATCGAAAAGGAACCGGCAACCGTTCCAGTCGATCAGAAGAGAAAGACCATGTTCGGTATCCCAAGTCGCAAGGGAACAATCGTTGACCGCCACGCGGACAAACTCGTCTGCACATACCACGCTTCCAATGGCACCAGGATCAGCGGACATTTGAAAGAGATACGGAAAATCAAAAAAGCAAAACGGTAAAATCACCTCGCTCCGAAATGAGAAACATCGCAGGAAAAGGTCGGGATCCCGTCCGGAACCCCGGATTTTCCCGCGATGTTTCGGAGCGTGTCAAACTCATTCGGCCGGGTCGACATCGATAACGTCGTCGCCGGCATCGGCAGCGTCGTCCGCAGCGTCGTCCGCAGTGTCGTCCGCAGTGTCGAAAACATCATCGAAAGCGTCATCGAAAGCGGCGTCGGCAGCTTCGGTATCGCCGGCAGCGTCGGCAGCAGCCCCTTCGGCCGCGGCTTCGGCTCGTTCGTTGGCAGCATCAACGGATTCTTCCAAGGGAGCGGTCTGAACTTCGGCCTTTTGCTGGGCTTCCTGCTGCATCTGATCGGCGGACTCTTTCTTGCAGCAACCGACCAGAGCCAGGCCGCAACAAAGCAGAAGAGCGGCAGAAATAACAAAGAATTTTTTCATTTTAGTTTCCTTTCTCGGAATGTTTACGGGCGCGGCACTGCCGCAACGAAACAAAATTACCCTCAACCAACATCAAGGATTATATATTGTTTCAAAGAAGTTTCAAGAACTTTACAATACGAACCGATGCAAAAAAGAAAAAACGGTCGGATCGCCATGTCGATCGGAACATCCAAATCGACAAAATGTCAAAAAGGCCCTTGTCAACGAACGGGCTGAACCGACACCTCGTCGAGCAGGACACGTCCGTAGGTGCAAAGGGCAAAGGTGAGTTTCATGTCCCCTTCCGTGGCCGCATACCGGTAAAAAGCGAACCGTTTCCATTGGGTGGTCTGATAGAACCTCTGGGCCAATGCCTCCCCCCCCTGACTGTCGTAAATCATAAATCCGTCGGTTCCCGCGGCAAGAGGTTGATCGATCCGAAGCCAACCCTGCACACAGATCAGCTCCCCGGCATGGACATTTACCGGAACCTCAACCGTCAGCGGAGGCATCTCGGTCAGAAGGGGCGCACCGTCTCCGTCGGTTGTCACGTGAAAGGTCAAACCCAGGGCGCCACGGTAAGCCGCGGCCGGATCACGGCGCAAACTGCTCCGAACACCGGCAAAGGGGACGTCAATCCGACTCCATTTGCCAACGGTCCATTCGTCGGCCTGTTCCATATTCCCCCCGACCAACCGGTTTTCACCGGTCAGCTTGACGTTGCCGGACGCAATTTTATTGTAACTTTCGATATACGCCGGAAGGGTCGCAAACGAAACAGAAACCGGGAGAACCGGCAAACACTGGTCGAGTCGCGTTCCGATCTGCCAAAGACGCCGTTCGTTCATTCGGATCTCGCGCAAAGCCCGCTCTGCCTGTAAGTATGCCTCGGCGGCATCACCGCTGCGCAGCGCGTTTTCGGCAGTCGTCAGTTCCCCACATGCGGCATCAATGGTTGCCAAGTCGTCGGGGACGGTAAGAAGCGGTTGTCTCCTAACCCGTGGGATCAGTCCTTGGTCTTTCAGGTCTCCCAAACGCCCGAGAGTATCCTTGTAGGTGTCGATCCTCATCTTCGCCAGGCGGATGGCCAGTTCCGCCATGCGGTCGCCGAACGTGGGCGACATCTCGGCGACAACCCGAGTGTACCAGTTCGACTGAGCCAGGAAGATCAGCGAATTCATGCTCACTTCATCCAGCCTGATATCGATTCCCCCCGCCCGCCGATGCGACGGGATTTTGCGCAGGTTTCCCGGCAAAAGGAGGTCGGCCGAATAACCTTCCCGTGCAGGGGCAACAATCGAACGGCTGTTCGCCGCGCCGACACCGAAAACGAGCTGGGTTTTCGGTTCGGTCGAAATCGGCAGAAGGAGGCTTGTCGATTTGGTTCGCAGAAGAGCCGCCGACATTCCGTTTGGGTTCATGGTGATCACATCTTCGGCGATTCCTCCCGCAAACCACGCGTCGATCAGAAGGAGTTCGAGATTGATCAGTTCCAGCGCGCAGGCCCGGTACTGGGTTTCATGATCCTCGGCGTTGAGCGGCGAGTTCGACGAGAAGAGTAGACCATGAACGTTGGCGGCCAGGGAAAGCCGAACCTGCTGGCGCATTTGCTCGTACGAGATGAGTGAAGGCATCTCGTCGACCGCGCCGAAAAATCGGCACTGCGCCAAAAGTCGGTCATCGGGTTGCGTCTGAATCTCGTTCCAGAAAGGGGTTCCGAAGAACATCAAGTTCGGGTAGCGGCGCAACCAGAGTCCGTAATCCTCCATATCGAGTGAAGTTAGAAACGGTTGACGCCGTACCATGAGCAGGTCGACCGCCTGATCACTATAGGTGTACAGGCCGGTCAAAACATTTGCGGCAACCGGTCGACGATACGGGTCGAGTTTTTTGAGCTGTTCGACACGCTGCGCGACATTTTTGTACTGGCTTTCGGTGAGTCCGCTCCCCAAATCCCAAACCAGAACCTTGTTATAGTCGTCCGAAACGGTCGAACCGTTGAAATACGAGGTCTGGTCTTCGGTCGGCGACGTGCTGCCGACCGTCTCTTTCCCGGTCGGGGGAGGAGCGATCAACCAAATATTTTCTTCCCGGGCCTCGTTAAGAAGCTGTAACGTGGGAGGAGTCTTGAGCCATACCGCGTTAAACCGAAGCCCTTTTAAAAAGGCGAGCGGTTCCCCCCGGTACTCGATGGCGCGGATTGCCGTCGGGGTGGTACCATCGGCCAAAAGCATCCTTTCGCTGAATCGGACATTCGGCGCGCCGGTTCCACCGGTGCCGGAACTCGGAAAATCGGTGGCCGCCAGGCGTGTACCGCTCCCGGAGATCAGGGGAGAAGAAAGATTCTCTTCAGAGGAATATTCGGCGGTAGAAACACCGGAACCATCGGAACCGGAAAAATCGACCGAAGTAATCCCCTTCCCCTCGGTCAGGTCGATCGACCCGGAAATCGAGCGCTCCTTTGAAAAAGAAGAGTAGACCGAAACAAATTCTTTCGGAAGGTCGATCTTTTTCCGCTCCCGTGCCGCGGCGAGAGCTTTCGGCTTTTCGGCACCGATGGCAAAAGGTTCGGTCGGCCAGCGACGAAGCTTGTCGGATGCGGCCTGCATCACGATCGGCGAGCCGGTAACCAGGAAACGGTACGCCAACAGATTGACAGGATCAAATACCGGAGCCTGTTCCGCGTCGTCGAGAACCGAAACCGACTGCGAGGCGTGCCCGTCAATCCGTATATCGTCGATCCAGAGGCGGAGCGAGCCGCGGGGCTGTTCCGTAAAAAGGACCAACTGGCGAACATAAGCCCCTTGCGGATTGATCTTGATTTTATATTCGGCGCGAATTCCCTTCACCGTCTCGTCGAGGAGAGTCGCCAAGTCTTTTTCAAAGCGAAGTTTTTCCCACTCCCCGGTACGACGGTAGGTCGTTCCGGGAAGAAGGAGCGTCAGCGGCGTGCCGGTATCGGTGCGCTTGGTTTCGGGAAGAACGACCAGAACGCCAAGCGAAATTTCCGGCCCGGAAGCACGAAGCCAGAGCGTTGGTTCCGTCTCGTTGAAAACGATCGGATAGTCGACATAATGCCCGATAAAGGCAAACCCGGGATTCTGAAATTCAAGAACGATCTCTTCGGCGCGGTTCCCCGAATGGAAGAAGGTCTCGGTCCGCTGCTGAAAAGTGATTTTGACATCCGATTCCTGATAGAGGGGAATCCAGCTAATCCCTTCCTGCTCGAAAGATTCACGCCAACCCCCATCACTTTCATCGCTGCCGGGATCATAAAAACCGGGCGTATACCCCTCGAAACCGTCGGCAAAAAGAGGTGCGGAGGCCAAAAACGCGGAAACCAGAAGAAAAAGCACCGCCGAAAACGTCAATTCCACCCAACGGTTCCGATCAGACCGACAATCGGCACACTTCGGTATGCTGAGAAGTAAGCGGTAAGAACACTTCACTTCGGCGTGAACCTTCCTTAACGGGTGGCGGTGACAGGTTCCCCCACGCCCAAAGGGGTTCCGGGCCCGGGGAGATACGGGCTGATTTTAATGTTGTTTCTCGTTAAAAACAAGAGAAATAAACCGCATTCTCGGAAAGCATCAAAAAGAGGATCGAACAGGAAACTTGAGAGAAAATCGGTTTTTTCCGGATTTTTCCTTAAAAAAGATTTATTTTGTTCTATAATAGGATTAAACGGTTCAATTTACGTATTCAATCGGTAGAGGATGCCGTTCGCCGCACGATGCGGCGCACCTGTTCGGACAGCCAATCGGACAACCAAACAGAACGAACAAATCAAACAATTTAGAAAGTCAGAGATCGTATAATGGGGATTCCTCATTCGAAAAAGGACTCCGTCGGCAGAGAAGCCGCTGCCGAACTCGCGGAATTGGGTGACCTGATCAGAGAGCTTCCTCCCGAAACACGGCCCCGTTTTGAAGAAGCATACGCCCGGGCGGTTCGAAGAATCGAACGCCGACGCCGGATCCTTTCTTTCATCCAGGAGTCGCTCTCCCAGATTCGGTTTGATATGAAATACCTGGTGTTTGACCTGGAATCAACCCGAAAAGAGCGTGACGAATACCGCCGCCAACTCGAAGAAATCAAATAGCGTACCCGAGGTACCCTCCGATTCTTCCCTCGCGTGAGCCGATCCCAATCAAACGGTAAACCAAGCTCCCCCCTCTCCGCCTTTTCCGGAAAGGGGGGACTTTTTTTACCTACGAGCGATTGGAGGTCGCATGCAAGTGTTTGTGAGGGAGGCGGAGAAGAAATCGGAACTATTTCAAATACCCGGTGTTCTACTAATAGAGGGGAAGGAACTGAAGCAAGAAGGGTGAGATGGGATCGATTGTTCCTCAACACAGTTTAAACGAAGAAAGGGTATTACGATGAGAAAGTTTTTTTTGATGCCAGCATTGGCTGTCGCATGTTTGGTCGGTTTGACCTTTGCTCAGGAGCAGGCCAGCCAAGCTCCCGTCGCCGAGCCTGTGGCAGTCGAAACCGCGGCTGCCGAACCTGCCGTCGCCGAAGCCGCTGCCGAATCTCCGGCTCCGGCTGATAACCAGGTCGTGAAGGACGGTAGGTATCGTAAGGACGGGAAGTTCCGTGAAGGCGGAAAGTATCGCAAGGACGGGAAATTCCGTGAAGACGGAAAGTATCGTAAGGGCGGGAAGGACGGTCAGTTCCGCAAGGACGGGAAAGATGGCAAGTACCGTAAGGGCGGGAAGGACGGCCAGTTCCGCAAGGATGGGAAAGATGGAAAGTACCGTGAAGGCGGCCAGTTCCGCAAAGACGGGAAAGACGGAAAGTATCGCAAGGGCGAAAAGGACGGCCAGTTCCGCAAGGACGGAAAGGACGGAAAGTATCGCAAGGGCGAAAAGGACGGGAAGGACGGAAAATACCGTGAAGGTGGCAAGTACCGCAAAGACGGGAAGTTCCGTGACGACTGCATGTACCGTAAGGACTGCAAGCACTGCAAGGACTGCCCGTACCGTGACGACTGCGAGTTCCGTGCAAACTGCAAGTACCGTGAAGACTGCAAGTACCGCGCAGACTGCGAGTACTGCAAGGACTGCAAGTTCCGTGACGTTTGCAAGTACCGTAAGGACGCCAAGGCCGACGCCCCCAGCCCAACCGCGCCGTAGAATGTACCGGGGCTATGGGTGCCACGGACCGGCCGACTTCCGTTCCGTCGAAATAACAGCTGATGCTCCGAGCGATGACGTCACCCCCGGTGCCGAAAGCGTAACAGGCTAACTCATCGCTTCCGACGAAGTTCGCTGTGCCGATGGTTCCTACTACCCCCCTTTGATGAAAAACGGCTTCTCTTACGAGAGGACGACCAACCACGGTAACGCTCCGAAAGCAACTCACATAAAGATAAATACGGGGTTCCCTCTCCGCAGTACGTAAGTTCTCCTTTATCTCCGAAACGATCGGGGCAGACCTCTTTTTCCGAGGTCTGCCCCGATCGTTGTATTACGGAAAGTCTCAGAGCCCGCCAATCTCCGGAAGTGGTTTCCTAACCACAGAGGTGTAGCCGTAACGCAGGCCGGATAGGCGAATCCCGCCTACGTCGTAATTTTACAATCGAATCGAACCAAAACTTGACAAAGTTTTGAATCTGAGCATTCGTCCGTTCGATTGTCCATCTTCGACGAGAGCGTCGAAATTTAAGCCCATCAGGCGTTTACGAAGTGACCGACTCTCTACCGCCCGATCGCAGAAGCGATCTCGGAAAGCGTTTTCTTGGTACCCCTCTCCCTGAACGAGGAACCCCGGTGGTGTCGAGCGTCTTCTCAATCAGGGTAATTTTATGGGGCGTTGCGCCGGTAAGCTCAGTCCCGAGAGGTATCCCTTGACCATCCGCCGCCACCATAAGCTTTGTTCCTTTCCCACGGTGAGCGTCTTTCCGACGATTTCCCCCATTTTTGGATGAACATGTTCCATCCGCAAAAACTTCTTTCCATCGGAGCCGACCTTTGTATCTAAAGGTGGCAAATGGGGTTTCCGCATAAAATCTCCTTTCACTAAGATATTTTATCGACGCAAACCGTATTATCCGGGCCATAAACAACCCGCGCACTGAAAAGAAGTGATGAAACCGGTTCTCATCTGCTTCCCGTCCATCACGCAATATTCTTGTTCCGAATAAAGAAAATATCGAGGCAGACATTCATGGCAAAGAAGTATTAATCACATTGCACTTGTCTTTATTCCCCACAGCCCCGAACGATTGAAAGAATCTTTCGGGGCTGTTTTGGTTCTCGTAACAAATGTAGGAAAAGGACCACTTATTTTTGGTATTCACGGCGCAACGTTCTTGCGGCGGCCACCATATTTTCAAGCGACGGGATCACTTCGGACCAGGAGCGCGTTTTCAAACCGCAGTCGGGATTCACCCAAAGGCGTTCCACTGGAATCCACTTGACGGCTTTACGCAACAGTTCTATGATTTCTTCTTTGGACGGGATGCGTGGACTGTGTATATCGTAAACTCCCGGACCGATTTCGTTTGGATATTCAAAATCGGCAAATGCTTCCAGAAGTTCCATTTTGCTCCGACTGGATTCGATGCTGATGACATCCGCGTCCATGTCGGCAATAGCGTGAATCATCCGATTGAATTCACTATAACACATATGCGAATGGATTTGTGTTGAATCCTGAACACCGGATGTTGTCAATCGAAAAGCTCCGACGGCCCATCGGAAATAGTCCGGTCTGTTTTTCGCTTTGATCGGACAGCCTTCGCCCAAAGCCGCTTCGTCAATTTGAATGACACGAATACCGGCCTTTTCCAGGTCACAAACTTCGTCGCGCATTGCCAATGCTATTTGTTGACAAACTTCCGAACGATCCAGGTCGTCTCGTACAAAACTCCAGCAGAGAATGGTAACGGGTCCGGTCAACATTCCCTTCAGTGGTTTTTCGGTCAATGATTGCGCATACCGAGTCCAACGAATCGTCATGGGTTTCGGACGGGAAACATCCCCGAAAATGATCGGAGGTTTAACACAGCGGCTTCCGTAACTTTGAACCCAGCCATTTTGTGTAACACAGAAACCTTCCAGCTGATCGCCGAAGTACTTTACCATGTCGTTGCGTTCCGGTTCTCCGTGAACCAAGACATCCAGCCCGATTTCCTCCTGTTTATGAATCACCCGAGCGATTTCGTTTTCAATAAAACGGGTGTATGTCTCTTCCGTTATTTTTCCCTGAACGAAGTCGCTGCGATGACGCCGAATAACGTCGGTTTGCGGGAAGGAACCGATTGTTGTTGTTGGAAACAACGGAAGATTGAGCCAACGTTGCGAATCCTTGCGAAAAGCGTAAGAATGATCCCGATGCTTCATCTCTTCCGTGATTTCGGAACAACGTTTCAAAACGGATTGATTGTGAACTCGCTGGCTCTGACGCCGCGATTCGATCACAAACCGATTGCTGTCCAACGTCTCATTTGGTTTCCCCTGTTCAACAATTGCCTTGAGTTCAACGATTTCCTGACATTTTTCCGATGCAAACGCCAGCCAGCTTTTTAACTCCCGATCCAAATTTGTCTCATACACAAGTGACTCGGGACAATGCAACAATGAACAGCTCGAAGCTATCATCATGCGATTTACACCAAGCTTTGCTTTGATTTTTTCGAGGATCTCCAAAGAGGCGGCATAGTCGTTTCGCCAAATATTTCGCCCTTCGACAATACCCGCCGACAAAATCATTTTCTCCGGAAAGCGCTCGAGAATTTCATCAATATTCTTTCCGCCACGAACAAGATCAAGATGAAGACCTGCGCATCCGGAGTCCAGAGCCAAATCAAGATTGTCATCCAACTCGTCGAAATATGAGGTTAAAAGAAGTTTTCCATTAACGAGGCTGGAATTCAGAAATTGATAAACCGTTGTAAAATGATTTCTCATTTTTTCGGTCATGTCGGAACAAAGAATTGGTTCGTCAATTTGAACCCATTGGCAATAGGCAGACAGTTTCGTTAGAATCTCTTTGTAAACCTCGAGTATTTGCGGCAAAATGGTCCAACGGTCAAAACCGTCCCCATTTTTGGCAAGAGCAAGAAAAGTGATCGGACCGAGAAGCATCGGTTTCGCTTGAAAACCGGCCTCGACCGCTTCACGCGTTTCGTCGAAAATTTTCGACGAACACAATCGCGGTGAACAGTCGGGCTCAATTTCCGGTACGATGTAATGATAATTCGTATCGAACCATTTGGTCATTTCCATGGCCGGGATATTATTCTTCCGATCACCGCGTGCCATTGCGAAATACAATTCGGCACCGGAGGACGGCAGATCACAAAAACGACGAGGAACGACGCCCAAAAGAACTGCCGTATCCAGGACATGATCGTACCAGGAAAAATCGCCCGTTGATACGAAAGACAAACCGGCACTCTTTTGAACATTCCAATGGTTCAATCGTATTTCCCGGCTGATCTTTTGTAATTCCTCAAGAGTGGAATTACCTTTCCAATAAGATTCGAGAGCAAACTTCAGCTCTCGTTGGGCTCCCATTCGCGGAAACCCCAAAACATGTGTCTTCATTCTGTTACTCCTTTTGCGGTAAACAAATCAACAGGAGCAACGACAACTCGATACAAGAATGGTGTACACCGGGATGTTTCGACTCAATCGTTCCGATGGGTATTCAGTCGATTTCCCATTTCAACACGCTCTTTCCAATCGCGAGACAGTCGTGCTACAAATTCTGTTCCACGACGTCTTCTGACTTCCGATCCGTGATGATTGACCCTTCCCGAGACTTCGGTGGATCAATCCGGAATAAATATCGGTTACAGCGGCGCGTCCGCGACGGATTTTCACCGTCTTCCGTTTCGTGGAATCCGTAATGATCTCGCCCTTTGTGCGAACGGTAATATAACCGTCCGACTAAGGCAAAAACCGTGTTCATTGTACCGGAAGACCGGATTTTGTAAATCCCCGGTAGAAACAGCCAAAAGAATACCTTTCCTAAGAAATACTACGATTCCGGCGTCATGGATCAGAACCGGTTTCATCACTTCTTCTCGGTGCGGGTTGTTTATGGCCCGAATAATAGGGTTTGCGTCGATAAAACATCCCAGCGAAGGGATATTTTGTACGCAGGAACACCGTGCAAGTTTGGATACGAACAGACAGACAAACAACGGAAGAAGTTGGAACTCTGCATCCCCGGAAGTCCAAGCCTCAACCCATGGAGGCCGGATGCGGGCACCAAGCCGAGCGTGCCTTGAAGGGATCCTTTGGCTTCTCTGATTCTCGTGCCCGATGGAACGATATTTCGGAACGTTCCTTGCGGGGAGTACTTGCTCACCGGGGGAAGGAAACAAAGCCTACGGTGGTGGCAGATGGTCCGGAGATACCTCTCGGGGCTGAGCTTACCGGCGCAACGCCCCATAAAATTACCCTGATTGAGAAGACGCTCAACACTACTGGGGCTACCCGTTCAGGGAGAGGGGGACCAAGAAAACACCTCCTGAGATCTCGCTTCTACGATCGGGCGGCAGAGAGTCGGCCGCTTCGTAAACGTCTGATGGACGAACGAAAGATCGATCTGATCTGTCCTTGGCGTTCGATCACAAGGTCAAGGTTCCGGATGGGCGTAAACTTCGACGCTATCGTCGCCGGTAGAAAATCGAACGGACGAATGCTTAGCCCCAAAACGTTGTCGGGTTTTGGTTCGATTCGATCATAAAATTACGGTGTGTACGGGATTTGTCTATCCGGCTTGGATGATGATTACACCTAAGAGGTGATGGAACCACTTCTATGCTCTCCTCGACCTTGATGCCCTGCCGGTCGAATGGGCCAAATTGTCACACAGGGGGATCGCCATGGCCTTGTCGACCCCGACGGGTTCCCCCCAACGAAGCAGGAGCATCAACCTTTCAGCAATCACTTTCCGTACCGCGTTGATCCTGTCCGAGCGGATGATTCCGGGCCGTGGTTCGTATGCCGGAATCCCGAATTCGACAAATCGGGCAGCAAAGGGCTTTCATATCATCACAACCTCCGTCTTCGAGAGACCTATTCCCCCAAGAATGATATACGGAGGACCGTTGTCAAAATCGAACCGATCATCACCACGGCGGTTTCATAGGTGGGATCGGCTGCTGTTCGCTCGATCATACACCGAGCGACACACTACGTGAAAAAGCAAGGGCCGCGAGGATTGAACCGTATCACACGATCAAAACTCCTTTCACTTCCTCTTTTCCTCGCGGTGAGAAATCGTGTTACCGATCCCGCACCTTATCAAGAAGCCACCTGAATCCCCGTTCGTATTCTTTGCCGTTCGCGTGGCCGAGACTCTGCTCCAAAAGCATTTCCTTGTCTGTCGACGGGATGACATTGTAAGCCGACCAAACCGAACTGGGCGGACAGGTCATGTCGATGAACCCGACCGTGACCCGAATCGGAACTTCGATCGAACGGGCAAAATTAACGCCGTCAAGGTAACGCGAAGCTTCGAGTACCGCCGGGTCACCGTTCGAAAAATCGAGAAGTCTCGGCCACCCCGACGCACGCCCTTTAAGCTGACCGGCATGGTCGCATAACGCCGGAACCGAAGCAAGCGTCGCCTTAATGTTTTTATTCATCGAGGTCAGAATCAGTGCCGAAGCGCCCCCCTGACTCGTCCCACAGAAACCGATCCGGTTTTTATCGACGAACGACTGACCGGCGAACCAGTCGATCGCCCGGTCGATCCCCAGATAGATGTTGCGATAAAAATAATTTTCCCGATTCTCTGCGTTCAGGTAGCAATATCGACATCCCAGCGATTTGTTATATTCGTCGTGGACTTGCTGCCGCTCGGCCGGATCGGTCGGAACCGGGTAGGGAAATACATTCATCACCAGGGTCGCAAATCCCTTCGAGGGCAACGCAAGGTCGGGTCCGGTTCCCGGGCCGGCGCCGGGAACATTGACAATCGCCGGGAACGGGCCTTCGCCGACCGGTTTACTTAAAAAGCCGTAGACACGCCCGCCGCCGAGTGTGGCAAAACCGACCTGCGAAACTTCCGTCGTTTCGGTGCTGAACTCCGCGAGCGGGACAATTTCCGGATCAAGGGGAATTTCCCGCACCGCGACTCTCCCGCCTGCCCAGAATTGATCGAAGTCGTCAGGTTTCGGAAGTCCCGGTTCAATCTTTTGCGGATCGAACGAAAGACCCGCAAACCGGTCAACATTCCCGTTAAACCCTTCCCCCGAAGCGGTAACCTTGAGCAAAACATGGCCGGGAAAATCAAGCTTGACGTTTAACGTGACCGGATTCGCTTTGGAAAGATCGAATTCTCGCCAATCGAGGGTATCGCGCCCATCGTTTGTGACACGGCAATAGAGCATTCCGGCAAGAGCCGTTTGACCGTTGTCGGCAATGACCGTCATCGTTACCGTGGCACTCTCCCCCACTTGATAGACTTGCTCGGCACGATCGAAAGCGAAACGAATATCCTGGGCGCCGTCTGCGCAGTACAGGGAAGCGGTTCCGCAAAGGAGCGCGCCCAAGAGAAAAAAACCCCCAAGAAGTCCTTGCAGGGAAAAAAGGAAAGCCCGATGTGCCGGGGGTAACGTGAATTCCGATCTGTCTCTGTCCATAGCTCTCCTTGTCTCTTTCTGTTTTCGGCTCGGTGATCGTAACGGGTTAAAGGGTCTTGAGACCTTTCTGCGGTCAACATACTTCCGGTTGTTCCGCGACCGGAGATATTCCTCTTCATTGCGTATATGTCCGACGCGTCGGAAGAAGATCGGCGGGAAGTCAAGGAAGGTGTTTCAAATGCCTCCCTTCCGCGAGACCGGTCAGGTAAAATCGAGTTTGATGAGCCCGTCTTTAATGATGTAATGTTTCCTCACCCCCATTTCGTTCATCCATGCGCGAGTCTGAATCGTTTTCCACGGGCCGGTATCACTCCCCTGACCCGGAGGATTGTTATCCCAGAGCCAGTCGGGCGCGCACCAGAGACAAGCGGTTGGTTTCACCAGATCGTAAAATTCGCGGGTTACGCCATTCTGACCGTGGTGTGCCATCTGAACCACGTCGGCCTTAAAGACTTCGGGCGGCTGCTTTTTCAGGATCGCTTCCTGCCCGTGAACGAAAAGATCTCCGAGGAAGAGAATGGTCGTCTCGGGGGTTTTCACCTGATAGAGGATCGATGTGTCGTTGACCGTCATTCCGGGTTTTTCCAGATCGAGGTCATCCAAATCGTTGAGCGCGGTGATTTGCACACTGCCAAGTCGGAGCGGTTTATTCTTCGGCATCCTGGCGACGCGGTCGTGTTTGGCCAATGCATTGAAAATTTCCACCGAAACCTCGTACGATCCGGGTTCGACCCGTCTCACCCATTCGGCGGCCGGAAAATCGTGGTAGACCTGACCGATTTTGAGCGTGTCCGGATGGTGATCGAGAATGGTGGCCAGCGCACAGGCATGGTCGCTATGAATATGGGTGAGGAGCCAATAGTCGACCCGACCGTCCGGATGGACCTCTTTGATCCGTTCGATGAGGTATTCGGCATCTTGCTTTGTTCCGCCGTCGATCACCGCCAGATGATCGTCGTCGGTCAGAAGGATGTACGATTCCATCTGTGAGAAGGACTGGTTCGGCAACTGCCAGAGTGTTAGGGCCGGTTTTTTCTCGCATTCCGTTTCTTCCGCCGTCAGAAAACTGCCAAACAGAGGGGTACCCGCAGCCACAAATCCCATTTTAAGCCATTCTCGTCTGTTCATTGATCCGCCTTTCTTTGCTTTGACGCAACGACGCGCGACGGTCGCTGCGAGTCTGTGTTCCTCGATTTTAAGCGATACGGAAGCAAAAAGAAAGCCTACGGCGGAGAACGTTCCGGTTCCTCATCAGAAACCCGATCTCGGCCGTTTCGCCAATCAAAAACGTCGTGATCGCTCGAAAGACCGGCTGAACCGAATTCTCCGATTTCTCATCGGCGACCAAAGGCAACGGATATCGAAGGCCACCGTATGAAGCCGAGCCAATGATGGATCCAACCGACAAGACCGCGGATCGAGATATCATTGTCGCCGTCATGCCGCGGTAATAGCGACACCCCTCATCTCCCTTTTCGAAGAGAGATAAAGCACGTCGAAACAGGACAGAAAGCGGTATCACCGAGAGACTCGAAAAACTTGGCAGAAGGGAAGCTGTTTCGGGGTGAGGTTTCAGTGAAAATCTCGCCTCGCGGAGGACATAACCGACTTCACCCCCGAGGGGCCGGAAGGCCCCTCGGGGGTGAAACTCTTCGGCAATCGTTCCGAGTCGGAGCGACTTCCGATTCGGAATCAACCGGAATCCTCAAAAGCCGAGATCAGAAGACGCTCAGGTCAACATCGAGATCGGCCGAAGCAAATTCGGCGAAAACGGCGTCGGCCTGGAGCGCGGGAGGATACGTAAGGTCGGCGTCGCCTGCCTCCGAGAGCCAGTTGCGGGAAATAAAGACACGGTCACCGTTCGAAATATCGCCATCACCGTTGATGTCGCAGTAAATACGGTATTCGTCGTCGCCCTCCTCGGCAAGCCAGGCGCTCGAAAGGAGCGCACGGTCACCGCCGGAAATATCGCCGTCGTTGTTGATGTCCATCGGGCAAACGTTGAACGTCTTAGACGGGCTCCAATCCGAGTCGGTGTAGGAACCGGTCCCCAACGCGCGGACGCGGTAGGTCATGTCGGTGCCATAGGTCAGGCCGAGAACAACCGCGTCGGTCGCGGTCGTCTCAAGCGATGTCCAGGCGCCCCCACCGGCGGTATAAGAAAGTTCATAACCGGAAGCATTGGCAACAGTAGTCCAGACGATCTGATGACGGTTCGCGCCGCCGGAAACATAAACACCGCGGATACCGGTCTGAATCGTCGGGGCCGCAAGTTGCCCACCACCGCTGGTGATAGAAGCGATAACCACTTCATCTGCCGGAGCAATGTAGTTCAAAGCATCGGCACCGGTGAGCGCGTAGGAGATCGTGACGTTGTATTCCCCAACTTCGGGAGACGGGAATTCGGCGGCACCGGTGACGGTGACATCGTCTCCCGCAACAATCCCGGCAACGGTACCAACAGTGACTTCGGCGGCGGTTGTGCCGTCATAG
>JBMNOP010000017.1:0-48036 GCA_050943135.1 Thermoguttaceae bacterium | reverse complement strand
GAATAATTCTTGCTCTTCCGACTCATAGAATCGTCCTTTCGGTTCATCCGGTCCGGCCTGTTCCAGCCCAGAAATCAAAGGATAACACTCTACGATTCACCTGTCCAGTTTTTTAGGACCACTTCACAAACTTGTCCGGAAACAGCTTGCCGAGCCGTTGCCCGATATCGACAAAAGCGTAGTAGTCCGAGAGGCTCTTCTGAAGGCGCGCCTTATATTCCTCGGCAAAAGCCGTAACCAGTTCGACAAGGAGCGCTACGTCACGAGCGAAGTCGACCTGAACCTGTCCGTTCGACTTCGCCCATTCGATCACGAGACGGTCGTAGGCACCCTGCGCTTCTGCTGATCCCCACTTTCCGAGGTAGACTTGTTTCCGGTTAATGTAGACGTAGGCGAAGTCTTTCGCCTTGTTTCGGCACAGACTAGGGGGACGTTTCATGGGCGTTCCTCCTTCAATGTATGAGTTTTCTCATACATTGAAGGTTTTTTGGGGTACGGAACGTGACCATAAAAAAAGGTCCAGATGCCTTAAAATAGGGCACCTGGACGAGTACACCCAATCCGATTCGAACGGATAACCTTCGGTTCCGTAGACCGATGCTCTATCCAATTGAGCTATGGGTGCCCGTAGGGGGAATCCCGCCCAACGCCGTTAATTAGAACACTTTTTTTAATTTATACAAGGGGGAAGGCGCGATTTCGGCCGTGGTGATTTTGACGATGCGATCGGTACCGGGGAGAGGCAGCGGGTTAAATTCGGATCATGGAATTGCTCTTTCGTCCAGAAAACTCCCCATTCTTCTTGACATTTCTTGGTGGTTGCGTTTAAATCGGCGATGGGGGGAGGTTTCCCACGGAGCAGAGAATGGTCAACGCCGGTTTTAAACATATTCGATGTCTCATCGCCCCTTTTCGGAGTTCCGTCTCCGAGAAGGGAAATCTTGGCCTTTCTCCGAAAGAGAAGGGGTATACGTTGGTCGAGGTGATGATTGCCGTCACCCTGACCCTCATCCTAATGTACGCTTTGGCATTGATCTTCGGGCGGGTGACTTCGATCATGTCCCAGACCCAGGATATTCTTTCGATGACCAATAATCTGCGCGCGGCAAAGGATCGGTTGCGCGAAGATCTCGAAAATCTGACGGTTCCGACATTAAAAGCACCGACCTCCCAATACGGTTTCTTTTCCTATTCCGAGGGGATGGGTAATGCATTCGGTCTGCTCAATTACGACCTGGTTGCACGCAACGGTTCCCTGAAGTCGAGAGATAATTTTAGGCCGACAAACTCCCGTTCTTTCACCACGTACGGCAATTTTGACCGTCGTACTCCGACCAATGATACGACGATCGGCGATACCGACGATATCCTCTCATTCACGGTTCGCGCTCCGGCGGGGAAATGGTTTCGCGGACGTTGCTTCAAGAAGCTGCCCGATTTTTACTCTTCCGACTATGATGCCCGGATCGACGATAATATCGAGATGATCGAATCGGAGTATGCGGAAGTGATTTGGTTTCTGCGCGGGACAACCCTCTACCGTCGGGTTTTACTCATTATTCCCGACGATCTCCTGGTGGAAAGGCTCCAATCGCTCAACAGGTACATTCATCGACTTTCTCCCGAGTTGGCAAACAATAACCTTATGCCCAGTTCGGGGTTTGGATTTTACCGCTTTTTTGATGTCTCGGTTCATTATGACCGCGACAAAACGCTGGCCTGGTCCGACCTTAACGATCCTCCCAACAACTATCCGTCTGTCGGGCGCGTCGTTGCCAACACGCTTCCCGATTTGGCGAACAGGAAAAATCGGTTCGGTTATTGGGGTTCGCCGGTTATCGACAAGTCGATGGTTCCGGTCGGAGGGTTCACCTTCGATCACGGGCTCCATGGGTATTTCGGCAGCTGGTACTGGCTCCGAATGCCAACGCTCCAAGAGAGCGCTCTCTGGACACTTACCCCGGATTCGGGTATTCCGGTTTTTGAGTATTTTTGTGCCGGGTTCCCGTTCGGGCGTGCGCCGTTTGATCCACCGCCGCAGAACAGCGGTGATATTATGCGCTACTGGATGGGGGAATATCTTCGACTCGGACTCGGGCATATCGGGCCGAATCCCGACAACACCGCTTTCACCTCCGTTGGTCTTCCCGACCGCTTCTTCATCGACCAGTGGCTGTTGCCGAACCCGTGGATTCAGCAACAGCTCATCTCCGGGCAACTCGACCTGACCGGTATCAATGAGCCGGAGGAAATCAAATCTCTCAATACCGACGTCCTGCTGACGAATGTCTTGAGCTTTGATGTGAAGGTCTGGAATGAGGCCAGTTCCTCGTTTGTCAATCTTGGGGAAATGGCGTTTGATGAAACCGGTGAGGTGATTTCCGATCCTTCCGATTTCCGGACCGGTGGGAATTACAGTCCCTTTACCGTCTTGTGGAATTTGCCTCCTCTGGCCGATCCTGTGACCCAAAAAGTGGACGATACCGCGGTTCGAATGGATGACGCCACGCTCTACAACCGTTACTACCTTCCCATTATGCCGAAGGTGTTCGATTTTAAACCATTGTCCGTAACCTCTTCGATCTACTACCGTCCCATCATGCCGGCGGTGTTCGACACCTGGACCGAAGATTACCAGAAAGATTTTCTGGCGCAGACATGGCCGCTCACCATCGATGGGGTGACGTCTGAAGTTCTCGGGGCTTCGAGCCGTCCCGGCTTTGCGGTTGGCGATATTCCGCTCGACGGAAATGTTACGGCGTCGGACCTGCCCGATTACCCGCCCCCGTATGAGTCGGAAATTAAAGTGATGCAGATCGAACTGCGCGCTTTTGATCCGGTTAGCCGTACCGTGAAAAACGCAACCGTTAAAATCAAGATCCCGTAAATATCTTCGTTATGGCTCACCCCCCCCTGCGCCGAGGGGGGTTTTCGTAAAGGTTTTTTTGATGTCTTCTGCCGAACAACCTTCCGACGCTGTTTCACGCCGCCTGGTTTCGCTCGATGCGTACCGTGGCGCCAACATGTTTTTCATTATGGGGGGGACCTCCCTCTTTTCAGCCTTGGCGGCACTTTGGCCCGGGACTCCGTTCTGGGGCTGGGTCGGTTCGCAGATGCACCACGCCAAGTGGCATGGCGTGACTCATCACGACATGATCTTTCCGACGTTCCTCTTTATCGCCGGGTGCGCGTTCCCGTTTTCCCTGGCTCGTCAGCGTGAAAAGGGCCGGACGACTTGCCAAATCGTGCGGAAAATTGTTATTCGTGCGTTACTGTTGGTTTTGATCGGGATTATCTACAACAATAATGTCCGATTTGATTTTGCGAATCTCCGTTACGCATCGGTCCTCGGGCATATCGGCCTGGCCTGGATGGTCGCCGCCTTGCTGGCGATGATCTTTGGGGTTCGGACGCGCGTGGCAATTTTGATTCTGATCCTCGTAGGCTACTGGCTGGCAATGCGCTCGTTTACCGCGACCGATATTGATCCTAACGCCGATTGTTGGTCGATGGCCGGTTCGCTGGCCGGTTATGTCGATCGGCATCTGCTTCCCGGTCACCTCTATCTTGATATCCACGATCCGGAAGGACTCTTTTCGACCATCCCGGCGATCGGAACCGCCATGCTCGGCGTTTTTGCCGGAGAATGGCTTCGGAAAGGAGGTGTCGGGGCCCGGGGGCATCGAAAAGCGTTCGGGCTTCTGTTGGTCGGCGGCCTACTGATCTTTCTCGGGAGCGTGTGGAAACACGATATGCCGCTCAACAAGAATCTCTGGACCAGTTCGTTTGTCTGCTTTGTCGGCGGGTTTTCGATGGCCGGACTCGGCATTTTTTACTGGCTTATTGATGTTCTCAGGCTGAAATGTTGGGCATTTCCGTTTGTCGTGATCGGGATGAACTCGATCACCATTTATTTGGCTCAGCGCTTCTTCTCGTTTTCACAGGCCGCTTCGGTCCTCTTCCAGGATGCCATCGAACGGTCGCCGGAAGTTTATCGGGACGTTCTGAACGCCGGAGCCTACGCTCTGACTTGTTGGCTCTTCCTTTTCATTTTGTACAAATACAAGGCGTTTATCAAGATTTAGTTTGATGGGGCCTGGTCGTAGACCATCAGTTTGGCGACGAGCCGAGCTGCGAGGAATTCGGTGATCACCTGGCCGGGAATCGGAGCCGTTTCGACAATGTCGGCTCCGATCACCTTTCTTTCGCTGAATACGGCGCGGAGGATTTTGGTGATCTGCCGCCAGGTTATTCCACCGGGTTCCGGAGTTCCGACACCGGGCGCGATGGCTGGGTCGAAGGCGTCGATATCGATCGTGAGGTAAACCGGACCGGTAAGGCGTTTCAGGATCAGTGAGATTACCGCGTCGAGATCTTCGTCGAGCATGGCCGGGGTAATAAACCGTTTTACCTGTTCGGGACAGGAGATAAGGTCTTCTTCCGAAAAGCTTCGGATTCCGACCTGAACCAGCCGCGGCGTGATTTCCAGAACGCGGCGCATCACCGAGGCGTGTGAGTCACGTCCACCTGGCGGGAACGAGTCGCGAAGGTCGGAATGGGCGTCAAACTGAAGAACTGAGAGATCGGGATATTTTTCCGCCGCCGCGCGGACGATCGGCGCGGTGAGGGAATGTTCTCCCCCCAAGATGATCGGAAATCGGTTTTCGGCAAAGAGGTCCTCTTGAACGGCCCGCTCGTAAATCGTTTCCATTTCGCGGCAGGGTGTCGGTTCGGGGGGTAGAGGGGAAAGAGTTCGGATTCCGGGCTTCCAAAATTCGATACACGTTTCCTCGTCGATATATTCCATTTGATCCGAAACCGCAAGAATCCGTTCGGGGCCCTGACCGGTTCCCTTTCTGAAACAGACGGTTCCTTCGTAGACGATTGGGAAAACGACATAACGAGCATCAAGACCGGTATATTCGGCAGGGAGTTCCAGAAAGGTTCGGCTCGGCTCTGGCATGGTCGGAGAGGGTGTCGGAATCGGGGGAGAGTGTCAGGCTTGCTGAAAGACTTTACGGTACGGATCGATCGTTTCGGCAAGAGAATCTTCTTCGTCAAGGCGGCGGACATCGTCGCCGACCTCTTTGAGGGAGTCAAAGAGGCGGTCGGGTGCAGAGAAGTAAATCTCGGTGATTCCGCATTTACGCGCGGTGAGGATTTTGTCGTCGACGTCTTCGGGACTCAGGAGCCCCGAGAGGGATTTGGAACGATAGAAATTCCAGCCGCCGAAACAGATTGCTTTCGGTTTGCTAAGGCTGGCGGTATCGACGGCCGCGGCCAGGAGTGCGGCGGCGAGCGGGTAGGTTACCAAGGCGCAGTCGAAGGTTCCTTCCGGTTGACGGCTCAGGTCGGTAAATTCTTTGGAGGCCGGTACCAAATCGAACAGGTCGAGTGAGGCGACGCGTTTGTCACCGGCATCGCGAAGATCGGTTTTCATCTCTTCCACGACCGTTTCGGCCACTTCACACAGGTCTTTCGGCAGAAGCTTTGTGGCGATTTGCGAGTCTTCGCACTGACGTTGCCAGGTCAGGTAAATAACCGGATTACGTTTATAGCCGCAACGATGCCCCCACGCTTTTAGTGGCATAAAAACCGGGAAAGCTTCGGTATAAAGTTCGATTTCCGGAGAGGGTGCCACACAGTGTGACTCGGTATCTTGGCGAAAGTCAAACAGCCCCCAGACCTCGACATTACCGTCGGCGAAAGGTGAAAACTCGTGCGTGTACATCGTTTCCGATCCGTTCAGTTGTAGAGAAAGAGCATTTCCCGGTATTTCGGTAGCGGCCAGAGAGTATCGTCGACGATATCCTCGGCGTGATCGACGATCTCGCGAATCTGCCTCAAATTGCCGATGATGCCTTCGTGTTCGCCGCCGAGTGCCTTTTCGAGTTCGGCGCAACCCTCGGTGAGTCGGTCGAGCAGGTCGCCAAACTCGGCGGCGATCGACTCGGCGGCCTTGATGCCGTGTGGGGTCTTGGCGTCACGCGCCGCACGGAGCGTTTCCAGCGACTCGCGGTACGACTTGACAACGACCGGTAAGACCATCGTGCGTGCGATTTCGAGAGCAACCCCTCCCTCGATTCGAACACGGGAGTGGTAGTCGTTGCTAAAGACTTCGAATCGTGACTCGATTTCGGCCTTCGAAAAAATATGGTAGCGGTTAAAGAGGTCTTCGTTTTCCGGTTTGGTATAGGCGCGGAGCGCTTCGATCGATTTGCGCACATTTTGCAGTCCGCGCCTCTCGGCCTCTTCCACCCATTCGGGACTGTAATTGTTCCCGTTGAAAATGATGCGGCGGTGTTTGCGGATGATCTCGGCAACGACCGAGGTTAGTCCGGTGCTGAATGCGTTTTTGTCGCTCCGATCGAGTTTTTCAAGTCGGTCGGCGACAAGGTCGATCGACTCGGCAATGATCGTGTTAAGAACCGTGTTGAAACCGGCGCAGGACTGATCCGAACCGCAGGCGCGGAACTCGAACTTGTTTCCGGTAAAGGCGAAGGGGCTTGTCCGGTTTCGGTCGGTATTGTCGCGCGGAAGCGGCGGAAGGGTATCGACACCGATGCGCATCATCTCGGTCGGTTTGCTTGGAACCGCTTCGGGACATCCGAGACTGTCAAGAATTTCGGTCAACTTCTCTCCGAGGGAAATCGACATGATGACCGGCGGCGCTTCGCCCATCCCGAGTCGATACTTGTTTCCCGCGTTAACCGTCGTGGCACGCAAAATATCACTGTGAAGGTCGACCGCTCGAATGATCGCCGCCAAGACCGTTAAAAAGACCGCGTTCTGTTCGGGGTTGTCGCCCGGGTTGAGCAGATTGCTTTCCCCGTAGGTGACCGACCAGTTGTTATGTTTTCCGGATCCGTTGACCCCGGCGAACGGTTTTTCGTGTAAGAGACAGACCATTCCGTGATTAACCGCGGTACGCTTAAGAATGTCCATCAAAAGCATATTGTGGTCGATCGCGATATTGAGTTCTTCGAAAATCGGGGCAATCTCGAACTGCGCGGGCGCGGTTTCGTTGTGTCGGGTCTTGGCCGGGATTCCGAGTCGCCAAAGTTCATGATCGACATCGGTCATGAACGCGAGAATCTCAGGACGGATACTCCCGAAATAATGATCGGCCAGTTGTTTGTTGCGTGGCGGTGCCGAGCCGAAGAGTGTCCGCCCGGTCTGTACCAGGTCGGGGCGATTGAGGTAGAAATTGCGGTCGATCAGAAAGTACTCCTGTTCGGCTCCCAGAGAAATTGTTACCGGAGCATCCGGCTTGCCGAAGATCGCCATCAGTCGTTTGATGGCATTTTCCAGGGCTCGGGCCGATCGAAGAACCGGTGTTTTCTTATCGAGGGTTTCACCGTTATAAGAGCAGAAGATTGTGGGAATGCAAAGAGTTGCGCCATTACGATGGCGTTTAAGGAATGCGGGACTCGTCGGATCCCAGGCTGTGTAACCCCGTGCTTCGAACGTACGGCGAAGACCGCCCGAAGGGAAACTTGACGCGTCGGGTTCACCCTTGATTAACTTTTTTCCGGAAAAGACTTTGAGCGGTTCGCCCGAATCGGAAAGTTCCAAAAAAGCGTCGTGTTTTTCGGCCGTACCGCCGCTCAACGGCTGGAACCAATGGGTGTAGTGCGTGGCACCCAGACTGATTGCCCAATCTTTCATGGCGTTTGCCACATCATCGGCAATCGTCGGGTCGAGAGGCTTCCGCTCTCGAATGGTCGCCAGAAGTTTTTCGGCCGAACCTCTCGGGAGGTATTTTTTAATCTGCTTCTCGTTGAAGACGTATTTGCCGTACTCTTCCGGCGGAAACGAGGTTCCGATGCCTGAGTAATCCTCCTTGTGCGCCGCGATCTTTTCGATCGCCCTAACCCGGTTCGTGTTCATCTTAGGCTTGCCTCGCATTTTCTGCTGTGGTTTGGGGCTTTTTCCACCAATACCCCATGGTAGGTGGGCAACCCTTCCACACCGGCCTATTATATGCCCATCACCGCAATCAGCAAGCTGGGCTGTTCTCCTGTTAATCGGGGCGAGACGCGATTCTCCGCAAGAATTTTCCGAACATGCGGTAGGGTACGTCACCACGCCGAGCCCTTTTGTCCTATTGTGAAAAATCGAATTTGTTTTAAAATTCGGAGGGTGGTTCCGCACGGCACATCGCCGGGCAGTGATAATCATCCGATGGAGATCATTCAAGGAGTCAATAGTGTTTCGGACTACAACTTGCGGTGCGCTTCGGGGAACCCATAACGGCGAAAAGGTCACCTTGGCGGGCTGGGTCGATTCGGCACGCGATCACAGCGGTGTCTTTTTCGTCAACTTGCGCGACCGTTACGGTAAGGTTCAAACCGTTTTTTATTCGACAATGGCGGATCCTTCCGCTTTTGAAACGGTGAAAACGCTTCGAAACGAAGACGTTGTTCAGATTACCGGTGTCGTTCGGCTCCGCCCCGAGGGACTGGTCAATCCGAACATGCCGACCGGAGAAATCGAAGTCGAGGCCGAAAAGCTTGTCATCCTCAACCGATCCGAAGTTGTTCCGTTCGCTCCGAGTGCCCCAGAAATTCCTTCCGAAGAGATGCGTCTGAATTATCGGTTCCTAGACCTGCGTCGGCCCGAGATGCAGCGCGTTCTTGTTCTTCGTCATAAGATGACAAAGGTGATGCGCGATTATTTTGATGAGCGGGGTTTTGTCGAGATCGAGACACCGATCCTCGGTAAGAGCACCCCCGAAGGCGCGCGCGACTACTTGGTGCCGAGTCGCATTTCGCAAGGAAGTTTCTACGCGTTACCGCAGTCACCGCAGCTCTACAAACAGCTCCTCATGATCGCCGGTTATGACCGCTACATGCAGATTGCCCGCTGTTTTCGTGACGAAGACCTGCGTGCCGACCGTCAGCCCGAGTTTACCCAGCTCGATCTCGAAATGTCGTTCATCGAAATGGAAGATATCCTCGCCATCATGAGCGGTCTGGTCCAACGTCTGATGAAAGACGTTCTCGGCCGCGAACTCTCGCTTCCGATCCCTCGGATGACCTACGATGAGGCGATGGAACGTTTCGGGCACGATGCGCCCGATCTGCGGTTCGGCATGGAACTCAAAGATGTTACCGATGTGGCCAAGCAGACCGAGTTCAAGGTTTTTCGTACAACGGCCGAAGAGGGCGGGTGTGTCCGCGGTATCAACGTGAAGAATGCCGCCGACTCTTTCTCGCGCAAAGAGATCGACGCTCTGACGGCTTGGTGTGCCGACCAGTTCGGGGCGAAAGGACTTGTTTGGTTCAAGGTCGATTCCGAGGGAAAACTGACCGGCTCAAGTGCTAAGTTTCTCGCTGAGTCCGAACTGTTACAGATTGCTGCCACGCTACAGGCCGAACCGAACGACCTGCTCCTCTTCTCGTGCGGTTCTTTCCAGCTGACCTGCCGTGTTCTGAATGGTTTGCGACGCCGCCTCGCTGCTCAACTCAAACTTTACGATCCGAAAGAAATGAATTTCTGCTGGATCATCAAATTCCCGATGTTCGATTGGAGCGAAGAAGAAAATCGCTGGGTCGCGATGCATCATCCGTTTACCGCTCCGCTGGTCGAAGACCTCGAATTTCTCGAATCCGATCCCGGGCGGGTCCGTGCACAGGCATACGACCTTGTCCTGAACGGGTTTGAAATCGGCGGCGGGACGATCCGTATCCATGACGCCGAGACGCAAAACCGTGTCTTTGCCCTGTTGGGAATGACTCGTGAAGAGGCGAAGGGGCAGTTTGGCTTCCTTCTTGATGCGCTGCAGTTCGGTGCCCCCCCCCACGGGGGGATTGCTCTGGGCCTTGATCGGCTCGTCATGCTCTTTGCCGGGGTCGACAATATCCGCGACTGCATGGCCTTTCCGAAAACGGCCAAGGCTTCGGATCTGATGACCGGTGCGCCGGGTCCTGTGACCGAAAAGCAACTCAGAGAGCTTGGGGTAAAGGTTGACCTGAAAGGGGACTGAGTCTCCTGTTTCAAAACCCATGCATCTTACAGTCAAAGACGGAAACCTACCACGGAAATGAACCTATGCCAAGCGAATATGATATGATCCGAGAGGCAGCCGCGTACGTACGCAGTCTCCGGGACGAAAAACCGGAAGTCGCGATTGTTCTCGGGACGGGTTTAGGAAACCTTGTCCGAAACATCGAAATTGCCGAGATGATCCCCTACGAAACGATTCCGCATTTTGCCGTTTCGACTGTCGAGTCTCATGCCGGAAAACTGATTCTCGGCAAGCTCGAGGGAAAAGCGATCGTCGCGATGAACGGGCGTTTCCATTCCTATGAAGGGTATACCGCCAAACAGATCGTCTTTCCGATCCGCGTAATGCACGAACTCGGTGCCAAGACGCTGATCGTCTCGAACGCTTGCGGCGGACTCAATCCGCAGTTCCGCCAGGGCGATATCGTACTGATCGAAGATCATATCAATCTGCTCGGAATCAATCCACTGATCGGCCCGAACGATGACCGTCTCGGCCCGCGGTACCCCGACATGATTGAGCCGTACAGCCATCAACTGATAGAAAGAGCACACGAGGCGGCTACGCGGCTCGGAATTCGTACACGGCAGGGCGTTTATGTTGCGGTGCCGGGACCAAATCTCGAAACCCGGGCCGAGTACCGCTACCTTCGCGGAATCGGTGCCGACATGGTTGGTATGTCGACGGTCCCGGAAGTGATCGCCGCGGTTCATGTCGGGATGAAAACAATCGGGTTTTCGATCATTACCGACATGGGATTGGCCGATGCGCTGAAACCCGCCTGTATTTCCGAGATTATTACGACGGCCGAAAAAGCCGAACCGAAGATGAATGCCATCATTTGTTCGCTCCTACGTGAAGGGCTCTAATGTTAGGCCGCGTCATTTCCAAACGTGACGGAGCACCGTTGAATCCAAAATCCGAAGCTGTTTCGGTGTTCATAATAAAGAGAGGGCATGAGTATCTGTGATGTCGAGTGAAACGGTCTATGAAAACGGTTCCGGCGGCAACTTTCCGCAAAACGAGGAAAAACTGATCCGACTCTGGCGAGAACGGAACATTTACGAAAAGTCGCTGGAAAAGCGGCGTCTTCGGAATTGCGGAGAGTTCGTTTTTTACGAAGGGCCGCCAACCGCTAACGGGCTCCCCCATCCGGGACATTGCCTGACCCGTGCGATCAAAGACCTCTATCCCCGTTATAAGACGATGAAA
This sequence comes from Thermoguttaceae bacterium, assembly GCA_050943135.1. Classification (GTDB taxonomy): domain Bacteria; phylum Planctomycetota; class Planctomycetia; order Pirellulales; family Thermoguttaceae; genus RUG695. The sequence continues at coordinate 36,815 of JBMNOP010000017.1, read as the reverse complement.
GGTTATCTCTGCGAACGGAAAGCCGGGTGGGATACCCACGGACTTCCCATCGAGGTCGAAGTTTGTAAAGAGCTCGGAATTCATTCGAAGGAAGATATCGAAAACTACGGTGTCGAACCGTTTATTCATCATTGCGTCCAAAACGTGTTCCGCTATACACAGCAGTGGGAGGAACTGACCGAACGGCTCGGCTTCTGGATCAATCTCGACCATGCCTACGTGACATACCATAAAACATACGTCGAATCGGTTTGGTGGGTGCTCAAAACCCTCTTCGATAAAGGGCTTCTCTATCAAGGACACAAGATCGTCTGGTGGTGGGCTCAGGGAGGAACCGCCCTGTCGAGCGGAGAGGTTGGGCAAGGGTATCGCCGTGTTGCCGACCCTTCGGTCTTCATCCGATTCCCCCTGATAAACGAGTCGGGTGATTCACGATTCGAGAACGTCGATTTGCTCGTCTGGACAACGACTCCCTGGACACTGCCGAGCAACCAGTTTGTTGCCGTGCACCCTGATCTTGACTATGCGATCGTCTCGTTCATCGATCAAGACGGTGCCCGTTACGGGAACAAAGTGATCGTTGCCTCGGCATTGACCGAGTCGATTGCCACCAAGCTCAAAATGAGAGCCGAAATCGGTGAAACCTTAAAAGGAACCGATCTGCTCGGTCTGCGTTACCTTCCTCCCTACGATTGTTTCTACAAGGATCTGAGACAGAAGAAAGGCACCCTCAAAGAGGACGGAACGAGCCACATCGCCTGGTACGTCTGTCCGGGCGATTTTGTCACCCTTGATTCCGGTACCGGTCTGGTGCATGAAGCCCCCGCGTTTGGGGAAGTTGACTTTGACACCCTGACCGCCGAACAGGCACGTTTTGTTGCTGGGGAGGGACCCGAGCTGATCTGTGCCGTGGCCGCCAACGGTACTTTCACCTCGGTGATTCCCGAATACGAAGGACGTTGGGTGAAGGATTGCGATAAAGAGATTACCCAGGAACTCAAGCGCCGGGGGATCCTTTTCCATCTCGAACAGTATTTGCACGATTACCCCTTCTGCTGGCGAGCAACAGACGATCCGTTGATCCAATACCCTCGCAAGAGTTGGTTTATTCGGACGACCCAATACAAAGATAAAATGCTCGCCAACAACGAAAAAATCAACTGGATCCCCGAACACATTCGGCACGGCCGATTCGGGAACTTCCTTGAGACGAATGTCGACTGGGCCCTTTCACGAGAACGTTTTTGGGGAACACCCCTCCCGGTCTGGGTCTGTGAAGAGACGGGATATCAGGAAGCGATCGGTTCGTACGACGAACTGCTTGCCAAACCGGGCGTGACCGGCTTTGAGGTTTGGCAGAACGCCCGCGATAAGGCAAAGGTTGAAGCCGGCACCGCGTGGGGCGAAAAGGACGAACAGCTTTGGGAACATCTCAAAGTACACAAACCGTATATCGACGCCATGACCTACGAGTCACCGAAAGCGCCCGGCAAACGGATGTGCCGAGTTCCCGAAGTGATCGACTGCTGGTTTGATTCAGGATCAATGCCCTTTGCGCAAACCGGGTTTCCGCACGTTAAAGGATCGGTCGAGCAGTTTCACTCACATCATCCCGCCGACTTTATCAGCGAGGCGATCGATCAGACACGCGGTTGGTTCTATTCGCAGCTGGCAATCAGCACGCTTCTCTTTTCCGAGACCAAAGAGTATCCCCACCCGTTTAAGAACTGCATCGTATTGGGACTGATGCTTGGCGAAGATGGACAGAAGATGTCGAAATCGCTGCGAAACTACCGTGAACCGCGCGAAATTTTCGACAAATACGGTGCCGACGCACTCCGTTGGTACTTCTATGCCAACCAGACTCCTTGGACCTCGATTCGATACAGCGAAGCAGCCATTAAAGAGTCGATGCCCGAGTTTATGATTCGGCTTTGGAATGTTTGCTCGTTCTACGATGTCTATCGGAGAATCGACGGATTTGCGCCCGAAACACAGATTGACCCGAAGGCTCTCGCGGCCGCCGACGGCAACCTGACCCCTGCGGTCATGGGCACAGCGCCCGGCTACCGCCCGATCGCCGAACGTTCGGAACTCGACCGTTGGCTTCTCGGTGAGCTCAACGACACGATCGCGTTTGTTACCGAGAAGATGGATTCTTACGATCATTTCACCGCTTGTGGTAAACTGATCACGTTTGTTGACTCCCTTTCGAACTGGTATGTTCGACGCAGTCGGGCCCGTTTTTGGTCCGGCGAAGAGACGTCTTCGAAGTCCGATGCCTATTGGACACTCTACGAGTCGCTGGTGACCCTTGCGAAGCTGATAGCTCCGTTCGTTCCGTATCTCTCGGAGCGAATCTGGTTGATGCTGACCGGTTCGTTCAACGGTGCGGCGAGTGAATCGGTTCATCTCTGTGATTACCCGGTTGCCGACCCGGCGGTCATCGACAAAGGACTTGCACAACGGATGAAGCGCGTACGAGAAGTGGTCTCGCTCGGCCGTAACGCCCGCATGGGTGCAAAGCTCAAGGTGCGTCAGCCTCTGGCAGCGATTCAGATTATTCCCGCCGAAGCTTCGGTGAAAGAAGAAATCGCACAATACGTCGACTTAATCAAAGAAGAGTTGAACGTAAAAGATGTCCTCTTTCTCGAGAAAGCCGATGAGTGTATCTCATATCAGATTTCTCCCGACCTAAAAAAGTTGGGGCCGAAACTCGGGAGACGTCTTCCGGCGGTTAAGAAAGCCTTGACCGAAACCGACGGTTCGTCTCTTCTCGCCGAAATGAAGAAAAATGGCACGATCACGATCGACGCCGACGGCGAAGCGGTTCAGCTGACCGAAGACGAGGTTCTGATTCGTCTCCAAACCAAGGAAGGGTATGCCGCGGCGCAGGGCGACGACTGTGTGGTCCTTCTCTCGACGGAACTGACGGAAGAGCTCCTTCGGGAAGGTTGTGCGCGCGAACTGGTACGTTTGATTCAGGACCGACGCAAAGAGATGGGATGCGAGTACACCGACCGCATTGTGGTTGGCATTGAAACGGAAAGTGCCCCGATTCAAGATGCGCTCAAATCGTTCGCCGATTACATCAAAGGAGAAACCCTGACAGTCGAGTTGACCGGAGAGGCGGTTGCCGATGCCGAACCGGTCGAGGCAAAAGTCGATGGAGAGAATCTGAATCTCTATGTGAAAGTCAATTGATCGTTTTTGTGCCGGGTCGACGGCGGTCAGCCCGCCATTTTTAAAGCATAACAAAGAATTAAGGAGTTTCTCATGTCGGTTGCCAAACTGCCGATTGCGGTTCTGATTTCGGGAACGGGTCGATCCCTGAAAAACCTGATTGATAAGATTAATGCGGGAGAACTTGACGCCGATATCCGCGTGGTCATCGCGAGCACTTCTCGGGCCAAAGGACTCCAATATGCCGAAAAGGCCCTGATTCCGATCGAGATTATCGAGCGAACGGGATACGAAACGGCCGAAGAGTTCAGCCGTGCTGTCTTTGACCGATGTACCAAAGCCGGGGTGGAATACGTGATTATGGCCGGATACCTTCAGTTGCTCCCGATTCCGCAATCGTTCAATAACAAAGTCGTCAATATTCATCCTTCATTGATCCCCTCGTTCTGCGGGAAAGGATTCTATGGACATCGTGTCCATGAGGCCGCGCTCGATTATGGGGTAAAGGTGAGCGGGTGTACCGTTCACTTTGTGAATAGTGATTACGACAATGGTCCGGTGATTCTCCAGAAGACGGTTCCCGTCCTCGATAACGATACCGCCGAAACACTCAACGACCGTGTTTTCTACGAGGCCGAATGTATCGCTTATCCCGAGGCGATCCAGCTGTTAGCCGAAGGCCGTGTCTCGGTCGACGGTCGTCGTGTTTCGATCAGCAAAGATTAGATCGAACGCCCCCCATCCGAAAGAGTTCGGGAAGAAAAAAGGCGACCTTGCAAGGTCGCCTTTTCTAAGGCGTTGGGGTGTTGTTTCGCTTCCGCCGGTGTTACATCAGAAATCGTTTTCTTCCCCTTCGGGTTCCTCGGCTTCTGTTGGTTCCGAAGCGGAATCATCTGAGTCGAATCCCATGGAAAAAATCTGGTTGGCAAGTTCTTTCGTAAATTCGGGGTTGTCGACAAGATACTGCCGGGCCTTTTCGCGACCCTGGGCCAGTTGCGCCGTCCCATAACGGAACCATGCGCCGGACTTGATGATCAGCTTCTTGTCGATCGCCATGTCAAGGACGTCGCCCTCGTAGCTGATTCCGGTTGCATAAAGCATATCGAACTCGGCCGACTTGAAGGGAGGGGCGACCTTGTTCTTCACCACCTTGGCACGGACTCGCTGCCCGATAACGTTTTCGCCGTCTTTGATCTGTGCAACACGACGGACATCGATGCGGCAGGAGGAATAGAATTTCAGCGCCCGGCCACCCGGTGTCGTTTCAGGATTGCCGAACATCACGCCGACCTTCTCACGAATCTGATTGATAAAGACGACCACCGTTTTGCTCTTCGAAATCGCTCCGGTCAGTTTTCGCATCGCCTGACTCATCAGACGGGCTTGAAGGCCAACGTGGGAGTCGCCGATTTCCCCCTGCAATTCCTTTTCCGGAACAAGCGCGGCCACCGAGTCGATAACGATAATATCGACCGCGTTTGTTTTTACGAGCATTTCAGCGATGCGCATCGCTTCTTCGCCGCTCGACGGCTGGCTGACAAGGAGCGCTTCAAGATCGACCCCGAGACGTTTAGCCCAGCTCGGATCAAGTGCATGTTCAGCATCGATGAATGCCGCAATCCCGCCGGATTTCTGTGCCTCTGCCACCACATGGAGAGTGAGGGTCGTCTTACCGCTTGACTCGGGACCGAAGATCTCGACGATCCTTCCCTTCGGAATTCCCCGACCGCCAAGGGCGATATCGAGAGAAAGCGAACCGGTCGAAATCCCATCCAGTTTTGGGCTGTTCTCGGTTCCCAAGGCCATGATCGAACCTTGACCAAATTGTTTTTCGATCTGGTCGATGGCCATTTTCAGATCGGGATTGTCATTGACAATCTGTTCGATTTTCGTCGACTTGGCTTTTTTAGAGGGGCTCGTACTCGCAGCTTTCTTTGCCATGAAACGCTCCTTTAAGTATTTCGTGTTTAAAATGTCCGCAGGTCGGCATGATTCTTGCGTCGATCTGCCTGTCGGGGAGACGATAGGCTTACTTTTCGATTTGGGTTTTCACAACACTCTTGCCACAGTACCGCTGTCGGAGAACCGGTTTTTCGATTTTTCCGGTCGGGTTACGCGGGATTTCGGCAAAGATGATTTTTCGTGGGCGCTTGTACCGAGGAAGCTCTTCGCAGAATTTGTTCAGTTCTTCTTCGGTCAGTGTGGCGCCCTCTTTCAATTCGACGATTGCCCCGGCAATTTCGCCGAGACGTTTGTGGGGAAGGCCGATGACCGCAACATCTTTGACCGCGTCGTGGGTACGAATGAAGTTTTCGATCTGAACCGGATACAGGTTTTCCCCTCCGGTGATGATAACATCCTTTTTGCGGTCAACGAGGAAAATAAACCCATCTTCGTCTTGTTGTGCCATGTCTCCCGTATAGAGCCAACCATCTTTGAGTGAGGCATTGGTTGCCGCTTCGTCTCGGTAATAACAGGTCATCAGACCGGGGCCCTTGACGATCAGTTCGCCGACTTTTCCCTGTGGGGTATCGTTGCCGTTTTCATCGACGATCCTGGTTTCCCAGCCGTATCCGGGAATTCCGATCGCACCGACCTTGTGGATGTTTTCGACCCCCAGATGAACACAACCCGGACCGATCGATTCGCTCAGACCGTAGTTAGTGTCGTACTGGTGATGCGGAAATTTTTCTTTCCAGCGGCGGATAAGGCTCGGAGGAACCGGTTGTGCACCGATGTGCATCAGTCGCCATTGATCGAGTTTGTATTCATCGAGATTGATTTCACCCCGATCAATTGCGTCGAGAATATCTTGAGCCCAGGGGACCAGAAGCCAGACGATCGTACATTGTTCTTCGGAAACTGCCTGGATAATCCAACGTGGTTTGACACCACGCAGGAGGACTGCTTTGCTCCCGGAAAGAAGACTGCCGAACCAATGCATTTTCGCACCGGTATGATAAAGGGGAGGAATGCAGAGGAAGCAGTCGCTTCGATTTTGTCCGTGGTGATTTTGCTCGACCTTGCACGACCAAGTAAGGCTCTTGTGCTTATGCAGGATCGCTTTCGGGAACCCGGTCGTCCCCGACGAGAAGTAGATGGCGGCATCGTCCTCATCAGTCAGCGGGATGTTCGGATTGGTCGCCAGGCAGCGGATCATAGATCGTTCACAGCTTTCGGCAAAGGTGGGGCAGGAATCTCCTACGAAGAACTTGATTCGGACTCGGGGGATCGAATCACAGATCGCTTCGATACGACCGATAAATTCAGGGCCGAAAATTAAAACGCTTGATTCGGAAAGTTCCAGGCAGTATTTGATTTCGTCGGCGGTATAACGATAGTTCATCGGAACCGCAACCGCACCGGTTCGGAGAATCCCGAAATAGATCGGAAGCCATTCCAGAGAATTCATCAAAAGAATGGCCACCTTGTCCCCTTTTCCGATACCACGAGAGAGAAGGAGGTTGGCAAATTGATTGGCTGTCTCATCGAATGCGCGCCAGGTGATCTCACGCCGATGGCGGTTGGGGGCGGCGGCACGTTCAACCAGCTCGTATTCTTTCCAGGTGACACGACGCGAGAGTTCTTGGAGCTCCGGGTTGAGTTCAAGCAAGCAGACTTCGTCTGGATAAAGTTGGGCATTTTTTGCTAAGAAATCTGTAATCGGCATAACTACTCCAAAAGAAACCGCAGGTTTGCCACATCAATTTTAATCTTTTATCAGGAGCTAATGGGGTATACGGCCGCAGCGTACCGGCAACGAGCCGTCCGGAGAAGCGCTGCAAAGACCGCAGCTGACCGGCAGGTGCGTACCCTACCTGATGAGCGCACAAATCGCACTTGGCACATTATAACGAAGAACGTCGATCCGGGGAAGTACTTCCCCAAGAGGTTGTTAATGTAACCGGGAAAGAAAATCATGTTCGGTGGTTACCGGGTGCCATCCGTTTACGTTTGGTCGGAGTAAAGTTCGATCGCCTTGTCGTGGATCTCTTTGAGATTCGGTTTTCCGGAACCCAGGAGCGGGATGACATCGATTGGATGGAAGTCATTGGGCGAAGGAATCCAGATCGGCGGCAGGTTCGTTTCGATCAGTTTGGCGCAAATTTCTCCCGGAGGGAGGACGGTGTCCGCAAGGAATACAACCAACCGCTCCCCTTTACGCGAATCGGACACCGCGGTAACCGCGACCCGCGGCGTGAAATCTTTATCGTTGTCTTGTGGATCGAGGAGACGAAGAATTTTTTCGATCTCTTCTTCGATGTGGACCAGTGGAACCATTTCGCCCCCGATCTTGGAGATACGCGAAAGACGCCCGGTAATGAAAAGGAAACCGTCTTCGTCGATCCTGGCTATGTCGCCTGTAATATACCAGCCGTTACGAATGGCCGCAGCCGTCTTTTCCGGTGCCTTGTAGTAACCAAGCATAACCGTCGGGCCTTTAACTTCCAACATTCCGGGCGTGCCGAGCGGGAGTTCCTCTCCGGTTTCCGGATCGGTGATACGTACCGCGATTCCTGCCAACGGCTTACCGATCGATCCAAGACGATAGTATTTGTGGAACGTATCTTGGAAGCGACAGGGGGGCAGATTGGCTGAGAGAACCGGTGAGATCTCGGTCGCGCCGAAACCTTCGACCAAGATTTGATCATATTTCTCTTTCCAGGCCTCTACCAAGTCGTTCGGAAGTTTTTCGGCGCCGGCGACAGCTGTCGTCATGTCGGCAAAATCTTCTTTGGGGCATCGCCTGAGATAATTGCGAAAGAAAGTTGCCGTGGCGGGCAAAACCGTTGCTTTTGTTTCTCTTACCATTTTGCCGATAACGCGCGCATCGAGAGGATTGTAATGGTAGGCCATCCCGAACGGGCACATCAGGGGACACCAAATCGTGGTTGTGTAACCGAAGGAATGAAAGAAGGGAAGAACCCCCATCATTCGCTCGGTTTTTTCGGGAGCAATCAACTCATAGAACTGATGAACATTCGAAGCGATATTGTTGAAAGAGAGCATCGCTCCTTTCGGCCGCCCCGTGGAGCCCGAGGTGAAGATGATGGTCATCGGGTCGTTCGGTTTGATCTTGGTAAGGCCTAACTTCCACTCAAGAATCCGCGAGGGAAGAAACGAATCGAGCAGCCCGAAAATCTTGGCCGATAGGGGGATCTGCCTGAGCGCATCTTCCGCCAAGATCCATTGAGCCTTGAGTTTCATTTTGGGGAATCTTTCGAGGAACTTCTCGCTCGTCAAGATATGTTTGATTCCCGTGAGCTCACAACAGTAGTCGAGCATCTCGTTCGACATTGTGTAGTTGAGATTGATGGGGATCCTCCGGTCGAGGCAGAAGGCGGCGTTGGCAAGGGCTCCGCCGACTGAGGTTGGCAATAGCAGACCGATATTTTTCTCTTCCGGACCGCAAATCCGGTGGAAAACCCGTCGGGCGATCAGAATACGCAACAGGAGTTGGCGAGATGTCACCCGCACCCCGGTTGAGTCGATCATTTTCGGTGAGCAGTTAGTCCCCCGTAAATTGCGGATCATCTGACGCGGAGGAATCAGATAGTGGCGGTCGCGGGGAAAACGGGCCGGGTCCATTGCATCGACACCGAGTTCTACGACGGTACGGTATATCTGGTAAGCGTCACGGGGTTGATAGATCAGGTCGCCGAAAGCGATCGTCGGGCGCTGGAAAAGTTTTTGGGGAGTCTTTTTGTTATAGATCGGTTTCGTGCGCCCGAACCAGGTGCCCCAGAGCCCCCCGATAAAGACCGGCTGAACGGGCACGTTTTCATTTCCTTTTTTGAGGAAGGTCATCAAGCCCGGTTCAAACATTTTGATTTGACCGGTGCGAGAAAGTCCGCCTTCGGCAAAAATACAAATGGCATCGCCATTGCGCAGACCTTCTTGCACGGCACGGATCATCTTCACGACCGAGCGCGGATTTCCGGGTTCGAAAAGAATCGAATTTGTGGCTTTGGCGGCCCAAGTGCCGAATCCTTTTGGAAGGAAGGCTTGGTCCGAGATGAAACGGATATTCCTCCGAAAACGTTTCTGATAACAGTAGATAAGGAGAGGATCGAGGAACGATACGTGGTTAGCGACCAGAAGGAGCCCCCCTTTTCGAGGCATCTTTTCGGCGTCGATAACCCGAGGCCTGTAGACGATGGTCAGAAAACCACGTACCAGCGGTTTCAGAAGGGATTCAAGGACTTTTCCCATAGTGAATACCCGTTTAAATTTCGTGTTCGGTGAAGACGGAATTACCCATTTTTTGTGCACTCGTTACTATACCAAAGTTTTTTAAAACAATGAACATTAAAAAGTGGGTGACCGTCAAGATAAAATTCGTAATCCAAATGTTTATGATGGGGGCACTCGGTTGCTAAGAGACTTTCTCTTCCCAGGTCCGAAATCCGGCCGAAAGAATTGGGAGGTGATAGTAATTCGGAGAGAGATCTTCGGCATCCAAGTGGAATCCCGGAGCCAAGCGGCCCCGTTTCCATTGGGCCTGCGAGAAAAGAGATTCGAACTTGGAAATCCAAGTTTCGAGCTGATTTTTCTCAATGCCGACCAGGGAAGGTTGCTCTTTGAGTTCCTCTTGAACAAAATGCAGCAGCTCCGGGCCGAAAAGACGGTGAATCGTCATCCCGCGCTCGATGATATCAAGAACCGTGTAGGGCATCAGATCCCCTTCATCGGTCTGCTTTTCGGAGAGAGGACGGAGTTCGGCGGTCGGTTGCTGCCGATTGATCAGTTTCATCGAGGGGAAGTTGACCCGAAACGGTTTTTCCCCGAGCCCGTCTTCGGAAGAGAGGGACGGAGAGAGGATCGGACCGGTTGTCTCGAGCCAATGTAACCACCGACGGAGATAGGCTTTACTGATTCCCGCAATGGGGGAAATCGATCCGCAGGTGTCGCCGTCCATCGTGGTGTAGCCACAGGCAGCCTCGCTTCGATTCCCGGGCGACAACAAGAGCGCTCCTCGGATATTGGCTAAGAGCCATGCGGCCGGCCCCCGAGCCCTAGCCTGAACATTCTGCATGGCCAGGTCGTCGGTCTTCCAGTCCAAAGGACGCCCTGTCGCTTCGGCCCCCAGTTTGAGATAATTCTGGACAAGCCCCTCGATGTCGAACTCATGGTGTACCGAACCTGTTTCGCAGGCCACGGCACGGGCGGCATCCCGTGTGATTCGGCTGTTGTTGGCCGTTTGCTGATAGAGTGTGGTCAAGAGGTAGGAAACGGTTTTTGCGGCGGTAATCTTGCTCGGAGGAAGTGAAGCCAGTTTGTCGATGCCGTCAATGTAGGAGAGGCTGTCGAGAAAACGTTTCTTTCCCAACGAGGTGAATCCGAACCATACCATCAGGGAAACCAAGGCCGCAACACTTGCCGAATCGGCTCCTCCGCTCAACGAAAGGACGAAACCGCGTGACCTGCTTTTGCGCATGTAATCGTAAAGGCCAATTGCTACGGCGCGTGGGAATTCCTCGAAGGAAAGATCACCCGATTTCTCCCATTCTTCCATGGGAAGTTTACCCGGCTCCGATTCGCGGTAAAAGTCCAACGGGAGATAACGGCGTTCGTCGTACCACCCCCAGTCGAATGTTCCGCGGTAGATGACAGGCGGTGGCGAGGGGGGAAGGGAATCCCCGTGATCGCTCCGAACCCGATCCAGGTCGACGGTGGCGGTCAGATGGGAAACATCGAGATAAGAAAATCTACGTTCCAGGGCCAGAAAATGCCCCGACTCGGCGACAGCGGATTCTCCGTCGTAGATAACTTGACCGGCCTCGTTTCCGGTCGGATTGGCGAAAATAACGGCACGGCCGGGTTGTTCCGAAAGGCGTTTCAGCGCCTCACGTCGCCGCGGGGCTCTTCCCAGCTCAAACGGATCGGCTCCGGGAATGGCGAGAATATCAATCCCCGGGGGGAGGGCTTTTTTGCCGAAGGGGTCAAAAGCAACTCCGAGAAGGACACCGGAAATGTCGAAGAAGATATCTCCGGCCGGATACTCCTTTCCTTCGATGGAAACGGTTACCTGCTCTCCTTCTTTCCATGGGAGAAACCATCGCGCCAGGCTTTTCGGAACCTCTTTGTCACAGACAAATCCGATCGCCTCGCCATCAACCGCTGTCAGTGCGGCTCGATGGAGTCGCCCGTTGATTTCCAACGGAAGCGAAAATATCGCGGTAATTCCACGGGTTTCGGGGAGAAGGCGCATCGTTTCCGAAACCACGCGCTTGCGAAACCAAGGAGCGGCAAACAGATCGTGAACGTGTCCCGATAGAGGAAATTCCGGAAACACGACGCATTTTGCTTTGGGATTGGGATATCCCGGGAGATTTTGATCGTGGAGAAATTCGAATGTTTTGCGGATTTTGTGCAGGTTCCCGCTGAGATCGAGGGAAGTCAGGTTGAGAGAAACCGCCAAAACGTCGATTTTTTTCATTTTTCTCTCCTCCGTCGAAAGATTCTTGCTACATTCACCGTCAGCGGGATTTGTCATGACTATCGGTTAAAGTTTCGGGTGTTGCCGAGCCATTCCTCACCTGGATTGTCTGGGGGGATGGGTGAAAATACGCGTCGGAGTGATGACATGGTCTAATGCCCGGTCGTGCGGCTCGGTCGGGACGATCTCGACAATCTGCTCATCAAATCCGACCCCTATCAAAGGAACATCTTTGCGAAGTTGTCGGCTAAAACGGTCGTAAAAACCTTTCCCCCGACCGAGTCGGTGACAGAGTGGGTCGAAGCCGAGTCCGGGAAGAATGAGCAGGTCAATCCGGTGGGGATCGAATTGGAAATCGAAATGTCGGCGCAACTCTTTTTTCGGTTCGAGGATCCCGAAAGCCCCGGGGGCCAGTCGTTCATCGAGCAGTTCGTGGATCGTTTTTTTCGATGCTGCCAATTCATCGGACGAGATCAATGGGAAGGGGCGTAGCGTATCGTCATCACACCAAGGGATTAAAAGGATCCGCGGTTTTTGAGCTAAAAGAGTTTGAAAGAAAGCGGTCACGGGAAATTCCCACGGCATCTCGATATAGAGCATGATCGTTCCGGCCGACGAGACAGGTGAGAGTTGCAGAAGGTTCCGCGACGTTGACTCAGATTGGCGGAGAATCTCCTCCGCGGGAGAAGATTCAAATTTTTTCCGTAAGATTGATTTGAGACGCTTGCGCAATTCCTGTTTTGTCGTCATATTTCTCTTGCTGCGATCGGCTGAATCTCGAGAGGTAGCGCGCGTTGAACTCATTGGCCAATGATGACCCATTATATTTATATCCCGACTCCGGACAAGAGCTCATCTTTTCCCGTCGCTTTCCGACACCTCTTTCGCGGAGCCCCCCTTGAATATTTTTCCCCAGGTGGTAGAATCGGCTCCGAACATAGGTTTTCGGCGGCCCGCTTTCTAGTGCGGTGTTTCGCCATCCGCCCCAATAACGAGAGACGTTTTAAGGATTGTTGTAATGTCCAGACCTCCGGCATTCAAAAAGAATCGAATCAACAAGAAACGGACCAAGAACAAGATCAAGGCGAAGAAAAAGGATCCGCTCTTCGTCGATGGTGCTCGTCCGCGTCCAATGTTCATCGACTATAAAGATGTTGATCTTCTCAAGAAACTTACCAGCCGCCAAGGCAAGATTATCAGCCGCCGTAAGACAGGTTGTACCGCCGTCAGTCAGCACGCGGTTGCCGCAGCGATTAAACGCGCCCGGTTTATGGCATTGATGTCCTACGTGGGGGAGTGATTCCTTTCCGAGGCTGAGCAGGCCTTGCGTCGTCGAATTAAATTGGTTTTGCGGTTTTTACCGAAATGCTGTTAAGTCGGATACGGTTCACCCGTTTTTTTCCGATTTATCCAGGTATTGCGGTGGGAGCCGTGAAACCATTGTTCATTTGATACCCACCTTTCACGGAAGGGAAAGATTCATGATCGTTGACCGGGCAAGCGAAAAGGCTGATATTCTTATCGAGGCCATGAAGTGGATCCGCGAGCATCGCGGCAAAGTCACCGTCATCAAGCTTGGCGGGAGTCTTATGGAAGACAAAGTCGCGATGATGCATCTTCTCCTTGATGTCGTCTTCATGGAGACGGTCGGCATGAAACCGGTGGTGGTTCACGGCGGTGGAAGTGCGATCAGCGCAGCCATGAAAGCCGATGGACTCGAGCCTCGTTTTGTCCAGGGACGTCGGTTTACCGATGACCGGATGCTGGCGATTGTGCGTCGCGTTCTTGCCTCGGAGATCAGCAGTGCGCTCGCTTCCGAAATCAACGGTTACGGAGGAGAGGCCAAGGTTCTTTCCGACTGCTTCGGCATAAATGTCCTCTACGGGAAGAAAATTTCTCTGACCGACGAAAACGGCAGAGAGATCGACCTCGGTTCGGTCGGTACCGTAACACGTGTCGATGTTGATGCGATTCGCGCCTGTTGCGACAAAGGCATTATTCCGATCATTCCCTCCTATACCCTGACAGATGACGGTTTCGGCCATGGGCTGAACGTGAATGCCGATACCGCCGCGACCGAAGTTGCCAAAGAACTGAAGGCGGAAAAACTCGTCTATGTCAGCGAAGTTAACGGGGTTCGTACCGATCCGAATGATCCCAATTCGATGATCGACTCTCTGACCGCCGCCGAAGCGAAAGAACTTCTCGCATCGGGAGCGATCGTCGGTGGGATGATCCCGAAAATCCAGGCCTGTCTTGAAACGATCGAGCGCGGGGTCGAAAAAATTCACATTATCAACGGACGTCTCCGTCATTCTCTTTTGCTGGAAGTCTTCACCAGCCAGGGGGTTGGCACACAGATTATTGAAGATTGATATTCACATCCCAAGCATTCACGGTTTTATCTTGCGGAAGTCAGAGGTTCTGTCGTCATGTCTCTCGGTTTTCAGGAAACCCTCTCCCTCTTTGATCGATACGTTATCCCGAACTACACGCGATACCCCATCTCCCTCGTGCGAGGCGAGGGAGCTTACGTTTGGGATTCCGAAGGGAATCGCTACCTTGACCTTTTTCCCGGTTGGGGGTGTAATCTTTTTGGACATTGCCCCCCCAAGGTTGTCGAAGCTGTACGTGAACAGCTCGGCCGCCTGATCCACGTGCCGAACTCCTGGTACACCGAAGAGCAAGGGGTCTGGGCTAAACTCCTTTCGGAACGGAGTTTTGGTGGCAAGGCTTTTTTTTGCAATTCGGGAACCGAGGCGAATGAGGCCGCCATTAAGCTTATTCGTCTGCATACCGATCCCGGAAAGTACAAGATCATCACCTTCCATCGCTCGTTTCACGGAAGGACAATGGGGTCGGTTTCCGCAACAGGGCAGGCAAAATACCACCAAGGGATCGAACCGCTTCTCCCCGGTTTTGTTTATCTTTCCTACGGAGATCTCGACGCGGTAAAAGATGCCATCGACTCCGAAACCGCCGGCATTATGATCGAGCCGATCCAGGGCGAAGGCGGTGTTCGGATTCCTCCCGAAGGATTCCTGCAAGCTTTGCGTGATCTGTGCGATGAAAACAAAATGCTCCTTCATTTCGATGAGGTTCAGACCGGTTGTGGTCGTACGGGCCACTGGTTTGCTTATCAACACTTCGGAGTCGAACCCGACATCATGACCCTGGCCAAGACGATCTGCAGCGGGATTGCCGCCGGCGCGATGCTCACCAAAAGCGAAATCGCGCCGAGTCTGCGTCCCGGAATGCACGCCGCAACTTTTGGTGGGAACCCGATTGCCGCCGCCGCGGGTATAGCAACTATCAGAATGGTGGAAGAAGAAGGCCTTCTCGAAAAAGCGACACTGTTGGGTGCCCATTTCAAAGCTCGTCTCGAAGAAATGCGTCGAGAGATCGACATCATTCGTGATATTCGTGTCGTCGGCGCAATGATCGGTATCGAACTTCAAGTGGAAGGGGCTAAATTTGTCCAAGGGTGCATGGAAGAGAAGCTCTTGATCAACTGCACGCAAGGGAATGTCATTCGTCTGCTTCCCGCTTCTAATACGCCCCTGGAACTGGTTGATGCGGCGCTCGATATCCTGGAAAGTCAACTTCGGAAAGGTTGATTCGATGACACAACAAAAAGTCCGTCATTTCATTGATTTGGCCGATGTTTCAAACAGTGAACTTAATCGTATCATGGAGTTGGCCGCGCAGATCAAGGCCGATCACAAAGCCGGACGTCGGGAACCGCTCCTTCAGCGGAAGGTCCTGGGACTGGTCTTCGAAAAAATGTCGCTTCGTACGCGTGTCAGTTTCGAAGCCGGAATGGCGCATTTGGGCGGGAGTTCCATGTTCCTTGAAGAGCAGCATATCGGTTTCGGTAAACGGGAACCCGTCGCCGATATCAGTCATGTTCTTAGCTCAATGGTCGATGTCATCGCCTTTCGTGCCAAAGAGCATCAGTCGGTGCTCGACCTGGCTCGTTACAGTACCTGTCCGGTCATCAATGCGCTGACCGACCGCTCTCATCCCTGCCAGGCACTGGCCGACATGTTTACGGTGAAGGAAGAGTTCGGCACATACGCCGTGAAGATCGCCTGGATCGGCGACAGCAACAATGTAGCGGCAAGCCTTATCGAGGCGGCCGCAAAATTGGGAGCCGAGATTATCGTCTCCTCTCCCGAAGGGTATAGATTTTCCGAAGACGACATTGCCCGAATGACATCGGGCGAGACGACTCCTGATTTCAAAATCACGTTCGAGTCCGATCCGTTCAAAGCGGCCAAAGATGCCCGGGTGATCGCAACGGATGTTTGGGTTAGTATGGGACAGGAAGCGGAAGAAAAAATTCGCAAAAAGATTTTTGCCCCTTACCAGGTCAACGCAAAGTTGATGGCTCAAGCAGCCCCCGACGCAATCTTCCTACACTGCCTTCCCGCACGCCGCGGTCTGGAAGTTACCGAGGATGTCATCGACTCGCCGCGAAGCCGAATCGTTCAAGAGGCCGAAAACAGAATGCATGCCCAGAAAGGGCTCCTGGTCTGGCTTTTGAATGAGGCCCAACGATGACGACGCGTGCAGACGGTCGGGCGTACGACGCCTTGAGGAAGGTAAAAGTGATCCGTGGTTTTGTTGGTGCCGCTCCCGGGAGTGTATTGATCTCTGCGGGCGAGACGACGGTTCTCTGCACGGCATCTCTGGTCGACAAACTCCCTCCCTGGATGGAGCCTTCGGCCGGTGGTTGGTTGACGGCCGAATATCGAATCCTTCCGGGCAGCACCTCTCCCCGTACGTCCCGATCAGACAGACCCGACGGCCGTGCGACCGAGATTCAGCGTTTTATCGGCCGATCACTCCGGAGTGTCTCGCGTCTGTCCGAGTTTGGGGGCCGCACGCTTTATTTGGACTGTGACGTCATCCGCGCCGACGGCGGGACCCGTACACTTTCGATCACCGGGGCGTTTATTGCCATGATCGATGCGCTTTGGTCGGTTCGCCACGAGTTTCCCGGTAATCGGGTTCCCGTGACCGATTCGGTTGCGGCAATAAGCGTTGGCCTGGTCGACGGGGTGCCGATGCTTGATCTCTGCTACACAGAAGACTTTGCCGCAACAGTCGATATGAACCTTGTGATGACGGGTAGCGGCCTCTATGTCGAAATTCAAGGGGCGGGAGAGGAGGCAACTTTTTCATCCGAAGAGTTATCTTCTTTCCTACTCCTCGGGAAAAAGGGTGTCGCCGAATTGACCCGTATCCAAGCCGAAACTCTGGGGGAACGATTTGATTTCGGTTCCGTTCCCGAAGGTGTCGAAACCACTATAGAATAATCCTTTAACGGAGAAGGGGGAATGCAGAATGATTGAACTGGGTGTAAATATCGATCATGTTGCGACGGTACGTCAGGCACGACAAACGTATGAACCCGACCCGGTCTGGGCGGCCGCGATGGCCGAATTGGGCGGGGCCGATGGAATCACCGTCCACCTGCGTGAAGATCGCCGTCATATCTGTGACCGAGATGTTCGGATTCTTCGCCAGACGGTGAAAGCGCCAAAACTGAACCTCGAGATGGCATGTTCCCACAATATCGTCGCGATCGCAACCGAAGTCGTTCCCGATCAAGCAACGCTGGTACCGGAACGCCGCCAGGAAATTACGACCGAAGGGGGGCTTGATGTGGTCAGTGACTATGAAAAAGTGGCTGACGTGGTGAAAAAGCTTCAAGATAAAGGTATCGTGGTTTCCCTTTTTTTGGGTCCGGATCCCAAACAGATCGATGCCGGCAAACAGATGGGTGCCGATGCGGTGGAGCTCCATACCGGAGCTTACGCCAATGCCGAGTCAGCCGCCGCTCGACAAGACGAACTTCAAAAGCTCATCGATTCGGGGCGTCAGGTTATCGATCTCGGGATGAAGCTTCATGCCGGGCACGGTTTGACCTATCATAATGTGCGTCCGATTGCTCAAATCGCCGGGATGTCTGAGCTGAACATCGGCCACAGCATTATCGCGCGTGCTCTCTTCGTCGGCCTAACCGCCGCTGTCGCCGAGATGAAAAAGGTTATTAACGAATAATTCCCGTTTTCGGCACATTAACCATTAGGAGTTTATTATGACAACTCGTTGCTTTCAATTTGCAGGAACTTCCGTGGCGATCATCACACCGTTTCGGAACGGCAAGGTCGACTACGATCGCTTGGCTCAGCAGGTAGAATATCAGATTGAAGCCGGCACGACCGCGTTGGTTCCTGTCGGTACCACAGGCGAATCCCCGACCCTTTCGCACGAGGAACATCGGGAGGTGATCCGAGCCGTGGTCAAGACCGCCGCGGGGCGAATCAAAGTGATGGCGGGAACCGGCTCGAACTCGACTGCCGAGGCGATCGAGCTGACAAAATTCGCCGAAAAGGTGGGGGCCGACGCCGCGCTTTTGGTCGGGCCTTACTATAACAAGCCGATGCAAGAAGGCTTCTACCAGCATTTCAAAGCTGTGGCCGAATCGGTAGAGATTCCGCTCTGTGTGTATAACATACCCGGCCGAACCGGCAAGGCGATTGATCCCGAAACGATTATCCGTTTGGCCGAAATCAAAAATATCGCAATGGTGAAAGAGGCGACCGGCTCGATGGACAACGCCTCGAAAATTCTGGCGGCGACGGATTTGACGATTCTTTCCGGAGACGACAGTCTTACCTTGCCGTTCATGTCGCTCGGTGCCGAAGGGGTGGTTTCGGTCATCGGGAATTTCATTCCGCGCGAGGCCATTTCCCTTTGCAACGCGGCGCTTGAAGGCCGTTTCGAAGAAGCTCGCGCTTTGCACCGTCGTCTTTTCCCTCTTTGCCGTGATATGCTTTCGCTGGCCACGAATCCGATCCCGGTCAAGGCCGCGATGGCTCTGCTGGGGCGCGATACGGGAGAGCTCCGTCTGCCACTCACTCCGCTCGACGAAGTCTCGATGAAGAAGTTGACTAAGTCCCTCACGGACTTTGGACTACTCTGATCCCATCGGCAGTTTTTTTGAAACATTCGAAAAAGCGCCGCTGCCCCTAAAAACGCGGACAGCGGCGCTTCCGTTGATCAATGACCGACGTTGTGGTCGATATCATTCGTCCTCGTAATCAACCTTGTAAATGGCAGTCATAAACTCTCTCAGTGTCGGGCGGTCATTGGGATCCGGTTTAATACAATCGTGAATGGCACGCGCCAGAACTCTGTTGATTGCAGGACGATATTCCTCGATCGGAGTCGGGGGTTGGTCGTGCGTCATGGCGGCTTTCCCGGTGTCGCCCCAGGGCCAGGGAAGTTGGCGCGTGCACATCTCATACATTGAGACGCCGAAGGCGAAAACGTCGATCTTTTCACACGTTGTGCGGCGCCTGATCAGTTCCGGGGCGATATAGTTCGGGTTTCCGGTTCGGTTTCCCGGTTCGGTGAAGGGGGGACAGTTTGGAACCGTTAGACCGAAGTCGATTAACTTAAGGGTTGTACCGTCCCCGGTAAACATCAGATTGCGTGGGCAATAATCGCGATGGATGAACCCTTTATCATGGACTTCTTGAAGCCCTTTGGCACACTGGCGTATGAATTCTACCCGTCCGCCGGCCAAAAGATCTTGTTTAACGGTCAGAATGTTATCGAGCCCCGTTCCTTCCAGATATTCCATCAGAATGTACTGTTCGTTTGTTGTCGTCAGCCCATATTCTATCGTTTTGACGATGTAGGGATGATCGAACATCATCGAGATTTCGCCTTCGGAGGGCTTTTTGACTTTGAGGGCTTTGTAGCGAGCCGTTACCTGTTCCGTTTTCTCTTTATCGAGGATTTTCAGACCATACTTCTCTTTGGTCTCTTTGTCCTCGACCAGATAAAACTTCGACATGGTACCGGAAATACCCCTTTTTTGGAGAAAAAACCGGCCTTCCACGTTCAGCTTTTTGTTAAATTTTATGAATTTAAAACGATCGAGAAACCCCATAATCTCCCTAATCTTGACCCGGCGGCTTACGTTGAAATCGATAAATCGGCAAAACGAACTCCTGCTTGCTCATGATTATAGGAGGGAGAAATCGTTTTGTCCAGACTTTTTTGCCGGAAAGGGTTGATATGATAAGGTTTTTAGTTCATAATGGGGCAGATAGTTAAGAGGGAGACACCCTCTTTTTATTTAGACATTGGAGTACCCACGGTGATGAAAAAATCAGTTGTTCTCAGCCCCCGTTTTTTTGTGATGGTTTTCCTTTTCTTTTCGGCGCTTCTTTCTGTTTCGGCTTTGCGTGCCGATGATGCCGCTCCCGCCGATCCCCCGGCATGGAAAGGCCCTGTCGATCTGCTCGCAAACACCGACGGAACGAAACTTTTTGTTCTCAACAAAGATTCCCGGGAGTTACAGACACTTGATCCCGATTCGATGCAAGTGACCACGACGTGGCCCCTTTCCGAGAAGCCTAATGCCATGTGTCTCTCTCCGGACGGTGCTTTGATCTACGTCGCCGCCGGTGTGTTTCCCGGGAAAATTATGGCTCTTTCAATCAATGATGGCAGTCTGATCCGCGAGGTGTCGATCGGGCATACTCCTCTCGGTCCGGTGGCCTCGCCCGATGGAAAGAGGCTCTATTTCTGCTCTCGATTCGAGGGGCAGATTGTCGAGCTCGATGCCGAAACGTTCGAGGAACTCCGTCGTTTCGACGCGCTCCACGAACCATGCGATATGGTGATAACTCCCGATGGTCGTTACCTTTACGCGGCTAACTTTCTCCCGATCGACCCTTCGGATCAGGCAAATGTTGCCGCCGAGGTTACCTCGGTTGATCTCGAAGACGGAAACATAAAAAACATCCGTTTGCCAAATGGTAGCTCCAGTATGCATGGAATCGCCATTTCGCCCGACGGCCGTTATGTCTATACCACTGCGATCCTCGCACGTTACCAGCTTCCGACAACACAGCTGGAACGTGGCTGGATGAACACCAACGGGTTCAGTGTGATTGATGCACAAAAGCGTGAATTCATAAATACCGTCATTCTCGACGATGTCGATCTGGGCGCGGCCAATCCGTGGCCGATCACGGTTTCGTCCGACAATAAATCGGTCTATATCGGTCTTTCCGGAACTCACGAACTTTGTATCATTGATATCGAACAGACCTTGGGAAAACTCCTTTCGCTTCCCAAAACCGTGGAAGAGGCCAAAGAAGCCGGCAATTACAGCGAACGCTCCACAATTCTTGCGAGTGACGTGCCCCAGAGACTCGCCTTTCTGGTGAGGCACAAGAAGCGGATCAGGTTGCCTGACAAAGCCCCCCGATCTATTGTCGAAATCGGTGGCAAAGTTTATTTGGGAATGTATTACAGCGATACGGTCAATGTGGTCGATACCAGCGCTCGCCGTCCACGTGCAAAATCATTCCCGATCGGGCCTGAACCGGTCATGACCGCCGCGCGTCGCGGGGAATTGGCATGGAATGATGCCACGCTTTGTTATCAACATTGGCAGAGTTGTGCCAGTTGCCATCCCGACGCTCGGAGCGATGCGCTCAATTGGGACCTGCTGAACGACGGAATGGGGAACCCCAAAAACGCCAAGGGAATGCTCTTTTCCCGGAAAACCCCACCCGCCATGTGGCACGGAGTTCGCGAAACGGCCGACATAGCCATTCGGACCGGTTTCCAGTATATCCTTTTCCAGAACCCTCCCGAAGAGGTTTATACCGACATTGAGTCGTATATCGATTCGCTCGAACCACTGCCGAGCCCCTACCTGGTTGACGGTCAGCTAAGCGAAGCGGCGCTACGCGGAAAAGAGGTCTTTGAACGGAAAGAACTCGGATGTATTCACTGCCACCACGGAGAGTATTTTACCGACGGCAAGTTGCATGATGTCGGTTCCCGAACCGAATATGATACCAGAGACGAATTCGCGACGCCGACGCTTCGCGGCATTTGGCGGACGCCCCCGTATATGCACGACGGGCATTACGTGAAACTTCGCGACGTATTTGCCGAGGGAAGCCACGGCGATGTCCTGGGCGATGTTTCCGCCCTGAGTGACCAGGAACTTGACGATTTGGTCGAGTACCTCCTCTCTCTTTGAAAAAAGCCGTTTTTGGTGTTTGCTCGCTCTCTCCAAAGATGCGTTGTACTCCCCTTATTCCCATTGTGCCGACCGACGGAAAGCAGATCGGCAAAAGGGGCGTTATAATGAATTGTTTTGCCGAGTCTGGAGTCTGTCCGAAGAGTGCCGTGAAACAAGAATCCCCCGTCGAATATGCCGTTCTGACCGAGGAGGAAATTTCTCCTAAACTCGATCAGGAGTTGGTTGATTACCTCAGTCGAATTTTTCCGGAATGGGCCGAGGTGTTTGCCAAACAGCGTGCCTGGCACGACGCCCGTCCTATTTGGACCGTTTTGGCATTCAGTGACGAAAAGGTTGTCGGTCATGTCGCGGTTGTAGAACGCACGATCACCACTGATTGGAACTGGCGCTATAAGGTCGTCAGTCTCCAGGGGGTTTCGGTTTCACCTGATTGGCGAAACCACGGGATCGGGCGAAAACTTCTCAAAATGGCGCTCGACGAGCCCAGGCGAAGGGGTTACCCATTTGCAACCATTTTTTGCAAAGAAGAATTGGTTCCCTATTATGAGTCCCTCGGATGGCAGCTCCCCGACGACTCCATGATTATGTGGAAAGATCGGGCGCTGCCGATCGCGATGCGAAGCAATTGTCCGATGTACCAAACGCTCGGCGAGATTCCGTTTCCGGAAGGGCCGATCGACGTTCATAATCCGTTTGGTTTCGATGTCCTCGACCGTGTTGGCAATCCGGCCGCCGGTCCGATGAAGTGATCAAAGGCTCTCCCTGCGTCCGGACGAGCCTTACCGTTCCGGAGAGTCGATTGAAGCAGTCGTGTGATTTTCTGACCTATCTCCTTGACGCGGCGCTTCTGCGCCTTCGTCTGTGCCGTGCAATTCGCCTGGCCTCTCTTTTTCTTACCGCCGGCACGGTCGCCGCCGCGCTCCTTTTGTTTACTTTTCCTTTTCCATTTTGGTCTTTCGTTCCACCGGGCCTGTTTTTTGCCGGTTTGCTGATCGGATTGATCGCGCCTGTTTCCCGTTCCAAAACGGCTGAAATGATTGACATCCGACTCGGACTGCGCGGTCGTGTCATCACCGCCCAGGAAATCGAAGAGAAATCGGAAAAGTATGGCACGGCGGTTGCCGAGGTCCAGCGGCAAGACGCCTGCGAAAAACTTCACGCCGCAATAAAAGATTTGCCCGACGCTTTGAACATCCTGGTTCCGATCCGTATCTGTCCGTTAGTCTCGGCGTTGCTCTTTTACGGAGTCTTTGCCGTTATTCCATTGACGATTCCGATCGACCGATTCGAAAAAAAACCGTGGGAGAAGAATCCGACATCGCCGGTCTCGACCGCTTTAACCAATGATGGCGAGGGAAGGGGAATCAAGCAGGAGGATGCCGCTGCTCTTTTAAATCAAACAGCCGCACTTATTGACCGGATCGCGGAAAATCATTCGCAAATCGTCCCCCTTCGCCAGCTCCACCAACGTGCACAAGAACTTCCGCTCCTGACCGACCGGGCCAACGATGTCGAAAAAGTTTCGGTACTGGCAAAGTGGGAAAACTCCTTAACACGGACGATCGAGGCGTTGTCGGCTGAGAGACCCCGATCTGAAAAGGTTTCAGAGAGTCATGAGTCAACGGAGATTTCGAACGGAGCCGTCGAATCATGCGCATCACTACTGCGTAAGCAACTTGGAAAGATCATTCACTGCCGCCTTGACGTTAGCGAATCACTTTCGCGCGACGGCGGTAAGGGAATGGAGAGTCGAGACCATTCCCCCGATTCCTGGGGGTCGGGGGGCGCCGCTCCCATTTCACCGACTGAATCCCTCTCTGCCGATATTTCCGAACCGGTCAAAGAGATCCGTCTGACCGGGACCGCGGCATATGCCGAACTCTTTGCCGATGATTCGGATCCGGCACATCCGAATCCCGGTATTTCGGTTCTCAAGCGCGAACCGGTTCTCGAGCCGATCGACTCAGTCTCGGAATCTCCGGTTTTGAAGGAGGTGATTCCGGAAAAGAGAAAAGAGCTCGTGAAAAGATATTTTGATTACTGACATTTCATCTATTTTGATAAACCTCACCTTTTCGAACCGAAAAATTTTCGATTTTCTCGGGAAAACACCCTCGCCGTTCCGTATTCTTTTCCATCAGTGAAGATCCGGAAAGGAGGTTCAAACGCCGAACAACACCATCTGTTTTCGCGTGCAGCGAGAAAGACAAGCGAAGAGGGGTTAAAAGAGGAAACTCTTCTGACCCCTCCTTCTATTGGGTGGGGGTAACTGGGTATCAGACGCGATGGATGACGTTTTTGACAACACCCCAAATATTGAGTTCGCTGGCATCGTTGAACTTGACCGGCTTAAATCCTCTGTTCGCGGGGCGCAGTTCCACTTTGGTTCCCTGAATATAGAGGCACTTAACCACAAATTCACCGTCGACGCAGGCGATCACGACGTCGCCGTTTGTAGCGCGAATGCTACGGTCGACGATCAGCAGGTCGTCGGGAAAAATTCCCACACCGAGCATCGACTCGCCGGTAACGCGGACGATAAAGGTCGCGGCAGGGTTTTGAATGAGATAACTTCCAATATCCAGTTTTTCTGTGGAGGAGTCCGAAGGTAACTCCGAAAGGTCGTCGGCGGGAAAAAGGGGGTAACAGAGGCCGCGTTGTTCCACAAACTGGAGGACCTGGTCAACAATAGAAACGGGAAGTCGGATAGCTTTGGTGACTTCCCCATATTTTCCCGTTCCTTTGGGACGGCCGGCTCCACTTCTGATTCCGCCTCTCGGCATACAACTTCTCCTTAAAAACATAAGGTTTTTGCTAAATGTTACTAAAATCAAAAGCGCCCCCAATTTAAGCGATTTTTTGACTCATTTCAAGAGGAGAGAAAAAGTCAAATTTTTGCGGGAAGTTTTCCGCTGACTTGCAACCGCGGTTTTTTCTTGATAGAATCTGGATGGCTTCCGAGTTATCGGTACAACTTCGTATAAGTTAAATTTTAGGAGAAGAGTTATATGGCCATTCAGAAAACAGTTTCACGACGCGGGTTCTTGAAGGCCGGCGCTTTGGCGGGAAGTGTTGGTTTTCTTCCTTGTCTGGTTTCGGGGAAGGTCCTCGGGCTTGACGCCGGGGTTTCTCCCTCAAACAGAATTAATCTTGGCGGGATTGGCATTCGTGGCCGCGGATGGCATGATTACTCGGTCTTTTTAAACCGAAAAGATATTCGCTGCCGCGCTGTTTGCGATATCAATCGCAAACAGCGTGACTTAGTCAAGGCAAGAACCGATGACACTTATAACGATACCGACTGCGCCACCTATCGCGATATGGAAGATCTTTTGATCCGAGACGATATCGACGCGGTTCTCATCGCCACCGGTGACCGGTGGCATACAATGGCCTCGATCACGGCCGCTCGCCATGGGAAAGATGTCTATTGCGAAAAACCTCTTTCGCTGACGATTGAGGAAAGCCTCGCGCTCGCACGTGCCGTCAAGCGGTATGGAATCGTTTACCAAGCCGGTACTCAGCGGCGTAACATCGGCAACTTTATGTTGGCCGCTGAGATTGCTCAGAGCGGTAAACTCGGAAAACTGACCGAAGTGCATGCCAACACGCTTTGGCCGGGAACAACCCAGAATTGGCTTGCCGCCGAACCGGAACCGGATGCCGAAGAATGTGACTGGAATCGTTGGCTCGGTCCTTGTCCGTGGCGTCCTTACAACCGTTCTTATATTGATGGCGGATGGCGAGGTTTTTACGACTTCCACGGCGGCGGGATCCTCGAATGGGGGTCGCATACCGTCGATCTTTGCCAATGGGCCGCACAGAAAGACCACACCGCACCCGTACGCTACGAACCCCAATTCAATCCGGACCGTTCGATTTCCGGAACAATCTTTGCCTGGTATGCTGACGGACTTAAGCTCGTTATGCGTGAAAGCGGCTGGCTTGGCCTTGGAACGTGCAGTGCCCGTTATGTTGGAGAAGACGGCTGGGTGGAGACCGGCGACAGCGGCCGCATGGCAGTTTCTTCCGACGCTTTGCGCGGCGAACTGAAATATTTTGGGATGCCCGGAACCGATCCGATTACCCACATTGACGAATTTGTCGAATGTGTCAAGACTCGCCGTGATCCAGCCGCCAACGCACCGGTTGCGGCCAATTCTCACATTGCTTCGCATTGTGCCTATATTGCGTGGCAGCTCGGCCGCCCGGTCGACTACGATCCTGAAAAGGCCGAATTTATCGGTGACGACGATGCCAACCGAATGCGGTCCCGCGCGATGCGCGAGGGGTACATCCTTTGAATGAAAAGAGCCGGACGATACACACATGGGAGTTAACACAACAATGAAAAAATATGCGGTTACGCTTTTAGGTTTCCTTTTCTGCATCACTGCGGTGCTTTCGGCCCAAGATCAGGAAACGATCTGGAATTCCAAAGATGAATCCTTCTTGATTCAAGTCATCGAGAAACCGGGCAACACCCCCGAAGACGTCTTCCTGAAGAATCTCGCCTGCAAACGTTTGGCGATCGTCGGAACCGAAAATGCAATTCCGGCTCTCACGGCGATGCTTTCCGACGAAATCCAGAACCTCAATGCCAGGACAGCGCTTGAAGTGATTCCGGGTGAGGCAGTTGATCAAGCCCTGATCAATTCCCTTTCAACGCTCAACGGGTTACCTCTCGTTGGAGTGATCAATACCCTTGCGATGCGTTCGACCCCGGCAGCCGTCTTGCCGTTGGCCGATGTTTTGGCCGGCACAGACGATGATGACGTCAAAAAGGCTGTCTATTCCGCTTGGGGTTATATCGCAACGGATGAGTCGATTGGTCTCCTGACAGCCCAATTGCTCAAAGATCCCGACCAGAATTACAAAGTCAATGCCGCACTGGCCGATGCCTTGATTCGTGCAGCGGCGAAACTTGATAAGGCCGGCAACGCCGCCGGAGCCGCCGAGCTCTGTAAAGCTGTCGCCACATCGAATCTTCCGCAGTTTGACAAAAACGGCGGTCTGTACAACGAATTGCTCTACTTACGGGCCGGTGCAGCGGAAAAGCTCTCTGCTTTGCTGGCCGAGGGGAACGACAACGACTTTGAAGTTGCCTTGAAGACGGTTCGTGAATATTCGGCTGACGATGCACAGCCGATCGTCAGCGCGGCCCTGGCGGTCTGCCCAAATCTTTCGAAAGAACGCAGAATCTCCCTCATCGCCGCTTTGAGCGACCGTACCGACGTTGCTTCGCAGAATCTGGTTCTTCCCTACATTATAGAGCTGCTCAACGACGGCGATGCCGAAATTGTCCAAGCCGCAGTGAAAGCCTCGGGGCGTTGCGGTCAGGTTGACCCGATTGCCGTTTATGATGCCCTTTCCGCCCTCTATGCGTCGGAAAACAGCGAACCGTTCGATGCCATTGTCGAAGCGATCGCCGCACTTCCCGACGAACTGGCCGACAAACCGGCTTCGTTAATCTCCGAAAAAGCCGCCTCAGATCTCTCGGTCCTCTCCAATCTTCAGAAACAGGCGCTTCTGGCTCAAATGAAGGTGGTGGAACTTCGTAGAATTGCTGCGGCCTCTTCCGACCTACTCACCATTGCCAATGCGGAAGGAGTCGATCCGGAAATCCGTGACCATGCGGTGGCCGCTCTTTCTGAAATTGTCACCCTCGACGAATGGAACTTCCTGGTTCAGGCTTTGGAACGTGAACAAGACGAAGCCAAAGTCGACTGGTATCTGCGCGCGGCCTGCACCCGCTTGCCACGGGAAGATTGTGCTGCGACCGTGGTCGCGATGTACAACGAAGCTGACCGATCCGGCAAAGAAAAGCTTCTCTCGCTTCTTAAACAGATCGGCGGACCGACGGCTTTAGCCGCGGTGGCAAGCGCTGCCTCCGATCCAAAAATGGCCGACAAGGCGACCGAAATTCTCGGGCAGTGGAACACGCCCGAAGACGCCGCCCCGCTGGCCGCTGCCTGTCTGAAACTGGCGAAATCCGGTTCCAGATACAAGACACGTGCCATTCGTGCCTATATCCGCATTCCGCGACAATTTGATCTTTCAAACGAACAACGGATCAACATGGCAAAAATCGCATTTGATACGGCGATTCGTCCGGAAGACAAGGAGCTGATCTTCGAAATCTTTAAGCGAATGATCAATACTGCCAGCGTTAATGCCGCACTCAGCTACGCCGATCAACCCGAGTATAGCGAAAAAGCGTGCGATGCTGCCGTTTTTGTCGCCGAAAAAATTCAGGGGACCTCTCCCGAATTGCAGGAAGCGATGAAGAAAGTCGTGGAAATCGCCAAAAGCCAGGAACTAAAAGACCGTGCGGCGAAAGTTCTGCAACGACAGTGATTCCCCGCCTTCGGATATGACGATCCACGTTACCAATAGACATTTAAAAAAGGTTTTCATTCAATGAAAAGATCATTTTCCATCTTCCTGGGACTTTTGGTCTTGTGCATGTGCGACATCCTTTCGGCAGAAGACTGCAAGAGCTCACTCAACAAATTGACCGATAAGGAGAAAGCCGCCGGTTTTGAACTCCTTTTCGACGGAACAACCCTATCTTCCGATATTTGGCAGGGTTCGATCGAAGGATATCCGGTCGAAGAGATCGGCTCCTTTGTTTGTCGTCAGGGCGGACAGCTCCTCACAAAAAAGGAGTACGCCAACTTTATTTTTCGCTTTGAGTTCAAACTTCCTCCGGCGGGGAATAACGGTGTCGGTATTCGTACCCCCCTCGGCAGAGATTCTGCCTATTACGGGATGGAGATTCAAATCCTTTCCGATGCCTACGAGGGTGCAGCACCGTGGCAGAAACACGGTTCGATCTATGGCGTGGTTCCCGCCAAAACCGGTCTGCTGAAGCCGGACGGCGAGTGGAATCAGGAAGAAATTATCGCGGTGGGTTCGCATATTAAAGTTACGGTGAACGGTCAGGTTGCCGTTGATGCCGACGTCGCCGATGCCGAACCGATCCACGGTGAGCATCCCGGACTTCACAACGAAACCGGTTTTATCGGTTTCCTTGGCCACAAAGACCCGGTAGAATTTCGCAATGTTCGTATTCTTGCGGTTGATACCGAAGATGACGTTCGGAAATTTCTCGATTCCGAGAAATAACACTTCCAACATTCATTCGGAGGCCCTTATTTTCCGAGGGTCTCCGAATCGAACCCGAAGTTCTTGGGACCATCTTCTTTATTCTCTTATGGACCCGGAAAGAGAAACCAATTAGATCGGGGCGATAAAGGAACGATTTTGAGTGGGAAACTTTTCGTCTCTGCGATCAGACGGGCTATAGGTTTTTGCGGATCGCTCGGTATCGCGGCAGCCTTGATGGTGGTGTTGGCAATTCTTTGCGGATGGGGAACATTTATAGAACTCGATTTCGGAACTCCCGCCGCTTCGCTCCTGATTTACCGCAATCCGGCCTTTCGTTTTTTGATTTTCCTTTTAGCACTGAACATCTTCTCGGCGGTTCTTGGCAGGCTTCCCTGGAAGAGACGGCATGTCCCCTTTCTCTGTGCACATTTGGGGGTTCTCCTTCTGCTGTTCGGCTGCTGGGTAACCTCTCGCTTTGCGTGCGAAGGAAATATGACGATTACCGAAGGGACGGAGAGTTCTACGATACTCCTCAATAACCTCCGAGAAATTGTCGTCGAACGCTCGTCGACCGATCCTGTCGAGACCTCCTGTTTTTCTATTCCCTTTTTTGGTGGTCCTTTCAATTCCTCCGACCGAACCGCAGCCGGTTGGAGGCGCGATCTTTTCCGACCGGCATGGGACGCCATCATTCCGGAGCGGGGAGTACTTCCTTCGCTTTCCCGTTTTTGTTTTAAAATGCACTACCGGCTTACCGGCTTGCTTTTGCGATTGTGCCGTACACCTGCGGTCGGTATGATCCCGACAGAAGCCTCGGGACTCCTGCGTCTAGAGGTCGTCGATTATTTGGTTCACTGCGACCTCCGCGCAAGCGAACCCCTTCGACTCTCGCTCGAACGGCCTGAGACCGACACCGGAGAAAATCGTACGGAAGAGGTTCTCTTCCGTTTTGATAATCTCCAAAGTCAACCGAAAGATACGGTCGTTTCTCAACGCGGGATTCGTCGGTGGCTACCGGACGGGACACGTGTCGTTTTCTCGCTTGCCGATTCCTGCGGCCAGGCTTTATCGGCTCTTCGTCTGACACCGGAGATGCCCGATCCCGACTCTCCGCAGCAGCCCCCTCTTTTCGAACTGGCGTTTGACAGCGGCGAAAAGTTGACCCGCATCCCTTACAGCGAACTGAACAACCATGTTCCCGACTATTCTGATCCCAACAAAATGGAGACGCTCTCTCCGGAGGTCGATGTTGATTTGGGACGCGGCTGGCATTTGGTTCGCATTGAAATTGTTCCGACCATCGTTCCGGGTCTTGAGACAATTCAAGGCTGGACGGCGCGCGCGGAACTCAGGCAAAACGAAACGGGCAAAACCGACCGTCTTCAGCTTTCAAGTGATTGGCGTGAACGGGATATTCAAGGAGAGCTTTCCGGAATCACCGGCGCACTTTTCGGAGCGCTGCCCAACCGCTCCGAGACAAAGATTCTCGGTCGTCGTTGGGATAAATGTCTTCAATCGCCTCTTTTGGAATTGATTCAATCGCCCGACGGCGAACTCTGCTTTCGTTATTGGGACGGCGCCTCCTCTTTTGCCTCGTCTCGGCTGATACGCGATGAAAACGGAAAATATCCGCCGGTCGAACTTCCCGACGGTGGGGTCTTTTCCCTGAATGAGTTCGCTCCCCAAGATGAACTGGGGTTTCGCCTTGTTTCGGTTCCTTTCAATAAAGAGACCGCAAACGAATTTTACTGCAAGGTTCGCCTGCGTGCCTTGTTGAAATCCGCTTCCGGTATCGAATCGTCAGAGATGTTTTGGCTTCGTGCGGTTCCGACCGGAATGGTTGGACTTGACGAGTCGATCTTTTCGCGAACCGTTTTTGATGCCGACGGAGCCCTTTATCGATTCCGCCTCACGGGTCGAACCCTAGACCCCGGGTTTTCGATCTTTGTCCAAAATTTCCAGCCGATTTACGAACCCGGTTCTTCCGTTCCTTCGTCGTTCGCCAGTACCGTGAATTATATCCCCTACCTGAAGGACGACCCCGACATAAAAGATTCCAAAGGGGAACGTAACGGTGTGTTGATCAAGATGAACCATCCGGGTGTTTTCCACTCACCGACCAAGCATCTTTCGTTCTGGGCATACCAAGATTCTTTCCGCGGTCCATTCCATCCGGGAAATCCGATTTTTGATCAGACAGTGAAAGGAGAACTTCTGCCGGGCGAGACGATCCCGCGTGAGCAGATCTATCAGACGGTTCTTTCCCTCAACGCCGATCCCGGTCGGGGACTCAAATATCTCGGCTGTTTTTTTCTGGTCTCGGGAACGGCACTCCTCTTTTTCCGAAAAACGGTTATGAAAGCCGCTAAGCCTTTTCTTACGATTTTGGTAGGGTTCTTTCTCCTTTCGACACAGGCCGGTTTTTCCGGGGAAGGCGTCGTCTCGGCACACGAAGCCCGACTCGACTGGACCGCATGGCGACTCATTCCTGTCTTCGATGAAGGACGGGTCATGCCCCTTAATTCTTACGCGGCCATAACGGTCAAAGAGATCTGCGGAACCGATGCTCCGTTGATTTCGGTTTCAACAAAACTTCTTGCGGAGCTTGAGTCCGGGACAGCGGTTTCGATGTTACCGCTCGACGCATTTCTCAGTGGGCGAAAAGTCACGCAGGCTCAGCGTAAAGAACTCGAAAGAGCGTATAATGAAATTAAAATCCGCAAAGCGGCGGCGCAAAAAAGCGCCGCGAAACGGATTCGACGGCTTGTGCCCGGAAACGGGCGCCGGTTTACGGCGAGCGAACTTCTCTTCACCTGGCTGAGCGAGCCTGAAGTATGGGAGTACATTCCTTTTATCGCCGACCCGGGGAATATTGTTCATGACCTTATCGACCCCGGAAACGACATCGGGCAGAACCGTTCGTTCCTCTCCCCGGCGCAGTTGCGTGGTATGCCTCTTTTTACCGAACGCATCGACTCGCTAATGGCCGGAGAGATCCATGAGTTCGCCGACTGGGAGACCGCGGTTCGGGAAGGAAAAATCGATCGTGCCTGCGCGATGGCCGAATCACGGCTTTCACAATTTGATGCGCTCGTTTTTTGGCCGACACGCGAAAAGACGGCCGGTGCGGAAATTGAACTGAGTAACCTCCTTTATCTTCCGGATGTTAATCAACATGCCAAAGACAGGCTGACACTTCTCGAAGAACTGAACCAGTCGGTCTCGGAATTGAAACGAGAAACAGTGCGGCAAACAACGATTTCGGCAACTCCTTTTGAGGAGGAGGACTTTTATCCCGCCCAGACGGTCGAAATCGGGAGCGGTTCGAAAAAAATACCTGTCCTACGAATCATCGGCGATTTGCACTCCATAGCCGCTCGGTGGGAAACCGACGCGTATCGCGAAAACGAGCGCCGACTTCGGGCAATTTCCGAGAAATTCTCAAGTGCCTATCTTCGCGCACTTACCTGGAGAGACGAGCTTTTCACCGGGGAGGAAGGTACGCCCGAGTATCGCCAGATCGCGGTAAAGACAGTGCGAATTCTCGGTCTTGTTGCTACCCGACTTGAAAAAGTCGTTTGCGAAGTTTGGACCGGCAGATGGAAAACGGCCGTCAGGGTTCCCGATAAAAAGCGGATTGAGGTTCGATCCGGTTCAGACGGTTGTCTTGCACATCCCGCGGCACGGTTTACAAGCCGCGGGACCGGCACTCTTTCCATCCTTCCAAATCCGAGGGCGAAGAAGGATTCCGGTGAAGAAAGAGATTCCCTTGTCTGGCTGCCGATCCAATCGGTCCTTTGGTCCGTCCCATCAGGGCCTTCCCCCGAAAAAGAGCGAACTTCTCCCCAAGGAGAAAGTTCATCGGTCGCCGAGATGCTCAAAGAGAAGCTTGCGAATGAGGCGAACGATTCCGATCTGGCTGCCAGGGCTTTTTTGGATGCTGTCGAAGCATACCGGAGTACGGCCACCGATCGGGCTGATCTTTTCCGTGAAGCCATGGAGCGTTTTACCGGAGAATTGCGTACGATCGGAGAGACCGACCGGGCCACACAGGCTGTCCCGTATCCCGCGGTCGGTGCCCTTAATGCCGAATACAATTATTTCCGACTCGATCCGTTCTGGGGGCTCTGGTTCTTCTCGCTTTTGGCCCTTGTGAGTCTGGTCCTTTCGATCGTTTGCGCAAAGGGAAGGGTCGCAAAAAGCCTCTTCCTCCTCGGGGTTGTATTTCTTCTTCTGGCCGAGTCGATTACCGCCGTCGGCGGGGCTTTGCGCGCTTATATCACGGGGTGGGCTCCGGTGACGAACATGTTCGAGACAGTCGTCCTGCTCGCTTTTTTGGTTTTGGCCGTGATACTCGGTTACGCTTTTTATCCGCTCCTGGGCACAAAGATGCTCTGGTGTTGGGATCACTCGCATAAAGGGGGAAAATACCAAACCGCACGTCGTGCGACCCGCCTTATTCTGACGGTCCTCGTTCTTTGGGGAACTCTCTGGGTCTGCTATCGGGAACAAGGAAAACAGATCGGAACATGGCAGGCTTTCACAGAATCGTTTCTTGCGCAGGGGTTGCTCGATCGGGCCGCGATTCTCGGCACGATCGCGACGATTGTCTGGTTCGTGCCCCGTTTCTTGATTTCGATCTTCCTCATTCCCTTCGCTCCACGCATGACCGCAGAAATGCGCAAAGCGCTCATGCCAAAAGTCCTTGACCGCCGCATGTTTGTTGCGATCGGGGCTCTTTTAGCCTTTGTCATAGGACTGCTGGCCTATTACAACACGACGGAGTTCAACCCGAACATCCGTCCGCTGACCGCTGTGTTGCGAAGTAATTTTTGGTTGACGGTACATGTTCTGGCGATCATGTTTAGCTACGCGCTTGGCGCACTGGCCTGGGTTCTTTCCCTGATGGTTTTGGGTGCCGCCTTCTTCGGTCGTCCTTCTGCGGATGGCAGCGAGCCTGAACTCTCGGCGCGTTATCGTTCGATCATCCTCGTCCTCCTGCGGTTTGCCGTTCTCTTTTTGACAATGGGGATTATTCTCGGCGCACGGTGGGCCGATTTCAGCTGGGGTCGTTTTTGGAGCTGGGATCCGAAAGAGGTTTGGGCGCTCGTGACGCTTCTGATCTACCTGACCGTTTTACATTTCCGTCGACGCGGGCTGATTCTGCCGCTGGGAGGGCTTCTCGGCGGGCTTTCGATCCTGATGACCTGGTACGGGTTGAGCTTTGTTTTCAGCGGCGGCGGGCGCCATTCTTACGCAGCCGGAGAGTCGAGCCGAACCATGGTTCTTTATATCTTGTTTGCCGTCAATCTTTTATACGGTTTTTCCGCTTGGGTTGTGTGGTTTATCAGAAAACGAAAACCCATCGTTTCCGGAATTCTTTCCGCCTCGGATGGTCCCCTTCCGAATGCGATTTCTTCAGATACCAATGTTATTGAGAAGCAACAATGAAAACAACCAGATTATTCCCTATCGTTTTTTTGGCATTCGGTCTTATGATCACCCCGAACATCCTTCGAGCCGACGAGGCGCCGGAATCGACCAATACCGCTCCCAAACAAGCGGTTGTTCCCGCGGTGCCCGAAGACACCGACTTTACAATGATCGAGGTGGAGTTTCCGGAATTGGCCGGAAGAGTGACCGACCTGCTTCCGAAACCACCCGAAGGGATGGAGTGGCGGCTTGTTTGGCATGATGAGTTCGACGGAGACGAGATCGACTGGGAAAATAAATGGTCTGCTCCGGAACACGCGCGTGTCGATGGGTATTGGTCGAAAAAGGCTCTTTCCCTGACGGGAAACGGCTTCCTTAAAATGAGCGTCATCAAAGAGGAGCCGGATCGCTATCTTTCCGGCTGTTTGCGCTCGATGGGGAAATACGAAAAGGTCAAAGGCTTTTTTGTCGCCCGAATGAACACCCATCGGGAGGTCGGTCATTGGACGGCTTTCTGGCTCTTCACCCCCGAAGTCGGCAAAGTCGGCAATGGATCCGTCGACGGAGTGGAAATCGATATTATGGAAAAGCCATGGGTAGAGGACGAAATTCATTCTGCCATCCATTGGGACGGATATGGAAAAGACCACAAGTGGATCGGGCAGATGACCAAGTTCGAGCCGACACCCGATGGATTCCATACCTACGCCCTCTGGTGGAGCGACGACGCCTACCGTTTCTATGTAGACGGCAAACAGACCTGGAAGACGGGCGGTGCCGGGATTTGCGAAGTCCCGACATACATCAAGCTCACCGATGAAATCGGCCCATGGGGCGGAGACATCAAAAAGGCGTCGCTCCCCGACGAGTCGCTCGTGGACTATGTGCGTGTCTACGATTTGTTCCCTGTTGACAAGTGAGGGAAATCCGAACGAGTTGGCCACAATGAATCCCCTGGGCAGGGCGTCTTAGCCTGAAAAGTCAAACGAAGACGTCTCACCCGAAATGATGACTGAGATAAGTCTGCAAAGACAAGCTTGTTCATTTTCGGGGTATTCACACAGCAAGTGCCTCGTGGCCGCACACATGAATCGGATTTGATTGCGGTATCATTGAGGGAAGTCGATGAAAGTTCGGGTTTGTTTTGTTTATGGGAACGGAGATTCGTTTTCTTAAAAGCATCTGTGAACTTTTTATGAGTGAGGTGGTCCCGTTTTCCCGGACTGTAAACAGGGTTATATCGTAGAGCATCTTGCCCCTGATTTATCCCCCGCGGGGGATAAATCAGGGAGGAAAAACGGATCCCATCCCCCATGTCAAGCTCTTTGCAAACTCTTCTTTTCGGCCGCGGCTGAGCCAAAAAAGAGTTCGGCCGGACAGCGGTAATTCAGAGCACTATGGCGACGACGGTTGCAATAGAAATCGAATCAAGCCGTTAAACGGTCTTCAAGTTCCAGATACCGTCGTAATAATTCAGATAAACCTCTTCGTATTTGACGGTTCGCCGGAACCGTTCGATGAAGGCATTGTCCAAAACACGTCCCCGACTGATTCCAAAATCATGGGCGAAGCTGACGGCTTCTAAGTGCAGGATGGTTCATATGGTACCGGCCGATGACTTTCATCAATCGAAGGTTCTCCGGACTATCGCCCTGAGGTCGAAAGTAGAAGGTGGATCGGGAAAGCCCGGCTTTCTTCACATTGTCGGGACACCGACAGACTTTCATCCCCCGGGTCAATCATGCTGCGTCTGATTTCAACCGAACCGAGCAGATTTTTTTTCAACCAGTCGTTCTCAACTTTGAGACGGCCGATTTC
Source organism: Thermoguttaceae bacterium (assembly GCA_050943135.1). GTDB lineage: Bacteria > Planctomycetota > Planctomycetia > Pirellulales > Thermoguttaceae > RUG695. The sequence continues at coordinate 744 of JBMNOP010000017.1, read as the reverse complement.
CTCGAAGAGCACCTCGTGGGTTACTTCCCTCTCGTCTCTCTTTTTCTTCGAGCGACCGTCTTGGAAAAGTTCGACCATCCGTTCCTTCAGACGAGCCTTCATTTTGAGAACCATTTGGGAAGAAACCTCAAATGGCTTCGCGACTTCGGGGAATCGTCTTGCCTCGGCGTATCGCTGCCTCTGCGATTTTGGCCCGAAATTTGATAACGTAAAATAAGTTTCGCAAATTGCAAGAAAGTAGGCATGGTCTACGCCACTCGGTAAAATTGAATTTTCAACAAACAACAACCGAGGAGGCGCAAACCATGTCTGACGCCATTGTACAACTTAATGAATCCGCTTTAAAGGAGGAATTGAAAAATTTAGTGAGAACCAGTGTGGAAGAAACGCTAAATGCCCTTCTTGACCATGAGGCAGAGGAATTGGTCAATGCGGAACGTTACGAGCGGACCAGAGGAAGGAACGGTTATCGATCCGGGCATTATGATCGCAACTTTACTACGACGTCCGGCGACGTGACGCTGCACATTCCCAAATTGAAGGGGGTTCAGTTTGAGACAGCGATCATCGAACGCTATCGTCGGCGCGAGACATCCGTGGAAGAGGCGCTTATTGAGATGTATCTTGCCGGGGTTTCCGTTCGCCGCATTGAAGACATCACGGAAGCTCTCTGGGGGACCAAAGTCTCTCCGGGCACGATCAGTCATCTGAACAAGAAGGCCTATGAGCACATCGAGTCGTGGC
>JBMNOP010000016.1:0-50358 GCA_050943135.1 Thermoguttaceae bacterium | reverse complement strand
CATTGGAAGATTGACTTTGTTCCACCAACGTCCGGTAAGATCATGAAATGCCTTGTGACAACGTTGGCAACGACGGCGTCCATCTCCAAGTTTCCAAAATTTACGCGAACAACAGAAAGGGCAAAAATGGTGTCGATTTTTTTGTGTTTTTTTCGACACATATTTCATGGCTGTTACGCTGTTCTTAACAAGCAATTCGTAGGTCTTCATGTCCATGACTATATCTTAGTCAAGTCCAAACCATAAGCAATTATTAAAATAATTGCGAAAGATTCTTGACACCATCTGAAAAACATAAGGCAACTTCTGAAGTCAAAATAGTAAAGTCGTTTGTAATGTGAGTGGGACGAACGAATTGATTTCGGCATGGAGAAATTGGGGGATTTTTGTGAAAAATTAATTTATTCATAAATGTTCTTGCATTTTGTTTTTTTTTGTTATCTTAACAGAGTCGGGCAAATATTATTCCCGGCATTTACAATGTCGATCGGTCAGCGGCATGTAAATTCCCATACTTTGACCATAAGGAGTTCTCCTATGAATTTCACGATGCATGCTTATTTTGAAACGGTTCTGGAAAATGGCTGTCCGAAGCTGGCGGAAGCTACATGTGGTATCATGTATCGAGGGGCTTGATCGGTAGGCGATACATCCAGGGTCCTTGTTTTCGGCAGGGGCCCTGTTTTTTATGTTTAGTTATTTATGTTTAACTATACTATTAGAGAGATTCGAAGATGTCTAATAAGAAACTGGTCTTGCGAAACGATGTATCCTACGGACTATACGATCTAGACTCGAAAAAACCGACTTTAGCGGTTGATCTTCTTTACTGCCGCAGGTTCATTTTGTTTGAAAACGATGCGGCCAAAGTGCTTGGAAAACTTATAAAAGGGAAGACCATTACAAACGTATTGGAAGAAATACGGGTTTCGTCCAGCGTGCATGGGGAAGAATACGTCAGACAGACGGAAGAGTGGCTTAAACCGATTCTGCCACAGATATTTGAAGGTTTTGAACCAGAGGACGAAACATTCGGTTCGCAACGACATCCGTTGAATGACGGATCTTTTTTATACTCATCATTAGAGGATAACCGACTCTATTCCGCTATCTGCGAGCTGACGTGGAGATGTCAACTCCGATGTGTTCATTGCTATAATCCTGATCATTCGTGTAACAACGAGCTGTCGGCCGAAGAATGGAAAGGAGTCATTTCACAGTTACGTGATCTGGGAATCTTCCGTATTATACTGACTGGAGGAGACCCGTTTGCGAGAAAAGACATTTGGGAAATCATCGAACATATACGCTCTCTCTCGATGTCTTTTGACATCTTAACAAACGGACAGATACTTTCGGAACCGATGAATGCAGAGCGTCTCCGTGATCTTTATCCGCATTCGGTTCAATGCTCGATTTATAGCTCGGATCCGAATATTCATGATGCGATCACGGGAACCAAGGGTTCGTTTGACAAAACATATCGGTGCCTGAGACTGTTTCAGTCCTATGATGTTCCGACCGCACTCAAGAGTCCGGTACTTACACACAATCATTCGGATCTGCTGAATATCAACGAGCTGGCGAAATCTTTAAATGCCACTCATCACGTCGATATCAACATTACGTCGAAGACGAATGGGGATTCTTCCACAAAACAAGTAAGACTCAGCCAAGAGAACATGGTTCACGTTCTTCTTCAGGAAGGTTTGCCACTCTATAAAGGAACGGAGAAATTGGTCCGCGGTCAATATACACCAAAGAATCCTGATGACCCTCTTTGCGGTGCTGGGCGTTCCTCGATATCCATTCTCCGTAATGGTGCCGTTACCCCATGCTTGGCATTTCCGTATGTTTTGGGACATATCACCGAAACAAGGATTGATGACATCCTTAAAGGTGAACGTATGAGTAACTGGCTCGGTACGCGTTGGTTTCAAAGGAAAGGAAAGTGTACCGACTGCAAAATTTCCGACTTTTGCTCTTTTTGCCCCGGAGATGCCCTTGTGGAAACGGGAGATTATCTTCGGGATAACAACAACGATTGCGAAATCGCCGAGGCCAGAAAGCGAGCCTACGACATTCTTACACAGCGACAAGCCGAATTGTCCTGAGTTCGGCCGAGTCGATCTTTAGCGGTGGGTTTAAGGTTGTTTGGTCTGTCCCATGACGATCATCGGTTGCTCGAAAGATGCCGTGAGTGCTGAGTGTTCCTCCGGAACACGGCCATTCGAACAGATTTGCCCCTGTCGGTGAAGGAAGGGGGGTAAATCTCTATGCCAGAAGGGACATGTCGGCCATTCGATTGACACGACTCAAGCCGATCGTTCGCGCGCCCTGACCTCCGTGCCGGGCCATATCTCCAAACCGATGCCCGACCCGACCGCACCTTCGGGATCGTTTCGGATGACGAATTTTGGCTTGGTTGTGAGAGGTAAGCCCCGGTCGCCTATTGCGCAAATCCGTGGATGGTATCGATCGATTTCAACGACAGAAGCGTGGTATCGGAATCCTCGCAGACGACGCCAGACGCGTTGCTTGATACAATGTTCGGAAGACGCGAAATTGATCACTGAGAAATTTCGGGAAACCACTTCCGCGGATTGGTCCGTCGCCGTTCTCTTTCGGATAACCTTTGTCGATCAGGGGCGTTTTTTACCCAAGTCGATGACCCGAAACGGTCCCTATTCCTCGAGCTTGACAGAGCAAAGGGTTCTGATAATAATGGGGCGGAGTTGAATCGGTGGTTCTGTGGCAGTGGTAGGCCTATTGCACCAGAACTGTTGCACGCCTGCGAAAGGAGCCGGAAATGCATATCGAACAGTTTTACGTCGAAGGGATAGCCCACCTATCGTACCTCGTTGGGGGCAAAACCTCTTGTGCCATCGTCGATCCCAAACGTGATGTCGAAGAGTACATTGCAGCGGCCAAAAGGCTGGGGCTTACCATTACCCATATTTTAGAGACCCATCTGCACGCCGATTTCGTCTCGGGACATGTCGAATTGGCGCGGCTTACCGGGGCGAAAATCTACGCGCCGCGATCGGGCGGTTGCACATACGACCACGTGGCTGTCGGCGAGGGCGACAGTTTTGACATCGAAGATATGCAGGTCAAGGTGCTGGACACCCCCGGTCACACCCCCGACGGAGTTTGCTTTGTCGTTACCGACCGTTCGCGAGGGGACGAGCCCGCAGCGGTCTTCACCGGCGACACCCTTTTCGTGGGCGATGTCGGGCGTCCCGACCTGTTTCCGGGACGGGGCGACGAACTGGCCTCCCAGCTTTTTGAGAACCTGCACAAGCTTCTCAGGCTGCCCGACGCCTGTCTGGTCTATCCCGCCCACGGGGCCGGTTCACTTTGCGGCAAGGCCATGGGCGCGATGCGTGTCAGTACGATCGGTTACGAGCGCCGGTTCAACCCCGCGCTTCAATTTGCAACCGAGGCGGAGTTCAAGACAGCGTTGTTAGACGGGATGCCCGAGGCGCCCGACCATTTTGCCCGGTGTTCCGACATCAACCGCCGCGGCGCGGGGCTGGTGGCCGAGATGCCGTCGCCGCGGCCGATCTTTCCCAAAGAGCTGCAATCACTGGTGGAACAGGGGCATATCGTGCTCGACACCCGCGACTACTCCGCCTTTGGCGGCGCTCATGTGCCCGGTGCCTACAACATCGACGCGGCCCACAACTTCTCGACCTTCGCCGGCTGGCTCTTGCCGCCCGACAAACCGATCGTTCTGGTCGCCGCGGCAAATGAACAGGTTTCGGCGTTGGCCACGATGTTGCGTCGCGTCGGACTCGATCGTGTGGTTGGGTATCTTGATCGCGGCATGGGCCCGTGGATTGTCAGCGGGATGCCGATTGACCATATCCCCACGACAAGCATCTTCGAGGTCAAACGTTGCTGCGACGAGAAGAAGAAACCGGCAACGCTTCTCGACGTGCGGGCTTTGGGTGAGTGGGAACTCAGCCACATCAACGGCGCGATACATATGCCCCTTCCCGCGACGCGCAACCGTCACGACGAACTCGACCGCGAAGCGACGACGGTTCTCGTGTGTAAGAGCGGTGCCCGCGCCAGTACGGCCGGCAGTATTCTTCAACGGAACGGATTCAAGAATCTGACCGTGATGGCGGGCGGAATGACTGCTTGGACAGCGGCCGGTCTGGCGCCCGAGTGCGCCACTTGCGCATTGACCCACGGACCACGCACCAATTACTAAGGAGGACTCTTTCATGGACATTTTCACGACGCCACAATGGTCGCCCTATGCGGTGGGAATCGGCATCGGCGTGCTCAGTTGGCTGGCTTTTCTGCTGTCGAACAAACCGATTGGTTGTTCGACGGCTTTCGTCAAAAGCGCCGGCCTTTTGGAACGACTGTTTCGCGGCCCAAAGGTCGACGAGAGGCCCTACTATCAGCAGTTCGCGCCCCGGATCGACTGGGACTGGATGCTCGTCTTTGGGGTTCTGGTTGGCGCGTTGGCGTCGTCGCTGCTGGCGGGCCAAGTTGAATGGCTGTGGGTGCCGGCGAAATGGGCCGCCGAAATCGGCACATGCGCGCCGACCCGTTGGCTTGTCGCACTGCTGGGCGGGTTTCTCGCCGGATTCGGCGCCCGTTGGGCGGGAGGATGTACCAGCGGACACGGCATCAGCGGAACGCTCCAACTCGCCGTCAGCAGTTGGATCGCGGCCATTGGCTTCTTCGTCGGCGGTATTGCCACAACCATGCTCATTTATTACGTCATCCTGAACTAAGGAGTCCCATCCATGTTGAAGATTCTCCACGCCAATCGTTGTCTCCAGCTGGTGCTCGGATTTCTGTTGGGCATCGGTTTTGGGTTCCTGCTCCAAAAATCCGGGGCGACGTACTACGATGTCATTGCCAACCAACTGTTGTTGAAGGATTTTACGGTCGTCAAACTCATGTTGACCGCAATGGTCACCGGGATGATCGGCGTCCATCTCCTTGCCAGTCTCGGACTGGCCCAATTACACCCCAAATCCGGTTCTTTGGGGGCGACGATCCCCGGCTCGTTGATTTTCGGGATAGGTTTCGGCATGTTGGGCTACTGTCCCGGAACCGCGGTTGCCGCGATCGGCCACGGGGCGCTCGACGCCTTGTTCGGCGGCGTGGTGGGCATGCTGCTTGGGGCCGCGGCCTTCGCCGCGCTCTACCCGAAGCTCAAGCCGATCCTCTCCAAAGGTGATTTCGGCAATCCCACTTTCCCGCGCCTGTTGAACGTCAACCCCTGGGTGATTGTTCTTCCGGTTGCCGCGGCTGTGATTGGGTTGCTCTACTGGATCGAGCGCGCGGGTCTGTAGCGGTCGGGTTCCGGAAAGGAAAGGTGCCCCATGCTTGGCCGGATTATCCCCGCCTACAACTGGCTCCGGAACTATAAACGCAGCGATTGGCCAAGCGATCTGACGGCCGGCGCCGTGGTGGCGGTGATGCTCGTCCCCCAGGGGATGGCCTACGCGATCCTCGCCGGCCTGCCGCCGGTGATGGGGCTTTACGCATCGATCGTCCCCCTGCTGGTTTACACGGCATTCGGCTCGTCCCGGCATCTGGCCGTCGGACCGGTGGCGATCATTTCGATGGTAACCTTTGAACGGTGTTCCTCGATTGCCGAGCCGGGAAGCGCGGATTACGTCAATGCCGTCCTCTTGTTGTGTGTGATGGTCGGCACCATTCAGATGGCCATGGGGCTCTTGCGCCTGGGATTCCTGGTCAACTTCCTCTCCCACGCCGTGGTCAGCGGACTGACCTCCGCCGCGGCTATCCTTATCGCCCTGAGCCAACTGAAACATTTGCTGGGAATTCCGCTTGCGTCGCAACAATCCGTCGTGAGTCTGCTGACAGAAACCGGACGGCGGATCGGCGAGACCCATCCCGCGACGCTGCTTCTTGGGGTCGGCTGCATCTTTTTCCTACTCTTTTTCAAGAAGCGATGGCCTCGATTTCCCGCGGCCATCTTCGTGGTGATCGTCGCCACTGTCATTGTCCGCGTCCTACGCCTCGACGAGGCAGGGGTCAGTATTGTCGGGAGCGTGCCGGCCGGCCTGCCAAGGCCAAGTCTGCCCGTGTTCGATGCCGGAACGGTTCGGGCGTTGATTCCCGCGGCCCTGACCATCGTGTTGGTCGGTTTCGTCGAATCGATTTCCATTGCGCAGGTCATTGCGGTGAAGGAGCGGTATCGGGTCGAACCGAACCGTGAATTATGCGCCCTTGGCTTGGCAAGCATTGCCGCCGCGATGTCGAGCGGCTTTCCGATCACCGGCGGATTCTCCCGCACGGCCGTCAACCACCAAGCCGGGGCCAAAACGGGCATGGCCTCGATAGTGACGGCGACCTTAGTCCTCCTCACCCTGCTCTTTCTCACCCCCCTCCTCCATTACCTTCCGAACGCGGCGCTGGCCGCAATCATCGTCGTCGCGGTCGCCGGACTCGTCGATCTGAGAACGGCCAAGAAATTGCTCACGGTTAAGCTGGCCAACGGACTGAGCCTCGTGTTGACGTTTGGGGCCACGTTGGCCCTCGGTGTTGAAGGGGGTGTCCTGCTTGGCGCTCTCTTCTCCATCTTCGTGTTCATTTGGCGAAGCTCACGCCCACACATCGCAGAGCTGGGTTACGTCGCCGAGAAAGACGGATTCCGCAACGTCAAACGGTATCCCAATGCGACCACCTATCCGGACATCCTCATCCTGCGAGTCGACGCCTCGCTCTATTTTGCCAACATGGCCTTTTTGGAAGATTTCTTGCGCCTCGCCGTTCAAGACCGACCCGGCGTACGATGGATCGTCATGGATTTTTCCGGTGTCAACGACATCGACGGCTGCGCGGTCGAGGCGTTCGAACGTTTCATGGAGGTCTACCACGAGGCTGGCATAGAGTTCGCGCTGGCCGGAATGAAAGGGCCGGTACGCGATGTGGTCGGTCGGGCCGACTGGCCGGAGCTCATAGGCAAACGTATCCGGTACGTCTCGGTACAGCAAGCCCTCGACGATATCCGAAGGGCGGCGGATTAAGAACGTACCCAAGAGCGTTCTCGCTTGGAAACGGCTATCCGAAAATGCGCGTGTTCACCCGTTTTTCGTGTGAAAAATCAAGACAGCATGAGAGGATAAAAAACGCTCAGACCCTTAAAACAAGGGGTCTGAGCGAACACGCCTGAAGGGAGTCGAACCCCTAACCCTCGGTTCCGAAGACCGATGCTCTATCCGATTGAGCTACAGGCGCTTACGGGTGGCGGTTAAACAGCCCACGCGTTGTTTACAATCGGACGGTGGGGCAGCCTGAACCCGGTTGCGGTATTATAACACCCTTATGGTTAGTCGCAAGAGGAACAGGGCTAAGAACGATCGACGGAAATCTCATCCGGTTTGCCCTGCCTCAGCACAAAATCGGCGTAGATGCCCGCGATGTCTATGTCGGTGTGGGCGTAGAGCATGCGCGTGCCGACAACGTCCTCGATTTCGTTGAATATCGGTTTTCCTCGGTCGAAAATGAAGTCGATCCCGACGAGTCCGAAATGGAAAAGTTCGACGATTCGGCCTACCTGATCGCGAACTTCGGGTGGAATCGGGTCACATCGCTCCGCCCGGCCTCCGAGACAGAAATTGCTTCGGAAATCGGTTTCGGAACGCCGGAACATCGCGGCAACAATCGTTTTTCCCAAGACGTAGACACGCAGGTCTTTCCCCAAATCGGTGGCCGCTCGCTGAAAAACGGCGGTCGGTTTACCGATTTTCCCGAACGCTTCTTTTCGCCGGGCCGGATCGTTTACAAGGTAGACTTCCGTTCCCCCGTGCCCGTCGCGCGATTTTAAGACGCCCGGGATGTCGGGAAGGGTATCGAGGGTAGTTTCGGTTGCCAGAAAGGTGGGAAGAATCGGGATGCCTGTTTCTTGTAACAATAAATGGGTCTGCCATTTGTCGTTGCAAATTCGTGCGGTGTACGAGTCGTTCCAGACCCGACATCCGTGCTTTTCGAGATATAAGGCGATTTCCGGATCGGCGGAACGGTTCAGGGCGATTTCGGGGAATTCCCCGGCCGGCAGTTCGCCGGGGGTGTCGGCGATGATAATCTCGGCATGACTCCCCCGCTCGCGCAGCGCCGTACGGAGCCGATCGGCGAACCAGCGATTGACGTGGTGCCGGGCCCGGTTATAAATGATCCAGAGGTTCATCACGGGGGATCGGCGAGGTTTTTCAGAATGTGGTCGGCCAGCATCTTTTCGAAGGATATCCCGAGCGCGTTGTTCAGATTGACGAAATGCGGATTGGAGTTCACCTCGCACAGGATCGGCGTTTCCCCTTCCCCGTAAAGAAGGTCGACTCCGGCAAAATCGAGGTCAAGGAGAGCCGTCGCGCGCAGGGCCAGCTCTTTAAACGAGTCGGGCGGGTCGATCGGTTCCATTCTGCCGCCCGCGGTGACGTTCGAACGAAAGTCGCCCGACGCACCGTATCGGGCCGCCGCCGCCACAACTCGATCTCCCAGTGTCTGCAGACGGATGTCCCGTCCGAAACTCGCGGCGATAAATTCCTGGAACAGCCACGAGGCTTGGGGCCGGGCATGAAATGTCTCGCGCATCTCTTCGATGTTCCGAACCAAGGCAACCTGGGAACCAAACGAGCCGATCCGCTCTTTCATGACGAGCGGGAACCCAAGATCGGCTGCCGCCGTTTCTAAAAACCGATCGTTCGGTTCCGCGACAAGATCGAATTTTAACGGCGCGATGATCGTTTTCGGGGTCGGGATCCCGCTTCGTTCCAAAGCGAGCGCCGTCGCCGCTTTGTCGTCGCAGAGGGCAATAGCCCGCGCTCGGTTAAAGAGGCGCAGGCCGGAATGTTCCAGGTGGTAGGCCAAAGGATAATCTTTATCCCAGAAGAGAACAAAGTCGGGGGGGTCGGGTATCGGGGAACCGAGTACCGAGACAAGTTCGGCGTTGCTTTTTCGATCAAGAGAAACACCGCATAAGGAAAACGCCCGGATCAGCCGGGCGTAGATTTCCTCAAATTTTTTGCTTTGGAGAAAAGCGTTGACAACCAGCCAGGCTCGCATTATTTCACCCGGCTGTCGAGAATACGGTTGACCGTCTCTTTGATTTTCGGGTCAACCGAACTTGTTAGCTGAACCATGTAGATTCGGGCTTCCCCCGTTTGGAGATTGGCGTGCCCTTCGGTGCCGAGGGCTCCGCCATGCCAAATCGACTCGCCATCGGTCCACATTCCGACCGAATAGGCCGCGTCGGTTCCTTCGGGAGTCTGCTTGGTCGCCAGGGTCCGAATCGCTTCTTCCGAAAGGATACGGACACCGCAATACTCGCCTTTCCCCGCGATCATCTGATAGAATTTGATGATGTCGCACGGAGTCGAGAAGAGCCCGCCCCCCGCTTCGGCATACCGACGGTTACGGTCGGTAAGGGGATAGGTCAGCGGATCGATGGTGTCGGCAACACATTGACCGTCGACCACCTTGTACGGGGTGACGAGCCGGGCGTTCTGATCTTCGGTGAGCCAGAACGAGGTGTCGTTCATTTCGAGCGGGTCGAAAATCCGTTTTTGAAGGAACTCTTCGAACGGAGCCCCCGTTACCGCTTCGATCACCGCGGCACCGACATCGATGCCGAGATTGCTGTAACCGAACTTCGTGCCCGGGTCGGCGAAGAGGGGAACTTCGACCATCGTCGAGGCAAGGATTCGGGCCGGAAAAATGTCGATACCGAATCGGTCCATCGTCGGCGTGACGAACCGAAATCCGGCCATATGACACATCGCTTGACGCAGCGTCGGTTTCGTTTTCGGAGGACGAACGGTGACAACCCCGTTTTCCCCCGCTTCTTCGACCCGAATATTTTTGAATTCCGGCAGATAATTTTCGATCGGTGCGTCGAGATCGACCAGACCTTCGTCGACCAAAATCAGCAAACCTGCGCCGGTAACCCCCTTGGTCATTGATGCGATCCAGTAAACGCTATCCATTGCCATCGGAATCCGACGTTCGATGTCGGCCCAACCGACCGACTCGACGGTCAACCGGCCCTCTTGATCGGCGGATACCGAAAGGAGGCCGGGGAAAACCCCTTGTTCGACGTAAGGCTGAATCGCCGCGGAAATCGAATCTTGGGCAATGACGACTCCTGCCCCCAAAAGGACAAAGCTCAAAGCCACCGAGTAAATCAAATGACGGATCGACATGGCATAAACTCTTTCTTTGTTCGGATGTATCATGTAAACAGCAGTGTTACTTGCGCTTTTTTCGATGGTTCGATTTGGCGGCGGCCTTTTTCCGTTTTTCCAGTTCCGCCTTCGCGAGTTTCTGCTGCTCTTTGGTTTTTTCCAAGACTTCGGCCCACATTTCGCGCCACCCCTTCTTCTGCGGTTCGGCTTTGCCTGACGTCGTTCGGCGGCCGCGACGGGGATTCTTGCTCTTTGTCGGTTTGGCCGAGCCACCGGCGGAAGAAGTTGTCGGCGTTACGTCGATCACTGCCTGACCGGTATCGGTAACGATTGCCTGGTCCCGTTTCGGCAGAAATCGGCGTTCGAGCATTCCCCAGAGAGCACTCGTGATAAAGTAGATACAGAGTCCGCAAGGAACTTTAAAGAACATAAAGCCCATCAAGATCATCATGATCTTCATCATGAAGCGCATCATCTTCTGCTGCTGAATCTCTTGGGGCGTTCTTCCGGTAATCGGTGGCATCACGAACGCCTGCTGCACCAGGAAGAGGGCGACGGTCAGTAGCGGCAAGAGGTTTAGGTACGGACCGAGGGAAAACATCCCCATTCCGAGGTTGAACGAGGGCCACCCATGGGAGTTCCAAAACTCGCTCCAGTTAAGGAGCATATCGGGCGCTGCCAAGTTCGAGCACCAACGGACCTTTTCGCTGATCAGCGGCGCTCCATACAGGTTCACGTCCAAGCTGAGGACCTTATACAAACCCACAAAGATCGGAATCTGCAAGAAGAGCGGCAGACAGCTTCCAAACGGATTGACCTTGTTCTTCTTCCAAAGTTCGCGCTGCGCCTTCATCAGCTCCGCGGCATCGTTCTTGTATTTCTCTTGCAATGCGCTGATCTGTGGTTGCAGTTTCTGCATCCGTAACGAACTTGCGACCATTTTGATACTGATCGGGAAGAGCAAGAGCCGAACCAAAACCGTTAAGAGAATAATCGCCAAACCGTAGTTGAAGACCAGGTAATGGCGGAAGAAATCCAAGAGAACGGCCATCGGTTTCGAAACGAACCAAAACCAGCCGTAGACAAGCGTTTCGCCCAATCCGTAGGCGTTCAGGTCAGCAGCACGTTTCGGACCGACAAAAATGGTGTAACTTTCGCTCGTGCGGTCTCCCGCCTGTCCGGCGGGGGCAAGGTTCTTCTCTTCGCTTTTGAGTCGGAACGAAATATTGGTAAACGTCGCCTTTTTGGCAAGCCGGGCCCCGACACGGATCGGGAGGTATTCCAGGAGAGGCTTCACGCCGTCCTGCCCGACGTCGGGAATCATCGTGACCTCAAAGTATTGCGAGTCGATCCCGATAAAATCGATCCCGACCGGATCGCTCGGACGGCTGTGCTCGTCTTTTTCCTCCGCGATATCGGTACAACGGAACACACGGAAATTATTACCGTTCAGTTTCAGGACCATGTCGTGCAGACCGTAGGTTCCCCAGCCCGGGCCGGTTTTTCTTCCGAGCGAAAACCAGAGCCCTTCGACCGGAAGGGAAGTCGGGCCGTCGAGAAAATAGGAAACCGTATGCGCCTTTTCGGTATCGAGGTTGCGCATCTCAACGGTCAGGGAAAGATGGTAATCGGGATTCCCCTGCTTTTTGACTCCGTTCTCTCGGGGCGGGACTTCGCTCAACCGATAGATTTTCCGAATTTCGAGCTTGTAGACCGGGAGTATCTTTCGAAAGACCGCGGTCGATTCGTTCGATTGGCCGGGATCATATTCCCAATGGCCGCCGCGCATTCCCGCGTCGGCCGACCGGGTCAAGAGACCGTCTTGATCGAGTGAGTAAAACGGCAGTTCGAGTTCGAGCGCATTGTTACGGCCGACCGAAATCGTGCGTGTACCGGGGTGATATGCGGGCCACGCGAGTTTTTTCGATGTGTCGTAGGTGGCCAGGGTCATCAGGAACGACGAGGGATCGGTGTTCGGGCGTCGGTGGAACTCCTTTTCGTTCTGTACGTCGTAGAGATCGTTCGAAATGTCACGATCGACCCCTTGCAGACCGACCATATTGGCATAGTCGCCGTAGTTGGCGATCACCCCCATCGGACGGATCACCTGAAGCGGCGCGTTGGCCAGTTTTACCGTAATGGTCTCGGAAGCAGGCATCGCCGGGGTGTCCGACGTGGCTTCGGTATCGGCGGAAGCCGCGTTGTCGGCAGGGGCGTCCTCTTCGGGAAGCGTCGCGACTTCGAGCGGCAGCCTCTCTTTGCGGATGATTTCGAGCTTGACCGTCTCTTCGGGTTTGGTTTTCAGAAGGGCCTGCCGCAAATCGTTGAACGAGGTCACTTCGATCGACGTGCCGACCGCCTTATTTTCGGAAAGGTCAATCGATACGATCCGGTCGCCCGGCTTAAGTCCGGCCTCGGCGGCAGGGGTTCCCGCACCGACCGTCTGGATTCCGAGTCCCGGAAGTCCCGCGGCGATCTCTTGCGCGGCAATCGTCTCGTCGGCGACGATCTGCCCAAGATATCCGGTCGTATCGGCACAATCACGAAATTCCCTTTCGTTCATCTCGACACGGGTTACCGCCGCCCCGCGGTTTGAAAGGGTAACCAGCATTCTGAACGGGCTTTTCGGATCAAGGCTTCCGAGCGTGATAAATTCCGGGCAAACGTGTTTTCCCGCCTCGGTTTTCTCTTCATCGGTCAGCGTCGCCGCAACTTCGGCAAGTTGTTCGGCGTCGAGCTCCTGATGTTCAGCGACCGGGTCGGTCGGTCTCTCCGGGGGCGGAGTCGGCTGCTTTTTGGTGAGGAAGCTGATGGTCCACATCATCAGGATGGCCAACAGCAGGGTATTGAAACAACCTCCACCCTTTCGGGGTTCTTCTGACGAGGTGGAAGCACGCGGGATCGAGGGAGGAGAATGATATTGAGGAAGGTTCGGTATAGCCATAAATTACTTTCAAAGGTGACGGCCGGCATCGTGCCGACACGAAAATCAGAGGGAACCGTCGGCAGCACCGGAACCGGGCCGACCCGCTCTTAAAAGATCAGCGCCCTTGTTTCAGACGTTCTCCCAGGAAATTGTCGAGGTCCGGAATCTGAACGATCTTCTGATACGTCTTTTCGATATCGTAGGAAACACGACGGAATTCAAGAAGCTGACCGTCGTAAAGAATAGCGTAGCACGCACGAGGGTCATGGTCACGGGGCTGACCGACCGAGCCGACATTCACCATCACTTTATCGGGCCCGATTCGATATCGCCCGCCTTCGAGCTGGTCAGGAGAGATAAAGTCGTAGGGGAAAACCGCGGTCGGGGAGTTGTCGCAGGTAAAAATTCCCGGAACATGGGTATGCCCCATAAAACAACAGCGCGGGACAAGTCCGAAGAATTTTTCCATTTTGCTGTCGCGGACATCTTCTTTGAAAACATATTCGCTGGTCGGATTTTTCGGTGAACCGTGAACGTAGAGAAAATCGCCTTCCCGGTAAGCACGTTTAAGCTGGCCGCTGACGAAATCGAGCCGCATCTCGGCCTTTCGGTCCCGGGCTTTTTCGAGCTGTTCGCGGGTCCAATAGATCGCCTGTTCCGCCACCGAGTTAAAGCCGCCCGGTTCGTAGATCGCGGCATAATCATGGTTCCCCATAATGCAGATTTTGATCTTCGACTCGGCCTTCATTGCCAGGTCAACGCATTCTTTGGGATTTGGTCCATAGCCGATCAGATCGCCGAGACAATAAACCTCGTCGACCCCTATGGCGTCCATGTCGGCCAAAACAGCTTGGAATGCTTCGAGGTTGCTGTGAATATCACTGATAATTGCCTGTTTCACCAAGCGCCTCTTGAAAATCTCATCATCATGCCACGAACGAACTTGTCAACACGTCGTTCCTAGTATAATATAAATAAAAAAATTAGGAAGAACCGCCGAAATTGACGAAGCTTTTGGCTATCGAAACCACCGAACTTCGCGGAAGCGTTGCCGTTGCCGAAGGGGGAATCCTCCTGGTCGAGCGACCGCTGGCCGAAAACCAGCGGAGCGCACAGTCGCTCGTTCCGGCCATTGAGTCGATCCTTGAATCCCAAGGGTGGACACCACCCGAACTCGACGCGATTGCCGTCGCGGTCGGTCCTGGGTCGTTCACCGGTCTCCGGGTCGGGGTCACGACGGCCAAAGTCCTCGCTTGGGCTTGCCGGGCCGAGCTGTTTGGTGTCGATACTCTTGAAGCCGCCGCATGGCAGGTCGCCGCATCTTTGGCAAACATACTCGGGGAAGACAACAGCAACCCGGTTTTTGAACAGGTTCTGGCCCGTGGCGGTGCAACGATTACCATCGGAATCAACGCCCAGCGTGGCGATGTCACCTCACGCGACTTTCTGGTTCGACTCGGCTCCCCCGTCCCGATTCCGCTCGGTAAAAAATTCCGTTTAGAACCCCTTGTCGACTGGCTCGCACCTGAACGGAAAGGGGTAACTCTCTCCGAAGTCCATTTAGCTTCTGTCGTGTCAGACAAAAATGCCGCGGGCGGCTTAAGTCCCGCTCCGGACAAGCCTTTTCCCCTCTTGTACGCGGGACCGGCTCTCAATTCCCGGCGAATTGCCACATCGGCGGAACAGAGGCTCGCCTTTCTCCCATTGCCACACGGCGTCCCTTCGGCCGCAGGGGTTGCCCTGGCCGCCGCCGCCTCGCCGAAAACCGACCCGTTCACCCTTCTTCCCGTCTATTCCCGAGAAAGTGCCGCCGAAGAGAAAAGAAAACAGAGGCAATAAGCCGATAACAGATTCAACGGAACTTGGGGAAAATCGTTAAACTTTACGCAATGTACATTACAACAGTCAGAAAGAGATTTTGAGAAATGGCCAATTTCGACCATGCAGGCACCGATAACGTTGAAGTCTACTGGCACAAGTTTGCCGTCCCACGTCATGAGCGGGAAGCCGCCAATGGAAACAAAGGGTGTATCGTTTGGTTTACCGGTCTGAGCGCCAGCGGCAAGAGCACGATCGCGAATATCGTCGATCATAAGCTGTTCAAACTCGGGAAGAAAAGCTTTGTTCTTGACGGCGACAATGTCCGCCATTCCTTAAATGCCTCGCCGAAAATTTTGGCCGAAGATCGCGGCGAAGAATTCGCGAAACGATTCGGACTCGGCTTTTCGGCGGAGGACCGCGCAGAAAATATCCGTCGGGTCGGCGCGGTTGCCAAACTTCTCGCGGAATCCGGGACGATTGCATTGACCGCGTTCATCAGTCCGTACCGAATCGACCGCGACCGGGTCCGCGCCACGATGGCGGCAGGTGAATTCATCGAGGTTTTCATGGATACTCCCCTCGAAATCTGTGAAGAACGTGATCCGAAAGGTCTCTATAAAAAAGCCCGGGCCGGGGAAATGAAAGGATTCACCGGAATCGACGATCCGTACGAAGTCCCTCAGAGGCCGGAACTGGTTCTTGACGGCGGTAAGAAATCTCCGGAAATACTCGCCGACGAGGTGATCGCCTACCTGCAAGAACACGGAATTCTTCTTTCGTGAGTGCGGAGGCCGGGAAACATTCGCGAACACAACGCAAAATAAACCACTTCCGATCATTGCAAACCGGCTCTCTCGAGGAAACGAGAGAGCCGGTATTTTGTGTTATCGAAAGTTACCTGTCGTCGAATCTCGGAGAAAAAAGTCAGTCGACGGCATACTTGTTGCGGATCGCACGGAGTTCGTAACTGAGACGATCGCGCATCGATCTCGGGGCAATGACTTCCGCCGATGAGCCGAAACTCAAAATCCAAGGAACAAATCCGTCGGGATTGACGTCCATTTCCCCTTCCAGGGAACCGTTCCGCTTTTGCGTCGGGTTTTTGACCCATGGGAGCTTTTGCTCTTTGACGAAAGTCGCGACACTCGGATCAAATTGAACTTTGACGCGGACGGCAGGGGCGTCTCCCAAATAGGGGGAAAGGTCTCCGTAGGAATAGTCCTCGGCATTGAATTCCTCGGGAGGACGAAAACGAATATTCGTGAGTTTCATCGCGAGGATTCGGCTTAACTTCCAGTGCCGCGGTTTGACCGATTCATCGTCGGAATTAAGAATATCTTTGTATTGATAGCCGACCAGGTAAATAAAGCCTTCGTTATAAAGGATCGCACACGGAAGAACCGTATAAATTCGGTCCTCGTCATTTTCGCCTTCGTTATAACGAAACTTCAGGCCCCGAGAGTCAATGAGCGCTTCCAAGATGATGGAAATTTTGCGACCGGCACGGGCGTTGTAAGGGCGTTTAAATTCGGGACGATAGAAGAACGAGGCGAGACGATCGACCTGCTCGAGAGTCGACTTTCGAAGGCAACTGCGCATTTTATCGCAACCGGACTTCATATTTTCGTCGATGGAGGTTCCTTTTAAGGGACTCATCAGGCGCTGAGCGATGCAGAACGACATCAACTCGTCGCGCGTCAGGCCGGATGTTTCGTCGCCGAGCTTGTTGCCGAGCGGGATGCGTTCCATCGTAAAACGCTTCCTTCCCCACTTTTCAACCTGCGCATCAAACCCCCCGAACACCATGTCGAAAATACCGATGTCCCTTCGGATCGTACGGGGACTGACATCGAAGTGTTCGGCCAGCTCATCGATTGTATAGCCGTCTTCGGTGTCGAGGATCATATTGAGGATGGCCCACTTGCGCCGAAACGATTTCATGTCGGCATCATCGGCAATTTCCGGAGCAGGGCCTCTTTTCTGTCGCTCGGGAACGATGATCGTGGGCTTGTCCCTTCCGGAAACACGATTTGATTTATTCATCATTTTTCGACAAACGTTGGTAAAAAAAAACGATGTTTGCAACCGAAGGGGTACTGCCAGCCGAAAACAAAACGGGTGTCACGGCACGTTAAAACCGAGTACAGCCCCCTCTCATCACAGATACGCAAGTCATATTATAGAGGAAAACCGGTAAAATAGAATACCTTCAAAAAATATTTAACACTTTCGGTGTTTTTCAGAGAAAAAAATGACACTTCTTCGATCAGGCCGGATAATGTCGGAAAGTCTGTTCCACGCCCGATCGAAGACGACCGACGTCGGCGCACAGAGTTTTTCATGGGTGGGGGAACCATCACCAAAAGGAGCAGTACGCCTGATACGCATATAGAAACTTCGGCCGACCCGATATTTTGAGATAGGCGTCGCGTGGATCGGCTCTTTTTCGGTATCCCTCTTTGGCATGGCGCAAGCAAATCCCGTCGCTTTTAAGTTTTGCCACCCACAACTCGTTGCAAGCGTTATTCCGGCCGTAAGAGTCAGGTCGTCGACGCCGACCGTAAGACCGGTTAGATGTCGCTGTTGAATTCGAGGTATTTCTTCGCTTTATGTTCCCGCGGTCGATCGGAAGAAGGACCGAAAGTCGGTCAAGCGGAACCGGTTCGGATATCCCCGCCTCCTCAAACCGGAGACAGACTTTTTCGAAGGGGCAAAAGAAGAAGCACGTCACAACCCGCACTCGGCAGAATGTTCGTCTCGCCCCGCCCGACCGGTAACCCCGTCGGTTTGGCGACCGGTACGGTACGATCGAAAACAGGGGTCGAAGAATCGGCAGGGGTTCGTCGTCCGGAAAGGTCGGCGGGAATCCCCGGACTCCGGAAGCCAAATAACCCCGAGTGTTAAAGGAAGATGTTCGCTGCCGACAATCGGGTTCGACTCGCCGTCACCGCGTCGGAGTCGGCCGGAATCGGCCTGCGCCAAAACCAGGTGGTTAGGTCGTCGGGGATTCCGAGATGATTACAACGCATGATCGTCACCGGAGGTTTCGACGCGTTTTCGGCAAAGGCCGTCGGCAACGGGAAGAACCCTCCGGGAAAAAGCAGAAAAATGTTCCGAATCACACCACATCTTTCGCTGATTTCAGTCTCATTGGCGCTGAAAATCAGCGGAACATCGGCGTGCTGTAATCCCAGAAGACGGCGTAAAGACAGAGGGTGACGATGACCACCATCACGCCGACCACGACCGCCGCTTTCGAGAACGTCAGATCGAGCGTCGTTTTCTTCTCTTGGACAAACTCTTCTTTCCGCGGCCAAATCACCGTGATGAGCAAATCGAGCGCGACGATGGCAAAAAAGGTTACCACCATCCGGTTCAGGAAATCGAGGCTCGGCACGAAGAAATGCAAGTATCCGTAAATGATCGGGCAGAGAAGAAGCGAAAGAAGACCGCAGATCGACGGCGCGCGTTTCACACAGAACCCGATGGCAAATGCCGCCAAAATTCCGGGAGAGATATAACCCTGAAATTCTTGGATAAACTTAAAAATGCCGCCGAACTTCGGGTTGGCAAGTTGCGGAGCGATCCAGCAACCGATGATCACAAAGACGACAACCGACAGACGGCCAACCGAAACGAGACTTTTTTCGGAAGCGTTTTTGCTGAAGTATTCCTTATAAATATCCATCGTAAAGATGGTCGAGGCGGCGTTGAGCATCGCGGCAACGGAACTGATGATCGCTCCCAAAAGCGCCGCAAAAAGAAATCCTTTGAACCCTCCGAGCGGGACAAGGTTTTTCACCAGCAAGGGGAATGCCGAGTCGTAATCGCAGTAGGCGACCGGCGGGTTATATTTGACCTTGAACGAAGGATCGGCGGCTTTCTTTTCATTCAGTTTTGCGGCAAATGATTCACGCAGTGCGGCCGGGTCGACTCCATCCTCGGCCAGGTCGATACCGGCAATCTTCGCATTACAGAGAACCATCGCACGAGCCTGTTGCGGATTCTTTTCGGCAAACTCGTCGGTAAAGGCAAAAAACGGGCTGCCACCGTTCGATTCGAACGATGTATCTTTCATCGCTTCAAGACGGTCAAGCTCGACCGCGGCATTTTTGGCGGCGCTCGACTTCATCTCGCCGTGATAAAGGTTATACGCCATCATTCCGGGGAAGACAATGATGAAAGGGATGATCAGCTTCATAACCGCCGCAAACACAAGACCTTTCTGCCCTTCGGCCAGACTTTTCGAACCGAGAGTACGCTGAATGATGTATTGATTCAGCCCCCAGTAGTAAAGGTTTGGGATCCAGATTCCGAGAAGGAGCGCCGTGACCGGGAGGAATTTATCGGACGCGGGAAGGTTCATCCGCAGTTTTCCCGCGTTTAGTTCACGGAACCGCTGAATCGCTCCATGGTCGGCAAGAACCGATGGGTCGCTTACGACCTCGTTGGCAGCCGCTGTCTGTGCGGGGGTGAGTGTCTGGGGGTCAGCGTTACCAAGAGTCTGCAGAGCAAAATAGAGGACAATCGCCCCACCGGCAATCAGGGCCGTCCCTTGGAGCAGGTCTGCCCACGCGCAGGCCTTCAGCCCGCCGGCAAAGACATACGCCGCGGCCAAAATGCCGATGAACCAACAGAGAGTATAAAGGTTCAAAGGTGCTCCGGTAAAGAAAGGAGTTGAGATATGGAAATCGGAAAAGAGGACATCAAAGTATTTCGCCCCGGCATAGGTGACAGCGGTAAAGTTGACCGCAACCAGCATGATGACCATCATCAGCGACATCAACGTGCGAGCCCCTTTGCTGAACCGGTTTTCGAGGTATTCCGGAATGGTGTAGATCCCGGCATGGAGGAATCGGGGCAGGAAAAAAAATGCGACGATGACCAAAGAGAGAGCCGCCACCCATTCGTAACTGGCAACCGCCATTCCGATGTAGTCGGAAGCGTTCCCCGACATGCCGATGAATTGTTCCGCGGAAATGTTGGCGGCGATCAAAGAAATGCCGATGAGCCACCATGAAAGACCACGTCCGGCCAGGAAGTACGACTCGCTCCCCGATCCCGATTTGCGGCTGGCCGAAAACGCGGTAAAGACGACAGCTGAAAGAAACAACGCAAAAACGACGATATCGGCCCAGTACCTGCAGAGAGGACCACAGACTTCTCCCGCGGCGGTATCAGGTACACTTTGAGCCAATAAGAACAGGTTAGACATTACTCACCTCGTATGAGCAAAAGGACCACAAAAACAAAATCGATCAAGTCTTGCGACCGGAATGAAGGATATCAATTGTAAATGAAATAAAATCCCGGTTCAAGGATGGTCGCCGAAAACCGGTGTGCCGAAAAAAAAAGAGCTCACTTGCCCCCGCAACACGGGTTTTCAAGTGAGCGCGAAAATCGGCGGGACGTTTTTCGTGTGGCGGATTTACCGCAACGACGCGAGGAACGAATCGACGGTCGGCACCTCACCGAAAAGCGGGGCAGCCTGACTCACAACATATTCGTGGATCGCGCGAGAGGCGGAAGCACACGCTTCGGGGATCATACGAACACGGAATCCGAGGTCGTAGGCCGAATGGGCCGTCGCCTGGGCACAGACGTTTGTCAACTGACCGGTGACAATCAGGTTCTTGATCCCGGCAAAGCGAAGAATGTCGGCCAGGTTGGTGTGGGAAAACGCGCTGAGCGAACGTTTTCCCACAAGGACCACTTCCCCGTCAATCGGCTTAAGCTCGTCGATGATCTCGTGTCCCCAAGAACCGGGCGTAAAGACACCTCCGTCGTAGATGTCTTTGAGGGTTCCTTCAACCTGATGCGTCTCGCTCCAGACGCGGTCGAACGTAAAGGGAGAATGAATCACCTTACAGCCGAGACGGCGAACACCCGCCAGAAGACGCTGCGCGTTCCGCACCGTCTCCAAGCGAGCAAGTTCCTCTTTGACCACATTGTAGAGAAGACCGTTGGGGTGGCAAAAATCATTTTGAAATTCGATAAAAATAACAGCAGTTTCTTTTGCGTACATTCGCGTCCTTTCTTCGGGAACTCGTAAATCTTTCAAGCCACAACTATTTCCAACCGTATTCTTGACGGACTTTCACCATCATTTCCAGGACATCGTTCCAGGTCTCCTGTTTGAGCATCACGTCGTTCGGGAACATGCAACCGTCCCAACAGATGTGATTAAACATTTTCAGGAGCCCGTCTTCGTCTTTAAGCCAGAAGCCGGCGTATTTGACAATGTCGAGTTTGCCGTCCGGATCTTTCGGCAGGCAGTGGCGCCCCGTCTTATCATGGGATCCGGAACCGAATGCCGTCGCGTCGTTCTGCGCGATGTGCAGATCAACCGTCCAAGGACGAAGTTTGTCGGTCATTCGGGTGTAAGCGGCATCGAACGCGGCGGTGTCGGACCAGTCGAAGTTTTCGGGAAGGAGCCGATCTTCCGGTGCGTTGTATCCCATCAGGTAAAGGAGCGTGTGAGCCAAATCAGCCTGGAAGCGAAGCGTTTGCGGACGGTCGACCATCTCGAGAAGTTGAAGCATTCTCTTCCAGCTGTGCATCCCGCCCCAGCAGATTTCTCCTTCGGCAGCAAGAATTTCGTCGTACTCGTTGGCGATATCGCAGGCGGCATCGAAAGTTTCGGCCAGCTGTTTTTGATTCCCCTCGGGGTCTTTCGCCCACTCTTCAACCGAGGTCGAAGAATCGATTCGGACGCATCCGTTCGGACGGACCCCCAAATCACGCAATTCTTTGGCAATCGAGCAACCGAGTCGAACCTGATGAAGGAAATGGGCACGTTTCTCCTCCGAACCGATTGCCGAACCGCTCCAGATCGGCGCGACAACCGTACCGATCGCCAAACCATATTCACTGACAAGCGCCGCCGTCTCTTCGGCCGCGGCATGCCCTCCCTCGAGATTGTAGTGGGGATGGTCGAGAAACAGGTCAACACCGTCAAAACGAAGACCTTCGTACTCGGCGTTTTTGGTGAGTTCGAGCATTTGTTTGAGCTCGATGATCGGGTTATCGGGTGTCCCCTTCCCGACCACTCCCGGCCAGGTCGCATTGTGAAGTTTCGGGAAGTTCTTTTGAGTTTTTGATCTTGCCATACGAATGAATCCTCAAATCCTGAACCGCGCTGAAATCCGGATCGCAAACGAGCGATCGGAAGGCGAATCGAAGAACAAACGGGAAGGTTTTATTGTCGCAGAGGCTTAAATCCAATCGGGTTTTTCGGTCAGGGTAATCTTTGTTTTAAGGGCCCGGAAACTCAATCTTGCGGCGCAGGCCAGCAACGGATCGGGTCGCACTCGGCGCGGCTTGCCCAAACCGTCAGGTCGGGAAAGAGAGCCGCCAAACGTTCGGCCATGGTCTCCATGGCAAAACGTTCGGTCGCGTAATGTCCCGGAAGGACCAGCGACATTGCCAGCTCGCTTGCAAGGAGCGCGCCATGAAAACGCGCCTCACCCAACAGAAGCACGTCGGCCCCCGCATGGGCCGCCGCGACGATAAAATCGTCGGCGGCACCGCAACCGATCGCCAGACGACAGACTTCGCGGTTCGGATCGCCGACGTAGGTCAGGGTCGGCTGACGCAGTTTTTGACTGACCTGCCGGATGAATGTCGAAAGGCGAATCGGTTCGGAAAAGGAACCGATCCGCCCGCTCCCCAATACCGCTCCGAGCTCAGAGCTCAAAAGGCCTTTCGTTTGAGACGAAGCCCCTTCGAGCATCGATGGCGAGGCTTCAAGCGTGCCGGAATTCAGTGGTTTGACATCTACCAGTCCGAAAAGCTCGGCCAACTGACGGTTCACTCCCCAAAATGCAGAATCGTGGGCAGTGTGGGGACTGAAAACCGCCACGTCTCCCCGAACAAGGCGAAGAAGAATCGATCCGGTTGGGGTTTCGGTCGTCCAACGCTTCTCGGCACGGAACGGAAAGGGATGATGCGAGATCACCAGGTCGGCCTTTTCGGCAATCGCCTCGTCGACCGTCTCGAACGAGAGGGTCAGGCAGGTCATTACCCGCCTGACCTCTTTCTGTCGCTCGCCGAGAAGAAACCCAACGTTATCCCAATCCTCTGCCAACGGTGGGGGACAGGAACGCTCTAATGCGGCGATCAAATCGTTGCACGATGCCATCGACCTGGTTCCTAATGACGCGTAACTTTGGCTATTGAATACCGAATTTGTGAACGGTCGTCTGACGATACGTCTCGCCGGGACGGAGGATCGTGTTGGGAAACGCGGGGTGGTTGGGGGAATCGGGATAATGCTGCGCCTCTAGACAGAAGGCGGCATGCTGTTCGTACTTGTAGCCGCCGATGCCGGTCGTACCGTCGAGCCAATTGCCGGAATAGAACTGGACCGCCGGTTCAGTCGTTTCGATTTCCATCGTACGTCCCGATTTGGGGTCGACCGCAAACGCGCAGAAACTCAAGCCACCCTCTTGCGGTTTATCGAGAACCAGGCAGTGGTCAAACCCCCCGCGGAACCAAGGGTCGGTGATCCGGGCGATATCTTGTCCAATCGGCTTGGGAGTACGGAAGTCGAGCGGCGTCGATTCGACCGAGGCTATTTCACCGGTCGGGATAAGTCCATCGTCGGTCGGCAGGTAGTGCGAAGCGCCGAGTTTCAAGACATGGTCGAGAATCGAACCGGACTGCGCCCCACCCAGGTTCCAGAACGTGTGGTTCGTCAGGTTCAGAGGCGTGGCTTTGTCGGTCACCGCGGTGTAATCGATCGTCAGTGCGTTATCGTTCGAAAGGATATAGGTGACCGTTACCGAAAGATTTCCCGGATACCCTTCTTCACCGTCTTTGGCTGAGTAGGTCAGTTTAACGCCGACACCGTTATCGGTCATAAAGGGTTCGGCATCCCAAATCCGCTGGTCAAACCCGGCAAGGCCCCCGTGAAGAGCATTAACGCCGTCATTGACCGGAACCTGGTAATCGACTCCGTCAAGGGTGAATTTGCCGCGAGCGATCCGGTTTCCGTAGCGGCCGACCAGCGAACCGAAATAGGGGCGGAACCGCTGATACTCGGCAACCGTCGCCAGGTTGGCGGAAATATTCCCCAACTTGCCACTGCGGTCGGGAGTTTCCATCGAATAAAGAACGCCGCCGAAATTGAGGATCACGGCTTTAAGCCCGTTGACATTGGTCAGCGTATATGCCGTAACCGTTTTCCCCTCGTTGGTTTGCCCGAAAGGCTCGGATTGATATCCCATCATTGCGTATTCTCCCGCTATACCGTCTTTGTTCATATCGCAGACAACCTGCCGTACACATTGTATTTGCCCGAACCCCCGTTGATGGAAGATCGGAACCGGAATAAAACCGGGCCCGAGAACGGGAAGCGCGGGAAACATAGGCTTCGAAACCAATTGGTTTTGAAAACCACTGTTGCGGACCACCCCCGAAAAGACCGGCGGCGGAAAAATTTGTTGCGCGAAAACCGAGGTTAAGGCACTCAGAACCAAAACCAATGTCAACGTGCAAACATTACGAAATTTCATCGTTTTCCCCCACAATTAAAGGCTTCTGACAACTGTATTCATTTGCGTTCACTGCGCGCCCGCACGGCTAAAAGGGCCGTGACATGCTTTGCAAAGTGATTTCCCCTCCCGATACCGGGGATTATATCCAAAATTCAACCGACCTGCAAGCCGCGGTGGCGGTCGTTTACAAAAACGACAATTTGGGTAGAATGAGCGCGTTGCTTTGTGTTCTATCCATTCAAAAAGCATTCAAAGAACAGGAAATCTTAAATGAACCCCACCTTCCCCAACTATCAACGGCAGGATGTTAACGGAACCCCGGCAACCGCCTATGAGAAGCTTAATGCCCTGGCTCACAACATCTGGTGGAGTTGGCATCAAGATGTCATCGCGATCTTTCAGGCAATCGATCCGGTTC
Organism: Thermoguttaceae bacterium; assembly: GCA_050943135.1. Taxonomy (GTDB): domain Bacteria; phylum Planctomycetota; class Planctomycetia; order Pirellulales; family Thermoguttaceae; genus RUG695. Next base: position 25,515 of record JBMNOP010000016.1, on the reverse strand, counting down.
TCTGGCGCGATCTATGGCATAACCCGATCGCTCTGATGAAACGGTTCACGCCGGAAGACTTCGAAACCCGCATTCTCGACCTGGTACTCCACACACGCATCGACCAGGCCTACCGCCGTATGCGGGAATATATGCGGGGTCGTCCGTTGGACAAGCAACGGTATACCGGCGTACTCGGCTCGAAGCCGGTGGCCTACTTTTCACTCGAGTTCGGATTGCATGAATCGGTTCCGATCTACTCGGGAGGGCTGGGAATCCTGGCCGGTGACCATATCAAGAGTGCCAGCGGCCTTGGTGTTCCGCTCGTGGCGGTCGGTCTTTTCTACGCTCAAGGGTATTTCCGCCAGTACCTCGATAAAGACGGTTGGCAGCATGAGGAATACATCGATACAAAGGTCGAGTACGTTCCCCTCGAAACGGTACGCGACCTAAACGGCAACATGATTACCATTCAGGTCGAAACCACCAATGGCCCAATCTACGCGCGAGTCCGAAAAATGAAGGTCGGTCGGGTCGATCTCTACCTGCTCGACACCGATATCGACGAAAACTCCGCCGAAGACCGGAAACTGACGAGTACCCTCTATGGCGGAGACAAACGTACCCGGATCCGTCAAGAGATCGTCTGCGGAATCGGGGGGGTACGCGCTCTGCGCGCCCTGGGAATCACCCCCGGCGTCTACCACCTGAACGAAGGACATAACGCGTTCGTCACCCTTGAGGTCATCCGCGAACTGATGGAAGACAACGGACTGAGCTTCGAAGCGGCCGCACGCGTGGTCACACAGAAAACCGTCTTTACCACCCACACCCCGGTCGAGGCGGGGCATGACTATTTCAACGGTGATCTGATCTACGAGCACCTCTCGCCCCTACGTGAGAGGCTCGGCCTGAATCATGAACAGCTCATGGCGCTCGGCCGTAAGGATCCTTCCAATCAACAAGAAGATTTCTGCATGACAATCCTCGGCTTGAAACTTGCCCATTACGCCAACGCGGTCAGCTCCCTTCACGGAAAGGTGTCCCGCTATATGTGGCGCGATCTTTGGCCGCATCGTTCCGCAGCTGCGGAAGATGTTCCGATCGGGCATATCACCAACGGAGTCCATGTGCCGAGTTGGATGGCCTGGCAGATGCGCGTTCTTTTCGAACGCCATATGCCCGGCTGGACCGTGGAGTCGATCGAGCCGGACATTTGGTCGCAGGTCTACAATATCGATTCCGGTGAACTCTGGGAGACGCATGGTGCACTGAAACTTCTGTTGGTTAGTTTTGTCCGCCGTCGGCTGGTCGAACAGCTGCTACAGATTGACGCCCCCCCGGAAGAGATCCAACGCGCCAAAACGATCTTTGACCCGAACGCCCTGACGATTGGGTTCGCGCGACGGTTTGCTACCTACAAACGCGCCACGCTCCTGCTCCAAGACCTCGAATGGCTGGCCCGGATTGCCAACGATTCGGAGCGTCCCGTGCAATTCATTTTTGCCGGAAAAGCGCACCCGGCCGACGAACCCGGAAAACGACTGATCCGCGAAATCGCGCAGATTCGAAACGACCCCCGATTTACCGATAAGATCGTCTTTATTGAAAACTATGATATCAACGTTGCACGACATATGGTACAAGGGGTCGATGTTTGGCTCAACACACCGCGTCACCCTCTCGAAGCATCCGGAACGAGCGGTCAGAAGGCTGTACTGAACGGCGCACTCAACCTCTCGGTACTTGACGGCTGGTGGGCCGAAGCGTACGACGGAACAAACGGGTTCGCGATCGGTAACGGCACAAGCCACGTTTACGATGCGATCAACGATCAACGCGATCTGGAATCGCTCATCAACGTGCTCGAACATCGGATCATTCCAATGTTCTACGACCACGACCAACACGGCCTGCCCCGAACCTGGGTGGAATACATGAAAAACTCGTTCGCCACCCTCGCCTGGCGCTTCAGTTCGCACCGAATGGTCGACGACTATGTTCGTCACGCCTATCTGCCGGCCGCCGGCGGGATCAGTGCCAAAATGCCACGCTGAAAATTTCGGCGTCTAAACCGGAAATCAAAAGTTCAGGGCGTGACCTCTTCATTGAAGTCACGCCCTGAATTTTCGGTGTCAGCAAACTTAAATGCCGGAACGCTTTGCAGTCTTTTCCGTCTTTATCTTTTGACCGGGACTCTGAAGGGCCGGCACAGCCGACGGGTGCGACACGTTATACAGTCCGAGGCACAAACCCCCACGCACTTATCAATCACTTATTATGCTCACGGATCGTTGTGGGAATCCCGTTGGCACGTGCCACCCGGGTCGGCGAACTCGTTGACCATCACCACAAAAGATTTTCACCGAACGTGGAGCGCTGTATGCACGATAAAGGGATTTTTTGAGGTAGGCATGTCGGTTCGGACTCCGGAATTTGACACAAAACAATCGGGAACGTTACCCCCAAGGCGTTGATAATGTCGACTATCAACTTTACCCAACGAACGGTATGGCGCTGCAGTCGCTCATCGTCGAACCCGATTTCACCGACTTTTCGGCCCGTCCTGCCAAAAGCGAGATTTTTCATCCGCTCGCCTCTTTCCCGGAATTGGATGCCGCCACAAACCACTTCCATCTAAAAATCGTTCCAATAAAAACTCAGATCGTTTTTCGACTTCCTCCGAAGATCATCCGGATCACCGAATAGAAGACCGGGGTCAGGAATATCCCGAAAAGGGTTACTCCGATCATCCCGCTGAAGACAGCCACACCAAGGGTGTAACGCATCTCATACCCTGCGCCGCTCGAAACCAAAAGCGGCACAACACCGAGAATAAAAGCCAACGACGTCATAATGATCGGACGCAGGCGGATCCGGCATGCTTCGACCGTGGCGTCGAAACGGGAATACCCCTCATCTTGTTTCGCTTTGGCGAATTCGACGATCAGGATCGCATTTTTGCACGCTAATCCTATCAGAACCAGGAACCCGATCTGTGTAAAGATGTTCATATCAAGATTGCGGAGGGTGACCCCGACCAGAGAGCAAAGGAGGCACATCGGTACCACCAAAATAATGGCCAGGGGAAGGGTCAACGACTCGTAAAGTGCCGCCAGCACCAAGAACACAAAAATGGTCGCGAAAATGAAGGTCAGGATTGCCGTGCTCCCCGCGGCCTTCTCAAGATACGCCAATTCGCACCATTCATAACTCATCGTGTTCGGGAGCATTTCTTCGGCAAGATCTTCCATGATTTTCAGACTGTCACCCGAGGTTACCCCTTCGGCAGGCGAACCGATAATCGCCGCCGATGGATACATATTAAACCGATTGATCGCCTGCGGACCGTTGAAGTCCCTGACCGTGATCAGGCTTCCGAGGGGAACCATCCCTCCTTTATCACTCTTGACATGAATTTTGTTCAGGTTGGTTTGGTCACTTCGAAAAGGGCCGTCTGCTTGTACCTTCACCTGAAAATTCCGCCCGACGTATGTCAGGTCATTCACGTAATTCGACCCGAGATAGGTCTGGAACGCGTCGAAGATTTCTTCGATCGGTATCCCCATCGCGACAGCCTTTTTCCGATCGATCGTGATATACTTCTGCGGGGAATTGGCACGGTATTGCGTTAAGACATTCCGGAGTTTCGGGTTGGTGTTGGCCGCTTCGGTCATCTCGTCGGCCATCTGTTGGAGAATATAAGCGCCCAGATCGCCGCGATCTTGGAGTTGCAATTTAAAACCGCTCGACGATCCCATCCCGTCGACCGGTGCGGGGCGCACCACCCGGACACTGGCCATGGTGATCTTCTCTCCCAGGCGCCTGGTCAATTCTTCCTGAACCATCACATCGGTAATTCCCGACTTTTTCCGCTCCTCAAACGAGTCGAGAATGACGTTCAGGGACGCCATATTCGGCGAGGTGCTGGATGTCAAAAACGACATACCCACCGTCGAAATCACGCTACGGATTCCCGGGACCGGTTCGATTCCCTCTTCTTCGTTCCCATAACAGATGTCTTGAATCTGGCGGATCACCGCTCTCGTGCGGTCGAGCGACGAGGCGTCGGGCAGTTGAACAAACATCGTCAGATTACCACGGTCCTGAATCGGAATGAATCCGGTCGGCATATTGGTGAAAGTCTTGTAGGTCAGGAAAAGAAGTCCGCCATAAAGGAGAACCACGATCAGACTCAGACGTAACAACCCTTTAACCAGCGTCACATAAACCGAGGTTGTCAAATGAAAGGAAAAATTAAAGAGTCGAAAAAGGGAACCGAACGTCACGTCGCCCAGTCGGCTCAGGAACCCCCTGGCACTCCCCTTCGGCTTAAGGAGAATGGCCGAAAGTGCGGGGGAAAGAGTCAGTGAATTAAACGCCGAAATGACAGTCGCAGTGGCGATCGTCAGGGCAAACTGTCGGAAAAATTGCCCGGTGACTCCGGAAATGAACGCACATGGAACAAACACACAGGAAAGAACCAGCGCGATCGCCACGAGTGCTCCGGAGACTTCGTCCATGGCCATGCGTGCCGCTTCTTTGGCCGAAAGTCCCTCGCCCATGTGACGTTCGACATTTTCGACGACAACAATGGCATCGTCAACCACGATCCCGATCGCCAAAACCAGGCCGAACAACGAAAGGTTGTTCAGACTGAACCCGAATACCGACATCATGGCAAAGGTTCCGATCAGCGAGACAGGAATCGCCAGCAACGGAATGAGCACCGCACGCCACGATTGAAGAAAAAGATAGACCACCAAGGCGACGAGAATCACGGCGTCTCGCAAAGTATGTTTTACCTCGGTGATCGACTCTTCGATGAACGGAGTCGTATCGAAGACGATGGTGTATTTCATATCGGGCGGAAACTTCTCGCCCAGTTCGGCCAGTGTTTCTTTGACCTGCCGCGCCGTGTCAAGCGCGTTGGCGTCGGGAAGTTGTGAAATGGCCAACGTACAGGTGGGAAGCGCCCGATAGATCCGATCGCCCTCCACGTTGGCCGCCGACTGATAACGGGGGTCGATCATCGAGAGATCCCCGTCGAGGAAGCTGATCACATCGACCGACTTGGCACCGACCTCGACCCGCGCCACATCTTTCAGAAGAGTGACCCGGCCGTCGTCGTCGGCCTTAACAATGATGTTTTCAAAAGAATCAACGTCAGGAAGACGCCCCTGCGTACGGAGAATGTACTGAAACATCACCCGGTCGTCAAGCGGCTGTTGACCGAGCTGGCCGGCAGCGACCTGTCTGTTCTGACTTTCTATGGCTCTCGTCACATCGTTGGTTGTCAGACGACGCATCCGCATCTTGTCCGGATCGAGCCAGATACGCATGCTGTACTCTTTTTCGCCGTAGATTATGGTATCACCGACCCCCGGAAGACGCGCGATCACGTCACGAACATTAAGCCGGACGTAGTTGCTCAGGAAAATTTGATCATAGACTTCCGAGAAAAAATTGACATAGAGGATGATTGTCGGGCTTCGCTTCCGGGTCGTCACGCCGAGCGAACGGGTCACCGCGGGAAGTCTTGGCGTCGCGACGCCGACCCGGTTCTGCACCAAAACCTGAGCCATATCCAGATCGGTACCGACCTTGAAAGTGACCATCACGCGGCACTGGCCGTCGTTGGTACAAACCGACTCCATGTAGAGCATATCCTCGACTCCGTTGATCTGCTCTTCAAGGGGGATTGCCACCGTTTCGGAAAGGGTCTGTGCGTCGGCACCCGGATAGTGGGCGTGAACGAAGATCGTCGGCAGGGCGACATCGGGATATTGAGCCTGCGGAAGGTGATAATAGGATATCAGGCCGACGATGACGATCAGAATCGACAACACGCAGGCGAAGATCGGACGGTCGATAAAAAAACGGGCAAACATGTTCAGATTCCTGCTACAAAAGGTGGGAGGGAAAGAAGATACTACAGCTCAAAAACTAAAACCCTTTTCGGAGCTTTTCAAGAGTCGTCTCTTTCACATCCACCTCGGCCCCCGGACGAAGACGGAGAAGACCGCTGACAATCACCTCGTCGGTCTCTTCGATTTCCGAACGGACTACCCGCATATTGTCACCCTGGAGCGGCCCGAGTTCCGGCCGCCGCATCTCGGCCTTTCCTTCGGCATTTTTGACATAAAGATAGCGTGTCCCCTGCTCGGTGCCGAATGCCTCCTCGGGAACCAGAAGTGCCGAGTAGCGATTGGTCACCGGTATCCGAATATGAACCATCATTCCGGGAATAATCCCGCTGAATTGACCGCTCCCGACAGGAGTGTTGGGACAGGTCGCACGCAAAAGAACCGTACCGGACGTCCCGTCCATCTGTGGATCGGCATAGAGGACCGTCCCTGCATGAAGCGGGTTTCCTTCGGCATCGGTCCAAGACTCCTCGTTGGTCAGGCGAAATTCAATTCGGAGTTCTTCCGGCTCGGAAAGAGTCGCGGCCTGATTTTTCGCATTCTCGGTCAACTTGAGGTAAGTAGCCTCATCAACATAAAAGAAGACGTAGATCGGGTCGTGCGAGACGATCCGAGCCAATACGGTTTCATGATCCCGAACAAGATTCCCCTCGGTGACCAGTTTGCGGGAAATACGACCGTCGATCGGGGAAAGGATTTTTGTATATTTCAGGTTGATCGCCGCTTGTTGCACTTCGGCCGACGCTTTGAGGATATCTGCCTCGGCTTTCGTGATCTTGGCGAGACACTCGTCGAGAGCGGCTTTGGCCTCGTCGTAGTCCGACTGCGAGACCGCGTTCGATCGGACGAGCTTCGTGTTACGGTCCAATTCGATACGAAGTTGCGGTTCGCGTGCCTTGAGGACGGTCAGCTCTCCTTTGGCGCTCTCGAGGTTCCCGACCGCGGTGTCAAGCTCCGCCTGATAGAGCTCCGGCTCAATCTCGAAAAGAACATCATTCTTTTTGACAACCTCGCCTTCGGTAAAATCGCACTTCGTCAGAATCCCCGAAACCTGCGCTTGAAGAACGACGTTTTCGACCGCGTGGGTGTCGCCGGTAAACTCTTCGTAATCAACAACCTCACGGCGAATCGGGGCCATCGTCTCCACCGAGATCGCCGCACGTTTTACTTGGACGCTCTCCCCCCTTTTTCCCATCATCTTATCCCAAAGATCACACCCGGAGAGGAAAAGGATACCAAAGCAAACCAAAAAACCGAATGATCGATAACACCCCTTTGTCATAGGAAAACAACCGCCTAACTCCACGAGGGTGTCCCCCCTATTTGATAGCTCTCCACCCCGCTATTGTAGTCAAGACGGGGGATATTTCAACATAACAAACCTTTCTCGGAATTCACGCCGGACGTTTTCAAACCATTCGTCGGCCTCCGGCAACGGGGGAAGTTCTTTCCAGCGACTCGAAAAGATAAAGATCATCGGGATCCTCACGATGGACGATGATCAAAATCAAGAAACGGGAATCTTCCTGCTTGATGCGCCACATAGACTGAAACCGAAGATGAACCGGATCGCCGTCGGGCGACAGGAGAAGCGATGGGCGCAGGAACTCGCGGATCGCACGACGGGGCAAGAGCCGAAAAGATATAGTTCCCGAGCGATCAAAAGGTGGCGATTTCGCGGAATTTCGGCCGCAGCGGCAGGAATCAATTTCTTTTCCGACAACCCTGGGACGTAGCTTTCTTATTCGGATTCGACCGACTTCGTTCCGCCACGCCGTTGCCCGGAACACCTCACGAACCGGTTGCCGAAAATCCGGTTCCCCGGAATAACGGCATCAATCTTCTTTATCGAAGCGATTTTGATTCCGACGGTTTTCATGTGATCTTCCGAGGACCTTTCAGGAGAATTTCAACGTGCCAACCAATTCGGAGGGAGAAGTAACAGACGCTTCGGCCAGAAGGACGGGGAGTTCTTCCAAAATACGGATCGGCGCGTCAGGACAATAAAAGTTCGCCGTCCCAACCGCGACCGCCGCGGCACCGGCCACGAAAAACTCCATCACGTCTTGGGCCGATTCGACACCGCCGATTCCAATCACGGGGATCTCGACCGCGCGAAAAATCTGGCTGACACATCGAAGTGCGACCGGCTTGACCGCAGGGCCGCTGTACCCTGCATAACCGTTGGCGATCCTCGGAATCCTGCGACGCCAGTCGACTGCCAGGCCGTACAAGGTGTTGATCGCCGAAATCATGTCGGCTCCCCCCGCCTCGGCCGCGCGGGCCATGTCGGCAATCGAAGTCACATTGGGCGAAAGCTTCACGCAAAGCGGGAGCCTGCAGTGCGCTTTCATGCGTGCGACGATCTTCTCGCAAAGAATCGGATCGGTACCGAAGTCGACGCCGTCGGAGACGTTCGGACAACTGATGTTCATTTCGAGTGCCGCGATCCCTTCGGCGGCGGCGAATTTCCGGGCAAAGATTTCACATTCATCAATCCGTTTGGCGGCAAAACTGACGATAATCGGCGCGCCTGTCGATCGAAGCCAGGGAAGTTTTTGGGTCAAGAATTCATCGACGCCGTCATTATCAAGACCGATCGCGTTGAGGAGACCGGCCACCACCTCAACGGTACGCGGGGGTTTGTTCCCGGGCCTCGGTTCCAGAGTGATCGTTTTCGGAATAATCCCTCCCAGGCGAGAGAGATCGTAGAGTGAGGCGACCTCTTTAGCATAGCCGAATGTTCCCGATGCGGTCAAAATCGGGTTAGGAAGGGTCAGCGCCCCCAGTTTTACGGATAAATTGATCTCGGACATTCCCCAAAACTTTCCTCTGATGTTTTCCCTGAAATGGAGGGAAAAAAGCCTGGCTCAACGACAAATGGCTTTCCAATCATAACCTCCTACAAGTGTACCCTCTTTTTTCCCCCTTGGAAAGAGGGCGCGGCGCTTCGTAATCATGATATGATTCAAGCGCTGTTTGCGGAGTTTTCACGATTTTGATATAATTCCGATGTCCAAAGACTACCACATTTATAACCTCCACAGGGGAAAAGCGATGAAGACGGGAACAAAGAAATCTTTTGTTTTCTTGGTGGCGATTTTGTTGCTCTCCGCCGGAGTGATTTCGGCCCAAGAGCGACGAAAGCCTTCTCCGATGCAAGCCAATCGTCTGACATGTGAAAATCTTGTCAATCCGATCGGCATCGACAAGAGTCTCCCCCTTCTCTCCTGGAAATTCACAACCTACGGGGCAAAACTGACTTCTTGGAACCAAAAAGCCTATCGGATTTTAGTCGCTACTTCCGACACAGGTCTGGTCGATGAAATTCCCGATGAAATCGTCTGGGATTCCGGCTGGGTTGAATCGAATCAAACGCGCTCGATCCCCTACGGTGGGGCACCGCTCAAATCAAACACATTTTACTATTGGAATGTACGCGTTCGCGACAACTATGGGGGCGAGTCCGGTCCGAGCGGGATAGGATATTGGGCAACAGCCCTTCTCGATCCTTCGCAGTGGACTGCCGAATGGATCGGCAGCGGTGAGGATTTCCGTGCCGAAGGAGACGGTTCCGATCGTCCGTTCGATCCCTGGTTTCGAAAAACGATCACACTCGACGCCCGTCCCGAGAATGCCCTTTTCCATTTGGCATCGGTCGGCTACCACGAACTGTATGTCAATGGTACCAAGGTAGATGACACCCTCCTTTCCCCCTGCGTGACCGACCACAAGCATCGGGCCCGATACATCACCTACGATATCGCTCCCTACCTTGTCCCCGGGAAAAACGTCATCGGGGTCTGGCTCGGTGTCGGCTGGAGCATCTTCCGTGATTACGAGACGGAAGACAAGCCCCACGCCCCGATTTTTAAAGCCCAGTGCGATATCGTTACCGGAGAAAACACCGAACGTGTCGTTACCGACGAGACATGGGTCCACGCGCCCAGCGGCAACAAGCTCCTCGGACAGTGGTGGTTTGGCCAATTCGGTGGTGAGTATCAGGATGCCGATATCAGCACAACCGATTGGGCACAGATCAACTACGACGATTCCCGGTGGGTCGAAAGCGTCGTCTACCATCCCAACCTGGAAATTTCGGCCCAGGCAGTCGAAAAAAACCGCGCAACCACCCCCCTTTCTCCCGTCGAAATCATTCCATTCGGAGAGAATGCCTGGCGTGTCGATATGGGGAAAAATTTTGCCGGATCGATGGAAATAGAAGTGGAGGGAACCCCGGGCGACATCGTCGAATTCCGATTCTCGGAAGATGAAGACGCGGAAATGACTTTCAACCTGTTCAGCCGTGTTAAGATCGACAGAACGGGCCACGCCGTCTTTAAAAACCGATTCAATTACAGTTCCGGCCGCTGGATCACCGTCCATGGACTCAAAAACGAACCGTCCCGTGACCGGTTTCGCGGCCTGATGATTCGAACAGACTATGAATCAATCTCATCGTTCCAATGTTCCGACGACCTTCAGAACTGGATATACAACACCGTGCGGTGGACATACGAAAACCTCTCCCTGGGAGGTTACATCGTCGACTGTCCGCAACGAGAGCGGATGGGTTACGGCGGCGACGCTCACGCCACGTGTGAGACGGGAATGCTCAACTACCGTCTCGATGCCTTCTACAAAAAATGGATGGAAGATTGGCGTGACGTTCAGGGGTGGCATCCGCAGTGGCTTGACGACCTGGCCAACATCAATCCCGGACAGGCCGATACCGCGAAAAAAGGAACCTTGCCAAACACCGCGCCGACCTATTTCGGCGGCGGTGGTCCGGCATGGGGCGGAATCGTGGTAACCCTCCCCTGGTTTTATTACAACCACTACGGAGATCGCCAAATCCTCTCGGAGAATCTTGAATTGATCACCCGCTGGCTCGATTTCCTCAACTGCTATGTCACCGACGGGCTCCTGCGTACTTACGGTGACGAGTGGTCGTTCCTGGGCGATTGGCTCTGGCCCGGCGCGCCGAACGGTCCGGACCCCGACAAAGAGGAGTCGATCTGTCTCAATAACATGTATCGCGTTTTTAACCTGCGCACCGCCGCGAAAATCGCACATGTGCTCGGCGAAACCGAAAAGGAAACCGAGTGGACACGGCTGGCCGATGAGGCCCAACAAGCCATCCACGCGAAATATTTCCATCCCGAAGACGCCTCGTACGGAAGTGGGCGTGCCGCAATCCTGGCTGCTGCGCTGATCGCCGAAATTCCGCCAATCGAAGTCCTACCGCAAGTCAAAGATCGCCTTGAAAAAGAAATTCTGGAAAACAACGACGGCCATGTTTCTGTCGGAATCACCGGCGGAGCGCTCCTCTTCCGCTGGTTGCGACAAGAAGGGCGCGATGACCTCATCTACGCCATGGCTTCCAAAGTCAACTATCCGAGTTGGGGTTTTATGCGCGAACATGACGCAACAACCATCTGGGAAGCCTGGGAACATAAACGTGCGGGCCACTCGCTCTGTCACAGCTCGTACCTTTATGTCGGTTCCTGGTATATCGACTCGGTACTCGGCATCCGGAGCGACCCGATGCAACCCGGTTATCGGAAGATCATCGTTCACCCCCCGAAGTTCGGTGATACCCAACTGCAATGGGCACGCGGTCACTTCGACGGTCCCACCGGAAGGGTGAGTGTCGATTGGCGCAAACAAACAGCCAAAAAGGTGTTCCGGATGACCGTAACGATTCCGGTCAACACGACCGCAACAATTTACGTCCCGTCAGACGGCGTGGTAAGTTCGACAAACAGAGCGATCCGGGTCCAAGATATTCCGGGCTACTCGATCTTCGAAGTCGGGTCGGGACAGTATGAGTTTAGGAGCATTATGAGGTAGCCCAACGATCAAATTCCGTGATAGCGCGTCATTTAAGGATTCCGCAGATTTTCGTGAATGTCTTTCAAAACATAGACGCCGAGTTTCCGGCCCCCAACCTGAAAATTTCATTGCAGCGCTGAAAACGTGTTGGCCAGCGGCAAGGTTGAAGGGACCAAGGAGAATTTTCATGAAGCGGCAAAACCGGTTGCATTGATCGAGATGGCGCGGTCACCCGGGATCGGACGGATGGTTCCGTTCATATCCCGAAATCCGCGCCGACTCGCTTGTAGGAAAATCGCCCGACCGGCAGCCGTGCCGCCGAACATTCGGCGATGGCATTCATGTACCACGCGCGGGGCTTCTCGGGCCGTTTTCCCCTGGCCCGTCCTATAAGATACACGAGGACCAGGAGAAACCCAGCCGGTTTAAAAAGAATGCTTGGTGATCACCCTCAGTCGTTGTTTTTATAGATGACTCGGACCGCTTTCCCTTCCTGACGCGGGAGGGTTCCCGGTTTAAAAACATCTCCTTTGGGAGAGAATCCGAGGCGCTTTTTGAGATGCTTGGCAACGGTGTAGCCGGTAACTCCATCTTCGGCCTCGACATTGATCCGGACATCTTTGACGCCCGCCGTCGTTTCGATCACGATTTGGTAGTGGGGGTGAACGCCCGGGATCTCAAGAAGTGCCTGCTCGACCTGCGGTGGAAAGAAGTTGACCCCTTTGATGATTAACATGTCGTCGGTTCGCCCGGCAATATTGTCGATTTTGACGTGGGTCCGCCCGCAGGCACACTTTTCGCGGGAAACGATTCTGGTCAGATCGCCGGTCTTGTAGCGAATGACCGGAATCGCCTCGCGGGTCAGGGATGTTACCAAGAGTTCCCCAAACTCGCCGTCCGGAATCGCTTCTTTCGTGTCCGGATCAACGATTTCGAGGTAGTACTGGTCCTCCCAGACATGGATGCCGGAATGGTCACCGCAGTCGCAACCGAGCGTACCGACCCCCCCGGTTTCGGTCATACCGTAGATATTGAACGTCTCAATGTTGAGTTCCGACGAGATCCGTTTGGTCATCGACCGGGTGAGCGATTCGGCGCCAAAAATTCCGACCTTCAAGTCTGGCAGTTCGATTCCGAGTTTATTCATGATCTCGGAAAGACGGATCGAATACGAGACCACGGCCGTAAGAATCTTCGTCTTGAAATCACGGGCCAATTTGACCTGGCGCTCGGTATTTCCGGACCCGGTCGGGATCACGAAAAGCTCGGCCAATCGAGCACCGTGATACATACCGAACCCGCCGTTGAAAAGTCCGAAGGAAGGTGTAATCTGTGTCACATCGCCCGGATACCCCCCCGCCATCCGGTAACAGCGCGCCATACAGTCGGCCCATTGGTGCAAATCATTGGGAGTGTAGGCCATCACGATCGGCGTGCCGGTCGACCCGCTCGACATATGCATTTCTCGGAGTTCCTCTTTCGGTCGACAACAGAGACCGAGCGGATAAGTCTTCCGGAAAGTTTCTTTGGTAACGATCGGAAGTTTCGTGACATCTTCGATACCGCGAAAATCTCCCGGAACCACACCGGCTTCGTCAAGAAGACCACGCATAATGGCATTGTTCTTGTAGACGTAAGCGACCACCTCTTTGAGTTTTTTGTTTTGACGGACGATGATCTCGTCCTTCGACATGGTTTCGGCGGCAGGATCAAAGTAAGGGGAACTGCTAGACATGGCAACGACCTTTCTCTTGCGAAAACAATGAAATCACGGCGCTCCGGCGCAAAAAGGTCGGAAGTGGCGGATGACAACAAAATAAGAACAATTATAATAGCCTCCGGGAAATCTTTCCAGTAGCCGGGCCCCGATGTGGCCGAAGATAAATCGTTGCGCTTACGGGACAGGGAAGACAGGGGGCGCCGTGTTTGGAACATGGCGGGTGTTTACTCGAAGTCAAACAGAGAGAACAACCAAGGAAATGAAATCAAAATGAATCGAAAAATCGTTGTGCTCGACGGATGGACACTCAACCCGGGTGATATTTCCTGGGACGGCTTAAAAGAACTCGGCGATCTGACCGTTTACGATCGAACACCGACAGACCAAATCCTCGTCCGTGCCGCGGGGGCGGCCGTCGCCCTAACCAACAAGGTTCCCTTCTCGGCCGAGACGATTGGCGCCCTCCCGGAATTGCGGTTCATTGGTGTTTTGGCGACCGGGATTAACCCCATCGACATCGAGGCGGCGCGCTTGCGCGGTATTCCGGTCTCGAATGTGCCCGGTTACAGTACCGAGTCGGTCGTCCAATCAACCTTTGCCCATCTACTCAACCTTGCATCGGCACTCTCTTACTTTACCGCCAAAACGCGTGAAGGTGTTTGGACTGCCGCGACCGACTTCACGTTTTACGGAGAACCGCTGACAGAACTTGCCGGAAAAACATTCGGCATCATCGGTTACGGTGCCATCGGTCAAAGAGTGGCCCACGTCGCATCGGCTTTCGGCATGAACGTCATCGCTTACAGCCGGAGACTCACGCCGGGAACCGATCTGCCGTACGGTAAAGCCGCCACGCTCGACGAAATTTTCGAAACCTCCGATGTTGTCTCGCTCCATTGTCCACTCACGTCGGAAAACCACCACATGATCAACCACGCACGCCTGGACCAGATGAAGCCGACAGCTTTTCTGATCAATACCGCACGCGGCCCCTTGATCGACTCCGAAGCACTGGCCGAGGCCCTCAACGCTGGGAGAATCGCCGGCGCCGGAATGGATGTTCTCACCACCGAACCGCCGGCTGAATCCGAACCTCTCCTTTCGGCCCGCAACTGTTACGTCACCCCGCACAACGCCTGGGCAACCCGAGAGGCACGCTTGCGTCTCATGGCCGAGACGGTTGCTAACGTCAAAGCCTTTTTTGAAGGAAATCCTCGCAATGTGGTCAACGGACCAGGGACCAAATAACCCTGCCGCCACAATCCGAAAAAGGGGAAAATATCACGCATCGGTGCATTGACATCAACCGAAAAAAAGTTACAATGCCTGCGTGGTCTTGTTTCTTTAACTCTAAGGAAAGGAATATTTTCCAGACACCCCAAACAGACTGATGACTCAGACGCCCGCGAGCGGCGGACTGAAGTCGCAACAGAAAGAGGTTCTTTCAGCATGACGATTATGACCAAAGACGAAAAACAGGCGATCATCGCGGAATTTCAACGCAGTGCCAACGATACGGGCAGCCCCGAAGTTCAAATTGCTTTGCTTACCAAAAAGATCAACGCGCTGACCGAACATATGAAAGCCAATAAGAAAGATTTTGCCACTCACCGTGGTCTTCTCCAAATGGTTTCCGATCGTCGTGGTCTTCTTGATTATCTCAAGAAACTTGACCTGGAACGCTATGCCACCGTCATCAAAAGGCTTGGCATTCGTAAGTAGATATTTCCACGTCTGCCGACAGCTTCACGGCTGTCGGCAGTTCTGGTTGCAGGTTGCATCGAGCCGTTATTCTGTCGTTCATTCCCCAGCGTGGCCTCGGCTCGATTTTCCGGTTTGTTCCGGAAATGAATGGTTCCTCTGTTTTTATCCCCGGTAGTTAAAGTTTGTGTCGTAAAAGTGACCGGTGAGGACCGGTTGGCAGGTTGTTGTAGGCTTTTTTCGTTAGTTTGTTTCACATCGCGTAACGCTGCGATCCGAACCCCGAAAGCCTCTTGACAAAGGGAGCACGGTGGACAGGAGTATAGATTTCGGAGATTCCCCATTGCGGACTCAAAATCGTGCTCGAAAAATCAATTATAAAACAGTTAGGTAGACGTAATAGAAAATAGTGCAAATTCTTTTAAGGGTATGCCGTAAAGAGAAAGTCAGTAAAAAGAATGAAACAAAGAGTAGAAAAAGTTATCGGCGGAAAGAATTTTTGGATTGAAACGGGAGAATGGGCAAAACAGGCTCACGGGAGCTGTCTTTTTGGATGTGGCGACAACGTTCTTCTCTGCACCGTTACCACCGCACCCAGTCGTCCGGGCACCGACTTCTTCCCTCTGACATGCGATTATCGCGAACGAATGTCTGCCTCCGGAAAGTTCCCGGGCGGTTTCCTCAAACGTGAAGGACGCCCCGGTCTGAAAGAGATCTTGACCTCTCGTCTGATCGACCGACCGATGCGTCCCCTTTTTCCGGAAGGATTCTTTAACGAAGTCCAGGTTCTGGCCCAAGTCTTTGCCTGTGACCAGACGGTCGATCCGGACATCATCGCCATGAACGGCTGTGCCATGGCAGTCCAGTTAAGTCCCGTCCCGTTTAACGGACCACTGGCCTCGGTTCGACTCGGTCTGATCGACGACGAGTTCATCCCGTTCCCGAATTTCGAGCAGCTTGAATCGAGCGAACTCGATTTGGTTGTTTCGGGGAATCTCGACTCGGTCCTGATGATCGAAGGGTTTGCCCGCGAGCTTCCCGAACCGAAAGTCTACGCCGCAATCATGAAAGCTCACGGATACGTCAAAGAGATGTGTGAGCTCCAACTCGAAATGGTCGATTTGATCAAACCCGAAAAGATCGAATTCACACCCCCGCCAACGGAAACGCTTTACAAAGCAATCCACAAAAAATTCTACAAAGATTACACCAAGGCAAAGAAAACCGATGGGAAAGTCGCCCGCGCCGAGGCCTGCGCCGAGGTGCGTGAATCCGCTAAAGAAGCACTGGTCGCCTCGCCCGAAGAAATTGAAAAGGACACCCTGGCCGGAAAAGAAAACCTCTACACCCCGGAATTGTTTGAGATGGCTTTTCACGACTTCGAGCGACGAGTGGTGCGCGATATTATTCTCGGCGGTGAACGACTCGACGGCCGCGACCGAAAAGAGGTCCGCCCAATCGAATGTCAGATTAACGTTCTCCCTCGCATCCACGGTTCGGCACTCTTTCAGCGAGGTGAGACCCAGGCGCTCGTCACGGTAACCCTCGGAACCGCCAAAGACGAACAGCGGGTCGACGGCCTTTTCGACGAATACTCGAAACGGTTCATGCTCGACTACAACTTCCCCCCCTACTCGGTCGGCGAATGCAAACCGATTCGCGGGACGGGCCGCCGGGAATACGGGCACGGAGCGCTGGCCGAACGGAGCGTAAAACCGGTTCTTCCGGAAGCCGAAGAATTCCCCTATACCATCCGCGTGATCAGCGATATTCTTGAATCGAACGGTTCAAGCTCGATGGCATCGGTCTGTGGGGCCACGCTCGGTCTGATGGCCGCGGGCGTTCCGATCGCGAACCCGGTCGCCGGGATTTCGATCGGTCTGGTCAAAGAATCGGACGAAGATTGGACCACCATTACCGACATCATGGGTGACGAAGACCACTTCGGCGACATGGATTTCAAGGTGGCCGGAACACAAAACGGGATCACCGGTATCCAGCTCGATCTGAAAATCGACGGGATCACCAAAGAGATCATTCAACAAACACTCAAACAGGCCCGGGAAGCGCGTATCGGCATTCTGCGCAAAATGCTCTCGGTCGCTCCTTCTCCGGCCGAAGATATTTCTCCTTACGCGCCGCGCCTTTACCGCACGGTTATCGACCAAGACAAGATCGGTTTGCTCATCGGTCCCGGCGGCAAGACGATTCGTGCCATCCAAGACTCGACAGGCGCTTCGATCGAAATCGAAAACGACGGAACCGTCTCGATCGCCTCGAACGACGAAAGGAGCGCTAAAGCCGCTTTGGACGAAGTGAACCGTCTGACGGCCAACGTCGAAGTCGGAAAGATCTATCATGGCCGCGTCGCCAGTATTCAGAACTTCGGCGCTTTCATCGAAATTCTCCCCGGCCGCGACGGTCTCTGCCACATCAGCGAACTTTCGGATGAATACGTCAGCGACATTCATTCGGTCTGTAAAGTCGGTGATGAAATGGACGTCAAGGTCATCTCGATCGATGATCAGAACCGCGTCAAATTGAGCCGCAAAGCTGTCCTTTACGAACAGAAAGAATGGCGAGACGAACAGTAATGTCAAAGCAAGCGGCAAATCTCTCCGAAGCCGAAGAACATCTGCGCCAGCAATATACCGAAATCGCTCAACTGGCGGGCGGGTTGGCGCATGAGGTGAAAAATCCCCTCTCGACGATTCGGCTGAATATGGATTTGCTCGCCGAAGATATGGAAGACCTTCCTGATTCGCCCCAGCAAAAACGCGCACTCAAAAGGATTGCGGTTGTTAGGCGCGAGACGGTTCGTCTGGAAGGTCTTCTGAACGAATTTCTCCACTTTACCCGCTCCCATCATCTGGAACTGACCCCGGCCGACATCAATAAAGAAGTTCAGAGTATTCTCCGCTTTTTTAAGCCGCAAGCCGAAGAGATGAACGTCGAGATCATCGACTTCCTCACCCCCGACCTTCCGACGGTACGTCTCGATAAACGCTCTTTTCGCCAGGCGGTTCTCAACCTGCTTCTGAACTCCGTCCAGGCGATGAAAGACGGAGGCGGGCAACTGATGGTTCGGACCCGCGTTCCGGGAGAGAGCGTAGCACTCGATCTGATCGACACCGGTTGCGGCATGGATAGCGAAACACTCGAAAAGACATTCGAGCCGTTCTTTTCAACCAAACAAGGGGGGTCCGGACTCGGGCTTCCGACCGTCCGAAAAATCATCGCCGGTCACGGCGGACATATCGCCGTACAGAGTGAAGTCGGACGTGGAACGCAGTTCACCCTCACGTTCCCGATTCTTGCTCAGATTCCCAAGTCACCTCCACCCTCCGTGGTCATCCTCCCGAAAAAATAGGCAGGCGACCCCTTACTTTTCTCATCCGCGTTTTCCGCGAGGGGTACTTTTTCGCTCAGCGCTTCCTCGCGCAATCTTTTTTCCCTCGGTATCATGCCGTTCGGGCTCGCTTTCCGGGTGAAGGCGACTGCGCGGGTGGGATTTCATATAAGCCTCGCGCATCACGTCGGTACTCACGTGCGTGTAAATTTGGGTGGTCACAAGATTCTTATGGCCAAGGAGTTCCTGGATCGCGCGGATGTCCGCTCCGGCGTTTAACAGGTGTGTCGCAAAGCTATGCCGCAGGGTGTGAGGCGAGGCTTTTCGGTTCAGACCGGTCTGTTTGATGTATTTCGCAACCATCCGTTCAACACTTCGGGTTGTGATCCGCATACCGGTCGATCCAAGGAAAATCGGGTTCTCTTGCGTCGGATGCGCAGAGCGTTTCAATATACCGGGTCGCAGTTCAAGCCAGTCATTAACAGCCTCGACCGCATAACTGCCAAGAAAACCGTATCGTTCTTTCATCCCTTTTCCGCGAACGCGAACCATCCCTTCTTCAAGAATCAGATCATCGAGATCAATCGCAACCAGTTCACCAACACGTAGTCCGGCCGAATAGATGACTTCGAGCATCGCGCGATTCCGAACCCCTTGCCAGGAAGAAAGTTTCGGAGCGGTCAGAAGCGCGTTGATTTCGGATATCGTGAGAAAGAGAGGCAATGTCCGCCCCTGTTTGGGATTCCGAACCGACGCCGCGGGGTTTTCGCTACACCACCCTTGTCGTTGGGCGAATCGGAAAAAACTTCGAAGCGAAGCCATCCGGCGTGCCGCCGTTGTCTTCGCGTATTTGGCCTCGTTCATTGCCGCCAGATAACCGCGGATCTCGGAAACATAAATATCTTCTAGACAAGGAAGTCGGCCATCATGAAGTTGGACGGTATATTCGAGCCATCCCTCAAGGTCCTCGGAATAACTTTTGATTGTCATTTCCGAGGAATTTTTTTCCACTTTGAGATGGTGGAGAAACTCGGCAATTTGAGTTCTTAATTCGCTCATCTGATCTGCCCGGAAAGGCTCCGGAGACGGGAAATCCCGATGATTGATACTTTCACTCAAGTATAACTGACAAAACCAAGAAGCGCCGAAAAAAAGCACCGGTTATTCGGTGCTTTTTTGCTGAACTTTCGGAATAAGAAAAAACCGGGGGGTCAGAGATTATTCTGACGTTTGAGATTGTCAAAACGATTTGTGGGAGAGAATTTTTCACGATGGGAAGAAAGTGATTCCCGATGACATTCACGACGCATTTTTTGGCTCAGTACAGCGGCATCGTACCAGGAAAAATTCAGTTCGGGGTTAGAGGCGTAACGACCCAAAACCCGCATGGTCTCAGAACGATTCTCTTCATTGTAAATAAAAACGTAGCGTTCCTCTCCCTTAACCAGAGCCAAAACATTGATTTCGGTGTTCACTGAAAATCCCTCATGCTCCAAAGCCGAATAATTTTGACGGCGCCTTCACGCCCCTATGCTTTCTATCGGCTTATGTTTCCAAACAATTTGACGAAAAGCCATCCTCCCTTAGGAAAGAGGAGAACCCTTATCCGCCGATCTTTCACCAATGATTTTCTCTTTCCAACCTTCGTTGGTGAGGTTTTCGCCTCTACTGTTATTATCGGCAAAGTCGGGGTCGTTTCTCCAGTTTACCCGGGGCTTTTTCGAAAATCGAAAGACATTCCTTTCGACGAAAAATAAACCGCCATAAAAGCTCGGAAGACGGGAGAATATCTTCCGAACCGACTCCTCGATAAGCTGAGAAAGCAGAGACTAAAGAGGGAAACGCGTTGGAACGGTGTGCATTCAGGAATCAGACGGTTTGTCGCAAGAGTTATCGGTAGGATCGGTCACCGTTCCGCGGAACTCGGGCATGGTTGCCGAACCTTCGGCGACGATCCCTTCACGTCGGAAAACCTTGAGAAGGGTCATCGCCAGAATCTTCATATCAAGGCTAAACGAGAGATGGTCTACATACCAGGTGTCGAGCTCGAACTTCTCTTCCCACGAAATCGCGTTTCTTCCGTTTACTTGCGCCCAACCGGTAATCCCCGGTCGAACCAGATGACGTCGTTTCTGTTCCGGGGAGTAGAGAGGCAGATATTTTACCAGAAGGGGTCGTGGTCCGACCAGGCTCATCTCTCCCTTCAAGACATTGAAAAGTTCGGGAAGTTCGTCGAGGCTTGTTCGACGCAAAAGGGCACCGAATCGTGTCAGACGCTGCGCGTCGGGCAGAAGATTCCCCTGCTTGTCTTGCTTTTGAGTCATCGAGCGGAATTTGTACATCCGAAAAATCTTGCCTCCGCGTCCCGGGCGATCCTGTCGGAAAAAGACGGGACTTCCCAAAAAGAGGCGTACCGCCAGCGCCACGACACAAAGAGGGAGAAAGAGAAGGAACAGGAGAACAAGCGTGGCCAGTATGTCACAGAAGCGCTTCCCGAAATTGCGGTAAATCACGGCTACCTTTTCCCCTTGCGGTTTGCCAGAACCCGGTCAAAAAGTTCGGTGATCCGACCGTAACCGATCTCAAAGGCCATTTGGCTCTTGTAGAATTCACGCCCTGCCCTTCCCATCTCCGTAAGTTCCTCTTTCGGCAGAGCCGCCATTCGGGTAACCGCCTCGGCCAGGGACCGGGGGTTTTCCGGTTCGAAAACGACCCCGGCTTTGGCAGTCTCGATCAGACGGGCGGCTTCCCCCTCAATTCCGCAGAGAATCGGCTTGCCGGCACGCAGATAGGTTTGGGTCTTTCCGGGAATCGTGACCTTAAAGAGCTCCATTCTCTTTAAATGGAGCAGGAGCGCGTCGGCATGCGCCAACTCGACGCCGATCTCGTCGGAAGGAACCCAGGGCAGAAATGTTAAATTAGGGAGATTTTTGGCCGCGGCTACCTGTTTCAGACGATCGAGCTCCACTCCACCGCCGATCAATCGGAAATCGGCCGGAACGTTCCGACCGGCAAGAATCTCGGCGGCATCGATAAAAGTATCGATGCCTTGATAGATTCCCATATTCCCCGTGTAAACAACGGTAAAGCGTGCGTTCGACTCATTGGGAACGGAACTCTGCGGGTCGGCTTCGTTTGTCCAGTTGTATACAACTTCGATCCGCCTGGGATCGACCCCCCGGCCGACCAGGTTTTCTTTAAACCCGGGAGAGAGTCCTGTCAACGCGTCGGCACAGCGGTAAAACCGCCGGCACCAGCGATTCAGGCAGGAATTCAGAAGCCGACTCTGCAGCATCCCGGAATTCGTCACCGACTCGGGCCAGAGGTCCTGAACCATCAAAACGAATTTCGCTCCGCGAAAGAATTTGAAAAGACGCGCCGCCCACCCGAGGGTCGGCAGGTTGTAGACGAACACGATATCAGGACGCTTGACGCCGAACTGACCGAGCGTCGCGGCCGAAAGGCCGAACGATGTATAACAGAGGATTCGACCGAGACCGCTTCGACTCTGACTGATAAAAAGAGGAAGCCGAACAACCTTTACCCCGTCGAGCATTTCGGTCTGCCGGAGACGCAGCTTGTATCCGGGAATAATCTTCCCGTCGGTCAGTGAATAAGGAACCGCCGAAAGAACTTCGACACCATAACCGTCATCTGCCAGACGGCGTGCCAGATCACGCAACTGCATCCACGTATCGGGGAAATACCATTGTGAAAGGATCAGGATATTCGGCATCGCTTGATGACCCCGGTAATGCGGCATAGGTCGTCGTCGGTCAGACTTGAACCGCTTGGCAGACAGAGCCCGGTGCGGAAAATTTGTTCCGAAACGCCGGAAACCACTCTGTCGAACGAAGCGAACACCGGCTGAAGGTGCATCGGTTTCCAGATCGGGCGCGCCTCGATGTTCTCGGCGTCGAGTGTCAGACGGACCTTTTCGCGGTCGGCACCGAATCTCTCCGGGTCGATAAGGATACAGGTAAGCCACTTGGTGGAAAACCAACCGGCCTCGTCCGGCTCCCGCATAAAGGAAATTCCGGGCAGGTCGCCGAGCGTTTTTACGTAATAGGCAAAGATCTCCCGATGCCGGGCGATCCGCCGGTCGATCCACTCCAATTGCCCGCGTCCGACAGCCGCACAAAGGTTGCTCATCCGATAGTTGTACCCCAACTCACTATGCTGGTAGTGCGGAGCCGGATCGCGCGACTGTGTCGACCAGAAACGGACTTTTTCCGCTTCGTTTTCATCGTCGGTCAGGAGCATTCCTCCCCCGCTGGTCGTTACCATTTTGTTCCCGTTGAATGAGAGGATCGCTATCCTGCCGAACTGACCGGCGTTTCGTTCGCCGTATCGCGCCCCTTCGGCCTCGGCCGCATCTTCCAAAATCGGAATCTCGTAGCGAGCGCAGATTTCCAGTATCGGAGCCCAGTCACAACACTGACCGTAAAGGTCGACCGGGATAACCGCTTTCGGAAGATGTCCCTTTTCCGCGCGGCTCCGAAGTTCGGCATCGAGAAGGTTCGGGTCCATATTCCAGGTTTTGTGATCGGAATCGATAAAGACCGGACGCGCTCCCAAGTAGCGGATCGGGTTCACGGAACCGGAAAAAGTCAGAGTCGAAACGATCACGTCGTCCCCTTCCTCAACGCCAAGCAGTTTGAGGCCCAGATGAATCGCCGCCGTGCCGCTCGAAAGCGCGCAACCGCAACGACGCCCGATATACGCTGCCGTCTCGGATTCGAAGGCGTCGACATGCGGTCCTAGGGGAGCAATCCAATTCGAGTCAAAAGCGTCGAAAAGGAGCTCCCGCTCTCTGGAACCGACATGGGGTTGGGAAAGATAAATACGGGGAGGGGTCATGAAGGTTTTCCTGGCATATTAGGACGAAACTCGGGAACCAGCTCTTTAAACATACGACGAATTGCAACCTCATCGGCTGTCTCGGCCAAATCGAGCAGGCTCTGAATCTGCCGTTGTACCAGCTCACGCCGAAATTCACGATGTCGTGCGGCATAGAGTTTTGGATGGGTCGTGTTGATTTTCTGTTCCGAATCAAGATAAAGCTCTTCGTAGAGCTTCTCGCCCCGACGCAGTCCGATCTGTTTGATTTCGATGGCATCGTCGGGTAGCCCGGCCAGGCGAATCATATCTCGCGCCAGCTCCAAGATGTGAACCGGCTTACCCATGTCGAGGACAAAGATTTCCCCTCCGTTTCCCATGACCGAGGCTTCCAGAACAAGTTGCGAGGCCTCGGGAATCGTCATAAAGTAACGGGTCATCCGAAAATCGGTAACGGTAATCGGTCCTCCCTTTTCGATTTGACTCTTGAAGATCGGCACGACGCTCCCGGTCGAGCCAAGGACGTTCCCGAACCGGGTCACGATGAATTTCGTTTTAGACGTCTCGGCGGCGGCATTGACGTAACGCTCGGCCAAATGCTTGGTAAGCCCCATGACGCTGGTCGGGTTCACGGCTTTATCGGTTGAAATGAGAACAAAGCGCCCGACCCCGGTACGGTCGGCGGCATCAACCAGCGTTTTGGTACCGCCCACGTTGTTCCGAACAGCTTCCGAAATATTCGCTTCCATAAGCGGAACGTGTTTGTGAGCCGCTGCGTGAAAGATGAAATCTGGCTGGGTGGTCTCCAGGATATGATTTATCCGCCGCACATCGGTGACATTGGCAATCAGCGGGACAATCTGCGTGTTCTGTTTGATTTCGCGCAGTTCACGTTCCAAGAAAAAAATACGGTTCTCACCACGGCCGAGAATCAGAAGTTCCGTTGGGCCGAAAGGGAGAATCTGGCGACAGATTTCCGAACCGATACTCCCGCCGGCGCCGGTAACAAGAATCCTTTTCCCCTGAAAATTCTTGTACAGTTCATCGGTATGGAGATAGACCGGATCCCGTTTCAGCAGGTCATTAATCTCGATTTTACGAATCGGGATTGTCTGACTCACCGAAATTTCGGTGGCGGGAATCACGTGCAGTTCGATACCGCTGGTTCTACACAGATCAAAAAGAGTTCGAAATCGGGGACCGGGAAGGTAACCGGCCACCACCAGCAGATCGCGAACACCGTCCGCAGCAGCCTTACTCACAAGATTCTCGGGGGTGCCTACGACCGGAATAAAATCGATTTCCGAATCGACCCGATAACCTTCCCGATCGACAGCAACATACCCCACCACACGAAACCCGACTGATTTACGGGAATTGATGATACTGGCGATACGAGCCGTCTCGCTTGTCGCGCCGACCATATAGGCAGGTTTCGAGGCCGAGTCGTAACGAAGGGCCATCAGATCTTCCCGAAACAAACGGGCCAGGAACTGTACGCCCCCCAGAAAAAGGATCGTCAGACCGAAATCAATCAGAAGGACTCCGGTCGACGAACTGACAATCGGCAGATACAAACCCCAACGAGTATACAAGATCGAAGAAAGCTGCTTGAGAAGCAGGAATGTGATCAACGCGCAAACAGAGCTTTCCATGATTTTTCGCAGGCTCTTGATTGAGGCGAAAAACATATCGTTGCGGAAATGGTGATGAACGTAGAAATAGACGATCTTGATCAAGATGACCACACCGACCGTCTGAAAAAACTCGGTCCGGAATTTGACGCCGGGGTCAAAATCGAACCGTGTCAGATACGACAGAAAATAAGCGGCATAGAACAAAAACGAGTAGGCACAGATACAGAGTCCCCGCAAGATAAGCCGGGACCGTAACCATACCCGCTTAAAGGGAAGCCATTTAAGCAACTCGCCGCTGAAAGAGGTCATATGCTATTCTTCTGCCTGTTTGGCGGGGGTGTTGACAATCCATTTGCCGATCCCCGGTTTTCCGGTTTCCGAACGAACCGTAAGTTTGTGGGGGCCATTGACACAGTTTTGTAAAATCACCGTTCTTTCCCCCGCCGCCCCCGCAGTATAAGAATCGGAAAACATTGGGCGAGAGGACCAGGTTACTTGAAAATTCTCCGGAAGTGGTTTCTTGAAATA
>JBMNOP010000008.1:0-152016 GCA_050943135.1 Thermoguttaceae bacterium | reverse complement strand
GGGAATGCACCCGACGGGGTGACAGTCACGTCATCAGCGCCAATAATCCCGTCGACCTCCCCGAGGGTAATGGCGGCGTCGGTCGTGCCGTCGTACGTCTTACTGTCAACCGTGGTCCCGGTAACGGTCAGCTGTTTCGGAGCGATGTCGATGTCCGCCGAACCGGTCCAGTCGGTGTAATTGGCACGGCTGATCTTGACGTAAACGGTCACATCGCCAACAAAGAATTCGGGCGCATCCGTGCCGTAGTCGACGCCGTTGGTACTGTATTGAACCGTATCACCCGACTCTAACCCCTCAATAGTGATTCCATGGGCGGCACCGTCGTACGTCCCGCTGTAACCGGTCAGCGTATAGGCATCGGGCGCCGGGTCGGCCGCGGTAATTGATGCAGCGCAGCTGTCGGCGGCAGGAGCCAGGTAGTATCCGGCCGCGGCGCCGGTAAGCCCATAGGTAACGGCCACTTGGTAAATGCCAACATCGGCGCTCGGGAATGCACCCGACGGGGTGACAGTCACGTCATCAGCGCCAATAATCCCGTCGACCTCCCCGAGGGTAATGGCGGCGTCGGTTGTGCCGTCGTACGTCTTACTGTCAACCGTGGTCCCGGTAACGGTCAGCTGTTTCGGAGCGATGTCGATGTCCGCCGAACCGGTCCAGTCGGTGTAATTGGCACGGCTGATCTTGACGTAAACGGTCACATCGCCAACAAAGAATTCGGGCGCATCCGTGCCGTAGTCGACGCCGTTGGTACTGTATTGAACCGTATCACCCGACTCTAACCCCTCAATAGTGATTCCATGGGCGGCACCGTCGTACGTCCCGCTGTAACCGGTCAGCGTATAGGCATCGGGCAACGGGTCGGCCGCGGTAATTGATGCGGCGCAGCTGTCGGCGGCAGGAGCCAGGTAGTATCCGGCCGCGGCGCCGGTAAGCCCATAGGTAACGGCCACTTGGTAAATGCCAACATCGGCACTGGGGAATGCACCCGACGGGGTGACAGTCACGTCATCAGCGCCAATCACGCCGTCGACCGCGCCTAGGGTAATGGCGGCGTCGGTCGTGCCGTCGTACGTCTTACTGTCAACCGTGGTTCCGGTAACGGTCAACTGTTTCGGAGTAATCGAAATGTCGGCTTCGCCCAGCCAGTCGTTGTAGCCGCTACGCTGAACCTTGACGTAGACGTGTTGCGAACCGAAGAGTATCTCCACCGGGGTCGTGAGGTAGCTGCTGCCGTCAGTGCTGTACAGGATCGTGTCGCCGGGTTGCGTGCCGCTGACCGTGATTCCGTGCACGGCGCCGTCATAAGTCTGATTATAGTCGGAAAGGGTGACCCCCTCGATGTCGGGATCGATAACATCGAGGGTGATCGTTACAAACAAGACTTGAGCAGAGTAGGTTGTAGAATAATCTTCACGAACGAAGTTCCAAGCGTATTTTTCTGTGCCGTTTGCATCGCGCGCCACCCCAGTGGAGAACTCGTAGGCAATCCCGGTGACATCGGCGGTAAAGGTTTGCGTTCCGACCAGGGCCCACTGCGTTGCGCCATACGCATCGGATATCCCCGACGGGACGCCGCCGAACGCCGAAATGTAACCCTGTGTCGTGTCACTAAAATCGAATCCGCTGTTAATGGTAAGATCTGGAAAGATTGGGCTGTCAATATAAGCACCCGCGGTGAAGGCCGTGGGATCATAGTCGAGCCGACAATAACCGCCGGTTACCCCGTATCTTGCATCGGTGCTCTTCACGTAGACGGAAGCGTAAAATGTCTCTCCACGCGTGACTTCGGAAACCGTAGGAACGGTGTCAACTTCCGTTACCGTCGGAACCGTCGTCGTGATCCCGATGGAAGTCTCGACATCAATGCCCGTGGTAGGGGCGGGAGCTGCATCGGGAACTTGGGCAAACGAAACCGGTTTGACGGCAGGGTCAACGGCATCGCCGAACATCGTCGCAAACAAAGGGGCCGACGTGCCGGGTGGCATCGCTGTCGCGGATGCCGTGTCGATTCCCGCCGTGACGGCTAAGAGTATGCGGTTTTCCAAGCTCTCAAGACGGAGCGAACGTTCACGAATCTTTTTTCCCATTAGTCTTGCCTTCCTCCAGATAACTGGTCGTCATTGCGATCCTCATTAACACATCATACAAAATACAAATAGAACGGTATCCATAAACCCCGACATTTTTAGAACCCTGGTACACAACCTAAAACAACCTCGGCCACCACGATAAAAACGATTTTTTGTGTGTAACATTAGGTTGTCCGGCGCACCCACGGCGGTCATCGGTTACCCAAACGATGCCGCAGGCGCGGGGTATCCCGCCAGGACACGGAAAATCGAAGGTTTTTGCTCCTTGTCAATTAAAGTAAGTGAAGACGAATCTTCGAATCATGATAAACCGGAGTCAATATGCCAGGCTTCGCCCCGGCACGATTCGGTCTGATCGTTCGCGCGGTCTTAACCTCTCCTTCGGGGCACATCCCCAATCACCTACTCAACTCGGATTCGTTTATGGGATTTCCTGTTCCCGGTGACCAATCGGATTCGGTGCATTGGGCGTCTCGGCCTCCACGGTTTGCCAATGTCTCGAGTCTTTCTTTCTCCGGGAGAAACGCGCCTTCCTTGAGCTTCCCGCGAAGATTCTCAGACATAGCAAATGCCCCTGGAAGAAACAGTTGAGACGCTCGTTTGACCTGTCTGTGCCGCCTCACACCGACCCTTATCAAGCAAGAGCACGCTCCCTGATCGTGAACCACATGCTTGGGGTTTTTAGAACCATCTTGATATATTT
The DNA here is from genome assembly GCA_050943135.1 of Thermoguttaceae bacterium. Classification (GTDB taxonomy): domain Bacteria; phylum Planctomycetota; class Planctomycetia; order Pirellulales; family Thermoguttaceae; genus RUG695. The sequence continues at coordinate 149,220 of JBMNOP010000008.1, read as the reverse complement.
TTGCACATTTGCAAAATCAAGGCGCCGAAGGATCCGGCCGGGCGGCACGCCCACCCTGCGACCGTTCCCCCCACGTAAAGAAGGAGCGCGGCGAATAAGGCATGCAGACGAAAAAACAACGCGAGACTGCTTGATACCCAAACAGGCCAACACGAAATAGTTTAGATGATCGATGAAAATTCGTCAAGGAGTTTGAAGATAAAAAAATAATCATAAACGGTCAGAATCCGATCCTACAAAATCAATTTCTTTTCCGGACCGGTTCGGCGCATTTGCTTCTTGCTTATCGGAAGTGCCAAACGACACCCCTAAAGACTACCACCGCCTGTCGGTTCGGCTGTTCAATAACCGCAACAACACGACAACATAAACGGCATAACCCGGGAAACCGCGTTTCGCGGAATCGGCAAACGTACAGCCGACGACCGCTTTCGCCTTCCGCATCATGGTTTTGGGCAAGGCAGGGCGGGAACATCGCAAGAAAAACGGGCGGGAGGGGTGGTCAACTCCCTCTTCGCGCACCACTCGTCGAGGGCAAATCGTCAAGACTCATTCTTCTCCGGAAGTGCTATTCCCGGCAGGCGCGACGGGTACACCCTCGGCGGGATTTTCGGCGGTGAAACCGTCATCGGAATAGACGACGATTCGGTTATCGACCTGTTCGACGCGGCTGTCGAGCAAGAGGATTTTTCCCGCTTCGACACGCGCCCGGTCGCTCCCCACGATCCCGGTGACGACGGCTGTCGAACCGTTGAGCCTCACGTGAATCGGTGCCAGGGGACTGACCAACGGACTCTTGAGAAGTTGTGTCTCCAGCTCTTCTTGGACCACCGCGCTACGCTTCCGTTCCCTTCGGCCGTTCCGTGCCAAGAGATCGGAAGGAAGGGTCGGGTTCGGTCGGGGAACCGGCTCGGGAAGCCGTCCGCCGATCACCATTCCCTCCTCAAAGGGTTCCGGTTGCGGCGGCATCGTCCCCTGAAATGACGTGTTTTGCGGTGTGGCCTCTTGCGTCGGCATATTTTCGGAAAGACCAGCGTCGATTGACACACCAAACTCGTACCAGCGAGGGTCGATCTCGAAATCTTCTTCCCACCGGTGCGAACCGCTTTGTAATTGACGCTGTGCGGAAGGAGCCGCCATACGGGCGCTCCCCCTCATCCAAATCTGTTCGGAAGGGGCTTGTGGTTCGGCCCACGGCAGGTCGGAAGGAGGCGGCGGGAATCGCGGCGGTACGGGTTCAGCGGGAGATGCCTGGACCGGCTGCGGAAGAATCGGCTCGGCCGGCTGTTCAGAATAAGGTACGGCCGAACGTTGAGTGTACGGTTCTTCTGCCTGTTCCTCGGCCAAGGCGCGATTGCGCATGCGGCGCATAAGCATCAGGAGGTCGATTTCCGAGAGCTCTTCTTCTTGTTCGCGGCGTTCGAGATCATTGGAACGGGCGGCATCGGCGTCGCTGAGAATTCCGATGAACCCGCCACTCGGGGTCATCAGCGCATTCGAGGAAAACCGGCTTTCGGGCCGGTTGATTTCGGGAGCCAGGTAACTGCCTTGAACCGAGGTACCGAACCGCCCCTCAATGATATGGGGGTTGAGGATCCCCGACGCCGAAGGGACGAATCGACCGTTCTGCCCCAACACGGGCCCGACTGTCGTCGTCTGCGCCGAGATGTTCGTCCCCCCGGCCGCCCAAAGCGCCGAAAAAAGAAGTCCGCAGGGAAAAATCATTCTTTTCATGGTTCGATTCCGTAAATTGCGGTTGGCGTGAATTTACCGTAAAGCGGTATCCGGGCCGCGTTTCATTCCGGCTGGCCAGACGAATCATTGTCGATGAACCGTTGGATAAAGGCCGACTCGCCCGATTTCTCCGTTTCCAACTCCTTTTCCCAAAGTCGATAGCCGCCGATCACCGGCGGGGCCGGTCCGTCGGCCGGAACAAGATCGGCCGGGAGCGTAAAGCGCAGAACCGTTTTATGCCCGCCGACCAGTCGTACCTTTCCGGTAAGTGTCTTTGCGGCGTCGTCCCATTCGAGGCCGGTCAGGTCCACGGCGCCCTGGGCAATATGCCGACTGCTCGATAGAAATCGGGGCTGTTTCGGGTCGGCAGGCGTAATACAGATGAGCCGCACCGCGCGTGCGGGGACTTCCATCGAGAACGATCCGGAAACGGCCCCGAAAAATTGTCCGGTCCAGAATTCGTAGAGACAATACTCGGACTTCGGGTCAAGCCCGAGTTCTTCAAACGAGAAAGAAATCTCTTTTGCTTCATCGTCCCAGTTAAAGAGCGCCGTCGTGTTCCAAGCGCCGAACGGACGAACAATACGCAGGTTCCAGATCGGCAGGTAGTCAAAGAAGGGGTACAGGTTCATCGGATGAACGTCGGCCGGCGGTAACGTCTGCTGCACGAGCGCGATTTTGTCTTCGGAAAGTCGGGCAAGCCGGTCCCCATTAAACATAACCTGACCGGGAAGCGAGACGATCACCGCCGAAACACGGGCCTGTTCCATATCCAGATCGCCGACCAGGAGCGTGTCGGGGTCGGTATAGAAAGCGATATTGTTCACAAAGATCTGATTCAGTGTCCGCCCCCCCTGGTTCCGGACGTTCTCCCACTTCACCGGCTGATTGCAATCGACGATATCAGCACCGATCCGGGCCGCATCGGCATACGCCGCCTCCGGCCCCGTGTAATGCCCCTGACATGCCAGGAAAACGCTGTTCGGACCGATCCCTTTCCGAATCGCGGCGACCGTTTTCTCAAAGGGGTTCGAACAATACGGATCTCGGAACCGGGCTCGGATCTCCGGTTCCTCGTAAAGGTGCGCCATATACGCGGGTCCGCCGCCCGACATGCCGTCTACCTTGAAAAATTCATATCCCCATTCGCGGGCGGCAACTTCATGAATCCGCCTGATATTTTCGACTGCCTCGGGAACCGTCGGATCGATTGTGTAACGCCCCGCCCAGGTCGAGACCGGTTTTCCCTCGGTATCGTGAAGGAACCAATCTTTGTGCGTCTCGTAAAAGTCGGCATCTCCCGTTCCGTAAGGAACCGTCCAGAGACCGGGCCGGAATCCGAGATTGCGGATATCGTCGGCAAGTTTTTTCATCCCTTCGGGAAACTGCTCTTCGTTCGGTTCGAGATTCAGGTTATAGAACTTGCTGACCGGCAGCCGGTCGGAATTTTTCTGCCACGATTCGATCGACCAGAACTCCATCCCGAACGGCTGAAAATATTCTTTCCCGAGCCGGGCCTCGGCCAGGTTATCCTCGGCGGTGGCCGTGTCGAAATAGACGTTCCACGACATCCACCCGGTCGGTGCGACAGGACATCGCTTCCGATCGAGTGGCTGATAATACGGAATATATCTTGACTTATAATAATCGGGTTCGGGGTTCAGGAAAATCGACGCCTCTTCGGCTTTCTCGATATCGCAAACTGCCCGAATTCCGAACAGGCCGTTGCCCAGGTCGGTCAGGCGGATTTCCGTCCCCCCCGTCACCTGAAGCGCCAGATCCTCTTCCGGAGCAAAAAGGGTATCGCAGTAACTCGAATCGGCCGGTCCCGAGCCGAGGAAAAGTACGCGCGAGCCGGGGGTCGGTACCGTCTGACAGGCAAAACTTTCGCGGCGGAATCTGATCTGTCCGTCAAAGATCAGTTTTCCCGAATAGAACTGCCGTGTCCGATGCTGAACCATAAAAGCGAGCCGCTCACCGTTCTGTCGGAACGTAATGTACCCCTGCACAGCCCCCCACGGATTGACCAGCGCCATTCGGTCGCGTACCCCGTCGCGCGGCGGAGCGATCTGCCACACGCCGTCCTCATTTTCAAAAGAGAACTTTCCGGTAACGGAGATCTGCCGCTTGGTATTGTCGAGCTTCAAAAGCTGCGAGGCTTCGTCGTAAACGATCATCCAGGGACCGAGAACGAGGGTTAAAAGCGTAATCACGGGTTCCATCAGGCTACCTCAATCTGTTTCCATCGGTAACGGGTCGGGAGCGAAAAAACCGGCACCTTTCGGTTTTTCCCCGGCCTGCGCCGTTTCGGGGTGTGCGAGTTCCGGGCCTGCCGGTTCGATTCGTGCCGGCTTTGGTTCGGGTTGTTGTTTGGGCATCGGCTCGGCAGCGGAGCAGACCGCGGAGCCGGGACGCGAAGCTGTTCCGGATTTTTTGTGTCGGGCGTCGACCTCTTCTTTACCCCCGTCGACCTCGGCGGCCAAATCGGCGTAATCGTCGGCGCCGTTCGATTTCGGGTCATAATCGAAGATCGACTCTCCGAAACTCGGCGCTTCGGCTAAACGAATGTTACGGCGGATCTTCGTCCGATAAAGGACGACATCGGCCCAGGGGGAATTTGGTGCCCGTTCGGCTTCCTCGTCGAAGAAACGGCGGACATCTCCGGAAATTTCCCGCGCCAGGGTCGTCGACGAATCGTAGAGACAGAAAACGATCCCCGTCAGGCGCAGATCACGGTTAAGGCGGTTGCGAACAAGTTCGATCGTCTGGAGCAGTTTGCTCAGCCCATGCAAGGCCAAAAAATGCGGCTGAAGCGGGATAAAGACCTCTTTGGCCGCCGCCAAAACGTTGATCGTCAAAACGCCGAGCGAAGGGGGGCAGTCGAAAATCAGATAGTCATACACCCCCGGATCGGCCCGGAGTTTGTCGCGCAGGATGAACTCGCGTCCGACCACTCCGGTCAGTTCCACTTCGGCTCCCGCCAGATTGAGGTCGGAAGGAACCACCCAAAGGTTCTCGATCGGCTGTTTCTTGACCGATTCGAGCGAATCGTCGCGGGTCAGGACATCGTAGATCGAATGTGTTTCGGCCGTCGGTTCCAGCCCGAGGTGAAGCGAAGCATGTGCCTGCGGATCCATATCGATCAGAAGAACCCGTTTTCCTCGGCGGGCAAGCGCCGCTGCCAGGTTGACGGATGTGGTCGTTTTTCCGACACCCCCTTTTTGATTCATCACCGCGATAGAACGCATAGACACAATAGACTGCTCCTTTACTTTACAAATCCGCGTGTCCGAAGCCACGCCAATCCCTCTTGAGTCGAGACGAACTCCCCTTCGATCTGAGCCTCGTAGGCAAGGTGAAGCAACCGCCCCATCTCCGGGCCCGGTCTGACGCCGAGCGGAATCAGATCGCGACCGCGCACAAGTTCGGCCGGCTTTTCGTCGGCCACGCTTTCCTCTTTAGCGGCATTAAGCCAATCCTCGGCATGGAATCGAATGGTTCGCTGTTCCGTGGCCGGAGGAAAGCAGCCGAGCGCGTCACTTTGACAGAGTGTCACCCACAGCCGGAGCGACGCCGGTTCGAGTTTACACGCCAGGCGGCGGACCGCCCGTGGGGTCGGGCTATCGAGCATGTGGTGAACGATCACCATATGTTCCCGGACCAGCGGCAAAACCATATCGACGACACCAACCGGGGCTCTCATCGTTTCGAGAAACGTACGGGTCGGCGCCACCCCCTGTTCGGCATGTCCATGCGAACGAATGGTACCGGTCTGATCGCGAAGCGTCACCGTCGGCTTGCCGAAATCGTGGGCCAGGGCGGCAAACATCAGGACCGTCCGTTCAAGTTCCGAAAACGGTTCTCCCGCGTCTTTCGCCTGTTGGATCGCCAATTGCGCCTCGTCACAAACGAGCGCGGTATGCGTCCACACGTCCCCTTCGGGGTGCCATTTCGGATCTTGTGGTGTGCCGATCAGCGCGTTCAATTCGGGAAACGCGGCGACCCAACCGGAACGTTTCAGCACGTCAAGGCCGAGCGAAGGGTACTTCCCCCGCAAGGCCCATTTGCGCCACTCGTCATAAATCCGTTCTTTTGAGAGGGTCGGAAACTCGGGAAAGACCTCTCGGCAGTAACCGAGTGTTACCTCGTCGACCGTAAAGCCAAACCGCGCGGCGAACTGCATGCCGCGCAGAACTCGGAGCGGGTCGTCTTTAAAGTGTTCCGTCGGCGCACGAAGAATCTTTTTTTCAAGGTCTTTCTTGCCGTGATAGGGATCGATCAACGTTCCGTCGCGCCGCATCCCGATCGCGTTGATCGTAAAATCACGGCGGGCAAACGCCTCTTCGTAACCGAGGAGCGGCTCGGCGTCGACATCGAACCCTTTATGCCCGATCCCGTTTTTGGATTCGCGCCGAGGGAGCGCGACATCGATTTCAAACCGCCCGGTTGGCAATGAGGGATCTCGACGACTTACCTTTAAAACGCCGAACGCCTGCCCCACCAGATCAACCCGATAATAGGGTCTCAAAATCTCGGCGATCCGGGAATAGCTCAGGCCGTAAACTTCGAGATCGACATCTCGAATTTCCGGATCGCGCAAGAGAAAATCGCGTACCGCCCCGCCAACGGCCAAAACGTCGCGTGCCCCCCCCTGCTCGAGAAGATCTATGATCCGAAGCGTTGACGGGTTGAAGATCGCGGAGGGCATACGGTTCTCTTCCGGGCCGAAAATATCAGTTCTACCGCAGTTTAGCCAAACTGTCCGATTCGATAATATAACCTTTTCGTCGGCAATGTGCAAGCGCTTCCGCCCATGACCCTACGATACAAAGCGGAAGGAGCGACCGCCGAATATCCCTTGGGAGGTTGGTCGAGATCGGCCGCTTTCACGGCTCCGGCGGGAGAATTCCGGCCTTCCCACCGCTTCTCCGATTTCGGTCGCTCCGGGCATATGGTGGACCGCACGCCGACGGTCGCGGAATTCCGCTAGCGGGCCGGTGTTTCGTTCTCTCGGCCTTTCTTTCGTTGATTCGCCCCGAAGGCGGCGGTCGCAAGATAACCCGCGGCAAAAAAGAGAAGCATCACGGCGAAATAGTCGAGAAAGAAAAAGACCCTCGGCTCATCGTAGTCGAAAAACACAAAACCGGACCGATGGAACAGGTAATCGGGAAGATCACGTTTCACAAGTGCGTAACCGCCGTAGAGGGAAATCGCCCCCCAGCATATCCCAGCCACGGCAGCTATCCCCTGGCCACGATTTCGAACCCGCCTGACCCAAGGGGTCAAGTGGGTTCCCACGTGCAGCGAAACGAGCAGGAACCCCCAATACGCCAGCAGAAGATGGACTTCCCGCACCAAGGCGGAAATGCCGGGAATCAAGGGTGGGCACAAATGTTTCGACATCAAAACCCCGCTGAGCGGCTGAAAAACAACAAAGAACAAAAGGAGCAGATTCAAAAGCGTCCGAAAGAGGCGCCGCGGGGGATATGCGCCCCGCAAAAGTCCCCGATACCATCCTCGGTTCAGAATGTGGTGTAGGAGAAATAGGAAAAAGGCCACCACGCCGATGACCTCGTGGAATCGTTCCCCGATCAGAGAGTACGCCATCAGCATCAACATAAGCGCCGTCATCGTAATATTCATAACGACTTTTTTCATGACAACGATTCCGTGGATTTTGCGGACGGACGACACGAGGGGGAGCGGGCCTCGGGGATCGTTTTTCGGCGGCCTGGCTAAGTGCCTTTGAGTAGAATCGGATCCCGGAACCGATCGGATTCCATTTTCTATTCTGCGGGAATCATCGAATCAACAGTCAAAAACGCTCTCGAGCCCCGTACGAAAACGGTCAGAGCCACTGGGCCGCCCAGGTTTTCAGATCAGAGGGCGAGACGTTGCCCGGGAATCGTTTCCCCTCGACAACCGTCGCACCCGGGGCCAGTTCGTGCAGGTTTTTCGTGGTATCGCCGAGCCCCGACCCGCCGCTGGTGGCGAACGGCACGATCGTTTTTCCGGTAAAATCGTACATCTCGACGAAGGTATCGACAATCGAAGGTTCACGATACCACCAGATGGGGAACCCGATAAAGACAAAGTCGTACCGCTGAAAATCGTCGACCGCCGCGGCGATCGCCGGACGCGAGGCGGGGTCGGCCATTTCGACGGAACTGCGGCTGGCTTTATTCGTCCAATTTAAGTCGGCATTCGTATACGGCGTTTCTGGTTTGATTTCAAACAAATCGGCCCCAATCGCTTCGGCGAGCCGTTTCGAAAGCGCTGCCGTCACCCCGCTCGCACTGAAATACGCCACCAGGACTTTTCCCATCTTGTGATCTCCATTGGAATGGTTTTCGCCTGCCGACCTTTGCTCCATTTTCCCCAGGCGGGGAATGTGGGGCAAAGGCCCGGAACAGACCTCATTTTAAACGGTTTCCGATCGAAAAACAACCCGACAGCGCGGGAAAAACGGAGTTGTCGGCTCCTTCTTAGATATTCTCTTGCCATTCGGGGATAAGAGACCGGATGTTCCTGACATTCACCTCCGGATTGCGATGCCCGGTGTCGCCCAGATCCACCTGTCGGATAGAGAATGGTCTCCAGACTCATCGACCATCTACCGGAACCTCGCTGCTATCGGGAATACGTTCGTGAGGTGTTCGGTCGGTCGGAAAATCGGCGAGCGGTGCCGATAGAGGATTTCGCTGCCCCCCATCTTCTGACGACAAGTCTCCCTCCTCGGATGGGGAACGTTGATATCGACAGAAGGAGTTCGGGGAGAAATCCGGAAAGAATCCTTTTTCGGGAGGCAGCGCGGCGGGAACAACCCGCCGTCAAGGAAAAGCCCGGTTTCGGCAAGCGCGTTACTTTCCGAAACCGGGTGGGATGCGTTTGGCTGTTCCTTCTGGTTACCCGTTTACGATCTTCCTTGCTACCCGGGTGCTCGGTTCGGGGCTTTTATTTCTTCTCAAACCCGAGACCGGCAAGCCAGCCGTCTACCTGCCCGCGAACCTTCTTCTGTTCCCTCTGGCAATCCGAACCGGTGATCGCGAGTCCCTTTGCGATCGTTGCTCCTTGACAGACGGCCTCTAACTTCCGATCAAACCCGGAAAGCCCCGAACCTTCGTGCGTGGCGAAGGGGACGAGTGTCTTACCGGCAAGCGCGTCGGCGTTCTTTTCGAAGAAGGTGTACATGATCATCGGCCAGTCGCCCCACCAAACCGGAGCGCCGAAAAAGACGGTATCGTACTTCGAAAGATCGGGCGTCTCGCCGGCGTATTCCGGCCGGGCCTTCTGATCCTGCTCCTTTTTCGCCACATCGGTCAGCGCGTCGTAGACCATTGGGTAATTGTCCGGCTGCGGGACGACCTCAAAAAGGTCGGCCCCCGTCTGTTCGGCGATCATCTCGGCGAAGATTGCCGTGTTCCCCTTCTCGATCACACCGACGTTGTACTGTTCGCCGGTCCGTGAGAAGAAAACAACCAGCGCCGCACCGGTTCCCCGGGTGGTCGTCTGCGTTTCGGCCGTGGTCTTCTCCGCCGCGGCGTCGGTCGCCGCGTCCCGGTTCGGACCGCCGCATCCGGCCGCAAGAAGAACCAAAAGAGAAAACAACATCAATGCGTTCTGTTTCATTCGGAATAATTCGTTCATGGATTCTCTCCTTTCGATTCATCGTTTTGCTCGTCTTCCAAAACGCTCCCGAACATTTCCCTTCACTCAGCCGTCATCTTCATCATAATCGTCGTAGTCATCGTAATCATCGTCGTAGTCATCATCGTCATCGTTGCCAATGGTGAGGGCGTAATATCGTTCGCGCCAGGCATCGAGGAGTCTCAGGAGAACCGCCAAACCGAAAACGATGAGAAGCGACCAGTTGGCGGTTTTCGTCGAGACAAAGAAGTAGATAAACAGGTACCACGCGCACCAGGCCGAAGCAATAGAAAGCTCGAATCCTTCCACAGAAGGGCAGAAGAGTTTAAACGCCTCGGCAAAATAGTAACCGAGGAAAAGCATAAATAGAATGGGGATAAAAAGTGTCAGCATAAAATCCTCGCCCCATGAAGTCGGAGGAAAATCGTTTAAAAACCGCGCAACCTAGAAAAGTATACCCACTAACACGCCAAAATGCCACCTTTCACCTTTTTTCCGGAGAAAAGCGCGGCGGAAGGAAAGTAAAAAGCGCGGCGACAAACAGAAACAAGATCGAAGCGGCGGTAATTGCGGCCCCGACCCGGTAAGAGAGTGGGCGGTACTCCATCGTCACGCGCGACTTTCCGGCGGGCAGGTCCACCGCGCGCAAGACCGAAGCGAGCCTACGAATCGGCAGTTCGGCTTCCCCCGAAGCGGTCAGCAGGCGTGCCCGCCAGCCGGGCCAGTATTCCTCGGCAACGAGGAGGGTTCCCGGCTCGACCAACTCGGCCTCGATTTCGAGCCGGTCCGATCGGTAAAAGACGATTTCGGCCGATTCCCCGTCGAGCGGTTCAGACTCGAGCGAGCGGCGAACGAGGTCTTGCCACACAGCGAACCGTTCCGGACGATGAAGAATATGAACCCGTTTCCCCCCGTGCGGGATCTCTTCGAATCGAATCTTCCCCACCGAAACCAAAAGCGCATCGGTCCCGAGCGCCGCCAAGAGTCTGTTGAACCCGGGAGACGGTTCGCCGGAACGTTTCAGGCGACCGAGTTCGCTCCGCAAGTAGCGAGAGACGGTCAGATACTCGGCGGGAACGAACGTTCCGCGCACGTCAATGTTCGCGACCCCCGCCGAGGCGGCATCTTTCTGAAAGAGGGTGAGACGGTCCCAGCGAAGCCGTTCTTCAAGCCGGTTCACCGACGATTCGGCGATAAACGACCGGGGGTAGAGGAACGAGTCGCGAAACAGCCGTGGCGGCGCGGCGCGGCCGGAGGTGAGGCGGAAAAGTTCCGCCGCGATCGGAGACTTTGTCCGAAACGCCGTCTCGGGCACGCCGCGGGTCATCCACTTCTGCGCCGCCGCCAGATCGACACACAAAAGGAGAAGTCCCGCCACCGCAAAGAATTTCCCCCGCCGTGCAACATGCGGAATCTTCCGCAGAAAGGGAACCGAAACGAGCAGAAGGGTCAAGACGGCGGTCCGGGCAAAAGCCATTGCGGCCGAGGTTTTCGCCCCGTCGATCAAGAGCGGGCCGTAGAGGGTCCGAACCGAAACGAAGTCAATGCCGAAACGCGCCGCAAGTCGCGTCGGGTGGGAGAAACAAACAACGCAAAGCCCGGCGACCGACAGGCCAAAAAGGAGGAGAAGACCGGGGGAGACGGTTCGGTGTTTGTGCCCCGGCGCGGTGTACCGATCCCAACCGATCCCGGCCAACAGGGCGAGGGCCAGCGAGGCAAATGTCATCATCTTGGCGGGGTAGCGGAACGCCGACCAGCCGGGAACAAGCCGGGTCAGAAACCAGTAGACACCGCCGACCGGATCACCGTCACGGAACGTCCACGCCGGAACGCCTCCCGGTTCGGTCAGAATCCGTTTGAGCCAACCGAGCCCGAACCCGCCCCAAGCTGCCGCCAGGGCAAAGAGCGTAAGCCAGGTCATCAGTACTCTGATCCGTTCCGACTCCCCTTCTTCCCCTTTTCGCCATCGTAAGCGAAAGACCGAAAGGGCGGCCAACAACGGAAAAAGCCCCAGATAGAGTGAAGGGGTCCAAACCTGCCGATCGTTTGGAAGCGCGGTAAACCAGCGGGTATTCTCGGGAAACTCGTCTCCTCCGATCCCGGGCCAAAAGAACTCGGTAACCCGCCACGGGGGGACCGAAAAGTTATATATTTCCCGTTCGGCCTCGCGCAGCTCGACCGCCGAAGAGGAGTTTTGCCGGTGTCGGCTCGAAAGGAGCGCGGTTTCGGCAGCGGGGAGAATCTGGATGGCGGAAAGGGTCAGCGCCAAAAAAATCGAGCAGCCGAAAGCGGTCATGGCGCGGCCGCCGCCGTCGGGGATTCCCTCGTTTCCGCCGCGGGTTCTCCCCGACGCGGACACTTTCTTCAGACCGAAGAAAAACGGAAAAAACAGAAGGGTACCGAAAAGCGCCGTCTGCGGGTCACCGCCGGTGATCATCAGGGCCGGGGCAAAGACGGCAGCGGCACACGCCGAAAAGGTCGGACGGGTCAAGAGTCGAATTTCCGCGCCGATCAACAGGGGGAGCCAAGCGGCACCGGCCAGGAACGGAACATTCGTCGTCTGAAAGAGTACGGTCCCCCCGAAGGTCCAGGCCAGTGCGGCGGCAAGACTCCCCGGGCGCGAGACGAGCGGCCCTTGGCCTTGGCCCGACCGCGGCGTATGCGCCAAATACAGGAACGCGGCAAAGGCGATCGCCAGGTGAAGCAGAATATAGAATTTGAAGCAGGCGTCGTACGAAAGCCCGAAATGGGTACCGGAAAATACGGCAATCCGCACCGGATAGAAGACCGCCGCCACGGGGTTCCCGGCCAGTGGTACCCCCAGGTTTTCGTAAGGGTCCCAGAGCGGAATCTTCCCCGAATCGTCGAGAATCTGCTTTCCGAACGGGTAATGGTAATACCCTGCGTCACGGTAGGCAAACTGTTCTCCGCCGAAAATAATACTGCCAAAAAGAACGAAAAGGAGCGACGAAAAGAGGAGCACGCCCGCGATCAGCGGGAGAAATCGCTTTTGTTCCGCCCTTTCAGCGTGGTTGGTCGGGCTCGTCTTCATCGAATCGTCATATCCCGCGGTTCCGCCTGGCGCCGCGGCGTATCGGAAGATCCCCTCTAGCGAACGACTTTTAGGGGCGGGATCTTAACCGAGTCGCCGGTCACCCCGCCGCAACGGGCACAGAGGGTCTTGAAATCGTAACAGAGAAACTCCCAGAGTTCCGGCGGCGGATCTGTCTTAAGCCATTGTCGGGAAAGTTCCGCGACTTTCCGATTATACTCTTTCTGGGAGGCCCCGTGTGCAAAATATCGCCCGCCGAACGAACGGAGCGAACCATCAAACGCCGGAGCGATATGATAGAGTTCGTGTATCAGCGTATTGATCTTTTCGGTAATCGATAGATCGACGAATCGGGGAATGTAGATCGTGAGGACGTAGAGGACCGGACGGTTCTCGCGGTCGGTCAGCTGTGGCATCTCCAAGAGTCTTCCGTCTCGCATCCCTCGCAATTCGCCACGGGCAAATCGCAAGGGGGTCATCGAGGCATAAATACCGTACAGCTCTCGACTCCGTGTGCGAACCAACGAAAGGGCAACGTTCTCTATCCGTATCCGCGAAAAGATCGGCAGGCGAAAGACGATGTCTTTACACACCGCACGAATCGGGTCGGTATAATTGAAGAACTTTTCGCCCATCGGCCCATTTCCGAAAAAGAGAGGGTTCTTCCCGGTCAGAGGGGGGTCAGGAACCCCCCCCACCAACAAAAAGAGGGAATCAAAACGATTCCCTCCTTCGTAATTTCCGCATATTTTGCCGACAGACGGAGATCACTCCACCGTCGGAACGATGGCCGCAACCTTCTTTGCACGATCGTTTTTACCGACGAACTCGATGATCGCCCGTTTACCGGAATCGCCGAGACGTGGGGTGGCCAGACGAAGAATGCGGGTATAACCGCCGGCACGTTCGGTGTAGCGGGGAGCGACCTTGTCGAACAAAATGGAAACAGCTTCTTTTGAGCCGAGGAGCTGCAGGGCCCGACGACGGTACGCCAGAGCCGGGGCTGCTTCTTTCATCCAGGCTTTCCACCCTTCGCCCTGACGCCATTTCTTCCATTCGTCTGTTCCGCGGGCGGCTTTACAATTGAGCTCATTGGCAGCCTTGATATGTTTTTGGGCCTTGACGCCAAGGGTCACACATCGCTCGACGAACGGACGAAGTTCTTTGGCTTTGACGAGGGTCGTGGTAATACGGCCCGCCACCTTCGGAGCCATTTCGGCGGTATCAAAGTCTTCGGGATCACGTTCGGTCAGGATCAGCGCCGACGCCAGATTTCTCAGAAGAGCGCGCTGATGATTCGGATTACGTCCAAGTTTTCTTCCTGCTTTCCTATGATGCATGGCCTTAGCCCCTGTCGGTCTTGAGATGCCGCCCGGGGCGGCATGGTGAATCGGTGATTTTGTTAATGTTGTTATGATGATGCGCGGAAAGACCGCACACATGTATCATGAAAGACGCATCCCCAACGTGAGGTTGTTCTCCCTGAGTTTTGTTTTGACTTCTTCGAGCGAAGTAACGCCGAAGTTGCGCAGGGTCATCAATTCGTCCTCGGTGCGCAAAACCAGGTCGCGGATCGTCTTGATGTCGTCGGCATCGAGGCTGTTCGTCGCACGAACCGAAAGATTGAGCATCGTGATCGGGCGAAGAAGGAACTCTTCCATGAAGGGATCGCGCCCACTGCCTGCCTGCTGGGTGCCTCTCGCGAAGACTGTCGCGCCGAGATCGGCATCCTGGACGAATGGGTTGAGGTGCTTCCGGAGGATCTTGGCGGCCTCAACCAACGCCAAACTCGGTTCGATGGAACCGTCGGTCCAAATGCGGATAGTCAATTTGTCGTACGTCGTCTTCTGACCGACACGGGTCGGCTCGACGAGATACTGAACGCGGAGGACCGGGCTGAACGCCGCGTCCAAAGGAATCACACCGCGGTCTTCGTTGCGGTCGCGATTGTTCATTGCCTCTTCGACCGGAACGTATCCGCGCCCGTTTTCGACGACCATTCCGACCTCGAACTTGACGTCATCGGTCAGGGTGGCGATGTGAAGCTCGGGATTGATGACCTCAACACCCATGTCAAGGAGAATGTCACCGGCTTTCACTTCACCCTTGCCGCTCTTGTCGATACGGATGACATGCTGAGGTTTGTCATCGGTCACCTTGACGATGACCGACTTGATATTGAGGACGATTTCGGTAACGTCTTCGAGGACTCCTTTAATCGTCGAGAATTCGGACGGAACGATATGGCCGCCGTCGGTGCGGATCTTCATCGAGGTGATCGCGCTTCCTTCGAGGCTCGACAGGAGAACCCGACGAAGGCTGTTACCGATGGTAAGCCCATACCCTTGTTCGAAGGGTTCAACCGTGAATTCGCCATAAGTATCGGTAAGTTCGCTGACCGCGACCTTACTCGGTAATTCCATTCCTCTCCAATTAATTTTCATCTTGTAACTCCGCGCAAAGGTTAGCTGTTCGATAAAGCAACATAAAGACGCCTAAAGACGGCTTATTTACTTCGAACAGAGCTCGACGATCAACTGGGGCTGGAACGGAACAGATTCACCGCGAGCGTCAACCGGTACGGCGACATCGTCGGCCTCGGGGAGACGGAGAACCGTACCGCTCGGCACTTCGGTATCGGACTTGGCGAGGTATTCGGGAACATCGTGGAGACCTTCGATGACAGCCATTTTGACCGCTTCGAGACTCGACTTCCGGTTCTTGACCGAGATGACATCTCCGGGACGAACGAGATAGCCGGGGATATCAACGCGGTTGCCGTTGACCAGGATATGACCGTGGGCGACGATCTGACGGGCCTGAGCGCGGCTGTAGGCGAATCCAAGACGATAAACGACGTTGTCAAGACGGCGCTCCAGGATCGACATCAGGACCTTCCCGGTGTTCCCCTTGGCGACTTCGGCCATGCGATAATACTTGCGGAACTGCTTTTCGAGCACGCCGTAAAACGTCTTGACCTTCTGCTTTTCACGAAGGCGAATGCCGTAATCGGTTTGCTTGCCGCGCTTCATGCCATGCATGCCCGGGGCGAACGCCCGGCGATTCATCGCACATCCTTGGCCTTTGCAACGCGCCCCTTTGAGCATGAGCTTGACCCCTTCACGACGACATTTTTTACAAACAGCACCCGTTTCTCGAGCCATATCAAATCACTCCAAACCGTGATATATAAATCGTTTCTCTTCTAGTTTTGTCTCTCAGTATTTGGTTATGTCAAGGAAGATACCAACCCACTGGGGAGAAGGCATACTCAGACGCGACGGCGTTTCGGAGGACGGCAACCGTTGTGCGGCAATGGGGTGACGTCTTCGATCGTCTTGACGGTCAGACCGGCCTGTTGCAGGGCGGTGATCGCCATGTCGCGGCCGCTACCCGGTCCCTTGACCTTGACGTCGAGATCTTTCATCCCGTATTTTTTGGCCTTGTCGGCGGCCTGTTGCGCGGCCATCTGGCCGGCGAATGGGGTACTCTTACGGCTTCCCTTGAACCCGGACGTCCCCGCCGTTGCCCAGCAAAGAACGTTGCCCGCGGCATCGGTGATCGTCACATTCGTGTTATTGAAGGACACCTTGATGTGAGCAACACCGCTCGCAACGGTTCTCTTGACCTTACGCTTTTTCGCAACAACTTTCGCCACTTTTTTCTCTCCAAAATGGGTATGCGGTTATTATCTTTGTTTGTTTTAAATGCATCTGCCGAAACGACCGCCGACTGCCGAACACGCGGCCGCACGCCCAGCCGCGACGACGAGGCAAACTAACGGAGGTCCTTCACGCCCTTCTTCCCGGCAACGGTCTTCTTGGGGCCTTTACGGGTACGGGCATTCGTCCTGGTGCGCTGACCGCGAACCGGCAACCCCTTCCGGTGACGGATCCCACGGTAACAGCCGATCTCCCGAAGACGCGAGATATTCTGATTGACCTGACGGCGAAGCTGCCCCTCGACGTTGTAGTCGTTGTCGAGAAGAACGGCCAGCTTGGCAACTTCTTCTTCGGTGAGGTCTTTGGCGCGGGCCAACGGATCGACGCCGGCTTTACGGCAAAGTTCCGCAGCGATGTACGGGCCGACTCCGTAGAGGTAGGTCAAGGAAACAACGGTTGGACGGTTATTCGGAATGTCAACACCCAATAAACGAGGCATCTATATCTCTCCCTAGGATCTGTGGTAGTTTTAGCCTTGACGCTGCTTGTGACGCGGATTATTGCAGATCACGTAGACCTTGCCATTCCGTTTGACCACTTTGCAATTTTCGCAAATACGCTTAACGCTTGCACGGACTTTCATGATGGCACTCTTGACTATATATGACTATACATGCGCATGTTCCCCAGACGTCTTGTAGGCCGGGGGGACACTACTAGGCAACCCCCCCGACCCAGAAAAAATCTCTTGTAAAATTATACAAAAGGTTTTTCCTTTTACAAGGGGGGCAGAAAAACCAATAATTTAATAAATTCAACCGAAATCCACAAAAAACGGACATTTTTTGAAAATCTTTCGGTCTCACTTCCCTTGATAGCGCTGGAAAAAGGTTTTTACCATCGCTTCTTCTTCGGCATCGCGCGGCGGCCCGGTCAAGACAATGGGACCTGTGGAAAGAATTCCGACAGTATGTTCAATGTGGGCGCTCCGTTTGCCGTCGACGGTCGTGATCTCCCAACCGTCACGACCTTCACGAACGCGCTTCGACCCGGCGTTGACCATCGGCTCGATCGCGATCGCGACCCCCGGCTGGATTTTGAAATCCCCATACCGGAGAAAACCGTTGTAGACGTAGTTCGGAACCTGTGGTTCCTCATGCATTTGGCGACCGATTCCGTGGCCGACAAAGACCTCTACGACCGAAAATCCATTCTTTTTGACACAGCGTTCCATCTGACCGGCCACCTCGCTCCACATTTTTGCGGTCTTGAGTTTCTCAATCGCCAAATGGAGCGCGGCTCGGGTTGTATCAACGAGCTTTTTTGATTCCTGATCGACCGTGCCGACCAGGTAGGTATCGGCGGCGTCGCCGCACCAGCCGCCAATCTTACAACCGGTGTCGACACTGACAATATCTCCGTCCTGAATCTTACGATCGGAAGGAATCGCGTGGACGACCTGCTCGTTTATCGAGATGCAGGTCGCCGAAGGATAGGGGAATCGCCGCCCCGGCACACCCTTGAAACAGGCAAGTGCCTTGTTTGCGGCGAAGAGTCTGTCAACCTCGGCATCCAGCTCTTCGGTTGTCATCCCCACGTGAATGATCTCGGAAATCAGGTGATGGGCCGACCAGACCAAGAGTCCGGCTTTGCGCATCTTCAGAATTTCTGATTCCGTCTTGAGAGGCATTACTTGCCTTCCGCGTAAGCGTCAAGGACCTTTTCAATACGGGCAAAACCGCTTTCGATCGTCCCGGCACCATCGATCGACTCGAGAATACCGGCTTTTTGGTAGTAGCCGACCAGTGGAGCAGTCTGCTCGTCGTACGAGACCAGACGCTGCCGGATCACTTCCGGCTTATCGTCGGCCCGACCGCGCGAGGCCAAACGGGTGAAGAGGATCTCTTCGGGCACCTGGAGTTCGAGAACCACGTTGAGCTTGGTCCCTTGTTCGGCCAGGACTTTATCGAGCGCTTCGGCCTGAACAACGGTGCGCGGAAACCCGTCGAAGAGAAACCCCCGGTCGGCATCGGGCTGAGAGATTCGTTCTTTGACGAGGGCGATGATCACCTCGTCCGGAACGAGCTGCCCGGCAGCCATATATTTTTCGGCTTCGAGGCCAACCGGAGTCTTGGCGTCGCGCGCGGCGCGAAGCATATCCCCCGTCGAAAGATGAATCAGATGATACTTGTTCACGATCCGCTCACCTTGTGTCCCTTTTCCGGACCCGGGAGGACCGACAAGTACGATTTTCATTCCCATGGTAAAACCCCTGTCTATGATCTGAATACCCCCATGGCAGGGGCATTAATGAAGGCCGGTTACTTTTCGATGATCCCCTTGTAGTTGCGCATGATCAGGTGACTGTCGATCTTGTCGACCAGATCGATCACCACGCTCACGGCAATCAAAAGACTCGTCCCGCCGAAGAAGCCGGCGATTCGATAGTCCACATGGAGCATCGCCATAATGATCGTCGGGGCGATAGCGATGATCGCCAGGAAGCCTGCGCCGACATAGGTGATGCGGAGCATGACCTTTTCAAGATAATCGGCGGTTCGGCTGCCGGGGCGGTACCCCTGGATGAATGTGCCGTGATTCTTCAAGTTATCTGCCATATCTTTCGGGTTGAAGGTAACAGCCGTCCAGAAGTAACAGAAGAAGTAGATCAGGACGATCTCCATCACCACATAGGTGAAGGAGGATTCCCGGTTGAAGACACCGTTAAGCATCGCCGAGAACTTCCCCATAAAGGTGGTCGGGTCGGCCCAGTGCTGAACCATGTAGGCGACCAGGAACTGGGGGAACATCAAAAGGCTGCTGGCGAAAATGATCGGCATGACGCCCGCCTGGTTCACGCGAAGCGGAAGATACTGACGCGCACCGCCGTAGACCTGACGGCCACGTACATGCTTGGCGCTCTGCGTTGGGATCCGGCGCTGCCCCTTCATGACGAAGACGACGGCCAGAACGACCAGGAAGAACAACGATATCAAAATGGCGATCGTTTCAACACCGAAATCGGTACCGAGGGTCAGACCGCCGCTCGCCGAGGCTTTGTTCCACAGGTCACGGATCGCTGCCGGAGCACTGGCCAAAATACCGGCCATGATCAGAAGGCTGATCCCGTTACCGATACCGTATTCGTCGATCTGTTCCCCAAGCCACATCAGGAAGGCGGTTCCGGTGGTCATGATCAAGACGGCCATAAAGAGCCACGAGAACCGCAATGCCCCCGAGGCGGTAACGCAATTCTCGTAAAAGATCGATTGACCGGCCTGCGACTGGGCGTTGAGCGTCTGAATGTAGAGGTAGCTCTGAAGGATGCAGATGGCGATGGTCGCGTAGCGGGTATACTCGTTAATTTTCTTCCGGCCCGCTTCCCCCTCTTTTTGGAGCTTCTCGAGCGGCTCCCAAACCGCGGCCAGGAGCTGGAAGATAATCGAGGCGGAAATGTAGGGCATAATCCCCAGCCCGAAGATTGTCATCTGGTCGAGCTGCGTGCCGCTGAAGACGGCGACGCGGTCAAGAAGTTCCGAGAAGTTGCTTCCGCTCACCAGCCCCTTGAGAGCGCCCGCATTCACCATCGGAAGCATAATGTTCCACCCGAGACGATAAACCGCCAGAAGACCGAGCGTGAGCAATATCTTTTTTCTCAATTCGGGAATCGAGAATATTGTTCGCAGTTTTTCAAACATCTGAACAACCTCTTTGAACAATCATTGTTATAAATGAGAATTCAGCAGTCTTCGGAAAGACTGCTGAATTCATTACAGACATCCTATGTATTTCATCGAGTTTAACACGTCAAAACTCAGCCGGCGTTTTTCTGCTTCATCTTGTTTTTGACGACGGGCTTTTTCCGGGGAAGAACCTCGACGGAACCACCCGCCTTTTCGATCGCGGCCTGAGCCCCTTTGCTAAATGCGTGGGCTTTGACGTTGAAAGCCTTATCGAGCGTATCGTTGCCGATGACCTTCACGTATTCGGATTTGGCATCGACAATACGGCGCTGTTTGAGAAGGTCGGGCGTGATCGCTTCCGAACCGTCGAATAGGGCGGCGAGGGTCGCGAGCGTCACCGATTCGACCACATCGGCAAACCGTTTGTTATTGAATCCGCGTTTCGGGACGCGACGCACCAGAGGCATCTGGCCCCCTTCGAATGTAACGGGGAGAGAGAACCCGGAACGGGAACCCTGACCTTTTGTGCCGCGTGTGGCGGTTTTACCATAACCGGAACCGCTACCGCGGCCAACGCGCTTTTTGCCTTTGTGGGTATTGACTTCTTGATTGACGGTGCTGATATCCATTAGAGCTCCACTCCTCTCAGTTTGGCGACTTCACTCTTGGAGCGGAGACTTTCCAAGGCCGAAATCGTGGCTTTGACGAGGTTTGTCGGGTTGGTGCTACCGTAGCACTTGGTCAGAATGTCGGCGATGCCGCAAGCTTCGCAAACATCGCGGACAGCCGAACCTGCGATGACCCCGGTACCGGGGCGGGCGGGGAACAGCACGACTTTGGCCGAACCGAAGGTTCCGATCACGTTGTGCGGGATCGTCGAACCGTCGAGGCTGATTTTGGCGAGCTTGCGCTTGCCGTCTTGGACAGCCTTATCGACAGCGGGGGGAACTTCGTTTGCCTTGCCGTAGCCCCAAGCGACCCTACCTTGACGATCGCCGACGATCACCAACGCCGAGAAACTAAAACGGCGACCACCCTTGACAACCGCGGCGCAGCGTCGAATCTTCACCACTTTGTCAATCAGTTCGCCCTGAATTCTTTCAGTTGACATAACAACCCACTCTTATTTGCTAGATGAATGCTTTCTATAATTTAATTTCTGCCTAATCTGTTTTGCGCTTATTTCTTGGAGGCCTTGGCAGGCTTGTCGGGCTTGGCTGGCTTGGCTGGCTTGGCTGGCTTTCCTTTTCGCGGCACGGACTCTTCTTCTTCGGCCATCGCGCCGATATCCAAACCGTTCTGACGGGCAGCGTCGGCCAGAGCTTTAACGCGGCCGTGATACTTGTGCCCGCCACGGTCGAAACAGACTTCCTTCACACCGGCGGCCAGAGCACGCTCGGCGACAGCCTTACCGACAACCGCGGCGGCGGCGACATTTCCGCCGTAGAGGTTCTGGGCTCTGAACGATTTATCCATGGTCGAGGCCGACGCGAGCGTCTTGTGTTCGTTGTCGTCTACGATCTGCGCGTAGATGTGTTTCGCGCTGCGGAAGACGGAAAGACGAGGTCGATTGGAATGACGCTTCACCGCGTTGGTGACCCGGAATTTGCGGACCTTTCTCTGAATATTCAATCGCTTTTGCTTTCTCACGGCTTTACCACTTAACCTTCTTTATTGTTTCGAACGTTCGTTCTGACTGAATGTCCCTGCTTGCTATTTTACTTCTTGCCGGCGGCCTTATTTTCTTTACGGCGGATGACTTCACCCTCGTACTTCAGACCCTTGCCGAGGTAAGGCTCGGCCTTGCGGATCATACGGATATCGGCGGCAAACTGACCGACGAGCTGTTTGTCGCATCCTTCGATCGTGCAATGCTGCTGATCGGGGCAGGTAACCTTCAGCCCGGCGGGAATCTTCTTGTGGATCTCGTTGGCGAAACCGGCACGCACCTGAAGAACATCGCCCGCCACCGCCATCAGGTAACCCGTTCCGAAAATTTCGAGCTTTTTGACATACCCTTGCGAGACGCCGATCACCATGTTCTGAACCAGCGCACGGTAAAGACCATGCATCGCGTTTCCGATTCGTCCCGGAACACGTTGTTCGCAAACGATCTGCTTGGCGTCGGCATCAAAACTCAGCGCAACTTCCGGCCGGTAGGCCTGCTGCAATTCCCCTTTAGGACCTTTGACCGTGATGACACCTTCGGCGATCGTGACTTCGACGCCGTCGGGAACAACGACAGGCTTCTTACCAATTCGAGACATGATTTACCCTACGTTTTTACTATAACTCAAAGTTGTTATTCTCTCTCATTCGAACCCGGGACGCAAATCACCAAACTTCGCAGAGGACCTCTCCGCCGACGTTATCCCTCCGGGCTTCACGGTCACTCAACACTCCCTTGTTGGTGCTGAGGATGACGATACCGAACCCGTTGAGAACCGGGCGCAGGTCTTTCGGACCGCTGAAGAAACGACGACCGGGCTTGCTGACCTTCTGAATGTGGCTGATCACGCGTTCGCCGTTGGGACCGTATTTCAAAAGGATATTGATTGCCTTGAACTTGCCGTCTTCGACGACTTCGTAATCCCAGATATAGCCTTCCCGTTTCAGAACATCGGTGATGCGCGCTTTGAGTTGGGAATAAGGAACCGTCACATAGTTGCGCTCGACGTCGAGGGCGTTTCGGACACGGGTCAGCATATCAGCTACGGGGTCTGTATACATTATCATTTACTCCTTATTTACTAATATTACCAACTCGCCTTTTTGACGCCGGGAATCAGTCCTTGGTCCGCCAACTTTCTGAAACAGATCCGGCAGACACCGAACTTGCGGTAAACAGCGCGGGGACGGCCACAGAGTTTGCAACGATTTTCCAGACGGGTACTGAACTTCGGGACCCGATTGGCTTTTGCGATTTTCGATTTGCTTGCCATTTGTCTTGTTACCTTTTGCGTATATCAGTTGGCGGTTGCTTCGTTTTTGAAAGGCATACCAAAGGCGCGAAGAAGTTCGCGGGCCTCATCATCACTTTCGACGTTGGTGACGAACGTGATGTTCATACCCTGGCTCTTGGTGTATTTGTCGGGATTCAGTTCCGGAAAGACCAACTGTTCCGAAAGACCCAGGTTGTAGTTCCCGTGGCCATCAAAGCTGTTCGGGTTCAGACCGCGGAAGTCGCGGACACGGGGAAGGACGATCGAAATCAGACGATCCATAAACTCGTACATGCGGTGGCCGCGGAGCGTGACCTTGCAACCGATCTGCATCCCCTCGCGGAGCCGGAAACCGGCGATACTGCGGCGGGCGCTCGTGACAACCGGTTTCTGACCGGTGATTTGGGTCAGAACATCGATAGCCTCTTCAAGATATTTTTTATCTTGGATAGCGCTTCCGACACCCATATTGACAACGATCTTCTCAAGTTTCGGGACGGTATGGACGTTCGTCTTCTTCAGCTTTTCGGTTAAAGACGAAACGATCGTCTCGTTGTATTTTTCCAAAAGTCTGGGCACCATGGCCGTTTTCCTTTACTGTACTATGTTCGTAACCGTTTATGTTTGGACCGACTTCTTCGGGACCTTATGTAACCTCAGTTGATCGCAACGCCGCACTTCTTACAGACACGCGTCTTTTTGCCGTAAGCGTTCACACCCATCTTGACGCGGGTCGGACGCTGGCAGGTCGGGCAGATCAACATAACTTTGGCGACCGGAAGAGGCATGCTCTTCGAAAGGCGACCACCCTGCATGTTCCGCTGCGAGCGCTTCACGTGACGGAAGACCTCGTTGGCACCCTCTACCGTAACCATCTTGTTTTCGCGATCGACGGAAAGAACCTTTCCTTTTTCGCCGCGGTCCCGGCCCGAAAGAACCTTTACCGTATCATTTTTCTTAATTTTCATCAGACCACCTCGCTAGCCAGGGAGACGATTTTCATAAAGCCAAGATCTCGCAGTTCACGGGCGACGGCACCGAAAATACGGGTGCCTCTCGGGTTTTTGTCGTGGTCAATCAAGACGACGGCATTGGAATCAAAGCGAATATAACTACCGTCTTCACGGCGCGTGGGGCTCTTTGTCCGGACGATGACCGCCCTGACGATAGACCCTTTTTTCACGGCGCTTCCGGGAATGACCGACTTGACGCTGCAGACGATGATGTCGCCTAACCCGGCACTGCGGCGGCGGGTCCCGCCCAGAACCTTGATACACTGGAGCTCTCTCGCCCCGGTGTTGTCGGCCGAATCCAAACGAGTTTGCATCTGGATCATTTTAGATCACTCACTAATCTTATCTAGGGATTGCTCTTTACAGGTAACTTGAGGAAATCTTATTCACCGGCTTCGATCACTTCCGCCTTGCGGAGAATATTGACCAGTCGCCATCTCTTGAGTTTCGACATCGGACGGCATTCCTCAATCTCTACGGTATCGCCGACGGAAGACTCTTCGTTTTCGTCGTGAACGTAGCATACGGTCCGCGTTTTGATGTATTTCCCGTACTTGGGATGCTTCATCAGACGGGGAATTTCGACCCGTCGGGTCTTCTTCATCTTGTCGGTCTTAACGACACCAACAACTTTCATCTTAGGCATTTTCGTCCTCTATCGAAAACTTGTATTGTTCGGATGCTTCTTCTTCGGATGCCGGATTAACCGTTCCGACCGGCCTCGGCCTGAACCGTCTTGATGCGGGCGATCAGGCGCTTGGCCTTGGCGACTTCACTGGGGGAGTCGAGGCGTTCCATCCTGGCCTGAACCCGAAGCTTGAAGAGCTTGTCGGTCGTCTCTTTAAGAAAGGCTGCCCGTTGCTCTTGGCTCATTTCTCTGATTTCTTTCGCTTTCATCGTTCTATCCTGCAATTCGGTTCGAGTTTAATGCGTTCGTGGTATCGCGTTTCGTGTCAGAAAACCCGCCGCCGAATCATTCTGCACTTCACGGGTAGTTTGTGAGCCAGACGGTTGAAGCAGAGCTTCGCTGTCTCTTCGGGAACACCAGCGATCTCGTACATGACCGTACCGGGACGAACCACGGCAGCCCAGTAGTCGGGTTCCCCCTTCCCCTTACCCATACGGGTTTCAAGCGGAATCGATGTAACCGACTTGTGGGGGAAGATGCGGACGTAAAGTTTACCTTCGGCACGAAGATACTGCTGAGCGGCAATACGGCCGGCCTCAATGACCTGAGCGCTGATCCAGCCGCCTTCGAGTGTCTGAAGACCAAAATCTCCGAGAGCGACGGTCTGGCCGCGAGTGGCCTTACCTTTTATACGCCCTCTTTGTATTTTTCGATGTTTTACCCTTTTCGGCATTCTGGCCATTGTTGTCGTCCTCGCTGTTATATTCGCCTTGATTGATCCAAACTTGAATTCCAATATGTCCCTGAGCGATCTTCGCCTCAGAGAACCCGTAGTCTATCTTAGCACGCAGGGTGGAGAGCGGAATCGAGCCCGTCGCCTGCTTTTCGCGGCGAGCCATTTCGGCACCGCCCAGACGACCGGAGAGCTGAATTTTGATTCCCTTGGCACCGGCATTCATGGCGTTTTCCATCGCTTTTTTCATGGTGCGACGGAACCCGGCACGCTTGACCAGTTGGTCGCCGATATCTTCGGCAACCAACTGAGCCGAAGTCTCGGGATTATCGACAGACTGAACGTCGAGGTTGATGCGGCGACCCGTCAGGACCTGGAGCTGATTTTGGAGCTCTTCGGCCTTTTTGCCGTTGTTGCCGACCACAACGCCGACGCGGGATGTTTTAATCGTCACGTGAACTTCGTCTCGTGTACGTTCGATTTCGATTTTCGCGATTGCCGGATAGAGCAGACGACCTTCGGCATCTCTCGTCTTCTTGATGTAATCACGAATTTTCTTGTCTTCGACCAGAAGGGTCGAAAATTCTTTTTTACCCGCATACCAGCGACTTTTCCAGTCTTCCATAATGCCGGTTCGGAATGCAATCGGATTTACTTTTTGGCCCATAGTGCCTCTCGTGGTCCTTTGAAATTTATGTTCGATGTGAATTTGCGTTTATGACTAACCGAGCGTAACGGTAATGTGACTCGTCCGTTTCTTGATCACGCTCGACATACCGCGCGCCTTCGCACGAAAACGCTTGAACATTGGGCCGCCGTCGATCTGAACTTCGACAACCACGAGGTTGTCGGGATCAGATTCGTTGAGGTCTTCGGCATTGGCCATGGCGCTCTTGAGCACCTTCTCGACCAAACGCGCACCGCGATTCGGGTAAGCCCTCAGAATATTCATCGCGTCATCGGCATACTGACCGCGGATCAGATCGGCAAAAGGACGAACCTTCTGCGCGCTGATGACCGCGAACTTGTGCTTAGCGGTATATTTATTACTGATGGAGTCTTGCATCTGAACACCTAAGATCTTTTAACTTGAAACGAACAAACCGTTAGTTGCGACTATTAACGCTTCCCTTTACCGCCGTGGCCGCGGAAGACACGGGTCGGAGAGAACTCGCCCAGTTTGTGCCCGACCATTTCTTCGGTCACAAAGACCTTGACGAAGACTTTGCCGTTATGAACCATAAAGGTGTGGCCCACGAACTCCGGAAGAATCGTGCAAGAGCGCGCCCAGGTCTTGATCGGCTCTTTTTTGTTCTGTTGATCGAGTTTCATAACCTTGTCATACACACTCGCGACGACGTAAGGACCTTTCTTCAGCGATCTGCTCATTACTTGCCCGCCTAATTATCTGGACTTTTGGTTAGTGACTTCTTGTTTGGTTTTTGTATGTGTGATGATATATGCCAACGATTACCCAAGCTTCAGAACGCCGTAGCGGCGGCTGCGGCGGCGACGGATGATCGCGCTGTTGCTCGGCTTTTTCTTGTTACGGGTCGAGGTGCCCTTCGTCGGTTTCCCGGTGGGAGTGACCGGATGACGCCCCCCCTTGGTACGGCCTTCACCCCCGCCGTGCGGGTGGTCGACCGGGTTCATCGCGGCACCGCGAACCGAAGGACGGCGACCCATCCAGCGGGAGCGCCCGGCTTTACCGATCACGATGTTCATGTGTTCACTGTTACCGACCACGCCGATGACAGCGCGACAGGAACTGGGGATACGACGGATTTCACCGCTCGGAAGAGTGATCTGCGCCCAACCGGACTCACAGGCGACCAGAACCGCCTTCACGCCGGCCGTGCGACACAACACACCGCCACGGCCCGGGCAGAGTTCAATATTATGGATGTCGGAACCGAGAGGAATCTTGCTGACCGGAAGGCAGTTGCCGACCGTCGGCGGGGCGTCGGGCCCGCTGAGAACCGTCATACCGACCTCGAGACCGTCGGGAGCGATGATATAGCGCTTTTCACCGTCGGCGTAGTACAACAACGCGATACGGGCACTACGGTTCGGATCGTACTGGATCGAATTGACTTTCGCCTCAATACCGTCCTTGTTACGGCGAAAGTCGATCAGGCGGTACTGCCGCTTGCAGCCGCCGCCACGATGGCGGACGGTGATGATCCCCTGGTTATTACGACCGCTACTACGACGCTTGGCGCGAAGAAGTCTCTTTTCCGGAACCGCGCCTTTGGTGATCTCTGCAAAATCGCTGACACTCATGTTACGGCGCCCGGCGTTGTTCGGCTTGTATCTTCTGATTCCCATTGTTTCTCTCGTTTACTATGTAAAATCTTTGTTCGATTTGTGTGACTTGCCCGAGGCACCGAGTTAGAAGATATCGATACGGCTTTCCGAATCGAGGGTGACCATGGCTTTCTTCCAGGACTTTGTCCGGCCGAGCTGGCGACGGGTGCGGCGCACTTTGCCGGAACGGTTTTGAGTGGTCACGTGGGTAACTTTCACCTCAAAGAGCTCTTCGATCGCCTTTTTGATATCTTCCTTCGAGGCAAACTTGTTGACCTCAAAGGTGTAGGTGTTCCGCTGGTTCGAATTGAAAAAACCCTTTTCCGTCACGAGGGGACGAAGGATAACCTGGTAAGGTTCCAGCTGAAGACGGGTAACGGTAATATCTTTGTTGCGTGCCATGGTTTAGGTTTCCGTTGTTTTGGTTTTGCTTTTTAACCGTGCGAAGGCTCACTCGGCCGCCGACGTCGCGTTGGCGACAAACTTTTCCATCGCGGCTTTGGTCATCAGGACCTGTTTCGGACGCAGGACCGCGTAGGCGTTCAGGTCACTTACCGGGAGAACATCGACGCGCGGGATGTTCCGAGCGCTCTTATAAACATTGGGGTCGTAGGAATCGACCACAATCAAGAGCGAACTACCGCTGATCGAAAGATTCTTCAAAAGGGAGGCGATCTCTTTGGTTTTGGGAACGTCAGCCGAAATCACATCGACGAGTTTCAGGACGTTGCTGTTGATCTTGCTGACGACCGCCATTTTGGTAGCGGCTTTCAGGGCTTTGCGCGGAAGGCGGTAGCTCCAGTCACGCGGACGGAGCGCAAAGATATGACCGCCGCCCCGACGAACACCGCTCTGACGATGCCCGGCGCGGGCATTACCCGTCCCCTTCTGGCGGTAAAGCTTCCTGCCGGTTCCGGAGACTTCGCGACGCGACTTGGTTTTGACCGAACCTTGGCGAAGATTCGCCTGATACATGACCACAGCATCGTGAAGAAGCTGCTTATTGATCCCTTTCGGAGCGATGGCTTCGATGTCGACTTCAAAATCGCCGACCTGAGCCCCGGTTTTATCGTAAATCGGAAGGTTTGCCATAATAGCCACTCTATAACCCAAAAATATGATTGCTGGATGTTAAATGATTACGCCAGTCGCCACTTGTTGGTCTTGGGCGCAGGAAGGAAGTTCGTCGGACGAATGGTAACCAAACCGCCGATCGGCCCGGGAACCGCGCCGCGGATCAGTAGGAGATTGTTGTCTTTATCAACCTTCACGACCTTCTGATTCCGGATCGTGCATTGGGCGTTACCATACTGACCCGGCATCCGCTTCCCTTTGGGGGTACGGCCCGGGCTGGCGCTGCTACCGGTGCCTCCAAGGTGACGATGACATTTTTTGACGCCGTGGGTGGCGCGCTGGCCCGAAAAATTGTGGCGCTTCATGGCACCGGAAAAACCGCGACCTTTGCTGACACTGGTGACATCGACGGCGATCACATCGTTAAAAACTTCGACATCGTATTTCTGGCCGACCTCGAAACCAGCGACCGGAATACGGAATTCTTTGACATAGCGCTGGGGAGCGACCTCGGCCTTGGGAACCGGCTCGACACCCTTTTCGGCGAGCTTGGCCTGACGCTTGCTCTCGAGTTTGGCAACGTGGCCCTGCTCGGCACGGCGAGCCAGGCGCATCGGCTTATCTTTATAGCCGAGCTGGACGGCTTCGTAGCCGTCTTTCTCGCGGGTCTTGACCTGAAGAACGCTGCACGGACCAGCCTGAATCACCGTGACGGGGATAACGCTCCCCTGTTCGGTATAGAGCTGGGTCATACCGACTTTCTGTCCGAGTAAACCGATTCCCATTTCTGTTTCCTGTTTCTGTCTCGCGCATTGCGGCCCCAAACTCTGAAATCGCGTCTGGGCTGGTTTGAGGCCGGTACGTCTGTTAAAAAGTATAAACCCGACAATACCGATTACTTGCCGCCGGTTTTGATTTTGACATCGACGCCGGCAGGCAAGGTCAGCTTGTTCAGTTCATCGATCGTCTTGCTGTTGGCGTTGATGATATCGATGACCCGCTTGTGTGTACGCATTTCGTACTGCTGACGGGCTTTTTTGTCTACGTGAGGACTCGAAAGAACCGTGTAACGTTCGATACGCGTCGGAAGCGGAATCGGCCCCCGAAAATCACTGCCGCCTCTTCTTGCGGCGTCAACGATTTGCTGTGCGCTTTGATCAAGAATAGCGTTATCGTAAGCTTCCATTCTGATACGAATGATGTCACCCTTTTCTGATTTCTCTGCGGGCATTGAATTCTCCTCATCAAGTCTGGAGTTTTTGGGAGCCGATTACCTGATTGCCAAGTTTCTCTTTAAGAATATCGATTCGCAGTCGCCGGCTTATGTTCACCCGAATGTAGATAGGAAGGCGAAAAAATCGGGCTCGGGGCTTTCAACGAACCGACCTTCCCTGAGTCACTCAAAGTCGTTCGTCTCGCGAGGTCAGCCCGTTTAAAAGAAGGGCACTCCCTCATCACCTCTACAAAGCCGTCTTGCCGGTAATTTGCAAACGTAGGACCAGTATAAACTAAGAAAAGAATCGCGGAAGGGGGCTGAATCGGAAAACCCGAAAAAAATTTTCCGCAAAAAGACGCGCAAACCCGAAGGTAACCGGAATCCATTCCTCTTCGGGGTTGCCACCCTCCTTGCGTCCTGCCGGGGGGAGCGGAGCGAAACACGCACCGCGCGTCTACAAATTCGGACAATGAAACTATCAGTTTACCCGGAAAGCCTCTGCATCCTTGCAGAATTTCGGTTCATCCTTGAACTGTCCGAAAAGGGGTGGCTCGCACGCCGAAATCAGCAGGGCGAGCCGCCTCGCTGAAGTCGCGAAGAAGATAGCAGGTTTCGAGAAAACGGTCAACCTCAAAGTTGTCGTCTGTTCAGAAAAAAGGACGTGAAATCAACGGCTGTGGCTCAGGAACCACGTATAAAGCTCCGGATTGTCGTAAGTGACCGTCCAGCAGTCGTGCCCAACCCCCGGATAGAGGGTAAATCGGAAATTTTCCCCGCCGAGTTTTCGGAGCGCGGCGGCCATATCGATACTTCGGGCAACCGGCACCGCGCCGTCGGCGTCGCCATGGAACATCCAAACCGGAATGTCGAGCATCACGGAAGCTTTCGCCGGATCGTACCCGCCGCAAAGCGGTGCGGCGGCGGCGAATCGCTCGCCCGCCTTATCCAAGAGCATCCACGTCCCGTACCCCCCCATCGAAAGACCGGTCACGTAAATGCGATCGGGATCGACCGGCAACTCGGCCGTCAACCGATCGATCAGGATCAAGAGTTGATCGACCGACCAGTAGCCGTTTTCCGGGCAGGAGGGAGAAACCGTAATAAAGACCCAGGAGACCCCTTTTTCGGTCTCAACGAGTTTCGGCGGACCGTGAACCTTTACCGCCTCGGGATTCCCGCGTTCCCCCGCACCATGCAGGAAGAGAAGGAGCGGAAACCCTTTTTCCGACTTGGCCGACTCGTCGGTCGGCAGAAAGAGCCAGTAGAAAAGGTTCTCCTCTTTCGAGGTGTCGGCCGACAGGTACTCCCCGAGCTGGTCGACATTGCCGGTCGTCCAGAACGATTGACTTGCCGGCACACGAATCGATCTCAGCACCTGCTTGCCGGGCTCCGGAAAATCCCCCCCGTCGTCGGCGCTCGCCGGGTCGGCCCAAACCGCGCAACCGCAAAGAAGGGCCGCGGCCGTCATTGTCTTCAACATTATCATCTTTCCCAACATATCAAGTCACTCCTTAATTGCTTGTAGAAACTCGACTCGGGCCGTTTCCCCGCCGCACCGTGTGCCAAGAAAAGCGTTCGGTGAACCGCTCGAAAATTCCCGCGCCGACACTCCTTTCCATCCCGCCAGCTTTCGATTTTAACCGGGCGCGATACCGATTTCAAGGGCCGAAAACTCCGTCCGAAGCCGATTCCCGATCGGGATTATTGCGTTTTGCACGACCGTGATATAGAATCATTATCGGTCGGAACCGTTTTTGGGGCGGTTCCCCGCTCCGTCGGGAACAATTCCTTGCAGAGTATCGTATCGCCGCGAAAAACGGCAGAAGGGAAACGCGAAAAGTTATGGCAGAACAAAAACTCGATGTCTATCGGGACTGGTTAAAAATCACGGCCACGAACCGGCCTCTCAACTACTATCAGATTCTGAAACTCAAAACGTTCGAAGACAACATGGCGCTCATTCGCGACCATTACCGAAAACTAAACGCCCACGTTCGAAAATTCGCGACCGGTGAGTATATCGACGAATCGCAGGAACTCCTTAACGAGCTGGCCAAGGGGATGCTCTGCCTTACCGACAAAGATCGGAAAGCCGAATACGACGCCACCCTCGGGCGCAAGACCGAAACCGCCGAGGCCGACCGTTCCGGCTCGTTCGACGACATCCTGATCCGGAACAACGTCGTCACAGCGGAAAACCTGAAAAAGGCGAAAAGCTACGCCGAGGCGGTCGGACTCGACCTTCACATGGCGATTCTCCAGCAACGCCTCGCTTCCCAGGAGCAGGTTATGCTCGCCTATGCCGAGTCGGAAGGGCTTCCGTTCGTCAATCTCGACGAGATCCCCGTCGACGAGTATTACGCCCCGCAGATCGATCCGAACATGGCGCGTTCCCACTCGTTTGTTCCCGTCATGGCCGACATGGGGCGACTGATCCTCGCCTCGCCGGTTCCGCTTTCCCTCGACGTGGAAGAGCAATTGCGCGTTCTGTTCGACATGCCGATCCGCAGCGCGATCTGCACTCCCGGCCAGGTCAACATCGCCATTGCCAAATACTACCCGCGCGACGCGGTTCAGCAGATCGTGGCACGGTCCGACAAATCGACGAAAGGGAAAAACGCCGGGAAGAAAGAAGGAAAAGAAACGACGGTCAAGGTGAAAAAGGACCGTTCCACCGCACCCCCGCTGACCGCGCAAGGAAAAAAGAACCGTCTCTTGATCACGGTCATGGCGTTCTGTTTCAGTGTCATGATCGGTTTCTTCGGCGGTTACCTAAGCCAGGGCGCGAGAGCCCGGATCAGCGACGGCCTGATCCCGGCGCTGATCTTGGCCGCCCTATGCGCACCCCTCGCCTGGTTCCTCGGCGGAAAGTTCTGTGAGCGGGAAGACGAATAGAAAGAGCTCCCGAACACCGTCGGACGGCGGAGTGGAATAGCGATACGGAAATCACGGAACAGGCTTTTTGCCCCGGCGAAAAGCTGCGCGCCCTTTTCTCGATTTCCTCGGAGAAAAGGGCGCTTTTCTTTTTCGGAACATTTTTCGCCGTTCCGACCGGGCGATTTACCCCGATGACCCTTCCCGTCGTTTTCCCGCAAGGGCACCGGGTGGAGCCGCGGTCATAGGCGCGGGTAGCGGGAAGAGTTTCTTCCCGAACCGCACAGGCTCCGACAGAGTGTCATTTCGCTCGGTTCGCCGAAACGGCGGAACCCTTTGCGCTGTGTATCATTCGATACTGATCTGTTTGGAGTTTCAACGGCGCGAGCGCCCTACCCTTCTTCTCATCGGGGAACAGAGAAATCCGGTCCGGTTCCCGGGCAAAACCCGAGGATTGGTTCCCATCCGTTCCCTCAAAACATTCCTTTTGTTCCGCGGGCGACTTTTCATACAAGGCGCGGACATTGCCACACGGACTTCCCCAAAGAACGAGCGCCCCTGTATTACACAACGTTGCCGAGAATATTGAGGGCAATCACAACCGATATTTCCGACCAGCCCACCGGCGGTCTTTTGCCCAATGGACTTAGCCCATTAATATATTACGACTTACATATACCGCTTTTATCTCAGTGCGTGATACAGGCTCCGTTTTACTGAACGATCGTGCGGGGCATCTTGTAAAATCAAAAGCCAACCCCTTCCTCCGCCTCGCCCCGTGACTCACGACGAAGCTCCCTTCGTCAAGCCTTTGCGGATCATCCGGCACCGGGAGCGGGGGGGTGTGAAAAAACGATGGCACGACTTGTTTCTCGGAAAGAAAACGGGGCGGAGTGAAGAATGCTCCTCCCATGCCCCCATTCCCATAGAATCCTCCCTCACCGGAATTTACGGATTTTTCCGAACGGCCCGAAGACGTGACGGAGAATAGATCTCGACGGAGAACTTCCCCGAATTTTAGGACAATCCGATGATCTCCGGTTTCCGGGATAAAGAAATAACAAAGCGGAAAAACGAGGTATTTTTGGGGAATCCGGATGTTCCGGAAACGGAAAGAGCCGCGCTGCCGCTTGCGGAAGTTTGCCGACGGTACGAAAGGCCCAAAACAAGGGCCGCCCGGCCAGGCAAAAAAATTTTCCGTTTCTTTTCGTCATAGCTTGGAAATGGCAATGCCCCGAAGTATACTGAAAAGCGGGCGGACTCGCCGAACCATTCCCGAACCGAATCCCGGACTCCGGTACAGAAAGCGCCTGACTATGGCAGACAATGTAGACCTTGGCAACGCGAGGAGTGCCAAAAACGACGAGTTTTATACTCAATACCAAGACATCGAGGCGGAAATCAACGCCTACATCGAGTTTAATCCCGACGTGTTCCGCGGGAAAACGATCCTCCTTCCCTGCGATGATCCCGAATGGTCGAACTTCACCAAATACTTCGCCGCGAACTTCGAGCGGTTCGGGCTGAAAAAACTGATCTCTACCTCTTACGCCAAAAGTTCGGGGAGCAAACTCCTGACAATGTTCGAGGAGGAGTCGTCGGTCTACAATCCGGAGAAGCATAAAACCAACGGAAAGCTGTTCACCCTGACCCATGACACCGACGGGTCGGGCCGAGTCGATCAGGACGACATCGAATTGACCGGCTACCTGGAGGGGGACGGCGATTTTCTTTCCGAAGAAGTCTGCTCCCTTCGCGACGAAGCCGACATCATCATCACCAACCCGCCGTTCTCGCTTTTCAGACCGTTCCTGAATTGGATTTTAGACGGTAAAAAGGATTTCGTCATCATCGGCAATATGAACGCCATCACCTACAAAGAGGTATTCCCGCTCCTTAAAGAAAACAAGATGTGGCTTGGCCCAAGCATCCGTTCGGGCGATAGAGCCTTTTATGTGCCCGACGATTACCCCTTGGAAGCGGCGGGGTGCGGGATTGATGAAACCGGCCGCAGATTTATTCGTGTGAAGGGTGTACGCTGGTTTTCAAACATTGACCACGGCAAGCGACACGAAATGCTTCAACTCGACACGATGACGAACAACCTGAAATTCAACAAGAAACTGCGGACGGAACTTCAGAAACGATACGGAAAACTCGAATACCCGCGTTACGACAACTACGACGCAATCGAAGTTCCGTTTACAGAGTGTATCCCATCCGACTACAACGACATTATGGGCGTGCCAATCACTTTCCTCGATAAATTCAACCCCGACCAGTTTGAGATTATTGGATGCACGGAAAGCGAAGGAAAAGGGTACTCAAGTGGACTGTGGGACAGTCGTTCCGGAATCGCGCAACCTGTTGTTGGCGGCGAGAGAAGATACAAGCGAATCTTTATCAGAAGTAAGATGTAACGGCACCATGGGAGCACCGGTAACATTTCACGATAAATCCAGCTCCGACCCGTGTATTAACGGAAAACTGGAACACGGCAGAATCCTAAATCGCAATAAACACCCCGAAAAACGATAAAGGAAATAACCTTCCATGAAAACCACCCTTCACACCGACTGGACCGTCGGCGACATCTGCAAAGGCTTCGTGTTCGACAAAAACGAAGATAAGGGTCTGTTCGGCCTCGACGGCAAGCTCGTGATTCAGCCGGAATATCAGCGGAACTATATTTACGGTGACGGCAAAAAAGACGTCGCCGTGGTTGAATCCCTCTTGAAAGGGTTTCCCCTCGGTCTGATTTACTTCATCCAGAAACCCAACGGGATTTATGAAGTCTTGGACGGTCAGCAGCGGATCACCTCGTTCGGTCGTTTCGTGAACAATAGTTGGCCCTTCGCGGTACACATTGAAGGGAAACCGCGCTATTTCAACAGCCTCGATAAAGACCGGCAAGACCTGATCACCCAGACAAAGCTTACGATCTACGTCTGCGAAGGCGAACCGTCCGAAATTCAAGAATGGTTTGCCATCGTCAATATCGCCGGGGTTCCCCTCGTTGACCAGGAACTGCGCAACGCCGCCTATCACGGGCCGTTCGTTACCCGGGCCCGTGCCGAGTTTTCGAACACCCGAAACGCCAAAATGAATCGATGGCAAACTTACATCAGCGGGAGCCCAAAACGCCAGGCGATCCTCGAAGCCGCGCTCAAGTGGGTCAGTTCCGGCGAGATCGAAGACTATATGGCGCAACATCGCGGCGACGACAACATCGACGAGCTCAAAAACCATTTCGAAACGGTCCTCGACTGGATCAACTCGATTTTCGATCATACCGGACCAGAAGTCTGTGGCCTCGACTGGGGGCGCTTCTATACCGATTACCATCAAAGGCCCTACGCGAAAGCAAAAGTCACCGAACGGGTTAACGCACTCCTCGAAGACCCGCAAGTCACGGACAAGCGGGGCATCTTCGAATATATCCTCGACGGCGAAACGAACACCTCACTCCTGAACGTTCGGGTATTCGACGAGAAAACAAAGAGACAGGTCTACAACGAACAGACCAAAAAGGCCCAAACGAACCAGACGTCCAACTGTCCCCTTTGTGCCGTCGGTAGCGGCAACAACGCGAAACGGGTTTACAAGATCAACGAGATGGAAGCCGACCACGTCACCGCCTGGAGCAAAGGGGGCGCAACCACCCCCGACAACTGCCAGATGCTCTGCAAAACCCACAACCG
Source organism: Thermoguttaceae bacterium (assembly GCA_050943135.1). Classification (GTDB taxonomy): domain Bacteria; phylum Planctomycetota; class Planctomycetia; order Pirellulales; family Thermoguttaceae; genus RUG695. Next base: position 112,954 of record JBMNOP010000008.1, on the reverse strand, counting down.
CGCCAAGGGGAATAGGTGATCACGCCCTTGCCGGTGTCGGGATTCGCCGCGCGACGAGCGGGGGCGGGATGATCGATAATCGGGAGTCCCAAAAAATTTTACACGCGCGTCAGGCTACGTTTTATTGGGGTTCCGGGAATTCCCTTGCTTGCCAGACAAGCCCCGTGTACAATAGGCGGCAGAGTAGTGGTAGAGCCTGAAAGGGGGTCGCGCACAGGCATATGAAACCCCGCCTTGCCGGGGTGGTGATGTTCTCCCGGCCTACTTTGTGTGGGCAAAGCTGCCCGAACGGTTGGCCCGGTAAATACCCCGGCGATTTTTCGAGTGGGGGAAAACGATATTGGACAAGTATCCGACCAAACATGAACGAAAGGGCTAGAGACTGATGGGTAGTCGAGATTATTGGATTGTGATGGGCGTGGCGATACTCTTTTTCACCTTGGGACACATGATCACAATGCGGCGCCGAAGGGAAAAGATCATGAACACCCGAAATTGGATGGTAATGGGCTTGGGGATACTCTTTTTCACCTTGGGATACGTGATCGCGGGCGCGGTACTGACAGAGGTGAAAAAAGACGATGGTAGTCATTCAATCAAAACAGTTCGCAAGGCCGCCGAGCAGGGAGACGCCGAGGCGCAGTGGGAACTCGGTCGTTGTTATGAACATGGCACCGGAGTGGAGCAAGACCAAACCGAAGCCGTAAAATGGTATCGAAAAGCCGCTGAGCAGGGACAGGGAAACGTCGGGGCACAACTGCGACTCGCTTCTTGTTATGAACAAGGAAAAGGGGTTGAGCAAGACCAGACCGAAGCCGTAAAATGGTTCCGAAAAGCCGCTGAGCTTGGAGACGTCTTGGCACAATTCGTCCTGGGTAGTCGTTACCACTACGGCATCGGAGTGGAGCAAGACCAGGCCGAAGCCGTAAAATGGTACCGAAAAGCCGCCGAGCAGGGAGACGCCCTGGCACAATTCTATCTCGGCCAGTGTTATGAAAAGGGCCAGGGAGTTGAGCAAGACCAGGCCGAAGCCGTAAAATGGTATCGAAAAGCCGCAGCGCAGGGAAAGGAAAACGTCGGGGCACAACAGCGCCTCCGTGCAATCGAAGAGGCGGAAAACGAGTAGAGACCCTCCGCCGCCAACGGCTGAGAGGAAACGGTATTAAACAAGTGTCTAACCAAACATCAGCGAAAGGATTAAAACCATGAGTATTCGAAATTGGATGGTAATGGGTTCGGTGGTCCTCGCCTTCCTCTTGGCGTGGGTGATCACCGGTGAAGTGCCGGCCTCAGAGTCGATCGAAACGGTTCGTGCGGCTGCCGATGCGGGAGATGCCGGGGCACAACGGGAACTCGGGGTTTGTTATGCCAACGGCGACGGTGTTGAGCAGGACAAGGCCGAAGCCGTGAAATGGTACCGAAAAGCCGCAGAGCAGGACGACATCAAGGCACAATGCCTCCTGGGTATTTGTTATGAAGAAGGTCACGGTGTTGAGCAAGACAAGGCCGAAGCCGCAAAATGGTACCGAAAAGCCGCAGAGCAGTGCCAAAAAGCCACCGGGCAGGAACACGTCGAGGTACAACTCTTCCTGGGTGATCGTTACTACAGAGGCCTTGGAGTGGAGCAAGACAAGGCCGAAGCCGTGAAATGGTACCGAAAAGCCGCCGAGCGGGGAAATCCCGAAGCACGATGGCAACTCCGTAAAATCGAAAAGGCAGAAAACGAGGTGTGGGTGCTCACGGGTGAGGTAGTGCCGACAGAGCCGATCGAAACAGTTCGTGCGGCTGCCGAAGCGCAAGACGCCGAAGCACAACGGAAACTCGGTCTTCGTTATGAAAAAGGTAGCGGAGTCGAGCAAAGCTGGACCGAAGCCGTGAAATGGTACCGAAAAGCCGCTGAGCAGGAAAATGCCATGGCACAACGGAAACTCGGTGCTTGTTATTACTACGGCCACGGAGTTGAGCAAGACAAGGCCGAAGCCGAAAAATGGTACCGAAAAGCCGCTGAGCAGTTCCGAAAAGCCGCCGAGCAGGGCAACACCGAGGCACAAAAGCAACTCGGTCGTTGTTATGAACACGGCTTGGGAGTTGAGCAAGACAAAGCCGAAGCCGTAAAATGGTACCGAAAAGCCGCTGAGCAAGGAGACATCGAGGCACAATGCATTCTGGGTTACTGTCATGCGCTGGCACTGGACGACGGAGTTGAGCAAGACCAGACCGAAGCCGCAAATTGGCACCGAAAAGCCGCTGAGCAGGGAAACGCACTGGCACAATTTGCCCTGGGTCTTCGTTATAAACACGGCCACGGAGTTGAGCAGGACAAAGCCGAAGCCGAAAAATGGTTCCAAAAAGCCGCTGAACGGTACCGAAAAGCCGCCGAGCAGGGCGATGCCGAGGCACAACGGGAACTGGGGTTTTATTATTCCATGGGCTTTGGAGTTGAGAAGGACCAGGTCGAAAGCATAAAATGGTTCCGAAAAGCCGCCGAACAGGGGGACGCCGAGGCACAATCCCACCTGGGTTTTTGTTATCATCACGGTAACGGAGTTGAGCAAGACAAGGCCGAAGCCGTAAAATGGTACCGGAAAGCCGCCGAGCAGGGAGAACCCTCGGCACGACGGCAACTCCGTGAAATCGAAGAGGCGGAAAACAAGTAGAGGCCCTTGGTCGCCGACGGCCAAAGGCTCTGAAAGCCCATAACCGTACCCTCGGGAACAGGTGATTCCGTTTCCGAGGGAAGTGGATTGGTATTGGGGGAGAGAGTAGCAGAGAACCGGCCCCTTGTTACCGGTCAATCGTTGCGGGTGATGTGGTGATACGGACTATGAAACAGGATTTCGTGTTGTCGTTAAGAAACGAACAACACAGGGCGGCATTCCGAAGCGCGGCGGAGCGGATCATTCCCCCTTCTTAACCCCTGTCAGCGAAAAGGGCAAAGGGCATGTGTCGCGGCACAAGGTTTTCCGTCCGTCCCGAAGTTGCTCTCCCCCCATCGTTGACACCCCGCCGAGCGCCGACTAAAATGCCCCTGCCTGCGCGAAATCTTCCGTTTTTCGGGACATTTCATCTTGCCGTCACCCTCTCGAAAGCCCCCTGCCATGCCGATCCACTCCTTTCGCCTCTTTCCGGCACTCCCTTTTCTTCTCTTCCCCCTGTTTTTCGCGCCGCCGCACGCGGAAGGAACCGCCCCTTCGTCGCCTGTTTCGGTCGGCTTTCGTATCGACTCGGCGCAAACGCATGGAAAGCGGATCGGAAATAAGGTCAATAACGTGAACCTCTGGACGTTTCGGACCCTAACCCCTCCGGAACCCGCCGATCGCGCGGGGGGAGCCGACTTAACCCCTTTTGTGGAATATGTCCAGTTCATGCAGGCAACAGGCAGTTCGCCGGACCGGGATCTGTTTAAAGATCCGCTCGACAGAACAGTGCTCGACGATTATGATTTCGGTCCCCTCTCGGACGCGTGCGCGCTGGTCCTTTCGCTCGGTGCCAAGCCCCATATCAAGTTCAGCGTGCCCACCAAATACTCTTCCGAACCGATCGCCGGAGATTTCCAAACCAACGTCTTGCCGCCAGACGATTACGAGGTCTACGGAGCGTATGTTCATGCGCTGGCACGGGCGTTGGTCGACCGGTTCGGACGGGACGAGGTCCGACAATGGCGGTTCGGGGTCCTTACGGAATATGAGAACCGCGGTTGGTTCCGCGCTCGCAGCGGCGAACCGGATGAGTCGCGGGAAGCCTATTTCAAGCTGTACGACTATACCGCGGAAGCGCTCACGTCGGAAATCGGGTCCGATGTGTGTATCGGTGCGCACGCGATGGCATGTTCGGAAGGACTTTGGGACGAACGGGATCTCCTCGACCATTGTGCGTCGGGCCGGAACTTTAAGACGGGCGAAATCGGAACGCGGATCTGCTTTATGGCAGTCTCGTTCTACGATCCGAGGCCGGGCACACCGAACAAGGTTCCTCTGCCGGAAGTCGTCGGGCGGATCCGCGCGCGGGCCGAAGAGGTCGGGCTTCGCGATCTCTTTTACGGGGTCGATGAAGGACGTATCCTGTTCGGATTGCGGTCCGGCCGGGGAAGCGCCGATCTGACGCAGCGTATGGTCGGCCGAACCTATCAGGCGGCGTATGACGCCAGACTGTTGAAACAGGCGATTGACGCCGAGATCGACTACATCTCGGCATGGAGTTATTCGACCGGCGCCGCTTACCACGGTATCCCGACCGTGAGTTATTTCGTGGCACGGTACTTTTCGGAACTGCGCAACGCGTTCCCGATTCGGGTTCATCGGGACGAGGTCTCGCTACCGGAGGAGGTCGAGGTTGACGCGGTCGCCGGTTATGAGCCGGAATCGAAATCGCTCTACCTGATGGTCTATCATTTCAAAGACGATATCGAGTATACCGGTGAGGTCGCGGCACGGCTGTCAATAGCGGTTCCCGAGTTCGCCGGGCGAACCGTACGTGTTACGCGGCGGACGGTAGACGATTCGGTAAACTTCTTTCCCGAATGGGAAAAGGACCGTGAGCGGCTCGGGATCGACGATTCTCGGTTTACCTGGTCCCCCGACGATCCGGGAATTGACAGCGGGAGTACACTCTCTGACCCGGAATCACGGAAGATCTACGCAACCGAACTGAGGCCCCGATACGCGCAGATTGCCCGTCTGACCCCCGAGACAAACGAAACGGCGGTGCCGGACTCGGGGACCGTCGGACTTGACCTCCGGCTGGACCATCACGCGGTGGTTTTCCTGAAACTGGAACCGACGGGGAAATAAACCTTCTTTCGCGTCCCCGCCCTTTCGCGCGCGTCCCCCGAACAGACTGGCCGGAAATCTTGCTTGAAAAGGACCTCGATATCCCCTTTCGCTTCATCGATGGTTTTCCCATCGATGGTTTTTGCCTCTATCGAACCGGCCGGTACCATTCGTTGAGATTTTTGCCGAAGAATCGGGCGATTAGGCGATCGGTATCGCTGACTCCAAATAATGTACATTTCCGAAAGCCGGGCCGGATTGCGACGACCTCTTTCCGGAAAATACCGCTTATCCCAAAAGGTAATCTCTTTCTCCGGTCCGCCACTGTCCGCCGATCACCGACACATTCATCCGGTGTACAGCCTTCCCTTGACCTGATTCGTGTACACGGATGTTTGTTGACACGTGTCGGGGAAAACAAAATCTCGTCCCGGGATTGAAAACAGAAGCTCGACCGAAAAAGTCCCACAGAATCAGATGGTCGGGATTCCCGACAAGGGCCTTTCGTCGGTTCCGACCGATCGAGTTTAGCTGTTTCGACACTCCCCGGCACACCAAAGTCCCCGGAAATCGGCGACCGGGCCGGGCGGGAAATAACCCGTTGTTCGATAAGGAATCATCACCGATTTGTTGACTTTTCTTCACAGACAATATAGAATGATTTTGTCGGGCAGGTTTGATTTGTGTAATTTTCCGGTTCGTGATCAAAGAAGGTTGTTCCGAAACGGGAAAGACAGATGGGGGTGATGTCATGAAAAAACAGACTCTCGGATTTGAGGCGTTGGAAGAACGCCAACTTTTGGCCGTCTGGGCCGGGGCGGAGTCTACCGCCGCAAGCGAAGCGGTCGCTTCGCCCGAGCCGACCGCCGGGCCGAGCGGTTACGCGATCGGTGACGTCTACATCAGTTCCACGATTGATATCGGCGGCGACGGGTTTATCGGGCCGGCCGAACTCTCTTACATGAGCGGTGCCTGGCTTGCCGTCGACGGTAGCGAAGATTGGAATCCCGCCTGCGATCTTGACGGAGACGGGTTCATCGGTCCGGGCGACTTTGCGCTCCTTTCGGGCTATTGGTTCAAAACCGCCGACCAGCTCCCCGAAGAGACCAAGTCGTACGAGATTTACCCTTCCGATATTTCCGGCTGGCTCCTTTTCGGCGATAGGCTTTCCGGAATTTCCGCCGTCAATGGCATACTGACGCTCGACGCGAGAAGCGGCATCTTAGAAGCAACCTGCGATTACGTCTTTGCCGACAATCTCCGCGTCACGGCCGATTTTCGGGCGCCCGACGCCTTGTCGCCGATCCAGGCGGGTCTCGAACTGGCGGTACAGGAGAGCGGAGCGCGCTATTATTTCGAAATCCAGGCGGATAAAGTTTACCTGTACCATGTCGCCCCCGGCGAGTCCATGACTCTCCTGACAACCGCGACCTACTCGTTCGACCATTCCCAAACCTACACGATTTGGGGGCAGGTTGTCGAAGGCCAGGTCGCGTTCGGGGTCGGGAACCAACCGCTGATCGCCATGAGCGACGCGAGCGTTTCCGGCGGGATGGTCGGTTTCTACGCCACCAACGGGGTCGCGACCTTCAAGAACATTTCGGTGGAATACAACCCGCCGCTCCAAGATCCGATCCCGATCGACGACGGGCAAGAGGAAGAAGAGGAAGAAGAAATCTCTTCGGAAGAGATGATCTGGAATTTCCTCTACGAGAACCTGGGGAACGCTTACGGGGCGGCCGGAATGATGGGGAACCTGTACGCGGAATCGGGTCTGCGTTCGAACAACCTTCAGAACAGCTACGAAAGATCGCTCGGAATGTCCGACGAAGTCTATACCGCCGCCGTCGACGACGGTTCGTATACCAACTTTGTATACGATGCCGCGGGGTACGGGCTGGCTCAATGGACTTTCTGGAGTCGGAAACAGGCGCTTCTGAACTTCGCTCAGGCGAGGGGAAAATCGATCGGGGATCTCGAGATGCAGCTCGATTACCTTTGGCAGGAACTCGGCGGCTATACAGCGCTGATGCAGATTCTTACCACCGCCACCTCGGTCCGCGAAGCCTCCGACGCCGTCCTGACGATGTACGAGCGCCCCGCCGATCAAAGCGAGGCCGCAAAGATCAGGCGCGCCTCCTTCGGTCAGATATTCTACGACAGGTATTATGCCTGAAGGCGGAAAATGACGGGCCTCAAAGGATGTGGCGGTCACGTTTTCCCGAGCGACAAACGAGGTTGTCTCGTAGAACATCTTGCCCTTGATTTATCCCCCGCGGGGGATAAATCGAGGATGAACAGCAGGTTCTGCCCCTAACCCGCTGTTCTTAGCGAATCGCCTCGGCCAAGCTCTTCGTTAGTCCTCTGTTCCCTGCCACCGGCTTGGACGTTATCTTGGCCTCTTCCCCGTCTCGGGGAAAATGGACCAAACGGCCTTCTTGATGCCGGGGAAGTTGTCACGTCGGATTTGTGCGTCGGAAAGGGGACCTTCGACCTTGATTTGCGCGATTTGATCCCCCGCGCTTCCGAGAACATCCGAGACGAGCGGAATTCGGTCGCGGACCTGTCCCAGACGCGAACTGAGCTTGATGTCAAGCTTCGGTTCGTCCCCTTCCATCATCAGCCAGCCGTCCCCGAAAAGGGTCATCGAAGCCCCCTCAAGCAAAACACGTTCGAGTTTCAGCCGGTTCCCGTAAATCTGGAAATCGACAAAAGTCGTGTCGAACCCCGTACTCTCCTTCTCGTTGATGCTCAGCGAGCGGAGTATCTGAATCATGAGGGGGAGTCGGTAAAGCGAGGCATCCTTGATCGCCAGGCCGCCGCTCCCCTTGGCGGTGTCCCAGTTCTTCCCTTCCCCTTGTACGTTGGCGAACAGCGAAAGTTTACCGGGAAGCGAGGTCGCCTGCTCGCTGATGTCGCGGACCGCCTCGTCGAGGTTACCGTCTTGCAGACGGAATTCAAGCTTGTATGTCTGTGAGGGGAGAGGCGTGATCACCCCGCTGAGGGTCGCGCCGCCGTGAAACATCGTGCCGGTGATCGGGCGGCCGGGAACGGTTGCGTGAGAGATTCTCTCTTCGAACCTGCCGTCAGACGCAGGACAGGTCAGGTCGAGCAAAAGTGGGTCACGAAAAAGAGGCAGACTGCGGGCCGGAGGAACCGCGGTGCCGATCAGCACGTCGGCGCCGTCAAAGTAGATCGGACCGCTGACCTGCGAAACCTGAACGCCGTCAATGAAAAGGGAGTCGATGTCCGGAACGGCATAGACGACCACCCGATCGTCGCGGGCGGTGCCGTAAAGAGCGGTTTTCCCGCAAATGTCGGTAATCGGTTTGCCGCATTCCAGGGCGTTACGAAACAGGATCAGGTCGGTATCCCAGGCCACTTCGATCGGCGCGTCGGCGTCGGCCGCATGCCATTGGATGGCGCCCGAAGCGTTAAACGAGCCGCTCAACGCCAATTCGTCGAACAGCGGGAAAAGCTTCGGTGGTAGGGCACTCTGTAACCGATGGTCGACCTGGAGCTGGTCGATGGTAAACGGGATGGCACGTACCGTGTAACCTCCGTCGTCCTCGAACCGGGAAGAGATTGCGGCAGTAACCGCCGCCGCGCCGTTCTTGCCACGGAACTCGTCGATCGTCAGTTCTCCGTCCCGGTACCTGACTTTCCCTTCCAGGTCGGTCAGTTCGTAGGGGAAAGGTTCCGGCTGTATCGAGGTTTCGTCGGGTCGGGATTCTCCGTCAACCTCGAGGTGGAGCCGGTCCTCGTCGGCCAGGTAGGTGATCCGAATGTCGGCGTCGACCGCGCCGCGCAGATGGAGTTTTTCGACCAAATCCCGTTGCTGCGGATCGATCAGCGCGTCACGAAACTCTTCGCCGAGCGGGAAGCGGTCGGCGTGTATGTCGATCGAAAATTGGCTCGTTTCCCCGAAAGTGCCCGCCGTGCCGTTGGCACGGAATTGTGTCGCACCGCTTTTCCCCGCCAGATCGGTGAACTGCCATCGGCCGTTCTCGCAGGTCACCTGCCCGGTGATCCCGGACACGGGAAGCGGGAAGAGGTCGTATTCGATCGAAGCCTCGTCGAGCGCCAGGTTCATTCGCAGGTTGTCGGGCTCTTCCCCGTTTTGTGTATAAATGATTTCGGCGCCGAGATAACCGCCCGGATGAAGCGACGTGATCACGTCCCGATAATCTTCCGGTACGGCGTCGATAAGCCGCGCATCGATCGGCAGGCGCGCAGCTTCAAGTCGTACAACCCCCTTCTTGTCGGCAATGTCACGGTATTCGCCTGAAAGGGTCAGTCGCCGAGTTTCCCCTTCCGTGTTGAAAAGGAACCGGAGTCGGCCCGACTCTTCCAACTGAAGAAAACCGTTGAGCGGGTCGGGTTTAAAAGGAAAGACCTGGTGCGAAAGCGCCAGGTCTTTGCATCTCGCGGACAAGACCGGAAACGCGATCTTTCCCCCTTCCCCGTGTAACCGAAGATTGATTTTCGCAACCCCGGAAAAGGTCAGGTCGGCCATCCTGCCCAATTGTTCCTGCCCCGCACCCTCGGGTAACAGTTCGAAGATTGTCTGATCGATCGGCAGTTCCTCGAGTTGCGCGCGCATCTGCCAGGCGCGATTCGGTCCGTCTCGCTCGTATTCGACAAGAATCGTTGCCGGTCCGCTCCGCGCGGTCAGTCGGTCGATCACCGCGTGCTCGGTATCGAAATGATAGTGCGCGAAAAGATCCGAAACGGGATGGTTCAGGTAAGGGGTCGTAAAACTCCCCTGAAAGAGGTTGCCGTCGACACGATGCCGGAACCCGGTTTCCGCACTCCATTCGACGGTGAATTCGAACGAGGAACGCCCCTGAAACGCCTGGACCGTTTTGCTGATGGCCGAAAGGTCGAGGAACGGAGAGACAAGGTTCTTTCCGATCTCCAGCGCATCGACTTTTCCGGTAATGGTGATGAACGAAAAATCGGGTTCGGCGCTCCCCTGGAAGACGACGGCTTTGACATACGGGTTTTCGCAGGTTCCGCTGATACGCCACCGGCTCTCGGCGGATTGTGGGAATTGGCGGTTTCCGGAATCGGCCGGGGCGGCGCTTTCGGAAAGGGAAAGCGAGGGGTATCCGCCCGAAGATGCCGAAGGTGTGGGTCGGACCGTCCGGTCGGGGGGAAGAATCGACGCGTCGATTCCGGAATAGACCATACTGCCGGAACCGTCCCGACCGTTTTTCGCGGGAAGGGTAACCTCGATGCTCCCGCCACGAATGTCGATCGGAACATAGATCGCTTCTTCGGTTTGGCTCGTCTGAATTCGGCTGAACGTGCGGAGGGTCTGGTGACTCAACACGAAGAGCGGCCGGGTAATCGTGATTCGTTCCGGCACGATCTTGTTCCGTAGCAGCGCGGTAATCGAAAGGGGCACCTGCACCTTTACCTCGTCCGCTTTAAGGAAGGGGTATTCGCCGCCGCCCGACTCCGGGATCGTGACCTGCAGATCGTGGAGAATCACCCCTTTCGACTCGACCATACGTACCGAGGCGACCTCGATTCGGTATTCCGGGAATCGGGCCGCGAGTTCCTGGCGGATGAACCGGCGGAGAATGTCGTCTTTCTTGTAGGCAAGCAGAGCTACCACGCAGAGCACCGGAACCAGCCAGACGATCAACCGTCCGATTCGGGAAGACTTCTTCTTTTTACTCAACGAATAACCCTGTTTTTACTTTGGAATGCCACAAGACGGGCACAAACGCACCGTCCCCTTGCTAAATTCCCCGGCCGTGCGTAAAATAATGGTGATGGAAATGACGGGGGATCATACCAAAATCCGGCCCGCGAGGTCAATATCTAATACATGGAAAAAGGAACAAAGGGAACACGAAAATGGCGATAAGCGAGCTGGCGGGAAAGTCGGCACCGAAAGAGATTCTGATCGATCCGGAACAACTGCGGCGCGATTATTTCGAAAAGAAACCCGACTCGACCGATAAGGCGCAACGGGTCCGGTTCGGAACCGGCGGGCATCGGGGAACCCCGTTTACCGCAACGTTCACCGAGTCCCATATCCTGGCGATCACCCAGGCGGTTGCCGAGTATCGGCAGAGCGCAGGGTATACCGGCCCCCTCTTTCTCGGGCGGGATACCCACGCGGTTTCCGAGGTCGCCCATGCGACCGCGCTCTCGGTATTGGCAGGAAACAACATTCCGGTTCACTATCAGCAGGACAACGGGATCACCCCGACCCCGGCCGTTTCGAGGGCCATCCTGACCTGGAACCGGGACCGGGAAACGCTCGCCGACGGACTGATCATCACCCCGTCGCACAACCCGCCGTCCGACGGCGGGATCAAGTACAATACGTCGAACGGCGGAAGTGCCGATCTCGATATCACCGATCGCATCGAAAAGCGGGCCAACGAGATTCTCGAAAACGGTTGTAGGGAAGTGAAAACAGCCGACACGTCGGAGATGGCAACCCGTACAAACCTGACCGCGTTCGATTTCGCCGAAGATTACATCGCCGACCTGGAAAACATCATCGATTTCGAGGTGATTCGCCGTGCCGGAATCAAAATCGGGGTCGATCCGCTCGGCGGCGCGGCGGTTCATTACTGGAAACCGATCGCCGAACGGTACGGGCTCGATTTGACCGTGGTCAACGACACGATCGACCCGACATTCTCGTTCATGACCTGTGACCGAGACGGAAAGATCCGCATGGACTGTTCAAGCCCCTGGGCGATGAAACGGCTCATCGCCCTGAAAGATCGGTTCGATATCGCGTTCGCTAACGACCCCGACGCGGACCGGCACGGAATCGTCGTGCCTTCGGTCGGGCTGATGAACCCGAACCATTTCCTGGCGGTCGCCGTCGATTACTTGGTCGCCACGCGCACCCGATGGTCGAAAGAAGCCGGGATCGGCAAAACCCTCGTTTCAAGCGGAATGATCGACCGGGTCACCGCGGCGGCCGGGCGCAATCTTGTCGAGATGCCGGTCGGATTCAAATGGTTCGTGCCGGGCCTGTTCCACGGGTCGCTCGTCTTCGGCGGGGAAGAGAGTGCCGGCGCGAGTTTCCTCCGATTCGATGGCAGTGTCTGGACCACCGATAAAGACGGCCTGATCTTGGGGCTCTTGGCCGCCGAAATCCTTGCCAGAACCGGGAAAGATCCGGGCATTCACTATCAAGCACTCACCGAAAAGTACGGTTCCCCCGTCTATGTGCGGGTCGATACCCCCGCCACGCTGGAAATGAAAGAAGCGTTCACCCGACTGACCCCCGACAAGGTCACCGAAAAGACGCTTGCCGGTGAACCGATTACCGCAATCCTGACCCGAGCGCCGGGAAACGACGCACCGATCGGCGGGATCAAGGTCGTCACCGAAAACGGCTGGTTTGCCGCCCGACCGAGCGGAACGGAAAACATTTACAAAGTCTACGCCGAATCGTTCCGCGGCGCCGAACACCTGGACCAAATTCTCGCCGAAGCCCAACGGCTTGTCAACGCCGCGCTCAAAGAGTAAACCAAAGGAGCAAAGCCGTCGGACAACGCCCGCGCCGCCCGCAAAGCCCGGATCGAACCAAGGGGCGGCTAGGGCGGCGCGACGGACAGCGGCACACCGCCTTTCGAGAAGGATATGCCGTTGTCGGAAATTAAGAGTTCCCCATACCGGGGGCCTACGCCGGGTGCCTTTCCGGTAAGTCCGATCACGCCCAACGGCGCAAGGATCCCGCGACGAAGTCACGGAACCCCGCGTGATTCGGACATTGTTATCAAAATCTAGAGAAACAAACCCTCTTCACGGAGCCGCCTCCCTCACAGGAAGCGGCTTGTTTGTTTTCAGACCCGATTGCACCGAACTCAACTTCAAAATTCGAATTGCGGAATGGCGAGCTTTTCACCGTCTTTCAGCGCCGACTGGTGAGAGATGATCCCGGCGACGGTCATGTTGAGTGCCCAGGCGATATCGACCAGCGGCTTGCGGTTTTCGAGGATCGATTCGACGAACTCGTTGCACAGATACCCGTGCGAACCGCCGTGCGAACCCGGAGCGAGGGTCGGCGGAAGGGCCGGCTTTTTGATGTTGATCTTCGAAGCGGCTTCGGCAACAGTGGCGTCGACCGGCTCGAAACGATTCCAGAAGCTCCCCTTTTCGGCACGGTTGCGTCCGACCTCGCCGCCCCAGCCCGGGGTATCCCAACTGACCGCCATGCGCGCCATACCCCCCTCGCTGGTACGCATCAGCGCCACTTCGGTACCGAACGGGTTGCCGTATGGGTTGTTCTCGGCCTGGAAATGCGGGTACCGGCTCTTATAACCGTAACACGAAACTTCGGTGAAACTGTGACCGCCTGTGGCGCAAACGTAATACGCGTTCGAGTGGGTCGGATACCATTGCGGTGGAAGCCCGTCGCGCCAGCCGCGATATCCGGGGAGGTTTTCCGGAAAATGATGATAATATTCCCCCTCGGAGTAAATCATGTTGCCAAGGATACCGGCATTGTAGAGCTGGCGCGTGGCATAGACGGCATCGTGGTAGGTACTCGTCTCGAACATCATATAGTTCAGGCCGGCGTTCTTCTTGACCGTTTCGTAAAGCTTGTAGGCCGCATCGAGGTCTCCCCATACGGCGGGAACCGCACAGGCGACATGTTTACCGCTCTCGAGGACCTTGATGCAGTGGTCGGGGTGACTCGGTGCGTCGGTTGCCACAAAGACGGCTTCGATCGAATCGTCCTTGATCAGCTCTTCGAGCGATTCATACGTCTTTTCGCAACGGCAGTCCGCGGCCAGCCCGGCACAACGATCCGGGAACAGGTCGCTGACCGCGACGACCTCGACGTTCGGGTGATCCTGAAAACCAAATGCGGCGCCAAAATGGCAAAGGCCGTAACCGACGATCCCGACCCGAATCTTACGGTCGGACTTCGGTTCCCATACGGAACTTTCATCAATATCGGTTTCGGTTTGGTCAAAGCCGGCGATCGGTTTTTCCTGGGCGGCCAGCGCACCGCCGGCGGCCAACATACCGGCGCCCATGGCGGTCCGGGTCAAGAAAGAACGACGTGAAAGGTTACTCATGGTATTACTCCAAATTCTATATCACGAAACATGTCCGATGTACGTATCAGCCCGTTACGGCTGGTTTCAGTCGAGGGGAATCGTCGCACCGGTCTTCTGCGACTCGAGCGCGGCGGTAAATAGGCGGTGGCTGGCGGCGGCCTCGTCGGGGGTCACGCACCCGGCGAAACGCGCTTTCGGCGTACCGTGGTCGATTTCATAGAGGAACGACGCCCACATCTGCAAAATGGCGTCGGGGAACCCGAATTCGAAGATGCCGCCGGTGATCGTCTTGAAGGCGGTGTCGTAACCCGTATCGATCTGTTCCCAATTCTGGCGGGCCCCCCCGCTGTATTCGAGGATCTCGAGACGGCGTGGGTTTTTCGTCGAGAAGAAGGCCGATTTTTCAGTGCCGAGGATCCGCACGGTCCAGGTGTTTTTCTCGCCGGGGGCGATGCGGAACGTCTTGACCGTCAGCGGGAAGATGTCGTTGGGCGTCGAGGGGTCGGCGGTTTCGCAGAAGAGTGTGGCGTTATCCCAGGTTTTGCACGGCACCTTGCTCCCTTTGCCGTCGGGCCGTTCGGTAACGAGTTTGCGCAAAATCGCCCGGACGTTCTTCGGATACCAACCGGCACGGAACGGGATGTGACAGGCGTGGATACCGAGGTCGCCCATGCAACCGTATTCGCCGTTGAACTCAATCATCCGTTTCCAGTTGATCGGTTTGTTGGGGTCGAGGTCGCTCGAGTGAAGGAACCCGGTTTCGACCTCGATGATCCGGCCGAACTCGCCCGATTCGATCATCTTGCCGATGACCTGGGCCGCCGGATAAAAGGGGAACTCGGAACTGCAACGGACCATCACGTCCGGGTTTTCGGCAATCGCCGCCATGATCTTGTCGTTGGCCGCCTTGTCGATACCGAACGGTTTTTCCCCCATCAGGTGTTTCCCCGCACGAATGACCGCCGAGTAAATCTCGGCGTGCAGGTTGTGCGGAACCGCGCAGTAGATCGCGTCGATTTTGTCCGTCGCCAGAAGTTCACGGTAGTCGGCGGTTGTTTTGCGGACCGTCGGGAAGTTGTCGGTGTACCACGTGTGAATCGCGGGGTTCGTGTCGCAGACGGCAACAAGTTCCGGCCGAATGTCCAGGTCGAGCAGATGACACCAACGGGCCGCGGCGCTGGCAAACTCGCGCCCCATCAGGCCGCCGCCGATGATCCCGAATTTTATACTCTTCGTCACGTTCAGATCTCCTCAATGTCTAAGCCGGCCGCGTCGGCAAACGCCCGGAGTTTTTCGGAAGCGTCACCGAAACAAACGGCATTGTGGTGTGGGCCCCCGAGTTCGACGTAACGGGTCAGAAAATCGCGGACCGAGGCGTCGGGCCGGAACTTAAAGTGGGGCACCGCCAGTTGAGGCAACGGCCCGAAATCTTCAATCGTGCCGTGCGCCATGATGATTTTATAGTTGTCCGAAGCATCGTAGTCAATCGTCAGCGCGCAGAAGGTCGCCTCGCCCGGTTCGAGCGAGGTCAGAAGCGCCAGCTGACGGTCTTTGGTGCGGGTGATCGGTTCAGGACGCGCCGCGAGCGGAATCTTCCGATCACGCCGCGCCATCGCCGCGTTCATTTCCCCCATATGGCTGAAGAAGAGCGCTTCCCCCGCGAAATCGATGGTAAAAATTTCCGAGAAGGTGGCCGCGCCGGTCAGTTGTTGGAATATCCAGGTTCCCATCGTCGAGACGACGTCCCCTTCCCCGCCGAAACCGACGCCCTCGCCCATCATGCGGCTGATCCCGACAAAAGGGACGGTCGAGGTGCGTGAGTCGTCTCCCAATGCCGTGAATTGGTAGGTCAACCCCTGCAGACCGCGCGAAGCGACGATCCCGCGAAGGGCCAGCTCGGCACGCGCCGTCACTTCCAGATCGTGGTCGGTTAGGTCGGCGGCCACATCGTACAGCGCACGGTATTCGGCGGCCAGGGCTTTGGCCTCTGTCTCCGGCGCCTCGGCGGCACGGGTGATATACTCCTCGACCGGAACGATACCGAATTCGGGGCCGAATTTGGCAACCAGTTCCGAGACATCCGCGGCAAAATCTCCCATCGCCGGAAAGGGGTACCCCATCAGGGCGAACTTGGCTCGTTGGAGGTCGGTCACGACCCGTTGCGCGGTGAACGTATCTCGAATCGCGGCAAACGGGTCGGGGTCGGAAACGTGAGAGGTGAAAATTTTAAAGGGGACGCCGTAACGGTTCAAGAGGTTCCCCAGATCGTGGGAACCGTGAACCCCGTGGTTTGCGAATAACTCGGCGTTGCCATAAGTCTCGTCGACCGCGAAAAGTTCTTGGGTGTTCCAGATCACGATCGGAAGGCGGGTTTCGACGAGCGCCGGAAGCACCGTCTGACTGGGCGAGTAGCAAAGGAAGAGTACCACGAGCGCGTCGACGTCTTCGGCCTCAAACCGGCGGACCTCGGCACGGATCGTCTCGCGGCTGTAAACCGCCCTGCCGAAAAGGACGTCGTTCTCCTTTTCAAGTGCCGGAAGAATCTCGCGACGAACCCAATCTTCGCGATCGGCCCGCAGTTCGGGGGCAAGCGTCTCGTAAAGCTCCAACGAAAGCGCGAGCAAACCGATCTTTGGCCGCCGTGTGGCGAAAACCTTATCTTTGGACATCGATACTCCTCTTGAAAAAGGCCGAAAAGAGCGCCGTGTCAACCGGGCTCTCCCGGAAACGATTTTGGGGATTCCTTGGGGGGGGTAACGGGTTAAGCCGGCCGAAAAGCGGCCCGCCCCCCGAGTCTTGCGATGATTGTATCAGGTTTATTTTATCTTTTCAAATCCCCATTTCCATCTTCTCTTCCCCGACGGGTCGGAAAATGGGAAAAACAGGGCCGCCTGCCGGAATTTTCGGGAAAAACGGAAAATCTTGTTTATTTTTACATTTCCACGGGGTTTCGGCCGATAAGACCAATAGCAGCCATTCCCTGGGCGAGCGTCGGGTGTTGTGTACCGTACCGACACCGTCGGCCTGAAATAAGAAACTGCTCAAACAAAAGGAATTTGAAGCGGAGCACCGGGGGTCTTGCGCTGGACCAAGAGGAATCACTCGATTAAAGCAGGTAAGGAGATCTTGAGCGATGAAAAAACTGCACCTTCTGAACATGAGCCGACGGAGGCGCTACCCATGGATGGCGGTTCTTTTCTGCCTGACCGCTTGCGGGGCCGGTGCTTCTCTCTTTGCCAAGGGGGAAGCGGTTGTTTCGCACTCGCCGCTGGGAACAAGTCGTCTGAGTTGGGTCAAACCAAGCGGAAACGCCGAAACCCCGTTCACCAAGGTCTCGGCCGAACCGGAGGTTTTGAGCCTGGATGCCGCCGCCGATGACGATCTTTTTCTGACCGAATCCGGTTTTGAAACCGAGCCGGAAACCGAGGTCACGAGCCCGCCGGTCGCCGACGCCAAGCCGATCCGCCAGGTACGCCTCATCGAACAGCCGTCGGCCGAAACAGACATCTCCCTCGCGCCGCTGATGTTGGCGATGACCGACGAAACAAGCCCTTCGGTCGCCCCGACCCGGAACGAAACACGCCTGCAGAATCTCTACGCCGACGAATGTCCCGACCCGCACAAAATGGCCTCGATCCAAGAGATGAGCTACAAAGTCACCATTTCACCGGGCGAACTTCCGCAAAGTTGCCCCGTTCCGGACGAACCGTACGTCCGCAAGCTCCCCACGCCGATCGTCTTCACGTGGAAGGCGAGCGCCCTCTGCCACAAGCCGCTCTACTTCGAAGACGTGCAGTTGGAACGCTACGGCCATACATTCTGTCCGCTCATTCAACCGGCTGTCTCCGGTGCCCGTTTCTGGCTCACGATCCCGATCCTCCCCTACCTGATGGGAACTTATCCCCCGACAGAATGTGTGTATGATCTCGGTTACTATCGTCCGGGGAGTTGCGCCCCGAATATGATCCAGCCTCTGCCAATCTCGTTGCGCGGGGGACTGATCGAAGCCGGCGTGATTGTCGGCGTCGCCGCGGCGATCCCGTAAAATAAACTTCAAACCACTCCGATCCGAGAGCGGGGCAGACGACCTGAAAGGGTTCGCCTGCCCCGTTCTTTTTTCGGTTTTGTATAGCAGTCCCGCCCGAGATCGGGAAGGGCCCGTTAAGACGCCGAAAGCAGGGGGTTTGGGCAATTCAAGGAAAATGCCGAAGGAGGTTCAAAACAGTTTTTCCACAAAAAGAGAGGCCGCGGAGAGTCGAAACGAACTCGTCGAAAAAAATTTTTTAACGCTCAAAACCCCCGTTATCTCGCTCTCTTTGATTTTTGTTTCCGGAATTTCTCTGCGATTCCGCCCCTCGGGGTTGTTTGACAAGCATCGGGAACTGATTAAAATCGCTCTTTGTCAGGAGAGAAGAGCCGCAAACATTTGACGCGATCTTTTCTCAAGCTATACAAATTCTGGTTACCGCTGACTCCTTAGAGGTTATGATAGACAAACCACCCGGGTCGTTCAACCGTTCGACCCGTCGGGAGTTCGTTGTGCCTGATTTGCCGGCACCAAAAGAACAACACAAACAGACCACGCGTTCCGAAACGCTGGAAACGAATACGAATGGAATTAACATCGGATACGGAAATCGAACCTCTGTTGCGTGAACTCCTCGCGTCGCAGATCGGTCAAAAGCGATTCGATCTCTGGTTCTCGTCTGATGTTCGATTTTTGTTGCGCGACGACGGCATGACCGTTTCGGCGCCCAACGAATTCCTGAGCGGCTGGCTCAGGGGGAACTATCGGCACATCATTTCGGAATTATGCCGAGAGGTTCTCGGGCGGGAGGTTCCCGTCGATTTCGTTTCCGAAGAGTCCACCGCTTCGACACAGGAAGTACTCGAAGTTGTTACCGACCCCACCTCGATTCATTCCGAGAAAATCGGCGGCGCAGGGAAGCCCAAAGCAAGGAAGCCCAACGCCGCGGGGTCGGTCGAGCATACCATGGGGGCCGAGGCGGTCCCTCGCGGGGGAGTCGGTCTTCCGAAAAGCCGTTCCCCCCGCGATGAACGGCCGGCCCTTCGGAAAAGGAACGAAAGGACCCCGGGGCGGGTCTTCGCCTCCTACGAAAGCTTTGTGGTCGGCATTTCGAACCAGTCTGCCAAGCGAATCACCGATATCGCCATCGACAG
This sequence comes from Thermoguttaceae bacterium, assembly GCA_050943135.1. Lineage (GTDB taxonomy): Bacteria > Planctomycetota > Planctomycetia > Pirellulales > Thermoguttaceae > RUG695. The sequence goes on along the minus strand of JBMNOP010000008.1, from coordinate 93,954 downwards.
TCCGGGGACGCTCAGCCCGATCCTGGTTTACGGCCCGACGAGCGTCGGCAAGACCCATCTGCTCGAAGGCGTCTATTCCGAGTTCCGTAAGAACTCCGGTCGTAAACGTCCCAGGTATCTGACCGCCGACGAGTTTACCGGTCAGTTTGTTCAGGGGTTTCAGGAAAAACCGGGCGGTGACCGCTCGTTCCGCGCGCGGTTCCGTGACGTCAACCTGCTGGTCATCGAAGATATCCAAAACCTCGAAAAGAAGATCGCTACCCAGCGCGAACTGAGCCGTCTGATCGACGAACTGCGGGCGAAAGGGGTTCAGATGATCTTCAGCGCCGACCGTCCTCTGGCCGACCTGAACTTCCTGCGACCGGAACTGCTGACCCGCCTTGAGTCGGGGATCGTCTGTGGCATCGAGACTCCGGATCGGGATACGCTCCTGCAAATCTTTCGCCGGATGGCCGAAGAGCGGGGGTTGAAAATTCCCGACGACGTCTGCCGATTCGTCATCTCGCGGTTCACGACGCATGCCCGGCAGCTCTCCGGCGCGCTCAACCGTCTGCATGTGGCCTACCTGACCGACGGCGTTCCGTTTACCGTCGAGTCGGCGTCCGAAATCCTTGCCGACCTTCTCCCCTGTCGGCAGGTACTGGTGACCCTCGACGAGATCGAGCAAACGGTCTCTTCCCTCTTCGGAGTTCCCTCTAAGGAGCTCCGGGGTCGATCCCGGTCACGCCAGTGCAGTCATCCGCGGATGTTGGCGATGTGGTTGGCGCGCAAATACACACGCAGCGCCCTCTCCGAGATCGGGCGGCATTTCGGCGGGCGAAGTCACAGCACCGTCGCCGCGGCGCAAAAGAAGGTGGAGACCTGGCTCCGTCAGGGGGAAAACCCCGAGTTTTCCGACGCGCTGCGCCGCGCCGAACAACTCCTCTCTTTCCGAAGACACTAGTCATTCGCCCCTTGCGGCAGAATTTCTGTAAGGTATAATTCCGACAGAGTTTTGCGCTCGCGGCCTGTTCCCACGCGACACGCCCCGTTACGGTTTTCCCGGGTGCCGGGTGGCTCCTTTGTCCCGCTCTCTTTTATGCGGTCGGTTCCGACGGGCAGTAAGACGATCACGATCCCGTGTTGTAAGGTTTCCGATGTCCGAATCGTCCGATCTTTCGAAAGACCGTAACCGTCAGATTGTTCTCGAGGTGCTCAACCACCCGTTTCGCTCGACGCGTGAATTCTTGGAGACTCTCGCGATCGCCCTTTTCCTGGCAATGATCTTCAAATTCTACGAGGCCGAAGCCTACGTCATTCCGACCGGCTCGATGGCCACGACACTGATGGGGCGCCACAAAGACGTTCACTGCCAGGCGTGCGGTTATCCGTTCCAAGTCTCGGCCAGTGAAGAGCGCGACCGCAACAACCGCGCGACCGGCTCGCAGGTGCTGGGGGGGACGTGCCCCCAATGCCGGCTCACCCAACGATTCGAAGCAAACGATACCTCCTATTCCGGAGACCGCGTCCTGGTCAACAAGTTCATCGGGTATTATCGACCGATCAAGCGCTGGGAAGTGACCGTCTTCCGAAGCCCTCCCGACCCGAAAACAAACTACATCAAACGGGTGGTTGGCCTCCCGAACGAAGACGTCCGAATCCAATACGGAAATCTCTATGCCCAAAAGAAGGATTCCAATGGCGAAGCGGTCGGTCGCATGGAAATTCTCCGCAAACCGATTCCGAACCTGCTCCGGATGTTGCGCATCGTCTACGACAACGATTTCCCCCCCTACCCGCTCGAGAATCTCGGCTGGCCCCCCCGCTGGCAAGATGAACATGCCGCCACCCATGCCGAGGCGCTTGCCTGGCAACCCGACGATAACGGTCGGAGCTTCTACTTTTCCGGACAGCTGGTCCCCGTCGCGGCGGGTGACCTTCCCGCACTGACCTGCGCCGAAGAACTGCCCGAACGACCCGACGATGGACTCAAGTGGCTTCGGTACCGCCACATCATCCCCTCTTCGGCCCATTGGGCCTCGGCGGCAACGGGGAACCTTCCTTCGGATCTCAAACAGAGCGGCGTGATCCCGAACAATCCGCAGCTGATTACCGACATGAACGCCTATAACACCCCCGAGACCGCGACGCATCATCCCGCCGCGTCGATGGGGTACAATTGGACGGGGGAACTGGCCCTTTCGCTCGACGTAACCCCGTTCGAACCGGAAAACACCGAGTCGGCCGACCTTGTACTGGAACTGGTCCAGGGGAACATTCCGATGCGTGCCCGTTTCGACCTGATTCACAAGACGGTAACCCTCGAAATGCCGACGGTTCCCCTGTTTGAAAGCCAGACGGTCCCCTGCGACCTCGTGCCGGGGAAGACCTACTCGATTTTCTTTGCCAACATCGACGAGCAGCTCCGTGTCCTGGTCAACAAGAAGGAGCTCGCATTCTCCGGCGAGGGGAAGTACGATTCCCTCTGTTCCCCCTTTTCGACCGTCGGTGACGCTCCGATGCCGCGCAATCGCGACCCCGGGCCGCTCGACCTGACACCGGTTTCGATCGGGGCGAACCTGCCGATCAAGGTCGAACATCTCAAAATCATGCGCGACACCTACTACATCGCGCTGGGCTCCTGCCTGGAAGAACTTTCCGTCTCGGCGCCGGTCGCCGCCGAAAAGCCGGTCTACCGATTCGGGGCACGGGACCCTCTCGATCACATCTACGCCGACAAACTCAATACCGACTCGGAAGAAGCGATGGCAAAGTTCCTCTCTGACCCGGAAGCGTGGATAGATTACGGGAACACCCGTTCGGCTCTCTTTAGCCTCGGAGAAGATCAATACCTGGCCCTCGGCGACAACAGCAGCAACAGCGAAGACTGCCGCAGTTGGTCGCGTCCCGACCCGGATTGGCCCGGAGGGGTTGTTCCCTCGTGTGTCGACCGAAACCTTGTCCTCGGAAAAGCCGTTTCGGTTTACTGGCCGCACGGGAAAAATATCCCCGGTACAAGACTTCCTTTTATCCCGAATTTCGCTAAAATGAGGAATATCAACTGATTCGAGAAGGTTCTCTCCGGCCTGTTCCCACTGCGGAAAGTCGGGCGGCCTCTTGACGACGTTTTCAAAACTAAACCGGGATCGTCGCATGTTAGACCGAAAATATATCCTTGAAAATCTTCAAGCCGTAAAAGAGAATTGCCACAACCGTAACCTCCATGCCGAGGTCGACCGTTTTGCGGAGCTTGAAACGCTTCGTCGCGAAAAACAGCGCCGGGCCGAAACCCTCAATCGTGAGTCGAACGTCGTCTCAAAATCGATCGGTCAGGCCAAGACCCCGGAAGAACGCCAGGAGCGGAAAGAACAGGGGCGCGCCCTGCGCGAAGAGGCTGCCGCGATCAAGGCCGAACTCGATGCCATCGAAGTCGAACTCGACCAGATCTGGCGCTCGATTCCGAACATGGCGCATCCCGACGCGCCGATCGGACGCGACGATACTTGCAACGTAATATGCGATTACGGCGTAACCCCGGTTCCGAAATACGACTTCGCGCCGCTTGACCATGTCGAACTGGCCGAAAAGCTCGACCTGATCGATTTCGAGGGGGGTGCGCGCGTGGCCGGAAGCGGGTTCTACTTCTTGAAAAACGAAGCTGTCCTTCTGGAACTGGCTCTCCAACAATACGCGGTCAATACGCTGATGCGGGCCGGTTTTACTCCGACCACGACCCCCGATATGGCCAGGAATGACATCTTGCAGGGGGCGGGCTACGTTCCCCGCGGAAACGAGACGCAAATTTACTCGATTGAAAATACCCCGCTGAGCATGGTCGCCACCGCCGAGATCACCCTCGGCGGGCTGATGGCCGATCGTACCGTCGAGGCCGAAAAGCTCCCGATCCGCCTGTGCGGGATCAGCCACTGTTTCCGTACCGAGGCAGGCGCCGCCGGACGCGCTTCGCGCGGGCTCTATCGAGTCCACCAGTTCACCAAGATCGAGATGTTCGCCTTTACCCTGCCCAATCAGAGCGAGGCGATGCATCGGGAGCTCCTCTCCCTGGAACGGAAAATCTTCGACGGAATGGGGATCCCCTACCGCGTCGTCGATACCGCAACCGGGGATCTCAGCGGTCCGGCCTATCGAAAATACGATTTGGAAGCTTGGATGCCGGGGCGTAACGAGTATGGTGAGATTACGAGCACGTCGAACTGTACCGATTACCAGGCACGTCGGCTCAACGCGCGTTACAGCGTTAAGGGGGAAAAGGGAACGCACTTCCTTCATACCCTTAACGGAACCGCCATTGCGGTCAGCCGCGCCCTTGTGGCGATCATGGAACTGTATCAGCAGAAAGACGGCTCGATCGTGGTACCCGAAGTCCTTCGCCCCTACACCGGTTTCGATGTCATCCGACAAAAGGACGCCTGACCGAGGTTGTGATGGTTTTCGCGTATTTTGCTTTTTCCCCGATCTGGCTTTTGCTCCCGCTGGCGGCGGCATTTGCGTTGGTCTACTCGGCGACTCGCCACGAAGACCTGCCGCAAATCGGCCGGCATGCGGGAAGGGTGGTGTTCTGGACCCTCTTCTTCCTCGGGGTCATTTTCGCCGCGCTCTGGCTGGTATCCTGAAAATTCCGTTATCCCGTTTTTTGGAATCTGAAATGAAAGTGTTGGTTTTAGGAGGCGGGACGGTCGGTTCGTCGGTTGCCCGCTTTCTCTGTCACAAGGGACATGAGGTGACGGTCGTCGACCAAAAATACGAGGTCTGCGCGCAGCTCGGCGAGTCGACCGATGTGCGCACGATCGTCGGTCCCGCTTCGGTTGCCTCGACCCTCTTTCGGGCCGAGGTCGGGTCGCACGATCTCTGCCTGGCGCTAACCAACAACCACGAAGTGAACCTGGTCGCCTCGTGTCTGGCCAAAACGATGGGTGCGGGTCGTACCGTCGCTCGCGTCTACGCCGACATCCTTCTCGATTTACACCGGCTCGATTACCGAAAAGCCTTCGGGGTCGATCGATTCCTGGGAATCGAATATTTGACGGCTCTCGAAATCGTCCGCCGGATCCGCGATCCCGGTTCCATGATGATCGAACATTTCGCTCAAGGGCACACCGAAATGCAGGAAATCCTCATTTCGCGCGCTTCCGGTTCGACGGGGGTCCCGCTCAAAGAGCTTCGGCTTCCCGGCACCGTGCGAATCGGCTCGATCAACCGCGACGGATGGATCACCATCGCCACGGCGACCGACACGATCAATCCGGGGGATCGCGTGACGATCCTCGGCGAGGTTCAGGCGATCGACGAGGTAAAAAAGCGCTTTGAGATTGCCCCGCTCAGACGGCGCAACGTCTTAATTGCCGGCGGGGGCGAGGTCGCGTTCCACCTGGCCGACATTCTGGAAACACGGAAGAACAAAGTGGTTCTGCTCGACAAGAGCCAGGACCGCTGTGCCGAACTCAGCCGCCGCCTACGTACCACGATTGTCATCCACGGAGATGCACGCCGCCGCTCGACCCTCACCGAAGAGCGGGTCGCCGAGACCGACTGTTTTGTCGCGGCAACCAACGACGACGAAACAAACATTATGTGTTGTCTCGAGGCCAAGGCGCTCGGTTCGAAGTCGGTCATCGCCATCATCAATAACGCCGATTACGGAGAAGTGGTCGAAAAGCTCGGAATCGATATGACGATCAGTCCTTACGACGTGGTGTGCCGCCAGGTCGAAGGGCTCCTGCACACCGGGGCCCTGACCTTCTCGAACCCCTACATGCTCGGAAACGGCATTGATGTGGTCGAGCTTACGGCACAAGAAAACTCGCCGATCACCGAAGCGCCCCTGAAAGAGTGCGGTATTCCGCGCCAGGCTCTTCTCGCCTCGGTGGTGCGAGGGGCGACTCCCCAGCTTCCCAACGCCGAATTTCGGATTCAACCGGGGGATACCGCCATCGCGCTCGTTCACAAGACGGAAGAGGAACGTCTCGTCGAACTTTTCACCAATCGCAAAAATCGGTCGCGCCCCGTCAAAGAGTCGTTTACCGAAACATTCATCAAATCGTTGGGCAAGTAAACAGGGGCGGTGCAAAGGAAAAACGGAATGACAAAGCCATACAGACACGCGATCATCCTCGGCACGCTTCTCTTCGCCCTCTTTGTCGTCGGTTGCGGTAAAGGCGACACGGACCGCGCTTTTCGAGACGGAACCGAAGCTTTTCATCAAGAGCGCTGGCAAGATGCCGTCGGGTTTTTCAGCCTGGTCGAAGAGAAAGCGCCGGGGCAGGTTTCGGTTCTGATGCTCCGGGGAATCTCTTTCCTGAAACTCGGCCTTTACACCGCGGCCAAAGCCGATTTCAGCCGGATCCTCGACCTGCAACCGGAGAACACCGAGGCAAGAAAAGGCCGCGGAGAAGCGAACCTGGGGCTGGGGCGTTACGCCGAGGCGGCGGGCGATTTTGCGCGGGCGCTTACCGTCGAACCGGACGACATCCATACGCTCAACAACCGGGGGTTTGCTCTTTCGAATCTGGGGGACTTCGAAGCGGCGCTGGCCGATTTCGACACGGCGCTGCAAAAGGCACCCGACAACCCCCTGATCTACTATAACCGAAGCGCGGTTTACCGAAAGTTGAACAGAACGAACGAAGCGCGCAAAGACCTGGATCACTGCGTGGAACTCGACGGCAATAACGCCGTGTTTCTGGCCGCACGGGGAAAAGTTTTGATTGAACTCGGTGATTGGGATGCCGCAATGGCCGATTTCAACGAAGCAACGGTCAAAGACCCCCATTACTTCGGCGGGTTTAAGTTCCGGGCCGGCTGTCTCAAATCGCGGGGCCAATGGCAAGAAGCCTACGACGATTATACCCGGGCCGTCGAGCTGGAACCGAACGATCCTGAACTTCGGTTCGAGCGAGCCGCGGTCTGCGCCCAGCTCGGACTCGAAGAAGAATACAATAGAGACATGGCTAAATACGATGAGCTGACACGCTGAGCGGAGAGTCGACTTGGATTTCCTTTTAGTGATTCGCGGAAAAGATATCGGAACCCGTTTCGATATCATTGAAGATCCGGTGACGATCGGACGGGGCCAGAACTGCATGTTCCGTCTGAACGATGCCCAGATTTCGCGTCGCCACGCCGAACTGCGACGTAAAGGAAACCATTGGCAGATTATCGACCGGGGAAGTTCCAACGGCGTCTTTGTGAACGGAGAGCAGGTCGAAGAAAAAGAGATCGTCATCGGGGACCAGATCCAGCTTGGGCGGACTCTCCTACGCCTCTCTTCGACTGTCGCCGCCGATTCGAGGAATTCCCAAATCGTCAACCTGCTCGACATACCGGACACGTCGGCCGAACAGCAGGCGATTCCACGAGACAAATCGCAGGTTGAACCTGTCCTCGAGCCTGAACTGACTCACCCGTGGGACGAGAGTGAGCGAGATCACCTGAACCTGATCTACCGTACCATTTATACCGTCAGCCAAACCCTCGACACCGACCGCCTGCTGAACCAGATCATGGAAAGAATCTTCGAATGGCTGAAGATCGACCGGGGGTGTTTTATCCTCTACGACCAAGCCACGGGCAAATTTATTCCGAAGGCGGTCAAGCGAAAGCAGGGAGTGGTCGGACCAATGGTGATCCGCTCGTCGATCATCAATTACGTCGTCAACAACAAAGACTACGCTTCGACCACCGACAAGGCCAACGTCGCCATGATGCAAGAGTTTGCCGCGCAAGGGGTACAAGAGGCTATCTGCGTTCCGATGTTCGGTCGCTACGGGCCGGTCGGGGCCCTCTATATAGACATTGTCGGCGATTCACCGGCCGCCGTCGGCACGGCGGCCCCGGCCGGAATCGAAGACGCGGCCATTACCTATGATCCCTCGGTCGAGACCGAAGACAGTACCGCGCACCAGGAAAAAGAAGATTACCTGACCCATGACCATCTGAAACTGATGTTTGCCATGGCGCACCAGGTCGCAATCGCCCTGGAAGATACCCAGTATTACTCGGCCATGCTCCAGGCGGAACACCTGGCGGCGGTCGGCCAGACGGTGGCGGTCATCTCGCACCATATCAAGAACATTCTGCAGGGAATCGAGGGAGGGAGTTACCTGATCCAAAAGGGGCTTTCCTCCCACGACGAAGCGATGGTCGAAAAAGGCTGGGGGATTGTCCAGAAAAACCAGGGGCGGATTTCCGACCTGATCCTCGACATGCTCTCGTTCAGCAAAGAGCGGCAGCCGGTCTTTGCGATGGGGGATATCAACGATATTATCCTCGATGTTTGCGAGCTTCTCGAAACACGTGCCTCCGACTGCGGAATCAAATTGCTCTCGGTTCTTGACGAGTCGATTCCCCCGTTCCTTTTCGACGGCGAACAGATCTATCGCGCCGTGGCCAACATTGTCTCGAACGCCATCGAAGCGATCCGCAGTGCACGCGCGCTTCCCGAAGATCTCGAAATCACGCGAACCACGGAACGGCCGAGTCGCGGTATGATCCGAATCACCACACTCCGACATCCTGAAAATAAGACGGTGGGAATCCTCATCGACGACGACGGGCCGGGGGTTTCGCAGCAGGATCGCAGCAATCTGTTCCGTCCCTTCTACTCGGTGAACAAAAGCGGCGGCACGGGGTTGGGGCTTTCCGTCGCACAGAAGATCATTCAAGAACATAAAGGGAGCCTTACCATCGCCGATTCACCTGAAGGAGGCGCACGTTTCGAGATCGGTTTGCCGTTCATTGAAAACGAGACCGAGACAAAATAGGATTCACGAATAGACAAGACTTGCCGCCTTCGCGCGGCTGCGCATTTGTTATGGATATCTCAGTCATCATTCCCGTGTATAACGAAGAGGAAAGCCTGCGCGAACTCCACCGCCAGTTGTGTCAGGTCGCGCCGCTGACCGCGTCGGAATCGGAAATCATTTTTGTCGACGACGGTTCGACCGACACGAGCTGGAGCGTCATCAAAGCGTTGGCGACCGAAGACCCCCGTGTACGCGGTATCCGATTCCGTCGAAACTTCGGGAAGGCGGCGGCCCTGGAAGCCGGATTTACCGCCGCTTCGGGAAAGATTCTTTTTTCGATGGATGCCGACTTGCAAGACGATCCGGCCGAAATTCCCGATTTTCTCGACCAAATGGCACGCGAAAACCTCGACGTGATCAGCGGCTGGAAAAAACGTCGGCACGACCCGTGGCAAAAGGTCTTTCCGAGCCGTATTTTCAATTTTATGGTCAGTCGCCTGACCGGGGTTCGGCTGCACGATCACAATTGCGGCATGAAGTGTTACAAGCGGGAAATCTTCGATGAAGTCTCCCTTTATGGCGAGCTCCACCGCTTTGTTCCGAGTCTGGCGGCCGCGCGCGGGTATACCGTCGGTGAAAAGGTGATCACACACCGCGCTCGCAGCTTCGGCCATTCGAAATACGGCTTTAACCGGTGCATCAAGGGGTTTCTCGACCTCCTTTCGGTGAAGTTCGTCACCGGTTACGGAAAGCGCCCGTTCCACCTGTTCGGCACTCTCGGGCTGATTCTCTTCACCGTCGGGGGAACGATCCTCGCCTACCTGGCGTTCCGCTGGGGGCTTTCGCGCACCATCTGCGTCTGCCCGGGCGAGACTTATAACCTCTCGGGCCGTCCGGCGGTCGTCTACTCGGCCGCGATGATGCTTTTGGGCGGGCAGCTCCTCTCGGTCGGACTTATCGCCGAACTCTTCCTCTCGTATCAAAAAAATAAAACCCCCGACTACTCGATCCAAGAGACGGTCGGCAAACGAAACGAAAAAGAGCCATGACCCCATTTCTCGGGAACGATTTCCTGCTGAATAACGAACCAGCCCGCCGTCTTTTCCATGACCACGCGGAAACGATGCCGATCATCGACTATCACTGTCACCTGCCCGTCTCGGAGATTGCCAACGATCGCCGATTCGAGAACCTGACCCAAATCTGGTTGACCGGGGACCACTACAAATGGCGGGCGATGCGGGCCGTGGGAATCGACGAAGAGTATATCACCGGCGGAGCTTCCGATTGGGAAAAGTTCCTCCGCTGGGCCGAAACGGCGCCGCAGACCATTCGGAATCCGCTCTTTCACTGGACGGCGCTTGAACTGCGCCGTCCGTTCGGAATCGATGATCTCTTCCTCGGTCCCGAGACGGCGCGGGAAATCTGGGAGAGGTGCGGTGCAATGCTCGGGCGGCCCGAGTTTTCGGCACGTGGGATCATGAAACAAATGAATGTGCGGGTGGCCTGCACCACCGACGATCCGGCCGAAAAACTTGAACATCACCGGAAACTGGCCGACGAATACCGTCGCGGCGTGTTTCCGATCAAGGTCCTTCCCACATTCCGTCCCGACCGAGCGATGCCGAGCGCCTGCGCCACCGAGACGGGCCGTAACGAATACACCGCTTACCTGACAGCGCTCGGTGCCGCGGCAAACATCGAAATCCGTTCGCTCGGCGATCTTCTGGCCGCCCTATGCGCGCGGCACGACGAATTCCATGCCGCGGGATGCCGGCTGGCCGACCACGGATTCGAGACGTTCCGTTACACCTCGGCACCTGAGGCGGATCCCGAAAAAGGGTTTCGTGCGATACTCGACGGACGTGCCCCTTCTCCTGACGAGGTTTTGGCGATCGAGTCGATCCTGTTGCGCGAGACGGCACGCAGGCACGCGGCGCGCGGCTGGGCCATGCAACTTCATATCGGTGCCCTGCGTAACAACGTGACAAGGATTCTTCGCCGGGTCGGGCGCGACGCCGGTTGCGACTCGATGGCCGATGGTGATTACATGCGTCCCCTTGCGCGGTTCCTCGACGACCTCGACCGGAGCAGAGAGCTCCCGAAGACGATCGTCTACAACCTGAACCCCGATTCCGGATACGCACTCGCTTCGATGATCGCCAATTTCAACGATGGGTCGGTTCCCGGCAAGATGCAATATGGGAGCGGCTGGTGGTTCCTCGATCAGTACCACGGGATGCGTGAGCAACTCGAAACGGTCTCGACGATGGGGCTTCTTTCCCGGTTCGTCGGAATGTTGACCGACAGTCGCTCGTTCCTCTCCTACACGCGCCACGAGTATTTCCGCCGAATCCTTTGCGGGATGCTCGGCGAAGATATCGAAAACGGATTTATTCCGAACGACTTGGAAAGAATCGGATCGATGGTCCGCGACATTTGCTATAACAACGCGGAAAAATATTTCGCGTTCTGAACCGCAACCTCAAGCAGTTCACCCTTTCGGAAAATCGCAAACATGGAAAACCGTAACGCCTCGCCGCTGCCCAGACTTTCCGAGAGCCCGGAACAACACAAAGAGGGAAAAAAATGAAGCACTTCCTCGCTGTACTCCTGACGCTGATGGCCTGTCCCCTGTGGTCGGTCGTCGCTGCCGAAACCCCGATCATCACCGCCGCTTCGTCAGCGGCCGACCCACTGGTCATCCCCTACATCGACGCCTCGGCAAATATCGACGCGATGGGGGAAGACGAAGTTTGGAACAAGATCGCCCCCCTGACCTCGTTCCGCTACTACTGGGATCCCGAAGAACCGCCGAAGACCGAACTGCGTCTGTTTCATGACGGAACCCATCTCTATTTCCTCTACACCGTCGAGGACGACGAGGTCATCACCCACCCGGTAATCAACGAAGAGATGGATATCGCCTCCGAAGATCGGATCGAACTTGGGTTCAGCTCCGAAGACGCGTCGGCTCCCTATTATTTCTTTGAAATCGACCCGGTCGGGCGCGTCCTCGACTACGAGGGACGGTTCTACCGCAAATTCAACCCGGGGTGGGATTCGCGCAGCCTCGAAGTACTGGGGCGCCTCACCGAAATCGGCTACGAGGTCGAAGGGAAATTCGAGCTCGCCGAATTGCGCGAACTTGGGGTTCTGCGTCCCGACGGTAAGATGCGCGTCGGCTTTTTCCGTGGCGAGTATTTCAGTGGCTCCTCGGAAGACGATAACCACAAATGGATCAGCTGGATCTATTCCGGATCCGCGCAACCCGATTTCCATCTCCACAGTGCGTTCGGCACGGCTCGGATCGAAACCCGATGAACGAGGGTGCCCGAACAGCTCTCTTTGCTCCGGTTCGTTCGTTCCCTGGCGTCAACAGCGAAAGGGAACGACAGCTGAACCGGCTCGGTCTGGCACGGGCATTCGACCTTCTTTTTTTCTTCCCCCGCGATTATCGCGAAAGGCCTGAATTCACGCGTATCGCCGACCTGCGTCCCAACGTCGAACAGATCACGTACGGGCGGCTGGTCAAGTTTCGCTCCTCGCCGATGCGCCGCGGCACGGTTTCCAACGCCCTTTTCGAAGACGATTCCGGCGACCGGCTGCAAACGGTCTGGTTCCATATGCCCGGCTGGATGTTTCAGCAATTTTGCCTCGACCGTCGAGCTCTCATCACCGGGAAACCGACAAAAAGCAAACGGGGATCGCTGCAAATCATTCACCCCAACCTGGTCTGGCTCGACGATGACGACGACCTTCCTTTCGAAACCGAAGAAGAGGTTACAACCCCGCCGATCACCCCGCCGAAAAAGGACGAGACCCTCTATCCCATCTACCCGCTGACCGAGGGTCTGAAACAGTACCAGTTACACAGGATTATCAAAGAGGCACTTCGAGAGCTCCCCGATCTGCTCGACGAAGTCTTTCCCGAAGAGTTCCTTGCGTCGCATCGGCTCCTTCCGATCGCCGAGGCGGTTCGCCGAATCCACCTTCCGAAAACCGAGGACGAGGCGCGCCAGGCGCGGCGCCGGTTCATCTATCAGGAATTCCTCCTCCTCCAACTTGCGCTGGCAATACGGCGCCAACAACACGAGGTCGGCCTGAAAGCCCCAATGATCCATCCGGCCGAAGATATCGAGTTACGGGTGCGCCGCCTGGTCCCCTTCGAGCTGACCGGCTCTCAGAGCCGTGTGATCCACGAGATCGCCGACGATATGGCCACACCTATCCCGATGAACCGTCTCCTGCAAGGGGATGTCGGCAGCGGAAAAACGATTGTCGCCGCCGCGGCGATTCTGCAAGCGGTCGCCGAAGGATATCAGGCGGTGATCATGGCGCCGACCGAAATTCTGGTACGTCAGCATTACAAGTTTCTGACCCGGCTTCTGGAAAATTCCCCTATCAGGATTGTGCCGCTCATCGGAGGACAAAAGACCAAGACACGTGCCGAGATCCTCACCGAGATCGAAACGGGCGGCGCATCGATCATCGTCGGAACGCAGGCGATCATCAGCGGCGATATCCGGTTCCGCAGACTCGGCCTGGTGGTTATCGACGAGCAACACAAATTCGGGGTCCGGCAGCGTGCCCGCCTGAAAACGGGAACCGACACCGATCCCCACTACCTGGTGATGACCGCCACACCGATCCCGCGCAGTATGACCATGACCGTGTTCGGAGATCTCGACATTTCGATCCTCGACGAACTCCCGCCCGGCCGTCAGCCGGTTCGCACCTATGTCGTGACCGCCGACAAGAAGGAACGATGGTGGTCTTTCTTCCGCCGCAAGATCGAGCAGGGACGGCAGGGCTATGTCGTCGTCTCGCGGGTCGACGAAACCGATGACGGGCTGAAAAACGTGCAGTCGGTCCGTGACGAACTTTCGAACGGGCCGCTGGCCGGACTTCGGCTCGGAATCATTCACGGGCGAATGACCTCGGACGAGAAAGATGCCGTGATGTCCGATTTTCGGAGTCGTGAAATCGAGGTGTTGATCGCCACATCGGTGATCGAGGTCGGAATCGACGTGCCGAACGCCACACTCATGGCAATCGAAAATGCCAACATGTTCGGTCTGGCACAACTACACCAACTCCGGGGCCGGATCGGCCGGGGGCGCTATCCCGGTTTTTGCGGGGTCCTTATGGGAGACGAACCGCCGGAGGGGGGGCAAGAGACGCTTCCGCTCGGGGTCGTTTCGTCACGGCCCGGGGGAACTTCCCACCCTCGAAACAATCCGAAGGAGCGCCTGGACATCTTCGCGGGCTCGACCGACGGTTTTTTCCTGGCAGAAAAAGATTTTGAAATGCGTGGGCCGGGCGACCTGTTCGGAACCGAACAACACGGTCTGTGTCACTTCCATATTGCCGACATCCTGCGTGACCGGGCGATCCTTGCCGAAGCGCGCACCGATGCCGCCGAAATGGTCCGCAACGACCCGGGCCTTGCCGCACCGCAACATCATCGACTCCGTAAACAGGTTCTCGGGCGCTATGGACAGGTCCTCAAGCTCGGCGACGTCGGATAAAGGAGCCAACCGACCGAAAGTCTTCTCGTTTTGAGATGGTTCGGTTTTAGGGACCATCCGACTCCGCCCGTTCAACCCCCTTCGACCAAGGTCGGCAGCGCCGACGACAGGAAACCGAGTACCATTTCCACGGTTTCCGGAGACTGTGCCGCGGCCGGGGCGCGATAGAGGCTCAGGCCGAGGCGCGTGACGACCGCGGCCAGGTTGAGGTCGAGGTCGCCGACTGTTTCGAGATTTTCAAAAAAGAAACCGAACGGCAGAACAACGATGTTTTTCAGTTTCGGATTCGCGGCGTGTGCTTCCGTGGCGAATCGGCCAATGTCCGGCTCGAGCCACGGCACCGAGGGGGATCCGCTCCGGCTCTGATAGACCTGTTGCCAAGAGAGGTGTTCAAGACCGGCTGTTCGGGCAACAGCCTCGGCGCCCTGCCGGATTTCCTCGGCATACGACGTGTTGCCGGCGGTCGGAAGGGAATGTGCCGAAAAGAGAACGAGCGTTTCCCCCTCATCGTCGGGCACATCCCAGCGGAGTCGGTCGAGTTCGGCCATCGCCAATTGCGAAAGGAGAAGGTCCGACTGCGCCCGCAACCATTTCGGATGGGTGGAAAACGAGGGAACCGGACGGAATTCCGTCTCGGGTGCCAAGGACGCGGCTTGGCGCAGTCGTTCGGTATAGCGGAGACGGACCGAGTCGTCGCCAAACGGCGAGGCAATCAATACCAAGACCGAACGGTGCCCGGCAGCGGCAATTTCGCGCAATGCATCTTCTACGAAAGGGGCACGATAAAGACAACCGAGATAGACGGGAAGTTCCGACGCCGCACGAAGTGTTTCGGCAAATCGTCGCATCTCGCCCATCATCGGGCTCTTCCCACCGATCTGCGCGTACCGTTCTTCCCCCAGCCGCACCGCGGCCGGGGAGACATGCTTTTCCCCAAAAAGCCGCTCGAGATACGGAGTGACCTCCGCGGCGGATTCGGGGCCGCCGTAAGCGTAAATCAGGATGGCATCGTCTCGATAATTCTCCATCCGACATTCAGAGGATAAACTTGTTCAGGTCTTCGTCGCTCACCACTTTATCGAGCCGCTCGGCCACGTAAGCGGCATTGATCACGACCCGTCCCATCTTCATGTCGGGCGCCTCAAACGAAAGCTCTTCGAGAAGGCGTTCCATGATGGTGTAAAGACGGCGCGCACCGATATTCTGCGATGTCTGATTCAGATCGTGCGCGTATTTGGCCAACGCAACGATCGCATCGTCTTCGAAGACGAGATCGACCCCTTCGGTCTTCATCATCGCAACGTATTGCTTGGTCAGTGCGCCGTGCGGTTCGGTCAGAATCCGGCAGAGGTCATCTTCGTTGAGCGCGCCGAGTTCGACGCGGATCGGAAACCGTCCCTGAAGTTCGGGCATTAAGTCGCTCGGGCGGGCCCGGTGAAATGCTCCGGCGGCAATGAACAGAACATGTTCGGTCGAAACGTAACCGTATTTCGTTTTGACCGTTGTTCCCTCGACGATCGGCAAAAGGTCGCGCTGAACCCCTTGCCGGGAAACGTCGGCACCGTGCTGATGGCCACTGGCGACGATCTTGTCGATCTCGTCGATAAAGATCATCCCGTAATTCTCGGCCATGGCGATCGCCTGCTCGTTGACCTTTTCACGATCCACCAACCGTTCGAGCTCCCGTTCATACAGGACTTTCCGCGCTTCGTGCACCGGGAGCTGTTGGCGGGCATTTTTGTGGGGCAGAATGTTCTCGAAAATATTCTGCAGGTCGTTCTCGACCGAGTCGATCCCGATCGCACCGAACATCATCCGCGAGTTTTTCTTTTCCGTCACAACTGGTACCACGGCATCGTCGTACTCGCCGGCGGCAAGACGGCGACGGACTTCGTCGCGATCGACCACCGGCGGCGCCTCTTTCTTTTCCGACTCCGGCTCGGGGGACGGGGCCGATTTTTCGCTCTGGGCTTTATCTTGTAACTTCTTCACGAAATCGGCAAATCCGGGGAGCGGGAAATTCGGGTTCTCCTGAACCTGGCGTGCCATTTCGGGCGTAATCATCCCGAGGGAGCTGGCCAGATTCGGAAAGAGCTTTTCCGCCTCGGCGAACATCTCTTCAGCCTGCGTCTTCTCGGTGCCGGAGACGGAAACCGAAACTTTCTCGGCATCGGAAGGGTTCGCGGGAACATAGGGGGCATTCTCTTCCCAGCTCGGAATCTGAGAAGCGATGAGTTCGACGAGCTGCTCTTCGGCTGCCGCTTTGGCCTCGGTCTCGTGCCGGGCACGATACGCTTCCTGAACAATCCCGATGGCGTTTTCGACGAGTTCGCGAACCATACTCTCGACATCACGGCCGAAATAACCGACCTCGGTGTATTTCGTCGCCTCGACTTTGATGAAGGGTGCGTGGGTCATCGCGGCTATCCGTCGGGCAATCTCGGTTTTTCCGACTCCGGTCGGACCGATCATCAGAATATTTTTCGGACCGATCTCCTTAC
This sequence comes from Thermoguttaceae bacterium, assembly GCA_050943135.1. Lineage (GTDB taxonomy): Bacteria > Planctomycetota > Planctomycetia > Pirellulales > Thermoguttaceae > RUG695. Next base: position 77,181 of record JBMNOP010000008.1, on the reverse strand, counting down.
GAATTTCCGGGTCAACCTGAAGACGGCGCCACCGGTTTCGGAGCGCGACGGCCACCGAACGCTTGGCGTCTTGCTGGCCGATGATGTAGCGGTCCAGTTGCGCGACGATCTTGCGGGGGGTCAGTTCGGCAAATTCTTTTTCGGAAGGAAGGAGCGTGGGAGAGGGAAGAAGAGGGTCTATTTCCGGCATGGCAATGTCTCGACCAAAATGTTCTTATTGGTGTAAATATCGATGTCCGAGGCAATCTCAAGAGCCGAACGAACGATTTCCGGAGCGGAGAGCTCGGCATGACGGGTCAGGGCCTTGGCGGCTGCCATGGCGTAGTTCCCCCCCGAGCCGATCGCCAAAACCCCGTCGGTCGGCTGTATGACATCGCCATTGCCGGAAAGGAGAAAGGTGTCGCTCGGCGAGACAACGATCATCATTGCCTCGAGTTTCCGTAACACACGATCGGTACGCCAATCTTTAGCGAGCTCGGTCGCAGCACGGGGAATGTTCGAGGGAAAGTCGCGCAGTTTTGTTTCGAAACGCTCCATCAGGGCAAACGCGTCGGCCACCGAACCGGCGAAACCGACGATCACCTGCCCGTCGAGCATTTTGCGGATTTTATTGGCGTCGGCTTTCATCACCGTACTGCCGAGAGTAACCTGCCCGTCACCGCCGATGGCAACGCAATCGTCTTTGCGAACGGTCAGGATGGTCGTGGAATGTGTTTTCATCTGTATCCTTTTTTGTAACGCAGCTTATGCGAAAAATCGGCACTTCCGGGGGTTTCGATGCCGTGTCGGGCGTGTATCAACCGCGGTAGGCGGTCTCGCGAACGGTACCGGTCGATTCGAACGGACCGTAAACCGCTTTAACGCCCATCGATTCATCTTCGGCTGTCAAAAAGTAGATTTTATACCGTTTTCCGGAATCGAAAACTTTCAATACGATATGACCGTTGTCGGCCGCCACGTTTTCTTTCCACGGCCTCTTGGCGATCGCCTCGACACGTTGCGGACCGAGATAGGTCGGGAAAAACTGCCGCGGGCCGGCATAATTTTCTTCGTCCATCAGCCGGTCGAGTGCGGCGATCCCCGGCTGGGAGGCAACCCAAATCGTACTCAGGTATGCCCGCGCCTGAACCGCCGAAACGAACTCGTTGGTCGAGGCGTTGTCGCAAGTATGGTGGTTGACCTTACAAACGTCGACCGGTCCGGCGGCATGCCCGGCAGCCGCTTCGATCGGGACGACATTGCCGTCTTTGTCCTGAATCGCCGTATCGAGATCCGCACCGGTAAAATAGCGGAACGCCCCGTAGCGAATCGTCATCGAAAGGCAGAGCGGGTTTTCGTTCGGAGCTTCCCCTTTCCAGTCGGAGAGGAAGTTGTGCGTGTCGGTCCCGACCCCGGTCCAAACGATACCGTTGGCGGTCAGGTTCCGAACATGGAAGTCGTGCGAGGCGTCTTTCCGAAGCCGGATCTGATCGAGTGCGCCCGGCTCGAATTTTTCCATCTTCATGCCTTTTTCCTTCATCGCCCACTTGGCAAACTTGCGGAAATTGTCGACCGTCCCGTTTTTGACCACCGGAACCGGTGTGGAGTAATCGGGATAACCGCGATCGAACGCCCGATGGAAACGGAGAAGTTCACCCGCCTGCGCCAGTCCCGAAAGGGAATAGTCGTCACCCCGACCGACCGTCGTTTCGGCCCCTTCCTGAGGTTGTCCGCCGTGATCGGGATGGTAGTGCGAGAGCATCATATAATCGACTTCGCTCCCGGCGGGATTGACCCGCTGAACGTAACGGCTGACCCATTCTCCCGAGCGACGCGATGTGTCGGGAAGGAACGGAACCGGCCTGTTCAGTTGCCAGTCGCCGGCGTCGATCAGCATCGAGGTGCCGTCGGGAAAGATGTGAAAGATCGACTCACCCCGCCCCGTATAGATGAGGTGAATATCGAGTTCCCCTTCGCGCCAGCCGGAATAGACCTTGCCGACCTCGGAAATCTCGGCGGCATGGCATCGCAACCCGCTACAAAGGAGGCCGGAACCGCAAAGCGCCGATTTCAGAAAATCGCGCCGTGTTGAATTTCTCATAAAGACTATTTCCCTCGCTGTCCCCACTATGATGATCAAAGCTTCTTTCCGCTTCCCCGAATCCCCAACATGCCCCCGTCATTATACGGGCAAGGAAGATAAAATCAACCGTCTCGCGGGAAGCGGAAAGGACCGGTTTTGCCTCAAAAATGATTCGATGGGGGCTTTTTTTTGGTTCCTCTGCTGGTAGAATTGTGCTAAGGCATGTTATCGACGTCGACCATCAAACCTTTAGACGAGTGGCCGGGGTGTTTTCCACCGATGCGCCCGTCGGCCGAAGAAGGAGACTATCCAATGGTAATGAAAAAATTCCTGAACGACCCAGCCAACCTGACCAAAGAACTGCTGGAAGGGTACACCGCCTGTTATTCCGATAAAGTCAAACTGGCGACCGAGAAAATCGTGGTCCGGGCCAATCCGAAGCCGAAAGACAAGGTCGCCATCGTCACCCTCGGCGGTTCGGGCCATGAACCGGCCCTTAGCGGGTTCGTCGGCTATGGGATGCTCGACGCGTCGATCGTCGGCGATATTTTCGCCGCGCCCGGCGGGCCGGTCGTTTACGAAGGGCTGAAACTTTTCAAAGATTACGCGGATATCATCCTGGTCGTTCTGAACCATGAGGGGGATGTTCGTAACGCCAAGATGGGGTGCATGCTCGCTCAAAAAGACGGTATCAAAGTCCGTCAGATCCTCACCGCCGACGATATCGCCCCCGGCGTCGACGCTCCGATTTCGGACCGCCGCGGCCTGGGCGGTTGCGTTCCGCTCATCAAGGTGATGGGCGCCGCAGCCGAAAAAGGTCTCTCGGCCGACGAAATCCTCAAAATCGGCGAAGCGTTCAACCAGCGCATGGCGACCCTGGCCGTGACGATGAAAACCGCCACGCACCCGCAGTCAGGGCAGTACATCTCGACCCTTCCCGACGACCAAATGGAAATCGGAATGGGCCAGCACGGCGAAGGCGGGGGAACCGGGCCCGTTCCGATTCAGACCGCCGACGAAGTGGCCGAAACGATGGTCGGAAAACTGATGGCCGCCGTCAAAGCCCAAAAGGGGGAAAAGGCCCTGCTCATCGTCAACGGAAGCGGGGCAACCACCCTGATGGAAATGTTCCTCGTCTGGCGTAAAGCCGCACAAGTTCTCAAAGGTACCGGGATTGAGGTCGTTTCGGGTCGATGCGACGAAATCCTCACGGTTCAGGAATCGGCGGGATTCCAAATGTTCCTGGGAATTCTCGACCAAGACGGTGTCGACGGGATCAACGCTCCGGCAGACGCCCCCTACTGGGTTGTCCGCTGACTTTCCGCAAAGAACCGCAGGAAAATCTTAAGAGTACACGGTAATGAGTAAGAATTTAACGAAAGCGGCTTTTGTCGATCTGCTCAAAGGTGCACGACAAAAGATCAAAGATCAGTTCGACTATCTCAACCGGCTTGACTCCGAAACCGGTGACGGCGATCACGGCACCGCCGCGGTCGCGTCGCTCGACGCGGCAGTCAACAAGGGGGAAGAAGGTCTCGGCGCGGGGAAATCGTTCGCCGAGATCCTTGCCGATATCGGCTGGGGGGTGATGACCGAAACGAGCGGGACGACCAGTTCCCTGATCGGTTCCCTCTTCCTCGGGATGGGCGAGGCGGCGCCTGCCGACGAACTTTCGCCCGAACAGGTTGTCGCAATGTTCAAGGCCGGGTTGACCAACGTCCGGACGATGACGAGCGCCAAACCCGGGGATAAAACGATGATGGACGCAATGGTCCCCGGCATTGAAGCGATGCAAAGTCAACTCACCGCCAAGAGCGATTCGACTTGTACCGAAATCTTTGAAGCCGCCGCGCAGGCGGCCGAAAAGGGCGCCGAGTCGACCAAACTCCTCTGCGCCAAATTCGGCCGCGCCAAAAATCTCGGCGAGCGTTCGGCCGGTCATATCGATGCCGGCGCGACGAGCATCTCGTTCATTTTCCGTGCGTTTGCCGATGCAAAAGTCTGAAAAGACGTATTGTCGTTGCGCAGGAGCGGAGCGCGGCATTGTTTCCCGCGCCCCGTCCGGAAAGGGTTCTCTAATAAAAGGTTTCGATCATCAGGGATTCACGATGCGTATCATCCATTCGATTGTTTTCGGTGTGGTTTTCGGGCTGTCGATCGTTTTCGGAATAGTGGGGGCTGCCGACGAGGCGAGTATAGATTTTTTCTCGGACGACGAAACGCCCGCGGCCGAAGCAATGACGGGGAAATCCGCTCCGGCGGAAGGATCTTCCGAAATACCGGCGAAAGATGCTGAAAAGACAAAAGCCGGCTCGTTCATTTCCAATATCTTCGCATTATTCGACCAAAGTGACGATGGTAAATCGGATTACCGTACGCCAATCGAAGCGGTGATTCCCCGAAACGCCTTGATGATGGCAGCCACCGCGCCGATTTCCGATTTGAACAAGAAGATCGGCGAGTTCCTCAAGAGCCTGGGGTTGGGGTCTCTCTCGCCGACCGATTGGATTCGCCTTTCCCCTTACGGAAAAGCGTTTAAGTTCGTCGATCAGAGTCGTCCCTTCGGTGTCGGCTGGGTTAACCTGCCCGGAAAGAAGGAGCCGGCGATGGTTCTGTATGTTCCGGTCCGCCGATACCTCCCCTTCCTGGCAGGACTCGGCGCCGATGTTTCGGCGTACAGTTCCGACGACGCGGTTCCCGAAGGAGCCCTCTTCCGGCTGAAAAAGCCGGACGAATGGGTTTCGCTGCGTCGCGGTGGTTTTGCCTGCCTTTTCAACGCCGAGGCGCAACCGGCGGCGGAAGGGATTTTCGGCTCCCCGGCCGTCGGGTCCTCGCTCCGCGGCGTCGAAGGCCTGAAAAGCTCCGACCTGCGACTGATCGTCACCCCGTTCGGAATACGCCGTTTCCTCGAACTGAGCGCCTCGGCTGACTCGGCCCTGTTAAAGATCCTTCCGGAAATCCTCCGGCAGATTCAGGAATCGAATCCCGATTTTACCCTGACGGCCGCCGACACCCTTCCTAAAGTCGAAGACGCCTCGGATTGGGTTGCCGATAACCTTCGTCAGCTCGTCATGGAACTGAAATTGGTTCCCGACTCGGTTCTGGCTTCCCTGGTTCTGATCCCCAAACACGATACGGAACTGGCCCGACAAACACAAAATCGCGGCGGCCCCGATATCCCGACCCTTCTCGACCAGCCGGAATTCCTGAAGGTTCTGCCCGAGCAATTCGCTCCCGTCACGGGGCAAACCGACCTCTTCCCGGAATTCACCTCGAAACTCGATGCGCCTTTTAATCGGTTGCGCCATATCGAGTACTCGTTCGGCGTGCCGTCCGAAGGGCAGCTTCTGGCCGAACCGTGGGCGTTCTTCCTCGAGGTCGATGACAGCGATGCTTTCATCGAAGAATTGATCGTTCCGAAAGCGCAAATCGTCGGCGGTCATATCGGTGCCGAAACGGTTGGAGATCTCGCCGGCCAACTCCTCGGCAGCCTTTCGCTCCGCCGCCGGATGCGCGGGCGGGCGCCCCTCTTCTTCTCGACCCCCGAAGAGGCCGCCTTGGTCGGCGTTGGGATCGGTGAGCAGATCGGGGGGCGGATCGGCAGTCAGATGGGGGAAGAACAGGCACTCAAACAATACAGCTTTGAGGGGTTTCCCCTCTACGTCTCCGACATGAAAACCTACATCACGGAGATGCGTAAAATCCAAAAAGAAAAGTCCGGTCAACGCGAGCGGACCCTTCCGCCGCCGATTCTCTCGCTCCGCGCTTCGCTTCCGGAAATTCTGATGAATATCCTCTCCGGTCTCGAAACCGGTTCGCTCGACGATTTGATCGGCAATCAGCTTGCCGCCCGCGGCGCCGATCCGGACGCAGCCCCGCTCCCGACCGAAGAGAACCTGATCCTGGTTCTCGACCGGAAACACCTCCTCATCATTCCGGGAGACCGTCGCCTGCTGAGCCGGGCAGTGACGCGGTGGCGCGATTTCGTCGACCGCCGAGGCATCGGCACCGATGCGGGCACGGCCGACTGGTGCGCACGGCGCGACCTGCTCTACGCCGAAATGGCGCATGCCGAAGCGCAAATTCTGCGCAGCGCGGTTCGATTCGATCTCTCGGCGGCACAGGCCGAAACAGAATACCTGCAAAGGTATTACTCGCCCCAACTGCCGAACCTGGTTGACCGTCCGGTGCCCTCCGACCTGCCCGAACCGCTCTTCATCGGAACAAATGCGCCCGGAGCCAACCTGCTTTACGCCGCCTGGCCGAACGATTTCCTCAGATTTCTCCTGGAGGTGAAACAGCAGAAGCAAAAAGAGGAGCACGAGTAATCACTCGACATTCCAATCACCGTAACATTTACGGAAACGAATATTACAGAAAGGATATTTTCCCATGGCAGACAACGAAGGCAACATCAACGCAAAAGAATTCGGAATCGGAATTCCTCAGGTCAACGAACCCTTCTTCCTGAAAGGGAACAACAACGTCGAATGGGGGATGAAAAGCCGCCTGGCGGGTATCTTCAATCCGAAATCGGGGCACACCGTCATGCTGGCGTTTGACCACGGCTACATCATGGGCCCGACCTCCGGTCTGGAACGGGTCGATCTGACGATCCAGCCGCTGATCGAATACAGCGACTGCATTATGTGCACCCGCGGGATTCTTCGTTCGCTCGTTCCCCCTGAATGCCGCAAGCCGGTTTCGCTCCGTTTCTCGGCCGGTTCAACCGTTCTTACCTCACTCAACGACGAGTGCATCCAAGACATTGAAGAAGCGATCCGCATCAACGCCTCGCTTCTGGCCGTGATGGTGGCGATCGGCGATCCCGACCACGAAGGGCTCACGATCAGAAACCTAACCCGCACGGTCGACTTGGGGACCCGTTACGGGATCCCGACCCTCGGCGTGACAGCCGTCGGGAAGAACCTGACCCGTGACGCACGCTACCTGGCGATGGCCAGCCGCGTCTGTGCCGAAAACGGCGCGCAGGTCATCAAGACCTATTTCTGCGAAGAGAACTTTGAACAGGTCACCAATGCGGTGCCGGTCCCAATCGTCATCGCTGGCGGAAAGAAGCTTCCCGAAAAGGATGCCCTTTCGATGGCCTGGCGCGCGATCGACCAAGGGGCTGCCGGGGTCGATATGGGGCGGAACATTTTCCAGTCTGACTCACCCGTCGGAATGATGCTCGCCGTCCGCGCCATCGTTCACGAAAACACCACCGTCGATCAGGCATTCGCCATCTACGAGGATTACAAAAATAGCCGAAGAAAATAGGAAAAACAGGTTTTCGGATACTTGACACTCTAAGCGACCAAAGGTATCCTATTAATACTGTAGAATAGGATGGGCTGTTGTCTGGCCCCTGTTGGGTGTCCTTTCAGGGTGCTGGGCAGCAGCTTCTGTGTTAGAACAAGTATCGAATACGCGGCAAAAGGTCGCGTCGAGCGGAATACGGAAAGAACCACGTATGGAGCCGGCACAAGTTAAAAATTTTGTTGATCAGCTTAACATGGAGAAGAAAATCCCCAAAGAAAAGATCTTCGACATCATCGAAGAAGCGATGATGATCGCAGCGCGGCGTCATGCGGGGCAAGATTCCGATGTTGCTGTTCATATAGACCGCACCACCGGGGAAATCTCCGTCTTCCGTGACAATGTCCCCCTGACAACTTCGGAAATCACCGAACGGATCGGAGCACAGACGGCTCGCCAAATCATCATGCAAAAGATCCGTGACGCCGAAAAAGACAGAATTTACGACGAATTCTCCGGGCAGATCGGCGAGCTGGTCAGCGGCAGGTTCTACAGGCAAGATAAAGGCTTGGTGTTCATCAGCCTGCGAGACAACGTCGAAGCGTTCCTTCCCCGCAGTGAACAGGTTCCCGGTGAGAACTTTCAAAGAGACGAACACGTCTCGGCCCAAATCGTCGAGGTCAACAAAAACGGGAACAACGCCAAGGTTCGCGTCGTGCTAAGCCGTTCTCGTCCTTCGTTCTTGCGCAAACTCTTGGAACGCGAAATCCCCGAGATCAACGAAGGGATTATCGAAATCAAAGAGCTCAGCCGTGATCCCGGCCATCGAGCCAAGGTGGCGGTTGCCAGTCGAGACCCGCACCTCGACTTGGTCGGCACATGTGTCGGAACACGCGGTAGTCGTATCCGTGCCGTGCGCGAAGCCCTCGGCGGCAACGAGCAGATCGACATCATCCCCTGGCTTTCCGAGCCGGCTGATTTCATCAAGAGCGCGTTGCAACCGGCCGAAATCCTCGAAGTGATCCCCTGTCCCCTTCTGGGGCGGGCGATTGTCCTCGTTGATAAAGAAGAGCGTTCCAAAGCGATCGGCCGTAAGGGGCAAAACGTGCGTCTGGCCACTCGGCTCTGCGGTTGGGATATCGAAATCATGACCCAAGAAGATCTTCAAGACGTCCTCGACAGCGCGGTCGAACAGTTCAAATCGATTGCCGGAATGACCGACGACTTGACCGAGGCAATCGTCGGAGCCGGCTTCACCAGTTACGATGACCTCTCGATCATCGAGCCGGCCCACCTGATCGAAATCGGCAAAATCACCGAAGAGCAAGCCGAAGCGATCATCGGGGAAGCCGAACGGCGTGCCGAACTCGGTACCGCCGTTCGCGCGGCCGAGGAGGCCGCCCGCGCGGCCAACGACGCGGTCCAGGCGGCCGACGACGTCGCACGGGCAATCACGGGTGATGATCCGAACGCCGCCACTCAACTCGCACGCAAAGCACGCGAGTATGCCGCCCGTGCCAGGAATTGTGCCGAGGAAGCCGCCAAGTCGGCCGAACTGGTCGATATCGAGGATATCGTCAGGGCCGCCGAAGAAGCGAAACACTCGGCGAACTTTGCCGAACAGGCCGCCGAGCACGCAGGCGTGCTCGTAGTCAACCTGCGTTCCTCCGACAATCATCGGAGTCAGAATATTTCCGACCCCCCGCGGGCCTAGGTGTCGGAATCCTTAAGAACACGAAGCTGTTTTGGCATTTCGATACAGCATAAACAGAATCCGCGGCACCGAAAACCACGCCGATTTTTCCACTAAACGTTTCGAAGAAGAGAGAGACGGAATTGATTCGAATCTACGCATTGGCTAAAGAGCTCAAAGTCGACAACAAAGAGCTGGTCGATATCTGCCAGAAGGTTGGTCTGACCGAGAAACGTTCCGCACTTGCCAGCCTGACCGACGAAGACGTCGTTCTGGTAAAGAACTACATTCAAAACGCGGCGTCCCTCTCATCGAAAGAGGCCGACCCTCGGTCTGACGACACACCGATGCGGCGCCCGAGTATTTCGTCGATTCCCATGGGAAAGGTGCCGGTTTTAAAACCTCTTCGCACCGTGAGACGGACCAAAACGGCGCAAACCACGCCGAGCACACTCAAAACCGCCGCCACGGAATCGTCAGCGAAGCCGGAAGAAGAGTCTCTTCCCTCGAAGTCGGCAATCACTCCGCCGGAACCCCTGGTCTCCGAGACCGTCGCACCCAAAGTCACGTCGAAGCCGGAGGAAACACCGACAGAAGACCTGTCGGCGCCGGAAAAGTCGGTCCAGGTTGTTACCGAACCCGTAACACCCACGCTGAAACCGGCAACGCCTAAACCGGAAGTTAAGCCGACGAAGCCGCGCAGGCTCGGTCCGCTAACCAGCCTTCTGCGTTCGGGAAAAGGCCGAGAGGCCGAAACGGCCACCGTGCAAGACGACTCCGCCGCAGCCGTGGCCGACCCGCACGACAAGCTCGAGACGACCTCCGAAATCTCCGCCGAAAAACCGCAACAAAAGAAAGAACTCTCGCCGCTCGAGCAGGCCCGTCTGGCCGCCGAACGTGAGATGGCTCTGCGTCCGCGCGTTCTCGGAACTCCTTCCGAGAACGACAAGCCGAAGCGGGTCGACGAAAAAGCCCCGCAGCGTGTGAAAAAGCCTTTGGGAATCCACCTGGCACCGGTTCCGGCCGCGCCGACCAGGCCCACGGAAAAACAGAAGGAGAAAGAACCTGCGCCGCAGAAACCGGAAGTACGTATCGTTCCGGCGGCCGGTCGCGAGAAACTTACCGGCAAATCGGTCACGCCGTTGATCAGCCGTGTCGGCAAAACGGACGCGGGAAAAACCAGAAGTGTTCGTCCGGATCGAAAAAAGATTATCGGTTCGATTGACGATGAAATCAACGAACTTCGTAACGCCGAAAAGAGGGGTGGGAAGAAGCGCAAGGGGGAAAAGCGAGGCGACGACTCGACACAGGATTCCCGCAAGCGACGTGTCGGTGCCGATTTTACCCGCTTCCATGACGACGATTCCCTCGGCGCCTACCAGGGGCATCGCCGAAAGAAGGGTGTCAAAACCAAGCCTTCCACACTCCCAAGGAAAGGGGATATCGTTATTCAGCTTCCCTGTACGGTTAAAGATTTTGCCGAAGCGACGGGACTTTCCGTTGCCTCCGTGATCAAAAAGATGATGGAGCTCGGCTACATGCTGACGATCAACCAGGCGATGGACGGTGAAGTTGCCGAGATGCTGATTGAGGCGTTCGAACTCAAAGCGGTCGTCAAACAAGCCGAAACTCTGGAAGATCAATTCGTCAAGTCGGTGATGGACCAAGTCGATCCGCCCGAGACGCTCAGACCTCGGCCGCCGGTCGTCACGTTCCTCGGCCACGTCGACCACGGCAAGACTTCTCTCCTCGACCGGATCCTGCATATGAGTGTCGTCTCCGGCGAAAAGGGGGGGATCACCCAGCACATTCGTTCCTACCGGATCAACACACCACAGGGTGACGTCACCTTTGTCGACACACCGGGCCACGAGGCCTTCACCGAAATGCGTGCCCGCGGGGCAAACTGTACCGATATCGCGGTGCTGGTGGTCGCCGCCGACGACGGCGTGATGCCGCAGACCGAAGAGGCCATCAGCCACGCAAAAGCGGCGGGGGTCCCGATTGTGGTCGCATTGAACAAGATGGATCTGCTGGGGGTCAATCGCGAGCGCGTCGTGCAAGAGCTCGCGGCCAACGACCTGATGCCGAGCGAGTGGGGCGGCGATACCGAAATCGTCGAAACGAGCGCGATCACCGGTAAGGGAATTGACGAGCTGATGGAAACCCTCCTTACGGTCGCCGAACTGCACGAGCTCAAAGCCCGTCCCGATCGTCAGGCAACCGGAGTGGCCATCGAATCCTCGTTACAACCGGGGCAGGGGGTCCTCTGCACCCTTCTGGTTCAGAACGGCACCCTTCGCAACGGAGACACCGTTCTTTGCGGTAATGCCTACGGGAAAATCCGCGCCATGTTCGACACACTCGACCCGACCCGCGAAATCGAAGAGGCTCTCCCAAGTACGCCGGTAAGCGTTTTGGGACTTGACCTCGCGCCGGGCGCGGGAAGCACATTTGTGGTTCTCGACGATATCTCTGTCGCCCGCCAGATCGCCGAAGAGCGGACACAAGCCATCCACCAACGCGAACTCGATGGCGGAGAGGCACACGTCACCCTCGAAAGCCTCAAAGCCCGTCTCGATTCAAAGACTCAGCAGACGCTCAACATCATCATCCGCACCGATGTGCGCGGTTCGATCGAAGCGATCCGCAAAGAGCTCTCGAAACTCGACCATCCGGAAGTCAAAATCAAGATCCTCCAGGCCTCGGTCGGCGGGATCACCGAAGCCGACGTTCTATTGGCCGACGCTTCCGACGCGATCGTGGTCGGTTTTAACGTCGTTCCCGACGAACTTGCCCGGGTGACGGCTGAAAAGAAGAAGGTGCAGATCCGTCGCTACGATATCATCTACAAACTTTCCGAAGATATCAAAGCGGCCCTTGAAGGGATGCTTAAACCGATCGAGCAGGCCAAAGAACTGGGACGCGCCTACGTGCAGCAGCTCTTTGTCATCAGCCGTATCGGTACGATCGCCGGCTGCCGTGTTCTTTCGGGTACGATCGAACGCGACTGCCGCATCCGTCTGATCCGCGACAGCCGCATCATTGGCGAGTATGTGCTCGAAACCCTCAAGCGCGAAAAGGACGACGCGCGTGAGGTCCGTGAAGGGTACGAATGCGGAATCAAGCTTAAAGGCTTCAACGACATCAAAGAGGGTGACTACTTTGAAGCATACAAGATCGAAGCCGTCGCGCGAACGCTCTGACGCGCCCGCGCCGAATACCCTATAGAGAGAGAGGAAGCGCTGTGGCATCACGGAGAACATTAAAAGCGGGCCAGGCAATACGCGAAGTGATCGCGATGTCGCTCCTGATCGACCTGAAAGATCCTCGCGTCAGCCAGGTCACCGTCAATTCGGTGGAAGTGGCAAGTGATATGCGTACGGCCAAAGTCCTCTTCACCGTATTGGGGGGCGACCCGGTCAAGGAGAAACTCGCCTTGGCGGGTTTCCGGAGCGCCGCGGGGTTTCTCCAGCAGAAATGCGCCAAACGAATCGAGACACGCTACACGCCCAAGCTTACCTTCGCCATCGACGAAGGGGTGAAGAACCTGATACGCATCTCGGAAATTCTTGAAAAGGAACGCCAACAAAGCGCTTCCGCCAAAGATGCGGTCGACAAAGTGGCCGAAAGTTCCGATCCGAAAGGAACGGACATCCAACAAGGCGATTAATATTTTTGATTTTCTGATAGGGAAATATCTATGGGCCCCACGCCTCGAAACAAGTACAAAACTCTTTTTCAACAGCTTCAAAAGGAATTCCGTTCGGGAGTACCCGCGCAATCCGACGATCGGGAAGTCCTCGTTCACTTGATTTACTCGGCCCTTTTGGAAAACACAACGAGCGCCTCCGCACTCGAGGCGTTCGAAATCATTGAAAACTCGTTCATCGACTGGAACGAATTGCGTGTCTCGACAGCAGCTGAACTGAGCGCGCTTCTTCCGATGCTCAACGAGCCGCGCAAAAGTTGCGAACGGGTTCGGCAAATACTTCAATCCATCTTCCAGGCGACTTATCGATTCGATCTGGAAGAGTGGCGGGAAAAAGGAGAAGAGGCTTTCCGCGCTTTTCTCGGGTCGATCCCCTACGTTACCCGTTTCATGACGAACTATACGGTCAGTGCGATCTTCCGCAAGAACTACCTACCGCTCGACGAAGGAGCATTGCGGGTGCTGCGTCTGTTGGAACTCGTCGATATCGATGCAGAAAACCACGAAGTGCCGATCGGACTGGATCGGGTCTTTTCGAAAAGCGATTTCGCACTTTTTGCCCGTCTCTTGCATGAACTCGGCGCCATGCTGATGAACGAGTCTACCGCCGCCAGGGCGATGAAAATCCTCAAAACGGTCGATCCCGAATCGATCAAGCGCAGTTTCGTCCCGCTTTCCGAAGACGAAGAGAAGGACCCGTTCCAAATCGCCCGCGAGATCGCCAGCAATCGGCGTCATTCCCCGATGAAGATGAACTTCGATGCCGAAGAAGATGGTGAAGAAGACGGTGAAGAAGACGAATTCGACGCCGACGAGGATCCGCTCGAAGAGCAATTCGCCCTCGACGAGGAAGAAAACCTCGAGAGCGAGCCGCCCGCCGAAAAAGAGGCGTCCCGTAAACCTGCGCCCAAATCGAAGGAAACCAAGAAGGCCAAGGAGACAAAGCCCGCCGAAGAAAAAAAACCGGCAGAAACAAACAAGGTATCGGAAACCAAGAAACCCGTCGGGGTCAAGAAGTCCGCCGAAGAAAAAAAATCGGCAGAAACGAACAAGGTTCCGGAAGCCAAGAAACCCGCCAGGGTCAAGAAGTCCGCCGAAGAAAAAAAACCGGCGGAGACAAACGAGGTTCCGGAAGCTAAGAAACCCGCCAGGGTCAAGAAGCCGGTCGAAGAAAAAAAACCGGCAGAATTGAAAAGGACCAAACCGACACCGAAAAAAACCGCGCCGGCCAAGCACGCTGTAAAGAAGTCCGAGCCGGCCGATCCCAAAAAGTCGGCCGGGAAGAAGCCTGCCGAATCGAAGAAGACCGAATCAAAAAAAGCAACCCCTGCCAAGGTGCCTCCGGTCAAGAGGCCTGTGACCAAGTCCGAGCCGAAGTCCAAATCGAAGCCGGCGGCCAAGGCAACGGGCGCCGAAAGCGCCAAACCGGCCGCCAAAAGATCGGCCAATAAGGCTTCCGTCAAAGCCGAGTCGACACCGAAAAAGGCGCCCGCTGAAAAAAAGTCACGTGTTTCCAAACCCGATGCCGACAAAAAGGGTACATCGAAAAAAAAATAAAAACGAGGTCGTTATTTAACTAATTCCGAGGAGTTTTCATGGCCGGACATTCCCACTGGGCGGGTATTAAACACAAGAAGGCTTTGGTCGACGCCAAACGCGGTAGGCTTTGGAGCAAATTGGCCAAAGCGATCATCATTGCCGCCAAACACGGTGGGGGTGACCCTGCCAACAACATCCGTCTTCGTACCGCCATCGAAGAAGCGAAGGCCCTTTCGCTGCCGAAAGATAACATCGCACGTGCTATTAAGCGTGGGACCGGCGAAGGTAGCTCGGCCGAATTCGAAGAACTCCTCTATGAAGGTTACGGGCCGAACGGCGTGGCGGTCATGGCGACCAGCCTGACCGACAACCGAAATCGTACCGCTCCGGAAATCCGGAAGATTTTCGAAGTACACGGCGGCAAACTCGGCACAACCGGGTGCGTCGGCTGGAACTTCGATAAGAAAGGCGTCTTCTTTATTCCGAAGGACCGGATCGAAGAAGAGAAGTTGATGGAGCTAGCCCTTGAAGCGGGTGCCGACGACATCGAAGAGCAAGAAGAAGGTTTCCAGGTTACCTGTTCTCCCGAAGCGTTTGACGTATTGGCCGAGGCGTTTGAGGCGAACAAAATTCATCCGGAAAGTTCCGAAATCACGATGGTTCCGCGCGAAACCGTCGATGTCACCGACCTGACCACGGCACAGGCCGTCATACGTCTGCTCGACGCGCTCGACGAACACGAAGATATTCAGACGGTCTCGTCGAATGTCAATATTCCCGACGAGATTATGGAACAGATTGAAGAAGAATAACGACGGCCCCTTTTCCTCCGGCTCCGAGGCTACGGCGTCAGAGCCCGGTGTTTCGACGCGATCTGCCGCGCGCGGTCTCGGCAGCAGCCCCCTTCCGTCCTGTTTTGCCGTCGCCGCAGCGGGTGTTTTCTGCGACGCGTGTTTTGCCCCCCCACCGTTTCTTTGGGGGAGCTTTTTCCTTCTCGCCGCGGGGCACTTCGTCCTTTTCCGCTCCCCGGTGTTTGGTCGTGCAAAGCCTTCCGATCGCGACCTCTTGGCATCGGTTGCCCTCGGTGGCGTTATCTTCTCTTGTTTCGGCTTGTGGCATCAGGTCCGCTGGTCCTTCTTTCCGAAAGACGAGATCGGTTTTCTGGTTCCGGCCGAACATGTTTCGGCGGTCATCGAAGGGGTGGTTCGTTCCACCCCGATCTTCTATGAAAATGCATTTTACGCCGAAGGGGGCGTAACCTCGACCGAGGTCGAAACAGTCCGAATCCGAAACAGGGGAGAATGGACCGACTGTTCCGGGAAGGTCACTGTGCAGGGAAACGGAGACCTGACTGCGTTTCGGATCGGTGATCCTGTCCGGGTCACCGGAAAGCTCGCGCATATCGCCGGCCCGGCAAATCCGGGAGAGAACGATTGGGCCTTTCGTGCCCGTGCCCGCCGAATCCTGCTTCGGATGACCAATGCCTCGTTTCGACCGACCGAAAGACTCGATGCAATGCCTCGCTATACAATCCTCCGCGCCGTCGAAAAGATCCGACGGGCGGCGAGCGAATCGTTCGTCTCCCGTCTGTCGCCCGAAAACGGCGCTCTTGCCTCGGCGATCGTTCTCGGAATGCGGAACGCGCCGGACGACGAGACGCTCGATATGTTCCGTCACACCGGAACCGTGCACCTGATTTCGGTCTCGGGGCTTCACGTCTCGCTCGTGGCAATCTTCCTCTTTCTGGTCATCCGTGCCATGGCGATCCCGCACGATGTCAAGGCAGTCGTTTTGTCGGCGGCGATACTTGGCTATGTGTTGCTTGCCGGGGCTCAGCCTCCGGCCATCCGTGCCGCGGTTCTCTTTTGGGTGTTGTGTTTATCGATGCTCGTTCGCCGTAAAACAGTTCTGATCAATTCGTTTGCCGCCTCGGCGCTGATCCTCCTTCTGCTGAACCCGGCCAACCTGTTTCTGACGGGGGTTCACCTCTCGTTTTTGGCGACCGGCGTTTTCCTCTGGCTGTTGCCCGAACGAAGCCCAGCCTCGCCGAAAAAGGAGTTCCCCCTCATTCGGCAGATCCGGAATCGAATACACATGATCGGCTTGCAATACAGAGACCGCCCCATGCGGGGAATGTTCCTGAGGTTTGCCGAAAAGCTCGGCGAAGGTTTTTTGCGCGTGATGGTGGCCTCTTTCCTGATCGAGCTGATCCTGCTTCCGGCCATCCTGACGAACATTCATTTGTGTACCCCTGTTTCTTTTTTGGTCAACCCGATCATCTGGCTCCCCTTCGAGGCGGCACTGATCCTCGCACTGGCGATGCTCCTTTTCGGATGGGTTCCCCTACTGGGGGGGATTCTTGCGCACCTAACCGACGGGACGTTCTCGCTTCTGACCCTGTTGCTCGACGCTTCTCGGCAGATTCCCTTCGCCTGGTTTCGGATTCCCGGCCCCTCGCTCTGGTGGAGCGGTGGTTTCTACCTTCCCTTCGTTTTCTGGACCCTCTTTCCGAAATACCGCCCACGTTTGAAAACGATTTTTCTGTTCGTCGGACTCTGGCTCGTCCTCGGAATCGGCGTTTCCGGCATCAGCCGATACCAGACATACCGCCGTGGGCGGGTCGATATCGAAATTCTCTCGGTCGGTCACGGGGGGGCAAACCTGATCTTTTACCCCGGAAAGACGGCACTCTTTGACTGCGGCACAATGGGCGACGGGGTCCGGGCAGGCCGCGTGACGGAGTCGGCGCTCTTTGCGCGAGGACGGATGACCATTGACCTGCTTCTTCTTTCCCACGCCGATACCGACCACTGCAACGGAGTGCCGGAACTCCTGCGATCGATTCGCGTGCGCCATGTGGCGGTTCCATCGAACTTTTTCTCGGAAGGAGGATCCGGCTCGGCGCCGCTACGCGAAGCGCTCGAAGAGAGAAAGATTCCGATCGAGTATGTCGGCGCGGGAGACGACCTTTCCCGATTCGGATTCCCGGAACTCGAAATACTCCATCCGGAAAAGGGAACGACCGAAAAGAACACCAACGCGTCGAGCCTTGTCTTGTGCCTAACCCATCTCGGGCGACGTGTCCTTTTGACCGGAGACCTCGACACCCAAACGCCGCCGGAATTTCCGGACCCCTCCGCCGCCCCGTACGACCTGATAACCATCCCGCACCACGGCGGGGTTTCGCAGGCGACCGGACCACTCCTCAAAGAACTTTCCCCAAACTACGCCGTGGTGAGCGAAATTGCGGGCCGACTCTCCCCCGAGACCGAAAGGAAATGGCGCGAAGAATTTCCTGACCTGTGCATTTTAAACACGGGAACCTCCGGCGCGATCCGGGCGCGAATTGAAAAGAAAAAATCGGGAAAAGATTCCGCGAGTGTTTTTACTCTGCGTCCGACTCGATACCCTGCAATGCGAAATCCTGGGGTTCCGGAACCTGAGACTCCGAATCCGGATCTTTCGTATACTTTTTAACATAGAGGCGCAACGCATGGAGCGTAACACTGATCGCTTCCACCTCTTTGCCGGAGAAAGTCCGAAGCGGGTCCTTTTTCGGATTGTAAAATTGCGCGAGGGTCAACGCCAGGTGATAGATCGACTTGCGCAACGACTGCGAGTTGACCGGGAACCGATCGGATGCCACCAGATGCCAGCGAAGAAAATGTCCGTTCACCAGAAGCACATCGACCGCCGATCTGATCTCTTTGCCGGAAAGAAAGCGTGTCTGACGGAGTCCGGCGTCGTTGAGTCCCTCCAGCGCCCGGCGGTGGACCGTCTTAAGGTTGGAGTCGATATTCTCGGTCACTTCCCGCAGATGTGGTTCGCCGTTCCCCTTTTCGATTTCCTGATGAAACCGTTCCGAGAGGTAAGTCAGTCCGAGAAGCCGGTTGACCGACTCGCTCCGACTCCAATAAACCGGGCGGTTCAGTTCATACTCGGCCAAAGAGACAAGCGACATCGTCCGGCCGGAAGCCTCTTGCCAGGTTCTTCCGATGTCATCGAGATAGAAGGCCAGACCGACCGCCAGCATCGAAAGATCCTCCTGAAGCGTCATCTGACTCATCTCCGATTCCATCAGGTCTCTGACAGTCATCGTCCGGTCGGAATTCGCCCTGATCTCATAACCGGCCGACACGTTGGCCATTGCCATCGAGGCAAGGAGTTCCCCGCGCACCTGTTGATAGCCGAACCCGGTCCGAGGAACAAGCAGGTCGCCGGAAGGGTTGAAAATACGTCGGTTTCCGATCGGCAGGTTCCAACACAAGATTCCGACCGCATAGGCCGGTTCGCTTTTCGGAGTAACCCGACCACTTCGGGGGGTAACCGTCTGACCGCCGATGGGCCGGCAGAGGAAACGAGTGTCGATCCCGTAGGGGACCGTCATTTTCATGACGGTGGCCGGGGTCAGGTCGTCGAGAAGGACTTGATCGGGAGCCCAAGCTTCCAACTGGAGATTGAGCGCTTTGAGGAGCACGTCGGGAGCGGGAACTTCCTGTGCCTTGATGATTCCGTTATCCCGCAGGTTACGGCGTGTGGTATCGACGACCGGCGGCGGGTTGTTCGGCCCATAAGGTTGGCCCGTCTCGAACCCGTATTGCGAAAGAAGAGGCGAGTCATAAGGGATCACCGTACCGGAGAGGGAACCGAGATCGCCTCCGCCCGGCATCGGGATTGCAGCCCCCTGCAAGACATTCCCCTGGATCGGAACACCCTGAAAAATGTCTCCCTGCATCGGGAACGACATCGGATAGGGACTCGGCGAAATCACCTGATTCCCGTAGAAGTCGGATCCGGGAGGAAAGATTCCCCCTGCGGTCTGGGCGTCGAGGAAATTCTTCCCCGACAAAAGCAGAACAAGCAGGCAGAATACCGCCAGACGGGCAGTTCGGTTCATCCATCAATCCTCTTCGGTACGGCAGCAAAACGACCGGAGGGATTGTAAAGAAAAAGGGGGACACCCGTCAAGGGCACTCGCTCCTTCCCGGGGCGGAATCGGATCGGAAAACCAGAGGAATCGCGGAAAGGGTCATTTGCCCGGCGGGAAGAAAGAGAAGTTTTATTTATATTTCCCGGCCCTGTCAAACTCTTTCCGATCCGCAAAACTCCCTCTCCCTTGACATTATTCCTTCTTTCCCGAAAGCTGGTATAATCAAGCGACGGGTCTGTCGGGAACTCCCGACACTTGTTCACTGAAAAGAAGAGCAAATGGGAAAGAACGCGAATGAAAAAAACAGACCTTTGGGAAAACCCCAAAACTGCGCTTTATATGTCCGGCGGCAGTGAAGACCCTCTCCCCGGCAAGGAAGAGAGCGAATCAACAGGGCCGACCTCGGAAACCCCGCCTCCGGAGGGATCCGGCTCGAAAGATGCCGGTTCCGGAGACGACTTCCCCCTGAACGAAGAGACTTATCGCAAAATCCCGGACCGCTTCAAACAGGCCCCGGAATCGAGCAGGCCTCCGGTATCGAAACGCCCCGACTCCGGTAAAGCGAAGTCCGAGGGGGGGAACCCTCCACCGCCTCCGTTTAAAGGGGGGAAACAGCCGACTTCGGGCACTCACTATCCCCGCGGGCGCGTCTCTCCTTTCCTGATGGTTCTCCTTGTGGCGGGGATCGTTTGGATGTTCGTTTCGGCCCGAAAGGAATCCCGTACCACGCTTATCTCCTGGAATGGGTTCTACGAGCAGCTTGAAAAAGGGAACATTGATACCGTCACCCTCAAAGGGAATATACTAAGCGGCACTTTTGTCGCGCCGCCGGAAATCGACTCCGACCCGGGGAAACTTCTCCCCGAACCGGTCTTTCACTCCACCGATGACCCGGAAGATGCCGACCGCTGGATCATTCATCCGGTTACCGTCCCGAGGCGGGACGCCGACTACACCTTTACGACCTCGGACCGGCCGGTTCCCTATTTCCTCGTGGTGATCGATAAAAAGAAAGGCTCGAGCACCGAGAAGGCGATCTACCGCAAATTCCGCTGCGAGGTCCCGGCCACGGCCCTTACCGACCCGAATCTTGATAACACGCTTCGGCAAAAGGTTCGGTCGTTCACCTCGCACTCGCCGATCGACAATACCGGCCTTTACATGATCACGTCGGTCTTGTTGAGTGGTTTTCTTTTGCTCATCTTCTGGCGGATGATGCGCCGCACCAACGAGCAGATGATGGGGGGCGGAATCGGCGGAATCATGAAAAGCCCGATGCGCTCCTACGACCCGAACAAGAACAAGCGGGTCACTTTCGCCGATGTTGCCGGGTTAGACAACGTTAAGAAGGAACTCGAAGAGATCGTCGATTACCTGAAAGACCCCGAGCGGTACGACCGAATGGGCGCGCGTGTGCCGAAAGGCTCACTTCTCTGCGGGCCTCCGGGCACCGGGAAAACTCTCTTGGCGCGTGCCGTGGCGGGGGAAGCAGGGGTCAGTTTTCTGTCGATCAACGGTTCCGAATTTATGCAGATGTTCGTCGGGGTCGGCGCGACGCGCGTGCGTGAAATCTTTCACGCGGCACGCACCAGCGCCCCGAGCATCCTCTTCATCGATGAGATCGACGCGGTCGGCCGCCAGCGCGGCACCGGGCTCGGCGGGGGGCACGACGAACGCGAGCAGACGCTCAACCAGATCCTCAGCGAGATGGACGGTTTCGTCCCCACCGAATCGGTGATGGTTATGGCGGCGACAAACCGTCCCGACGTGCTCGACCCGGCGCTGATGCGTCCCGGACGTTTCGACCGACATATCACCGTCGATCGTCCTTCCCGGAAGGGGCGCAAAGAGATCTTCGACGTCTACCTGAAAAAAATCCCTAAAGCCGATGATATCGATCGTGATAAACTCGCCGCTTCGACCGTCGGATTTACCGGCGCCGACATTCAGAACCTGGTCAACGAGGCTGCCCTCTGGGCCACCCGGAACTACAAGACCAAGGTTGATATGTCCGACTTCGAATTCGCGCACGCCAAGGTGATTATGGGACTTCCGCGCGAAGAGGTCCTCAACGAGGAAAATAAACGCAAGACAGCTTATCACGAAGCCGGACACACGATTGCCGATTGGTTCAGCCCGACGAAAACCAAGGTTCACAAGGTTACAATCATCCCGCGCGGAATGTCGCTCGGGGCCACCTACATTGTGCCGGAAGAAGATCAACTCAGCCTCAACGAAACTGAAATCCACGCCAAACTGACGGGATACCTCGCCGGGCGGACCGCAGAAAAAATTGTGTATCATCAGACTTCTACCGGTGCCGAGAATGACCTCAAAGAAGCTACCCGGCTTGCGCGGCGGATGGTCGTTCACTGGGGAATGAGTAAGAAGCTCGGCCCTGTCTCGTACCGGTCGGACTACGCCAATCCGTTCCTCGGCCGAGAGATTGCCGAGTCTCGCGAATACAGCGAGTTGACGGCCCGCCTGATCGACGAAGAGGTGCTTCGCATTCTTCACGAGGCGGAAGCCGCCGCTGAATTGATGCTTTCCGAGAAGCGGGATCTGCTCGAAAAACTCGCCGAAACCCTGATCGCCGAAGAAGAAATCGACCAGGATCGTATCCAAGAGATCCTCGGCCCACCGGCCTGAGCCTTCCCACAACAAAAACCGTCGATTCCCATCAAGGAGACACCGTGGATACCAAATCAAAAGAATTTCTCCATGCTCTGTTTGATACACCGAGTCCCTCCGGATTTGAGGAACCGATTCAAAAGGTCGTTCGCGACTACATCGCGGCGAATGCCGACGAGGTCCGCACCGATGTCCACGGGAACGTGCTCGCCTCGAAAAACCCGGATTCCCCGTTCAAGATTATGCTGGCGGGCCACTGTGATCAGATCGGATTTATCATCAATTACATCGATGCCGACGGGTTTCTCTACTTCTTGCAGCTCGGCGGCTGGGATCCGCAGGTTGTGACCGGCCAACGGGTTGTCGTCTACGGGCGGAAAGGTCCGGTGAACGGTGTGATCGGGAAGAAGCCGATCCACCTGCTCAACGAAGAAGAGCGCAAACATGTGATGAAAATTCAGGACCTCTGGATCGACATCGGCGCGCCCGATCGGGAATCCGCCGAAGAGTTGGTCGAAATCGGCGACTGTGCCACGGTCGAATTGGCGTGTCGCGAACTCCTCGACGAGCGGATTACCGCAGTCGCCACTGACGACAAAGTCGGGGTTTGGGTCGTGATGGAGGCGCTTTCGCGCATCGACCCGAAAAAACTTTCGGTCGGGGTCTGTGCCGTTTCGACCGTTCAGGAAGAAGTCGGCTTGCGCGGCGCTAAAACGAGCGCGTTCGGAATCGACCCAACGGTTGGTATCGCCGTCGACGTGACCCATGCGACCGATTGCCCGACCATCGACAAAAAAATCAACGGCAACGTTCTCCTCGGCGGTGGCGCGGTGCTGGCCAAAGGGCCGAACCTGAACACGCCCCTGCTCAACGAACTGCGAGCGATTGCCGCAAAACATGAGATTCCTGTTCAGATGTCCGCCGAAGGACGCCCGACCGGAACCGACGCGAATGTTATTCAGGTCAACCGTTCCGGCGTGGCCACGGCGCTGATCTCGATCCCGAACCGGTATATGCATACGCCGACCGAGATGATCTCGCTCAAAGACCTCGATGCCGCGGCCGACCTGATCGCCCGTTACTGTGAATCGGTCACTCCCGAGAGCAACTATATTCCGGGTATGTAATTCAAACCCAACCGCCGTCTGCATTTGAACGTGAAAAAGCCCGCGACTCTTTCCCGGAATCGCGGGCGTTCCGTTCCTTAAAGGGCATCATATCCCGTGGTCGACTCGCTACTGAATCTTCTTCGAAAACTTGCGCCTTCGGCGGTTGCCTTTTCCGGCGGCGTCGATTCGTCGCTCCTGGCCAAAGGGGCGCTCCTGGCCTCGGAAAAGTACGGCACGCTCCCACCAATCGGCATCTTTGCGATCAGTCCAACCTTGTCGCAAAGTGACATAAAAATCGCGTGGCAGACCGCCCGCGAGATCGGGATCGAGCTTTTCGAGATCGACACGTCGGCGGAACTTGCGCTGCCCGCCTTTCAAAAGAACGCCCGCGACCGATGCTATCATTGCAAGCGGTTCCGCTTTTCGGCGATGCAGGAAATGATTCGCCGTTGGGAGGGCGAGGGACAACCGCACCGTACCCTGCTCGACGGCGAAAATGCCGATGACCGTTCTCTTCACAGGCCGGGCGAGCGAGCCGCCGCCGAACTGGGTGTTCGCAGCCCGTTAGCCGAGCTGGGACTGACGAAAGCCGACGTGCGCAAACTCTCGCATCACCTGGCCCTGTCGATCGCCAACCGCCCATCCACCCCATGTCTGGCCACACGCATCCTTTACGGCTTGACACCGACGCCGGAACTCCTGCGCCGGGTCGAGGCGGCCGAAGAGTTCCTTCTTTCCAAAGGGTTTCCCGTCTGCCGTGTCCGCGCCGACTCACCGTTGACTGCCCGGATCGAAGTTCCCGCCGAAGAAATCTCCCGCGTGATACAGCCCGACATAAAAGAGGCAATCGTCGAAGAATTTCTTCGCCTCGGCTTTGGCGCGGTCTCGGTCGATCTGGAAGGATTCGTCTCGGGGAAAATGGACCGGGTCAAATCGGAACAAGAAAAGCCGTAATCTCTGCGGAACGGGACTCGCCGCCCCGCAGGTTTCCCGCTCCAATCGCTTCAAAAGGAATGCTGCCCGAACGGGAAATTCCCGGAGAGGGCCTTTTGGTATGTATCGCCGAACCGCTGGATCGGTCACGGGTGCTTTTCCGAGTCATTGATCGAAAACAAAAGGTTCCTCGAAGAGAAGCCCATCAACTCAAAAACCGTACACCGACAGCTTACCAGGTCGGTTTCGGGCGGAGAATTTCGGCGATGCGACCCGTCAGCAGGTTGAGCCCTTCGCCGGTCACGGCCGAGATAAGAATCGCCTCTTTGCCGAGCTCTTCGCGACAGCGGGCGAGTGTCGGGCGCGCCTCGGGCAGGTCGGCTTTGGTAACCACAAGAATCTCTTCCCGCTCACAGAGTTCGGGATCGAACCGTTCGAGTTCACCGCGGATGGTTCGGTAGTTTTCGATTGGATCGGTTCCGTCGGTCGGCGTCGGCTCGATCAGATGGACGATGATCCCGGCACGCTGAATGTGGCGGAGGAAATCGTGACCGAGCCCCGTCCCCTTGTGCGCCCCTTTGATCAGCCCGGGAATATCGGCCATCACCAAGACGCGGTTCTCTCCGACCTGAACCAGCCCCAGATGGGGAGTCGTCGTAGTGAATGGGTAGGAATCGATGGCCGGACGCGCACGGGAAACACGGCTCAGAAGCGTGCTCTTCCCGGCATTCGGTTTACCGACCAGTCCGACATCGGCAATCATACGCAGTTCGAGCCGAAGCGAGCGGCTCTCCCCCTCCCCGCCCGGCTCGGCGACGCGCGGAGCGCGGTTTGTGGAGGTCTTGAACCGAACATTCCCCCTGCCACCGAACCCACCGCGGGCGACCGTAAAACGGTCTCCGTCCTTCTTCAGGTCCTTAAGAAGAACTTCATGATTTCGGTCGAAGATCATCGTGCCGACGGGCACATCGATCACGAGCGGGTCGGCCGAAGCACCGTGCCGCTTCGCGCCACCTCCCTGCTGACCGTTCTTCGCTTTCCAGATCTTCCGGGTCGAAAGGTGAAAAAGACTGCCGACATCGCGATTGGCGCGGAAAACGACGTCTCCCCCGCGTCCGCCGTCACCGCCGTCGGGACCGCCGCGCGGCACGTATTTTTCGCGGCGGAAACTGACACACCCGTTTCCTCCCTTGCCGGAAAGGATTTCGATTGCAACCTCGTCGACAAACATAACCAAACCGACCTGTAAAAACGAAAAAGCGGAAAAGTACGAGACACTCTTCCGCTTTCACTCAAAATTTTATCGGACCGACTGCCCGGCTCAGCCGGTAACGGCGTTCGGATTCTCGGCAACAACGTTGACACGGCGGCCGTTCTGATCGAACTTCACATAGCCTTCCCGAAGGGCAAAAATCGTATAATCGGTTCCGAGACCGACACCTTTGCCCGGACGCCAGCGAGTACCGCATTGGCGGAGAATGATGTTACCCGGAGTAACCGACTGACCGCCGTAGACTTTGATACCGCGGCGCTGTCCATTGGAGTCACGGCCGTTACGGCTGGACCCCTGCCCCTTTTTATGAGCCATAATAACCCTCGCTTTCTTTCCGCGAACACCCGGAGTGGCGGAAACCTGAATTATGTCGCTCTCGACCCTACCCCCGAAAGAAAAAGAGCCGAGATCTATCCTGCAAAGAAATCGGGGTTATTATAACAGGGATTTTCCATCTTAAAAGCCCCCCAAGCGTCCCTTTTACACCTCGCCGATACGGGACGCCGGGCAAAGCGGCTATTGCGCCGGATCGCTCAGACTGTCGTCGCAGCGGAAAGAACGGCGGTCGCGGGTGATCCCCCGATCCGCGGATTCGAGAAAACGGGCAATATCAAAGCCGGGACCGCTGGTATAGGCTCGTTTGAGCGTGGCCACGATTTCGAGCCAGGGGAGTCCGCTTCGGTAGATGATCCGATAGATGCTCTTGAGAATTTTAATATCGTCGTGCGAATACCCGTGGCGGGTGAGCCCGACAATGTTCAGACCGACGATCCCGGTCGTCTTCCCGTCGACCCTCATGTAGGGGGGGATATCCTTAACCACGCGCGCCTGACCCCCCACCATTGCCAGGGTGCCGATCCGGCAAAACTGATGCACCCCAACCGCGCCGGAAACCACGGCACGGCTTTCGACGACCACATGCCCGGCAAACATCGTGTTGTTTGAGACAAGGACGTTGTCACCGATCCGGCAATCGTGCGCGACATGGACATTCACCATCAGCATATTGTTGTCGCCAAGCACGGTTTCGCCATCATCTTCTTTCGAGCGATGAATCGTGCAGTTCTCACGGATCATATTGCCGTTTCCGATAATCGTTTTGCCACGAGAATGAGTCATCCCCGTACATTGGGGAAGGCCGC
The DNA here is from genome assembly GCA_050943135.1 of Thermoguttaceae bacterium. Classification (GTDB taxonomy): domain Bacteria; phylum Planctomycetota; class Planctomycetia; order Pirellulales; family Thermoguttaceae; genus RUG695. The sequence goes on along the minus strand of JBMNOP010000008.1, from coordinate 50,898 downwards.
CGATGACCGCCCCTTCGAAAACGTGGTTTCCGCTCCCCATCACTGTCCCCCATTTAACCACCGAATGGGCATCGAAGATGCACCCGTCCCCGATTTCCGTGTTATCTTCTATGATGCAGTAAGGTCCGATTTTACAGTCTCGACCGATTTTCGCCTTGGGACTAACCACCGCGGTGTGGTGAATTTCCATCTTATCTCCTTATCGGTTACGACTCTCTTCCAAACGATATCCTTGCCTGCCGAGGGAACCGGAAAAAGCGCGAAGCGTATTTTTTGGAAAAGAATCCGCCGTAAAACTTCCGAACCGGCCCTCGCTGTCGCGGAGGCCACCGGGCATAGCGCAAAATTCGGCGGATAGTTTACACCAAACCCCAAAAGATAGCAAGAAGTATTTTCCGACGCCGTCTTAAAGCACGTCCGGCGCGCCCGAAAAAAACCCCCGCCGTTTCTACGGAGAGGCCCGAATTCAACCAATCACGGTACCGAAAAACAGACGGTGCGACCGCCGTCACTTGTAAGATGCGATGTCGAGATACGCCAGAATCGACGCTGCGACCAAGAGCAACCAGGTCAAGAGGAGGATGAGGGCGTAAATATCAAGGCGCTTCGGCACGACCGGCTTGACCGACTCCGGCTGCATCTCGGTAAAATCGACCTGCTCTTCACCTTCGGAGCGAAACTCCGGCATTTCCCCCTTCTTGCCCCTCTTCGACTTCTTTCCTTTTTTCGGCTTTTCGGCTTTCGTCTTACTCGAATTTCGAAACGACATCGTCTCCCTCCTTGATCGTTCCCTGACGAAATTCGGGAAGAATACGGCAGACGGCGCGGTGCGGTTCGACGGTCACGACCTCGATTTTACCCAGATAGGTGGCGTCGCGGGCCACATTGAGACGATGCCTCGGTCTGAGCCCATCGTCGGAACCGAGCGTGATCATGATCAGACCCCGTGGGCCTTCCTGAACCGCCTGAACCGTTCCTTTGACCTGGAAGGGGAGATTTTGATCGTAGAGTTCCGGATTCGGTTCCAGACCGCTCATATTGAGGACTGTCTTTGCCTTGTCGAATTCTTGGGTCAGCTCAAGGTTTTTCTGTTCCAGATCGCCCCGAATCGAAGCGAGTTCATGAAGACGATTGACCGCTGTGGCAAGCTCTTGAAGGTAGCCGGCACGCTGAGTCTGGGCCGAGGCCAAGTCGTCGGTCATCGTCTTCAAGGTGTCTTGGTAATCCTTGATCGCAGCATTGTTGGCGGCGATGACATCAAGGCGCTGCTGAAGGTCTTTTTCGGTCCGCTGCTCGCGTTCCGTCAACGCATCATTCTGCTGTTGAAGGTCTTGAACCACGTCGCGCAGAGCGCCGATCGTCGCCTCGTAGGCCTCTCGCTCTTTGGTGATTTTGTTTTCAAGGTCTTGTTTTTGAGCGGTCAGAGTCGATTTTTCTTTATCGAGCTCGGTGATCCGCGCCTGCTTCGACTCGGAATCGGCTTTCCAGTTTTTATGATGGGCGTAGAGCACCAAGGTCAGCGAAAAAAAGATGATGCTCATGATCGCGATGAGACTCACAAATATTTTTCCGACCAGGTTCATAAAATAACCTCTCTCTGCGATGTTCAACAACCGGTAACGGCGTCCCCTTTACGAAAAATGCCGGAAACCCCTTCCGACGGTTGCGGGAGATCGTAACGTACCACACCTCCTAAATCGGCTTCCCCCCCCTGCCCGCTTGTCGGGAAACAGGGAAAAAGAGCGGAAGGGTGCCGTTTTGCACAGCCTAACCGACATAACCGATTTTACCGGACGGTAAAACGACCACCCTCGCGCTGTTATATCCCGACACGCCGGGGACGTCAACAGCCTTTATCTGTTTTTCCGTTTTTCTGACGATTAAATTCGCCCATGGAATCCGGTCGATCTTTCGTGGGTTCAATCGATTTCTTCTTTCGGCGGATCCTTATGCGCAGCTCGGCGTTCCAGAATTGCATTCTCTTGGTGGAGTCTCAAAAGTTCGCGGGAAAAATCGTCGACACTGCTGAACTTACGGTAGACAGAAGCGAACCGCACATAGGCGACTTCGTCGAGCTCGCGCAGGCAAGAGAGGACGCTTTCCCCGAGGGAGTCGGTATCGACTTCGGTCTCTCCGTCGTTTTCGGCGCGTGTTTTCACCCGCTCGATCAACTCGGAGATCTGGCTGTCGCTGATCGGCCGTTTCCAACAGGCGCGTTCGACCCCTTTTCGGAGTTTCTCCTGGTCGAAGGGAACGCGTGTTCCGTCCCGTTTGATAACACGCAGATCGACGAGTTCAATCCGTTCGAAGGTAGTAAAGCGCCGGTTGCACGAAGCACATAAACGGCGGCGCTTGATCACGAACCCATCTTCCGTGACCCGTGTATCGACCACACGGTCATTCTCTTCTCGACAGTAGGGACATTTCATCGCTGAGCTCCTTTCCTCGGAGTTGGACGGACAGAATCAGACCGTTTTCCAGGGGGGGGTTTCCGGAAGATGTCTGTCGAAATCAGTTAAGAGTTGCTGCTGGAATTCCCCGGCGAACTCGCCGCGGAAGAAGCGGTCGAGCCCTTCGTTTAAAAAGAGTTCCCAGCTCTTTTCCTCTTCCCCGGGGTTGATCGGAAAGAAGAGGACGTCGTTGGCGCAGGCAGCTTTGTGGTCGCCCGGAGCGTCGCCGATCATCAGTGCGCGGCCTTTCGGATAGTGGGCAGCCCAACGGAGCGAGTCTTGCTTCGTTCCGATCTCTTGCCCGGCGATCATCGCCACGTAGGGGAGGAGCCCTTGTTTTTCCCATTCCTTGACCAGCGCGGCCTGCGGAGTGGCCGAGACGACCATCGCATCGGCTTTCTCCCCGGCCTTTTCGAGCGACTCGCGCACGAGCGGGAACGGCGCGACCCCCTCGCCGACGATCGCGTCGATCACCTCGTTGACTTCCAATGACCAGGCCAGGGTCTTTTTCAGAACCGGGTCCCCGGTTCGTTCGACTTCCGCCGCCAGGGCGGCGTTGCCGAGCTTCGTCTCTCGGTTCATCCACTCGATAATCTCTTGCGGGGGAACGACCTTAATGCCACGGGCAATAACCTCGGGTCGCCTGGCAAGCCATTTGAAGTCTTCGATCAGGGCGGGGAAACGGTTGATGCCGCGCGTCTTCGAGTAGAGATTCACAAACTCGATGACCTCGCGGGCGTACTTGCTGACACTCTGCCATCCCCAGTGCTTGATGATCGCCGGAATGAAGCACTCTTTCTGTTTGAGTTCCATCGTGTCGAACACACATCCATCGGAATCGATACCGATAAAGAAATCGGATTTCGGGGTAAATGCCTCGGCCATCGAAAAAACTCCTTACCTTTCTGTTCTTGTTCTCTGTTCGTCGTTGATTTACTACTTGTCTATTTTAATCATTATTCCAAATTTCGGTTGGTACCGATTCGAGCCGCCGCTAATCCTCTTCGTCAGCCTCGTCGAACTCGCTCTTCGGCAGGGGCCAAAATTTACAGAGCGCGATACCGAGAAAATAAAGGCCGATCAAAGGAACCATCATACAAAACATACTCCCCGGGTCGGGAGGTGTCAACATCATGGCAGCGATGGCGATCACCAAAATCGAGATTCGCCACTGATCGATGTAATTGCGCGTGGTAAAGATTCGGAGGCGATAGAGGACGAACATCACCAGTGGGAGCTGGAAGCCGATTCCGAAACCGATCGGCAGGCCGATCGCCAATTTGAGCCATTCGCTGATTCGCGGATCCGGATCGATATTCATCCCCGAGTTGAAGGTCAGCAGGTACTGCAGAACGAATTGGAAAACCACGAAGAAGGCGAGCATCGCCCCGGCAAAAAAGAGGAAGAGACTGAACGGAAGGAAACGGTAGACATACTTGCGTTCTTTCGGGTAGAGCCCGGCGCCGACAAACGCCCAGAAGTGGTAAAAGAGCCCGGGGCTCGCGATAAACGTACCGAGAACAAGCGCCGCTTTCAGGAAGATGACGAACGTCTCGGGCATACTGAGTGACTTGGCTCGGATCCGCGGGTCGTTTTCGAGTTTCTCCCAAAGGAGGAACGGGATCGGTTCTGCTGCGCCGGAAGTCTCGTTTCGAAACGTCGGGTCCGGCGCAAACCGGTCGAGGTTGTCGACGAGCGCCAAGGCCTGCCGATTCGTCAGCACGGGGGGCTCCGGCGCTGTGGGAGCGCTCTGCGACAGATCGCCATCGAGTATTTTCCGGAGCCGGGCGATATCTTCGGGAAAGAGCCAGATTTCCCGTTCCGCCATCCCGAGCCTCTGGGGGATCTGCGCCACACCGGTCGAGTAGCCGAGCTGCCGGAGTTCGTCGAGCCGATTGTTCAATTCGCGGGTCGAGGCTTCGGTATAATAGCGTTCGAGCGCCTGGGTCAGCGGGCGCTGAATGCAGGAAACCGCCCGACCGGCCAGAGAGCCGAAATCTCCCCACGGAATCAACGTCAAAAGGAATCCGCCGGCCAGCCAATAGATTGATTGGATCAGACGATAGCGTAACTCGTCGAGATGCTCCAGAAAGGACATTGACGAATCTTCAAAGAGATTGTCCCGCTTCTTTCGAACCATAAAAACTACCCTATCACCTCGGAACTTTCTTCATCGCCATCCTTTGTTTTTTCGGACGGCATGAAGAAAAGTACACGGAGAAACATCAGAATCACGCCACAAACCAAACAGGAATCGGCAATATTGAAATTCGGCCAGTGATACGAGCCGATGACTACCAAAATCCAGTCGCGCACGGCATAAGCCGGGGTTCCGACCAAATGTCCGCCATATGCCGGAGGCCAAGGGATTCCGTGCAGAGCCAGACGATCCCACAGGTTTCCGAGGATCCCGCCGGTGATCAGCGAGAGGGAGATGACCACGAGTAGGCTTTTTCGCCCTTCGGCTCGGAGCCAAAAACCGATGCCGATCAGCGCGGCAAACGAGGCGATCACCAGTAGGGTTGTATGCCCCGAGCCGAGCCCCCACAGAGCCCCCGAATTGAGGCTTGTCTGAAACCCGAAAAAGTTCGGGATCAACCACTCGATCTTTCCGGACGGGATGCCGAGCCGATCGAACCAAAAACGTTTCGTTCCCAGGTCGACGGCTACGGTCAACGCGGCGACCAACAGAAAAAGAAAGATCCGTCCCCCGCCGGAGGGAAGGGAGGGACCGTTCGGCGCGGAAGAAGGTGTCTGCTGCATCGATACGAACTCCCGTTTAGGACGAAGGGATAAACTTGATCAAGTAAAAACAACCGAAGAGCATCAGAAGGAATATGAGCGAAAGGAGTCCGAAATACTTGTCGATGAATCCCTTGACCTTCGGTCCGAAAAAGAAGAGGAGGGATGCCACCAAGAAGAAGCGAAGTGACCGACCGATGAAACAGGCCACCAGAAAAACGGGGATCGACATATGGCCGATCCCGGCGGTAATCGTGAAGGCCTTGAACGGAAGAGGGGTGAACGCCGCGGCAAAGAGGGCCCAAAAGCCCCATTCGCTGAAAAAGTGGCCGACTTTATCCATATTCTCCTGCGAGATGATATTCGGCACAAAGACCGGCCCAAGCCAGGTCCAAAGGAGAGAACCGATCAACCAGCCGAGAAGCGCCCCGAGAACCGAGGCCATCGCGTTAACAAAAGCGTAATGGAACGAACGGCGGGGCCGCTCGATGGAAAGAGCGATTTGGAGCGGATCGGGCGGGATCGGAAAAAATGAGCTCTCGGTAAACGAGACGAGTGCAAGGATCGTCGTGCCGAACGGGGAGTGAGCCCACGACAGGACCCAATCGTAAAGACGGCGCATACTCCGTACCGGCCAGAGGGCGATTCGGGTAGTGAGCAATTCCTTTCTTGCGGCGTTTGTTCTCGGTTCGATGATGACTTCTTCCATAAACCTCGGTGTTACTCGTCTGTCTGGGGAGGTCCGGCGTTCTTGATCGCGTCACTCGCATGATCGGCGTATTTCGCGAAATTTTCGTGGAACAGGGTGGCCAGTGTCCGGGCGGTCTTTTCGTATTCTTCCTTGTCGTCCCAGGCGTTTTCCGGAATCAGAATCGCGGGCGGGACATTCGGACAGACCGTCGGTACGCGTAAACCGAAGACCGGGTCGACCGCCACCGGGGCCTTGGCCAGCTCTCCGCTGTGAATCGCATCGATGATGGCGCGGGTATGGCGGATCGAAAGCCGTTTGCCGACGCCGTATTTTCCGCCGGACCAACCGGTGTTGACCAACCAGGCGCGCGAACCGTATTTGCGGATATTCTCGGCAAGGAGTTCGGCGTACTTCGTCGGGTGCCAAACGAGAAACGCGGCACCGAAACAGGCGGAAAAGGTCGCCTGCGGTTCGACGATGCCGACTTCGGTACCGGCGATCTTGGCGGTATATCCGCTGATATAGTGGTACATCGCCTGTTCCGGCGAGAGGAGACTCACCGGCGGCAACACGCCGAAGGCGTCGCACGTAAGCAGGATGATATTGCTCGGATGGTTTCCGATACACGGCTTCTTGATGTTGTCGATAAACTCGATCGGATACGAAGCGCGGGTGTTTTCGGTCAACGAATCGTCGTAGAAGTCGACCAGGCGGGTTTTGTCGTCGAAAACGGCGTTTTCGAGCACCGTTCCGAACCGGATCGCATTAAAGATTTCCGGTTCGTTCTCTTTCGAGAGGTTGATGCACTTGGCGTAGCAACCCCCTTCGATGTTGACGATCCCGCGATCGGTCCAGTAATGTTCATCGTCACCGATCAGTTTACGGTTCGGTTCGGTCGAAAGGGTCGTCTTACCGGTGCCCGAAAGTCCGAAGAAGAGCGAAACATCACCGGCCGTCCCCTCGTTGGCCGAACAGTGCATCGAAAGGATACCTTGTTTCGGTATCAGGTAATTCATGATGGTGAAGACGCCTTTTTTCATCTCACCGGCGTACTCGGTACCGAGGATAACAAACTCACCGCGCTCGAAGTTGAGCGAAACGCTGGTAGTCGACGAAACCGACTCGATCGATGGGTCGGCGGGGAACTGCCCGGCATTGAAAATGATGTAGTCGGGCTTGCCGAAATGCAGGAGCTCTTCGGGGGTCGGACGGACGAGCATATTTAACATGAAAAGAGCATGGTAAGCGCGGGCACAAATGATCCGTACCTTGATACGATGCTCTTTATCCCAACCGGCAAACGCATCGATCACGTAGATCAGATCTCGAGTGTTGAGGTAGTCGACTGCCCGGCGTCGGTTGTAAAGGAACGAAGCGTCGGACATTTTTTCGTTGACCGGCCCCCACCAAACATCGTTGACACTTTCGGGATTCTCGACAATCCGCTTATCTTTGGGGCTTCGCCCCGTTTTGGCGCCGGAGCAGTTCATCAGAGCACCGGTCGAAGTGATGGCAGCCTTTTCACGAATAATAGCGTCTTCGTAGAGCTGCGCCGGAGAGGGATTTCGATGGACGCGGCTGACGGATATGCCGTAGGGGGACAAATCGACTTCTCTTCTCATACAAATACTCCTACTTTTGTTTTCGCATTATAGTCCAACGACCTCGAATGAAAAGGGGGCAGAGTTTTCCGGAGAGACGGAAGGGGCCTCCTTTTTCCGACTTTCTCTGGCTGAGACGCCACAGGACAGGATGCGAGAATTGAATGCTATGACAAAAAGCAAAAGGATGCCGATAAACCGCGATTCCCTCTGGTTTATCGGCAAAAAATGACCTCTTCGCGAAAAATCAGGCGAGTTCGGCGCTGAATTCCCGTTTGAGAAGCTTAAACCCTTCGTCGCCGTCGGCGTCGTCGATCACAACGTTCACGCTTCGTTCGCTCGTTCCGATGATGCTCACATTGATCTTTGCGCGTGAGAAGGTCTCGAACATCCGAAGCGCCAGGTCGGTATGGCTCTGCAGCCCGGTGCCGCGCACGGTCAGCTTCGCCACGGCCGGATCCTGATTGACCCTGCACCCGAAGGCGGCTTTGAACTCTTCGGCGAGCTGCTCGATGGTCGAAAGGTTTTCGCGCGGGACGGTGAAACTGATCTCCGCGACCCCCTGCTTCTTATCGCCGCTACTCTGGACGATCATGTCGACCACAACCGATTTCTCGGCGATTTTCCCGAAAACATCGGCGGCCAGGCCCGGACTGTCGGGAAGCCCCGAAAGGGTAACGCGCATCTGAGAGCGATCGAGAGCGATCCGCTCGATGACGATATCTTCCATCCCGTTCAAGCGCGAAGCGAGGACGTCCGAAAGGAGGGCCGAGGAATACCCGGCCTCAGCCAGGCTCGTCTGCGCGACGGAAAGGTCGATATCGGCTTTAACCTCGTGACGGTCGGACGGAGCGCGGTCGAGTTGGAACGCCTCGTGGACGGCACGCAATGCCTCGACCCCCCGGGCGCGGTCGACCAGAACCGAGACTTTGATTTCGCTTGTCGAGATGGTCTCGACGTTGATGGCATGTTCGGCCAAAACGCGGAACATTGCCTGCGCCACGCCATGACGGGTCGCCATGCCGAGCCCGACGATCGAAACTTTCGAGAGGTTGTCGTCGCTTGTGACCTCTCGGGCGTCGATCTGTTCAGCGACCTTGCGAACGACTTCCAGCGCGTTGCGAAGGTCACCGCTTCGGACCGTGAAGGAAATATCGGTTTTCCCCTCAATCCCGGCGCTCTGGACGATCATATCGACGGGAATCCGCGCAGCGGCGATTTCGGAGAAGAGTTTCATGACCACGCCGGGGACGTCGGGAACGCCTCCCACGGTGATCCGCGCCTCGTTCTTTTCGAGCGCCATTCCGCAGACCGGGACCTTATCGGATTCCGGTTTCGGCCCGATGATCGTGCCGGGGGTGTCGCTGAGACTGCTCCGGACATGGACCGGAGTCATAAACTTCTTGGCGAACTCGATCGAACGGCTGTGCATCACGCCGGCGCCGAGGCTCGCCATTTCGAGCATCTCGTCGTAACTGATTCGTTCCATCTTCCGCGCTTCGGGGACAATCCGCGGATCGGTCGAATAGACGCCGTCAACGTCGGTGTAAATATCACACGAGTCGGCCCCGAGTACCGCTGCCAGGGCGACAGCTGTGGTATCGCTTCCGCCGCGACCAAGGGTGGTGATGTTCAGGTCGTCATCGATTCCCTGAAATCCGGCGGCGATGACGATCTTCCCTTCGTCGAGACTTTTGCGCATCCGCTCGGTCGAAATGCTCCTGATCCGTGCCCTGTTGAACACATTGTCGGTTCGAATCCCGATTTGTGCGGCTGTGTAACTAACCGCCTGATGGCCGAGTGACTGGAGCGCGATCGCCATGAGCGAGACGGTGACCTGTTCGCCGGTCGACATCAGCATGTCGAGTTCACGGGAACTCGGATTTTCGCTGATCTCGTTGGCCAGGGCGATCAGATGGTCGGTGTTTTTCCCCATGGCACTGACAACCATCACCACTTTGTTCCCCGCCTTGACTTCACGGATCGCTTTACGCGCCGCCGCCAAAATCTTTTGCGTGTCCGCGACACTCGTCCCGCCGAATTTCTGAACGATCAGAGCCATTTTCCACCCCTTAAATTCTTTGCCGGTTACCCGGAAAACCGAAAAAATATCTCGCCCCACCCTTAATCCCCAGAATTATAATCTCCCGGGCAAAATCGGAAAGGAGCGTCGATTTGAGAAAATCGTCGCGGTTTACGACGAGATACCGCTCTCGAGAGAAAAGTTCAGCCGAGCATCTTGCGGAGCAGATTGAGCGCGCGGTTCACGAAAACGGTTTTGACAATCGAGGGGTGAAGTCCGTACGGGAACGACTCCTCCCGATACGTGCCGTCGAGAAGCGCCGCGACAGGAACAAAGAATTTTTCGCATGGCATCTCTTTTTCCCCGACGGGGAACGGACCGACGGCCAAAAGAGCTTCGGCCCCGCTCTTCTTCTGCCAGGCGCGAAGCGTCTCTTCAAGCGAAGCCAAAGGGTCGAGCCCTAAAACTTTTTTGACCGAACCCAACTCCGACTCGACCAGGCCGCCGGCAAAGAGGGGGGGCGGAACCTGTTCGGCCAACAGACCGTGCGTCCCCCATTCGAGGGTCGCAAGCCGTTTTCCTCTCGCCGCGAGCCTCCCCATCGTCACCGAGGCAAGGGTTTCGTCTCCTTCGCCGTAGACTAAATCGCCGAGTCGCGAATAGATGATTTCGGCGGTCTCGTCGATTTGGCGGGCACAACATTGCGGATCTTCTCCGCGGGCCAGCACGCGCAGCGTGATCACGCCCGACGAGGCGGTGATTCCGACGCGGGGCCATCGGTCGCGGGCGATCAGGTGGGGTAGACGCGACTCGACATCACTTTCGCCGGCCCCGAATGTGTGAAACACACGTACGGCGATCGTCTCGCGCCGCGCGGTCCGCTCATATTCCCAATCAAGGGCGTGCGCCTTCCCCGAGGCATCCCACATCTCTTTGAGCTCCGCCGGGACGCCGGGGTAAGCCATCATCTTCGAACGACCGTTGCCGCCGAAAAGGGCGCGGTCCACGACAAGCTCAAAGCCGGGCGCGGTTCCGTGGGGGTTATCGATCACCCGGGCTCCTTCCGGAAAATAGGACTGGATTTCGTTCGATGCGGGCATCACGCATCCGCGAATTTCGAAAAGACGGCGAATCGTCTCCATCGCCTCGGGGTTCCGAACCAAAGAAACCCGCGCGACGGTCGAGGCGGCTTGGCGGGTCAAATCGTCTTCGGTCGGGCCGAGCCCACCGGTCACCAAGACCAGATCACTGCGCGAAAGCGCCGTTTCGAAAACGGAGGTCATTGCGGGCAGGTCGTCGCCGACCGTCGTATGAAAGAGGACGGCAATCCCCAGCTCCGAGAGCTCCCGACTCAGGAACGCGCTGTTCGTGTCGATCAGCGCGCCCGAGGTCAGTTCGTCTCCAATCGAAATGATTTCCGCCGTAAACATTGCGGGCTGCTCTTGAACGGACCTTAAACAGGCTCAGAACGGAAGGGTTTTCGCAACGATTTCGTCTTTGAGTCTCCGAATGAATTCGGCAACCGGCATCTGTCCGAGTTCACCGTCTTTCCGGCTTCGAACCGAGACGGTTCCGTTTTCGACTTCCTTTCCGCCGACCACGGCGATGTAGGGAACCAGGTCGCCGCGACCGGCGTAGATCTTCGCACCGATCTTTTCGGAACGCAGATCGGAAGTCACGCGCAGTTCGGCATCACACAGCGCCTTTTCGACCTGTCGGCCATATTCGTTGAACTTTTCGCTGACCGTCATCACGCGAACCTGCTCGGGCGAGAGCCACAGGGGAAACGCCGCGGCAAAGTGCTCGATCAGAATCCCGGTGAACCGCTCAAACGAACCGAACGGTGCACGATGAATCATCACCGGCTGGTGCGGTAGGTTGTCGGGCCCGATGTATTTCAGATCGAAACGGCTTGGGGAAGGCAGGTTGTAGTCGAGTTGTACGGTGCCGAGCTGCCATTTCCTCCCGAGGCAGTCGTGGACGATGAAGTCGGCCTTCGGTCCGTAGAACGCCGCTTCCCCCTCAACGATGTCGAGCTTGGGCAGACTCATATCGCGACAAACCTTTTCGAGGGCGTTTTGCGCCTTCTTCCAGTTTTCCGGATTGCCGACGTACTTGTCGTTGCCCCAGTCGCGGAAACTCAGGCGTACCTCGTAATCGGTGAAACCCATCGTGTTGAGGACGAGCTGTGTCATTTCGATGCAGCCGCGGAACTCGTCTTCAACCTGATCTTCGGTGCAGAAGATGTGTGCGTCGTCTTGGGTGAACCCGCGAACGCGCGTCATCCCGTTGAGTTCGCCCGACTGCTCAAACCGATGGACATTCCCGAATTCGGCCAGACGCAGCGGAAGATCGCGGTAACTGCGCGGCTTGAGGTTGTACGTCATCACGTGAAGCGGGCAGTTCATCGGACGGAGGAGGTAGCGGTCGCCATCTTTCAGAACGATCGGCGGGAACTGGCTATCGGCGTAGTACGGGTAGTGGCCGCTCGTCTCAAAGAGTTCGACGCGGCAGATCACCGGCGAGTACATCGGCTGATAGCCGTGCCGGATCAGTTCTTTATAAATGAAATTTTCGAGTTCGCGACGAATCACCGCCCCTTTCGGAAGCCAAACCACCAGGCCGCTGCCGATCTTCGGATCGACCATAAAGAGTTCGTGCCGTCTCCCCAGAACGCGGTGGTCGCGCTTCTTGGCCTCTTCCAGTTGGGCGAGGTAGACGTCGAGCTCTTTCTTGTCGAAGAAAGCGGTCCCGTAGAGACGCTGGAGCTGAACGTTATCGGCGTCCCCCTTCCAGTAAGCACCGGCCACCGAAAGGAGTTTGAACGCGCCGATCCTCTTGGGGGAAGGAATGTGCGGGCCGCGACAGAGATCGAGGAATTCCCCCTGCCGATAGAATGAAACGGTCTCTTGATCGGAAAGCCCGATTTTGAGATGGTCGACTTTGAGTGTCTGTCCCATATCGGCCAAGAGGGGAATCGCCTTATCGCGCGGCATTTCGATCCGCTCGAACGGCTCGTCGGCTTTCACGATCTTTTTCATTTCCTCTTCGATCGCGGCAAAATCTTCTTCCGAGAACGGGTTGTCGCAGAGGAAATCATAATAAAAGCCGTTTTCCGTCGTCGGCCCGAAGGCCAGCTGAACATTCGGATAAAGGCGCATCACGGCGCGCGCCATGACGTGAGCGGTCGAATGGCGGAGGATATCGAGCGACTCGGGGTCTTTCTCGGTCAGCAGACGAAGTTTCACCGTTCCCTCTTCGGGCAGCAGCGCATCGGCCGAAAGAGTCTTTGAGGCGGGGAGGCCGCTCTCGTTGAGTGTGTCGGGATAAGTCACCACCCCGGCTATCGTAGCTCTGGCAAGCCCGGCACCGATTTCGGTGGCAACATCGATGACTTTCGTGGGAGTCGAATAGTTTTTCTCCGATCCGTCTGGCAAAATGACTTTCAGCATTTTCGCAACCCTTTGACTTTGAAACAAGCGCGGCCGACCGGGACGCGCCTCATAAACTCCGGAAAACGGGATAACAAAATATCATGGCTTCGACCGACGAACACGCCGTCGGTCTTCCAATTATATCGCAATCGGCACAACCTAAAACCCTCCGAAAGACTCTTTTTCACGTCCTGTCCCTCTCACCGCGGCGGGCCGGGAAAAAGCGCGTGCCCTTCATTCCCGAAAGCCGGAAAAAGGAAATTTCGGAAAAATCGAAATTCTTTTCGACAAACAAATTGGAAACCCGTAGAATTCTGGTAAAATGGAGGAAATGTATTTTGTCCCGGCGCTCCCTTTTGTCGGGGGCAACAAGTTTATCACTCTCCCGCAACGTATTGAACTTGGAGGGAGAGTTGTTGGATTTTAGGAGTTTTTGCAGATGAAAAAAACGACCCTGCTGGCCCTTGCACTCATGGCGGCGGCCGTCTCCTGCGCGGTTGCGCAGGAAGACCTGACCCAAAACCCGGCAACGATGTCGAGTATTCCCTGGCTTGAAAACGCGGTACCGAATCCGGACGCCGAGGCAACCACCGAAGCCGAAATGAAAGTCTACGAGGAAAAACTTCAGACGAACATTGCCGGCGAAACCTACGCCTTCAAAATGATCCCGATCAAGGGCGGTTCCTTCACGATGGGAAGCGAAAACGGTGAAAAAGACGAAGCCCCCACCAACGAAGTCACGGTCAAACCGTTCTGGATAGAAGAACATGAAACGACCTGGGAAGAATTCCAGCTCTTCGCGCTCGCCTATCTGGCCAAGGCCCACGAATCGAAAGCCGTTGAAATGACGAACCCCGAACGGGACGCGATCGCCGATGCGATTGCGATGCCGACGGCTCCTTACAGCATCGGGTCGATCAGTTACGACAATAGCAGCAAGAAGGGGTATCCCGCCAGCGGGATGACCCGTTTTGCCGCCCAGATGTACTGCAAATGGCTGACCGCGATCACCGGTCGCTATTACCGTCTGCCGACCGAAGCGGAATGGGAATATGCCTGCCGCGCCGGCACCACGACCGAATACTATTTCGGTGATGACGATTTCGCAATCGAGGATCACGCCTGGTATCTGGCCAATTCCCCCGATGGGTATCACCCGATCATGGAAAAGAAACCGAATGCCTGGGGTCTGTACGACATGGCCGGAAACGTCTGCGAATGGGTTCTGGACGACTACGAAAAAACCGCCTATCAGAAGCGTGCCGACGGAAAAATCGAGGGGGAATTTGTGAAAGCGAAGAAGGCCAAGTCGGTCTATAAAATGTTCGACGAAATCGCTCGCGGCGGTTCCTGCATCGACGAAGCCGCCGACTGCCGCAGCGCGCGCCGTATCGTTTCAAACAAAGAGTGGAAAAAGCAAGATCCCCAGTTCCCGCAGTCGATTTGGTGGATGACCGACGCACCATTCGTCGGTTTCCGCGTGGTCCGGCCGCTCGCGACTCCGACCGAAGAAGAAGCCGCCGCGATGGAACCCGATTTCAACGTCTGGCTCAAATACAAAGAACTCAACCCCCGCTGAATTCCTGAGACGAACCTTTCCGTCTGAACCCCCGGTAAAAGCCCTCGTCAGGGCTTTTTACCGGGGGTTCTCTCTCCGGCCCGGAATCGGGGCAGGCGCCGAAAGACCCAATGCCCCCGGGCCGCTTGCCTCGGACGTAGATCTCAAACCCCTCATTTTCATACACTTTGTGATAATCGCGCGCACCGAGCCAATCGCGGAGCTCCCCGGGAAAAAAGGAACGGGTTCCGTAAGTGACGTCGAATTCGGAAAGGAACCGTTTTTCTCGGATGAAACAGTCGGGCTCGCTCTTTTTCAGCGTGTCGAGCAGGTCCCGAAAGAAAGGATTCTCTTCGATCGGGGGGGCAAGCGAGGGGCAGTAGATATATTTAGAAGCACTCGGCCGCCCGCTGTAAAAAAGGATACGGGCGATACTGTTTTCGCCGTACCCGGCAAGCGTGTCGGTCGGGTCCAGGCGGTCGCACACCCATCGGATGATTTCGTCCGTTTGAGGATCGACCAAAGGGGACGCCGCTTCCCGCAACCGAAGCCGATACAACTGAAAATCGTGGTATTCCATCTTCTCGAGTACCGGCCAAATCGGAAAAAGGAGAAGAAACGCATAGAACGCCGCAAAGAGAACCGCACGTTTTCTTTGCCCGATTCGCGTGAGGGACTCGGTCAGCCGCTCGGTCACCCACACGAGTGCCGGGAACCAACCGACCACAAGCGAAATAAGGTAATGCGTATCCTGCCGGCCCGGCATCGCAGCCAAACAGAGCCCCAGCAGAAAATTGGTCGCAAACAGAAAGGTCATCCCGCGCGGGAACGCAGCCGAAGGACGCATCGCCAGAAAAACATAAATCGCCGCGGCGAGCGGAATAAAATAGCTCAGACCCGCGAAGTAGCGCAAGGTCGAGAAGAACCGTTCCCAAGTCGCCAACGAGGAGTAGTCGACGTTATAGATCCAGAACTGCCAAACGAAGTCGGTCATTGCCCCACCGATCCCCAGCCAAACAAGAATCGGCACGGCAAGCGTCGCGGCTCCGGCCAGGAAGAAACCGGTTCGCGAAAAGAGAAAAGCGTAGTTTCGGCGAACAAGGGAAGTTATAAGAAGCACCACACAAAAGAGGATCCAGATCCCCGTGATGTTTGGACGAAGGAGGAAAACCGCACCGAACTCCGCCCCCACCCGAAAAGCGCTCATTCGCGAGAGAGTAAAATCCTGTTTGAGAAAGCGCGTAAACACGCAGAGGGTCGCCGCTTGAAACGGCAGAGCGTACGTTTCGGTGAAGTTCCCCCCCCTCAACAGGTCGACCGTTCCGAGGGCGGCGACACAGACCGCCAGACAGGCGGTAGCCCGGCCGGTAAAAAGCCGGGCGGTTCGATAAAGGAAGAAAAGGCTTCCCCCCAAAGCAAGGAGTTCGAAAAACCAGACCCCGTAGAGCCCGCCGAGCCAAAGACCGAACACCTCGACCAGGTAGAGGAGCGGCCCCTTGTGGTCGAAGACGTCGCGGTACGGCATCCCGCCGTCGAGGATCACTTTCCCGACAGAGAGAAAAACGACGCTGTCACCGTTTTTCTGGGGAATATACCCCGTTCGGTAGACCGCCGTATTCTCCCAAATGTTGAGCGGCGAGGTCGAGTAAAAGCGCAAACCGACATAGAGCGTCAGAAGCGCAAGGACGACCGCAACCACGACCGAACCGGCAAGGTGCCGTCCGGAGGTTTTCCGAAAAAATCGATGGAACATCATCTTTAACCGTTCGCCAAACCTCTCAGCGCCGTTCGAACTCCTCTCTATCTCATTCGGCCACGCAAACCGTCGCGCCAAAAGCCGCAACGGCCAGACACCGAACCGAAACGGTAGGCGGCACTCCCCGTCTTGTGCCCTCCTGTCTTTCTGATACCATGAAATGTGCAAAAGGCGCTCTCTTTCGGAGTGCCGCTTTTTGATATTGCAAGACAGATTTTCAAGGCGAAAGACAACATGCCGATAAACTGTCTCGCCGTCGGTCCGACCCGCGACTCTTCCTCTTTCCGAACATCGGGCTCTGCGGCGGGTTCACGACCTTTTCGACCTTCTCGGTGGAAAGCCACAATTTATTCCGCGGCGGTCACCTGGGAATCGGGTTGGTGTACATCACATTGAGCGTTTTTCCGGAGGTCGGGCTGATCTTTGCCGTTCAAGCGTGGTTCGGCGAATAACCCCGTCGATTTGTCGCGCATGGTGTGCGCTTTCGTTCCGGGCGACTTTCCTGCCGAGGACGCACGCCCCTTCGAGCTTCGCCACCGACTTGTTTTCCGCACCGCACGCCGTACGGATTCTCAGGTTGGTCAGGCGAAGGAACATAATACGATTTCGCAGGCACAGATCGCCCGGACAAGGCGACACAGCTGGTAGACCGCTTCTTTCTCCGCCGTGGGAGGAATCGAAGGCACTCGTCAAAAATCCGTGTTTGGCCATCACCCGGAACAGAGTCTGTAATACCGCTCTTTGACACGCCGAACGATCCCGAGACGGCAATCGCCGGAGAGAGGTCGGAAGCGTTTTTCGGCGTGTGGCATGATACCGTGGCGGCTATGGACGATGACACTGCGGTGATCGATCTCCGGGCTTTGGTCGAAGGTTTTGTCCCATTCCCGGGAAAGATTGAGTCGGCGTCCTTCGTCGGATTTCACACATCCCCGTTGTCGGCCTCTTTATTGTCTGTTTTCGGTCGGTTGAGTTATGTGTATGGATCGTCGGCCACCGGATTGAACCATCCGGCCCAAAAAACCCTTCCCCCGACACCTCGAGCGAGGCACGCGAGGGCCACGCCGCCCTTTTCGGGATGGCGGATAGACCGACTATTGTAGCAACCCAGCGTGAAGGTCCCATCAAAAAGAGGGGATTCCCCGCACACGAAATTCAGTCAGAGGGTTCAAAACTCTCGCCGATAAAATATTTCGTATCGTCCACGTTTGGAGACTCGGAGCCGAACATGTTCCGTTTTTCGAACATTCCCCGACTTTCGTGTTTTATGATTCGGGTTCTCTGCAGGATCAATTTTCGTCGTAAACATCTTTGGCAAGGTTGAAGGTCGTCCGGCTTTCGGCCCCCCGGCGTGGGACGCCGGGTGCGTGAGCCGACGACCGTTTCTTTCCGTGAGGCGTCGTGCGATTTGGGGTGGATCTCATGAAAATTCGGGAAAGGGTCGGTGATCCCTTACGCCACGGGCGCGGACCCGAGTGACCGGTCCCCAGGTCTTCGGATCGAGACCACCGTTGTTCCGATTCGCACCAAAGGGAACGCCTCCGTTGAAGCGGGCAACTTCGGTGGACGAATTCCCCGGGATCTTCCACCCTGCCGTTTGCACGATCTTTTCCGCCGCCATCTTTTCTCTTCGGAAACTTCATCCTCGGTGAGTTATCTCTCGTTCGCTAAGGATAACGGAAAACAGACTCGGAAACAACCTGCAAAAAGATTCCGAACCGTCACGGTAAAAGCGGACAGACGACAAAAAGGGAAGAAGAGGAGAGAGGGCGTTATTTGATAAACCGAAATCCGCGATCGAGCTCCTCGCCCAGATCGAACACGTCGCAGAAATCTTCGATTTGGTCATCGACGTTCTTCTGGATTTGGATGATTTCAAACAGATTAAAGACGATCTGACCGATATCTTCGGTTTTCCTGATGCCGAGTTCGTACAAAACGGTCCGAGCCAGAAACCCATACTGTTCAAGCGCGTAATCACGCGCGGCGTAACAGATCTCCCGTCCACTGACAAACGGCGCTTCCTCGGCTGCCGACTCTTTCGAGATAGCCGCGGTTTCTTTATCGAGGCGCTTGATCGCGTAGTTAAGGACACTGTTGACGAACCGATACGATTCGATCTTGTACCGCCGATCATCCCTCAGAAGCTCGGTCAGGGAGTTTTCGAAATCCATTGATACCTTACAGATGATGTCTTCATCGAATTCAACTGGTTGCGAAACGAAGCCACGGGACACTCTCACGAGACGGGACCGCCGTCGACTCCGGGTCTCATATCGTCTAAAACGATCGTGGTTCCTTTCAGTTTTTTGGTGGTTGCCTCATAACGCGCAAAGATCATCCGTCCGGCACTTGTTTGGAGTACGCTTGTAACGGTTACGGCAACCCGTTCGGCGATATGCCCCCGCCCCTGATCGACCACCACCATCGTGCCGTCGTCGAGGTAGGCAACCCCCTGCCCGGCTTCTTCGCCGCTTTTGATGATGTCGACCTCTATTCGTTCGCCCGGCAGAAAGACCGGCTTCAGCGCGTTCGAAAGGTCGTTGAGGTTGATGACCGTGACCCCCTGGATTTTGGCTACCTTGTTGAGGTTGTAGTCGTTCGTGACAAGTTTGCCGCCCAAATGTTTGACCAGAGCGACCAGTTTCAAGTCGACCGGCTGCTTCTGATATTCCGGCAGATCCGAGTCGTCGATTCGCAGATCAACCCCTTCCATGTTCTGGAGTTTACTCAGAACATCGAGGCCGCGACGGCCGCGGGACCGTCGATTCCGATCGGCGCTGTCGGCAATATGCTGGAGTTCCAGGATGGCGAATCGTGGTATCACCAAGGGGGCGTCGAGAATCTTCGTCTCCATGATGTCGGCGATCCGCCCGTCAATGACCACGCTCGTATCGAGCACAAACGGCTTAATCCCCTTTACGTCACGCTGAAACTCAACGAAGGGGATAATGAAGCGGAAGTCGTTCTGGGTCTGTAAAAGGAAACTGACCCCGACATAACTGAAAAAAATGAGCATGACCGCCGAGACGCTTCGCCGCAGGGCGCCCGACTCGTCGTCAACGAAATATGGTTCAAGGGCCGTGGCGAAGAAAAACGTCATCACCAGACCGATGAGAAGTCCGAAGTAGATCGCGCTGATGAGTGCCACCTTCTTTTTGGGGAACGACATATCGATTGCGATCACGCCAAAGGCGAGAACCAACAGGGCAAAAAACGATTTCAGGTTCAGGTCGATATTTCCGCCGATACCGCCGGTTCGGACAATAAAAATTCCGACTCCGGCGGTCACCACCAGAAAAATCACGCGAAGAATCATCAAAGCCATAAACGAACTTTCAAGTCAAAGAACCGAAATTCCGAATCAAAATGTGGAGAAACGGAAAATCGGGAGTGTGAACTTACGTCCATAAATACCCATCCCTACGGCAGAGCCGTTTGTATGGTGAAACCATACGCAGCCTTCGATTAAAGTATAGTATAATTTCTCCTTGCCGTCAAACAGACGCTGCCGCCTACTCCCACCATTCGACTCTCGTGGATGATCACAAACTCGAACCTGCTTTTGCCTGTCGGTCAACGGTTTGGCGTGATAAATCTCTTTCTTTTTGGCCATCCATATAGGCTCCAACGGTCTCTGATGTGGCGTATCCCACCCTGCCATAGAACTGCGGGCCATTCCCAGACTTTTCTGCACAGACTCAATTGCACCCTTTCTTTGAGATTCTCCCCCTTAGTCTTTCGGAAAAACGAAGGGGAACAAGAAAGTCGGGACGGCCCCTCTCCTCCTGTGAGGTGTGTGTTGGTCGGCGGGGAAAACCGACTTTCCCCCATGCAAATCCCCGAAGGACTCTTTTTCAAATCGCCGAATTTGATATAATAAACCCAATTATACGCATAAGTTGCGACTTCCCTTCTTGGAGGTGAGAGGCTTGTCCACCGTAGCCGGTACGGCGGCGGGTCTTCCTCTTTCCGAGCCGGTTTGTAAGGGAACCGCAGCCGCCGAAACGGAAATCCGGCGGGCCGCCGTGTGGCGGTCGCCAATAAACCCTGGGGGTGCCCTTTGTCATCAGATAACAACAATCTTCCTCCCGAAGACGACGACCGCGAAAACAATCCCGGTGAGACACCCGAGCCCCGCCCGCAACAGGAAAAAGGCGAAGGCTCGCCCGACCCGCTTGTTCCGACGGTCGGTACCGACGGGCAACTCTATCTCCCCGACGGCACACGTCTTCTGCAGAGGTCGATCGAGAACGAGATGAAAGGGAGCTACCTCACCTACGCGATGAGCGTCATCGTCAGTCGCGCGCTCCCCGACGTGCGCGACGGGCTCAAGCCCTCGCAACGTCGTATTCTGGTGGCAATGAACGATCTGAACCTCAGTCCCGGTTCGGCCCGTATCAAGTGCGCCAAAATTTCGGGAGATACCAGCGGTAATTACCATCCCCATGGAGAGGCCGTCGTCTATCCGACACTGGTTCGTATGGCGCAAGAGTGGAACATGCGCTATGTCTTGGTCGACAAACAAGGGAACTTCGGTTCGATTGCCGGTCTTCCCCCGGCGGCCATGCGTTATACCGAGGCGCGTCTTTCCGGCATGGCGATGGCCCTCTTGGAAGACCTCAACCTCGACACGGTCGATTTCGTTCCCAGTTATGACGAGCGAAACATGGAACCGACGGTTCTTCCCTCGAAGGTACCGAACCTTCTGGCCAACGGCGCCAACGGGATCGCCGTCGGGATGGCCACAAGCGTTCCGCCGCACAACCTGGGGGAAATCTGTGATGCGACGATCGCCGTGATCGACGATCCCGACGTCTCCCCGTTTGAGCTCCTGCGGATCTGCCCCGGGCCCGACTTCCCGACCGGCGGAATCATCTGCGGTACGAGTGGGATCCGACGCGGCTACCTCCAGGGCCGCGGGAGCGTTGTGGTCCGCGCCCGCGCCACGATCGAAGAGCACGGAAAACGCTCGCGGATTGTCATCACCGAGATACCCTACCAGCAGGCGCGCGACCGCATCGAAGAAAAAATCGCCGAGGTGGTCAACGAGGGGAAGATCACCGGCATTTCGAATATCCGCAATGAATCTGACCTTAACGAACCGGTCCGCCTGATCCTTGACCTCAAGCGCGATGCCGACCCCGAAATTGTCCTGAACCAGCTCTATCGGTATACACCACTGCAAGACACTTTCTCGATCATTATGCTCGCGCTGGTCGACGGCCAACCGCGCGTGCTCACCTTCAAGAACATGATAGAGGAGTTCGTGCGTCACCGTGTCTCGGTGATCCGCCGCCGTACCCTCTTCCTGATGAACAAAGCGCTCAAACGCCAGCACACGGTCGAGGGGCTTCTGATCGCCCATGCCAATATCGACGAAGTGATCCGCGTCATCCGTACCAGCGCGACGCAACAAGAGGCCAAAGAGCGCCTGATGCAAATCAAATCTCCTGCCGCACTTCTGGAGCGTGCCCTCGGCGAGGAGGGTTACCGGGCGTTCGTCGAAAACCACGAAGGGCAGGTCGCCGAATCGTATTCTCTCACGCCGGTACAGGCCGATGCCATCCTAAAGATGACCCTCGGCCAGTTGGTCAACCTGGAACAGGAAAAACTCGGCGGCGAATATCAAACCCTCCTGGTCGATATCGCCGAGTTCCGCCGGATCATTTCCGACGAGAAAAACATCTTGGCGATTATCCGAGACGACTTGGTCGACGTCAAAAAGAAGTTCGGCGACAAGCGCCGTACCGAGATCAGCTTCGAGGAACTCACCGATATCGACATGGAATCCCTCATCGATGAAGAAACGATGGTTGTCTCGATCACGGCGGGGGGATATATCAAGCGGACTCCGGTCATCGAGTACCGTATTCAGAACCGCGGAGGCAAGGGGCTCAAAGGGGCTAAGACCGATGACGAAGACCCTGTCAGCCATCTCTTTGTGGCAAGCACCCACGCCTACCTGATGTTCTTCACCAACAAAGGGAAGGTCTACTGGCACAAGGTCTACGGTCTGCCGCAACTTTCGCGCGACGCCAAGGGGCGGGCGCTGGTCAACCTCCTCCATCTCGACGAAGGCGAACAGATCCAAGACTGCCTGGCTATCAAAGATTTTGATCTGCCCGATCACTACCTGATCATGGCCACCAAAAAGGGTCTCGTCAAAAAGACGCCGCTGGTCGCCTATCGCCGTCCTCTCAAATCGGGTCTGATCGCAATCAAACTCCGAGAAGGAGACGAGCTGATCGATGTCTGCGCCTGCGGTCCGAACGACGAAATTCTCCTTTCGACCGCTAAAGGCCAGGCGATCCGATTCCGCCAGTCCGACGTCCGCGCGATGGGACGCAATGCGAGCGGGGTCAAGGGGATCTCGCTCCGTGCCGGCGACAGCGTGGTCGGGATGGTTGTCGCCGACGAGAACGCCACGCTTCTGACGGTCTGCGCCAACGGTTACGGAAAACGTACGCCGTTCGGCCCGAACGCCCAAGATCTTTCCGAAAATGGCGCCATCCCGGAATCCGACGACGTGCTTGAAGAAAATGACACCGAGCCCGCCGAAGACGATTCCGAAACCGCCGACGACTCCAACGAGGTCAATTCCACCCGTTCCTACCGTGTACAGCGACGCGGCGGCAGCGGTCTGAAAGATATCAAAACAAACGAGCGCAACGGCCCGGTGATCGCGATTGTCCCGGTCGCCGACGGCGGAGAGGTGATGATGATCACTGCCCGCGGTAAGATTCAGCGGATTTCGGTCGACGATATCCCCATCGTCGGTCGAAACACGCAGGGCGTACGCGTGATGAACGTTGACGAAGACGATGTTCTGGTTGCCGTCAAACCGGTTCCGAGCGAAGATGCCGGCGTGGTCAAATCGACCGACGACGAATAAGCGTGCCGACGCAAAACGCCCCGCCTTTTACCGCCGGCGTCCTTTGAAATTCCCCGCGTTTTTCAAAGGACGCCTTTTTTGTGCAGAAACAACAACAGTCCGCAAAGCGAAAAAGGGAAGAACAAGATGAAAAAGTTACGTGTCGGAATCATCGGATTCGGAATGATCGGAAAGGTTCACGCCTTCGGATATCGGGCGTTCCCATTTTACGCACGCGATCTTGAAACCAAACCGCAGATCGCGATGGTTGCCACCGCACACGCCGAGACCGCACGGGTGGCCGGAGAAATGCTCGGGTGCCGCAGCGTCACCGACTGGCACGAAATCACCGAAAACCCGGAAATCGACGCGGTACACATCTGCACACCGAACCGTGAACATGTCGCGCCGCTCCTTTCGGCGATTGAAAATCGAAAACACATCTACTGCGATAAGCCGATCACCGCCTGCCTCGACGAGGCCTTGCGGGTCGAGGAGGCGCTGAGACGCACCGACGCCGCGGGCGCCCCTCTCTACGGAAAAACCCATATGATGACGTTCCACTTGCGGTTCATTCCGGCGCTGATCGAGGCGAAGCGCCTTATCAACGCCGGAAGGCTCGGACATGTGTTTCAGTACCGGGCAGCCTACCGCCACGGCAGCAATGCCTCGCCCGACGTGCCGTACAAATGGAAGTTCGACCGCGGCGGCGGGACGATCCGCGATCTGGGCTCTCACTTGAGCGACCTGATCGGTTGGCTCGTCGGGCTTCCCGACGCGGTCAATGCCGACACCGTAATCGCCTACCCCACGCGCATCGACCCGGTAACGGGCCGAAAGAGAAAAGTCGAATCCGAAGACGCCTTCACGATGATGACCCGTAAAACCGACCCGGGAACCGGTTTTGCCACACGTGGCGTGATCGAGGCGACAAAACTCGCCGTCGGCTCCGAAGACGAGATGTTTCTGGAAATCTACGGGGAAAAAGGCGCACTGCGGTTTTCTCTGGCAGATGCGCACTTTCTGTATTACTACGACACGGCAAACCCGCAGGGCTGGATGCAGATTGCCACCGGGGCCCGCTATGCTCCGCCGCACAGCGAGTTCCCTTCCCCAAAATCGGTTGCCGGTTGGACTCGTGCCCACACGGCCTGTTTAACGACATTCGTTGCCGCGATCGAGCGGGGAATCCCCGCCGAACCGGACCTCTTCCGCGGAATTTGTATTCAGAAGTTCCTGGACGCGGTCGAAGAGTCGGCGACGCGGCACAACTGGGTCGACTGTGCTACTCGAGTTCTTCCTTCCAACGGGAAATGAGCGTCATGGCCTGAAGCGGGGTCAGGTTCTCGACATCGACCGAACGGATCTCGTCGATCACCGGGTGATCTTCCGGCCCGAAGAGAGAAAACTGAACCGTTGGCTTCCGGCGTTTCCCGGAACGCGGCGGTTCCGGCGCGTCAAACGGCGTCGCCCCAACGCTTTTCAGAACACCGCCCAGGGCATCGCGGGCCGCCTGCAGGTGCGAGGCTTCCAGGGTATCGAGAATCGTCTGTGCCCGGCGGATCACGTGACGCGGCACCCCGGCGAGCCGTGCCACATGAATCCCGTAACTCCGATCGGCGGGGCCCGGAACGATCTTATGCAAAAACGCGATCTGCTCGTCCCACTCCCGAACCGCGACATTCAGATTGTCGACACCGGAACACGTATCAGACAGATTCGTCAGTTCGTGATAGTGGGTTGCGAAAAAGGTGCGGCATCCTTTCGAGCCGTCGACGGTGTCGGGCAGGCCGGGAGGCAGCGGGCGATGACTGAGCGCCTCGACAATCCCCCAGGCCAGCGAGATGCCGTCGTACGTACTTGTTCCCCGCCCGATCTCGTCGAGAATGACCAGACTGCGGCGTGTCGCTCCGTTTAGGATACGAGCCGTTTCGATCATTTCGACCATAAAGGTACTCATTCCGCGTGTTAACTCGTCGGAAGCGCCGATCCGTGCGAAGATCCGGTCGGTGATCCCGATCTCGGCTTCCGAGGCCGGAATGAACGAACCGGTCTGTGCCAGAAGGACCAGAAGGGCGATCTGCCTGATATACGTGCTCTTCCCCGCCATGTTCGGACCGGTGATCAGGTGGATCATCACCTTGTCGGGGGAACAGTCGGCATCGTTCGGCACAAAATTCCCCGGATCGGCGGCGTCGAGTACCGGATGACGCCCGTCGCGCAGGTGCAAAATCGGCTCCTCGACCATCTTCGGTCGGCAATAACCGCGCGCGGCGGCGACATCGGCCATCGAGGCCAACACATCGAGATTCGCCAACGCGGCGGCGTTGGCCTGGAGTTCCGCCCGCCGGTCGATCGCAAGTTGTACCAGGCCGTCGAACAGTTCAAACTCGCGGACCCTGGCTTCTTCTTCGGCGCGAAGGACCTTCTCTTCGTAGACTTTCAGTTCTTCGGTAATGTAACGTTCGGCGTTTTTGAGTGTCTGTTTCCGAATGTAGTTCCCGGGAACCTTATCAGAGTGTGCCCGAGTCACCTCGATATAGTACCCGAAAACGGAATTGAACCCGACTTTCAGGGTCGGGATTCCCGTCTTTCGAATTTCGGACGCCTGAAATTCGGCGAGCCATCGTTTACCGCCGGTCTGTAAATCGCGCAGTTCGTCGAGACGCGTATCGTAACCCGCAACGATAAAACCGCCTTCCCGATAGTTCAGCGGGGTGTCGTCACCGAGCGCACGGCGCAACTCGTCCGTGAAATCTTCGAGTGGATGGATCCTGTCGGCGCAGGATTTCAGAAAGGGTGAGGCGCATCGGGCCAGTTCGGTCTTCGGTTCGGGAAGGACCTCGAGGGTTTTACGGATCCCGACCAGGTCGCGCGGCGAGACGCGGCGCTGCGCCACGCGCGAGGCGGTTCGTGCCAGGTCCGAAACCGACCGGAGTTTGGCACGTATCAGGTCTCGGAGCGCGTGTCCGTCAAGCAGTTCGGCGACCGCGTCTTGGCGACGGACGATTTCGGCGATGTCGGTCAGGGGATACGCCAACCACGAAGCCAACAGACGGCTTCCCATCGGTGTAATACACGTATCGACCGCGCCGAGCAGGGAACCTTCCCGACGCCCGTCACGGCTGTTACGTAAAATTTCGAGGCTCCGTTGGCTTGCTTCGTCGATTTCGAGCTGAAGGCCCGGTTGATATTTTTTCAATGTTTCGATATGGTCGAGCGACTGCTTTTGTGTTTCGCGCAGGTAGCTGTAAACGCCGCCGGCCGCGCTGATGGCAAGCGGATCGGCCTCCGGCGAAAACGAGAACCCCTCCAGCGTGGTCACACGAAAGAGGTGATGCAGGTTTTCGACGGCCGACCGGAGCGCAAAAGTCCAGTCGGGTCGGAGCGTACGCACCGGGGAGTCGGAATGTTCGGGGAAGTAAGGGGCGAAATTTTCGGGAATCAACAGTTCTGCCGGGTGAATCCGGGCCAGAAGGTCGGCAACTTCCCGAAACGGGACCGTGGCGGCGGTAAACTCGCCGGTCGAAAGTTCGACCCAGGCCACCCCCGCCTTTTCTTCGGGGGCAACCCCTTTCGGTCGACGCGTGGCTGCCTCGCCATCTCCGTCGAGGGGGAGCCCATCTTCGCCCGAGACCAGGTCCGGTTTGGCCGGGAGCGTAACGGCAACCAGGTAATTGCTCGTCTTCGGATCGAGAATCGTATCGTCCATCACCGTGCCGGGGGTCACCACGCGAATCACTTCGCGCTTAACGATCGTCTTGGCCTTTTTCGGGTCTTCCATCTGTTCGCAAACCGCGACTTTACACCCGGCGTTGATCAGTTTCGCCAGGTAGAGGTCAAGCTGGTGATGGGGGAACCCGGCCATCGGCATCGCGTCGGGCCCCTTGTGCCGGTCGCGCGTGGTAACGGTCAGCCCGAGCAGGTTTCCGGCAAGGTGGGCGTCGTCATAGAAAAGCTCGTAGAAATCACCCATGCGGAAGAGGAGAAGCGCATCGCCGGCAGCACGTTTGGCTTCGGCGTACTGGCGCATCATCGGGGTCTCGGAGGTCTGTTTCATCGAAAGGTTTCTTCGGGATAATATGCTTCGGTAATACTCTCGTTCGGTGGGAATCGTGTGCTGCGCCATATCGTGGCGCCTCTTCCCTTCGCCGGCAAGCAGACGAAAAACGCACCGCAGGAAGGCGCTCCTAAATTCTAACGCATTTCGGCAAGTTGTCAAAATCGCGCCGGGCACGCACCGAGAGCTTGAACCGCACTTTTCGAGAAGTTAGAATGAGGGGGTCTCTCGTTCCGATCGCGGAACGAAACAACCCTCAGAAAGCGGAGTAGTTATGTCGAAAAAAATTATCGCGCACGATCTCGGCACCGGTGGAAACAAAGCCACGCTCTTTGACAGCGATGGGACGCTGATCGACTCGGTCTTTGCCTCGTATCCGACGAGTACGCCCGGCCCGAACCTGATCGAACAGAAGCCGGACGACTGGCTTTGCGCCGCGGCGCAAAGCACCAAACAGCTCCTTGCCGAGACGGGGGTCGACCCGCACGACGTGGCGGCGATGGCCATCTCGGGGCACAGTCTCGGAGCCGTGCCGCTTGACAAAGGGGGGAACCTGCTTCGGGACGAGACGCCGATCTGGTCAGACCGGCGTGCCGAGGCCGAGGCGGCGGCGTTCTTCCAACGGATCGACCCGACCGAGTGGTACCTGATCACCGGGAACGGGTTTCCCGCGGCACATTACAGCGCGTTTAAAATTCTCTGGTACAAGGAACACGAACCGGAGATGTTCCGAGAGACCGATATCATCCTCGGCACGAAAGATTACCTGAACTATCGTCTGACGGGTGTGCGGGCTACCGACCCGAGTTACGCCTCCGGCTCGGGCATCTACGACCTGCAAGGGTGGAAGTATTCCGAAGACCTTCTCGCCGCTTCGGGACTCGATCCGAACCTCTTCCCGAAAATCGTCCCTTCCACCGAACCGCTCGGTCCGCTCACCGCCGAGGGGGCGGAACTGATGGGCCTGACCCCCGAGACGGTCGTCTGTTGCGGCGGGGTCGACAACTCCTGCATGGCGCTCGGCGCCGGCTCGTTTAAGAAGGGGCGTCTTTACACATCGCTCGGCTCTTCGTCCTGGATCGCGCTGTGTGACTCAAGTCCGACCCTCGACGTGAACGCAAAAAGCTATGTCTTTACCCATGTCGTGCCGGGCATGTTCACCTCGGCCCTTTCGATCTTTTCGTCCGGCACCACGTTCCGCTGGGTACGCGACCGGTTCTGCCGCGACCTTGTTGAGCAAGCCGAGGCGAGCGGGGCCGACATCTACGACCTGATGACCGCCGAAGCGGCGAACTCTCCGGCGGGTGCCCGCGGGCTCCTTTGCAATCCATCCCTGGCGGGGGGAACGTTGCTCGATGCCAATCCGAGTATGCGTGGTGGGTTCGCCAACCTTGATCTTTTGCATACCCGCGCCGACGTCATCCGTGCGACGATGGAAGGAATCGCGATGAATATGCGCGGGGTGATGGACGCGCTGCGCAAGATCGCGGCAACCGAAAAGAGCCTCATTGCCGTCGGCGGGGGCGCCAATTCCCCGCTCTGGCGTCAGATCTACGCCGACACACTCAATATGGACATTCTCCGAATCAATATCGGGCAAAACGCGGCCTCGCTCGGCGCGGCGGCACTGGCTTTCGTCGGCACGGGGCTCTGGGATTCGTTCGATCGGATCGACGACCTGCTTCACCCCGAGACCTCGGCCAAACCCGACCCGGAGGCCGTAAAAGTCTACGATGCGGCCTACCCGAAGTTCAGAAAATTTGCCGATGCGCTGGGACAGTTGGCCTGAGGCGCGGCCGAAAGGGCCGAAGATAATAAAAAGATAAAGAATACGATAAAAAGTGCGACGCGCCCGGAACGAAACGGGCACGTAAAAGGGTGTTTACAGGAAATCTTCGTGCCGCATGATGCCGGATTCCTCTTCGACTTCGGCATGGGTTTGCCATCGCCAGCGACGGGCAGGACGACGTTTCTCTTCACGGATTCCGTAGCGGGGCTTCACGGGAAGGCCGAAAAACTCTCGGAGTTTGTCTAAAAAGGTTTTCGGAAGAGCGTACTCCACTTCAAGGATCTCGTAGGGTTTTTCCTCTTCAAGGTAAACCTTGCGCATAGAGGTCTTAGAGCCGAAATCCCCGCCGCATGCCGTACAGGGGGCCTTGTTCTTCGGTTCACGAACCACCTGGCCGCAACTTTTGCAGCGATATCGGTATTCCCACGGGCCGTAGCCGTAATGCTTCTCTCTCATACCTCGGATTATAGAGTCCCACATTGATCTTGTCCAGTCCGGTTCCGAGAAAAAGGGTGGGGAAAAAACATTTTTGTGTCGGAAAACGACGGGGTGGCCTCTATCGCTCACATGACGCTTCTCCCCTTCCCTCTCGTCACTCTTCCCCCCTTCGGCTCGACCCGCGGAAAACGGCGCCGGGGCACCGTTGAAACAAAACGCTCTTTACTCATTTCCGAGAAATGGCTATAAAAAGGCAGTGACGAGTCTCCCGGCGCGGCGCGCCGCCGACGAGATTCCGTGATTCGTTAGATTGCGCAAGGAGTACACACCAATGAGCCGGGGAAAACTCACCCGCTTTGTCATAAAGACGTCGATATCCTCTCTGGCAGGAGCACTCCTCGCGATCACGCCGACGGCGCACCTCTCGGCGCAGAACGCAACCCGGTCGGCTGCTGAAACATTCGCTTCCGGTACCGCCATGCCCGACGCGGTAACAACCACCGCGATTCTCCCCCCGATCCCGGAATACCAGCCGGCCGACCCGGCCGAACCCGCCGCAACCAAGACAACATCTCGGAAAGTGAATCCGACCTCCGCTCGGACGACCGATCAGGTAGAAGGCGTTGTGTCGGTCCAACCCTACTCGCTTCGTTCCCGGCAACGCCGTCCCCCGGCCCAGGAGTTACGACTTCCGACCGAACCCGCGCCGGCAATCAAGACGGCGGCTGCCGTCGATCCGCCGATCCGAGTTGCCCAGGCCGATACACCGACGGCGCCTCCGGCTCGGCTCCCCGCCCGCACATCCGGCAGCGAGACTCGCGGCGGCACACTTCGCCGCGGCACGTCCCAAAGCGGAGCATCCCGCGGTGGTCTGCTTCAAGGCGCCACCCTTCCGGGTGACGAAGATCGTTCGGGTCTTCTGCCCGAAAAGTCGGATGACGCAATCCTTCCGCCCCCCGACAATTACCAAATCTCCCAGGAAGAGGCTGCGCTCCTCGAACAGTTCCTAAACAAATGGGAAGAGTTCGGCAAGAACATCAAAAAGGTTGCTTGTTCCGTCGATTCGAAAGAACAGGGGGGTGGTCTTTACGGCGAAGATAAAGACGCTCCTCTTTCGCACACGTTCGGCGAATTCAAGTTTGTTGCACCGAACAAGCTCCTCTATCACATCCTCGGGGAATTTTCCTACGAGAAAGGCGAAGACGGTAAGGTCAAGCCGGAATACAAAAAGGGAGTCGGGGAAAAGAAGTTCATCCTCGATGGAAAGAGTCTGATCGAATACGATTTCAAAAACCGGGTTGCTCTGGTAACACCGATTCCGAAAGAGCAGCAGAACAAAGATCTGACGATGGACGGGCCGATCCCGATCTTCTTCATTGCCAAGGCCGAAAACCTTAAACGGCGTTTCTACATGAAGTTGATCACCAAGCCGGACAAGCAGGATTCGGAAGTCTGGATCGAGGCATGGCCTCGTCAGGCGAGCGACGCGCAGTCGTTCCAGCGAATCATTATCACGCTGCGTCTTGCCGACCTGCAACCTTATTACATGAGGCAATATCATACCAACGGCAAAAGTTATACCGAACTGTGGTTCTACGATATCTCGATCAACAAAGGACTCTGGAACATCGAACCGAAAATCGATTTTGGCTGGAAGAAAGAAGAAGTGGCATCGAGCAGCGTCGGTTTCGACGCGGAATAGCGTTCTGACGCGGAACAGCGAAACGAAAAACATTTTCGGGAGAGTTCGGAAGAACCGAAAACCATGAAATCGAAGACAAGGTACCCATTCCCCTCCCTGTTCATCGGTGCGGCACTTTCGTGCGGTGCGATTTTCCCCGCCGTGGGGGAAGAGCCGCGCACCGACCGCGTTTCGATGGCTGGCGATGCCTCGTATAACATAAAACTTTCCCCCCCCGTGACGTCAAGCCGGATCTACTACGAAGGTTCCGAAACCCTCGGGCGCGTCGGACACGAGGCGATCCTGAAACGGGACATCTTCCACCAGATTCGGAAATACGCCTACCTGGAATTTCTCAAACAAAAAGACCGGGCACCCGAAAACGAAAGAGGGAAATTCAACGAAGAGTACTGTGCCGCGATCCGCAACGAGTTTCTCGCGAGCGACCGTATCTACTCGCAGGTACTTGAAGAGTACATTTGCCAGCTCCTTTTCTATAACGACTACATCGTTTCCCGGTCGAAAGACGAAATCGAGGAACAGAAAAAGATACTCAACAAGACGTTCGATTCGGAATACCTGCCCAACCTGATGGAGCAGATGCATTGCGAGACGCAAGACGAACTCGAATCCCTCTTTAAGGAGAAGCTCGAAAGTTCTCTCGACGAAGAAAGGCGTCTCTTCATTCAGCAGACGATCAGCGGCAGCTGGGTCGCTTACAACCTCGGCTCCGATCAGTGGGAACCGACCTCGCACGATCTGCGCCGTTATTACGAGAAGCACCGCGACGACTACAAGAAACCGGAACAGGTTCGCTGGCAAAAGATGTCGGTCTACTTCTCCAATCACCGAACGAAAGAGGAAGCCCGCAAAAAGATCGCCTACATGGGGAACGCGGTACGTTCGGCTGTGAACCGTGACGGTCGAGGATCGGCCTTTGCGAAAGTCGCCCATACCGATTCCGAAGACATCTTCGCCCCCAAGGGAGGAGAGTGCGGGTGGACCAAACGGGGGGAAATCAGTTCCGCAATCATCGACACGGCCCTCTTCAGCGATGACCTTCCGGTCGGCGCGTTGAGTCGCATTTTCGAAGACGAAGCCGGACTTTCGATTGTCCGCGTCCTCGAACGGCAGAAGGAAAGGCTGACCCCCTTCGTCGAGGTACAGGAAGAGATCGCCGAAAAAATCAAAGAGGAACGACAACGTTCTCTCAAAGCAAAATACGAGGCCGAACTGGCCAAGCGGTTCGCCGTTCAGATATACAAGATTTCTCCGGAAGACCGCAAAACGCGATTCGAGGCGATCAGCCACAATGCCGTCTCGGCTACCGGACGCGAATAACCCGTGCCTCGGGCGCAAGCTCCCTTTGTGGGAGCGTCGGCCCCGACTTTGTTTCCGACTTCTCCGCCACAGTGTTCATCGTTCGATTTCTCACTCTCCGATTTTCCCCGCCCGGCTCGAAATAATCCGCTTCTCGATCCCGAATGACTCAGAGGCCCTACCCTCCGTTTTCAGGAAAACGCAAATTTTTCAATGTTCCGGTTCAGGAGATTGATACCGAGAATCTTACCAAATAGACGTCAGCGGGAGACAAGGGGTAATTTTCCGCATTCCGGTCTTTCTGTCCGTTTCAGAGGTTGATCACCGCCCCATATTCCTCGGAGGAGTTTTTCCCATTGGTCACGGGGACCGGTGCGCGGCTTGCCGCCGAGCAACGATGCCTCCCCCTTACAACCCGAGCAATAATTTCCCGCGTAAAGCCCGGAAAAAAAGCGATAAATCAAACCAGTGCCTGAGCCCTGCAGATCATATTCCGACAACCTTTGGGGCACCCCGTCATCGACTTCTTGCCAATTGTTTGGTTTACGGCCTTGCCGTACCGGGGGGTCGAAGTATCAACACCGCGTCGGGAACGCCCGTCGTGAGAATTTTGATGTGAATGCCGATCTATTGGGGTCTGCATCCGATCGGTTTCGATTCGGGGTTGTGTGTTTCGATAAAGAGCATAAAAGAGATGAACATGCGTTCTTCCCGCTTGTTCCTTTACGGTTGCCAAATCTCTTGGCAACCTTCCCGGCGTTCTCCGTCTTATTCCGTACGGGTTGTTTAGGGTAGCCTCGACAACCCGATGATATACGGCTCACGGTTAAAACAAAACCGCCGGGCAACCGCTCCTCTTGCGATTGCCGGGAATATTAAATATCCCGCGTGTTTCGACACCGCGGCGTGTGACGCTTGTCAAAGTTGCCCGACGGCACGTTGCAGATGATAGGTGGCCAGGATGGCATCGTAACGGGCATTGGCAAGGTTGCTCTGCGCCTGGGTCCGCATGGTCTGCGCATCGAGGACTTCGGTATGTCCGATCAGTCCCTCTTTGAACCCGCGATTGACAACACGCAGGTTCTCTTCGGCGCGTTCCACCCCCTTTTCGGCCGTCTTGACCCGATGACGGGTTTCCTGCTCGTCTTGCCAGCACTGATAAACCTGGAGTCGAATTTTCGATTCCGCCTCTTCGTATTCCCGAGTGACGGACATCGCCTCGTATTCGGCGGCAGACTGTCGGTTTCGGCTCACCCCGCCGTCGAACGGCGTCCATTCGACACCGAGCGACCCGGTAAAGAACGAGTTTTCGTTGAGATGGCTGTTTTCAAGGTAATCGTAGGTACCGATCGCGGCGACTTGCGGAAGGCGACCGGCGCGGTAGACCCGTGACTTCGCAGCCAGGGCCCGCGATTTGTGCGAGAGGGCGGCCAGTTCCGGACGTCGGGCCACGGCGGTTCTCGTCAGCGCGTCGACATCGCCGGAAAGGGGAGGAATATCGACGTCGACAATCTTCACCGGTGTATCGAACGATCGCCACAAAAGCCTGTTATACGCCGCCTGGGAAAGGTTGACCGCATTTTCGGCTTTGATCAGATCTTGTTTGGCGTTGGCATGGGCCACCTCGGCTGCCAAGAGGACGTTTTTGGTAACGATTCCGTTGTCGAGCAGGCGTCGCGCGTCTTTTTCATGTGCGGCAATCGTCTGTTCCGCTTCGAGGGCTACCTGATAGAGGCAGCGAATCCGCAAGACCAGAAAATAGGTCTGCGCGACTTCGTACTTGAGGTCTTGTTCGCTGATTTGCCGGTCGGCCCCGAGTGTGCACGAAGCTGCCTGCGCTGCCTCGATCATATTCAGTACGCGTCCGCCCATATAGATCGGGATCGTCAGAGCCGTCGTGCTCGTGGCAAAGTCGGTTTCACAGATCGGCGACTCGTGCGTTATGTCGGGGAGAGTCGGTACAAGTTGCGAAAGAGGCACTTCGGTCTGAAACGCCAGCTCTTTGGAAATGGTATGCACTCCGGTCATATTCGAGAGTTTTGGCAGGGCAACTCCGCGTGCGGCCTCGACCGTTGCCTCGGCGCCGAGCCGTTCGTAGTCTTTTGCCGAGAGCGAACGCGAAACAGAGAGTGCGGCGTTCCACGCATCTTCGAGCGTCTCCCCTTCGGAGGAGTAGGAGACCGGCTGAACAATCGAGGTTGCGGCGACCGGTTCTTCTCCGGATTCGGAAGCAGGTACCGCGACTTCCGGCAAGGCAGGTTCTTTATTGCTTCGAACCACAAACAGATCGTCGCTGTCGGATAGTTCGATCGGAGCCGCCTTCGAAACCGCCGAGGACTTCGGGGTCGGCATCGCACCGACCGCCGAGTTTGTGGTCGCGATCGACGGAACCGACGGAAGGGGCGGTGTAACCGAGGCGACCCGTTCGACCCGCCCCGTTCCCCTTGGGAGGGACATCGGTTTTGGAACGATGATCGGGGGTGCCGCCTGTTCCTCGGTTTTGGCCGGGCCGCCGAACCTGATCAGCGGCCTGGGCATCAGCCCGTCGGCCCAAGAATCGGAACAAACCAGAAGAAGGGAAACGAGCAAGGCGCCCGAAAGCAAAACCGCCCCTTTTCCGATTCGAATTCTTCTGTTTGACTTGCCGGACATCGATAGAGAAAGTCTCACTTTTTAAGAACTAAAACGCTGAATAACCGTCAGTTCGGCGGAAATACCGGAAGCAATCGGAGTATCCGCTATCTTCCCTATAATCGTTAAAATCGACCCCCGCACTTCACTAAAAATTTCCGAAAAGGGGCGGCGCGAACCGGAAAAGGCCGAAGTCGGATAAACCGAACCGGTTAAAAACGGCGGATTTGCGGTAAATCGGTGTTTTAAACAAGAGGGACGGCGGGGTTAGCCGATATTTCGACAAGATCTTTTGCGTCCGGTCCCCCCGGACGCAACGACGGATTGCCGCGCAAAAAGGCCCTGAAAACAGGTGTCGCCGCCTCACGAGACCTTCTTCCTCCCCCATCAGCGGGCGGGGGAGCGAGGGCTTGACCGTTCCGACGGCTTCCGAATCTACCGACCGAAAACGGTCGAAATTTACATGCCAGGAGTTGAAATGATTGACAGACGCGGGCGCGTTTCCTTTGATAGCAGGCAGCGTTTCCTTCTCATCCTCGGTATGGCCGGGTTAGGATCGCTTTTTTCGTTCGGCTGTCAAAAAGCCCCCGAACCGGTTCCCCCCGAACCGATTCTGGTTCGGGCCATTGCGATCCCGAGCCGACAAACCTCTGAAATCCGATCGTTCCCCCTTTTCACCAAAGAGGGGCAATCGGCGAAACTCTCGTTCCGTGTCCCCGGGCAACTTTTGGAGTTTGATCCGATCCTCGGTAAGAGGGTGAAGGAGGGGGAAGTCCTTGCCCGTCTTGACCGGCGGGACTACGAACTCGCGGTTCAGCGGCTCGAGCAGGGAATCAACGAGGCCAACGCCGGACTTTCGGCCATGAAGACCGGGGCCCGTGCCGAAGATATCGAGGCGCTCGAAGCACAGATCCGCGCCGCCGAAACCGCCGCGGCGAACGCCGAGGCACATCTCAATCGAATGGAAAACCTTCTGCAAGACGGAACCGCCTCGCAGGTTCAATACGATGTCGCCAAAACGGCGGCCGACGGGGCCCGGGCGCAACTCGACACGCTACGTCAGCAATACCGCAAAGCCACGACCGGTTCCCGTGCCGAAGAGATCGAGGCGATGGAAGCCAAAATCGCCGGGCTGAAAATCGAACTGAACCTGGCACGGAATAAGCTGGCCGACACCGAACTGAAAGCCCCGTTTAACGGGTTCATCTCTCAAAAGTATTTCGACAATTACGAGGCGGTCGCTCCGGGGATCGCGGTCATCGAACTGGTCAACACCGACCGGCTCGAAGCGACACTCAGCGTCACCGAAGAGATCGTCCTTCGCCGGAACGATATTGAGTCGATCACCTGTACGTTCCCCGCAATGCCCGGTGTCACGCTACGCGGCACCGTCAAAGAGGTTGGGAAAACGGTCCGTCAGAAAGGGCTCTCTTACCCGCTGACGATTGTCATTGAACGGGGCGAATCGCAGGCAACGGGCGCCGACGCCGAGATCCTTCCGGGAATGACCGGCATCGCCGAGCTCACACTTAAAGGAGGAAACTCGACCATTCTGCTCCCTTCGGCAGCGCTGATCCCCGGCGATCGGGCCGAAGGGGAATCGACCGGGGGCGAATCGGCCGTCTGGGTCATCAGCGATGAAATGCGGCTCGAGCGTCATCCGGTCCATATCAAGACATTCACCGAAGAAGGGGCAGTTGTCGAAGACGGCCTTGAGGGGGGTGAGCGGATTGTCGGTGCGGGCGCGCGATTCCTCTCCGAAGGGGAACGGGTCCGAACAGAACCGTAACACGAAATATTTGCACCGGGGAATAGGAAGGCAACCATGCTTCCGAAATATGCCATTCATCATCGTTCCGTGATCGAGTTCTGCGTCTTTTTGATCGTCATCGGAGGGATTTACTCCTACTTCACGATGGGGCGTCTCGAAGATCCCGAGTATACCGTAAAAACCGCGGTGGTCGTCACCTTCTATCCGGGGGCCGACCCCGAGGCCGTCGCCGATAACGTCACGAGCGTTATCGAAGAGGCCGCACAACAGATCAAAGGGTTCAAAACGACCCGCTCGCTGTCGAAACCGGGGCAGTCGATTGTCTTTGTCGAATTGCTGGAAACCTTTCCCGTGGAAAATATCGATAAGGCATGGGTCGAACTGCGCAACAAGATGGACATTGCCGCGCTCAAGCTCCCGATCGAGGCGTTTACGCCGATCGTTAACGATGATTTCGGGGAAGTCTACGGGATCGTTCTGGCGCTGAGTGCCGACGGCTACTCCGACGCCGAACTGCGCGACGCCGCCCAAGATATTCAGAAGAAGCTCCTGCTGGCCGACCAGGTAAAACGGATCGTCCTCTGGGGTCTGCCGGAAGAGCAGATTGAGGTGGAGATCTCTCAGGCGAAAATGACGGAACTTGCGGTTCATCCGCAGATGGTTTACCGGGCCCTGGCAGCTCAGAATCTGAAGATCACGGCCGGGGAAATGAGCATTTCCGGCGAACGGATTCGGATCAATCCTTCCGGCACGTTCGAGTCGATCGAAGAGATCGAAAACCTGATCATTCCCGACGGGATCGACGCTGCCGGTCTCGCCCAGCTGCTGGTCTCGGACGTGAACCCCAACCCGATTCTCGACCGGGTAAGCTCAAACAACGACAAAGGAACACGCCAGATCCGCCTCAAAGACGTGGCGACGGTTCGGCGTGTGGCAGTCGACGAACCGTCGAAGGTGATGCGTATCAACGGTAAACGCGCGGTCGTGCTGGCCCTTTCCCCCATTCCGAACGGCGACGTTATCAAGATGGGAAAACAGGTCCACGAGCAGGTCGACAACATCATGAAGACGTATCCTGCCGGATACCGCATCGACACGGTCTGTTACCAGCCCGATACCGTCAACGCTGCCATTCACGCATTCACAAAAAACCTGCGGGAAGCGATCATCATCGTGACACTCGTCGTGATGGTCGCCATGGGATGGCGCAGCGGTCTTCTGATCGCGAGCAGCCTTCTGCTGGTAATTTTGGGAACCTTGTGTGTTCTGGCGCCGATGGGGATCATTCTCCAGCGCACCACGCTCGGCGCGTTCATCGTCGCGCTCGGCATCTTGGTCGACGATGCCGTCGTGGTCGGTGACCTGATCCTCGTTCGAATGCAGCGCGGGGTCGAAAAGACCCAAGCGTGTATCGACGGGGCCCGCCGTGCCGCCAACCAGCTCTTGGGCGCAACGATTGTCGGGGCGCTGGCGTTTCTGCCGGTCTACCTCTCGCCCGACGATACGGGCGAGTACGCCAAAGATATCTTTATCGTACTTGCGATCTCGCTGATGATCAGCTGGTTTGTCGCGATGCTCCAGACGCCGGTCGTTTACCATATGTTCATCTCGCCGAAAAAAGGCGTGTCGACAGACCCGCACGCCGGCCCGGTTTTCCGTGCCTATCGCAGGATGCTCGAATCGGTGCTGCACCACAAGACGCTCGCGCTTGTCGCCCTGCTCGGACTTCTGGTGCTGGCGGGGGTCGGATTTCAGCGGATTCCGCAAATATTCTTCCCACGAACCATCCGCACCCAATTTATGGTCGATTACTGGCTTCCGGAAGGAAGTTCGGTCAATTCGGTCGAAAAGGACGTGACCGAAATCGAGCGGTACATTATGGCACAACCGGGCGTGGTCAACGTGGCCTCGTTCCTCGGCGGCGGCCCCCCGCGTTTCTACCTACCGTATGAACCGGAAATCGACAACACGTCGTACGGCCAATTGGTCGTCAATACCGAGGCGGCCGACGACGTGGATAAACTGCTCAAACCGATCGAGGACTGGATCAAAGCGAATTACCCGCAGGCCGAAGCCCGTACCCAACGGTTCGCGCTCGGCCCGACCACGAAACTCGAAATCGAGGCGCGGTACAGCGGACCCGACCCGGCGGTATTGCACAGTCTGGCCGACCAAGCCAAAGAGATCCTCCGCCGCGAACCGACCGCCAAATTCGTGCGCGACAACTGGCGACAGAAGGTTCCGACCTGGTCCCCCGAATTCTCGCAGGCCAAAGGGGCGCGCGGTATGATTTCACGGGCGCAGATGCAGATGGCGCTTCTCCGTGCGACGGTCGGTATTCCCACCGGTTTTTATGCCGACGGTGAAAATCTGCTTCCGATCAAGATTCGCTCGGCTCCGTCGGAACGGAATCGTACCGACACACTCCGCAACACCCCCGTTTGGGGATACTCGCCGGTCGGCGTGCCGCTCGACGAAGTCACCGACGACCTGAGCATTCACTGGGAAGAGGGAATCATTCATCGTCGGAACCGGATCCCCACGATCACGGTCGGCGCCGACACCAACGGCGTCGAATGGACCACGCTTCTGAAAAAGGTGAAACCACAGATCGAGTCGATTCCGCTTCCGGAAGGGTATCGTCTCGAATGGGGCGGGCAGGCCGAGAAGTCGAGGATCGCCACCGGATTCCTGCTCAAACAGCTTCCGATCGCCCTGGTCTTGATGGCGCTCATCGTGGTGGTCCTCTTTAACGGGCTCCGTCAGCTGCTGATCATTCTGATGACCTTCCCGCTCGCTTCGATCGGGATCACCTTCGGACTTCTGCTGTTCCGTCAGCCGTTCGGCTTTATGGTGCTCGTCGGCGCAATGAGTCTTCTCGGCATGATGGTGCGTAACGGAGTGGTTCTGATGGACAAGATCGATGAAGAGTTACGCAAGAGGGACGACCCGTATCACGCGGTCGTCGACGCTTCGGTCGAAAGAATGAGGCCGGTCACCGTCGCCGCCATGACGGTGGTCGTCGGGATGATTCCGTTGCTACACGATCCGCTCTTCGGCTCGATGGCGATCGCCATCATGTTCGGGCTGATCTTTGCGACGGTGCTGACCCTCTTTGTGGTGCCGATCTTCTACCTGATTCTGTTCCGGATCAAGGTGCCGAAGAAACAAAAACGGGGAACGCTCAAGACAAGTGTCGGCGGCGAATCCGCTTAAAGCCAAAAAGCGAAAGCCCCGAACCGAGACTTTCGCTCTGAGAGCGCCCTATGGGAATTGAACCCACAATTGCAGCTTGGGAAGCTGCCGTGTTACCACTACACTAAGGGCGCGGAAAACAGGGTGGGCGAACATCACGTTCCACGACCCCTCAACGGCGGTCATTATACCCTTCCTTCCGTCCCCCGCAATCCCCCCCGAGTATTTTGATGCAGACGTTTTCTACCCCTTTCGGCATTGCCGGCGGCGGCCTGATGGGCTGTTCCGCCGCTGCGGCATTTCTGCGTGTCCGAACCCCTGTTCTTCTATATGATTCCTCCCCCGAAGCGTGTGCCGCGGCACCGACTCGGCTTACCGAGGAACTCGCAGGTCAGCTTTCAGGCGGGCAGCTTCCCGGAGAGGCCGACCGCCGCGAAGCGGCAAAGCGTGTCGAAACCCTCTTGACCGTCACCGAAAACCCGGCCGACCTGAACCGTGCCGACGTGATTCTCGAAACGATCGTCGAAAAGTCGAAAGTGAAACAGAAATTCTACCGATCGCTCGACCCGTTCTTCGACCGGCCGAAACTCCTGCTTTCGAACACCTCGACGATCCGAATCACGGAACTGGCCACGGCTCTGAACGGGACGAAACACCTTTCGCCGGAAAACTTCTGCGGGTTCCATTTCTTCCATCCGGTTCGCAAACGTTCGCTGGTCGAACTGATTCGGGGAGAAAAGACGATACCCGAAACGATTCGGCGCGCCGAAGATCTGGCGCGGCTCATCGAGAAGGAACCGATTGTCGCGGGGGACGGACCGGGATTTTTGGTCAACCGTCTGCTGAACCCGTATCTCGAAGAGGCGATGACTCTTCTGCTGGAAGGGGTTCCCCTCGAGCGGATCGAAGTGGCCTGCGGCCGGTTCGGCATGGAGATGGGCCCGTTCCGGATCATGGACGAGATCGGACTCGATGTCACGATGCACAGCGGCTGGACCTTCTTTAAAGCGTTCCCGCAATATATCCGGTCGGGCGACCTCTTACCGGCGCTGATCGCTTCCGGGCGGCTGGGTCGAAAAAACGGGCGCGGGTTTAAACTCTACGACGGGCGTGGGAACTGGTCCGACGACGGCGCACCCGACCCGACCCTCGAACCGCTCCTTGCCGACCTGAGAAAGCGCCGAACCCCACCTCCGGCGGCGGAGAGCGCTCCCGACTCTCCCTTGGGCATCTCCGTTCCCCTGAGCGGCCCGACCATCACGGACGAGACGCTTACCCTGCGCATCTTCTGTTCCATCCTGACCGAAGCGCGCCGTACCCTGGCCGACGGAATCATCAAGATCCCGAGCGAAGCCGATCGCGCCCTCGTCCGAGGGCTTGGATTTCCGGCCGCCAAGGGGGGCATCTTCCCCTGGGCCGAATCGCAGGGACTCGACCGCCTGCGAAGAATCTGCCGAGAATTCGAGAAGCTCAACCCGAAATACGTTTTGACGTAAGAGAAAAAGTTACGGGAACAGAGGCCAAAGGAACCGTTCCGACCCGATTCAACTTGCGCGATTCCCCTAAAACAACCGGCGGGTTCTACTGAGTTTTCCGATGAAGACGTTCTGCAAGCGGAGAGGGGGTTTGCCGTAAGACGGGACACGTCGGGCACGACGTATCCGAACGCGAGATGGTACGATATCGGACACCATTCCGGAACCCCGACGGAATCTTTCAGATTCTACAACCTGGAGCGTATCATTCCTCCGTAGGCGGAACCTCCGACAAGGTCTATACGAACAGGAGACCTTGCGGGCCAAACGAAAGTTCGGTAGTCTGTTTACGAAAAATGTTGTAGAATGGGGCAGGAGGCCTTCGAAAGCGATATTCCTCTGTAACACGCGGATCGGCGCCGCAGATAAAGTCCGAATACAAAAAGAAGTTGCCAAAAGACAACTGACTTTCCAACGTTACGCGATCAAGGCTGTCAGGCGTCGCCTTGCGGGTAAACCGTCTCTTATGAAAATTCCGCGGACCCAAGTCAGGGATTTCGATTCGGTGATTACCTGCCGATTCACGGCGGAACAAAGGAAAAAAGTTTGTGCCGCAGCAAAATCCGCCCAGACGACCGTTATCTCCTTTGTGCTCGGCGCGGTCTTCGGGCAATACTGAGCGCTTCCTGCCGATTCGCGACCTCCCTTTGTTTCGGAACACCGTTATGGAAAGGATACCCCCTGATGAGAATCCTGTTGATCAGCGACCTGAACATCATTAAGGAGAAGTCTTTCGGTATCGACTTTCTGCAAACCGAACCTTTGGTGGAAACCGACGATGAAATCGAGTACAAGATCCTTTTCGTCGATAAAAACAACAAACCGATCTCTACCGAATTTCGCTACCTGGCAAACTGTCGCGAACCGGACAGGGACGGGCGATTTTTCCGTGCGGAGTTCACGCTCAAAGACCTGAAGTATCGGCCGAACCGAGCATATTACCTTGTCGTTCTCAATGCCGAAACCGGCGAAGAATCTTTTCGTCGGCGTGTCGTTATCGAATTACGTCCGACGGAAGGGTCCGTGTTCGGGTTCTGAACCGACAAAGAAGGGCGTTCCCGGAAACGATCTTCTCCCCCCAAATCCTTCTGTACCGCCCGCCCGTCAAACACCTTGCTCTTCCCGGGCTTTTCGCTTCCTCCCCGCAAAAAATGTCTGGCCGACACGAAATCTACGGGGCCGACCCCCACGACCCGGTTTGGGACGAAATCTATCTCGCGGTCCGGGAACGGTACCCTATCGAAAGGTTCATCGAATATGGCAGTGCCCAATTTTATGCCCGACTCGCGGATTGGGATGACCTGATCCGACGTGCCGCGATCGTTCTGATCGACCGGGAACAGGAAATCCTCTTTGCCCGATACCGACCTCGAAGACGGTCAGGAAAATACCCCGGCCGAAATCGGCAAATGTCTTAGGCTCACCCGGGAATGGGTCCGCCAAATCCCAAATAAGGCGCTCCGCAAACTCCGATGTCGCCCGGAAGAAATAAAAACCGATTTCGATCAGATCCGAGCGTGGGCGGGAAAAGTCCGTGGAACGAAGGGGGCGTGCGAAATTTTCGGGGAGCTCCACAAAAGAACAAAATCGATGCCGGTTGTTCGCAGGCGGTTTTTCATCGCCGTCGCGCCGCCCTTAACCAACAA
Organism: Thermoguttaceae bacterium; assembly: GCA_050943135.1. Classification (GTDB taxonomy): domain Bacteria; phylum Planctomycetota; class Planctomycetia; order Pirellulales; family Thermoguttaceae; genus RUG695. Next base: position 7,703 of record JBMNOP010000008.1, on the reverse strand, counting down.
TCCTTCGGTTCTGAGGGTCGTCCGGATTGTTCCGAACCTTGTATGTTTCTACCCTAAAAAAGTTCGGAAAATCGGGTAACGGTTATTGAAACGGGGTGTCATTTCGGTAAAAATAGGGCGTTCTTCCCCTTCCGACGGTAAGAAACGGTCTTTCCGGCACGACGACGCCCGAAACCGAAAGCGGTTCGCGATGGGGGAGATTGAAGAAACTCATTGGCATCATCCTTGTGAGTGCTGCTGAGTGCCGAGGAAGCGTTCGGTTCCCCGGAAAAACCAAGACTGTCATAACAACCGTCATCGATATCACCCACGCCATCCCGCCAAATGATCCTCGACGGAGTCGTTCTTAATCGTTACCATAAGGAGCTGATAATGACCAACCGTAAACTTCGTATAGAATCTCTTGAACAGCGCACGCTTCTTGCCGTTCTGGCCGGAGGATCGGAACAAATAGCGGAATTCGGCTCCGGGCCGTCGGCTCCGACCGAAGCGGTAACGTGGGTTGTGAACACGACGGAAGACCCGACCTCTTGGGAGACGGGCGATGACCTGCTCTCCCTGCGCGAAGCGATCGGTCGCGCTGCGGCCGGTGACACGATCACCTTTGATTCCGCCCTGGCCGCCGGAACGATCACCCTTAGCGGGACACAGCTTGGAATCAGCACGGGTATCACGATCGACGCGTCGGGCATCGGCGGGATGACGATCGACGGCAACGGGCAAAGCCGGGTGTTCGTTGTGGATGGCAGCGCCGATGAATGCCGGGTGGAACTGACCGCCATAACAATTACCGGTGGAAATGTAACCGACAGCGGCGGCGGGATTTACAACTGTTACGGCGTACTGACCCTGACAAACTGCACCGTTACGGGGAATACCGCATCCTACGGCGGCGGAATCGGCAACGAATCCGGCACATTGACCTTGACCGACTGTGCGATCGCGGGAAATACCGCGCACTACGGCGGCGGGATTTACGATGAATCCGGCACGACGACGCTGGCGAACTGCAAGGTCGAGAGGAATAACGCAAGCTACTACGGTGGCGGAATTCACAACACCGGCACGCTGACGCTCACAAACTGCATCGTTACAGAGAATAGCGCAAGCCGCTACGGCGCCGGAATTTACAACGCTGACATACTTACCCTAACCAACTGCACGGTCGCGGGGAATACCGCAAGCAAATCCGGAGACGGGATTTACAACGGTAGCATGACATCTCTTTACAATTCGATTGTTCTCGGCATAACGAATGCTGATGGAATCTACGCCTACAACACGCTCTCCGAATTCACCGATTGGACAGAGTCCGCCGAATGCCTAACTTACGATTCCGCCAAATCCCTCTTCGCCGATCCCGAAAACGGTAATTATACCCTTGCCGCGGACTCTCAGGCGATCGACCGGGGGAACAATGACTACGTGACCGTAGAAACAGACTTGGCCGGAAACCCGCGTATCTATAACACCATCGTCGATCTCGGGGCGTATGAATATCAGGGGAGTCTCGAACCCTTCATGACCCCGACCATTTCTGCCGGCACTCCCGGTGTTTACGTCTCCTATGGCGCAAACCGGCATCGGATCACCTGGGACGCGATCGCGAACGTCGAGGATTACGAACTTGCGCATTCCGCCGACGGCGGATTCACCTGGTCGACCGTTGTCACCGCCGAGACAGGTGCGGTCGTGACCCGACTTTCTTACGGTGCCGAAATAACCTACCGCGTCCGCGCCCTCGGAAACGGCGCGTACGCCGATTCCGATTGGAGCGCATCGAAAACGTTTATGGTTTGCCCGATGGACATAAACGGCGACGGAGATATTTCCAACAGTGACCGTGCGTTACTTTCTCCGGCATGGCTTTCCGAAGAGGGTGACGACCATTTCCGCAACTACTGCGATATCGACGGAGACGGCGAGATCTCGAACCGAGACCGTATGTTTCTCGCGACCAACTGGCTTGCCGAATCGCAAAACGACGACCTGGTCTACCCTGCCCCGCAAGCCGCCGACGCCGTGTTTGGCGAATACATTTCCGCCGACCTTGACATCGAGCTTGACGTTTTCTGAGCTCACCTGAGCCGTCAGCCTTCCGCAAGCGGGCCGGGCACGATCCGGGGCGTGGCGTCCGACGGCAAAACCGTATTCCGATCGAAAAACTCAATTCGGTTTATTCCGTTCCCGTTTTTCCGTCGGAAAGAACGGAACATTCTGAAGGGTCGCAACGTCCGGATCAGCATCAACGACCGGAGGCGTGCTTTGGAGAATCACTTCGTCGAACGGCTCCGGCGAACCGCCAAATACATGAGGAGATTTATCGGACCCTTATTTAGTCGCCACCGGGAACTTGGAGACCACTTGACGGCTTGGTTCGATTTTCTCTTGTAACCGCCGTCCGACCACACCATTTTTGATCGATTGGTAGCCGGAAAGGAGAATTTGCAAGGAGCTTGATAAATTTAAGAGGAAATCCAAAGACGATGCGAAGGAGAACAGGATCAAATTTCCATCCTTGATTTAGCCCCCGCACAGGGCATAAATCAAGGGAAAATGCTCTGCGATGCCGTCTTGACTCATTCTCCGGGGAAACGGGACCCCCGATAAACGCGATTTTATCAGGCGGTTGCCCCTTGACTCAAATCGATAATCACTATATATTGTGTTTTTTGCATTATCGAGCACAACATATAGACGGTTGTGTGAGAGAAAAGAGTAGGGATGAGAATTGCCGGCTTTCAGAAATTGACCTTGTTGGATTACCCTGGCAAAGTCGCGTGTACAGTGTTTACCTCTGGTTGTAACTATCGCTGTCCTTTCTGTCACAACATCACGCTTGTACTGCCGGAGCGCTTTACGGCCGAGATCCTCCATGAAGATCTGTTCGATTTCCTCAAGAAGCGTGTCGGAATGCTGGAAGGGGTGTGCATCACCGGCGGGGAACCGACATTGCACAGCGGTTTACGCGACTTCATCAGGCGAGTGAAGGATATGGGCTACGCGGTCAAACTAGACACCAACGGCAGTAACCCCGGTTTGCTGGGCCGGTTGATCGACGAGGGACTGTTGGAATACGTCGCGATGGACATCAAGAACACCCCGGCAAAATACCAACAGACAGCCGGTCTGCCCGGACTGGATGTGAATTCGGTCATCCAAAGTGCGGAAATGCTACTGCGCGAAAGAATTCCTTTCGAGTTCCGAACCACCCTGGTTCGGGAATATCACAACCCCGAAGATATCCGGGAGATCGGCCACTGGCTGCAGGGCGCACCGCGCTACATCTTGCAACGTTTTGTCGATTCAGGCGATTTGCTTGGAGGCAAGGACTTGCATCCCCCGGAAGAGCACCAGATGCGGGTCATGGCAGACATTCTGCGCCCCTATGTCAGGGAAGTTGGGCTTCGGGGCCTATAAAACATCAAACAAAACAAAATATCAATCGGTACAGAAATCAGAAGACCCAAAGGAATAAAGGAGGTACACGATGTATCAGGTCAAAAAGCGTAACGGAGCTACCGCGTCGTTCGATATTGCTAAAATATCAACAGCGATCAGGAAGGCGTTTGACGCGCTGGAGAAAAACTACACGGACAATGTGATTGACTTTCTGGCGCTTAAGGTGACGGCAGACTTTGACGGTAAAATCAAGGATGGGCTGATCAGCGTGGAGGACATTCAGGACAGTGTCGAGAATGTGCTGTCCCTGGCTGGTTATGCCGATGTTGTCAAGGCCTATATTCTGTACCGGAAGCAGCGCGAAAAACTCCGTTTGATGAAGTCCACCTACCTGGACTACAAAGACGTGGTCAATAGCTACGTCGATGTCACCGATTGGCGCGTGAAAGAAAACAGCACCGTCACCTACTCGGTGGGCGGGCTGATCCTGTCCAATTCCGGTGCGGTCACGGCCAATTATTGGCTGAGCGAGATATACGATGAGGAAATTGCCAACGCCCACCGCAACGCCGACATCCATATTCACGACCTGAGCATGTTGACGGGCTATTGCGCCGGCTGGTCGCTCAAGCAATTGATCAAGGAAGGCCTGGGCGGTATCCCGGGCAAAATCAGCAGCAAGCCCGCCAAACACCTGGCGACCCTGTGCAACCAAATGGTCAACTTCCTGGGCATCATGCAAAACGAGTGGGCGGGCGCGCAGGCTTTTTCCTCTTTCGATACCTACCTGGCGCCCTTCGTAAAAACGGACAATCTGACCTATGACGAGGTCAAAAAAGCCATCGAAGCCTTTGTCTTTGGCGTGAATACCCCCAGCCGTTGGGGAACGCAGGCGCCGTTTTCCAACATCACGTTGGACTGGACCGTACCGCCGGACCTGGCAGAGCTGCCCTGCATCGTCGGTGGGGTGGAGCAGGACTTCACGTACAAAGACTGCAAGCGCGAGATGGACATGGTCAACAAGGCCTTCATCGAAATCATGATTGAAGGGGACGCCGACGGCCGCGGTTTCCAGTACCCGATCCCCACCTACTCCATCACCAAGGATTTTGACTGGTCGGCTACGGAAAACAACCGTTTGTTGTTTGAGATGACCAGCAAATACGGCACTCCCTATTTCAGCAACTACATCAACTCGGAGATGGATCCCGGTGATGTGCGCAGCATGTGCTGCAGGCTGCGCCTGGACCTGCGGGAACTTCGGAAGAAGTCCGGCGGCTTTTTCGGAAGCGGCGAATCGACCGGTTCCATCGGTGTTGTTACCATCAACATGCCCCGCATCGCCTACATGGCGACAGATGAGGCGGATTTCTACCGTAGGCTCGATCGGATGATGGATATCTCGGCGCGCTCGCTGGAAGTGAAACGGAACATCATCTCCAAGCTGCTTCAAGAAGGGCTTTATCCCTACACCCGACATTACCTGGGCAGCTTCGAGAACCACTTTTCCACCATCGGCCTGGTGGGGATGAACGAGGCCGCGCTCAACGCCAAGTGGATTGGAGAAGACATGTCGCACGAAGCGGCGCAGCGCTTCACCGCCCGGGTACTCGACCATATGCGCGACCGTCTGGCCGATTATCAGGAGCGGTACGGAGACCTGTACAACCTGGAGGCCACGCCGGCGGAGTCGACCGCATTCCGCCTGGCAAAGCATGATGTCGATCGCTATCCCGATATCATCACCGCGACACAGGAGGGGGGCACGCCTTATTACACCAACTCCTCGCACCTGCCCGTGAACTTTACCGAAGACCTGTTCACCGCGCTCGATATCCAGGACAACCTTCAGACCAAGTACACCTCGGGCACGGTGTTCCACGCCTTCCTTGGCGAAAAAATGCCTGACTGGCAGTCTGCGGCCGCGCTGGTCCGAAAGATTGCCGAAAACTACTCCCTCCCCTACTACACTCTTTCGCCCACCTACTCGCTCTGTAAAAAGCATGGCTATATCGCCGGAGAGCATTTCACCTGCGACAAATGCGGTGAACCCGCCGAAGTATACAGCCGTATCACGGGGTATTATCGCCCGGTGCAAAACTGGAACGCCGGGAAAACCCAGGAGTTCAAAGAGCGCCAAGAGTATGTTCCCGAGGTGTCCGCGTCGTCCCCTCCGATGACGAAACAAGCCGAAACCGTGAGAGAATCGGCAAAGCCGGATGGGAAAAGCGGCGAACTGTCGCTTTTTATCAGCCAGACCTGTCCCAATTGCCGGGCGGCGATGATGCTGCTCGACAAGGCGGGTGTACCCTATTTCAAGTTGGACGCGGTTGAAAACAAGGAACTGGCCTTGCGTTATGCCGTCAAGCAAGCCCCTACCCTGGTCGATGTCAGGGGGAGCAACATCGAGCGCCACGTGGGCATTTCCGATATCCGGCGATTCCTGCGATCACAGGGTGCCAAGGCACAAAGCCAAGGAGGCGATAACCTTGCATGATCTGATTGTCGTTGGCGGCGGTCCGGCAGGAATGACAGCTGCCCTCTACGCCTTGCGGGCGGGAAAATCGGTAATGATCTTGGAAAAAAACGCCTTTGGCGGACAGATCGCCTTCTCTCCCAAGGTCAACAATTATCCCGGGATCGAGAGCATGACCGGCAGTGATTTTGCCGACCGGCTCTTCAACCAGGTCGCCAACCTGGGGGTCGATTTTGACATTGCGGTGGTGACGGGCCTTGACGACAAAGGAGACCATAAACAGGTTTATACCGATGAGGGAGACGTGTACCGGGCGCGCAGCGTCATTATCGCCGTGGGGGCAAAACACCGGCAACTGGGTGTGCCCGGGGAGAGCGAACTGGCTTCCAAGGGAGTCTGCTACTGCGCCGTGTGCGACGGTGATTTCTATCGCGGGAAAACAGTGGCAATGGTCGGCGGTGGGAACACCGCGCTGCAGGAAGCCATCTTTCTGGCCGACATCTGTCAGCAGGTCACCATCATCCAGAACCTGGATGATTTCACCGGTGAGGCAAGTTTGGTTCACACCCTACGCAAGCGGGAGAATGTGGACTACATCTTCGGCGCGCAAGTGGCCTCTGTCCACGGCGGCCGGGATGCCCTGTCACACGTGAAGGTACGAAGGACCATGTCGGGGGAAGAGCTGGAATTGCCCCTTGACGGGCTGTTCGTCGCCATTGGCCTGGAGCCGGAAAACGGACCCTTTGCCGGACTTGTTAAGTTGAATGATCATGGCTATATCGATGCTGATGAGAACTGCCTGACAGCTACCCGAGGGGTCTTTGTCGCGGGGGACTGCCGCAGCAAGCATATCCGGCAGCTAACCACCGCCACGGCAGACGGCACGGTGGCGGCCTTGGCCGCCTTGCGCTATCTGACCTAAAACCATTCTCTCGGCCGCGGTTTTCCCAGACCAGGCACACGACGGCTGCCTTTCCCGCGTAAAAAGAATTAAAAGCGATTGTTGACATATGTCATTTACTGCATATAATAGAATCGGAACGTGACATATGTCTCGGGTTCCGTAACCATCTTTTCAGAACTACAGAACAAAAGGAGGGCAACATGCCAAGATTTGATGGAACCGGTCCTGCGAACGCGGGACAGATGACCGGACGCGGGCTTGGCCCCTGCGGTGGTGCCGCACAATATGGCGCGCGCGGATTGGGCATGGGATTAGGACAGGGCAGACGCTGTGGCTATGGCCACGGTGCGGGGTTTGGCAGAGGCGGTGGCTTCATGGCACGCACTCCCGCGACAGCCCCATTGGAAGGCGAGGAATTGAAGGCGGCTCTGTTAGAGCAGAAACAGCTCTTGAAAGACCGCATTGATGCCATCGACCAACAGATCGAAAATTTGTAAAGGGCACGGGCTGCCCGGGGTGGGTCATTTTCCCGCTCCGGGCAAGCTTTCCAAGGTTCTGCCCCTTGGTTGCACTCTTTTTACCGGGAGTATAGGCCGATCGGAAGCCGACACATCTGCTCTCTTCCCACAAACGCCCGCGTCGGTCCGCTGTGACCATGCGGCGTGATGCACGATGGCGACCGCGACGGCGCCGGATGGATATCCGGCCATTCGCCCGATTGACTTCACGAATCTCAATCGAGGGGAATGCGCCCGGCAGGTGGGTGCCGTCGAGGCTGCCGTGCGGGGTAATCCGGTCAGGCACGTAAAGAACCGGTTCGCGCTCTTGGACTGTTTGCCCCTGGCCATCGGCAGGGGAGCGTGCAAGTCCTATGGCGTGAATTCGAACGGTGGTGGTTGCAGGCGCAGCGCCTGCAACCAC
>JBMNOP010000005.1:0-224174 GCA_050943135.1 Thermoguttaceae bacterium | reverse complement strand
GGGGTGAATGGGCGGGGGGGGGGGGGCGGGCGCCCCGCCTACCCCCACCACCGTGGCAGACGAGACCAAACAACCGTAGAAGATAGCCTACAATGAGGAGGAGAAACAATGAAGATCGCCATTCCGGTGACCTCGGACGCGAAGGACACGGCGGTATCCGACATTTTTGGAAGAACCGCGATGTTTATGATCTATGACACGGAAACCGACGCCAGCATTTACATTCGGAACGAGGCCGCTCTCAGCTCGGGTGGCGCGGGCATCCGGGCGGCCCAGGCGGTTGTTGACAACGAAGCGGGCGTTCTGCTCACCCCCCAACTGGGCAGCAACGCGGCCAAAGTGCTGCAAGCTGCCGGCATCAAGCTGTATAAGACCCAGCCCGGTCTGAGCGCGCAGGAGAACCTTGAGCGATTCAAGCAAGGCGAGCTGGAAACCCTGGACCAGATTCACGAAGGGTTCCACAGGCACTGAGGGTGAGCGACAAAACCATTGCGGTACTCAGCGGAAAAGGCGGCACCGGCAAGACCTTTATCGCGGTGAACTTGGCCTGCGTCGCGGCCCCCGCCACCTACATCGATTGTGACGCGGAGGAACCCAACGGCCATCTCTTCTTCAAACCCGCCATCAAAACGCAGGTGGTGGTCAATGTGCCCGTGCCCCGGGTTGATCCGGCTAAATGTATCGAATGCCGGCTGTGCGTGGACTTCTGCGCTTTTCACGCCTTGGCGTGGACAGGTGGGGAGCTACTCGTGTTCGACGAGATATGCCACGGCTGCGGCGGGTGCGTGATGCTGTGCCGGGCCCGGGCCCTGAGGGAAATCGAGCGTGCCATCGGTAGGGTGCAGACCGGGGAGGCCCAGGGTGTACGAGTACTCTCCGGCTTTCTAAACCCGGGCGAAGCCACCGGTGTGCCTGTGATCAAGCAATTACTCAACACCGGGCACCCGGACGGGAGGTTGATCATCGACTGCCCACCCGGCAGCTCCTGTATGGTGTCTGAAAGCGTCCGGGACGCGGATTACTGCGTGCTGGTGGCGGAACCCACCCGATTTGGTGCGCATAACCTGGGTATGGTGCACGAGCTGGTCAGACTTTACAATAAGCCCTGTGGGGTGGTGCTCAACAAAGCGCTGCCGGGGGACGACCCCTCCCGCCAGTACTGTCAGACGCATGGCCTCCCCATTCTGGCGGAGATCGCTTTTGAGACGCGGCTGGGACAACTAACCTCAGACGGGCTGATCGCCGTGAAGGAAGACTCGCGGTACCTCGAGCTGTTTGAGTGTTTGCTTGAGAGAATTGATCAGGAGGCATGCCGTGCGGCAGTTAGTCATCCTTAGCGGGAAAGGGGGAACCGGCAAAACAACGCTGGCCAGCGCGCTCATCAGCCTGTCCAAGGCTCGAGCCTACGCGGACTGCGATGTGGACGCGCCCAACCTACACCTTGTTGGCGCTGACTACATACGTCGGGAGGATGCCCCCTATTATGGCCTGCCCTTGGCATCCATTGATCCCGACAAGTGTACAGCCTGCGGCGCATGTGAACAGGCCTGCCGGTTCGACGCGGTTGTGCAAGGGCCTTCCTATCAGATTAACCCTTACGCCTGTGAAGGCTGCGGGGTTTGCGGACTGGTGTGCCCGGCCCGGGCAGTCGCCATGAAACCGCACCAGGCGGGGACCATGACGCTGTATTACGGCGAGGACTCCGTCTTCTCCACCGCGAAGCTCAGAATGGGCAGCGGCACCTCTGGGAAGCTGGTCAGCCAGGTGAAAAACCGCCTCGCGAATGTTGTCGGCGAACACACCGACTTTGCCATCATCGACGGTTCCCCGGGCATTGGCTGCCCGGTAATCGCCACCCTCAGCGGAGCTTGTGCCACCCTGCTGGTGGCGGAGCCCTCGTTGTCGGGACTGAGCGACCTGGAGCGCATCATTGAAACCGCCCGGGGTTTTGGGGTTAAAATCGCCGTGTGCGTCAACAAGGCGGACATCAACCCGGTGATAACAGACAAGATCAAGGCGTACTGCCAACGGGAAGGCCTCTTGTTCGCGGGCACTGTTCCCTATGACCCCTTAGCGGTACAGGTGGTGAACCAGGGGATGACGGTTGTGGATGTTGATTGTCCCAGCGGAAAGGCGGTTGAGGAAATCTATCGGAGAATCATGCCATTGTTGGAATCCGCGTAACGCCATCTGCGCAGCATCATCACGGGGCGGAACCCGTTACCCTCTGAGGTGTACGGTGAGTCGTCAACCTCCTCCCGTTGGATTCTTTTTTCGCATTCGCCGCTATGCCGGTCAACAGCGTTGCCCTCTTTCTCATCTGAAAGAACGTTTGGAGTGTTTCGTATGTTTTGCGATGGGCATATTGATTGTTCGGCAGCTCCGGTCGCGACGAGGATTGCCAAGACAGGACCGAGAAAGCAGGATATGAGGAGGCCCATCCCGGCTGAAACGGTCAAGCAGTTTTTCAGCGAGGTGCTTTGGCAGGATGCAGATCTGATTTTGTTGATTTGCCGCCGGACGGCATCATCGTGGCCGCCTCGCCCCGGGAACCGATGGGGATGATTGTGGGCAAGGGAGTCAAAATGGCACGGATAATGCACGCGCCGATCGCGGGCCCCGCGGGAAATTTCCTCCGCCTTTACTTGCCTTGATAATGGTGAGCGGGTATAATGTACCTCCGGGGCAGGTAGGGCGAGCAGCACCGCCTTGGAGTTTGACTTGTCCCCGATTGGTCCGATTCTCGTGAATCCTGCCGTCATCCGATCCCTGTGATAAGGAAAAGGTGGAGAGCTTGGTGGGGGATTGTTGAGTCCGGCAACGAAAACAGTCGAAGAAAATAGGAGTGTAATGAAGTTATGATCATCGCGGTAGCAAGCGTGAAAGGCCAGGTGGCGCAGCATTTTGGGCATTGTGAATCATTCCTGCTGCACGATACGGAAAACAACCAGACGAAGACCGTCCCCAACCCGGGGCATAAGCCGGGCTTCCTGCCCAACTTTTTGGGCGATCAGGGGGTTGGGGTGATTATCGCCGGTGGCATAGGCGCACACGCCATTGAAATCTTTAACAGCCGCAACATCCGGGTCGTCACCGGCGCCCAGGGCGACGCGCTGGAAGCCGCCCTGGCTTTCAGCCGAGGTGAGCTGGACAGCACAAACACCACGTGCGAAGGGCACGGGTGTCACCAGGAATAAGCCTCGAATCACGACAAACACAGAATCGGAAGGGAACGCGACGTTCAAAAAGGAAGTCGCGCGGAAGCCGGTAGACCAGACCGGCAACGAGCCGTGTTTCGCATACCTGCGCGTAGGGTTTGCCAATTGTTGTGAGGAGAAGGATTATTCGGAATTTGTAACCACAGAGTATCCTGCCTTTACAATTCGGTTATTCTCGGCATAACAAATTCCGATGCAGGTTGCGCCTACACACGCTCTTCGAATTCACCGCTTGGACAGGGGGCTCCATCCGTCTGACCGGACCCCTCTTTACCGATCCCGAAAACGGTGATTATACACCGGCCGAGTGTTCCCCGGCGATCAACCGGGGAAACAACGACTACACGGCCGTCGAAACCGACTTGGCCGGAAATCCGCGTGTCGGTCGCGCCATCGTCAATCTCGGGGCGTATGAACATCAGGGGGTCTCGACCCCTTCGTGACTCCGATCATTTCTACCGACACAGCCGGCGTTTGCGTCTCCCCCGGCGCGAACCGGCCTCGGATCACATGGAACGCGGTCGAGAACGCCACACATCGCCACTCGGACGGAAAAGTCAAAGAAAAAGCCCGGAAAACCGCATGGTTTACCGGGCCGAAGTCTTCAAAAGTGGAGGATAACGGGATCGAACCGATGACCTTTTGGCTGCCAGCCAAACGCTCTCCCAGCTGAGCTAATCCCCCATTAGGTACGCGGAGTATACCACCCGTTTACCGTTCGTCAAGCCCCGCTCTTTATCCCTTTTTCCGAAAAAAAGCCTTTTTTTCGGTTCCCCCTTTTTAAAAAAGGCCGTTCTGCGGTATATTGTATCCAAAGCGGATGCCGCCGGGCGCAGGAAAACGGCGCGGTGGCTTCTTTCCAAAGGGTTCGGTCACAATCGCGGGAAAAGCGTTCTATGATAATCACCTCATCCCCCTGGGTACGGGAACTTTGCGAACATAAGCCGATCATCTGTCCTTCGTTGCTGGCCGCAGATTTCGCCAACCTACAACGGGAAATCCGTCTGGTGGAAGAAGGGGATGTGCGCGTATTGCATTTTGATGTGATGGACGGCCACTTCGTGCCGAACATCAGCATCGGGGTACCGGTGATTGCCTCGCTCCGTAAGGTGACCCGCCTGTCGCTCGACGTTCACCTGATGGTCTCCGAACCGGCCCGGTATGCCGAGGCGTTTGTCGAAGCCGGCGCCGATTCCCTCCTTTTTCATATCGAGGTGGTTCCCGAACCGGGAGAATTGATCGAGCGAATCCGTTCCCTCGGCGCGGCGCCCGGATTGGTCCTCAACCCCGGAACGCCGGCCGAGGCGGTGATGCCATACGTGAGGGATGTCGATATTCTCCTGACGATGAGCGTTCAGCCCGGGTTTGGCGGCCAAAAGTTTAGGCCGGAAGTCCTTGAAAAGGTCCGGCTCTTCAAAAAGGCGGTTCGCCCCGATACTCTCCTTGCCATTGACGGGGGGATCAACAAACGGACGATCAATCAGGCGGCCCGAGCCGGGGTCGACATGTTTGTGGCCGGAACAAGTATTTTCGAAGCGGTCAATTATGCCGCTCGGATCAAACGGCTCCGCGCCTTGGCTCTCGAACGATAAACCACAAGACACAGAAGTATGAAAACTATGTCGGAGAAGAACACCAAATCTCAGAAGCCCGTCGCTCAGCCGGTCAATCCACCGAGTCCTCCGCGTCCCCATTCGCCGTCCGATCTGGGACCCGATTTGCGCAAAGGCGTACCGGAAGGTCTCTGGATCAAGTGCCCGGGGTGCTTGGCCACGATTTTCCGAAACGAGGCGCTTAAACGACTCAGTGTCTGCCCGGAGTGCGGGTATCACTGGCCGGTTCCCGCGCAGCAGCGAATCGTCCAGATCATCGACGAAGGGACCTTCGAAGAGTGGGATGCCGACCTGGTTCCCGGTGATCCGCTCGCATTTGTCGATCGCCGTCCCTATACCGAGCGGGTCAAAAGCGATCAGGCCGCCACGGGCCTGAACGATGCCGTGATTACCGGTACCGGCCGGATCCGTGCCCGAAAGGTTATCATCGGGATCACCGACTCGCGCTTTATCATGGGAAGCATGGGATCGGTCGTCGGCGAAAAACTGACCCGCGCCACCGAACGGGCCGCCGAGACGGGGCTTCCGCTGATCATCATTTCCGGGTCCGGCGGGGGGGCGCGTATGCACGAAGGAATCCTCTCGCTCATGCAAATGGCCAAAGTGAGCGCGGCGCTGGCCCGTCTTCATCAGGCGGGCGGGCTATTCATCTCGGTGATGACCAACCCGACGATGGGAGGGGTTGCCGCCAGTTTCGCTTCGTTGGGCGATGTCATCTTCGCCGAACCGAGGGCATTGATCGGGTTTGCCGGACCGCGCACGATCAAAGCGACAATCAAGATCGAGCTTCCGAAAGGGTTCCAAACGAGCGAGTTTCTCCTCGAACACGGGTTTATCGATCGGATCGTGAAACGGGAAAATCTCAAGAGCGAATTGGCTCGGGCCATCGACTACTGCAACAAATAGATCGGTTTGGGGAAAAGAATGGGCGATAAGAGAACAGTGGACGCCATCATCCTGAAAGGGGAAGGTTTTCTCCGGGAAGGGAAAGCCGAAGAGGCGATCAAGCTCTACGACGAAGCCGTCGAAAGGCATCCGGCCAGCTTGCAACTCTATCTGGCACGGGGGAACGCATATTTCTGTTGCCGAAATTGGCGATTCGCCTGCCGCGATTACACCATCGCGGTCAACCTGAATCCCGGCCGTGCCGAAACATTCTTTTCCCTGGGATTGGTCACCTTCCTCATGAACGGGCCCGAAACGGCACTCAAATGCTATACGAGGGCGATCGAACTCGATCCCGAATATGCCGACGCCTATTATAACCGTGGCGTCGTCTACGACGAAATGGGCCTCTATGTTACCGCGTCGGAAGATTACACCAAGGCGATCGAACTCAATCCCGAAATGACCGCCGCCTGGAATAACCGGGGGAACGACTGGGTCGATCTTGAAGAGTTCGAAAATGCACTTGCCGACTTTAACGAGGTGATCCGCCTGAACCCTGACCGCGAAAGGGCATACGGAAACCGCGGCTACGTGCTGCAGCAGTTGGGAGATATCGAAGGGGCGCTGGCCGATTATGCCAAAGCGCTGGAGGCAGATCCCGAAGACGGTGGCACGTACGCCAATCGGGGGCGTCTTATGATGCAGTTGGAAAATTATGAGGCCGCGCTGGTCGACTTTTCCGAACTGATCCGCCTGGCCCCGATGAGCGTCACGGCGTACGAGTTGCGGGCCGAGACGTATACCGCGCTTGGGAACGACGCGGCCGCCGCCGAAGACATGAAAAAGGCCGAGGCGCTCGCCTCCCGTACCGAGCCGGACGACGAGGAAGATTCGGAAGCACCGGAAGAAGACGAGTCGGAATCGGACGACCTCTCGGCCGACGAGGCGACGTCGGGGAAAAACGCCGATCCGGAAAACGGAGCGGATAGCCAAGTTACACCGTCCGATGAGTAAAAAGGGTAAGAAGAGGAGAAAACCCGAAAAGCTGCGGGTCGACTTCAGACGGAACCGCTCGTCCCGCACCCGCGAAAAAGATTGGACCGAACGGTATCATGCCGACTTGAACGGTTCCGGAATTCCGAGGGAAAACGAAGACGTTCTTTCCGGCGAACGGGTCAGCGGTAAGGGAGAGCTTGCCCGAAAACGGACAGTGATCGGGTCGGTCCTTCCGGCCGAAAACGCGTCGGGGGAACGGGGCGATTTCCGCGTGTTGCCCGATGTGAGCGGTCGAACAACCCTCCCCGGTCGCGTCGTCGGTGTTCACGGACTCTATTCCCGTGTCGAGGAAGAAGAGACCGGGCGCATTTATATGTGTGCCACACGCCGTATTCTCAAAACCCTGTCGACCGAACAGCGACAGGTCGTGATCGTCGGAGATCGTGTTCGGTTTCGCCCGGCGTCGGAAGACGAGGGGATCATCGAACGAATCGAGCCGCGGTTCGGCTCGCTCAGCCGAACCAGCCGCGGGCGGAAACATATCCTTGTGACCAATGTCGACCAGGTGCTGATCGTTGCGAGCGCCGCCGAACCGGCAATCAAGCCGAACCTGATCGATCGGCTCCTTGTGACCTGTGGCCGTGCCGGAATCACCCCCGTGATTCTCATCAACAAATACGATCTGGTCGACCCGTGCGAACTGATGCCGCTCGTCGGCGTCTACGCCCAACTCGGGTATAAGGTGGTTCCGACAAGCGCCAAGACGGGTTACGGCATGGCGCGTCTGAAGAAGCTCCTCACCGGGCGCGAAAGCGTGGTGGTCGGGCAGAGCGGGGTCGGCAAATCGTCGCTGCTCAACGGAGTTGAGCCGGACTGGAACCTGCGCACCGCCGAGGTCAGCCGAGAAAACCAGAAGGGACGTCACACCACGGCGTCGGCCGAGCTGTTGCGTCTTTCGTTCGGGGGATACGTGGTCGATACGCCCGGAATTCGGCAGTTTATGCTCTGGGACATTATCCCCGAAGAAGTGATCGGGTTTTTCCGCGACCTCTGTCCCTACGAAAATCTCTGCAAGTTTTCCGACTGTACCCACACCCACGAAGACGACTGCGCGGTCAAAGATGCGGTCGCCGACGGTCGGGTCGATGCCCGCCGTTATGCCAGTTACCTTTCGATCAGGTCCGGCGAGATGCTCGACGGCTGACCGACCGCTCAATCCTTCCGAACAACAACCATGCGTTTTTTCGAGTTTCTCCACGCGCTCGTCGGCGAACTGATCTGGAACGGAAAGGAAGACCCGACGGTCATTCCCCGAACGAAGCGGCAGTCAAAAGCCCCCCGCGCCAAAGATCGGCTCGGGATTGAGGGGGAAAATCTGGCGGCGGCACGTTTTAAAAAGGCGGGTTGGAAAATCCTCGAACGAAATCTCGCGCTCCCCTCCTGCGAAATCGACATCATTGCCCGCGATCGAAACAGGCTCGTCTTCGTCGAGGTAAAAACCCGACGGGAAGAAGGGTATACCGACCCTTACACCGAGGTGCCGACCCAGCGGCAAAACCGCATGAAACGTGCCAAAAACGAGTATCTTCGTTGGCGCGGGCTTGATCGCGAAACCCCGTGCCGATTCGATATCGTCGTCATCGTATCGGCCGAAGGAAAAGAGCCGCTCGTCAATCACATCAAAGACGCATTCTGAAATGCGACGTGTTCCGCAATTCAAAAAAAACGGGCCCGAACCCCGGAACATTTTCCGACGGGGAGAGATCCGAATCAGACGCACCGTTCCCGGCAATAGGCAAGCTGCCCGGCGGTGAGCGGGACGAATTCCCCGGCTTGCGGAAGAGTGATAAAGAGCTTTTCGATAAGCCGCTTCCCAAGCAGGGCAACAGAGTCGGCGGAACGTGCGTCGGTCAGGATCGGCTCGTCCCCCTCGACACGAAACGATTTCCAGAACGGGTTGCGCGAGGCGGCGGGCAGGTCGCTCTTGTTGAGTACCCAAAGCGTCTTCCCGGCGGCGGGCGGAGAAAGGGAGGTCGAGGCTGTCCGGCGTAGCGCGTCGGCGAATTCGATGGGGGGATTTTCACCCGGCGCGGTAATGTCGAAGACCATCAGCAGGAGGTCGGCGTTTTTCAGAAGGGGAACAATCCGTTCGATCCCGAGCCGTTCCAATGTACCGGCTCGTTCACGAACCCCCGCCGTGTCGCTCAGAAGGATCGGCAGACCGCCAAGAACCGTCTCGACCGAGACGGCATCGCGCGTCGTTCCCGCCGTCGGGTCGACAAGCGCCCGATCGAATCCCAGAAGCGCGTTGAGGAGCGAACTCTTTCCGGCGTTCACCGGGCCGAGAAGGAGCACCCGCGGCGGCGAGTAAAACGCCCGACCGATCGCCGCAAGAGCTTGGGCGCGCCGTAATTTGCCGGCACGCTCGTCCGCTCCGAGGGACTCGAGTTCCCGAAAGAATCGCCGCGGTGCCCCGTCGATCTGTTCCAGCAGAAGACGCGCCATCCGTTCGGTTCGCGCGTAGGGAAGAAGGCGTCGCGCATCCGCGACAAAGTCGGGTCGTCCTTCGGTGGCCGGCACGTCCCAACGCGGGGGCTCGTCGACCCGAAGTTCGCCCCCCGCCCCCGTCAAAACGCGTAAGAACGCCGAACGAATCGCTTCCCCTCCATGCGAATGGATCTCGATTTCGGTGGGCGAGACGGCACGCACAAGGATCTCTTCACGCGTCGTGGCGCCAAGAGCAAAATGCCCGAAAATCGGCCGGTCGCGACGGGCGGTCAGGTCGGCGGACGTGCAGAGGCGACCCCCCGGAAAGGTGAAGAAGGTCAGAAACGCTTCTTCGGCCCCCGGTCCCGAAAGGAGGAGCGAGCCGATCCCCCCCCGTCCTTCCGGCGTCAGTCGCAAGATCGAAAACGGTTTAGGCACCTTCGCGCGCCTCCCCGGCTTCGGTAGGTTCCTTGGCTGGTTCGGTCGGGGCTATCGATTCGGTCGGGTCGTCCGGTACAATCTCGGGAGCCCCCGCTTCGTCGCGAAGGATCGGGCGAAGCCGGTGGATTTCCCCGTTGTCCGACTCGCGGAAGATTCGATCGAACGCGACCCCGTAAAGGTTTTTCCGTAAAATCAAATAAAGGGCCAGCCCCGCGTAACAGATGTAACCGCAAAGGAATCCGTAAGGGAGTATTACCAGACCGGTCCACCAGAAGAGGGACCAAAGGTTGTCTGAAATAAGGGAGTCGGTTCCGACCCCGGTCGCGTTGATGATATCGCAGAGGGCAGACGTCAAAAAGACGCCACCCCGTAAAACGAAGTACCCCACGGCGCCGAAAAGCACGGTCGGCACCAGATAGGTGAGCAGGTAGAACGGCCGTTGGACAATAAAGGCGCTCGCGCGCGAAAAAGCGTCGTACCCGTCACAGTTGTCAACGGCGACCGCCGCTGCCATCAAGGGGATACCAAGCAGCGTCCCGACCGCGATCGCAACGAGAAGGATCGCCCACACAAGGCAAACGGGTGTCCCAAGCGTGAAAAACCCGGGATGAGCCCCGCAGTATCTCAGAGCGATCAGGCCGATCACCAGTATCGACAGCGGAACCGAGAACGACAGCAAGAATGAAAAAAGACGGTCGAAGGAAAATCGCAACCCCTGCCCGAGGGGAACACGCTCGGTGGTTACCAGCCGGAACGCGCCGCGCCGGGCCAGGAAGAGCCACAAGAACGACACCGATACCAGAAAGAGGAAAATGCCGAACCCGAACGCTCGGGGACAGGGGATCAGGGGGTAGACGCGCGAGCGGAAAAGGATCACCAAAAAATCGAGTGTGGGAGGGAATTTCCCCATCGTGAACATCGCCAAAAAGATGATGAACGTTCCCGAAAGGATCGGCCCCAAGCGGAACGCCTGAACCAGTGCTCGGAAAAGGAGAACTCCCGGAAGGAGTTCCTGCCAGTCAATACGGCGGATTGTTCCGCTGTCTAAATCTTCAATCGTTTTCATCGGTTCCCCAACTTTCGGCGATTTCCCTATTCCGAATCATCATCTTCATCGTTTTTATCGGAAAGAAAAGGGTATTCCTCATTGAGCCAGCGTTTCAGATCGATCGTTTGACACCGTTTCGAACAAAACGGCGGGAACGCCTCGGCAGATTCCGGGCCAATGGGTCGCCCGCAGATCGGACATTTCATCTTTCGTAGGATTCTCTCTGTAATTCGGATTTGCTCTCCGCCGCCCGTCCCCCATCTTCGGGGAACGGCAACGGAGAAATCGGACTCAATTATAGTGCCAAAAGCACAAGACGTCAAACTTTGCCGCGGCTCCCCGTTCAACCCGGGCGCGGCGGTGTTCGCTGCGCGGTCGCGACCCCTTCCCCCCCTTGCGTCGAACCCCTTTTTCCCTTACGATATGGAGGAGCAACTTTATGTTTCCCTCGGTTCGTACAAAAGCAGACCGCCGGGGTTTTCTCAAAATCAAATCAATGTTTGACGAGGACGAAAATGCGCAGACTTTTTATTGCCGGTAACTGGAAGATGAACATGAAACTCGACTCCGCGAAAGCGCTTGCCAAAGGTCTTAAGAACGAGGCCGCCAGGGTCGATGAAGTCGATATCGCCGTCTGCCCCCCATACCTCTATGTCCCGGCTGTCGCCGAAATCCTGAACGGTTCGAACATCGGTTACGGCGCGCAAAACGTCTATTTCGAAAAAGCGGGCGCCTTCACCGGTGAAATCGAAACCGCCATGCTCGCCGATTTCGGTTGCAGGTATGTCATCCTCGGGCACAGCGAACGCCGCCACATCATGGGCGAATCGAGCGAACTGGTCAACAAAAAGGTCCATGCCGTACTGGCCGCCGGCCTGACCCCGATCGTCTGCGTCGGCGAGCTCCTTTCCGAACGGGAAGCGGGTGTCACGAACCTCGTGAACCGCCGTCAGTTTGACGGTTCGCTCTCCGGTGTTTCCGCCGACGACATGAAAAAATGCGTGATCGCATACGAACCGGTCTGGGCAATCGGCACCGGAAAAGTCGCTACCCCCGAACAGGCTCAGGAAGTCCACGCCGATCTGCGTGCCCTGATGACCGAACGTTACGGCAAAGAGGTTGCCGATGTCGTCCGTATCCAATACGGCGGCAGCGTCAAGGCCGACAACGCCCAAGAACTCCTTTCGAAACCCGATATCGACGGCGCGCTCGTCGGCGGAGCCTCCCTGAAGGTCGATGCCTTCATGGGGATCATCAACGCCTGCCGTTCGATCAAGAAATAGTGTTCCGTCGCAAGATAATCCGAGACGCCGTTACCGGGAAAATCAAATTTTTCACAGAGGAAAAGTGAAAGCATGATTTCTGTTTTGCAAGCGCTTCTGTACGTCTTTATGGTCGTTCTGATGCTCTTTATGCTCCTGATCATCCTCCTGCAACGCGGAAAAGGCGGGGGATTGGTCGGTGCGTTCGGCGGCATGGGGGGCAACAGCGCGTTCGGTGCCAAGTCGAGCGACGTGTTCGTGCGGATCACCGTTTGGACGGCCATTATCTGGTTCGTCCTTTGTATTGCCGGCGGTTACGTCTTCAAGAAGACGAGCAAAGGGCGGATGTTGGTCGATGAGGCCCCCGCAGCGGCGACCGAAACTCCCACCGCCGAGCCCGGCATCAATGCCGCCGCTCCCGTGGCCACCGAATCGGTTCCGGCCGGTGATGCCGTCCCTGCAAGTGGCACGGCACCGTCGGCCGAATAGTCCGACTTTCCGGAAAGGAAACTGCTTTGCTGAGTATGACAGGCTTCGGCGGGGCGAATACCCGACGGAACGGTTATCTGGTCGCGTCAGAGATCAAAACGGTCAACAATCGTTATTTTAAGACCGCCCTCCGGATTTCTGACGGCTTTTCGTCCTTGGAAACGAAACTCGAGTCGCTTCTGCGCTCGAAAATCGACCGCGGTACGATTAACGTTCAGCTCAGAATCCGACGCGAATCGGGCCGGTCCCGCTTTCAGATCGACGACGCCTCGCTCGCCTATTATCTCGGCCGTGTCCGGGAGGTCGCCGCCTCTGCCGAGGGGGCGGGAGTTCAGCTGGGGAATCTCTCTGACTACCTCCGTCTCCCGGGCGTGATCGACGAGTCAGCCGAGGGCGAAGATGCCGACGCGGCCTGGGAAGCAGTTCAAGAGAACATCGGGCAGGCGCTCCTGGCTCTGGAGCGAATGCGTTCGCGGGAAGGGAACGAGATGGAAAAGGCTCTGCGCGCCTACTGTGCCGACCTAACCGAACAGATCGATAAGATCGCGTCGCTTGTGCCGCAGGTTTCGGCCCGGTACCGCGAAAAGCTTCTCGAGCGCGTCTCGGCGGTCATGGCCGAACACCATCTGACAGCCGACGAGAACGATTTCGTCCGCGAGATTGCCCTGTTCGTCGACAAGTCGGACATTTCCGAAGAAATCGTCCGATTCCGTTCCCACTTGGAGCAGTTCGACGAAGCTATGAAAATGTCTGCCCCTTGCGGCAAACGGCTCGATTTTCTGACCCAAGAGATATTCCGCGAAGTCAACACAATCGGTTCCAAAGCAAATTTTTCGGAGATCACCCACCGGGTCGTTGATATAAAAACGATTGTGGAAAAGATCCGCGAGATGGTTCAAAATGTCGAATAAACCCAATGGAGGCGTCAGGTGACGTCAACCCCATCCGGCTCTTCCGGAACGATTTCCGGAAAACAGAGTGGCAAACTGATCATCATTTCCGGTCCTTCGGGAGTCGGCAAAGGGACGTTGATCCGCCGCGTTCGCCGCAGCGGCGAGTTTCCGCTGGTGATGAGCGTCTCGGCCACCACCCGCGAGAGGCGGCCCACCGAGCGGGATGGGGTCGATTACCGTTTTATGAGCCGTGAAGAATTCCTCGCCCGACGCGAGCGGGGGGAATTTCTCGAATCGTTCGAAGTCTATTCCGGCGGAGCGCTCTACGGTACCCTGACCGAACCGGTCCTCCGGGAATTGGAGAGCGGAAATTGGGTCGTCTTGGAGATCGACGTCAAAGGCGCCGAAGAGGTTCTCAAAACGTTCCCCGACGCCGTTACGATCTTCATCGAACCGCCCGAACCCCCGGTTCTCGAAAAGCGTCTCCGGCATCGGAAAACCGAAAGCGAAGAGTCGCTCGGCCAACGACTTCGTCAGGCTGAGGCGGAGTTGGCGAAAGCCAAAGATTACAAATACCGTATCGTCAACGACCGGCTGGAACAGGCCGAGGCCGATCTGACGGAAGTTCTACGAAAAAGCTGACCTGCCGGTGGCCGTCGTTCTTACCCACCGTATGAAGGCGCACGGCGCAGCAGGCTACACAAAAAATGGAATCACTTTATTTCGGAGCGTTTAACCATGATCGACGAATTGCGTGATGAAAAACTCATTGAAAAAGTCGGCGGGCGTTTTCGGCTCACCGCACTAATCCAGAAGCGACTGGTCTACCTGAACAAGGGTGCTGCCTCGTTCGTGAAAAGCGACGGATCCAAGAGCAAGCTCGAACTGGTCATTCAGGAAATCGTCGAAGATAAAATCTATCTCGATACCAACGGTGACTCCTACTACCGTAACGGCGCCGCGCTGGAAAATCCGGATGCGCCCGTAAGCACCGCATTCCGTTTCGACACCGAGGCAACACCGGAATTCAGTGCCGAAGGGGACTGAACCACCGAAAACCGAGCGAACGGGCATAAGGCAAAGGATCGACATGATATTGCAAGGGGCGGAAATTCTGATTGGGGTCACCGGCGGGATCGCGGCGTTTAAGACGGCGACGCTTGTCAGTCGTCTTGCCGCCGACGGCGCCCGTGTCTCGGTGATGATGACCGAAGCCGCAACCAAACTCGTGGCCCCCCAAACCTTCCGTTCCCTTTCGGGGGAACCGGTTCGTCTTTCCCTCTGGAACGATCCCGAATCGGCCCATCCGCATATCGGCGTCGGCAAAAACGTACGTATCTTCTGCATTGCGCCCGCCACGGCCGATATTCTCGCGAAAGCCGCAAACGGCATCGCCGACGATCTTCTTTCGACGACGATTCTTGCCTTTGAAGGCCCGATCCTTCTGGCTCCCGCGATGAACCGCGTGATGTGGTCCAAACCCGCAACACAGCGGAACATCGTCCGGTTGCGCGAAGATGGCTTCCACTTCGTCGGGCCCGAGACCGGGCATCTCGCGTGCGGAGAGGAAGGGATCGGCCGCATGGCCGAACCGGAGACGCTCCGTCGGGCGATCCTGGAAATTCTCGGGGTTACGCCAAAGAAATAACGCCCCGCCGCGGCACCGACGGGAAGGCGAAATACCCCCTTTCGCCGAACAAACCTACGTCGAAAACCAACGACAGAGGAGAGAATGAGACCGACAGAAACCCCCGCGTGGCAAGCCCTCGCCGAACATAAAAAAATCGCCGAAAACTTCTCGATGCGCGAAATGTTCGCCGCCGATCCGAAACGGTTCGAGAAATTTTCGATCTTGTGGAACGATATCCTCTTCGACTATTCGAAAAATCTGATCACCGACCAGACGGTTCATCTCCTTCTGGCCCTGGCCGAGGAGGCCCGTCTGAGCGAAAAGATCGAGGCGATGTTCACCGGCGAGAAGATCAACGTCACCGAACGGCGCGCCGTCCTTCACACCGCGCTACGGAACCGGAGCAATACGCCGGTCTATGTCGACGGCGAAGACGTGATGCCGAAAGTCAACGCAGTTCTGGCCAAGATGAAGACGTTCAGCGAGAAGGTCCTCTCCGGCAGTTGGACCGGCTGGACGGGCAAACCGATTACCGACGCGGTCAACATCGGAATCGGTGGGTCCGATCTGGGCCCCTATATGGTCACCGAAGCGTTAAAGCCATATCATACGCGGCTGCGGGTTCATTTTGTCTCGAACGTCGACGGCACCCATATTGCCGAGACACTCAAAAATCTCGATCCGGAAACAACCCTTTTCATCATCGCCTCGAAAATGTTCACCACCCTCGAGACGATGACCAACACCAATTCCGCGCGCGAGTGGCTGCTCAAAGCCGCCGGCAACAAAGAGGTGATCGCCAAACATTTCGTCGCCCTTTCGATGAACCGCAAAGAGGCCGAGAAATTCGGAATTGATCCTAAAAACATATTCGAGTTCTGGAACTGGGTCGGCGGACGTTATTCTCTCTGGTCCGCGATCGGCCTCTCGATCGTATTGGCGGTCGGGTACGATAATTTTGTCGAACTCCTTACCGGAGCCCACGAGACCGACGTGGCTTTCCGCACCAAGCCGTTTGCCGAAAACGTCCCGATCCTGATGGCCCTTTTGGGAATTTGGTATAACAACTTCTTCGGGGCCGAGTCGCTGGCGGTTCTTCCGTACGACCAATACCTTCATCGGTTTGCCGCGTATCTCCAGCAGGGAGATATGGAGAGCAACGGCAAACGCGTTGACCGAGAAAACCGTCCGGTCGACTATGCCACCGGCCCGATCGTCTGGGGGGAACCGGGAACGAACGGACAACATGCGTTCTATCAGCTGATCCATCAGGGAACCAGGCTGATCCCGTGCGATTTCCTCGCACCGGTCGAAACACAGAATAAGATCGGGGACCATCACGCGAAACTGATCGCGAACTTCATCGCGCAGACCGAGGCACTGATGCGCGGCAAGACCAAGGAAGAAGCCTACGCCGAACTGAAAAACAAAGGACTTTCCGACGAAGAAGCCGCGCGCCTGGCACCGGCCAAAGTCTTCCCGGGGAATCGCCCGACCAATACCATCTTCTTCCGAAAACTGACGCCGCGCGTTCTGGGTAACCTGATCGCCCTCTACGAGATGAAAATTTTCGTGCAAGGGGTCCTCTGGAACATCAATTCCTTCGACCAGATGGGCGTGGAACTCGGCAAACAGTTGGCGAAAGTCGTTTTACCGGAATTGACCGGCGCCGGGGAAGTCACCTCGCACGACGCCTCGACCGACGCCTTGATCAACTACTTCAGAAGAAATTCCAAATAAGACTACAACCGAAAAACACGAAATTACCGGAAAATTTCCGTACAACCGCTTACCGAAACCGCTTTACCCGAGAGGAGTGATAACGAGAAATGGCCAAAAAAACGATTGCAAATGTGGATGTTCAGGGGAAATCTGTCCTCATCCGTGTCGACTTCAATGTTCCGCTCGACGAAAACGGAAAGGTCACCGACGACCGCCGTATCCGGATGGCACTGCCGACGATCACCTCGGTTCTCGAACGCGGGGGGAAAGTGATCCTGATGAGTCACCTCGGTCGTCCGAAAGACGCTCCCGATGCCAAATTCACCCTCGAACCGGTAGCCGTCCGTCTCGACGAACTGATCCCGAACAAGGTCGTCTTCGCGACCGATACCGTCGGAGCCGACGCTAAAGAGAAAGTTGCCGCGCTCAAAGAGGGGGAGGTCGTCGTTCTCGAAAACCTTCGGTTCCAGCCGGGGGAAAAGAAAGGTGATCCCGAATTCGCCAAAGAACTCGCCGCTTTCGCCGACATCTACGTCAACGACGCGTTCGGCACCTGCCATCGGACCGACGCCTCGATGGTCGCCGTCCCCGAAGCAATGGCCGGCAAACCGAAGGTCTGCGGATTCCTTGTCGAAAAGGAAATCAAATACCTGACCGACACGATCAGCAATCCCGCCCGCCCGTTCGTGGCGATCCTCGGCGGCGCCAAGGTCTCGGATAAGATCATGGTGATCAAGAATCTCCTCGGCATCTGCGACAAAGTCCTCATCGGCGGCGCGATGGCCTACACCTTCTCGCTTGCGCAGGGGGGAAAGGTCGGCAAGAGCCTTGTCGAGGAAGATAAAGTCGATCTGGCCAAAGAACTTCTCGCCGAAGGGGGCGACAAACTCGTTCTGCCGGTCGATACCCATGCCGGTGACTCCTTCAGTGCCGACTGCAACAAGCAAATCGTTGCCCCCGATGCGATCGCCGATGATTACGAAGGGCTCGACATCGGCCCGAAAACCGCCGAACTCTACAGCTCCATCGTCAAAGATGCCAAAACGATCGTCTGGAACGGCCCGATGGGCGTCTGCGAAATGCCTCCGTTTGACGAAGGAACCAAAGCGGTTGCCGCAGCAATCGCCGCAAGCGACGCGATCAGCATCATCGGCGGCGGTGACAGCGCGGCCGCGATTCAGAAGCTCGGTTTCGCCGACAAAGTCACCCATGTCTCCACCGGCGGCGGTGCCTCGCTGGCGATGCTCGAAGGAAAGAAATTCGCCGCGGTTGACCTGCTCGACGAGTGATCAAACGTACCAGACCATAAAAGGCGGTACAATACGTTTGTACGTTTGCGGACGGCGGGGTGCCGGTTCTTCCTTCCCGTTAAGTGTTGTTTTACGACATTTTCGGTACCCCGCTTTTTGTGCCCGTTCGGGCGTTTACCGCTTGACACCGGGTTCTCGGGGCGATAAGCTAAAAGTCGGTGGGGCGTCGGTTGTGTCTCCCATGGTTAGATGTTGTTTCGCGTAGTTTCAACGTTTGGCTCGGCGCCCCACCTTTCTCTTTTTTCTTTTCTCTTTACCTCTTTCCCCTTTTCCCATTAAAACCGCTTTGCCGAACCGCTTTCCCTCTTGCGGAAAAAACGCGCGGCCGCTGTTTTTTCGTCGCGCTTTTGGTAAAATGTATCCGTAGCGCCCGGCAGGTGGTGTCGGTCCGCCCGCACCTTTCCCTCGGCCGACGCTCAGCCTCGGAAAAAGGGATGTTTTCACCGGTACGATCTTGAAACGTTTTTTCGGAGAAGATGATGCAAAAGCGACAGGCGGTCGTCTTAGCCGCGGGAAAAGGAACCCGAATGAAATCGGACCTTCCGAAGGTGCTCTATCCCGTTTTCGGCAAGCCGATCATCGATTACGTTCTCGACGCCCTGGCCGAAGCGGGGGTCGAGCGCGTGATTACCGTGGTCGGGTATCGTGGCGAGATGGTTCGGGACGCCCTCTCGGCACGCCGCGGGGTCGAATTCACCGAACAGACCGAACTGCTTGGAACCGGTCATGCCGTGGCCTGCTGCCGCGAACAGCTTGAAAACTCGGGCGAAAAGGTCTTCATCATCGCCGGGGACTCCCCGATGCTCGACCCCGAGACGGTTCGGGAACTCTTTGACCTCTACGAGTCGGCCGAGGCCGGAGGGAACCCGATTTCGGCGGTTTTGGGAACGGTCGTCAAAGAGAACCCGACCGGGATGGGTCGGATTCTGCGTAACGGCTCCGGAGAATTCGTCGGGATCGTCGAAGAAAAAGACGCGACCGACGAAGAGCGAAAGATCACCGAAATCAATATGAGTTATTACATTTTCAATACACGAGACCTTCTTGATTCCCTATCCGAACTCCGGGCCGACAACGCCCAAAAGGAATATTATATCACCGACGTCCCCACCATCCTTTTGCGGAAGGGAAAACGTGTGACGGCGGTTCCGGTTCTGAAACCGTTGGAATGTCTCGGTGTTAACACCGTCGAGGATGTCCGCCACATCGAAGAGGCAATCGCCGCGCGACGCGCGGTGTAAAAAGGAACTTACATGACAAGTCAAACCATCCGAGCCGTCCACGACCAGCTCTGTTATCTGCACAGTCTCTACCGTCAACTGAAAACGCTCGTTTCCCGATACAACAGCGCGCGTCTGCGCGTCAATGCCCAAAGAAAAAGGACTGCCGAGGCCGAAACGCACTCTGCCGAGGTTAAGGAGCGACACCGGCGAATGGTCCTCGAGGCCAGAGAGGCGGAAGATCGCTTCAACCTGATCGACTCCGCCCTGCAAAAGCGCAAAACACAGCTGAGCGAGGCGAAGAGCAACAAGGAGTATCTTTCGCTCAAGGAACAAATTGCCGACGATCAGCGCCGGAACGACGCGCTGGCCGAAAAGACGCTCGAGCTCGCCGAACAGGCCGAGGAATTCTTCCCGCTGGTCGAGAAGGCCGAGAGGGAAATCGCGGAAGCGAAAGAGGCGCAACAAACCGTCGAAAAGGAGTTCCGGGAATTGGTTGCCGCAGTCAAAGAGGATACCGAGCGAATCCAGAAGGAATTGCATCTCCAAATCAGAGAAGTCGATCGCAAGTTTGCCGCGCCGCTCTCGCAAGCGCTCGCTTCGTTCGATGGTGACGAAGCGATGGCGCCGGTCGAGGGGGAACGTTATTGCGGTGGGTGCCGCATGGAAATTCCGATGCAATATATCGTCTCGCTCTGCGAAGGGAACCCTTACACCTGTTGCTCCTGTGGCCGATTCATCTATCTGCCGAAAGGTTTTGTCATTAACAATAACGAGGACGACTGACCGGCCTTCCCGCCAACGCCGATCACGAACACCACCAAAAAGGAAAGATAACGATGCGATTTTCTCTCTTGGTTCTCGCGGCGCTTGCCGCGTTTATTGTCGCTCCCGCGGCGCATGCCGACGTCGACCCGGCCATTCCGAGTGTCGTCGCCGCTAAGATCCACCCACAAATCAAAACCGACGAACGGACCCGTCGTTACCTGACCCCGACGCGGGTTGTTTGGAAGTCCGAGACGGGTATCAGTCGCGAAGAGACGCTCTTCGACGACGTGATGATGCAAACCTCGACCGCCGAGATGAACGGCGGATTCCATATGGAAAAAACCGGTAAGGCTCCGTGCGCCGTTCTGCTCGATTTCGGCGCGGAAATCCATGGGGGAATCCGCCTCGAAGCGCGTGATCTGAATCCGGCCAAAGGGAGTGTCGGCAAATCGGTTCGCCTTCGGGTTCGGTTCGGCGAGTCGGCCGACGAGGCGATGTCCGAAATCGGCGAGAAGGGTTCGGTTAACGAACATTCGACGCGCGATATGATCGTGAATGTCCCGTGGCTTGGAGCGGTGGAGTTCGGTGAATCGGCGTTCCGTTTTGTCCGGCTCGACCTCGTCGATCCGGGAACGAAACTCTGCCTCGATTCGGTTCGGGCCACATTCGTTTTTCGCGAGGTGCCGTGGCTCGGTTCGTTCCGTTGTTCCGACGAGCGGCTTAACCAAATCTGGGAAACCGCAGTGTATACCCAGTTGCTCACCATGCAGCACTACATCTTCGAAGGGGCCAAGCGGGACCGGCTCGTCTGGTACGGCGACATCAATCCTCAGACGATGACAACGCTCAACGTGTTCGGGGCCCCCGAAGTCCTCAAGGAGACCCTTGGCACCTATGCCGAGAAAACCTGGCCGCTCCCCGGCTACATGAACGGGATGCCGAATTACTCGCTCTGGTGGCTGATCTCGGTCGGTGATCTTTACCACTATACCGGAGACCGTGAATACCTGGCAGCCCGCGCCCCGTATCTGTTCAGACTTTATCGAACCATCAAAAAACAGGTTCGACCGAGTGGTCAGGCCGGTTTCCCGCAGGAATTCCTCGATTGGCCGACCGCCGATAATCCGAAAGCCCAGCATGCCGGTACACATGCCATCTTTGTCATCGCGGTCGAACGTGTCGTCGAAATCGCCGATGCGCTCGGGAACGAAGAGGTCAAGGCCGACGCCTCGGCACTCCTGGCCGAACTTCGTGCGTTTATCCCCGACAATGTCGGAAACAAGCAGGCCGCCGCTCTGATGGCGTTGGCCGGACTCGAAGATCCCGCCAAACCGAATGTTGCGGTCGTGGCTAAGAACGGAGGTGAGAATTTTTCGACTTTCTACGGTTACTATATGCTCGAAGCGCTCGCCGTGGGGGAGCGCCACCAGGAAGCGCTCAATATTATCCGCGAATATTGGGGTGCGATGCTTGATGTCGGCGCCACAACATTTTGGGAAGATTTCAATCTCGAATGGCTTCGAGGCGCCGGCCGGATCGACGAGTTGACCCCGGAAGGAAAGGAGAGTCTCCACGGTGATCGGGGCGCTTACTGCTACGAGGGGTTCCGTCACTCGCTCTGTCACGGTTGGTCGAGCGGACCGGCCCCCTGGCTTAGCCGTCATATCCTCGGCGTCACCCCGGCGAAACCCGGATTTGCCGAAGTCGGATTCGATCCCTTCCTTGGCGACCTCGATTGGGCCGAAGGAACGATCCCGACCCCGAACGGCGTGATCTCGGTCCGAGTCGAAAAATCGTCCGACGGAACCGTCCGGAAGAGTATCACACTCCCCGAAGGGTGCATCTGCCGCTAAAAACTCCGCTGCGGAACCCCGCTTGCCGCCTAAACACTTTTCTGTGCGGGCGGCGGTGTTTTCATTTTTCCCTTCCCCTGCCCGGCGGTTTTTATGGAAGAATCTTCCGAGACATACACACAAGACGAAGATACCCGTCTGATGATGGAACTCAAAGCGGGCGACGCTTCGGCCTTCGAGGAGCTGATGACAAGGAACCAGCCGAAAGTCCTTTCGATGTTGGTTCACTTTGTCGGTAGCCGTCAGCAGGCCGAAGACCTCACCCAAGAGGTCTTTCTGAACGTTTACCGAAGTCGCGAGACCTATCAACCGACCGCCAAATTCTCGACCTGGCTCTATCGAATCGTCCATAACCTGGCTCTGAACGCAATTCGTTCCAAAAAAAGGCGACCGGAACTGCTTTTCGGCGGCGCCGTTAAAGAGGGGGGAGAGAGTGGTATCGAAGGGAACATTCTTGCCAAGAGCGGTTACATCCCGACAAGGCATTACGACAAAAAAGAAGAACGCGAAATGGTTCACCTCGCACTGCAAAGTCTCAACGAGCGGCAACGTGAGGTCCTCCTGTTTCGCCATTTCGAAGGCATGAAATACGAACAGATCGCCGAGGTGATGAACCTTACCCCGCAGGCGGTAAAATCGCTGCTCTGCCGGGCACGCCAACGACTCGCCGAAATCATGACCCCCTACATGAAAGAAGGGAGCCTACCGCAGTGACAGATCCGACCCCCTCTGCCCCAATACCGCAAAATGATCCCGACGACGAAATCCTGACCGCGTTTCTCGACGAAGAGCTCTCGGACAGCGAAAAGGCGCAAACCGAAAAGCGCCTGGAAACCGAACCGCGGCTTCGCGCCCGACTCGAAAAACTTCGCGCGGCGGGCCGATTCCTCGACTCGCTCGAAACGCTTCCGCTCAATCGCGAAATGACCGCCGACACGATGGAGATCCTGACCGGCGTTGTTCAGAAAGAAATTCGTGCCGCCGAAAAGCGCCGCCGCCGACAGAATCTGATCCTCTTCCCTCTCCTTTTTCTGGGTGTGGTCGCCCTCTTTTTGGGCGCCGACCTCTGGTATCGAAGAGCCTACGACCGAGAATTTTCCGACGAGCACAACTACCCCGTCTTCTCGCACCTGGACACACTCCAAGCCATCGGGGACCTTGAATTCTTAAAACAGCTCAGCGAACTTTCCGATTTCGGGGGTAGCGATTCGACCGGGCGGCAAGCCGACGGTTCGGCCGGCGATGCCGCAGGCGAACCGAAAGACGAACGGCTCGGCGACTTTCCGCCACGTCCGGGCAGCAACGACAACGAAGTTTTATCGCAACCCGGCTCACGCGCGGGCGATAACGCTTCGGTCGAAATCTTCCTTAATAAGGTGCGGTTCTACGGACTCGGTCATGCCGAACGCAAGGCATACCGAAAGCTCTACCATGAGATTACCGCCGATCCGGAAAAGGCGCGATTGGAATCAACCCTGGTCTCGTTCGGCGACTGGTTCCGGCATCAGATTTCCGAGGCCGATCGCTACCGGTTTTGGTCCGCGACAAAAGAGGAGCGGCTTGCCGTGGTTAAAGAGATTCTGCGAGAGCAAAAGACCCGGCCGCTCTTGGAAAATGCCCACCGCAACGCCGCCTCCCGCCAAAGTCCACCGTTCGGTTCCGGCCGCGATTCCCGTCCTTCCCGGCAATACCGGTTCCGACTGGAAGACACGCTGCCCGAAGAGCTTCGGGGCGAGTCGCTCGACGTCGGAGACGAGTTCCGAGCGTTCCTCAAAGAACATTTCAAAAACGAAGCGACCGAAAAACAAAAACCGCCGCGCCGACGTCGCGAAGTCATCTGCGGGTTCATTGGCGAAAAGGGAATCGACCACTTTACCGAACAGCTTTCCGACAAGGGAAAGGAATATATCGCCTCGCAGCCCGACGAGCGAAAACAGGTGCTGATCGGCCTGCTGATTCAGATCGGTCTTTCCGCCGGAGAAGAGGAGCATTTCCGAGGCCGACGTCCTTTCGGCCGACGGGGATCTCCCTCGAGACCGAACGAAACCCCCATAGGCACCTGGAAAACCGAATCGACCGCCGACTTGGCCGAAACGCTCCGAAAACTTCCCGAAAAGACGCGAGAGGAGCTTCTCGCTCTTCCGGCCGACGAAATGTATTCGCGCCTTCTGCTCATCCATTGGGGGTTCGAGTCGGAAGCAAAAGGTGTTCGGCGGGGGAAGACATCTCTCCCGTCCGAACGGGGTGCCCCCGAGTGCGACCGTTGAGTCCGCCCGTCACGTAAGCTCGTTCTTCCCGGGAAAACCGAACAAAGGTTCTTCGGAACTCTTGTTTTCTGTCGCGGTTTTTTTACAATGGGTTCTTGAGTCTCTTCGGGCACAGCGCCCGAGGCTTTACATCTTTACGGAATATCGCTTCCATTGTCCGGAATTAATCTCAACGCTTTGTTTTCGAGAGTGTTAACGATGAAACGTTATCGTATCCTTTCCCCATTGTTTTTCGTGTTTCTTCTTTGGGGCATCTCTTCTCTTTCCGCAGCCGGGTCCGACGGCATCTCGTTTGAGGTCAAGGGGTTCGATGCCGACGATGTTGTCATGGTCGGCGTTCAAGAGATGATTGACCAAAATACCGATAACAACCTGCTCGCGTTCCCGGGCACAAAAAGGGTGGCCGCCGACAATGTCCGCTGGGATCATCTCCTGTTCGACGGCGAAGTCGGGGAGCTCGGCGGCCGGGGTCGTGTTACGATGGAGGGAAGACCGACCCGCCTCGTATTCTACTTGGGGAAACCGCAGTCGATTAAAGAGGTCCGTGTCTTTTCGGGCGATGTCAATGCGCGGGCCGATCAGGATTACGAAGTGCGCTTTGCCGATAATACCGGACACCCTGGGGTAATGCCCGAGTTTCCTGCCGAACCGTTCCTTTCGACCGGCGAAAAAATCATCGGTAACGACGGCGGCTCGCTCGTAACCCGCTTCTATCGTGAAGATGGTCGTGATCTTTCGCCACAACAATATGACTGGGTCGAGTTCCGATTCTGGGCAACCGCCAAAAAGGATGATGGCGCGGCCAAGTTCGCCGGGCTTCCCGGTAAAGAGCAAAGCACCGCCGACGACTGGTCCTCAATCGTCGAGGTGCAGCTGATCGGGTATCCCGAGGCGAATTTCGCCGACGAGGCGGCCTTTACCGCCTGGAAGAAGGCCCAGGCGTTCCGCCGCCTGACCTGGTACGACAGCGGACCGTTTTCGCAAGACCTTATCCGTGCGGTCAAACATCCCGAATATCTCTATCAGGCGATCGAAGACATGACGGAACGATTCCCCGACGAATTCGATCCGAAAGACTACAAAGAACGTCTCGATTCCGCGATGGCACGGGTCGACGAATCAGCGGATTACTACGATCTTCGGGCCGCGGTCGATGATTTCGACACACTGCGCCGCGAGATTCTCCTGTCGAATCCGCTCCTAACCGATTTCGATACCATCATCGCCCGCCGGACGAACTACGATGCGCTGGAAAACAACTGGATGTCTAACGCTTCGCGCCACAAGGGGAAATACGACAACGCGATCGTGGAATTCGACCCGAAAGTCCTCGATTCCGAGTATCGCGAACTGGTTCGCGGTCCGAAAGGATCGTTTATCGGCGATATCTGCCTGCATTGGGACGCCGACCGTTTCCTGGTTACCGCGCTTGCCGAGAACGATACGTGGCAGATCTTCGAATACGACATGGCCGAAGACTCTTTGCGCCAGGTCACTCCCGACATGGGGGGTGATGTCGATAATGTCGAAGGGTGCTATGTTCCCGACGGTTCGACGATCTTTATCTCGAACGCCTCGATGATGGGGATCCCCTGTATCGGCGGCGGCGGCTATGTGGGGAATATCTACCGTATCGAAAAGGACGGCAAAACGATCCGCCAGCTCACGTTCGAGCAAGACAACGATTGGTGTCCGGTGATCCTTCCGAACGGGCGGATTATGTATCTGCGCTGGGAATATATCGACACACCGCACTATTTCTCGCGAATTCTCTTTTCGATGAATCCGGACGGAACCAATCAGGTCGAACATTACGGTAGCGGCTCGTACTGGCCGAACAGTCTGTTCTACGCCCGTCCGCTCCCGGGGCAGTCCTCGAAATTCGTCGGGATCGTCTCCGGCCACCACGGGACGGCCCGCTCGGGAGAAATGGTCGTCTTCGACCCGTCATTCGGTCGTCAGGAGGCAAAAGGCGCTATTCATAAGATCACTCATCCGGGTGAACCGATCGAGCCGGTCATCAAAGACCAATTGGTCGATGGCGTCTTTCCGCAATTCATCTTCCCGTGGCCCCTTTCCGACGACTACTTCCTTTGCGCGGCGCGAATCCGCACCATGGGGGAGCATTGGGCGATCTATCTGGTCGACACCTCCGGGAATATGACGCTCCTGCGCCAAGACCCAAACTACGATCTGCTCGAACCGATTCCGCTCATGGAGCAGGAAGAGCCACGAACGGTTCCGGACCGGACCGTCCCCGGTAAAAAGGAATCGACCGTCTTCATTACCGACGTCTACTTCGGCCAGGGGCTTCCGCAGGTTCCGAGGGGAACCGTGAAAAAACTTCGCCTCTATGCCATCAGTTACGGTTATCGCGGTATCGGCGGCCACGACGTTTTCGGGATGGAAAGTTGCTGGGACGGTCGACGGATCATCGGTGAAATTCCGGTCTTCGAAGACGGCAGTGCGACCTTCAAAATCCCGGCCAACACCCCTGTCGTTGTCCAACCGCTGGACGAGGAAGGCTCGGCGGTGCAGCTGATGCGTTCGTGGTTCGTCGGAATGCCGGGCGAAACCGAATCGTGTATCGGTTGTCATGAAACACAAAACGATATTTCCCCGGTCAAGCAAACCGAAGCGCAACGGAGCGCCCCGACCCCGATCTCCCCGTTCTACGGCCCGGAACGTTCCTTCTCGTTTGAAGGGGAAATCCAGCCGATTCTCGACCGCTACTGCGTCGGATGTCACGATGGTTCGGATCAGGATCGTCCGAACTTTGCCGATACCACCCCTGGGCCGAAGAACTTCTCGATGGCGTATCATGCCTTGCACGGCTATACCCGCCGTCCCGGACCGGAATCGGATATTCATGTTCTCCAGCCGATGGAATATCACACATCGACATCGGAACTGATCGTCCAGCTGAAAAAAGGTCACCACAACGTGAAAATCGACAGGGAATCTTGGGAAAAGCTCTTCTGTTGGATCGATTTCAATGTTCCGTATTTCGGCACCTGGACGGAAATCGCCGAGGCCCGCAACAACAAGAAAGGGTCTGATCCGCTCCGCTCCATTTCGAATCGTTACGTGGAACTGAAAAAACTCTACGCCGACAACGAACTGGACTACGAAGCCGACGCCTATACGGGCGACCGCGTCGACCGTCCCGCATTTCTGCCCCCGGCCGAAACGCCGGAACCGGACCGTTCGGCACCGAGCGTTCCCGACTGGCCGTTCGATGCCTCGGGCCTTCAGCCGGAAATCCGTGAGTTCGAAATCGACGGTCTTATCTTCGCGATGGCTAAAATCCCTGCCGGCTCGTTCGTGATGGGAGACGGCGTCGGTTGTCTCGACGAGCTTCCCCGCACGGAAGTGACCGTCGAAAAGCCTTTCTGGATGATGACCACCGAGGTGACAAACGCGCTCTACGCTCTGTATGACAAAGAACACGACAGTCGCTTCATCGACCTTTGGCACAAAGATCATAACCGACCCGGGTATCCGGCGAACCTGCCGGACCAACCGGTGATCCGCGTTAACTGGCAGGAAGCCGTCGGTTTCTGTAAGTGGCTGAGCGAGAAGTCCGGTCTCAATTTCCGACTTCCGACCGAGGCGGAATGGGAATGGGCGGCACGTGGCGGTAGCAGCGAGCCGATGTGGTTTGGCCCACTCGAAGCCGACTTCGGCCCGTATGAAAACCTGGCCGATGTCACGACCAAGCTCTTTGTGGTCGAAGGGGTTGATCCGCATGTCAAAGACAGGGTGGCCGACTGGGAAGCGTTCATTCCGCGGATCGACCATGTCGATGACGGAAACTTCATGCAGGCGAATGTCGGCAGTTACCAACCGAACCCGTTCGGTCTGTACGATATGATCGGCAATGTCTGCGAATGGACAGCATCGAGTTACCGCCCCTACCCGTATAACGCGGCCGACGGGCGGAACGACGGTGCGGCCGCCGAAAAGAAGGTTGCGCGCGGTGGCTCGTGGCGCGATCGACCCAAGTGGGGACGTGCCGGGGTGCGTAAGCCGTATGAATCGTGGCAACGGGTTTTCAATGTTGGGATCCGTCCGGTCTGTGACGACGGCAACCTTGCCGTCTCGCCTCTGGCCCGAACCATATCGAGATAAGGGGAGTTTTCCGTAACACCATGACCGACCGACTGATGATTTCCGGTGCCGGACCCGTCGAGGCCGACGTGACGGTTCCCGGTTCGAAAAGCCTGACCAACCGGGCACTTTTGGCTGCGGCGCTGGCCGAGGGGAATTCGATCCTTACCGGCGCGCTCGAGTCGGAAGATACACAGATTATGGCAGAGGCGCTCGCCCGAATCGGTTTCGGCCTGACCTCATCGACGTTCTCGGAAAGGATTGTTGTTCACGGCGGTCTCTCGCGCCGGACGGTCGCGAATGTCGACCGCACACCGCTGCGGATCTACGTCGGCAACAGCGGAATCACCGCAAGATTCCTGACTGCCGTCCTCTCGTTCCTTCCCGGCGTATGGGAACTTTACGGTAAAGAGAGGATGTACTCCCGCCCGATCGGGGATCTGCTTGCTGCGCTCCGAAGTCTGGGGGCCGAAATCGATACGCTCGGAGCGCCGAACTCTTTTCCGTTGCGTATTGCGGGCAGACCTCTCTCCGGCGGGGAAGTCTCGGTTCGGGGGAATATCTCCAGCCAATTTTTAAGTGCCCTCCTGATGGCGGCCCCCCTCGCCTCCGGGGCGCTCGTTATCGGTGTCGAAGGGGAACTCGTCTCGCGCCCGTACATCGAAATGACCCTCGCTGTCATGAAATCGTTCGGTGTGGCGATCGAAACTCCCGACGCGCAAACCTTTGTCATTCCGGAACACGCCGCTTACCGGCCGACAGAATACGCGATCGAACCGGACGCCTCGGCGGCGAGTTACTTCTTTGCCCTCCCGGCGATTGTCGGCGGGCGGGTCACGGTTCAGGGCCTCTCCCGAACAAGTCTTCAGGGAGACGTCGCTTTCGCCGACCTGCTGGAGCAGATGGGGTGCCGGGTCGTGTGGCAACCCGATTCCGTCACGGTTGCGCGTGATACGGTCGGCAGCAAGCCGACCCGATTGGTCGGGCTCGATGTCGATATGAGCGATATCAGCGACACGGTTCAAACCCTGGCGGTCGTCTCGCTTTTCGCTGCCACCCCGACCAGAATCCGGAATGTCGCTCATATCCGGGGGAAGGAAACCGACCGGATCGCCGCGGCGGCCACAGAGCTTCGGAAGTTCGGCGTGCAGGTTGACGAGTACGACGACGGTTTATTGATCCGGCCGAAACCGTTGACGGAAATGACCGGCGGGCGGGTCGCGACGTACGACGATCACCGAATGGCAATGAGTTTTGCCCTGGCGGGGTTGGCCCTGCCCGGCGTCCTGATCGAAAACGCCGGGTGTACTGCCAAAACCTACCCGAACTTCTTCGACGACCTGGAAAAGGCCGTCGGCCACGCGGTCAGCAGGGAAGTTTAAAATTTCGCGAAAAACGACTCGGGAGACGATTTTTCTGGTTGAATCGAGCCCCTTTAAATGGTAATATACGTGCAGAATGCCATATTGGGGGTCCCTCTTTCGTGCGCCCGCCATGTCGCAGGCGTCACCCCCGTTCCGCAACACAACAGGAGCAGCAAACAGCGAAGCAGAATGGAAAACAGTAAGAGTAAAAACCTACAGCGTATCAACGAAATGATCAGGGTTTCGCAAGTCCGCGTCATTTCAAACGAAGGGGAACAGCTCGGTGTGATGCCCACGGCCGAGGCGCTTTCCAAGGCCCGTGATCTCGGACTCGATTTGGTCGAAGTCGCACCCGACGCCAAACCTCCCGTCTGCAAGATCATGAATTACGGCAAATTCAGGTATCAGCAACGGAGAAAAGACACCAAGCAGCAATCTTCCAAAGGTCGGCTCAAAGAAATCCGCATGCGTCCGAAGACCGGCGAGGCCGATGTTACGGTCAAGATCAATAAAGGACGCGAGTTTCTCAGCAAGAAAGATAAAGTCCTCGTTTCAATCAACTTCCGTGGGCGAGAGGTCGCTCACGTCGGAGAGGGCACGAAACTGATGGAGTATGTCATCGAGCAGCTTTCCGATATCGCTAAAGTCGAGGCCCCGCCGAAACAAATGGGGAAAAAGCTCAGCTGCACCCTCGCCCCCAAATAAGCCGTCCTTATCGCCTGACGACAACAACAGTTCGGATTTTCAGACCGAACGAAACGTTTGGTCTGAAAAGGGTCGGTCACGCAATCAACGGAGTGTTTGTATGATAAACGGATTGTCGCGGTGTTCGACACCGGTCGTTCTTTCGATATTTTCGGTCTTTATCGCTTTTTTCGGCGTGCTTTCCGCCGCGGAACCGCAGGGAACGAGCGAAGAGACGGCGTTCGATCGATTCCGCATCGATAACGTGATGACCATCCGCAAAGAGGGAGAAGAAAAGGGAATGCAGATCGTCACGACCACCCTTTTCGGCGAAGGGATGGTGATCGACTTTATCGGCGACAACGACGAAGTGATCATCTACTACCGAAAGATCGAAAAATTCGTCCTCCTCGACCCGATTCATCGCGTGCAGACGGAATTGCCCCTGAGCGAGATCGACCAGTTCATCACCACGTTGCGCGGCTCACTTGCCGAAAAGAAAGACCCCCATTCCCGCTTTCTGTTGAACCCCGATTTCGAGATCACACACGACAGCGCCTCGGGGGAAATTTCCTTCGCAAGCAAGTGGTATGAATATCTTATCGCGACCCGCTCATTTGACGACCCGCAAATGAGCGAGGTCTACTTTGAGTTTATCGACGTCTACAACAAACTTAATTTCTATATGAATCCGGGCCTCTATACCCCGATGGCACGGACGGCGATCAACGACTTGCTCTCTCGCCAAGGGCGGTTCCCTGCAAAAATCCGTCTGTACCGATACCCGAAAGGGAAAAGACTGTTCGCCAAACCGGAAATCATTACCAGCGAGCACAAAATCATCCGGCGTCTTTCCGAGGAAGACTTGGGTCGAATCATCCGAGCCCAGCACTTCGCCGCACAATTTCCCAAAAAGACATTCGGGAATTACTATAAAACCGTCTCTCGGATGCAGCCGTAAAGTGAAAGAACGGGACTCCCCATGACAAAATTCTTCCCGTCTCTTTTGTTTTTTCTTCTGATCTCCCTCTGCCGGGCAGCGGGGGCCGATGTGATGGAAATTACCGGTTTGCTTTACCCACCCGCGGGGGAATCTCCCGCCTGGGAAAAGCCGGCCGAGGCCGAAGGAGAACCGGTCGCATGGGTCGTCGTACACGGGGATTTTCCCGGAAAGCACACCTACTCGCTCACTCAACCGGTCGTTCCGGGGGGTACCCCGACCCGACTCGACCTCGAATTTAAAACGGCGGATTCGTCGTTTGTCCTCGGCGCGTTTCGGGGAGCCGCCCCGATCACGAACGTCGATTTTATGGGAGAAACGCTCGAAGAATGGATCGACATGTTCGACGCCGTCGCGCCGATCTGGTATCGCACCGGGGCGACCCCCGGGGACGACGCGTCGAGGCAGATTCTTGCCCTTGACCCGCGAGGAAAAATCGAAGCGCTCTGCTGCGATGAAAACACCTGTATCCCCGTTCGGAAAGAATTCTCCGTCAGCCTCGGCACCGACCCGACGCAGCTCGCCATACTTTTCGAAGCTGTTGAAAAGCACGGTAAGCCCGGTTCCGTAAACGATACCCCGAACGAAACGCTAAACAAAAACGAAAAACCAACAACTGTCGCCGACTTCTCGCTCTTGCGGAACCTACTTTACGCGTTTTTCGGCGGAATGATCCTGAACATTATGCCGTGTGTGCTTCCGATCATCGGTCTGAAAATCGTCGGCTTTTTCGAACAGGCGGGCCGAAATCGTTCCCGTGCTTTTTTTCTGAACCTCTGTTACACATCAGGGGTTCTGAGCGTCTTTACGGTTCTGGCGCTCATGAGCGTCGGTCTTTCCTATCTGTTTACCTACGGGGTGTTCCAGATCGTGATGGGATGTGTCGTCTTCGCGATGGCGCTCAACCTGATGGGTGTCTGGGAGATCACCTTGCCTGAAATCCTCGGTGGCCCGAAATCGAACGACCTGATGAGAAAAGAAGGAGGGTTCGGCGGCTGGATTAAAGGGGTCATCACGACGTTGCTCGCGATTCCGTGCGGTGCGCCCATGTTGAGTCCGGCGCTCGTTTGGACCGACGCCCTGATGAAAAACGGCTCGGTCTTCTCGGTGCTGCTCGTCTACTGGGTTATCGGTCTGGGAATGGCCGCGCCCTTCCTGGTGATCGGGGCATTTCCGGAATTGCTCAAATTCCTGCCGAAACCGGGAGCCTGGATGGAGACCTTCAGGAAAATCATGGGGTTTATCCTTTTGCCGGCGGTGATCTGGATTCTCTATTCGATGCCCCTCGAATTGATTCTACCGATGACGGTCCTGTTAGCCGCCATCTGGTTTTCCTGCTGGTATCTGGGACACAATCAATACGATCCCGACCGAAAACGGTGGCGTATCCGGCTGACAGCCCTGGCCGTAGCGGTCGCGGCGCTCCTTTTCTCGTTCGAGATGCCGGCCCTCCAAAGCGATGTCGGTTATCCGTTCCCAACCATGCAGGGGATGTTTCGGGAGAAACTGACCCGATGGGGGATCCGTGCCGCACGCGACGGTGAACTGGCCCAAACCGAGTGGAAACTCTTCGATCGGGCGGAATTCGACAGGGAACTCGCTTCGGGCAAGAGAGTCGCGATCGACTTTACGGCGGACTGGTGCGTGAACTGCAAGGTGCTCGAAGCGGCGGTGCTCCGCGCCCCGGAAATCGAGACGCTCTTCCGCGAGAAGGAAATCCTGACGATGACCGGCGATTGGACCAACCGCGATGACTCCGCGGAAAGCCGCGCCGTCGGCGACCTTCTGCGCCGTTACGGCGGAGAACAGGTTCCCGTTTTGATGATCTTTACGCCCGAAACGCCCGAGGAGCCAATCATCCTCCGGGGACTCTTCACGAAAGAAACGCTGACCAAAACACTGGAAACCTTCTGAAAATAATTTTTTCGAAGGAACTTTCGAAGGCGGCAGGTGTTAAACGACTTGAGGTTTTCTTACTCGGAGTAGGAGAGCCCTTAGTAATGTTGGTGGGAAAACGGGCCCATCAAATTATCGGGCAGAGCGTCGGTTTGTTCTCCACCGATGCTCTGCTTTTTTTACGGACTTTTCGTTCTTCTCGGGACCCTTCTTCCAAAAGGAGATCTACTTATCGTCTTCCGCCCCGACGGCGACCAGGTTGCCGTCTTTCCCCTTTTCGTAAACGTCTTGGAAACCGGGGAATTGATGGAAAAGCTTGTCGTGCTGGGTAAAAAGGAGGCGAATGACGATGATTTTGCTGTCGAAGTCACCGAGTCCCTGGGTAAAGAAGTAGTGCCCAAGTCCGGCAACATGTCGGTCGGAAGGGCCGATCACGAGGAACTGGCCGGGACGCAAGGGGAACTGCCCCCGCAACTCGTCGAAGGTTTTGGTCGGTTGTTCGGTGGTGCGAACAAGTTGCCCGTATTGGTACTTGGTTACCGGTTCGGCGTCGCCGAAGGTTAGGAACGGGGTCAACTCGAACGAAACCGAACCGTCGGCCAGCGGCTCGGCCGCCACCGAAAAGGAGGTTGTGGCGTTACGATAAAGTTCCGCCGAAAAGGAGCCCCCGACATGGGTTAAAACGGGGATTCGATCGACCGGTTTGTCGAAAGTCGGGATGACCGTGATTTTCCCCGGATCGAGGGTCTGAATCTTCGAAAGGGTCAGCGGCGAGGCATGGCCTTTTTCGAGGTCTACCTCTTCTTCGACCGACTCGCGAAGCCCACGCCCCTTGATCTCCATCAGGCGCGAAAGGGGTTCCGGGATCGAGGCACCGATGATCCCGGCACGGAAACCGTTTCCGAGCAGGCGATTTTTCACTTCCGGGTCGCCGACCTGTTCGTCAACTTCCTGCCATAGTTCTTCCAAGAGTTCCCGCTGCTGGTGGGGAACATGGACAATCAGAATATCGAAGGTAACGGTATCGGGGCCGACCATCGTTTTGAGAAGATCGTTTTCGCCGCCGGAACCGCTTTTCGGAGGTTTGTACTCCATAAGAGCCTTGCACGAGAATGTCGGTAAAAGCGTCATTCCCAGTAGCAAACCCCGCAAGAGTTCCCGTCTACGCATCAAATCTCCCGATAAAGTGAATCCTTCCCGACGAAAAACCGGCGCGCGATGCTAGTCTTTTCGGGCCGAGAAGTCAAGAACAACAGAGGCCCTGTACGAAACCGGGCTTCTGCCGAAAAGGGCGTCACCAAGGGGGAAACGAGGGGGAACGGAACGCGAAAGGTGCCCGTCAGACAACGAAATAGACGGCAAAGAAGTGAAGAACACTCCCGGCCAAAACGAAAAAATGCCAGATCGAATGGAGCCACTTCTTTCTGATCGCGAAAAAGATAGCCCCGACGGTATAGGCGATTCCGCCGAACAGAAGAAACTTAAGCGAAAGGGGGGGGAGAGCCGTCAGCAGCGAGGGGAACGCAATAAGAGCGAGCCACCCCATACAAAGGTAGAGGGTAAGCGAAACCCATTTCAGCCGACAGGCGGAGACGGTATCCATCGTAACGCCGATCGCCGCCAGCCCCCAGATGAGCCCGAAGAGGGTCCATCCCACCGGACCGCGAAGGGCCGAAAGGCAAAATGCCGTGTAGGTACCGGCAATCAACAGGTAGATGGCCGAATGGTCGAGCATCTTAAAGACAAACCGGACCGGACGCGGAAGCATCGAGTGATAGAGGGTCGACATCGTGTAGAGAAGAATCAGCGTTGAGCCGAAGATGGCGAACCCCACCACATACGAAGCGGTCGAGCCTTCCGGCGCGCGTTCAACGGCACGCAAAATCAACAGTACGAGGGCAGCAATCGAAAGAAGTGTCCCAACCCCATGCGAGATGGCGTTGGTCAGCTCTTCGCCAAACGTGTAGAGTTTCTTTTGCTCGGTTTCGGCCATGGTGGTGTTTTAAATTATTCGGAAAGTGTTAAAATAGCGCGAAGGTTCATCATAACGCAGAAAGGGCTCTATGTCAAAGCCTATCATCTTGCTCGGATCCGGGAATCGGAACAAGGGGATAGAAATGGGTCGGGTTCTTGCCCCGACGGGAACCGAGATCGTTACCCTGGCCGACTTTCCCGAGGCGCCCGAGGTCGTGGAAGACGGAGGCACGTTCGCCGAAAATGCCGCCAAGAAGGCGAGGGAATATGCCCTTTTCTTCAAACGATGGACCGTGGCCGAAGACAGCGGCCTTTCGGTCGATGCCCTTGACGGGGCGCCGGGGATCTACTCCTCCCGCTTTTCCGGCGTCAATCATACCGACGAAAAGAACAACGAACTTCTTCTGGAAAAACTGCGGGGGGTTCCGATCGAACGACGAACAGCACACTATACTTGCTCGATGGCGTTTGCCGATCCGACGGGCAAGATCCGTTTCGCGTGCGAAGAGTACTGCTGCGGGCGGATCCTCTTTGAGCAACATGGCCGAAACGGATTCGGGTACGATCCGCTCTTT
This sequence comes from Thermoguttaceae bacterium, assembly GCA_050943135.1. Lineage (GTDB taxonomy): Bacteria > Planctomycetota > Planctomycetia > Pirellulales > Thermoguttaceae > RUG695. The sequence continues at coordinate 188,466 of JBMNOP010000005.1, read as the reverse complement.
GAGGTGATCGAGTACCACCGCACTTTCGGAGACCTTTCCCCCCTCCTGAAATCAATCATCAGCCACCGCGCTCGCTCGACGCGGCGTTTTATCGCGGCTGTCGGGCCGCTCCTTGGCGAGATCGCCGCCGACTGAAATTCAACCAACCGTCCAAACACCCCAGGGGATCGAACGATGGAAAACTTGAAAGAATATTGTCTCGAAACCGCCAAACGCGCCAAAGCCGCCTCAGCCAAACTGGCGGCGGTCCGCGGCGAAGTCAAAAACAAATGGCTCCTTCTGACCGCCCGGAAACTCCTGGAGCGACAAGAGAAGATCGTGGCCGAAAACGCGAAAGACCTGGCCGATGCCGAAAGAAACGGTCTTTCTCCGGCAATGATCGACCGGCTTCGACTCACCGAAAAAACGCTGACCGAGATGGCAACCGCACTCGAAGAGATCGCGATGTTCCCCGACCCGATCGGGAAGATCGTCGACTCGACCATCCGTCCCGACGGGCTGGAAATCCAAAAAGTCTGCGTCCCGCTCGGTGTGGTCTTCTTCATCTACGAGTCGCGGCCGAATGTCACGACCGACGCCGCGGCCATCTGCGTGAAGAGCGGTAACGCGGTGATCTTGCGCGGCGGAAAAGAAGCGATCCGCTCGAATTTGGTCTTGGCCGAAGTGCTGGCCGAAGCCGCCGAAGAGGCTGGACTGCCGAAAGACGCCGTGCAGGTACTCAACACCACCGACCGCGAGGCGATCGACGAATTCCTGGCAATGCCCGAGTATATCAGTGTGACGATCCCGCGCGGGGGCGGGCAGCTGATCCGCCGTGTCACCGAAGGGGCACGCATGCCGGTCATCAAACACTTCGCGGGGAACTGCCACGTTTACATCGACGACGACGCCGATTCCGACGTTGCCGAAAGGGTCCTTATCAATTCCAAATGCCAGCGGCTGGGAACCTGCAATACGGCCGAGTCGCTTGTCGTCCATTCGTCGGCGGCCCCGACGCTCCTTCCTCGGCTCGTCAAGGCGCTTGCCGAACATGGAGTCGAAATACGCGGAGATGTCAAAACCTGTTCCCTCTGTCCCGAAACGCTTCCTGCCTCCGACGAAGACTATGATACCGAATACCTGGCGGCGATCATCTCGGTCAAGGTGGTCGACTCGATCGACGAGGCAATTGCGCATATTAACGCGCACTCGTCCGGACATACCGAGGCGATCATCTCGCGCGACATTAATGCGATCCGCAAATTTACCACCGAAATCGACAGCTCGGCGGTCATGGTCAACTCCAGCACCCGTCTGAACGACGGCGGAATTTTCGGTCTCGGTGCCGAAATCGGAATCAGTACCGACAAATTCCACGCCCGCGGCCCGTGCGGCATCAATGAACTGACCAGTTACAAATACATCGTCTACGGCGACGCTCATTTGCGCCGGTAGTCCGCACGACACGCACGATGTCCGTTTCGTTCCATAACCTCCGCCGACTCTTGTCGAAAACAATGACCGCCGACCGTCCGGCGCTCGCCCGGGAGTGGAACCGGCTCCGTCGCGAGTTCTCTTCCCTTTTCGTTTCGGCGGAGGAGGAACCTTTCCGACCGGGACCGGTCAAAAATGCACCGCAGAAAAAGCACGAAGAAGCGGTCCGCCGTCTGGCCGAGCGGATTTGTGCCTCGATCGAAAAGGCGCGTGCCCGAAAACACGCGCTCCCCACAATGAAATATGACGACGAACTGCCGATCTGCGGGCGTCGTCGGGAAATCGCCGATCTGATCAAAAACCACCCGGTGGTCGTCGTCTGCGGAGAGACCGGTTCGGGAAAATCGACGCAGCTTCCGAAAATCTGTCTGGAGCTCGGGCGGGGGGTCTGCGGGATGATCGGACACACGCAGCCGCGCCGTCTGGCCGCACGTGCGGTCGCCCGCCGTATTGCCGAAGAGATCGGCACCCCCCTCGGGGAAGGAGTCGGCTTTAAGGTTCGCTTTACCGACAAGACGAGCGAATCGACCCTCGTTAAGGTGATGACCGACGGGATCCTCTTGGCCGAGTCTCAACGGGATCCTCTCTTCGAAACTTACGACACCATCATCATCGACGAGGCGCACGAGCGGTCGCTCAATATCGATTTTCTTCTCGGCATGATGCGACGCGTTGTGACCAAACGACGCGACTTTCGACTGATCGTCACCTCGGCCACCATCGATGCGAAACGGTTCGCCGAACATTTTTCAAACGACGGCAAACCGGCACCGATCATTGAGGTTTCGGGACGAACCTATCCGATCGAAATCCGGTATCGCCCTCCCGAGGAGTTTGCGTTGGTCGAGGACGTCAAAGACCGAAACACGGTTCGGCGGCGCGAACTCGATGAAGGAGAACTGCGCGAACAGGCCTTTTTGGCCGCAGTCGACGAATTGGCACGGCTCGGACGCGGCGATATCCTTGTGTTTCAACCTACCCAGCGCGACATTTTAGAGACGGCCAAGCTCCTGAAACACCACCCGATCCCGGGCGACGACGTCACAAGAAAAACCGAAATCCTTCCCCTTTATGCCCGCCTGTCGTTTGCTGACCAGCAGAAGATTTTCGCCAAAAGCCGTTGGCGGAAGATCGTTATCGCCACAAATGTTGCCGAATCGTCGTTGACCGTACCGGGGATACGCTATGTGATCGACTTTGGAACGGCGCGGATAAGCCGCTACTCGGCCCGTTCGCGTATGCAACGGCTGCCGGTCGAGCCGATTTCCCGCGCTTCGGCCGACCAGCGGGCCGGGCGATGCGGACGTGTCGGGCCGGGCATCTGTATTCGTCTTTACAGTGAGGCCGATTACAACGCACGCGACGAGTTCACCACCCCCGAGATTCGACGAACCAACCTGGCATCGGTGATCCTGCAGACGATTGCCTATCGGCTCGGCGCGATCGAGAAATTTCCTTTTCTCGACCCGCCGGCACGCGGGGCGATTCTCGACGGTTACAAAACCCTCTACGAACTCGGCGCGATCGACGAAAGACACAAGATCACCGAAATCGGCCGGCAGCTCGGTCGTCTCCCCCTCGACCCGCGTCTGGCGCGTATCATCTTGGCGGGAATCGACGAAGGGGTAACGGAAGCAGTGCTGGTGATCGCGTCGGCTCTTGAAATACAAGACCCCCGCGAACGTCCGGCCGAGTCCGCCGCCAAGGCCGACGAGGCACACGAACCGTTCCTCGATCCCGAATCCGACTTCCTGTCGTATATCAAGCTGTGGCGTTTCTGGCAGGGACTCAAGGGAACCCTTTCCGGTTCGCAGCTCCGTAAGGCGTGTCGGCAAAACTTCCTCTCGTTCCGCAGGATGCGCGAATGGTCCGACGTCTACGTACAGATTCTGCGACTCCTGCGCGAGGCGAAACTTCTGCCACCGCGGGAAAGCGAAAAGAAAGACGACTACGGCGCAATTCACCGGTCGATCCTGACCGGTATCCTCACGGGAATCGCCCTGCGGACCGAAAAGGGGGAATACAACATCGCCGGAAACTCGAAATTCGTTCTCTGGCCCGGAAGCGGCCTTGTCCGCAAAAAATACTCCTGGCTCGTTGCCGCCGAACGGGTCGAGACCGGCCGCCGCTACCTACGCTGTGCCGCGAAAATCGATCCGGCCTGGATCGAGCCGCTGGCATCCCATCTGCTGACCAAAAAAGTTTTCGATCCCTTCTGGTTGCGTGAAACCGGATGTGTACACGCGTGGCAGACCGTCAGTCTTTTCGGACTTATCTTGGTGCCGAAACGCAGGGTTCATTTCGGTCCCGACGAACCGGCCCGCGCGCGTCGCATCTTTATCGACCAGGCACTGGTTCGCGGCGATTTCGACTGTCATCTCGATTTCTTCCGCAAGAACCAAGCGTTGATCGAGTCGATCGATCAAATTCAGGCTAAGCTTCGGGAACGCTCCCTCCTAAGAGACGACGAGGCGCTACGCGAGTTTTACGAGGCTCGGATTCCGGAAGAGGTCTACGACAAAAAGACCCTTACCTCGTGGTACACAAAACTCTCAAACGAAGAGAAGCGCCGCCTGCTCCTTACCTTCGAAGATATCTGCGCCCGACCGGTCAGCACCTCGGTGGCCGAGGATTTCCCGGACGAGATCACCACCTTCTCGGGCGTTTCGGTTCCCCTCTCGTACCGATTCGAGCCGGGAGAGAAAGAAGACGGTCTGACCGCCACTCTTCGGCCGGAAGAGTTCGGCGAATTGAAAAATTCGAACCGAATCGGCTGGCTCGTTCCGGGGCTTCTGGAACAGAAAACCCTTCTTCTGCTCAAAACGCTCCCGAAAGAAATCCGTCGCCCCCTCGTGCCGATGCCCGAGACGGCACGCCTTCTGACCGAAGAGATTCCGTTCGGCGGGGGGGATTTCCTCGAACAGCTCGCCCGTGCGGTCTCGCGCCTTGCCGGCCGCCTGGTCACGCCCGCCGATTTCGACCCGGATCGACTCCCCGAATCGCTTCGGCTGAACCTGCGGGTGGTCGACACGGAAGGGAACGTCTTGGCCGAGGGACGCGACCCGGAAACGATCGAGCGGGAACTCGGCGACGAGGTGAATCGGACCTTGGCCACACTGACCCGCTCGGCATGGGTTCGCGACGACGTCGAATCGTGGGATTTCGGCTCGCTCCCCGAAACGGTCACCCTCAGGCGGGATAAAATGGTGCTGACTGTCTCGCCTGCGCTATGCCACCGTCGCTTTTTGAACGAGGGGGAAATTCCGGACGGAACTCCCGGTAAATTCACCCCCCTTTCTTTGCGCCTGTTCGACTCGGTACAAAGGGCGCAGGAGGAGACCCGGCTCGGTGTGATCCTCTTGATCGCGCAAAAATGCCGTCGTGCCCTGAGGCACCAACTCGACCACCTGCCGAACATCGATCGGATCAGGCTCCGTCTCGGAGCAGTTCCCCACTTCAAAACGGCGACGGACGCCCAAGAACTGATGGCACGCCTTGCGATCGGAGCGGCACTCAAAACCGAAGACGGATCCTTTCCGACTCCCCGCTGCGAGGGGGAATTTAACCAACTTGTTCAGGCGGCGGAGCGAGGGATCCCCCTTGCCGCGCAACAGATGACCCGTTGGCTCCCTGCCCTGGCCGAAGCGTACGGCGAGGCGGGCCTGTGCGTCGAAAAGCACCGCTCCCCCCTCTTCGGCGAGGCGGGCGCCGACAGTCGCGAAACCTTCCAGCGACTCTTCTCGCCCGAGTTCCATCTGCGCACCCCGATCCGCTGGCTTTGGGAGTACCCGCGCTACTTGAAGGCAATCCCGATACGTTACGAAAAACTCCGAAGCGGAGGGGCGGCGGCCGACCGCGCCTCAAGCGCCGAGCTGGCCGGACTCTGGACCCGCTGTTTCGATCAAAGGGCGCGCCAAGACGCGGCGGGGATTCTCGACCCGCAGTGGGAAATCTATCGCTGGATGCTCGAGGAGTATCAGGTCTCGCTCTTCGCGCAAAGGCTCGGAACCGCGGTCAAGGTCTCTGCGGTTCGGCTCGAAAAACAGTGGGCAAAACTCCGAAAATAACCGCGAAATTCCCCCTAAAACCCACGCCCTGGTTTTCCCGCTCCCTCGTCCCGTAACCGGTCCCTCCCCCCTTGTGGGAAAGACCCGAGAAGATAAAATGGAATCGTTTCCCGGCCTATTCTCCGCTTAAAGCCTTTAGTGGGTGGAGGCCGAAATCCAACGTCATCAGAGAGAACCTGCCATGAAAAAAAACACCCATCCCAACTATGTCGAGACGAAGGTCGTCTGCGGGTGCGGTAACACGTTCACGACCCGTTCGACCAGGCCGGAACTGAAGGTCGATATTTGTAGTGCCTGCCATCCGTTCTACACCGGCCGACTGAAGTATGTCGACACCGCCGGGCGCATCGAAAAATTCCGCCGGAAGTTCTCGAACATCAAAATCTTCGGCAAAAAAGAGAACGAGTAAGACTGAGCTTACCCAACCGCGGCGGTATTCCAGGTTATTCCTCTTTGACTCGCTCCCCGCTACCCGAAGGGGTAGAATCTGAAAACGCGCGGGTAAGGGTTACAGTGGAATAACCGTTTTTTTAGGGTCTTCTATGCGAAAGCTGTTGGACGAAAAACTCGATCGTTTCGAGGTTCTCGAGAAGGAGATGGTCGATCCGGATGTTCTGGGCGACGCCGACCGCATGGCATCGGTCGCCGGGGAATACGGCTCGTTGGCCAAGCTTTGCGGCAAGTACCGCCGATTCCTCCGGCTCAACGGCGAGATCAAAGAAGCCGAAGAGATGATCGCCGGGTCCGATCCCGAAATGAAAGTGTTAGCCGAGGCCGAAATTCCCGACCTGAAAAAGGAACGGGAAGGAATCTGGAACGAACTGCTCGATATGACGATCGGCGGATCCGACTCGAACCGGACAAGTTGCATCGTCGAAATTCGTGCCGGTACCGGCGGAGACGAAGCTGCCCTTTTCGCGCGCGATCTTTTCGAGATGTACAAGCACTACAGCGAAGACCGCGGCTGGAAAACCGAAATGATGTCGATGAACGCTACCGAGATGGGGGGATTCAAAGAGATCATCTTTGGCGTCGCGGGGGAAGGCTGTTTCCGCGAACTGCAGTTCGAAAGCGGCGGACACCGTGTACAGCGCGTTCCCGAAACCGAAGCCAAAGGGCGTATCCACACATCGGCGGCGACGGTGGCGGTTATGGCCGAACCCGAAGATGTTGAAGTCGACCTGAAACCGGAAGATTACCGTATCGACCGATTCTGCTCGAGTGGCCCCGGAGGGCAGCATGTCAATAAGACGTCGTCGGCGATCCGTCTGACCCACTTCGAATCGGGGATCGTCGTCTGTTGCCAAGACGAAAAGAGCCAGCACAAAAACCTGGCGAAAGCACTCCGTGTTCTCAAATCGCGTATCTACGAACACAAGCGCCTCGACGAACAAAAAAAGCGTTCGGAAGAACGTCTGAGCAAAATCGGCAGCGGTGACCGCAGTGAGCGAATCCGAACCTACAATTTTCCCGAAAACCGCGTTACCGATCACCGAATTGGTCTGACGCTCTACAAGCTCGACTCGATCCTGGCAGGAAACCTGACTCCGGTGATCGATGCGCTGATCGATTACGAACGCCAAGAACTTCGAAGTTCTTTCGGGCCGATCGAAGAATAATCCCGCCCACGGGGAAAGGTTCCGGCATGCCAGCAGAACCCTGGACAACGCGTCGGCTTTTGGAATGGACCTCCGAGTACTTTAAAAGTCGGGGATTCGAGAATCCTCGCCTCGAAACGGAGCTCCTTCTGGCCAACGCCCTCGGAACGAACCGTGTCGGTCTTTACCTCCGATACGACGAGATCCCCGACGACGTTGGGCGGGCCGCGTTTCGGGAACTGGTCAAACGACGTGCCGCGGGGGAACCGGCCGCTTACCTGATCGGTCACAAAGAGTTTTACTCGCTCGATTTCGAGGTGAATTCCGACGTTCTGATCCCCCGACCCGAAACCGAAACGATCGTCTTGGAAGGGGTCGAGTTTCTCCGGCAACGGGCTCAAAAAACAGGGGATCGGTCGGCGCGGATATTAGATATCGGCACCGGAAGCGGTGCGCTGGCGGTCGCCCTGGCCAAGAATGTTTCGGGTGCCGAACTGACCGCGGTCGACATTTCGGAACCGGCGCTGGGTGCGGCAAAAAGGAACGCCGGGAAACACGGCGTGGCGGGAAGGATCGATTTCCGCCATTCCGACCTTTTTTCGGCGATCGCTCCCGACGAAAAGTTCACGCTGATCGTCAGCAACCCGCCGTACGTCAGTCAGAGCGAATATGACGCGCTCGACAAATCAGTCAAAAACTTTGAACCGAAAATCGCGCTCCTCTCCGGGAAGAAAGGGACAGAGTTCGTTGAACGGATTCTGACCGCAGCTCCCGATCACCTGGAACCGGGAGGGCTCCTGATGGTCGAAATCAGCCCAATGATCGCCGAGGCTATCGCCGAGTTTATCCGAGGGACCCCGTTCGATCATTTTGACATTGTTAATGATTATGCCGGCCTGAAGCGGGTCATTATCGCGGGAATCCGCTAGAGCCGTTATTTCGCCGAAAATATCACCCTTGCGATGTCGTTAAAGGAATAGTAACATCCCGACGAAAGCGTTATCATTCCTTTTAACGAGAAGAGGTCTGTTACCGGAACCATTTAACCCACGGATAAATCGAGATGGCAAAACGTCAAAAAGAATCGGCAGAAAAAGCCAAGACAGACGCGAAAAAGACTCCCAAAAAAGATACGGACAACTTTGTTGTCGGTCAAATTTCCGATCTCGTCAATCTGATGAAGAAAAACGATCTGACCGAATTCGAATTCGAGAATAACGAGTTTAAAATCTCCCTGAAACGCCGAGGGGCCGAACTCCCTACCCCCCTGCCGGTTCAGACGGTTTTCCCCACGGCGATTCCCGCCCCGGCTGTTTCGGCGCCCGCCGAAAAAGCCGAGCCGCAAGAAGACGAGTCGCACATTGAGCTGATCAAGTCTCCGATGGTCGGCACATTCTACGTCTCCTCTTCTCCCAAAAACCCGCCGTTCGTTTCGGTCGGCGATGTCATCGGGCCGGACAAAACGGTCTGTATCATCGAAGCGATGAAAGTTTTCAACGAGATCAAGGGAGAAATTTCCGGAAAGATTGTTGCGGTCCTGGTCAAGGATGGTGAAGCGGTCGAATTCGGACGTCCTCTCTTCAAAGTCGATACCCGCGGCTGAGTCGCGGATAAAAAACGGGCGAAAACCATGTTTAAACGGATTCTCATAGCGAACCGGGGCGAGATTGCCCTTCGTATTATCCGAGCCTGCCGCGAGATGGGCATTGAGTCGGTTGTCGTTTTCAGCGAGGCCGATCGCGACAGCGCTTATCTCGAACTGGCCGACCGCGCCATCTGTATCGGACCGGCTCCGGTGGCGCAGAGTTACCTCAAGGTTGACCGGATCATCAGTGCCGCCGAACTCGGCAATGTTGACGCGATTCATCCCGGGTACGGCTTCCTTTCCGAAAACTCCCATTTCGCTGAAATCTGCCGCGCCTGCGGTTATGAGTTTATCGGTCCGACTGCCGAGGCGATGGAACTGCTCGGCGACAAAAACATGGCGCGCAGTATCGCCAAACGGGTCGGCGTTCCGGTCGTTCCGGGCAGCGATGGCCTGATCGACTCCGAAGGGCAGGCGCTTACCGTGGCCAAGCGGATCGGTTATCCGGTCCTGGTCAAAGCCTCGGCCGGTGGCGGGGGGCGCGGCATGCGCGTGGCGTATAACACCGACCAGCTCAAAACCGGCCTGGCACAAGCTGCCCAGGAAGCGGCCGTGGCCTTCGGCAACCCGGCAGTCTACCTTGAAAAACTGATCGAAAACCCTCGGCACGTCGAGGCTCAGATTATGGCCGACCGGCACGGGAACGTCGTTCACCATTGGGAACGCGACTGCTCGATGCAGCGGCGCCATCAGAAGCTCATCGAAGAAAGTCCCGCACCGAACCTTTCGCACGAACTCCGTTCGGAACTCTGCGAGTCGGCCAAACGGCTGGTTCTCGAGGCGGGCTACACAACCGCCGGGACGGTCGAGTTTGTCGTCGACACCCAAGGAAACTATTACTTCATCGAAATGAACGCCCGAATTCAGGTGGAACACCCTGTCACGGAACTTGTGACCGGTATCGACCTGATCAAAGAACAGATCCGGGTCGCGTCGGGCGCCCCCCTCTCCCACACTCAAGAAGAAATCAAGCACAACGGCTGCGCCATCGAGTGCCGTATTAATGCCGAAGATCCCGCCGATCAGTTTCGCCCCTGTCCGGGGACGATCACCCGCCTGATTCCTCCGGGCGGTTTCGGCGTACGCTTCGACTCCCACGCATACAGCGGCTACACGGTCAGTCCGCACTACGATTCCATGATCGGTAAACTGCTGGTTCACCAACCGACTCGTGATGAAGCGATCGAAACGATGCTGCGTTCCCTTTCCGAACTGCGTATCGAAGGGATCAAAACATCGATTCCGATCCAAAAACGAATCCTCACGAATCCTGACTTTGTTGCCGGGAAAATCGATACGGGGTTTATTGAGCGGATCCTCGCAAAATGAACTTTCGCCTGATCTTCCGCATCCTCGGGATTGTTGCGTTTATTATGGCCGGGGGAATGCTGATGGCGCTCCCTTGGGGGCATCACCGGCTCGGCGGAAATTGGGTTTACGAAAAACCCGGTGTGATCGGGCTTCTTCTCTCGATTTTAGTTTCGGTCGCGGTCGGCGCCGTCTTCTCCTACTTCGGACGCCGAGCCGACCGGCACCTCCTGCGCAAAGAGGCCTTGGCGGTCGTTCCCCTCAGCTGGCTTTTGGCCACTGTTCTGGCGGCGCTCCCCTATCTTTTCAGCGGCACCTGCCGCATACCCGATGTTACCGTGAGTCTCGGCGACGCCCTCTTCGAGGCGACTTCCGGCCTGACGACCACCGGCGCAACGATTTTCTCCGACATCGAAAAACCTGAACAGCTCCCCCGCACCATCCTCTTTTGGCGGGCGGTGACCCACTTCATGGGGGGGCTCGGAATCATGGTTTTCTTGGTAGCGATCCTCGGCTACGGCACCGCGGGCAAACGGATCATGATTCTCGAAGCAGGCGGGGGGGTCGGCTCGGGAACCTGGGCACACTATCGCCGGTTCGCCCTGATGCTGGTGACGATCTATGCAACGCTCGTTGCGATCTTAACCGTGATCCTCTGCGCCCTGGGGGTTGCCCCCTACGATGCTGTCTGCCATGCTTTTTCGGCTCTGTCGACCGGCGGATTCAGCACCTTCAATGCCAGCGTCGGGCATTTCGCCGCCGAGACGAACCTTAACGCACCGCTGATCGAGATGGTCCTCACTTTCTTTATGCTCCTTGGGGGAATGAATTTTGTTCTCCTCTATTTCGTGGTCATCGGTAAACCGAGGGAAATGTTCAAAGATGTCGAGTGGCGCACTTACCTCGCGATCGTCACGGGAGTGACCCTCGTCATTTTCATCAGCGGTCTGATCTATCACGATTTCGACACCTTCGGCACGAGCGGCACCCCTCTTTCCTCCGGCTCGAAATTCCTGCTTCTGTGGGACGGCTTTCGCCTCTCCCTTTTCCAGGTCGCTTCGCTGATGACCACCACCGGTTTCGTGACCGGGGAATTTGAAAAGTGGAACGGTATCTCACTTATCCTCTTGTTGGGGGTCATGTTCATCGGAGGGTGTGCCGGAAGTACAGGGGGGGGAACTAAAGTCTGGCGAACGGTCGTGGCGGCCAAAGCATTTCGTCTGGAACTCGAAAAAGTTTACCGACCGAACGTGGTCCGAACCAAACAGATCGGCCCGACCGTCGTCGACGAGTCGTTTCTGTATGGCGTTGTTGCCTTCCTCTTCTTCACGGTCGTCTTCTTAACGATTACCACCCTGCTTGTTTTGATCCTCGAACCGCCGACGCTTTGGGGGGCCGGGGGCGAACCGGCTCGCTTGGTCGACCTGTTCAGTTCCACCCTTTCGATGTTCAGTAATGTCGGCCCCGGTTTCGGTGTTCTCGGGGCCCGCCAAAATTACGGCTGTCTCTCCGAAATGACCAAGCTGGTCTACTCCTTCACTATGCTCGTCGGCCGTCTCGATCTCTATATTCCCCTGCTGATCTGCTCACCCGGATTCTGGCGGCGGTAATCACGCACGGTCCCTTGCCCCGATTTTCCTCGGAAGGCTTCGCCCGGATTCTCTTGCGTCACCGGAAAGTTACGGTTAAAATCGGGCCGTCGCCTCCCCCGACCTCGACCGCAATCTTGCGGTCAACCAAAAGGGAAAATCCGTCGCAGGGGTTAACACACCAAAGGATCTTTCCGAAATTTACGCGGAATTTCGAGCCGCCGCGGCACAGGCTCTTTACAGACACGGAACGAAACCGCAGAAAAGAATGGACTATCGGAAAATCGTGAAAAACCGCCGAGGAATCTTCGGCCTTCTTCATTTTCCGCTACGGGTGGCGTCACTCCTTTACGCGCCGGTCGTTCGCTTGCGAAATCTTCTCTACGATTGGGGGTTGAAGAAAGTCTACCGGCTGAACGTTCCGGTGGTCGTGATCGGGAACCTGACCATGGGGGGAACGGGGAAGACCCCGGTCGTCGCCGCTCTTCTGCGCCGGGCGCTGGCCCGCGGAATAAAACCTGCCCTGTTAAGCCGCGGGTATCGTGCGTCGAACCACCTCCGGGAAAATTCGCCCCGGCAAGCGGAGCAAAACCGATACCCGCGACAAAACGACGAAGCTGCGCTCCTGGCGATCGAATTTCCGGATGTTCCCCACTACCAGGCAGCCGACCGGGTTGGGGCGGGTCGTGCGCTTTTGGCCGACTTTCCGCAGACGGAACTCATCATATCGGATGACGGGTTTCAGCATCGTCGTCTCGGTCGGGACGTGAACATCCTCTTGGTCGACGGCCTCGACCCATTTGGCGGTGGGCTCTTCCCTGCCGGCTTTCTCCGCGAACCGCTCGGGGCGATTCGCCGTGCCGATGGCGTGATCCTGACCCGTGCCGACCTGATCGACGAGAAGGAGCTCCGCCGGATTGAGACGAAAGTTCGAGCCTACGCTCCCGATGTTCTCTGGGCCGAAGCCGCGGTACGGCCGACACGCCTTTTCCGTCGAACCCCGGGTGGCTGGCAGACCGCCCCTTTTTCTCGGCTAAAGGAGGAAAGCGAAAAACTCTGGGTCCCCTTTTGCGGACTCGGAAATCCAGACAATTTCTACAAAATGCTCGAAGGCGAAGGGATCAAAACCACCGAAGGAATCTCGTTTCCCGATCATACCGCACCTGATGCCGAGGGGATCCGCCGGTTGGGCGAGGCCGCAAACGAAGCGGAAGGTTTCCTGACCACGATGAAAGACCTGGTAAAACTTCGCCTAAGCGCAATCAGTGGCAAACCGGTCCTCGGAGTCGCGGTGGAATTACGCTTCTTGAGGGAAGAATCGTTTTTTGATAAAGCCTTGGGTTGGAAATAACCGAAATAGGGTAAAGGTTATTTTCGCTACAACAAGAACGACCCGCAGAGAGTTTGTTCTTTGCAGTTGACCCAATCCGAAGGGGAGGGCCTCGCCCCCTTTTCGAGGTTTTATTGCAGATTCATCCATGAAACGATTCCTTCCGATTCCGTCTTCGCGGAACCGCCGCTCTGACCGAGCATCTTTTTGTGCTTTTCGGCGCCTTGCGCTGGTCGGATTGTGCGCTTTTGTTCTGTCGATCCCTGTTTCGGGAAAAGAAGCACTCGCCGGGAAAAAGAATGCGTTTGCTCTGGCCTACGATGCGGCGGCCCCTTCGGTGGTCAGTATTCGGGGCGAAAAGAGATTCGACGTCTCGGAAGTCAAAAAGGACTCTTACAAACGGCAACTCGCCGAAAAATCGAAGCATGAAAGCGTAATGGGAATGGGCTCCGGCATCATTATGGATGAACGGGGTTACATCGTTACGAACTACCACGTGGTCAAAGGCCTGGAAAATATTCGGGTGACCACATTCGACGGCACGGTCTACCGCAACATCGAGTTTATCGGGCACGATCCGGAAACCGACTTGGCTCTTCTGCGCATCGTTGCCGACAAGCCGTTTAAACCGATCACCTTCGGCAAGAGCGAACGGGTATACGTCTGCGAAGATGTACTGGCAATCGGCAATCCGTTCGGTTATGCCAATGCCGCAGCCCGCGGGATCGTCAGCGGCCTGAACCGCCCTCTGACCTCCAGCGAGACGGTCTCTTATGAACGAACCATTCAGACCGATACCCCGATCAACCCGGGGAACTCGGGCGGTCCGCTCGTCAACCTTGACGGGGAGATGATCGGAATGAACGCCGCGGTGCGTGACGATGCCCAGAATATCGCGTTCGCCATTCCGGTCGACATTGTCACTTCGGTTACCGAACGGTTATTCCGCGCTTCGGTTGCCAAAATGAACCATCACGGGCTCGTTCTCGAAGAGATCGTCGAGCCGACCGACAGATACCCGCTCGGCGAAAGTGAAACCGACGCCGTCCGCGTCAAATCGGTTGCCAATGGAAGCCCCGCGGCAATCGCCGGACTCGAACCGGGAGACATTCTCGTCGAATCGAACGGAATCCCGATCCATTCCTCGCTTGATTTCACCCGCTCACTGATCGGCGTGACCCTTGACGACACCATCGATGTCAAGTTCACCCGCGGTGGGAAACAGCTCGAACGCCAAATAGCCATGAGCGGCGTCTCGACCGAAAAGAGGGGAAATGGAGTGAGGTATGCCTCGCAAACGCGAGGCGAAGCCCTTACCACCGACCCCTCTTCGGGTGATGGGTTCAGCGAGGCGAAGGCGGCTCCCTCCTACTCGCGGAACGTGGCCGGGGACTCGTTCTCCCTTGTCGGGAGTACCAAAGAAGAAGCCATCTACAAGATTCTCGGGATCGAGGTCGAACCGATTGACAAAGCCGAATTTCTCCGACGCTATCCATTCCTTTCGCAGGTCTCGATGGACAACTACAAGATTATGCCATCGGGTGGGGCGGTCGTGACCCGCGTGAGCGACACCACTCTCTTTAAAACCACAAAAAGTTCGGTCAGGGTCGGAGATGTTATCTTCGGCTTCGTTCTCGACAATTCCCCGACCAACCGCTGGGCAATCACTTCGAGCGACATTCTTTATGTCATCGCCCGCAAATGGAACGATTTCGCCGCCGAGTCGGCCAACGCGAAGATCTATCTTGTTCGCGGGGGAACCCCTTATTTCTTCGATATCCCAATGACGCAGGTTTCCGGCCTCCGCTGACCGAAATGCGCCGACCGCCCGCATCGCCGGTCGAACCGACTGCAGGAGTGCTGCATTTTGCAACAGTTGTTGCGATTTCCGGGAGTACGGCCTCTTTTGCTTTCACCATTTTCATAGGTCTTGTTCCGGAAAACTCCTGCATTCTCGCTTTTTGCCGGGAAAAGAAGATGTTTGTGCCTCGTTTTTCACCCGATAAGGGAAAAAACCGGAGTTTCTTTATTTTTCCATTATTTTTGTCGAGATGGCACGCTTATTGCTTGATAAAAGAAGTTGAGGAACCGAAAACGAGTGTCGACGCGACCCTTTGAAGGTTCCGGAACTTGAAAGAGAACGCCTAACGGTAACTTACACGAACAAGTGAAAGGAGAAGGGTTTCTTTTAGTGTTCGTAACCACTCTCAGACGGTTTTAACCGGTAAGGAGGATATCAATGAGCGATACATCACTGCACAACATCCCCATTACCGCCAGTGCGATGACCGATTTCGTTCCTTCTGCTGCCTCGGCGGCCAAACCCGAAAACGACAGGCCGCTTCACCAGGTTGCGGTGGCTCGTCGTAACCAGGCGGTTTCCGTCGCGAGTTGTGCTCGGAAACTCGGCATCTCGGTTCAGGAGGCCCGTCGTCAGGAACAGCCGACCACCGATCTGACACTTTCTCAGCTGATGGCCTGGAAAAAGGTGCTCGATGTACCCCTTTCCGAATTGATCGGCCCGATCGAAGACGAACTCGAAAACCCGATTCGGAATCGTGCTATGCTCGTCAAGGTTATGAAATCCGCGAAGCAGGTTCGCCGACTCACCCGCGAGTCCCGCATCCGCATCATCTCCGACAACCTGATCGAGCAGCTTGTCCTCCTGATGCCGGAACTCGAGTCGATTACCGCATGGCCCGATGTCGGGCAGTCGCACGAGGCGCGTTCTCTTGGTCAGGCGGCGTACCGCCAATTCGATCCCGAAGTGGCGCGGCGTCTTGAAATCTGATTTCGAACCGCCTGTCCTCCCGGGGGCCTTGACCCCCTTCCCAAATGAAAGACCCCGCCGATAATTATGTCGGCGGGGTTCTTATTTTGCTTTTTCGCGAAGGACTTTCGAACAAGGGTCCGAGGTGCGGTCGTCCATCTCGCCATCTCGGGAATTACGAAAGGTCAAAAAAGGGGCTTTGAGGGCGATGCTTTTGGACAAAGAGGAATACGTCGAACAGCGTTTCTTATTCAAGACGTTTCTTGAGCGGCTGGAAGACGGCTATTCGTCGCAAGAAATTCTCTATGCGATGAAAAGCGAAGTCCTTTCGACGGTCAAACTCCCCTTGGCAATCGACTACCTGCTGGCCGAAATCAAACTCCGCGGCACGATGGCCGGAGCGATGGCGGTTATGAAACACTACTTCTCGCCGTTCCAAACGTTTGTGGTGAAAGAGAGCGAAAAAGAGGGGGGGCGTTTCGACTTCAAAACGGCATTGCGCATCTTGGAGCGGTTGGCCGGGTATCTGGTCGAAAACCCAACCCCGCAGGGCGTCTTTTTCTATCAATTCGAAACGATCAGTCGAAACCGGCTCGGCTACGATGAGTCGCTGCGTGCGATCGCCGACGACCCCATCTACGACGCGGCATGGCGCCGCTGGATCAATGTCATCCTGCGGCGACAGATCGGTTCGATCGATCTGGCCTCGCTCATTTACGTGAGGAGCGAGTTCTACCGTCTGCGTACCGAAGAGGAACCGGAAGAGGCCGTCCTTTTCGGTGAGCGGGAAGGTCGGATTGGCTGGGCTTCCCGCGGGCGCGATCCTTCGTTCCTCTTCTCGGCGCTCAACCGGCATCTCGGCTACCCGAAAGTGCCTCGTCCGATCCACATTCACGAAGAAGAGAACCAAATCCCAATGCTCAAGCGGCGGATCGGTCTTCTCGAAAGCCGCTTGACACTCCTCGAAGAACAACTCAAAGGGGGAATCAATCTCGAACGGTTCTACGTCAAAGAGCAGGACAAATAAAAACGGCAAGCAAAAGGCGTGCATGCGGCGTGGGAAACGAACACCGTATGTCAGAACCGATATTCCCAACCGCCGAGCTCGGTAACGTCGGCGACTCCCTCTTCGAAAACCCCGATATCGGTCAGTTGGACTTCTCCGAGATTTTGAATATCTTCTTCGGAAAGAGAAAAAGCATTTTTTCGGCAGATCTCTTCGACTCTCTGGCGGAATGGCCCTTCGCCGCGGGCAGCGGCCGAAAACGGCTGTTCGGCGACAAGACGCGCCGCCTCGGCGGGAGGAACCGCGAGAATCAACTCGAAGTCTTCCCCGTCGCTTAACGCATGTTCGAGCGGCGTCTTCTCTTCCTTCCAACCGGGAAACTCCCTCGCGTTCCGGGGAGGGGTCAGGGCGTCGGGGTGTATCGGGACGCGGTCGGGCTCGAGCCGAGCGCGAACGGAACTTTCGCGTGCCAGACGCGAGAGGTCGATCTCTAATCCGTCGCTGATATCGATCGCCGCGTGAATTTCATGGTATCGCGCCAGATAGAGCGCCTCGACGATTCGGGGAAAGAACCGGAACTGGCGGCGAAAAATCGATCCGCCAACCCTTCCCGTAATCATCACCCGGTCACCAGGCCGGGCACCGCTGCGCAGAAGCGCGCGGTGCGGCTCGACGGCACCGAGCGCTGTGACCGAGACGGCAAACGCCCCATGCCAGGCGTTCGTATCGCCGCCGGCGATTGCCACCGAATACCGCCGAACCAGCGGCGCCATCCCGTCGAAGAAACGCTCGGCAAACTCGGCGACCGAACCGATTCTTTCCGCGGCATCGAGCGGGAAGACGACTGAAAAGAGAACCGCCAGCGGTATGGCACCTATCGCAGCCAAATCGCTCAGGTTGACCGCCAAAGACTTGCGCCCGATCTCTTCGGGGGAATCCTTGCCGCAGCGAAAATCGATCCCGTCACAAAGCATGTCGGTGGTCACCGCCAGATTACCGCCAAACGTATCGAGAATCGCCGCGTCGTCGCCGATCCCGCGGAGCAGATGGCGGTTCCATTTCGGAACCGACTCGACCGACTCGCGTATGCGGCGTATCAGGGCTTCTTCGGTTGTCATCGTACGGTTTCCTTCGGGGGGCTTTCCGGACTCTTGGTCTTTCACGAAATCAAATGATATTTAATACAAAATATGGGAAAATGGCAAGGCCCCGATCTTCATTCACACCGACTTGTGATGAAAAAAGGAGACAACGCAAGCCTATCTTTCCTATTTTCACTTGTTTTTTTTAACAGATATGTTAGTATCCCGTCACCCTCGGCGTTCTCCCCTTTGGCCTCTTGGGAAAAGCTAAAATCCCGGTACCGAACGGTTCTCTGAATAAAAGGTTTGGCAATGAAAATGCTCCCATACGCTCTTCTCGCGAAGACTTCGGAAACAGGGCGCAGTCGAAGAATGCTTCTCCTGTTGGCAATCTTGGCAACGGGGCTTCTGCTTCTCGGCAGGGCGGTCATACCGACCGCAGCGGCTGATGACCCCTTTGCCGGGGAAGATGCCGAAACCGATACTATCGCCGAACGGCCGAAAGAGCCCCTGAAAGCGGGGTCGGCCGACCCGCTGACCGCGGTCAGTCCGGAACTTCCCACCCGATTTTTCCGGACCCGCAAAGGGGTCGATATCCCGATCATCGACGATAGGGGAAAACTCATCTACGAGCGTCCCGACGAAAAGGATCCTTCCGAAATGACGGAAGAGGATTTCTATAAAACAATGACCCCGGCCGAAAAGATTCTGCTCTCCAACCGTCCGGAAACAGCTCCGGAACTGATCGAAGCCGCGGTTTGCATCTCACGGGTCGGGCGCCCCGAGTTCGGCAGGCTCTTGGCACAGAAAGCGCTTGAAGCCGAAGGGGACCCGGCCGACTACGCCGCGGTGATCGACCGGCTGGGAGAAGACAAGCTGATCGCTTTCGTCCACAATCCGGTGGTTGGCGAAACGGGTAGAGTGGTGGCCCACAAAACCTTGGAAGAGGCAAAAAAAGCGTGGCGCGACCCTGTCCGCATTCAGGAAGGTTTCGAGCGGGCCGGCGCCCGGTCGCCCGAGATTCGTGCCGCAGCTCTGGCAGACCTTAAGCGCGGTTATCCCGATTCGTTCGACTTCCTTCTGCAGAAGCTCGAGTCGGGTGATGAGGGGGAAAGCGCTCGCGCGGCCGACCTTATCGCACGCGGGGGAATCTTCGCCTCGGAAGGAATTCTGGAACGCTGCCGTACCTGCGACGAGTCGCGGCTTCGCCTACTGGCTCCGATCTTGGAAGCAAGTGGTGAACTGCCAAAAATCACTCCCCTTTTGGTTCGGTATTACAGCGAAAACCTCTCGCCGGAATCACGACAGACGTTAGAGCGGGTCATCCGGGCGCAGACCGGAACCGTTCCAACCCCCGCCGAAGGGGCGCAGTCGGCTTATCGGCGCGGAATGGCCTACTATGAAGGGAAAATCGTCCTTCCGAACACCGTTGACGGAGAATATCCGCTCTGGATCGAAAACGAGGACGGCCGAACGGTTCGGGAAACGGTTCCGGCCGAAACGGCGCTGCGGGAACTTGCGGTTCGGGAACTTCGGGACGCCTCGCTTCTCGATCCGGAAAATGCGCAGATTCGTGCCGCGGCCCAGGTTGCCGCAGCCGAATCGATTCTTTATCGCGGCGGTCTCGACGCGCCGGCCGATACCGCGGCCTTTCGAGAACTCTACCCCGACCTGACCGCGACCGACTGTACCGCGGCGCTCCGGTTCGCGCTGGAGACGCAGCACGAGAAGGGAGGGATTATCCCCGCGATCCTTTTGGGCGAACTGGGAGACGCCTCTCTCTGTATCGGAGATCGAGGACCGGCCGACCTCGTACGTGCCGCGGTTTCGCGCGACCGTCGTCTCCGGTTTGCCGCACTCAAGACGATTGTCACCCTGGCCCCGGCGGTCTCCTACCCCGGTTCGAGCGCGGTGACCTCATCACTGATCTGGTTCACCTCGTCGCTGGGGAAACGCCGCGCGATCGTGGCTGCCCCCGACATGGAGACGATCAACCTGGTCGGCGGCTATGTTGCCGACGGAGGCGTCATCACAACACCGGCGGGAACCGGGCGCGATATTCTGACGAAAGCCCAAAATGACGCCGACGTTGAATTCATCGTCGCTCGTTCCGATGTCAAAACTCCGGACCTGCGCACCGTCGCCCAAGCCCTGGCAGCCGATTACCGAACCGGAGACATCCCGATGCTGATCGCCTTCGAAGACGATACCCGGAAAGAACAGGCCCGTCGTTATGGCGAAGGGGAACCGAATGTGCTGGTCTCGATCATTCCGTTCGACAACGATTCGGGAACCCGCCTGATCGGAGAACTCTTCGACAAAACCGACCCGCGTCAGGTTCCGGCCGATGTGCGGTTTGAGCAGGCGAAAGAAGCACTATCCCTCCTGACCCGGTTACGCGAAATAAACGGGGACCTCTACCGATGCGAGGATTTGGAAGACCTGGCGCACCGGTACCTGGTCACCCCGGCATTGACACGGCAGGGGATCGATTTCGCCATGACGGTTCCGGACAAGTTGATTCAGGTCACCCTGAGTCTGCTCATCTTCGACAACCGTTTCGATGCCGACACCCGCAGACTTTATCTGGACGCGTTGCGCGAACATATCGGCCGCTACGGACTATTGCTTCGCGGCCCGGACATCCTCAAAATTTTTTCCGGCCCCTGGCCGGGGGATTCCGGGGAAGTCCGCAAAGAATTCTTCCGACTTTTGGCAGGGAATACGCCGGAACAGAGTGAGATCGCCCTCTCGATTCCTTCGATCCATATCCAAAACCTGCTCGGCGACCTGGTCGGCGATTCCTCGGCCGACCCTTCGGAGCGGGAAGAGTGTCTTGATTTGTTCCGCCGTCATCTCGAAAAGTATGGACTCCTTCTTGACCGACCCGATGTCCAGCGTCTTTACGACCGCTACAACGCCACGGAAAACGAGCCGGAACTCGACCAGTATCTGACTTCCGAAGTCCTCGAAGCGATCGAGGCGTGGCAAGCCGGGCACCTGGGGATCAAATAGCAAGAGGTCGGGCAGCGCGCAACACGAAAATCACCCCTCCCCGGCGGGTCTGCCCTCACCTGGACCACGGCTTCGGAAGAGGCGTCGGGGGATACGAAAAACAAGATCGCGTGACTCCTCTTTTCGATTTTGGTCGTTTAGTCTTCTCCGCCGCAAAACGGGCGATCGTCGCCGTGACGGAAAAAGAGGAGAAACTTTTCGAGCGGACGTTTGATCCGAGTATAAAAATGCTCCTCTTCCGGATGAATCGGCGTGACAAGAATCGTTGTAAGACCGGCAAGATTCCCCGCAAGGATGTCGGCAAAAAGCTGGTCGCCGACCATCGCCGTCTCTCGAGCGGAAAGAGAATGCCTTTTCAACGCGCGCAGGCACCCGTTCGGAAACGGCTTCAGCGCCAGTGCGATATACGGAAGCCCGAGCTCGGATGCGGTACGGGAAATGCGGCCTTCTTTTCCGTTCGAGACCAGGCAGAGAAAAAACCCGGCTTCTCGAAGCTCGGTAAGCCAGTCGAGAATATCTTGTTCCGGCATCGGCTGGGAGTAGCGTTTCAGCGTGCAGTCGACGTCGAGCAAAAGCGCTCGAATCCCGAGCCGCTCGAGTCGGCGAGGCGTCAGATCGGTCACGCGTTCGGCGCGGTACCGGGGAAAGAGGCACGGCATGATGAAAACCCTTTCGGCGAAAACGGAAACCCGGAGGCATGAAACAGCGCGCCGGGCGGTACTTCATGAGGACGGGACCTCGCCTTACCTCACAAAAAAAGAGCGAAAGGAAAAGGCAACGTCGTTGTCGATTCCTTCCGCTCTTTCTCATTGGTTAGGGGGCGCCCGCATGACGGGCGCCAAACAGACCGAAGAATCAGCCTTCGAGCGCTGCTTGGGCCGCGGCCAGTTTCGCGACCGGAACGCGCAACGGCGAACAGCTAACGTAGTCCAGACCGACGCGGTGACAGAACTTGACGCTGGAAGGCTCACCGCCATGTTCACCACAAATACCGAGATGGATATCGGGACGGGTCGCACGGCCTTTTTCGACGGCGATCTTGACCAGCTGGCCAACACCCGTCTGATCGAGAACCTGGAACGGGTCGGCCGGGAAGATATCCTTTTCGAGATAATCGTTGATGAACCCGGCATAATCGTCGCGGCTGATACCGTAGCAGGTCTGTGTAAGGTCGTTCGTTCCGAAAGAGAAGAACTCGGCGCCCTCGGCGATTTCGTCGGCGGTCAACGCGGCACGCGGAATTTCGACCATCGTGCCGACCATGTAGTTGATGTCGGCGCCGGCGGCTTTCATCGCGGCGTCGGCGGCTTCACGAATGATCAATTCCTGGTCGCGGAATTCGTTGTAACTGGTGATCAACGGGATCATAATCTCGGGATGGACAACTTTGCCACGGGCCTTAACGGCGCAAGCGGCACGCATAATGGCTGTCGCCTGCATCCGAGTGATCTCGGGATAGACGATCCCAAGACGGCAACCGCGGTGACCGAGCATCGGGTTTAATTCGGCGAGGTCATGAACACGCTCCTGAATGAATTCAATCGGCATACCGGTCTTGGCGGCGAGTTCTTTCTGACCGGCTTCGTCTTGCGGCAGGAATTCATGGAGGGGCGGATCAAGGAGACGAATCGTAACCGCTTTGCCGTCCATCGTTTCAAAAAGACCTTCAAAGTCGGCTTGCTGGAACGGAAGAAGAGCTTCCAGAGCCTTGTCGCGGTCGGCGATGTTGTCGGCGAGGATCATCGTACGGAATTCATCGATATGGTCGAAGAACATATGTTCGGTCCGGGTCAGGCCGATACCTTCGGCACCGAGCGCCAATGCCTGCTGAGCCATGTCGGGCGTATCGGCGTTGGCACGGACACCCAGTTTGCGGAACTGGTCGGCATAACCCATCAGTTTGGCGTAAAGCTGGTAGATCGGAGCGTCTTTCGGGTCGAGGGTCTTGGTAAAGAGAACTTGAAGAACCTCGGACGGAGAGGTCGGAACCTGGCCCTCGTAAACAGCACCGGTGAACCCGTCGACGGAGACCCAGTCACCGTCTTTGAAGATTTTATCGCCGACTTTCATCGTCTTGGCTTTGTAATCGACCACGAGACCTTCACAGCCGCAGACGCAGGCTTTCCCGAGCTGGCGGGAAACCAGGGCGGCGTGCGAAGCGGCCCCACCGAAACTGGTGATGATCCCGACGGCGACTTTCATTCCGCGGAGGTCTTCCGGAGTGGTTTCGCGGCGAACAAGGATCAGCTGAGCAGAAGGGTCTTTCTGCCAGAGTGCTTCAGCCTCATCGGGCTGGAAGCAGATCTGACCGGTTGCGGCACCGGGCCCGGCATTAACGCCCTTGGCGATCGGTTCCATTCCCTCGAGACCCTTTCCGGAGAAGACCGGCTGGAGAAGCTGGGTCACGTCATTGGCCGGAACGCGCTTGACGGCGGTTGCGGCGTCGATCAGGCCTTCGTCGACCATTTCGACGGCGGTACGCACGTGGGCGAAACCGGTACGTTTGGCGTTACGGGTCTGAAGCAGGTAAAGCTTCTGATTTTCGACCGTGAACTCGATATCTTGGACATCACGGTAATGTTTTTCGAGCAGAATCGCGACCTTCTGGAACTGTTCCCACACTTCCGGCATGTCCTTGCCAAGGGTCTCTTCGATTTTCTTCGGCAGACGGGTACCGGCCACAACGTCTTCACCCTGGGCATTGATGAGGTAGTCGCCCGTAATCCCTTTGGCACCGGTGGCACCGTCGCGCGTAAGCGCAACGCCGGTGGCGCAGTTATCGCCCATGTTACCGAAGACCATCGACTGAACGTTGACGGCGGTACCCCAGTCGTGCGGAATACCGTTCATCCGGCGATAAACGATCGCACGGTCGTTCATCCAGCTGCCGAACACGGCGCCGATCGCTCCCCACATTTGTTCGTGAGGATCTTCGGGGAAATCGTTCCCGGTCGCGGTTTTGACGGCGGTTTTGAATTCGGCCACGAGTTCTTTCAGCGCGGAAGCGGGAAGATCGGAGTCGAGTTCCACACCGCAGGCGGCCTTTTTAGCAATGAGAAGCTTTTCAAATGGGTCGATTTCGGTCTTGTTAGCCGGTTTCATTTCGAGGACGACGTCACCGTACATCTGGACAAAGCGACGATAGCAGTCCCAAGCGAAGCGTTCGTCACCCGATTTTTCGGCAAGGACAGCAACGGTTTTGTCGTTCAGACCGATATTCAGCACGGTATCCATCATGCCGGGCATCGATTCGCGGGCACCCGAACGGCACGAAACGAGAAGAGGGAGGTCCTCGGTATCACCGAACTTTTTGCCCATCGCTTTCTCGATGGAGGCAAGCGCGGCATCAACCTGTTCTTTCAGTTCCGGCGGATACTCACGGCCGTGATCGTAAAAGTAGGTGCAGACTTCGGTGGTGATCGTGAACCCGGAGGGAACAGGAAGACCGATCTTCGCCATTTCGGCGAGGTTAGCACCTTTTCCGCCGAGGAGGTTACGCATCGAAGTATCACCATCGGTTCCGAGAGGTCCAAAACTGTAAACGTACTTTGCCATAATAAAGAAACCCCTATCTGGTGTGGTGGACGACCGCCCGGCGTGCCCTACCGAGGAACGCCCAAACGGCCTGTTATCATAAAATTCTCGTAAACGGGGGCAAGGAGCCCCTTATAACCTTACACGGAAAAAAACCGCAAAAATCACTCTATCATTCTACGGTAAGCGGCAAAAGCGTCAAGGGGGAAGAGCGGCCGCGGCCGGGCGGGCGAACCGGCAAAAAAGAGGGGAAAAGCGCGTTTCCCTCCTCGGGTTCGCCACGTTTTCGGAAGACAGGCAAGCGCCACCCCGGGCGCGCGGATTAAAGAGCCGCCGGAGGGAGCGCCGTAAAGGAAACAAGGAGAAACAGAAGCGCCTCAACCCTTAATGCCAGAGCAGGCGCGGAACAAAAGAGCGGCTGGGAACGGGAAAGTCGGCAGCGGAAAGATCAGGAAGTCCTTTTTTGCGGCCGGTCCAGCGCGGGATCATCGCGCGGCAAGGCAAAACGCCCGCGTCGCCGGCACAATAGCCATCCGGCAATATGACAGTCCCGTTGTGCCTTTGTCCGGGTATTGTGTCTACCCTCTTCGTGGATCGTTACGTACACACCGCCCCGGACATTGTTAACCGGGTTCGCAAAACGCGATTTGACGTCTGCCAAATCGTATCGTTGCGGTTATTGAACATCCCAACCGACTGATACCCGATGAGCGCCCGGGATCCTATGCGGATTGCTCATCGAACAGGCGACCGGCATACCGAATCCGATCAAATTTTTGGCATCCTTTGCCTCGGCTTCGTCGTATTCGCTCCGGTTCCGATAAATTCCCCAACACCCGAAAAATGCCCCTTTTGCGCGACTGCGGCATGGAAAGAATGTTGAGGAGGGCTGGGCTAACCGAGACCAAAAAGACCATCGACACCCGGTTTGACAAGAAAGACCCGACTCTCATATCCGCATCACAACATCGACATTGAAGAATAGGCTGACCACATACGCCGCCAAACCCCCGGTGAGTGCCGACGGACCGACGCAGCCCCAACGCCGGCCGCATAGAGTTTGCGATCGCCAAGGGACACTTCTCCTTCCCTCCGACCGCCCCATACAGCGGGAAACGGCACAGAATGGCAAGTGAAACAACGAAAAAGTGCGACGTTTATGGAAAAATTTCAAAAAACCACTCAAGGATACTTGACACATAGTTCTTATTAGTATATAATCCTGAAAAGGACAATGTTTCGATTTAGGAGGCGATGACCACGACAAAACGAAATACCATTCAGCGCACGATGATATTGGAGGCGGTACGCAAGCTCCGCTGCCACCCAACGGCAGACGAGGTCTATGCGGAAGTCTCCCGTCGACATCCAACGATCAGCCGCGGAACGGTGTATCGGAACCTGAATAAGTTGGCAGAGAGCGGAGACATCCGTAACCGAGAGATTCCAAGCTGCGCGAACCACTACGATCACCGTTGCGACGACCACTACCATGCGAGGTGTCTCCGCTGCGGCAAAGTTTTTGATGTGGATATGGACTACATTCCGGATTTGGGAAAAAAGATCAAAGACGCTCATGGCTTCGAATTCAGCGGGTATGACCTCGTTTTCAAAGGCGTCTGTGCTGAATGCAAAAAGGAAACCTGAGCAAACAAGGGAAAGCATAATGGAATCAAGTTTCCACGACGGAAATGGGAGAGATTTATGCGGAGTGTTGTAACCGGTGCGGCGCGGTATAGGAGGCTGAGAAATCAGCGGCTGCGGCGGCTGAACGGTTAAAATCCCTTTGTGTAAATGTTGACACTCCCTTTCAGGTGGAGAACAATGGCTTCTCCCGGTTTTTGAGAAGTCCACATACCGGTGCGAAAAACCCGTAATTACCCATAACATTTAAGGAGAACAAGGAGAAACAAGATGAGAAGCATTACCACACTCGAACTGCAATACGCGCATCGCTTTTATGGCTTTAAGGGTGAGGCACAGTATCTGCACGGACACACCGGGATCCTTACCATCGAAGTAGAGGGTTCTGTCAACATGGGCGTCAACATGGTCTTTCCCTGCAACGAAATTCGGAAGACCGCGTGGGGTGTTCTGAAAAACTTCGACCATGCACTGATTCTCAGAGAAGATGATCCCCTGTTGCCCGCGGTCCTTGAAGTGTACGAGAAACAGGGTATCAAGGACGGACACCCAAACAACAGTATGAAAGGGCCCGCCTTTAAGACGGAGCTGGCGACCGCGTATCCCGACTGCCGCCTTGTTGTCACGAAGGAAACCATGACCGTCGAAGGGATGATCAAGATCGTGTACGATCTGCTGAAGGACAAGCTAAACATCGTAAAACTGACCTTCTCCAGCGGTGACAACAAGGCATCCGAGTGCTATGAGTCGCGGCTGGAGGTGGACCGCTGCCCCCTGTGTGGCATCGCGCTGGATGAAAACGGTGTATGCCCCAAGTGCGGGTACCGCAAGGGATAAAAGCTAGGATCCCGTGCAGTCTACCGACGTGATGACGCACCCCACAAAGCGCAATTGATTTTAGATCGATTGCGCTTTGCTTTTGCCCCAAAATCAAGAAAGGAACGACTACCGATGAAGACGAGGAAAATTTGATTTTACCACCCTTCCTATGATTCTCGACAATTCCGCTCCGCCAAGCTCTTTACCATGGTTCCTCTCGGGGCATCGGCAGCGTGACGGCAGCCATCAGCAGGCAGGGGAGAATCAGATCATTGTTCGGGATTTTCTTCCTCAGGCGATTCACTTGACAAGGAGAAGGCATCCTCCGTTACGTCGACAGCCGGTTCACCCCCCGCCTCCGGCTCCGGTATTGCTTCGGACCCCGCACGTTCGTTTCCTCATCCGCCTCGGTTTCCGGCTCCGGGGTCAATTGGATGGACGGCCCGATTTCACCCTCCTCCTCCGGCTCCGGCACGGCGTCGGACTCCACTTTCGTTTCCGTGTCCGTTTCGGTTTCAGACTCCGGGGTTGCTTGGAGTGTCGGCTCTATTTCACCTTCCTCCTCCGGCTCCGGCACGGCGTCGGATTCCGTTTGCGTCTCCGTATCCGCCTCGGTTTCAGGCTCCGGGATCAATTGGGTTGCCGGTTCGATTTCACCCTCTTCCCCCGGCTCCGGCAGCGGGTTCGGAACCTTCGCGGTCACGCGAACAGGGCTCAACACTAGCTCTTTGCTTGTCGAGACCATAAGCAGAATCGTCTGATCATAAGACGACCCATATTTGGGGAGCCTGACCCTGACGTTAATATGAATCGTTTCGTTCGGTTGAGCACTGACCGGAACATTCTCGGAAAAGGCGCAGGAACAACCCGATCGTTCACCGACAACGGAGATCTCCTTTTTAGAAAGATTCGTCAGGTGAAATGTTACGATCTCGTTTGTTCCCGGCTCCCGATCTCCCAAATCAATCGTCGTGGGGGAAATCACAAAGGATTTTCCAAAAGGCCAAGGCCCCCCTGCTCCCCGTCCGGCAATCCAAAAATCGAAAACCGCGAAAATAAGGACCAAAAGAAAGGCCCCTCCGACAACAAACATCAGACGTTGTTTTTTCATGGGACGATTCCTTTCATTCCGCGTTTACTGCGTGTTTCGGTTGGTTCGTCGTTTTTGGTAGACGTCAAATAACGCATAAAGAACGAGTGCTCCTCCCAAAAAAACAAGCACATAACGCAAAAAGGTCGGTTGTGGTTCACCGAAATTCGGTTCCGGCAGACCATATTGAGACAGCGTAAACCGAGAGGCTTTGGCCCTCTTTGTTTGGGACAGGTCAAAATGCTTAACCATGGTAAACAGAAGACCATCGCCTTGACTTGTGTGCTTCGAGAATGTCGGAAGCGGAACTCCGTTCTTCTGAGTGCGATATTCGACGTCCCATGTGATATGTTCGTGGAGTTTTCCGTCTTCGTCGTAAGTCTCGTAATCGATTTCCGAATTGTGAACAAGATAGTAATCCGTGATCAGCGTCAACCGCCCTTCAACGGTAAAATCTTTATCTGCCGGCGCTATCCACGTATAGGGATGACCCGGTTCTCCATGAAAGCGGAATTCGACGTCGATCAGGTTACCGTCGTCCGATTCTTTGGACACGGCAGAGAGTATTTCAAACTCCGGTTGATTCCAGATAGACGGAATATAGATAAAATTCGGAACGATTTGCAGTCCGACCCCCAACTGGTTGGAAATGACCAGGGAAGAACGGTCGGCCGCAGGCTCTTCCGTTACCGGCGGGAATTGGGGAATTCTGTTCGACGAGCTTTCTTTGACTAATACCGTAATCTCCCAATTCCCCTCTCTGCCTCTCAAACTAAAGTGGTAATTCTTCCCGTAGACAACCGCGACGTCATCCGAATCCACAGCGGTCCACGGATAACGATAGACAACATTGTAGGAATGTTTCTCGGTCCTTACATCCTGGTTTTTGACCCATTCGCACTCTCGGTCGATGTGGCCTTCCGTTTGACCAAGTGCCACAAGGTATTTTTCCCATTGTTTGGGTGCGTCAGACTTCAACTTTGTGATGAGGTCTTCGGAAGCGACCTCGTCACAAAGGGCTTGTGGCAAGCGAGCAAAACCCGGTGTGAAGGCAAGAAGCCCTATCAGCAGCCTCACGGTACATTGCACGACTTTCACGGATAAACCGCACTTTTTTATTTTCTGATCATACATCTTCGTATGCCCTCCTAATACTGACACCGAGCTGTTTGAGGGTAGTTTGCCGGGTCGCCAGAGCCGTAATGGTGTGCCTCCCATTTTAATATAACTTTTAAACGTAAACCATAGCCGATCAAAAACCCCATCCGCCTTCACACAAATCACGCGAGGCATGTCCGGATCAACTAAAACCGGTTTATTGATGATTTACGTGATTTCTTGTTATCGTGATTGAAATTGCAAGACGCATAAAAACAATAAGTAATTACTCATCCCCTTCCCGTTCCCGGACCAGCCGCGGTGATACGATAACGGCTGACCGAACGGGTATCGTATCGGATGAACCCTGTTTTTGCGCTACGCCTCACTCGCTGTGTTATCATGACAGTTTTTGCCGGACTACCGGTAAACATCCGTACACCGAACCGCTTTTTACCGCTTTTCCCCTGACGATTACCCTCCTTTCCCGCCGGTATCCTCTCCCGGCACATAACAAAAATCTTCGACAGCGACAGGTGTTTTCAGAATTCTGCCGATCGGTTCTGAAAGCTTTGCCCGAATAAAACCGGTGGGAACAGTGTCATCCTCTCCGTAGGGAGAAACTGCCAAACAGACCAACTTCTGCCACCAACGCCGATAAATTCCGTTCCCAATCCCGGTTGAGTCGTTCGGTAAGTCCCCCTTTACGCCCCTAAGATTATCACACCGATGAAATTCTGTCCAGCAAAATTACGCTGAAAAATCAAAAACAGTCATAGTGTCCGGCAAAACAAGAGAACGAACGAGGATTATTTTTCTTCCGGACCCGCTGCCCCCCGGCGGTTCCGACGAAACGGGGTTAATTCCGAGCGCTGAAACCAAGGGGTTTATCGATAAGCCCCCCACCGGCATCTTTCTTGGCGGGGACTTCCGGAATAGGAAATGAGAGGTTGTCTCAGACCCGTTTGGGGGTCGTTACCTTGTCAACCAGGTAGACAATCGACATGTAAGGGATCCCGCCATGGGTTGTCAGTCCGATTTCGCAGGTCCGGCTGTTCGAGTAGCCGATCTGAATCCGCTGCGATTCCAGTTGCGGACGGAGCTTGCGTAAAGCGAATCGGTTCACCTCCGGATAGGTAAATCCTTTGTCGCCGGCAAAACCGCAGCAGCCGACCTCTTCGGGGAAAAACGGTTTGGTCGTGCAACGCGAGGCGAGCCGAGCCAGCTTCTCGCAAAGGTTCATTTTGGTTGCCGAGCAGGTCACATGGAACGCGGCCGGCTCGTCGGTCGGGTGGAAATCGAGCCGATCGACCAGGAAATCTTCGATGAACTCGACCGGTTCATAGAGTTTCATCGACGTGATCTTTTGTCTCATTCGGTAAAGGCATGGGGACTGGTCGCAGAGAACCGGGTATTTCCCGTTTTCGCTCGCTTTCCAAAGCGCGGCTTCCAACTCGTTGGTCTTCCGGTCGGCAATATCGGGCATCCCTTTACTTTCCCAAATCGTCCCGCAGCAGAGGTTCGACATCCCTTCGGGGTAGATGACGTCGTAGCCGGCCTTTTCGAGCAGACCGGTCATCTTGTCGGTGAGCGGGGTCGGGTCGTCGGCACCTTTCGGCACACCGAACGTCTGGTTGATACAGCTCGGGAAATAGACGACTTTCGGCCGATCCGCGTTCGGCGGGGTCTTGATCTTTTTCACCCGGTGCGGTTTGGGCATCGCGGGAACCCAGAGGGGAACCCCGCATTTGTTCAGTGTGTTACAGACGGCCGACATTCCCCCCGTTCCGAGAACGGTATGTCCCAGGTCGGCAATCGCCAACACCGGGCGCAGACCGGCTTTGATCAGTCCGAGATGGTTGGCGGCCGCGTCTCCCAGTTTCCAAGTCAGACTGCCAT
Organism: Thermoguttaceae bacterium; assembly: GCA_050943135.1. Classification (GTDB taxonomy): domain Bacteria; phylum Planctomycetota; class Planctomycetia; order Pirellulales; family Thermoguttaceae; genus RUG695. The sequence goes on along the minus strand of JBMNOP010000005.1, from coordinate 157,499 downwards.
GCGGCGCGTCGGCTTCCCGAATGTCGTGGGTCAGTTCGCCGATGTTGATCCCCATCGGACAACTTGTGGCACAGAGGCCATCCCCGGCACAGGTCATGTTCCCCCAGTAGCGGTAAGAAGCTTTGAGTCGACGCAAACGCGCCGGGTCTTCGCCGCTTTTTGTCAGCCGGGCGATCTCGCGGGAAAGGACGATCCGCTGACGGGAAGAAAGCGTGAACCCGGAAGTAACACAGTTGACCTCGCAGAACCCGCACTCGATACACTTGTCGACCTTCGGGTTGACCATCGGCAGCGGCTTAAAGTTTCTGATAAAGCAGTCGGGATCGTCGTTGAAGATCACGCCGGGGTTGATCAGCCCGTCGGGGTCGAAGAGTTTCTTAATCCGCCTCATCACACCGAACGCGTCAACACCCCATTCCCGTTCAACAAAAGGAGCCATATTTCGTCCGGTACCGTGTTCGGCTTTCAGCGATCCGCCGTAATCATCGGCAACCAGTTTGACCACATCGCGCATCAGAGCGGCGTAACGGTCGATCTCTTTGCGAGAGTCGAAACGCTGATTCAAAATGAAGTGGAAATTTCCATCTCGGGCGTGACCGTAAATGACGCCGTCGGTATAGCCGTGCGCAGCGATCAGCTCTTGCAGACGTTTTGTCGCCTCGGGAAGAACATCCATCGGAAACGCCACGTCTTCGATGAGCGTCGTGGTTCCCGGTTCGCGCATTCCGCCGACCGAAGGGAAGATCCCGGCACGGATCCCCCACCATACGGCACAGGTCGCGGGATCTTCGGTAAACTCGGTGGGAAAGATCGTCTCGAAGGCTCCCAGGGCCTTGGTAATTTGTGCGATCTGCTCGTCGAGCTGCTCGGAGGTTACGGCACGGGTTTCCAGAAGAAGCGCCGTGGCATCGTCGGGAAGCGAGGCCAGGTATTCGGGCATTTCCGGACGCCCTTCGATCGAACGCAAGGCCAGCCGATCCAGGAGCTCCACACTGGCAACCGGTTCGGCCTGCAATGCCTGAACCGCCCGGCAGGCATAGTCGATGCCCCGAACATAAACCATCGCGCTGGCCGACCGGGGAAGAACCTTTTCGGTCCGCAATACCGCCCGCGCCAGGAATGCGAGTGTTCCTTCCGACCCAACCAGAAGGTGCGCGATGATATCGAACGGATCGTCGAATCGGACAAAGGGAAGAAGGTTGAGCCCGGTCACGTTCTTGATCTTGTACTTACGCTTGATCTTTTCCGTCAGCGTGGTGTCGGCGCGGATATCGTCGCGAATTTTTTGGATTTCGGCAATGAACTCGGGCCGGTTCTTCTCGAAAAGTTCCCGGCTCTTCGAATTCCCCGTATCGAGTACCGTACCGTCGGCAAAGATGATGCGAGCCGATTTGATGACCCGGTCACTGTTCCCATGGACCCCGCAGTTCATTCCCGAAGCGTTGTTGACGATCATCCCGCCGATCATCGCCGATTTGATTGAAGCCGGGTCGGGAGAGATCCTCCGCCCGTGTTTGGCAAGAATGTCGTTGACCCGCTGCCCGACAATCCCCGGCTGGAGATCGATCGTACTCAGGTCGTCGGCCAGACGGTACTCTTCCCAATACCTGCCGACAACAATCAGAACCGAATCGCTGATGGCCTGTCCCGAAAGGGAGGTTCCCGCCGCTCGGAATGTTACGGCACATTTCTCTTCGGAGGCGGCGCGTAGGATCGCCGACATCTCCTTTTCGGTTTTCGGGAAAAGAACGATTTCGGGAATCATCCGGTAGAATCCGGCATCCGTTCCCCAAGCGAGTCGGCGAAGATCGTCGATTAAAACGCGCTCTTTCGGAAGTACCTTCCGGACTTTGCGGTAGAAACGGTTAAGCGATGGTTTGGAAAACGGCATAGCCATCCTTTCGAATTTCCCGAGAGGAGCGATTCGCAATCACGTTTGAGTTCGGGCGTACGAAAACGCCCTCTAGAGTTTACCTCTTATCGTGCAAAAAGAAAGAAGTCTTTTCGCCGGAACCGAACCGGAAAGACTATTTCCGGTAAACTTCATAGGCATCGTTTTCGAAAACTTTCCGGTACCCCTCAGCGTCGAGCCAGTCACGAATTTCGCCGGGCATCTCGAAAATTTTTCGGACCTTTCCGGAATCGGAAGACTTCTCTTGCTTGGTCAGTGACGAGGGATACCCCCCCTTGAGCTGGAAGATGAAAACTTCGGGCGCTTTCTCTTTCAGTTCGGCGACAATTTTGGGCAGATACCCCCGTTCAAGGTGGGTATCCCGGATATAAAAGTATTTCGTCACGCACCGACGGTCGGAATACCAGTAGAAGATCCGCCCCCCAATCCCGAAACTCGCGATTCTTGTCTCCGGCTCGGTATTTTCTTTGAGCCAGTCGCCTATCTCGGCGGCATCAAACTCTTCGTAAAAATAGGGATAGCCGTAGACACGGCGGAATTTGGAATAGTCGGTGTCCGGATTGACACGGCGTAATATTGCCATTTTCGTCATATCGCGTACAGGGCGGAACATCGGAATGTCGTAACACAATGTCGGCACCAGGAGGATCAGAAGAAACACTCTCTTACCGATTTTTCCCCAGGCCGAGCTGCTCTCGGAAAGAGCTCCGGTAAAAGCGCAGGCCAGGAACGGGAGAAAGACCGCTACCAGCGGCGCCGAATAGTGGCGCGCCGACCGACCCGACATCGACATCAGCAGGAGACTCAAGAAGAGACAAATCTCCAACGAAACGAAGAGGATTCGATCCGACCGGTTTTTGGCACGGTAGGCCAAAATCGGGTAGCCGATCGCCGCAAAGAGCGCGAAATACGACTCGAGCGGAATACAGGCAAAACAGCGCAAGAAGGTCCGAAGTTTCATGCCGAACGCCACATCGCAGTAGAACCGGTTAAAGACCCAGTACTGATCGACAAAGTCGTTCCAGGCCCCGGTGTACCGGAGCCACCCGAGGATCGGAACCACCAATATCGCCGCGCCGATCAGAAATACGAGGATGCGTGTTACCAGGAACCTCCATGTCCCCCGGCAGATCGAGGCGATGAGGACGGTCAGGCAGAAGAGCATCCAGATCGCCGTCAGGTTCGGCTTGAGCAAGAGGACCGCCCCGAACGAGAAGCCGACCGACATTGTGGCCCGCTTGCTCAGGGAGAATCCTTCCCGCAGGTAGCGAATCCAGTAATAGAGCGCGATCAGCAGGAAAGGCACCGACCAGGTCTCGCAGAAGTTACTGTCACTCCGGGCGGTGTACCAAAGGATCGAAACAACCGCCGTCATCAACGCCGTCCCCTGCAACGTAAAAGCTCGGGCGATCTTGTAAGCGAACGTGGCCGAGACCGACAGGAAGAGAATCTCCAAAAGCCAGACGCCGAAAACTCCGTGGATGGCAATTCCGAGCGCATCGAGGAGGTAAACCAGCGGCCCCTTATGGTCGAAGGCGTCCCGATAGGGAACACCCCCCCGAAGGATCAGCCGCCCGATATACAGAAAAACGGTCGAGTCGGTTCCGGTCGGGTTGTTGTCGCAGTGGAAGAGAGGTTGCCGCTGTATGATGTTCCGCAGCGGCGAGGAGCTATAATGGGTGATTCCGGCAAAGAGAACCGCCAGTCCCAAGACGAAAACCGGTCCCAGGGAAGTTTTGACGCGACACGCCGCGGCATTCGATTCTTCGTTCGGCAGTTGCGGTTCCGGTTCGGGAATTGTCGGTGTTTCGATCATGGTAAGGAATCTGTTTGTAAAAAAGGGTTTGTTAAAGTCGGCATGGCCGACGTTCCCCTGAGACGCCACGGCAAAACCAACCGTGCGAAAACTATCGCAAAAAGGGCAAAAGCGTGTTCCGTCATTGGCTTATATTCTGTTTTCGGTTCCTCCCGAAAGATCGGTCGAGACTCGTTGAATGAGAAGAGAATGTCTGGTATATTTTTACCGGAAGTGTGGCGCCTCAGTCTATTGTACTTTATTTTTTCGGTTTGCCAAGATAACCTCGACATTTCAGCAATCCTCCGTGGAAAGAAAACGATGAAAATCGCCCGCCGTTCTTTGACGTTCTTATTCCTGACACTTGTCATGTTCCCCCTTTCCCTTCCGGGAGCCGAACGCGAGTATCCCGGAACCCGCGGGGAATGGAACGGATACGATTGCTACGCGTTCGATTTCGAGGGGCGCTGCGCCAAAATCGTTGTGCCCCAAACCGTCACCGACGGCACCCCCTGGATTTGGCGGGCCCGCTTTTTCGGGCACGAACCGCAGACCGACCTGGCCCTGCTCGAGCGTGGTTTTCACGTGCTTTGGCTCGACTCGACCCCGCTGATGGGATCGTCCGAATCGGTCGCACTCTGGCAGCGATTCTACCTCTACGCCACCGAGACGTTCGGTCTGAATTCCAAAGCGCATCTGGAAGGGATGAGCCGCGGGGGGCTTTACGCCGTTAACTGGGCGATACAATATCCGGACGAGACGGCATCGATCTATATCGATAACCCCGTCCTCGATTTCAAGTGCTGGCCCGGGGGGTTCGGCAAATCGGAACGGAGTGTCGGGGATTGGAACGATGTGCTGGCCTCGTACGGCCTCTCCGAGAAGGAGGCCGAAACTTGGCCCGGTAACCCCGTCGATAACCCGGAACTTAAAAATCTCGCCGAGAAAAAAGTGCCGATCCTGATCGTTTGCGGGGATTCGGACCGCGTCGTTCCGTTCGAGGAGAGCGGAAAGCCGTTCATCGACCGGTACCGCACGTTCGGCGGTCCGATCGAGGTGATCATCAAACCGGGTTGCGATCATCATCCCCATTCGCTGGTCGATCCGCGCCCGATCGTCGATTTTATTCTGAACGCGCAATCAAAATAACGCGGTCGGATTCCGAAAGAACCGGAAGAACGGAAACCACAGGGAGTCTGATGGGCGAAAACGAAAAGTGGATGGATGCGGGCACCTTCAATATCCTTTACGAAGAGGGGCCGGTACTGGCGGTGAACAAAGAATCGGGGATCCTGACCCAGGCCCCGGCCGGAATCGACTCGCTTGAAGCACGGGTCCGGGCCTTTCTGATCCGCCGCGAAGAAAAACCGGGCGGATGCTATCTGGGGATCCCGCATCGGCTCGACCGGCCAGCTTCGGGAGTGATTCTTTTCGCCAAACATGTCCGGGCCGCAAACCGCCTTTCGGAACAGTTCCGCACCCGAACCGTCGAGAAGAAGTATTGGGCGCTCGTCTCCGGCTGCGTGCCGGACGACGAAGGGGAATGGATCGACTACATGCGGAAGACTCCCGGTCGGGCCGAGGCCGAACTGATCGCACCGATTCATCCCGACGCACGGGAAGCCATTCTCAAATTCCGCGTGCTCGGACGGCTGACTCACCCGGAACCCGGAGATGTAACCCATCTGGAAATCGAACTGGAAACGGGGCGCACCCACCAGATTCGTCTCCAGGCCTCGTCGCGCGGATACCCGATTCTGGGCGATTCACAATACGGTTCAACTGTTTCGTTCGGCGAACAGTTCAACGATGAACGGCTCAACGCCATCGCACTCCATTCGCGAAAGATATCGTTTGACCATCCGATGACCCGCGAACGTGTAGCACTTACCGCTCCCCTGCCGCAGGCCTGGACCCCTTTCCGCACCATTGACGCCTCACGCGCATAGAGTAAAATATATAGGGTAAAATGCGGCACACGACGTAATAGAGGATGCGCCGATATGGCAAACGAACATCGACCAACTCTCCGCCGGAGTCCTTCCGCGGGCCGCCGACAACAAGCGGGCGGCCTTGTGGCACCCGCGGGCGGCAGACGAGGAATTCCCAGGAGATTGAAGACGCGAAAATGATGAATACCCGAAGAGTCGTTGTTACCGGTCTCGGCGCGATCACGCCGATCGGTCTTGATGTTGATTCCTTTTGGACCGGACTTCGTGAGGAGAAATGCGGGGTCGTCCCGATTACCTCTTTCGACCCCTCACGCCTGGAGTGTCGGATCGCCGCCGAGGTAACCGATTTCGACCCGCGAGCCCACTTTGAGGTCCGAACCATTCAGCGAGTCGCCCGGTTTTCGCAGATGGCGGTGGTCGCCTCGCGTGAAGCGGTCAAGAGTGCCCGGCTTCCCGAACGGCTCGACGATTTTCATGCCGCGATCATGCTTGGCAACTGTATCGGCGCAATCGACGTGCAGTGCGAGGCCGAACATAAACTTTTCACTAAAGGACCGTCCCGAATCCCCGCGATGACGGTTCCGAAAATGATTATTAACGAAGCGGCGGGAAACATCTCGATGGATCTGGGGATTCACGGCCCGGTCCATACCATTATGACCGCCTGCGCCTCGGGAACCGACGCGATGGGGCACGCCATCGACACGATTCGTCTCGGCCGGGCCGACCTGGTGGTTACCGGCGGGGTCGAAACGCCGATCATCGAATTTACGATTGGCGGTTTCTGTGCGATCAAAGCCCTTTCGACCTCTTACAACGACACCCCGGAACTGGCGAGCCGTCCGTTCGATAAAGACCGAGACGGTTTCGTGATGGGGGAAGGGGCCGGAATTCTTATCTTCGAGTCGCTCGAACATGCACAGAAACGCGGTGCGCCGATTTTGGCCGAAGTCGCCGGTTGGAACGCAACGGGGGACGGCTACCATCTGACCGCGCCGAATCCGGACGCCGTCCATGTGAAGAAAGCCATCCTCGGTGCTTTGCAAGACGGCGGACTGACCACCGCCGATATCGATTACGTCAATGCCCACGGCACCTCGACCCCGACCAACGATCCGGTTGAAACGAAGGGGATCAAAGATGCGTTCGGGCCGGAAGGGTCGGCACGCATCAAAGTTTCCTCGATCAAGGGGGCGATCGGACATACCCTGGGCGCCGCCGGCGCACTCGAAGGGATCGCGTGTATCAAAGCGATGCAAGACGGTTTCTTTCCGCCGACCCTCCATCTTGAAAATCCCGACCCGGCCTGCGACCTGGACTACGTCCCGAACCACGGGGTGGAAGGGAATATCCGCGCGGCGATCAGTCTTTCGCTCGGTTTCGGCGGTCATAACAGCGTGATCGCGTTTAAGCAATTCGCTTCATGAAGTTTTTCGGGCACCTCAAAACCGTTCTGACACACAAGTACTGGGTTTTCCGGTATACATTGATAGCCGGAATCCCCTGGAGGGGCCTGGTTCACGATCTGTCCAAATTCTCCCCCGTCGAATGGCGCGAGTCGGTTCGCTATTATGCCGGTTCGCGCAGTCCGGTTCATTATGCCCGTGCGGCCAACCGCTTCTCGAACGCCTGGCTTCATCACCGAGGGCGAAATCGCCATCACTTCGAATACTGGGTCGACAACACCGCCAACGGCGGACTGATCGCCGTCCCGATGCCTTTCCTCGACGCCCTCGAACTGATCTGCGACCGGCTCGGCGCCGCCCGCGCCTACAAAAAAAGGGCATTTTCGATGGCCGAACAACTCTTTCTCTTCAATCGGGACATCGCCCCTTCTCCGCTGGTACATCCGCAAACGAAACTCTTTATCCGATTCATGTTCGAGGCGCTTGCCGCCGCGCCCAACAAGCGTGCCGTGCGTGCGGTCATCCGTTCGGCCCGCAAACTCTACGACAAGGCGTGGGACGAGGTCCGGTTCCCCGAAGAGCCCGGTATCGTTCGGGTCGAGGTGTTTATCGGCCCGAAACCGCGCGGCTGAACCGTTCGATTTCCCGCCCGACCTCCGATTTCCTACCCCATTTTTCTTTTTCGCACCCCCGTGGTCGGGGCTGGACAAACTTCGTTTGCGGGGTATAATCCCTCTTACTCCTTTCGGCGGCCTTCCGCCCGGTATGTGAGATACGGGAATGTAGCTCAGATGGTAGAGCAACGGACTTTTAATCCGTAGGTCTCGGGTTCGAGTCCCGACATTCTCATTCTTCCCCTTTCGGACCGTTCCCCGGAAGGGTTTTTTTATGGGTTTTTCCTTCCGGCTGTTCCCCTTCCGCTGGCAAAACGGATGGCCGCGCAAAAATATTTCCTTTATTGTGGCTCTTTAAAACGTTGATGGAATCGATACTTGTGTGCCGAAGTCCCCGGTCGATATTAAAGAGTTCCGGTTTAAACCCGCCCGATGACGTCGATTCCAATGCTTCAATAAAAAATCCGCGATCAAAGGCCTGCAGAAAGAACGCAACGGCTGGGCCGGTCAATGCCTGCCGTCGAATAAACAAAGTCTCGTGACTGTAGGATGAAAGTTGGGTCGGTTGACCAAATATGACTCGGACCCATTGTTTCAATGTTGCAGAGCAAGATTGGGAGTAGGCCGCACGTCTCTCCCAAGGGGAAATTGCTCGCAGAGACGAACAGATCGCACTGACCCCATCTTCCGCATAGGGCGACAGACTGTCCCCGGCTGATTCTAAACGGTATGGGCTATCTGACGGATTCCAACGCCGGATGGTTTATAGGGTACAGGTCAATGGCTTTTTCATCAATCAAAGATTTTCCGGACTGTCGCCCTGGGGGCGATAGGAAAAGGTCGATCGGGAAAAAGCTCAACAAATCCCGATTGTTAGGGTTACCGACAGATTTTCCCCTGCCGAACCAATCATATCGCGCCTGGTTTCAATTGAACCAATTTTTCAACCGATCGCTCTCGACGTTGAGACGGTCGATTTCCTTAAAAAGTTCCTCGGGGGTTACGTTCCCTCTCGTTTCTCTTTTTCTTCGATCGGACCGTCCCGGAAAAGTTTGACCATCCGTTCCTTCAGACGAGTCTTCTGTCCTGAGGCCTCTTCCGGGAAAAACCTGAATTATTTTGCGACCTCGTTGATCGCCTTGTCTCCACGAATCGCTCCCTCTATGATTTTGGCCCGAGATTCGGGTGAATCATTCTTCCTCTGCCAACTCACCGGTCGTCCTTCTGGTTAATCTGGCCTGGCCCGTTCCAAGCCGGAAATCAAAGGTCACCTTCTACGATTTACCTGTCCATTTTTAGGGCCACCTCAGGGCTCGACTATCTAGCATATTTATGATTGCGCCCAGGCGATTATGAAACTACTTCTACTTTTTACGAAGAAAACAATTATTCTTGAAATTTTAGCTTGACAACATATGTGGGGGCACGTATAAATGAGCAGGTTTTAAAAGTCTTCACCACTCTATCTCAAGGGAAATGTCATGACCAACTGGTTTTACTATGACGAAAACGGTGCAAAACAGGGTCCGATTGGTAGTGATCAGTTAAAAGCGCTTGCTAAGAGCCTATCCTAAAAATCGAATAAAACTGCGTAATGGTCCGATAAAAACAATATGGAATAACATGAAGGAGGCATTATGCAGAATCCATATAGAGTATCGGACGAAATGTGGGAAGTGATAAAACCGTATATTCCCGTTCGTGAAAACCATCATCCGCGCGGGAGAGGGCGGCCGCGAGTCGATGACCGAAAGGTATTCGACGCCATCCTTTTTGTCGCCAAGACAGGCTGTCAGTGGAATGCGTTAAATGCGACGGGGATCTGTTCGTCCTCAACGGCTCATTTGCGATTCCAGCAATGGACGAGAGCCGGTTTCTTCCAAAAACTTTGGGAGGTTGGACTCCTCGCCTATGACGATAAAGTCGGTATTGGTTGGAAGTGGCAATCGATGGATGGAACGATGACGAAATCACCGCTTGGGGGGGGAAAAGACAGGGAGAAATCCGACAGATCGCGGAAAAGCAGGGGTTAAACGGAGTATGCTGACCGATCAAAACGGAATTCCGCTTGGTTTTGTTATGGATGGAGCCAATCGCCATGATGTGAAATTGGCACGCGCGACGCTTGAAAGCATTCCTATCGCCCGCCCGGAGATCAAGGCGTATCATCGCCAGCATCTTTGTCTTGACGCGGGTTATGTGGGGGATGACATCAAGGACCTTGCCGCCGAGTTTGGGTACACGCTTCATGTGAGAAGTCGGGGCGAGGAAGCGCAAGACATCAAGCGTAAGACAGGTCAAAAGGCCAGACGTTGGGTTGTCGAGCGAACTCATAGCTGGCTGAATAGATTCCGACGTATTCTTATCCGATGGGAAAAGAAGCCGATGAATTACGTTGCCATGGTCCATCTCGCCTGTGCCTTTATTACCTTGGGCAAATTGATAACGTGAAATAAAACATGGTTTTTAGGATAGGCTCTTAATTAAAATAAAGAACCCCCGAGGCGATTCGCCCGTCTTCGTTGAAGACGGGCGAATCGCGCCGGGCCTGTACCGCCATCAAGAGACCGACCGCAACAATCAACAAACCGGGGAAAATGCGATTCATGGTGTTGGGGGAATCTCCTCGGATGGAACGCTTAAAGAATCGGTATATTCCCGTCCATCGCCGGCTTCCGCCGGCTCCTCTGCTCCCGTCTCTTCTTCCCCTTCCGTTGCCGGTTCGGATTCGGTTGCGTGCCCGGTTTCCGCACTTGTTTCGTCTTCGGCAGGCGGCGGAAGCGGGTTAGGGACGGTAGCCGTCACACGAACGGGATACAGCAGTGTTCGCCCCTTGGTCTCCACCATCAATGTAACCTCCTGATCGTAAAACCGCCTGTATTTGGGGAGCTTGATATGCACCTTGATCGGGATTATCTCTTTCGGGGGGACAACAATCGGGAGCTCCCCCGCAAACGCACACGAGCATCCCGATGCTTCGCCGACAACACCAATATTTTCCCCGGAAAAATTCCTCAGGTGGAATGTAACATCATGTTCCGTCCCGGGGTCATGGCTTCCCAAATCAATCTCCTGCGGAGAAACCGAAAACGTACTGCCGTTAAGGTAAGCGAACGCCGTAACGATGCTCCCGGTCCGAAAGGTCAGGAAAGAGAGCAAAAGGACAAACAGGAGAACCCCCCCGAGAACTGCGACTACGACCGTTTTCTTCATTAAAATTACCCTCCGTCCGTAAGTTTTTCCCGCCGTTTTCGATAGATATTAAGCAACGCATAAAAGATCAACATGCACGCCAAAAGAACCAACACCGAGCGCAAAATTCCGGTGCGACGATCTACGAAGTCGGGTTCCGACAGTCCGTAATGGGAAAGGGTGAAACGAGACGAAGGCTGTTTTTTAAAGCGAACTTTCTCGTATTCGTAGGTATAAAACATATTCGGGGACTTGGTTCTTTCGTTCTTGAGAACCGGTTTTCCGTCGATTCGGGTATATTCGCACTGAAGCCACTCCGGCGGTCGTTCATCGCCGAAGTCCAGAACGAAATCCGCCGATTCGAGGAGATAAGTGTCTTTGAACAGGACAAAGCTCCCCGAACGGATGGGGGAACGATAACCTTCCATCGTTACGGAAAGATCACCGGGCTCGAATTGGTAGTCGATATAAATTCGCTCGTCATCTTCCGTGAAGTTTTCGATCGAGAAGTTCTCAAAATGAGTCAATTGCGGAAGCGCCGTCGGTCCCCAAAGGATCAAAGCACGGCCGAGTAACAATCTTATGCTTTCTCCTCCCACGCGGGCCCATTCTTCTTCACAGTGGACGGTATTGTAAAACTTTCTGTAAAACATGTCATTCCACAGGTTCGGATCTACGTCGGTTTCGTTTGGGACGAGGTCAGTGATTTCAAAGTCGCCCGATTCCTTGTTCCGTTTCAATCTGAAATGGTATTTTTTCCCGTAACAGTTTACGTATTGAATCAAACCGTTCTCTTTGGACTCGACGGCGTAGTTCGGGAAGTCAATGACTACGGTTTGTTCCGATTTCATCTCTGGTTCATCGTTACGTTTTTTCGTACTCAAAATGGAACACTCCATTCTCGAAATATTTTGGATGTGGTCGTTCCACTTCTGAGTTGCGGTCTCGAGAAACCGCGCATACTCCTCCCTTTCGGTGCCGAAGCCGATGGGCGTCACAAAAAAAATGATCGCCGGAAAGAGCAGCATTACGATCTGTCTGTATTGCATAACTATCTCCTCATCGACAAATTGCGGGCAAATCCGGCCCTGGAAAGAGCTTTTCCGAAAGAAACAAGGCCGAAGAGAGTAAAAAGCGAGATAGTTGCCACCCAAGCCTGTTTCGGGAAGAGACCGGTAACCAGCCAGGCAGCGAAGGTCAGTTCAAAGAGGACGATGAATAAATTGAACAGAGGTTGATGGAATAACCCGCCGCCGATGTTTTGAACGGCCGCGATCTGCCACCCCTTCATCCCGGCGGCAAAGAGAAGAAGCGCCGTAACGAACAGGGATAGAAACGACCACAATCCCGACGAAAGGCTCCGCCGTGGCTTGGTTGTCTCCCGATGACGGATAGCACTTGTTGTCATGACCAACCCGAAAGAATCATGGCTAGGCGTTCGGCAGGTTCTCCCTCACACCCCCATAGGATACCACACCGACGAAATCCTGTCAAATAAATTCATGCTGAAAAATAAAAAAAAAAAAACAGCCATTAAATATCTGGTGTCTGATGATATGAGCGAAAAACAACGATTATTTTTTTCGGACCCGCGGTACCCTCCCAACGGTTCCGATAAAACAGGTTAATTCCGATCGCTGAAATCGGGAGATTTGCCAATAAGTCCCGGTACAGTAGGAGAAACAGATCCGTTAATCGAAATCCTCTACTCCTTCTCCGGACGAAGGTCGAAAAATCTTTTTGGGAAAGTTAAAAACAGGGTGCGGAACCGTTTACTTTGCTCGAAAAGGGAGATTCCGACATTTATACCGCAGGGCGGGCTCGGGATCTTCACCCGTCTGAAATGCGCGCCGCCGGGCGCTCCCCCCGAAAAATTACCCCCGCTCCCGGTATTCCGGGTGCGGGGGTAAAGTCTATAAGGAAAGGCCGATTCCTCTTATTTGGGCGAAAGCCACCCGATGTTGTAGAGGAAGACCAGGACAACGCTGATCGGGCTGACAAAGCGGATCAGGAATCCCAGGATCAGCGAAAGCGAGAACGAATGCGTTCCCTTGCTATAAAACGGATCATCTTTCAGGCCGGCAATAAGCGCGAAAAAGTTAATGTCGGTGATTTCGCTTCCCCCCTTTCGCAGTTCGGCCAGCGCATGCCCCATCCCCCACTGCCAGCCGACGAAGAGGGATGTTCCCAGACCGCCGAGAGGAAGCAGGTAGTTCGAAGAGAAGTGGTCCATCAAGTCAAAAAGACTCGAATCGGCCGAACCGAACGCCCAAATAAGCCCCTTCTGCAGGAACGGAAGTCGATCCCAGTCGGAAACACTCAACGTACAGAAAAGGCCGAAAAACGATGCCATCAGAATGGTCCAAAAGACCGCCGATTTTCGGTGAAACTTGAAATGATCTATCATGCAGGTCACACACCCTTCGGCGATACTGATCGCACTGGTGAGCGCAGCGATAAAAATCAGGAAAAAGAAAATCGCCGACCAGAGCCAGCCGAGGTGGTCACCGATCGAGTTGAAGGTGAGTGGCATAATCTGGAATACCAGTCCGGCCCCGGCCGAAGGTTCCATCCCCATCGCCATCACCGCCGGGAAGATCGCCAGCCCGGCCAGAAGGGAAAATGTGGTGTCGGCCGCAATAATAAAAAAAGTCGATGAGAGGATGTTCGCTTCCGAATCGAGGTAACTGCCGTACGTCATGATCGCGCCCATCCCGAGACTGAGCGAGAAGAACGCCTGCCCCAACGCCGCAAGGAAGGTCTGGGAAGAGATCTGAGAGAAATCGGGCGTCAGCAGATAACTGATCCCCGCGCGGGCGCCGGGCAGCGTAACGCTTCGCATGATCAGAATCAGGAGAAAGATGAAAAGGAGCGGCATGAGGAACTTGCTTGCCAGCTCGATGCCGTTCCTGATCCCGAACCAGATCACCAAGCCGCAAATCCCCATAAAGAGGAGTTGGGAGAGGATCCCCAAGGCCGGATTGTCGACAAACGAAACGAAAGCCTGCTGCGCCGCCTCGGCGCTGGTGAAATTCAGTTGTTGGAAGAGCCCCTTAAAGACGTAGGCGATGGTCCATCCACCGACCGTCCCGTAAAACGACAGAATGAAAAACGGAGTCACCACCGAAAGGATTCCGACCGTGGCCCAACCGTAGGCAAAGACCAGAAACGCCGTCAGGAAGAAAAGCCCCGCCAGCCCGAATCGACCGAAGCAGACCAGGCCGCATGCCGCCAGCAACAGAAGGATACCGGCCGTATAGGTGGCGTTGTTGCGTGCCGGACATAACTTCTGAAAAGCGGTGATCGGGTCGGACTGCGCGCAGCGGCCGATCGAAATTTCGCAGATCATTACCGGAAAACCGATCAGAAGGACCGCCAACAGATAGACCAGAATAAATGCCCCCCCGCCGTTTTGCCCGGTAACATACGGAAATTTCCAGAGGTTTCCCAGACCGATTGCGGAACCGGCAGCCGCTAAAATAAACCCAAGACTTCCGCCCCAATGTTCACGTACTTGATTCTTTTCTTTCATCACAAACCGCCCAACATCGTCCTTACTCATCAGGTGGCGTCCGGGATCGCAACACGGGATGCGACCGGAACACGACCCAATAATTCTAAAGCAGAAAAACTAAAAGTCAAGAAGAAATACCCAAGAGGCAAGGGATTTCTCAACCTCACCTCTTGGGTGGATGCCAAGGCGGCTTATCCGGGTTTATTTCGCTCGCTGAAGGAAGGTGGTATTATCGGCGACATCAAAGAGCGGTTTGAACGGATTGGCCAGACCGCCGTAACTGCTTCCGCCGAAATAGACGACCCACGAAATCGACGCGCTCCAAGAATCGTCGAGAGTATCTTTCTTCTCCCTGTCTTTCGGAAAGATATACACGAAGTTGTTTCGTATGCAGGAATGATTCGTGACCGGAACCTCGAGCCGAGCGCCGATCAACGCTTCCTCGGCTTCGGTTACCCCGGCGCTGATCATCCCCTCGGCGCCGGTCACAAAAGTGTGACGGAGAAAACCGGTGTAGTAATTCTGAGCCGAAAACTTCCCTGTGTAATTCTTGTCGCGGGACGAGAAGTTCAGCAATTCGTCGTCGAGACGGAACGCGCCGCGAAACCCGATGTCGGTATTCTGCGCGATCGAACGCGAAAGCTCCGCTCGGACCTGACCGATCGTATACGTCCACATCGTCTCGTCACGCACCGAGTCGTAAACCGCGCCGAATTTCCACGGCGAACCCGGATGGCGATAAAAGAGACCGCTCGTCCAGAAGAGTTGGGTACGATGATATTCGTCCTCGGCAAAATCAATGTCAAGCTCCTCGAAATCGACTTCCTCTTTTCCGGAACGTGTGTATCGAAATCCGGCCTGCCAAGTCAGACCGAAAATGCGTCGCGGGAGGGTCCAGTTGAATCCCAAATCGAAACCGAAGTTCGAGTCATGGCTAATCTCAAACGGATCCCGATAGGCGTAAGCGCCCGCCGAAAGATCGGAATGACGAAGGAGCGGGTAGAGCGCCGACCAAATGCATCCGAATAACCCACAGCAACCGCCGGTATGACATCCGTTGTAGTAAACCACGCCGTCTTCTTCATAAGCCATCGGGCACCCGTAGCCGTCGGTGCCGTACGACTCGCAGGGAGGGAATTCGCGCGTATGGGTCTGGCGGTAAGGATCCCAAGGGAAATAACGGGGGTGAAAATCGAAGACACCGTCGGCGTACGGGTTCCCTGCCAAGCCACCGTCCTGTGTGCGGGAAGCATAGTTGTTTTCCAGATATCCGATATTCCCGAAACGGTCGATCCGCGTGCCCGCTTGGGGAAGACTCGGTACACCCGGCTCTTGGGGTGTGTTACTCTTCGGAACACCCGCGGTCGGTGCGGGAACCGACATTCGTTCATCTTCCCGTTGGGGTTCTGTTACGCCTATGCCGGGAACCAGGTCCTCAAACCGCTTGCGGCTGTCCCCTTCCCAACCCGTTTCGGGTTCGCTCTGTCCGTCTTCCGGAAGGCTCGCGGGAACCGCGGTCTGCCGTGGTTTCTCTTCGGTCGGACGGACCCGAATCGCCTCGCTCGGAAGAACTTCGGTTTCCGGTGGAACCTCTTCGGTCATCTTCGGTGCTCCTTCGGCAAACGAGAGGGCCACGTCCTCGTCGAGTGACCAGGAAAGTTCGTCACCGTTCATCGCCAGGTGGGCCGGGCCGCGGACCTGAAGGCGCGGCCGCTGTCTGTAAGAGACCGGTCGAATCGCCTCGGAGTCCTCCCGATTCACCACCTCGAGATGTTGAAGGGTATGGGCTTCGGTGATATTGTCCATCGATGCCGATTCACCGAACGGGTTAAACCAACCATCCCCTTCGGCGCGCAGCATTCCGGCAGCCCCTCCGAGAAAGAGGAGTGAAAGAGCAAAAACCGGCCATTTCGAGAACTGTTTCGAGCGATCCATCTCATAATTCCTTATTTTACGGCGGTACAAGGACCCATGCGGCTCCAAAAGGAAGCCTTATTAGTACTTTCGGCCCCGAATAACCGTTACTTTCGGAAAAATCGAAAAAATCGCGGAATTTTGAATAATCGGCAAAAAAAATTTTTTCCTTCATCCTTTTCGAAAAAATTTTTGGAATTTTTCCCAGACACCTCTCTCCGAGACACGCTCCTGTTGAGATTGACCTGTTGGAAGGGAGACAATATAATGCTTCGGCCGGGTGTCGTCTCCGGAATCTCACGCACCCCGCTTTTCGGTGGTTTTAAGATTCACCCATTTCACCACGCACCCTTTTACTCGGGAGTTCCGACCGGATCCGCGGTTTGGGAATTCGGCCGCGGGCAATGATGAATAACCGCAAACACCATAAATAATATTTGCAGATGAGAAATTTCTGGCGGGCTATTCGACTCACCTTCAAATACAAAGCTACGATCGCGATTACCGTCTTTTGCGCTCTTTTCCTTGCGTTTTTTTGGGGTGCGAATATCACGGCGGTCTTTCCTCTGGTCGAAATTTCGTTTAAGGGAGATACGGTCAGTCGATATTGGGAGCAACAGCTCGCCGCCAAGAAGGAAATCTTGGTTCAGCTTCAATCCGAGATCGAAGACCTTCACCGCCGACTCGACGGCCTGCTCGACGCCAACGGGCGACTGACGACCGACAGACATGCCAAGGAATATCGCACGCAGAAAGAATCGCTCTCGCTTCTGCACGACGCGGAACATCGCCTGATCTTCTATCAAAAAAGCCTTTCCTGGTTCGAACGGTGTACACCGCTGGTCGATCGATACGCCCCGAAAACCCCGTTCGGCACCGTCGCGGCCCTGATGGCGCTGGTGATGGGGGGAACAGTTATCAAGTCGATTTTCACCTTTTGGCAATCGTACCATTCCACGAAGATCGGTCTGTTGGGAGTCTACGAGCTCCGGGAACTCTTCTTCCGAAAAGCACTTGAACTGGAGGTCAACTATTACAGCCAACGCGGGGCCGACGACACAATCAGCCGATTCACTAACGATATGCCCTCTCTTTCGGGGGGAATCACCATCTTCTACGGGCGCCTGCTACGCGAACCCCTCAAATTGATCGTCTGCCTGATTGGGGCACTCTATATCAGCTGGCAACTGCTGGTCGTGACCTTTGTCTTTATCCCGATGGCCGTCTGGATGATCGGTGCACTGGCCAAAAAACTCAAAAAGGTTGTTCGCAATTCGATGCAAGAGATGGTCTCGATGTACGCACGGATCGGAGAGACGTTCCGCTCGATTCGGATCGTCAAGGTCTTCAATCAGGAAAAACGCGAAGAGGAACGGTTCCGACAGACAAACTACGCCAACTACCTACGCGCGATGAAAACCGCCAAGTACGGCTCGCTGATCAGTCCGATCACCGAAACCCTCGGCATGACGATCCTCGTGACCACAATCCTTCTGGGGGGGTGGCTGGCGATTTCGGGGCAGACCCGTATCGGACCGATCCCGATGGCAAGCCATCCGCTCTCACTCGGTGAAATTGTCCTCTTTTACGGTCTTCTGATCGGCGCGGCTGACCCGGCCCGACGTCTTTCCGACATATTCGTCAACCTGCAGAGCGGGGTAACGGCCGCCGATCGGATCTACGAGATCATCGATCGCCAGAACACGATCTGCGAGATCCCTTCGCCGAAACCACTCGAACGGTTCCGGGAAAAGATCACGTTCGACCATGTTTCCTTCTCCTACGATATCGAGTCGAACCGAATTGCCGAAGAGGTTCGTAAGACCGAACAGGAACACTATCCCCCGACCAAACCGATCGAAAACCCGCGTTACGTCCTGCGGAATATCAACCTCGAAATTCCATTCGGCGAAACGTTGGCGGTGATCGGGCCGAGCGGCAGCGGCAAGAGCACGCTGATGGCAATGATTCCTCGGTTCATCGACCCGGTCGAAGGGAGAGTCTCGATCGACGGCATCCCGATCACCGACCTGCGTCTCTTCGACTTGCGCCGTGAAATCGGGCTGATTTCCCAAACACCGATTCTCTTCGACGGAACCGTCGAAGAGAATATCCGCTACGGTACCGAAGGAAAAAGCTTCGACGAGGTGGTCGACGCGGCCAAGCGAGCCTACGCCCACGACTTTATCGTCAACGAGCTGGCCGACGGGTACAACACCCAGGTCGGTAAAGGAGGGGGACTCCTCTCCGGAGGGCAGATGCAGCGGATCTCGATCGCGCGGGCGATTCTCAAAAACCCGCGAATCCTCCTGCTCGACGAAGCGACAAGCCAAATCGACATGCAGAGCGAACTCCTCTTCCATAACGCACTGCGTGATTTCATCGGGAATCGCACCACCATCATCGTCACGCACCGTACCGGGGCCCTGGCGCTGGCCGATCGAATCGTCATCATGAGCGAGGGGAAAATCGACCGAATCGGCACCCACACCGAGCTGCTGGCCTCGAGTGCTTATTACAAGGGGCTCTTCCACGCCGAGCGGCAGGTATCGTAGCACGGCGGCGTGAAGTTTACGACTGATACACATCTGCCCGAACGGAGAAAAGGGCCTTTGTAAGGAGACCCCTTTGCCGTTCCCGGCGCGATTTGTTATAATCACCGCCCAGGGGATGTCCGGGGAAAACCCCAAAGCAGCGTTACCCGCGGCTGCTCCCGGAAAAATCTGCGCCTACTGTAAAGAGAAAGGTATCTTTTTCGCCCGAATGAGCACCTTTGTTATCAGTGTTCTGACAGCACTGATCGTTTCCTCCTTTTGCTCCTTAATGGAAGCCGTCCTTTTGAGTCTTACACCGATTCAAATCGCGGAAATTACCGAAAAATCATCGAGAATCGGTTCGATCTGGAGCGTCCTCAAGCAGAAGATCGACCGTCCGATCTCGGCCATTCTGATTCTGAACACGTCGGCGCATACGATTGGTGCCACCGTGGCAGGGAATGCGTTGGCCTCGCTGAGTAGCACGTCCGGCCACCAGAAGACGATCCTTTGGACGTTTTCGTTTCTTTTCACGTTTGTGATGTTACAATACACCGAGATCCTTCCGAAAACTCTTGGTGTCCACTACAACAAAACGCTTGCACCCTGGCTTGCCCACCCGCTCCTCTGGATGATTCGACTGACCGCCCCCATTGCGGCGGTTGTACACTGGCTCGACCGTCCCTTTGCACCGAAGGGGCGTAAGGTGGAATACGCCTCGGGAATTGACGAACTCCGGTATACGGCCACGATGGCTCGAAAGAACCGGCAGATCGGTACACTCCAAGAAGAGATCATCGTTGCCGCCGCTCGGCTCTCGCGGCAGCAGGCATGTGACGTAATGATCCCGTTTGAAGACATCGTTCTTCTCTCGAGCGATCTGACCCCCGACGAAGCGATCGAAATCGCCCATGTCGACGCACACACAAGATTCCCCGTCTATGAGGGGACGGTCAAAGAAAAGATTGTCGGCTACGTCAATTTCAAGGAAATCATCTCCTTCCAAAAACTCGAACCGGAAACGAAGAGTTTTAAAGGGATCGTCCGTCCGGTTCAGTTTGCCGACATCGATGCCCCCGCCACCGATCTGCTTTTCCTCTTCACGCGCAAGCGTGAACACCTGGCAATGGTTCGCGATAAAAAAGGAAACTGTGTCGGTATGGTAACACTTGAAGATATTATCGAGGAACTGGTCGGGGAACTCGACGATGAATTCGATAGGCTTCCCACCCAAGTACATCCTCTTCAAAATCGGAGGCTCCTGGTCGGCGGCGGGTGCATTATGCGCGATGTCCGTCGTGAAATCACACGCAAAATCCTTCGAGCACCGCTTGATAAAGGATACGATTTCGCCTCGGAAAAGGATGATCTCCAAACACTCGATGCCTGGCTCGAAGACCGACTTGGCCGTGAACCCGGTCGGGGAGATCAAATCGTTATCAACGGTATCGAATTCAAAGTCCGTCGCATGAGGCGCGGGCACGTCTTCGACGTACAGATCAAAAAGACGGAAGATTTCGAAGAGTAGGAACCGTTCCCGACACGAAGACAGACAAAAATGGGGAGAGCCTTTACAACTCCCCCCTCTTGCTCATCGAGCGAAAGACACATGCCTTTCGACATTACTCGTCACTCGTCTTGTTCCTGGACATAGGTGCCGTCGAATACCTTTTCGATCGTCGTCAAAAGCAGACCCATCGGAAAAGGTTTGCGGATGTAGGCATCAACCCCCAACTTAAAGGCGTAATCCTTGTGTCGACTCCCGTCGTTGGCGGTTACCATCACGATACGGGTCGGGAACGACTCTGTCTGACGAAGGGCCTCTATTACCAGGAACCCGCTCCGTTTCGGCATCATCATATCGAGGACAATAAGGTCGGGTTTCTCGCGCTCTGCCAAGACCAAGCCGGCGTTCCCGTCACGGGCGGCAAAAACACGATAACCGTTTGCCTCCAACGCCAGACGCATCGACTCGGAAATCTCCGGGTCATCGTCAACAATCAGGATGGTTTTTTTCTTCTCTGCGGTTTCACTCATTTACAAAACCTATCTAAAACTCTCCGTGAGTTAAAAGCAGGATAACGGGACAGGGGACGGGGATCGAGGAAGGGGGGGGTTCTCACCTCTCCAGTATACTCCTTTCCCGCGACTTCGTCAACCGCAAGGCGCTCCTCCGGACCGATCACCGACCGGCGGGAGACCGATAATATCGTTACGACAATTATTTTTCACGCAGTTTGGTGAACGGAGTCGGCTCGCCGCGTAGAATACGCGCCTCGATAATGCGGTCGGGGGCGGGAAGATCCTTCCCCTCGGGATTGATCCGCTGCAACTGCGAGAGAACATCAAGGCCTTCCACCACGCGGCCGAAAACGGTATGTTGACCGTTCAGATGAGAGGTCGGAATGAAGCAGAGAAAAAACTGCGAACCGCCCGAATCGGGAGCTGCCGTCTTGGCCATACTCAACGACCCGCGGAAATGCATCCGTGCCCCGGGCCTTTTACACTCGTCTTTGATACAGTAACCTGGCCCACCGGCACCGGTACCGGTCGGGTCCCCTCCCTGAGCCATAAAGTGGGGCAGGACACGGTGGAACGGAACGCCATCGTAGTACTTCTGACCGACGAGCGTCATGAAGTTCCCGACCGACTCGGGTGCTTCGTCGGCGAAAAGTTCCAACACAATATCTCCCTTGTTCGTGTGAAGCAAGACACGGGGAAGCTCCTTTGACGCGTCCTTTTCACGGGCGGCCTTTTCCTGAGCCCAAAATGCCCGATACCGGGGAAGAACCTGGGTGATCGTCGCCGGAATCTGGAGTTCCCCGCGGGGATCCCGTTTCCGAAGCGATTCAAGGCCGCCGTTTTCCTTTGCCTTCTGATAGAACGCTTCGGCATCGTCGAGTTCCATCACGTTAAACGCAGCATAAGCGCTGTAGGCGTAAAGATAGCTGTACTGTTCGGGAATAACCCCGTCGATCGCCTTGGCGACCAGGTAGGCGGTTTCGTAATCTTCGGTCGTGACGACCATCTTATCGAGCATCGACATCAGAAAAACGGAAAGCTGCTCGTCTTGGGAATCTTTCGCCTTAAAGGCGTCGATCGCCAGCGGAACAAGCGTCTTTTGGATTTGCCCCGTCTCTTGGAGCAGGGGGGTGAATTGTGCCCGAATTTCTTCCTTTCGTTCGGGCGTCGCCGTCTGAAATTCCTGCTTCAGATCGCGAAGATCTTTGAGGTGATCTTTATAGACCTGCATTTGGTTTTCATACACCTGGACCGCGTCCCCGGCCGGCCGGGCGACAAGCGCCGCCACGCCGAAACCAAAGAAGAAAAACGAAACGACTGTCGTTGCAATAAGTAGGCTCTTTCCCATAAATTTCCCTGGCACTCTCCGTAGGCTCCGTTACAAAAACGCTGGATTATGTTATTATAGGGGAGATTGCTGAAATACTCAAGAAGAATTATCTTCCCAGGTCTGTCGACATGCCTCCACGAAAAAAAAGCAATAATGACGTTCAAACCGATAAAATTCCGACCGGACTGAGCCGCGACGAATTCTTAAAATATTACCGATCACACCGTTCGGCGTTTCGGCTCGACGACGGCGCACCACGCCATAGGTCGACGCCGGGTCGTACCGCGTCGGCCACCGAAAAACCGGCCGGAAAGAAAAGGAAAAGACGTGGCGACATCGGCAGCCAGCCGGGTAACCGGGGAAAAACCACAGGGCTGCGAGTCATCGGGGGGAATTTCAAAGGGCTTCGTCTCGAATACGGGGGAGATCACCGGGTCCGCCCGATGAAAGATCGTATTCGCGAGTCGGTCTTCAATCTGATGGGGACCTACGCCGAAGGGCGACACGTCATCGACCTCTTCTCGGGAACGGGGGCATTGGCGTTCGAAGCGCTGAGTCGAGGTGCGGTCTCGGCAACCCTCATCGAGATCCACTTCTCTACGGCTCGGATTATTCGCCGCAACATTGCTCGGCTCGAAGAGAAAGCCCCCGAAATTGCCAAAAGGATCGACCTGAAAACCACCGACGTCTTCTTTTGGGGAAAAGAATTTGCCGAAAAGATCGCCGAAGCCGATACGCCGGATTCGGCGGCAACGCGATTCGGACTTCCGACCATTCCGTGGCTCGTTTTCTGCTCTCCCCCCTACGAATTCTTCATCTCGCGGCAGAAGGAGATCCTCGAACTCCTTGCCACCCTTCGCCGGGTGGCGCACCCCAAATCGATCTTTGTGATCGAGGCCGACAGCCGATTTGATTTTGACTTGCTCGAGGCCGAGATTCCCGAAAAGAAACGCCGAACCTATCCCCCCGCCGAGATCGGCATTTTTATCAATAACGGCAACACCAAGGATCACTCGGAGCCATTATGAAAAAGACGGTTTCTGCGACCGCGGTCGGCATTCTGTTCGGCGTCGTTCTCGGCATCGTGCTGGGCTATTCCGGCATGGCCGGCCGTTCTTGGAAACTTTCGAACGAAGACCCCGAATATTGGCGGTCACGTCGTATGGCCGAAACCGCAGCCATCGAAGACGCACTCGCGGGCAAGATCAAGGCCGCGCGTGTCGAAACACCCGAAATCGAATACGACTTCGGGGTCAAGGAAAAGAATAAAGAGACGGTCTCCGGTTCTCATGACTTCCCGGTTAAGAATGTCGGCACCGCGCCGCTGACCCTCAAAGAGAAAACGAAATCATGCTACTGTACCGAGTTCAGCATCGCCAAAAAAACCCTTCAGCCGGGCGAGTCGACAACCGTCAACGTCAAATGGGATGCCGAACGGGGCGGCGGGAGTTTCAAACAATCGGTGATTCTGACCACCAACGACCCGGTTCGCCCGGAAATATTCTTCAATGTCAAAGGGATCTTCTCCTCACCGATCGTCGCGCAACCGAACCACATCCTCTTCTCCGGAATCTCGAGGGGGGAAGAACAATCGCGTGAGTTCCATATCCTCGGGTTCGGGTCCGACTCCGACGATACCCCGCTTCCGCTCGACATCAAGGATTCCGATGTGACGGTCTGGGATCCCGACCATTTCCTGGTCTCCCTGACCCCCGGCACGCTCGACGATATGACCGACGAAGAGAAAAGCAACCCGATACTCGGCAAAGCCACCACCCTGATCAAAGGGGTCCTGACCGTCATGCCCGGTCTGCCGCAAGGCGCCTTCCAAGAGACCGTACGATTCAAAACGCACCGGCCGGAACAGCCGTATCTCGAGCTGATGGTCGAAGGGCAGGTCATCGGCGCGGTCTCGATTTCCGGTGCGAAATACGACAAACATAGGACAGGTCAACTGGTGATCGGTCCTGTCTCATCGGTTACCGGTCGAACCGAGTCGTTCCGGATGACTTTCGACGACCCCTCCTTCATTGCCGACGAAAAGACCGTACGTATCGAAAGCGTGCGCCCGCAATGGCTCAATGTCACGCTAAACTTCCTCGATTCGGATGCCCAGAAATTGATGCCGGTCAAATGGATCGACGCCAAGGTCGAGATCCCGGCCGGTTCCCCCCAAGAAAGGTATTCCGGTCCCGGACTGGCCGAAACAGGGGAAATCGTGATCGGCATCTCGGCCGATATGAAAGAAGAGCAGGTCGTACTGCCGGTCAGCTTTACCGTCGGCCCATAAATCCCTTTCGGACCGTCCTCGGATCGGTTTTCCGGTACCCACATTCCGGAATTCTCCGATGTGGGCTCTTTTCGTCGATGCGCCCTCATTGTTTCCCTGTCCCCCCGGTCGTCTCAACCGTTCCTCCCTTTGTAACATACCAGGCAAGGGGATCGCCCTCTGCCGATGTGCGGCGCGGTTCTTTCCGTGTTCGGCGAAAAGGAGAGTGCCGAAAAAACCCCTTGAATCCTTCCTCATTATTCTCTACAATCCCGCCGGACCCCCGATGTCGAATCGGGAATGTGAGAAATTGGCTTTGAAATGAAATTGCTCAAATGAACGTTCTGACGCGATCGAAGTACGATACAGGGGACTATCGAGCTCGGGAACCAGGGGGGAATCCTCCCCGACTTCATGTGTGGATGGTCGTCATTTTGGGGTGTTTCCTCGGTTTCGCCCCTCGGGAATTTCAGTATTCGACCGCTACCGCCGACGACGAACCGGCTCTCTCTCAGCTGAGTGTCGGGGATCTCCCGTCGAGCTTCACGGCCGATCCCCAGACGCCTGCGGAAGAGAAGGATCTTCCCCTTTCGACCGAACGCCCGCAGTCGAGCATCTATTCCGGTTCCCGAGAAACACGGATGTACTATACACCCGAAAGCCTTCCGAGCCTCCTGGCGAAACGATTCGTTTCCCTCATCCCCCCCACGCAGCGCGAGTCTGTCCACTGGCGGGCCGACGACGAAAGACGGACTCTGACCCTAACCGCGCCACCGCAGATTATTGCGACTGCCGATCAGCTGGTCCCCCGCATGGACTCCAACTTGCAGCTCTCCGGCGAGGGGATCGACTACGGCGTTGCCGCGCCGGCGCCGACATTGCCACCCGAGAACCATCCCGCGCAAAACGGGGAACCGGCTCCGTCGGGAGTCTACTACGACCCGAACGAAAATCGGATGGTCGAAACGCGGTGGCAAAGCGAAAATGCAATTTTTCCCGTTTCCGAAGCCGAAATGGGCACACGAGTCTTCGGTGCCGATGACCAAAATGCTTCTCCCGAACAGATCGATCCGCAAACCGCCGATGTGACCGTCTACTCCTGTCCGCAATCGAAAATCAATCTGGTCATCTCCGGCCTCAAAACGAAATATAAAAGCGCCTCGAATGTGATCTTCACCTCCGATCCGAACGAGGGGATCATTATGGTCTACGCCCCGACGGCTCTTCAGAAGCTGATTCGGGAAGACTTGGAGGCGGTCCAAGTCAGCGCCGTCTCGGCCCGACCGCAACAGGCCTCGGTGGTTCCGGTCGCCCCCCGGGCAGAGTCGTTTGCCGACGGCGAACAGTCGTTTAAAATCGGCTACTCTCCCGTTTACAAAAATCTCGATGCCCTTGAATCACAGCTTACCGAGCTTTTCAAGGACCGAATTACCAAGACGTTTCCCGACCCGGATCAAGAGGCAAGCCTGACGCCGGCCGAGCGGGAACGGCGTGTTTACCGTTTCGTCAAGAAAACAAAAAGCCGCCCGGACATCGAGTCTCCTTCCTGCAACATTTGCTTTGAACCAAGTATGCAGACGATTCTGATGGTCGGGAACAGGCCACTCTGTGAGCAGATGCGTAAACTGATCGAAACGATGGACCGGGAAGCTCATTCCGGGCAGACGCCGTATTACATTCAGATTCGCAACGCCGACATACGAAAGATCGAATCGATCTTCCGTATACAGAACGAAGCGATCCGCGGAAACTCCGAACCGCTGTCTCGCACCGCCCCGACAAATACGGGCTCTTTCTCGACGGCCGAATATACCGCAGCCGACCGGGAACCTGCACCGATCCGACCGACCGCCCTCCAAGAAGAGGGTCAGAACGACACGTCCGGCTCCGATGACCTGAATATGGTTTCGGATTTTGTTCCGACCGTCCTTCCGGATCTGGACATCGTGATTATCGACGCTCCACCGGCCGAGGCCAAACGGATCACCGACATGATTGCCAAAATCGAAGAGCTGGCGGCCAAGGCGGACCCGTCGATTGAAATGTACAATCTGCGTTATATCAATTCGATATCGCTCGGCGGTGTTCTGCAACGCCTTTTTACCGAGATGTTCCTCACAAAACAGGGACGTGTTCTCGCCTACCCGATACAGCACCCGAATGCAATACTCCTCGTCGGCTGGGGGAAAGCCCTTGAGTCGATGAAAGACCTGATCCACACATTCGATCAACCGATCGAGGCCGGGGAAAGCGATATGCACGTTGTTTTCCTGAACTACCAATCGGCCCGTTCGATGGCGACTCTCCTCACCCAGTATTTTCCCAGCGTTCCGGCCGGAACCACAGCCCTGGCGCCGAGAATCCGTGTGATTCCCGACGAACCGACAAACTCGCTCGTCATTCAGGCGACACCAAACGACTTCAAGGAAATTCAGCGGATCCTGATGGAAATCGACGTCAACCGCTCGAACGTCAAGCTGGAGGTTCGTACATTTACCCTAAAGAACACCCTGGCCGAAGATTTGCGCCAGACAATGACCAATGCCATTATGCCCGCGGCGGTCGGTACGCCCGGAACCGGTCCGCAATATCCGATTCTGGAAATCCTCTCGGTCGATGACGAGAGTAAAAAGCTGATCTCTTCGGGGATCATGAAAGATGTCAAAATTTCGGCAAACCCGTACAAACAGCAGCTTATCGTTACCGCACCGTCCGATTGTATGGAACTGATCGCCACACTGATCGCCACGCTCGACGTTCCCGCACAGAGCGGACAACTCAAGATATTCTCGATCCGAAACGGTGATGCCACCCAGATCCAGAAAACGCTCTCGACGATTTTGGCAACGAGTACCGGGAGTATGCCGGCGATCCCCAACTCCAAGGGAGAGGTCTCGTTTGTACCGGTACGCTTGTCGGTCGATTCGCGAACCAACTCCATTCTGGTAACGGGCGCTCCCGGAGATCTCAAAATGATCGACGCACTGATCACGGTTCTCGACCGAAAAGATTCCGAGGAACGTCAAATGGAGCTGATCAGTCTTCGGACCGTACGTGCCTCCTCGGTTGCCGACTCGATCAACAAATACCTCGCCGAAAAGCAAAAGCTCGAAATGACGAGCGAAACCATTTCGGACCACCAGCTCTTCGAATCACAGATCATCGTCATTCCGGAGCCGAATACCAACTCAATCATTTTGAGTGCATCGCCGAAGCATATGGACGAGATTAAGGCGCTGATCGAACAGTTCGATAAAGAACCGCAACAGGTGGTAATCCAGGTTCTGATTGCCGAAGTTACCCTGACCGATCAAGAAGAGTTCGGAATCGAGGCCGGCCTTCAGGACAAAGTCGCATTTGACCGAAGTGTTATTACCAATGTTACAAATTCTTCCTCTACCATAGGGAATCCGGGTTACGACTTTATCAACACAAATAGCCAGGGAAACGCCTATAATTCCGGGACCGACCCCACCGACATCGCGGGACAGGTTCTGAACAACCTCGGGATGGGGCGGACCGACGCCGATTTGGGCTACGGCGGTCTTGTTCTCTCGGCCAGCAGCCGATCGGTTCAGCTCGTTCTTCGTGCGCTCCGCGACAAAAATCGGCTTCAGGTTCTGAGCCGCCCTCAGATTCAGGCAATGGATAACCAACAGGCCTTCATCCTGATCGGGCAGCGCGTGCCGCGTGTCAGCGGTGCGAGTACCACGACCTACGGCGTCACATCGAACGTGGTCGATGCCAACGTCGGCCTGATCCTCCTGGTCACCCCCCGTATCAGCAAAGACGGTCGGGTGATTATGGAAATCGGTGCCGAAAAATCGAGCCTCGGCAGCAGCAGCGATGCCATCCCGGTCTTCTCCTCCGAAGGTCAGGTTATTACCTCGCCGACCATTGAAACACGTCAGCTCATGACTGCGGTCAGTGCCCAGAACGGCGAAACGGTAATGCTCGGCGGAATGATCTCCTCGAGCAAAGAGAAGATCTCCCGCGGCGTTCCCTATCTCTCCGACATACCGGTCCTCGGATGGCTCTTCCGTTACGACAGGGATACCGAACAGCGTCGGGAACTACTGATCGTGATGACGCCGCGGATTGTCGAATCGACCGAAGATGTTAATGAAATCAAGCGAATCGAAGCCTCAAAGATGAGTTGGTGCCTTGCCGATGCGATGGAAATCAACAGCGACATGGGATTGAATGACCCGCTCAACACACGAAGAACACCGAAACGAACGAGGCTTCTGCCATTCCTCGAAATGGAAGAGATGGAAGAGCTCCCTCCGTCGACCATTCGTCCGAGAGGAACCGATAACCAAACACAGGGAAACCCCAGCCTGAGATAGACGACAGTCCCTCGAACGAATCTTGGCTTGGAAAGTAAAAGAAGATGAAATCAGCGGCAGGTGGTCTTAAACAATCAATTTTGTGCCTGGTAAGCGCCTCGCTCCCCATCCTGGGACTCCTTGGGGGGGGCTCGGGATGTTCCAGCTTTGAACATCATCGGTATATTTTTTGGGGAGAGATCGTCCCGCAACACCCCGAAACCCTCGAAGACCACTGGACCGATTACGGGCCTTTCCTTCCGAACGACCGCTCGATGAAAATGCGCCGTGGGAAGGCGGGGGTGATTCGCTTCTATAGCAAGAAGGATTATGAATGTTCCATTCCGGTCGACGGGGAGCTGGTCGTCTATGTCTTCGACGGGAACGACGGCGGCGTCGAGCTGACCGAACCGAAATACAAACTCGCCATCGACTCCGAACGACTGAACCGCCAGAGAAAATTCGACAAAAAAAACGGTTACAGCTATCACATTTGGCTCGATCTGGGGGAAGTCGACCAGCCGGCAGAGGCAATTTCGATCCTCACCGTCTTTACCGAAGCAAAGACGAACGACCAAGTCGCCTCGGGGGTCACCTACACCCAAATCGGAGGGGAACCGATCAAAGAAATCAAATCGCAAGCCGATCTGAAAAAATCGCTCGCCGAGTCGGCAAGCGATTCCGAATTCTCCACCATTCCCTCGTTCGGCGAGTTGGAAAAGAGACCGGCCTCCCACGAACCGAGTGAAATGAACGTTTCCGGTTCGAACCAGATCCTTTCCGTTAATCTTTCCGAATCGATGGCCGAACATATCGCCGCGGCACCTCCGGTAACCAATCCGGAAAAGGACGATCGTCGACCGCCGATCAAGATGGCTTACAACCCGGTAGAAACCCCAGACGAACCGACGTCGTTCGGTCCGCCAAAACTCACCTTTGACCAGCTCCGTTCAATAAAGAGCCCCACCTACGGATCCGCCGGCCACTTCAACCGCGGGGTCGTCAACTCGCAGGGAGTCCCCGAGCTTACCGAATCGGCACCCGATTCCTCCCCGAATATGATCCCGGACTCGGCGTCGCCGAATCTGCTCGACCCGCGGCAGACAACCGGAGCCAAGGTGATTTATCAGTAAAGCGATCTGTCGGCAAAAGTCAAAATGAGGAGCTTCGTCGACAGGTCCCCTTCCCTTCTTCTCCCCACGGAGTGTCCCTCGAAACCCGCCGCAGAATGGGTGGGTGTCTCTTCTCGAGCGACTGTTAAAAAATCAAATGAGGGTTATAATAATGCGTACTCCTTCTCGGGAACCTGACTCCTTCCGCCGAAACGTACCCACAAGCGCTTCCGGAAAGGAAACCGAACTTCCATGTTCTAAAAAACCCAATCAGACGAAAGCGAAGTTATGACGGCCTTTCAACGCTGTATTAACCCCGACTGCCAACACACCTTTGATCTTCTCGAAGTCCATCACCGTTGTCCCGATTGCGATTCTCTTTTAGATGTCGAGTATGAATGGGACAAACTCCCCGTTCCCCAGGGGCTTTCTCATTTTGAGCAATACTGGGCCGAACGGCAGAACCCTCGGCGACACAGCGGTGTCTGGCGGTTTCACGAACTTCTTCCATTTGCCAAGCTGGAAGATTGTGTTACGATCGGCGAAGGACAAACGATCCTCCAGAAGGCCGATTACGTGGCCCCCTACGCCGGCTTAACATCGGGTTCTCTCCACCTGCAGTACGAGGGGATGAATCCCTCCGGTTCGTTCAAAGACAACGGGATGGCTGCCGGAACGACTCATGGAAAACTGGTCGGTGCCAAGCATACCGCCTGTGCCTCCACGGGGAACACCAGTGCATCGCTGGCAATTTACTGCGGTGTGACTCGCATGATGAACGCGGTCATTTTCATCGGGTCCGGCAAGATCGCTTACGGAAAACTTTCGCAGGCGCTCGACTACGGCGCGAAAACGATTCAAATCGAGGGGGATTTCGACGACGCGATGACGAGGGTTCAGGAAGCCTCGAAACGTCTCAACCTCTACCTGCTCAACAGTCTCAACCCGTTCCGACTCGAAGGACAAAAAACGATTATGCTCCGAGTCCTGGAAGGTCTTCGTTGGGAAATTCCTGACTGGATTGTTGTTCCGGGCGGAAATCTGGGGAATTCCAGCTCATTCGGAAAAGCGTTCATCGAACTGCACAAACTCGGCCTGATCAAGAAAGTTCCGCGCCTGGCGGTTATCAATGCCGCCGGGGCCAACACCCTCTATCGGCTCTTCGAACAGGAGGGGCTTCGCTGGAACGGCGGCCGGTACGACCGGGCCAAAATCAAACGTTTCTACGATCAGATGGACGCCGAAGGGCGCCGTGCCTCGACCATCGCCAGCGCCATAGAAATCAATCGTCCGGTCAACCTGACGAAATGTCTCCGTGCACTTGACTTCTGCAATGGCGTGGTTCGCGAAGTCACCGAACAGGAAATCCTCGATGCCAAAGCCAACGTCGGTGCCGGAGGCCTCGGCTGTGAACCGGCCAGTGCGGCAAGCCTTGCCGGGACCAAAAAACTGGTCGCCGAAGGGGTGATCGGCAAAGACGAACGGGTTGTCTGCATTCTGACAGGCAATCAGCTCAAAGACCCGAACGCCACGGTTGCCTATCATGGAAACGACAAGGAATTCTTCGAATCCATCCTCGGCAAGCGGGGTGTTAAAATGACCGAGTTCGCCAACCACCCGGTAACCGTTGCCAACGACATCGACGCGATTATCGAATTGCTCAAACAATAAAACAGGAAACCACCGAACCCCGGAGGATCTTTGCAATGGAAGAGAAAACACGTGTTGCGATTTACGGCGCCGCGGGCCGGATGGGGAAACGTCTGGTTGTGCTCGGCGCGACCGACCCTTTCATTGAAATTGCCGCGGCGGTGGATATACCGGGGCACCCCCGACTGGGGGCCGATAGCGGGGAGCTCGCCGGCATCGGGAGCAACGGCATTCCGCTGACCGACACCATCGCCCAAGATACGCCGGTCGATGTTGTCATCGATTTTTCCTCCCCCGCTGCGCTCACGTCGGTTTTAGACCTTTGCCGCGCACGAAAGATCGCCTTGGTCTACGCGACCACCGGTTTGACCGACCCGCAGCAAGACGAGCTGCGAGCCGCGGCGCGCAACACGCCAATTCTTTGGTCTCCGAGCATGAGCCTGACGGTCAATCTTACGATGAAACTCGCCCGGATCGCCGCTGCCGCCCTGGCCGATAAAGACGCCGACGTCGAAATCATCGAAAAGCACCATCGTTTCAAGGCCGACGCGCCAAGCGGAACCGCCCTGAAATTCGGGCAACTGATCGCCGAAAAGATGGGGCTAACCCACGAGATGCACGGTCGAAGCGGGAAACCAGGAGTCCGTCCGCACAACGAAATCGGCTACCACGCCGTAAGAATCGGTGACAACCCGGGGGAACATCACATCATCTTCGGCCTCCTCGGTGAAACGATGGAGCTTACGGTCAAGGCGACCAACCGCGACGCCTATGCGTCGGGTGCACTGGCGGCGGCAAAATTCCTTGCCGACAAAAAGCCCGGGAAACTTTACGGGATGGACGACGTCCTGAATCTTCAGTAAACCGTTCTCTTGACGGATACCCTTTTCAAACCGAATTCGATTCTTTACAATAGGGGGGATCGGCACCGCCGCACCGGTATCTTCCACACACCTCGCCGAAAGGGTTATGATGAAACGAACCTTTATTCTCCTTGCTATGTTCCTCTTTGCTGTCACCTCCATGATTCCCGCGGCCGAACCGGCCCAACTTTACACCGGTGCGGCGGCGGTCGACATCACGCCGCCGATCGGGTTTCGGCTTCGCGGATATTTCGACGAACGGATTTCGACCGGCGTACACGATCCGATCTATTTCAAGGCACTGGCACTGCAGCAGGGGGAAAAGACGGCAATTCTTCTCGTTTCCGATACTTGTTCGATTCCAACCAGTTCGACCAATCCGATCCGGGACGAAATTGCCCAAAAAACCGGCGTCCCCCGTGAGTCGATCATCATTTGCGCGACCCACTCGCACACCGGACCGCTCTTCAACGGACCGCTTCGAAAATATTTACACACTCGGGCGATGGCGCAAAATAACGGCGTCGATCCCTGTGAGCCGCTCGACTACGAACATTTCTTCATTGAACGTGGGGTCGAGGCAATTCAAAAGGCTCTGGAAAATCTTCGCCCCTCGGTTCTCGATGAGGGGCAAAAAGAGCTTTTCGGAATCTCGTTCAACCGGCGGTTTATCATGAAGGACGGTTCGGTTCGGTTTAACCCTGGCTTCGATAATCCCGACAAGGTTCGTCCCGCCGCCGGTATCGACCCGATGTTGACATTC
This sequence comes from Thermoguttaceae bacterium, assembly GCA_050943135.1. Taxonomy (GTDB): domain Bacteria; phylum Planctomycetota; class Planctomycetia; order Pirellulales; family Thermoguttaceae; genus RUG695. Next base: position 124,329 of record JBMNOP010000005.1, on the reverse strand, counting down.
CTTCTCTTCAGTGACGCCGAGACCGAAACCCCGATCTCCTCGTTCACGAATTTTGCCCTCCATCTCGACACCACCGAAGGGACGCTGATCAGCGGGGATTACCCGTATTATCTGAGCGCCGCACTGCAATCCCGATTCGGAGAAGATTTCGTCTCCGTCTTCGGCATTGGCACGGCAGGGGATATCAACCATTTCGACTTTGCCGGGGGATCCGAGCCGCGCCAGGCTGCGGAAATCGGCACGATTCTCGGACTGGAAGCATTCTCGATGATCTTCCACCACGGACTTGACCGTGTAACACCAAGCCTCGACACACACGCCGAAATTCTCGAATGGCCGAAGCAAAAGTTCACCGATGAGGAACTCGAAAAAGCGGAAAGTCTACTACACTTGGCCGTCGCCCCGGAGGGGGAAGGTCTTCCGTTCCTCGACCGGGCGCGTGCCGAAAAAATCGTCAACTGCTCATTACATCCTGACCTTCTGCGACTTGATGTTCAGGCGATTCGTCTCTCCGATGATCTGGCGATCGTCTCGCTTCCGGGAGAAATCTTTGTTGATCTGGGAGACGCGATTCGGAAAAACTCCCCCTTCAAACGGACGATCGTCCTCGAATTGGCCCAAGGGGACTACCTTTACGTGCCGACCCTCAAAGCTTTCGAAGAAGGGAGTTACGAGACGATCAACACGATTCTGGCCCCCGGTGGCGGTGAAGCACTCGTCGACAAAGCGCTGGAAGTTCTCAGGAAACTCAAAGAGAAAAAGTAGAACGGTTTCTCACGGAAAGTGAGCTGTTTCGGCCCAGGTCGTCTGTCGGAGCACTCCGGCGGGTCGGAAGCGGGCGGAATCCCCGTTTTCGAAGGAAAAAGCGGGGGATAAAAGCTCCCATCATGGAGATTCTCAAAAATTCCCCCGCTCTTGAAGGCGCAGAAAGAGTCCCCTGTGCCGAACTGCCGATCTTTCCGGCGGGTGTGTTACGGATCCTATCCCACACGGCGGCATTGCGGTGGATGATGGAAACGGAGTCCCGGAAGACACACCCTGTGAATGCCGGCCTCTATCCGAACCTGAAGATCAAAACTGACTAATCCTAAGATGGGCCCCATCCGAGTCGTGCTCTACAACATCGAGTGATACAGCGGCGACGGGGGCGACCCCGTGAAATTCTGCGTTCGAAAGCCGGAGACGGCGAATCTGTTATTCGTTTGATGGACGACGATGAAACCCGATGTTTCGACATGGTCATCGCCGCCGAGTCGGTTGAAGTAACCGTCTTGGAAGAGAAAAGTTCGGGTTGACACCCGACAAAAAAGCGAAGGCTAGAAAAACTCCCCGAACCCCAAGAATTCGGTAGGCAATATCCCCGGCGCGATTCGAACGCGCGACCTACGGTTTAGGAAACCGTCGCTCTATCCCCTGAGCTACGGGGACATCCCTTTATCAAACGATAAAAGAATCGATGGGGATCGACACCGGATTACGGAACGAAAATACGCCCGGTCAACTTTTTGAATGCCTCGATGTATTTGTCGCGCGTCTTCTCGACAATATCGTCAGGTAAAGCGGGAGGAACCGACTGACGGTCCCAGTCCGAAGCAAGGAGCCAGTTCCGAACGAACTGCTTATCAAAGGAATCCTGATCGCGCCCCGGTTCATAGTTGGCCGAAGGCCAAAAGCGGGAGGAATCGGGAGTCAGAACTTCATCGATCAGGATGATCCGGTCATCGAGAACACCGAACTCGAATTTGGTATCGGCGATAATGATCCCCCGTTTGGCAGCGTAATCACTGCCGCGGGAGAAAATATCGAGCGCGCGGCTGCGAAGCGTCTCGGCAGTTTCCCGACCGACCAAATCGACCATTTGTTCAAAAGAAATGTTCTCGTCGTGCCCCTCTTCGGCTTTGGTTGACGGGGTAAAGATCGGCTCGGGAAGCTTTTCGCACTGACGGAGTCCGGCAGGAAGAACAACGCCGCAAACAGTCTGCGACTTTTGGTATTCTTTCCAACCCGACCCCGCAAGATAGCCGCGAACCACGCATTCGATTGGAATCACCTTCGTCTTTTTGCAGAGGGTCGAACGGCCACGAAATCGCGAAAGGTCGGTTCCTTCCGGGAAAGGAATACGGTCAACATCGGACGTAATAAAGTGATTCGGAACTTCGAGACGGTCAAACCAGAATTCGGAGGTCTGGTTCAGGATCTTCCCCTTGTCGGGAATCCCGGTCGGAAGAACAAAATCGAAGGCGCTCAGCCGATCGGTACTGACCAGGAGAAGGGTATCGCCGAAATCATAAACATCGCGAACTTTCCCTTTTTTAGGAATCATGCCCGGGACGGAAGTGGAACAAATCGCTTGGGAAAGCATGCGGGGACCTCCCTTCACCACAAAGTCAAATCGGTTTCGAGGTCGACACCGGATCGTTCGCGGACCTGTGTCTGAATCAGACGAATCAAGCGATGAACATCGTCGCTGGAACATTCCGGCTCGATCAGAACGAAATTGGAGTTGCGGTCGCAGATGACCGCCCCGCCGATACGCGTCCCTTTAAGGCCGACATCGTCGATCAGTTCCGAGGCACTCGCTCCGGGAAGATCTTTAAAGAGCCGGCCGGCCCCCTGATAACCGATCGGTTGATTCTTTTTGCGGAGAATCCAGATCTTCTGAAGACGACGCGAGAGCTCTTCGGCTTCTTCGGGGATCAGACGGAACCGACAAGCAGTAATCACGACGTTTTCGAGCGGGGTATTCGTTTCGGTAAACTCAAGGTCGTCTCGGGTAAATTCGGCGATCTCACCGTTAAGGCGGACAACGCGAAGCAAATCTATCCACTGGCCGATATTGCCGTCTGATGTGGAAATGTTGTTATGAACGGCCCCACCGACGGTGCCAGGAATCCCGATAAGCCCCTCGAGTCCTGCCAGACCCCCGTAGACTGCGCTTGTTATCACGCGGCCGAGTTTGGCACCGGCACCGACGGTAACCGTGGCTGCACCCGGATCAGCATCGATCTTGCAGAAATCGGGGGCGCTCAGACGCACCACCATGCCGGGCACACCGGAATCAGAGACGAGAACGTTCGTGCCGGTCCCGAGAAAGCGAAGTTCAACCCCCGCTTCAAAAACGGCCTCAAGCAATTCGGCGAGTTCCTCCTCTGTTCGAGGTTCGGCAAAATACTCTACCTGCCCGCCGAGCTGAAGCCATGTATGCATCGCCAGGGGAACCGACGTCCGAAGGATCTTTTTAAATCGGGCTAAATTTTCCATAGCAAATTTCGAAGGGGGATCGCCGAGGGACCAAAAACCAAAAGCGTAAAGGAATAACCCCGACTGGAATCGAACCAGCAACCTTCGGCTTCGGAGGCCGACGCTCTATCCAATTGAGCTACGGGATCATATCGACACTCTCCTGATTGTCCAGGGGCGAAAAAAGCGCGACCGACAGACCACAGGCAAATAACCTGCTACCGCAAAGTTTGGCGACCAGCGTTTGACGGTACGGCAACTTTTGCGACCCAGACGTCTCAAAAACGTTTACCGACACCGACATTATAACAAAACTTCCGCGGAAACGCCACCTGGGCCTCACGGGCCGCAGAAACGGTTTTGAATGCCCCAAAAAACAAAAAAGCCCGTGAAAACTCACGGGACTCTCTGAGTGCGGGAAAGAGGACTTGAACCTCCACGAGAAAAAATCCCATCAGGCCCTCAACCTGACGCGTCTGCCAATTCCGCCACTCCCGCGTCGACTTACGCCCTGAAGTCTACTGAAATTTCTTATCCCGTCAAGAGACCCGAAGAAAAAAATTTTACACCCTTTATGAAAACAACGTTCTGGATATAATGGTATGAAATGCGGAAACTGAAATCACCCCTTTACGGGAGTATGAAGAGGCACAGAGATGTTTTGCTATCAATGTCAGCAGACAGCCGGCGGGACCGGTTGCGATGTGAGCGGTGTTTGCGGGAAAGACCCCAAAACCGCAGCGCTTCAAGATCTGCTCACCGGCTGGGTCAAGCAAATTGCCCAAAAAAGGACAATGTACCGTCAAAAGCCGTACCCGACCAAAAAAAAGCGCCCCGGGAAAGAAGAAATCCGTTCGAGCCGGGTCGTAGACCGCTTTCTCCTTGAAGCCCTCTACGCGACACTGACAAATGTCAATTTTGATCCCCGTCAAATCGCCCGTCTCATCTTCAAGGCGTCTCAAGTCCTCAACCTCTCCGATTCCTTGGGGGCCGATATCAAACTCGATGAGCTCGAACAGTTCAAGACTCAGGTCGAGGAGTACGAACTGCAGATCGAACAGATGGTTCAGTTGCCCTCCGACGAACAGGTTGAAGAACTGGCCGCCCAAGGGGTTGACTTTGCCATTCCCATCCGCTTAGGAGATCTCGGAGCAGAGATCACCGGGCTGCAAGAACTGGTCCTCTATGGCGCTCGGGGAACGGCCGCTTATACCTGGCATTTCTACACTACCGCATGCGAAGCACGTGAAGCGCTCCGACTCGAAACCGAAGGGATCAAGCTCCGCATCAAGGAGATTCGGAGCCGTTCCAGTGACGAAAAGAAGAAGAAGGCGTCTCTACAAAGTGAGGTCGAAGCCAACGAAAAGGCGCTCGGCGAGTGGGAAGAGAAGGAATCCGCTCTTCTCGACGGTCTCTTTGAAGAGGTCGGAAAGATCGACGCGATCATAGACAGCGAAGTCCTTCTGGCTTCGGCGCTCAGGATCGGTGAGCTAAATCTCACGGCCATGGAATTGCTTGAGAAACTTCATCAGTTCCGTTTCGGAGTGCCCTATCCGGCCGCGGTTCAGACAAACCCGGTTCCTGGGAAATGCATTCTCGTCTCGGGACACGATCTCTCCGATCTTTACCAACTTCTGGAACAGACCAAGGGGAAAGAGATCAACGTCTATACCCACGGAGAAATGCTCCCCGCTCACGCCTATCCCGGTCTGAAAAAGTTTCCCCATCTGGTCGGTCATTTCGGGACCGCCTGGCAGAATCAGCGAGAAGAATTCGACTCGTTCCCCGGCGCAATTCTGATGACTACCAACTGCATCCAAAAACCGAAAGAAAGTTATGCCGACTACATCTTCACTACCGGTCCGGCCGCGTGGCCCGGCATCAGACATATCGAAGAGGGAAAAGACGGCAAGAAAGACTTCGCTCCTGTCATTCAGGCAGCACTCGATTCTTCCGGCTTCTTCGATTCCAGGCCGGGCGAAAAAGAGAAGCTCACTGTTGGTTACGGAGCAGATAACGCTATCGCGATGCGCGAACAAATCGAGCGTGCTTTCAACCGCGGAGAACTCAGACATTTCTTTGTCATTGCCGGTTGTGACGGAACCCAAGAAAACCGCAACTATTTTACCGAGCTCGCCCAGGCTATTCCGAGCGACTGTATCATTTTGACCTGCGGTTGCGCCAAATATCGGTTCAACTCGATCAAGTTCCCGTCGCTGGTCAACGCCATCCCCCGTCTCTGGGATGCGGGGCAGTGCAACGATTCGTGGTCCATCATTCGGATCGCCAAGTTCCTCGCCGAAGAAACCGGCAAAGACATCAACAGTCTGCCGATTTCGATTTTCCTGAGTTGGTTTGAACAAAAGGCCGTGTCGGTACTCCTTTCGCTCCTCTTCCTGAATGTGCAGAACATTCGTATCGGTCCCACCGCCCCGGCATTCCTCACCCCCGAGGTGCTGGCTTACCTCAAGGAAAAATTCGGGCTCGAACTTATTTCAACCCCGCAAGAAGATCTGGCCCCGATCCTCAATAACCAGTAAGGTCGGTATGGATTGACCGAAAGAGGAGGAGCGACACCCCTTGAAGTTTTCGTCGAAAAATTCCGGCAGATTTTAAGGGGTGTTAAGATGAGTAAAGATTTCTAAATTCGGAGGATTATTCGCAAATGGCAATTGAACTTTCCAAGATCGTTCAAAACATGGAGCCGTCGGCCACGCTGGCAATGTCGGCTCGGGCAAAAGAGCTTAAGGCTTCGGGTGAAACGGTCTATAACCTGAGTGTCGGCGAACCCGACTTCGACACTCCCGAGCATATCTGCCGGGCGGCAATCGAGGCAATGAAAGCCGGTCATACGCGCTATACCGTCGCCAGCGGAATCCCCGAACTGAAAAAAGCTGTCGTGGCCAACTATAAAAGGGTTCATGGTCTTGAATATCCCTTCACTTCCTGCGTTATCTCGAACGGGGCGAAACACTCGATTCACAACTCCCTCTTCTGCACGCTGAATCCCGGTGACGAGGTCATTATCCCCGCCCCGTACTGGGTCAGCTACGCCGAACTGGTGAAACTTTCCGGTGCGATTCCGGTAATCGTCGAGACGGAAGAGTCGAACAACTTCAAAATCTCCCCTGAACAGCTCAAAGCGGCGATCACCCCCAAGACGCGCATGTTTCTCCTCTGTACGCCGTCGAACCCGACCGGAAACATCTACTCGAGTGAAGAACTCAAGAAGCTGGCCACCATCGTTCTGGAAAACAACCTTTTTGTTCTGGCCGATGAAATTTACGAAAACCTCGTTTACGGCGACAATAAATTCGTCAGCTTCCCAACTGTCCACGAAAGACTTCAAGAACGCGTCATCGTTATCAACGGAGTCAGTAAGACCTACGCAATGACCGGATGGCGTATCGGCTGGGCGCTGGCCCCCGAGAATGTTGCCAAGAAGATGGGTGCGCTCCAAAGCCAAGAAACAAGCAACCCATGTAGCATCAGCCAGTATGCCGCCCTGGCAGCCGTCGAGGGAGACCAGTCCTGCGTCGCCAAGATGGTCGCCGAATTCGCCAAACGTCGCGACTATGTCGAGCAGCGGATTGCTAACATCAAGGGAATGTCCTGCCCAAAGATGGGTGGCGCGTTCTACGCTTTCGTCAATATCAAGGAACATCTCGGCCGTGAATACAACGGCAATATGATCAATACCGATACCCAGTGGTGTCTCGAACTCCTCTCGCAGAAGAAGGTCGCCACCGTTATGGGGAGCGCTTTCGGCACGCCCGGCTATTTCCGCGCTTCGTTCGCGACAAGTATGGAAAACATCAAAGAAGCGTTTGACCGGATCGAAGAATTCATCGCATAGAAATTTCTGAAAAGTATTTTCCACCCCCTCGAAAGACACGCGCTTTTGGGGGAGTTTTTTGTCCTGATCGACCTCAGCGCTCTTTCAGCCGATAGAGATCAAAGGCGTCGTTCTGGTAAACTTTTTCGTAGTCATCGGCCAATCTCTTCTCGATTTCGGGAGTCGATTCGAGTGTTGTTTCTTTCCGGTGCCGGGGATCCATCAGTCTGCCGATCCGTTGGTCCTCTCTCCGACGCAGGAAGATGTACTCGGGAAATTTCCCCTCTTCGTCCCTGATAAAGGTATGTTCATACGACTTGCGCACCGAAAGGATGGCGTAGGGGGAAACACAACGACGCTTGGCGTACCAGTAAACATGGAACCCGATCCCGTTGATCAAAGCGTCTGCTTCGGTGTTCTCTCGGAGCCACTGCGCCAATTCGAGTGCCGAACGATCGAATCGGATCGGTATGCCGAGATCCTCCACGTCGACATCGGGGCAACATTTAGCGATCAGATGGCGTTTTCCCCAATCGCCGACCACCGGAGGGCAAAGCGTACGGAGAACAGGAACGATCAACAGAAGCAAAAGCGCGCTGGCCACAAGGGCGTGTTTGGTGATCAGTCTCAAAAGGAAATCGAACGAGATCGCAAAGAAGACCAGGTAGGCCGCTGTCAACGGAAAACAGTAATAGATGAAGACCCGGCTTTTCGCACCGATCAGCAGAACGGCCGTCAGCAGATAGACGGCCATCAAAGCATAAAGGCTCTTGCGCACCCGAGTCTTTTCCCGCAAAAACAGAATGAGATAAACCAGAAACGCCGGAGCGGTAAACCAGAAATAGAAGCACCAGCGAACCAATGTCTTCATGTCTGCTTGGAAAAACAACGGACACACATACATCAAATAGTTCGAAGGGCGTGGCATCCCTCCATAATGAAGGAGATTGAAGTTCCAGTAACACTCGATAAAATCGGCAAAAACCCCCTTGCTCCAGAGCCAGTAGAAGATCGGTACGACCACAACAGCGGCCCCCAAAAGAAAGAGAAACGTGCGGCGGAAAAGAAGAAGGTATTCCTTTTTCGCAATCGAAACAACAATCACCACCGAAACAAAAACGATCCAAAGCGAGACCAGGTTGATTTTCAGGAGCGCGACGGCGCCGAAACACAAACCGGTCAGAAAAGTTTCCCAATCGCTGATTCGGTATCCGTTCAGAAGGTAACGGACGAAAGCATACAAGGAAATCAGCAGGAAAGGGACCGAGAACGTGTCGGGACCGGTCTCTCCGAGGGAATACCACATCACTGCCAGCGCGGCGGCGAGTGCCGAGGCAGCTCGGGAAACCAAGAGACGGGACGTTTTATACGCATAGACGGCCGAAACGAAGAGTAAAACCGTTTGAAGAATCCATACTCCGGCCACGTTCCCGATCTGAATTCCAAGAGCCATCATCAAATAGAGAAGCGGTCCTTTGTGATCAAAGGCATCGCGGTAGGGCATCAACCCCTGCGGGATTAGGTTCCCGACATAGAGGTAGACATAAGTGTCGCCGGCCAGCTGATTGTCAAGACACTCCGAAAAGGGGTGAGAAGGCACAATATACCTGAACGGCGATGTCTCCAAATTAAAACACGCCGCAAAACATACCACACAAAGGAGAAAAATCGTCCAACCACGGACACATCGTCTTTGCTTGCGATCGTCTTTAAAAGCGGAATGATTCGTAACCACCTGAACAAACCGTTTTCACTCTCTGCTTCACCGTTTCCCGACCACCCGAAAAGGGGCAAAAAACGCCGAGAGCACAAAATTACGCTACCCGATACTCCTTCACGCAATTCACCAATTCTATCACATTTTCGACCGGAGTCTCTTTCAACACCCCGTGGCCCAGATTAAAGATAAAACCGGGGCGATTCCCGACCTCATCGAGGATACGGTATGCTTCGGCACGAATCTTCTGCCGGTCAGCCAGAAGAACCGCTGGGTCCAAATTTCCCTGAACTGCGAACTCGGGACCGAGAATCTCCCAAGCTCGACGAATCGGAATCCGCCAATCGACACCGAAGCAATCGGCCGGCAGCCGTGCCATTATCGGAAGGAGCGCCGGGTTTCCGACACTGAAATAAATAATCGGAACGTGTCGGCGCAGGCGAAGCAGAAGCTTCTCCATATAGGGAAAAACATATTTTTCGTAGTCGGTCGGACCAAGCACTCCGACCCAACTGTCGAAGATTTGAACTGCATCAACCCCCGCGTCGACCTGTCCGAGAAGCGAAGCTGCGGAAGCGTCGGTCAACCGATCCATTAATGCTGCCCAGAGGAAGGGGTCGTTATACATCAATTGTTTCGTACGGGTAAATCGGCGACTGCTCCCCCCTTCAATGGCATACGAGGCCAATGTAAACGGGGCTCCGGCAAAACCGATCACGCTCTTTTCGTGCGGAACGACGCGGCGGGTTTCAGCGGCCGTCTCGAAAACAAAAGAAATCGAAGCGGGATTGAACCTCTCCGGCATTCGGCGAAGATCTTCCGCGGTCCGGAACGGATTGCGAATGACCGGACCGTTCCCGGCGGTATATTCCAATTCGAAACCAAGCGGAATAAGAACCGGAAGAATATCCGAGAAAATAATCGCCGCGTCGACCCCGAGGACCTCCACCGCCTCGGCCATCACATCGGCGCAAAGGGAGGGATTACGACAGAGATCCAAGAACGAAATCTTTTGACGAACCGCACGATACTCTGCCATGTAGCGTCCCGCCTGTCGCATCAGCCAAACGGGAGGCCGAGGTGTCGGGTTTCGCTTTAAGGCAGCGAGAAGAAGAGTCTCTTCGTTCATCTGGTTCGTCTCCGCAATAACCTCATAACCCCGTCTCGGCGGTCTCGGCGGCGGCCGGTGGTTCAGGGGGGTTGAGGATCTGGTTCTGGCGAGTGGTTCGGTCTTTGGCCAGCAAAAGAAAGAACCAAAGGGCGGCAACCACCGCAACGCCAATCAACGAGTTACGCACCGTGCGCATCGTTCGACGCCGCTCGGCCAGGAGGGCGCGGCGATACTCTTCCTGGGTAAGTTGCTTCTTGTGAACCGTTTTCATCGTCTGTCAAACTCTCTCTTCAGCCATATTACTCTCTCAGTCATTCCAGCTTTGGGGGGGGAAAGGTTCGGAGGGCGCGTCGTCTCCCTTTTTCAGTTCGGCGTAGCGGGCGGCAAGCTGTTCAACCTGAGATCGGAACTCCGAAGTGCGGTCATAGATCAAGAACGGGTATTTCGCCAAAAGCTCTTTCCAGAGCGTAACATTTCGTTCCAGCAATTCCGCCTCATGTTCGGCGCCGGTATTTAGCTCTGTTTCGTTTTTCTGGATCTCGGCGTATATCGGCTCCCCTTTGCGGATCAACAGCTCGAGTTGCGGCTTGAGGAGGTTGCTGTCGATCAGATCTTCCCGACGGGCGGCATTTAGTCTTTCGGATGAGGAGGTACAGATGTCGGTGAAGAGCCGCATCGTCTGGGCGAAACCGTCTCGCGAGAAAAGGGTCGGGTAAAGGGCGTTGTACTCGTTCTTAGCAAAATAGTATTGCCAGAAACCAAGAAGCCGCATCACGTTTTCTTGCGCCTCATCCAGATTTCCCTCGTCAACCTGATGCCGAATAAATTCATGAGCCCTCTCGACCGGTTCGGAGCGGTCTTTTTCATCGTCGGCAACAATCGGCTCAAACGGATAGTCCCGGGGGAAGATACGTTCGAGCTGGTCGAGAATGATCGTATACTTGTCGACTTCATCGAGGAACGTGGTGCGGTACTGCGTCATGGTGCGCACATCGGTATGATCGGGCAGTTCCATCAACGCGCGCCATTGTGCCATACACCCCAAAAACGCGGTATCGGCCTCTTCCTGCTGGCCGGCGTTGAATTTGTCACGGGCCAAAACGCGCAATTCACGTGCCTTACGCGCCTCAGGAAGTTGCTCGATCACCACGTCATGTTCATGCTTGGTGCAATCGAGCATCTCGCGGTACATGCTCGAGAAGGTTCCACGGTAACGGATATCTTCGAGTCGATCGCAGAGGTCTTCGGCCTTAAGCCTGTCGTCTCCTTCAAGCTGTTCGGCAATCTTCTTTCCGTCAATAGCAATCAGATCACGGGCACGGGATCTGAGTATCGTGGCTTTTCCTTCGTTGCTCGAGACCCTCATCCCTTCTTCGGCGGAACGCAAAACGCTCGGTTTACCAAAGAGAAAACGATCGTCTTCCGGCAGAAGATTTCGGGCACATTCGGCCAGCCGTTCCCGCCAATTTTCCCACCCCGGAACCGGACCGTGTTTACCGTCAAGATAGTCGCGGACAATTCGGATCGACCGATCGGCGCCACTTTCCCGTAGATCGTCCGACTCCGGGGAAGGATTCAAGAGGGACTCGTAGAGCGAACCGCGAAGGTCATCGTCCAGCTCGTTGGTAAAGCGGTCCCAGACAATTGACTCGACCGTGACCCCCGCGGGGAGCATCTCTTCGAGTTGACGGTAGACTTCGTCTCGTTCCTTGAGGCAATCCTTGTGTTCATTCAAATAGGTCACACGAAAAGAACCGGGATTTTTCCGATCTTCGATCACCGAGGTTATCCTTTTTTCCGAAAATTCGTTCCACGCTTTCTCGGCCGTACGCCAAGCGCCGGCGGCGTTCAGATCGTCGAACAGCGGCGTGTTATCCCTCGTCAGTCCGCAACCGTCGATCTCCATCCATTTCGCGTAGTTGAGAAGATTCATACGACTCCGGCAAAAGAAGATAGGACGTGTTTCGTTCCCAAGATCGCTCCCGTTGTTGGCAGGGTCTTCGAAAAGTCGTTCGGCGGCCAGATAGAAGACCCGTCCGAAAAGCCAGTTGTCGGGACGCTCATCGTAGGTGAATTCCTGCTGATAACGACTCCAGAAGTTGTCCCAAAAGAGATCTTTCTGACGCTGATGAAAATCGTAATCTTCCCGAAAGAGACGCCGGTACTGGTTTTTTTCGTCGGCGACACCGATCTTCTGCGATATCGTCCACCCGGTCGCTTTATGGAGTTTCGCCGAAAGGCGGTTGTAAACCGTCCCGTTCTGTAAAAACTCGAATCCGTTGGTAACCCAGCGGTAGCGCTCTCGGTAGTCATCGTGCTGGGCGCTGGCATTGTAGGCCAGTTTCCAGCCGACGAAATCCCAAATCGTAATAAAGTGTGGTTCGAGCAAAGTAATCTGCTCGCCGATCGTGCGGACCGATTCCCAGTCCGATTTCTTTTCACATTCCAAAGAGCGGTTCCAAAGCAATGCAACTGCCACCCCACGCATTCCGAACGTGGCAAGTTTCATCGCCGAACCGGCCGGATCGATTTCGCCGAGTTTCGTTTCAGAAAGGCCGTACTGGTCGCGAAGCCGGGCGAGTTTTCCTCCGGGTGTATAGCTCTTTTCGGTATCGGCACTGCCGACTTTCCCCTGAAGACGGGTCGGATGTCCCATCCAATTTAAGACGAGAAGCAAAGCAATCATGATACCGACACAGGCAAGTCGGCGGTAAAAACGTTTCTGTTGATTCATTTCGCCACCTCCCTGCCGCGTAGGATCAAATAGGCCACCACAAAGAGCGGAACGACATAGGCGAGTGTCGTCAACCCGTGTACCGCCAAAGTGTTGAGCGGGATATCAAAACCGCTCGCCACGTAGTTTGTATAAATGTTGTATTGGGTGAACGAAGGGATCACCAAGCCAATAAAACAAAGCAACCCGCTCGCCAGCAGATCGAAAAACTTGATCAGGTAGGTTCCGAACGTATTCGAGAGGTCGGACATCAGGTTTTCGTGGGTGATCAGGCGTTCCCATGCCTCGAACGGCCCGCCCCCAAGTTCGCGCATCAGGGCGATGTTCATCAGCAGTTCCCGACAGAAGGCGGCGATCATGATGCCGAAGGTCGAAAACATCGCAACCGGTCCGCTCAGGAAAGTGCTGAACAAGATGCCGAAGGAAAGGAGGATGATCATCTGTTGCCAAATTCCAAAATACCCCTTGAAGAAGTTGAAGAAGACGTTGGCATCGCGTGTGCGGATGTAGAGGTCTGGCTCGGCCGCACCGAAATACTGACCGTCTTCAACACATTGAATCCAGATTTCCAAATTGCCGCCGTCGGTAAAATCGGCGAACAGATCGTACGTCTCTTTGGAAGGGTCGTAGCTGAACGCCTTGGGCAACGAAGCATCTTGTTGCTGTGCATTCTGGCCGTAAACCTTTACTGTCGTTGGAGAGGATTTCACCTTGCTCTTGTCGATCTCTTGGGGAATAAACATAGCCAACGTTCGATATTTTTCGGAATTGAACGAGCCGATCTCGGCCGTAAGCCCCGTTGCCGGGTTCCGGACCAGAAGCGCTCCCATAATTGTCCGCTCAATATCCCCCTTATGGCTCCGGTAAACGCTGATCGTCATTTCAACCGGCAACCCACCGTGAAATCGATTGGCCGTGATGTTATCAAAGGTCCAGATCACCGCCTCGGAAGTCGCTCCGCCGATATAGGAGCGATATTCCCATTCTTCGCCGACGTTGATCCCCGACTCTTTCTCGCAACCGTTCGCGTCAAGAAAACGAATCTTCCCGTAAATCGGAACCTTGGCCTGAACCGTACCGCGCTGCGGTCCGACCACGTAGCGGACGTTTTCACCGTCAACAATTTTGTTCACCGTATGAATGTGATTATTCTCTTCGGCCAGAAGAATGGTGCCGTCGGCATACTCCTCCACCTCGTGAAAATGACCATTCGCCGCCTGAGTTTTTCCCTGGGCTACGACGGTATCCGCAGGAGATGCGTCACCGGGACTCCCCTCGATTTTATGAATGTCTTCGTTTTTGAGGAGCGTGTGTGTATGGTTCAGACTCATCGAAACAAAGAAGTAACTCAAGAAAGCCATAAAACCCAAGATCACTGTGCCGACCACGGTCAGCCCAAGAATCCGTCCCAGAATGATTTCGCTGGCGCGAACCGGTTTGGTGACCACTGTGAAGATCGTCTTTGACCTGAATTCCGTCGGCAGACTCAACGTACTGAGGAAGAGTACCAGCAGAAGAACAAGGTAGTCGGTCGTCGTTAAGACGAAGTTCAGGTAGAGTGCCGCCGGATTTTTATTCGTCGGGTCGATAAACCAACCGGCGAACATCAGCAAAACGAGAAAGACAACACAGATAACAACGACCTTCTTGCGGATCGATTCCTGAATCATCAAACGGGCAATGGCAAAAACACGCTGCCACGAAAGATGAATCAGGTCGTTCATTCCCTCTTTGGCTTCGCTCCAAAAAGTCAAAAGGAGTCGGCTGGGACCGCGACGGATCAGAATGATGATGAAACCGGTAATAATCGCCAAGAACCCCAGAATGCCGATCGCAAGGGCCCATCTGACCGCGGCACCCGAAATCCATTCGAAAAATGGTGGAACGGGATGTTCGATAACCATCAGGCGTTTCCTCCTCCCCGTACCCGTTTTCCGGGGCGGGCCTCACTCTCTTGAATGATGTCGAGAAAAAGGTTTTCAAGCGAAGTCGTCGGATTTCCGCAAAAGAGGAGTTCCCCCTCCTCTTCGGCGACGATCGCCTTGATCTTTTCCTTGGCGGTATCGGAAAGGCCTTTGGCACGGATCTCGGTCTCGTCCCCCACCCTGAGGAGATCGTTAACGCTTCCGAGTTCTTTAAGTTCCCCTTGATAGAGGATCCCGATTCGGTCGCAAACATCCTGGACGTCGGCCAGCAGGTGACTGCACATGATAACCGTCTTCCCCTCTTCTTTCAGGTGGAGGATGAGGTCTTTCATGTTACGGGTTCCGATCGGGTCGAGGCCGCTGGTCGGCTCATCGAGAATGACCAGGTCGGGATCGTTGATCAGTGCCTGAGCCAGACCGATACGCCGTGTCATCCCTTTCGAATATTCGCGCAACTGACGTTTTTTGGCCGACTCGAGCCCGACCATCGAAATGAGTTGCGCCACCCGTTGCCGCCGTACCGGCCCCGATATTTTGAAAAGGCGGCCGTAGAAGTCGAGTGTTTCTTCGGCGTTGAGAAAACGATAGAGGTACGACTCCTCCGGAAGGTAGCCAATTCTCTCGTTTTTGGAAACATCCACGGCAGGACGACCGAGAATATTGACCTCTCCACCGGTTGGGAAAAGAAGACCGAGCAGGAGCTTTATCGTGGTCGTCTTTCCGGAACCGTTTGGCCCCAGGAGACCGAAAACCTCACCCTTATGGATTTGAAGATCGAGAGCTTTGAGGGCACGAACCTTCTGCCGCCCCCAAAAATCACGATAGATCTTGGTCAGGTTTTTCGTTTCAACGACGATGTCGGGCAGCGATGAAGCCGAAACACCGTTCTGGACAGGTTCGGCGGCTAGACTCGTTCCCAATGACATGAAAACCTCCGTTAAAGCTAAAAGCCTCAGCATAGTCGTCCGCCTCATCACCTGATCATTGAGGACGGACTGTCGGGGGACATCTTTCCGAATATAGATTTCCCGATTGTAGATTATTGTCGATTTTGCCCGTTTTGTCTACTGACAGGGAGAAATATTCTTGAAAGAAAGAGATTTTGCGGTTATAAAAACGGAAAATCGCTTCCCTCCGAAAAACGGCTTTTCACACGGAGAGAACGGGGGGGCGTGTCGTCGCATCTGGGAGAAATCGGTGTCGCAGAATTACGAAAGCACCATCCGTTTTTTGGAAGATCGGACCAACTACGAACGAGTTCTTTCGATCCCTTACGACCGGATGGCAGAAAATCTCGATCGACTCGGCCGCTTCGCGACGTTTCTGCGGATTCCCCGCCGCGCACGGGTCGTCCGCATCGCCGGGACTAAAGGAAAAGGTTCGACCGCACTCATTCTCGAGAAGATGATTCGGGATCAAGGGTACCGAACCGGCCTTTTCACCTCGCCGCACCTTTTCCGCTGGGAGGAGCGTTTTGCACTCGACGGAGTCCCTTGCACAGCCGCAGAGTTGGCCGGTGCGCTCTCGGTGATCAAGGAGCAACTCGATGCCTTTGACAAGTTAGATCCGGGCACGACGACGTTTACCACCTTCGAACTGACAGTCGTCACAGCGCTTTTCCTTTTCGAAAAGAAGAAATGCGATTTTATCCTTTGGGAAACGGGACTCGGCGGTCGGTACGACGCGACCGCCATCTGTGCCCCCGACCTATGCATATTGACCTCGCTCGGCTACGAACACCAAAAACAACTTGGTGAGACTCTGGTTGAAATCGCCGCAGAAAAGGGGGGAATCATCAAACCGCACATCCCGGTTATCTCGGGTGTCGGGATCGGTCTCGAATCGCTTCCGCCTGAAGAGACGCTCGCATCTCTTCCGAAATACCTGCGAAAACGGACGGTCACCCGCCGGTCGCTTCAAGAGGGACTTAATGTCATTCGAGAAATTGCCATGCAAGAAGACGCACCGTTGATTTCGCTCAGCCGGGTTGAGCCCGACATTACCGAGGCGGCCGCGCATCTGATCGGAAATGCACAAAAGCGGAACGCGCAAATCGCATTTACCGCACTCGAAACCCTGGGAAACGCCGGCTTTCTTTCCGTCGATCGTTCGGCGGCCCTCGATTCGCTCGCCGGATTGACCCTTCCGGCCCGCGGTCAGGTAGCGCGTCGGAATCCGTGCTGGATCCTCGACGGGGCGCACACGCGCGACTCGGCCGCCGCGTTGGCAACCGCACTCGGGCAGCTCGATACCTCGCGAAAAACTCTCGTCTTCGCCACGCTGGCCGAAAAAGACGCCGAAGGGATGTTCTGGGAGCTCTTTCCGAAATTTCACCGGGTTTTCCTGACCGAGATCCCCGATATGCCGCGAAGTTTGGCGGCCTCGGAGCTTTTCCGGCGTGCCAAGAGAGTTCTTCCCGATCTTTCCCCGAAAAAACGTCCTTCAATCAAGGCACGAATCGATTTCGCCCATCTCCTCGATGAGATGAATCACCTGCCGAAAGAGGAGCTGGTCTGTTTTACCGGCTCGTTCTATTTGGTGGGAAAAGCGGTGGCGTATCTCGAAAAGTGGCGGGAAAGTAGCGGGTAAACGCGATGTTTCGGCACCTGACTCCCTGAAAAGATTGCACTCGGGCCCAAATCGGCTAAAATGACAGATATTTCGCGGGAGGTCCTTTCCGAACAAGAAAATATCACCGGCAAAATCAGATTTCGCAAACGGGGTTTCAGTATGACATATTCATCAATCCGCCACGCCGTCCCCTCGCTGGAAAAAGTTTTCTTTTCCCTTTCGGCCTTTTTCTTTCTCCTTTCCTTCACGGTTTGGATCGACAAGACGCAAGGACAAAGTCAAACGACGCCCCCTTCCGGTTCCGGGTTTGAATCGCAGACCGGATTGGTGCAAGACTTCTTCGAGCAGATTTCCAACACCGCCGAGGGGCCGCAAAAAGGTCTGGAAACACTTCTGAAAAACAGCCCGTTTGAAGAGAATGCCAAGGCAGAGATGATCAAAACCCTGGCCGGGAAGATTGAAGGCATTTCCGGACAGTTCGGCAGTTTTGTTTCATACGAATTGATCGGAACGAAGAAGATCGGGCGGGATCTGGTCGTTTTACGCTACCTGTATAAGTGTCAAAATTACCCGATTGTCTGGTACTTCGTCTTTTACCGTCCCCTCCCCGCCGACAGCAATACGACGAACAAGCAGTGGCAGATCATCCACCTTTACTACGATTCGCAACTGAACATCCCGATTTGGGAATCGGATTTTTAGCGCTGGGGTGTTTTTTCGGGTTTGGGGGGTGCTAAATGTTAAAGGCACGGTGAGTCCGCTTCCGGCGAATTTCCTTGTCGAACCACTCTCCCGATCCCTTGATTCTCCGAGGGGTTCCATATGCCATGGCGGTAGAAAACTCCTTGACTCGGGCGTCGTCTCCTTCTCCCTCGGTTCCCGAATCCCCGAGTTGTCCCGACGATGCGGTATCGAAAAGATTCGGCGGTACTAAGTTTTAAAAAAGGGACGTCATCGCCTTGAAAAACCGAGGGAATCGTTTATAATTGCCCCGTTTAGGTGAAAGCGAGGGGGTTTTCCCCCTTTGCCGTCGTACCGAAAATCAATAACCCAAAAGGAGTATTATCGTATGGCTGCTGTAGTTGACAAAGAAAGCTGTGTCGGTTGTGGCGCTTGTGTCGATGCTTGTCCGTGTGACGCTTTGAGCACCGATGAAGAAGGCTTCGCGGTCGTCAGCGACGATTGTGCCGGTTGCGGCGCTTGCGTCGATGCCTGCCCAACGGGGGCAATCACGATCGAGTGAGGTTCAAGGTGTTTTCGCTTAATGACAAAAACCCCGGGTCGGCGAATCCCGCCCCGGGGTTTTTGTTGTTTCGCGCGCTTTCCGCCTCGTTTCCGAAGTAAAAGGCGCTACTATTCTTCCTTCCGAAGTTTGGCCGACGAACGATCGGTGGAAAGGACCTGACGCAATAGCGCCGAAATATCTTCATATGCCTTCTCGCCGGGGGCGCCAGGGGCATATTGCATGATCGAACGCTGGTTCTTCTTGGCCAGAGAAAGAAGGATTGACGAGACGGTCGCCTTCCCGGGCGTCTTGCGGACAACCCCCCACTTTCCCGCCGAATCGGTTCGGCGGGCAAATGTTTTGCAAGCGACGGCGAAGAAGGTCACCGCCGAGTCGATTCGCTGGAGCGTCATCTGGCGACGAACAAATTCCTGACGCGAGTCGCTCCGGTCATCAAGGGGATTTTCGGAAATGATATGGAGCCCCGGCTCGAGCGACTCGACCTCGACGAAATCAGACCCGTAGATGATCCCACCGCTGGTCCGGTCGACGCAGACGATGTTACAACCGGCATAGGGGTGTTCACTTAGTTCCCGAGCCCCCTTTTCGATGGCCTCGTCGGCAGTCCGGCAAACCAGGAGATCTTTGCATAAAAGACCACGCGAGCGCGTTTCGGCAGGCACATAGCGTTTGGGAGTATTGAGGATCGTTACGAACAGGCCGTATTGGTTGACACCGGCCCAGGTCCCCCCAGATTTTTTATCAATGCCACAGACCACGCGCGGCCGCCCCGACTGGATACGGGGAGGCTGTGACTGGCGTTCCGGTGACTCTTCGCGATTAACCGCTAAAAGGATCGGTGTGTCGGTAACCGTTTGATACTGGATTGCCAAAATTCCCATATCTGTGCTATTCTATGCTGTCCTTCAAAACTTGACCTGCCCTCCGTTTACTATAATAAACCAATTTGATTTAAAATAAACCCGTTTTTCCGTTTTTATCGCAAAAATGCTTTTTTTTCTTCTCGATTTTGCTACAATACGGACAGGGGTGGTGGTTTGTTGTGTGAGAAAATGGTCCTCGATCCTTCGTCGTACTTTTCACTCATAAAGGTTCCGCCGCCGTGCGACGCGGCAAAACCGATGTTTTTTGAGGTTTCGAATATGAAAAAATCCCTTTCCGTTCGACTCGGCTTTACCGGACTTTTTCTGATGTTCTTCGGTCTTACCGCTCCGATGAGCTTTGCTCCTCCGGCCTCGGCCCAAGAAAGCCCCGCGGCCGCTGCCATCAGGAACAAGGTCGGGGCCGACGGGGAAAAGGCTGATGCCGGGCCGGAAGCAGCGGCTCCGGCCGCCGCATCGGACGGGTATCAAACCAAAGAACAAATCGAAGCAGAGCGGGAAGCCCGTCGTCAGGCACGCATCAATCGGCAGGGGCTGCCGAGAGGCGCCCCGGCCCCTGCGCGACCGGGAGCTGCCGCTTCCCGAGACCCGGGAATACCGGCCGCGCAGGAAGATGAGCCTGTCAAGAAAGAACGCGATCCGGTTGTGGTCATCGGCGAACCGTTTCTGGTTTACGACCATTACGTCAAAGGGAACGCCGACCTGATCAATCAGAAAGAAAATGATTCCGATCACTCGGCTGACCGCCCGGTCATGGCAGTAATCGGCGACGCGGATGGCATCTCTGCTATTTCGGCGGGAAAAGATTCCACGATCCAGTGTTGGTACACATTCGATTTTTACCCGTATTTCTTCCCGGAATATTTCCGCAATTACAGCTATGGCGGCTATGATCCGACAATCGGCACCGGCCGGACCGGAGCCGCCGCAACGCAAACAGCCGAAGTCGGTCGGCGTGGCGGACAGGTGGGGGAAACCGCAGCTCAGCGTCGTCGCCAAAACGCCGCGACGCGCCAGACCGACCGGTTCAACCAACAGCAGATCGGTGTGGCCGCGGGACGGGGGAAGAATAACGCCTCTTTCTACAGCAATACGTCTGACGGTTACGACGACTCCTACGCCTACTACTCGTCGCGTCAGGGGAATCTCCATGTTCAGATTCCGACCAAAGACGCGCTGCTCGAACAAGCCAACAACATCGATCCCAAAAATAAAAATAAAAAGAATGTCAACAGCGCCAACTGGTTCGGGAACGAAAACCCGTTCCTGGGCAGCTCCGGCTCCAAAA
Source organism: Thermoguttaceae bacterium (assembly GCA_050943135.1). Lineage (GTDB taxonomy): Bacteria > Planctomycetota > Planctomycetia > Pirellulales > Thermoguttaceae > RUG695. Next base: position 103,781 of record JBMNOP010000005.1, on the reverse strand, counting down.
AGCGGCGCACCCCTCCCACCACATTAGGGAAACTTTTCAACATCTATGAACGCCTCAACATGATGGGGGAACGCGAAGGTCAGGGTTACTGTGACCTCTTGTCCTTCACGCACGCATTGCCGAGGGGGAACCAAACCGTTCTTTACTCCGCCGATTACAGCGGAAAAATCTGTCAGATCGACCTCGACGCCAAAAAGGGAAGAGGGTTTCCTTACGCCCGCAAAAAGGCAGTGAAAAACACCATGTGGGCGGTAGCCGTCTACAGCAGTTACTGTTACGACTACCGTAACGGAGTTTACCGCGACCTGATTGCCGGCGCGAACAACAACGGAAACATCTACTTTTGGGATGCGTTTTCGCGCAAGCTTCTAAAAGCGGTCACGGTCTCGCCGGCCGACGATCCGAAGATGAAACCGGTCCTCGACATTAATTTCGCTCCCGACGGTTCGGTTGTCACGGCAGGCATGGACGGTAACGCGCGGGTGATCACCCTCCCGTTAATGGAAATCGTCTCGCTCCTGAAAGGACACCAAGGGCCGATCTTTTCGGCCATGTTCGACGAAACAGGGCAATACGTCCTCACCGGAAGTCAAGATAAATCGGCTTGTCTGTGGGACACCACCACGGGGGAGATTATCGCAGCATTTATCGGACATACCGGCGCGGTTCGGAAGGCTCAGTTCCTGACCGATCGCTACGTCTTGACATGTAGCGATGACAAAACCGCCCGCATTTGGGAACTCCCCGACGACGTGACGCTCTCGGTCCAGTCGGTCCCCCTCTACGCACAGGACGAAAATGGTTTTCCGGTCGACGAAAACGGCCAACCGATCGATGTATCGACACTCAACGGTGCGGGATGGGGCACAAGCGCTACCTCAATCGAAGACGAACTCTTCGAAAACGATGGAGAGGAAAACGGCGCAGGAGACGAAACGAAAGAGACCGACGCGGGGAAAGGCGACAGCGACGCCGATAGCGACGAGCAGGAAACGGATGCCCCCGAAACGCACGCCGATATTCAAGGGGTTAACGAAGCCGAGGTCCCAGAACAGTCGATCGCCGATGCGCCGCGCGGTTACGAGGTTTTCCGTTTCGAAGGACCGTCCCCCGTCTTCTCGATCTCGGTCAACGACTACTACCTCTTTACCGGTTCCCAAGACGGGAAGGTTCGTGTTTGGGATATCTGCCCCTTCATCGAAAAGGCAACCGGTGCCGATACCGCGGTTGACCCGAACACCGCCAACGGGGGCCAAGGGATGCTTCCGCCCGGAATTCCGGTCCCTCCCGGAGCCGCACCGGCGAAATCAGGCCCGGGCGGAAGAAACTGAAACCGGTTTCCTGCCGACAAAACGAGCCGCTTCTTCTCAAAGAGGAGGCGGCTCATTTTGATCGGGGAACAGGGTCGCCGATACCGTGTGGGGTTATGGTATTTCCGGAGTGGCTGGTCTCGTATGTCGGGTATATTTACGAAATTCTCTGACCAGGAAAAAAATCGCAATCGTCCCGGAAAGAAGATCCGAGAAAGCATGGGCCGACCAGACGCCGTCCAGACCGTAGATTCCTTCGATGCACACCTTTTCGAAAAAGATCGGAAGGAAGATCAACAGGGGAATCAGGAAAAACAGCTGACGCAACAGGGTTAAAAAAAGGGAGAAGATCGGCCGACCGCGCGCCTGAAAGTAACCACCCGAAAGGATGTTGATCCCGACCAGGGGCAAGAACGACGCGAAGACGCGAAATGCCCGGCACCCTAAAAGAAGATTCTCCTGGTATTCCGGAGATCCTGGCTTGAGGAACGGCAGAATGAACCAGTCGGGGCGGAACATGACCACAGCCCAAAGCGTGGTGCCAATACCGAGCGCCAGGCGTAACGTCAGACGAAGTGCCCGGTAGACACGTGCGGGCTCATCGGCACCGACATTATAACCGACGATTGGTTGCATTCCTTGGCTCAAACCAAGAAGGGGCATTAGGAAAAGAGAGAAGACTGAAAAGACGGTTCCCATCACGCTGATCGCCAGATCACCGCCATGCTCCATCCCGCGACTGGCACCGTAGAGATCGCCGTAATACCCGAGCAGATTGTTCTGAACCCCCTGAATCAGGGCGCTGCAAGCCTGAGTGGCGAGCGGGACCGTTCCGAAGACGGCAATCTTCCACATCAACGGAAAATGAATCCGCAAGTAGCGCCGCCGCCATTTCAGCACCGTTCTGCCGGAAAAGTAATACCCGCAGACCCAAAGGCTCGTCGAGGCGAGAGCAATCAGATTCGCAACAGCAGAACCCCAGATTCCCGTTTCGAAGACAAAGAGGAACAGATAGTCAAACAGACCGTTCAGAACAGCCGAGAGGATCATTGTCGTCATCGCGATCCTCGGTTTCCCCTCGATCCGAATAAAGTTGTTGACCCCATACGAGATCTCTTGAAAAACAACCCCCCAAATGATAATGGAAAGGTATTCTTTGGCCAAAGGAAGAATCTCTTCGGACGCGCCGAAAAGGATCAGCATCGGTTCCAAAAAAAGGAGCCCGAACACGAGAAAGACCCCCGAGACGACCAGGAACATCACAAGGGCCTGCCCGAGAATCTTCTCGGCCTTATCGTGATCTTTCTTCCCCAGCTCGATCGAAATAAGCGTCGACGCCCCGGTGGTGATCATCATCGCGAATGCCAGCGCGAGCAACATGAAAGGATACGAGACGTGGAGCGCGGCAATCCCGAGCGCGCCGATTTTCTGCCCGACAAAAATACGTGCGACGATGTTGTACGACGCGCTGACAAACGCGGCAACAATCGACGGAAACGAGAACTCCCAGAGGAGCGCCCCGACGGGACGCTTGCCGAGAAAATCGGGGTTGGCTTTGTTCGGCATTACTTTTTGGGTGGGGTAATCCCGAAATCCTCAATGGTCAAAAGGGAGCGAAGCCGAATCCCCTTTGCGGCAAATGCCTCGCGACCCCCTTCCATTCGGTCGATGAACGCAACGACACCGTCGACAATCATTCCCGATTCTTCAAGCCGTTCGATCGCCTTTAACGAGGAGCCGCCGGTCGTCACGACATCCTCGACCACGATGACGCGATCCCCTGCCTGGACAGGACCTTCGATGAATTTGTTCGTTCCATGACCTTTGCTCTCCTTGCGTACCAGAAATCCTCTGAGTTCCGGGTGGTTTCTCAGACCCGCCACCGTGATGACCGCCGCGGTAATCGGGTCGGCCCCGATCGACATCCCCCCAACCGCATCGGGAAAGATCGCTCCGGCTTCGAGAAGTTGCAGAATCCCCTCCCCAACAAGGCAGGCACCGGTGGCATCAAGGGTCACTTGTTTGCTGTCAAGATAATAGGTTGCTTTCCTGCCGGAGGCCAGGATAAAATCTCCGAACTTCAGAGACTTTTCCCGGACAAGATTCATCAGGGCTTCTTTGTTGTACATAAAAACTCGCTTGCTGGAGATGGAACTGATTTTCGTGAAACAAATTATAGGATATGCTCGGAATCCCCGTGCGGGCGGACGATAAGCGTGTGCTCCGCAAGGTCGTGTGTCTCGGGCCAATCGCTACGGTTATGGCTTCCCCGTGTCTCGCGCCGCCCGAGCGCTCCTTCGATGATCAGGCGTGCAACCGTTAACATATTCTGGAGCTCCCACCCCTTCGGATTGCGGAATTGACGGGGGAGCACGTACCTCGACCAATAGCAAACACTGGCGAGGGCTTCGGAAAGCCCGGCCTCGTCGCGGACCACGCCGACCTTGCGCCACATCACGCTCTTGAGCGCGTTACGGATATCGTCGAGGTCGATGTCGGAAACTTCGCCGGTTACGACTACCGGGTTATTCCGGATCGGAAGCGCGCGATACTCATCACTCATCTGGGAGGCGATCTTCCCGGCAAGACGGCCGACCGTCTCACCGTAGACCATGGCCTCTAAAAGGCTGTTTGAGGCCAGACGATTCGCCCCGTGAAGGCCGCTACTCGAAACTTCGCCGGCGGCCCAAAGCCCCTCGAGCGTCGTGCGTCCGTCGGAATCGATCAAGATGCCCCCCATCGAGTAGTGTGCTCCCGGCCGGACGGGGATCAGGTCGTTGGCAATATCGATCCCAAACTGTCGGCAGGTCGCGGCAATTCCGGGGAAGCGGTGGTAGACCCAGTCGGAATCTTTATAGCGCAGGTCAAGCCAAACGTTTTCTTGGTTCGTTTTAATCATAAAATCGACGATCGAACGACTGACCACGTCGCGCGGAGCCAGTTCCATCCGCTGGTCGTAATCTTTCATAAAGCGGTAGCCGTTTCTGTCGACCAGGTAGGCCCCTTCTCCGCGCATCGCTTCGGTGATCAGGCTTCGGCTACTCCCGGCAATGTAAAGGACGGTGGGATGAAACTGCACAAACTCCATATCGCGAATCGTCGCGCCGGCACGGTAGGCCATCGCAATCCCGTCACCGCATGCCACAGCGGGATTAGTCGTCTCACGGTAGAGCTGGCCGATCCCCCCGGTGGCGAGTATTGTCTGCTTGGCCCAGATAAGCTCGGTTTCGTTACCGCTTGTCCAATGAACGACCGCCCCGCGGCAAGAACCGTCGGCGGTCAAAAGGTCAAGGGCGTAAGTGTCGTCCCAAATGCGGATATTCGGACGGGTTTTCACCGTCTCGGTCATGGCACGCATCACTTCCCGCCCGGTGGCATCACCGTCGGCATGTAGGATCCGGAAACGGGAATGTCCCCCTTCCCGGCCGAACAAAAGAGAGCCGTCCGGCTTTTTGTCGAATCGGGTACCGTATTCGATCAGTTTCTTTACTTCCTCGGTCCCGTGCTCGACAATATAGCGAACAACCGACTCGTCACAGAGAGCCCCCCCGGCAATGAGCGTATCTCTGATGTGAAGCTCGTAGTTGTCGTCCGAAAAGTCCCAGACTGTAGCGACCCCCCCCTGGGCTTTCACGCTGTTGGAGTTGGTCAGGCCATCTTTGCACACGACCAAGACACGAAGCGAGGGATCGACCGCCAGTGCCGCACGGATCCCCGCCAGACCGCCGCCTATGATCAAAACATCGGTGAAAAAGTGGGGCTGGCGCTTTGCATGAAAGGGGATCAGGTAGCGGGTCAAACTAAAATCTTTCCGCAGAGCGGGGATTTCGAGGCTGTTCATGGTTTCGCCTTTGTCTTTTCGACTGCACCGTGTCGGGTTGACCAGAAGACGCCGAACCGATACCGGTGCCGACCGGCGCATCGACATTATAACTCCAGACAAAAAACTTTCAGCCCCCTCATCTGCCCCTGTCAGACAAAGAAAAAGATTCGCAGAGGTAGTTGACAATATGTGAGAGGCGTTTAAAATGCGTTAGGGTTGTCAACCCGGTTAAACTCAATTTCGATAGGTTCTCCAGGCTCGGGGGTCGATCGGAATAAAGAAAACAAATCCCACGCTCGAACGTCGGCATCGTGTTGCAGAGGCCGTTTACGAACGCTGCCCCTTGCCACAACCAAACGAACAGGAGATAAACAGGTGTCTATCAGCGAACGCAGAAAGGAAATCAACGCCCGTCGCAAGCGTCGGGCAACCCTCCGCAAAATGAAGAGCGAACTCCCCAAAGCCGATGCCGCCAAAAAGGCTGTTTGGGCCGCGAAGCTTCGCAAAATGACCCCGGGTGCCGAGATCCTCATCAAAGAGTGGGGTCTTGAGTAGTCTCTTGCCGTAAAAAGTGTTTTAAAAACCAAAGAAGCGGGCGGAAGGATTCTTTCGTCTGCTTCTTTGTCGTACGTGCTTTTTGTTTTCGACCTTGGAGCCGTTTGGGAAATTTCAGTTCCCGTAACGTGGATTAAACCCGAGGACACTATTCATGAAATCGGTAGAACCCTTTTGGGAACGGCTCCGATGCCACTGGCGATCGGTCGGCACCATCGATGGGTCAAACGGCCACGGATCAAAAGGCGGGTAACCGAGAATGCGGGCAATCTTTTCGGAATCGAGCGCACAATTGCTCACCCGCGGCGGAACGGGGCAGGCTTCCCCCTTCCTCAGGCCGTACAAGAGCTCCGAAGGGTAACCGCCGACACGGTTTATGATTTGCGCCATTTGGTAAAGCGAGACCTGCCGCGGCCCGCCGGCGTTCAAGAGCCCGGCATAAGAATCGGCCAAAAAGGTGCGGCAGACGCGGCTCAGACAATCACAATAGGTCGGCGTTCGAACTTCATCATAATAGAGGGTCGCGTGACGATTCTTTTTAAAGCGGGCCGCTATCCAGTCAATCGCCCCGGCATGTCCGTTAAAACTGATCCCCATCGGCATCGAAATACGGAGCGTGACGGCGTGGGGGTCTTCTTCCCGAACCATCTCTTCCCCACGAACCATTGTCTCGCCATAGACGTTTACGGGAGTGGGGGGTTCCTCTTCGCGGTAACCTCCTCCCTCTCTGCCACCATAAACCATATCGACCGAAAGATGAACCAGGCGGATGGCAAAGCGCCTCGTCAGCCGGGCAAGATTACGGATCACTTCAACGTTGAGGATCCAGGCAATCTGGGGTTCGAGCTGGCAGGCTTTCAGCGCGCAATTGCCGGCACAGTCCAGAACCGAGGCGAACCGATACCGTTCAAAGAGCTCTGTTAAGACCCGAAAATCCTCGACGGGAAGAAAAAAGGTGTCCGGCGCGTCAAAACCGACAGTCTCGGGCGGAACGATGCCGAAGACTCTCCCCGGGAATCGGGATTGAAAGTAGGCGAGCGCATTATACCCGGCCACCCCGGTAACCCCGGTGATGAGCATCGGCAAGGGAGGTGTTTTCGGTTCCGGAACATCGCGTCGATTCGACTGGTTGCGACAGCGTTCCAGGATATCTGTGTAACTGGGATGGTTTTTCATTCCCGGGCCAGGGTCAGTCCGCGCAATGCGCCGAGCCAGATCATCAGGTCATCCTGAGAGACTCCGGACCAGCCGGAAACCTTACGGTTAAGAATCGCATCTTTCAGAGCTTCGATCGGCTCAGCCAGGTCGGCGGGAAGTTTCGGAAAGTCACCCATGGCACGAAGGATTTCTCCTGTCGAACCGGCGGGAGAGTCCCACGGCTCGTCACTCCCCTTCGAGGGAAGAAGCGCTAAGGCTTGCGGTTCCTCGTCTTCGGAAATCTCCTTCGAGGCCGAAGTGCCGTCTCCCTTTTCTTTCTCTTCGGAAAGAGCAATCGGAAGCATACGGAGGTGTTCGGTACTCGAATCGTTGCGCGGATTGACATCTTCGTCCGGCTCGGCGGCCACGATGTCGGAATCCTTTGGCTTTTTATCGGCCGGCGCGCCGTATTCTTCCCAGCGAGCGATCCTCATTTGGGCAACCGAAAACCCCTCGGCCGCAGCCCGATCAAGCCATCGCTCGGCATCTTCCCAATCAAGCGCGGCCTGGAAATGACTCCAAAAAAGCTTTTGGCAGCGGTCGTTGTCGCCGGACGCGTTCTCTTTTCCGAACTTTTCGTAAACACGCCGCAATCGCCCGACATGCTGGCCAGAAATCCCCCCGATCCGCTGGGCAATCGCCTCGTCGGAATAGACGCTTCGCGGAAGTCCGGCTTCGATCAGCTTGCCGCGCCATGAACAGATCACCTTCCCCTTTTCCCAATTCGTCCGACTGATGAGTCGATTCCAAAAGCCGACGAATTCCGACGCGATCTCATTGATGAGCGACGCTTTTTCAGGGGGAACCGTCTCCGATTCGACCGCAGGTGCCCCCTCGACGGAGGGAGCGGACCCGGTAGCGGAAAGAGCCGAAAGAGATTCCTCCCACGGCGCGGTATTAAGGGAACGATCTGACACGAAAGCCTCTCTTGGTCGGTTACGGTTTTCCTTAACAAAACCTCCCGATTATATCACGGCGAACCCTTTTTTCAATCCTTAGGGGAGAGGCCCATCGGGGGAAATCGGCTCCCCTCTTTCTCATTGCGAAAATTTTATGTAGAATTGCTTCGTGGCATATTTTACCTAAAGCCTCCGGGTTCACAGAAGTCATATGAGTCGTGCATCAGTCTTTTTGATCGGGGATCGAACCCGACCCGAGTTCGGGCCGTTATCCGTGGCAATCGACGCTTTGCCCGAATCGAATTGTCAATGGTTTTCCTCGCTCGACCAAACCGAGGAAGAGACCGAGACGGTCCCCCGGATCATCATCCTCCAGGAAACCCGGCCGGGGGAATATCCTCGTCGGGCAATCGATCGACTTCGCGAATCTTTCCCCGCCGTTCCGATTCTCTTGATCGCCGGTTCTCTCTGCGAGGGAGAAGGAAGAACCGGTCGACTCCCGGCCGGGGTGGTGCGCCGTTATTGGTACGAAAAGGAGACAGCGATTATACCGGAACTCAAACGCTTCTTACGCCGAGAGCCGGGGCGACTCTCGCTACCGGCTACTGCGGGAGAAGAAGATTTTTGGTCTGCACCGCCCCCTCACCGAGAAGAGCCCGACCCCGATCCGCTCCCGCTAGCTGCGAGGGGGACAACGGTTCCTCTCCTTCGGTGTGCGGTTATCGCCGCCGACCCCGGGATGCGAGATCTGCTGGCTGATATAGAAGTCCCCCGAGTCGATTCCGTTCTGCGACTGCGCTTCGCGGCCGATCTTCTGAATATTCCTCGGCTTGACCGACTTCGAAAAGTGGTCATCGATCTGACCCTGCCGCGAACCGTCAACTTCCTTCCGATCTTCAGGCAAATCGTCCGCCGGTATCCCGAGGCGGAGTATGTTATTCATCTGTTCGCCCCGAAGACGGAAGAACTCGAAGCGTTCGCCACGGCCGCCGAAAGTGTTACCGTAGTGCCAAAACCGTTTGCATTCTTCGGCCGACACGAAAGTCTTCCGTACTGAATGTTCCCCCCTGCCTCGACACAGCACCTGGAAGACAAAGGCACGGATAGATTCGTCCAAGACGCAAAGGTGGCGTCTTCTCTATCGGAAAGACACCGCTTTTATACGACGGAATTCGCTCAGGTCAACCCGGAGAGTTTTCGGCGGTCGGGGCTTGTGCCGCCCCTTTCCCTTCTTTCGCCCCGGCTCCATCTTCGCGCAGTTTTTCGAACAACTCTTCAATCTTTCTCTCCTGGCGCGCAAGAGAAATCTTCAGCGCGTCGATGCGGGTCTCTTGGAACTGCAACAGGGCTTTCAGATGAATGACTTTCGTCTGGTGGAGGTAAAAAAGCTCAACGCCGAGAAGCCAGACACCGAAAAACGCGATACAAAACACTGAAAGCCGGGCGACTCCGGCACCGTAGTGCAGCCATCCCAGAGCGAAGCACAGAGCAGTCAAGACAAAACCGACAAGACCCCAAAAAAGCAAAAGGCGCCTGGCGGCGTACTGCAGAAGACCGATATTTTGAGTAATGATCTCACTGATTTGTGCTTTCTGCATCTCGTAAACGGCATCAACGGAACGACGATGCTGACGACGATGCGACGAAACGGAACCGGACGAATCGGCATTTCGGTGAGGGGGACGATGGTGATGAGGGCTGTTTTCGGACATTTCGTGTATTTGAATCGGGGAAAACCATTGATGGCCGGCAGACTTTTGACTCCTACAAAGACCGGCGAAAGAATGGGAGAGGTATGAGGGTGAAAAACGGCCCCCCGCACGACTGCGGGGGGAGGAGCGAACAAAAACAGAGAGTTCAGACTTTTGCCTGATTTTTCACCGCGGTGTCGAACTGACCGTCAAAGGCAATCTTACTCGGTGAGAAATTGATCTTCTTGACAAACTCGAACGCTTCAGTCGCGCCGAAGATGCGGTCCATACCGGAATCTTCCCACTCAACGGAAAGCGGTCCGCAATAGTCGATGTGATTAAGTGCGCGAATGATCTCTTCGAAATTAACATCACCGTGCCCCAACGAACGGAAATCCCAGCCGCGACGGACATCACCGAAGTTGACGTGACTGCAGAGCACCCCGTTCCGACCATCAAGCTGCAAGCCGGCATCTTTCATGTGAACGTGGAAAATACGGTCCGGGAACGCGTAGATGAACTGTTCCGGTTTCATTCCCTGCCAGATCAGATGGCTCGGGTCAAAGTTGAAGCCGAAGGCCGGGTGGTTGTCGAGGGCATCCAAGGCCATTTGGGCGGAATGGATATCGAACGCGATTTCGGTCGGATGGACTTCGAGGGCAAATTTTACCCCTTCTTCTTGGAAAACGTCGAGAATCGGAGTCCAACGTTCTTTAAGGAGTTTGAAACCGTCATCGATCCACTTCTGCGGAACCGGCGGGAACGAATAAAGGTAAGGCCAAATCGAGGAGCCGGTGAAGCCGGTCACAATTTCGACACCGAACTTCTTGGCAGCGCGGGCGGCATCTTTCATTTCTTCGGCCGCACGACGCCAAACTCCTTCCGGATCGCCATCACCCCAGACGTAATCCGGAACGATGGCCTTATGGCGCTCGTCGAGTTGGTCGAGTATCACCTGCCCCAGGCAGTGATTGCTGATCGCCCAACAGTCCAGATGATACTTTTTGAGTTGAGCACGCTTCTTTTCGCAATAGTCGGGTTCCGTCATCGCCCGACGGACATCAAAATGATCGCCACCACAAGCCAGTTCCAGACCTTCATAACCGATTCCGGACATCAGCTCAAAAAGTTTTTCCGCACTCAAATCCCCCCACTGACCGGTAATCAACGTGATATGACGCGCCATAAAATTACTCCTTAAATCGTTACATTGCACTCGACTATCTACACGGGGTGGAAACGCCCGCCCGGCCGAAAGGTTCGGAAGGGAGAAACGTATCGCACAACTCAGCTGTTTAAGCTCCCCAAGAGCCGGAAGGACCGAAACCGAAGCAGCAAGCGTTCGACTCTCGGATACCCGTCCGCGGCGGGCAGCTTTCCATTCGGAAAATCCGGATCCAAAAACCAACCTGCAGGGGAATTCCTCCCATTCTAACGGTTCCCCCAAAAAAATCAAATGGGACAAAAAATTTTCTCCTCCCTTGAAAAGCGGAGACGAACGCCGTATATTGGGTATGTTTGGAATAATTCCGACCGGGGCGCGGGTCGCGCTGAAAGCTTTTCTTCCGGAACATTGTGAAGCAAGTCTGAAAATCAAGCACAGAACAAGCACAGAACAAGGATGACCGATGAGTGACATTGACGGAATGGAATATATTTCCGACGAAATGGCGATGGAAGAAGAGGAACTTGAAAGCACCGAAGAAGCGGTGAATTCGTCTGAGGGAGTGGCTGCAGACCCGAATCATGTCCCCTTTACCCACCTGCACGTTCACTCTCACTACTCGCTTCTTGACGGTCTGGGAAAGCCAGACAAGCTAATCAAACGTGCTAAAGAACTCGGGATGACCGCCCTGGCGCTGACCGACCACGGGAACATGTACGGGTCACTCGAATTTTATCAAAAGTGCGAAGCCGCCGGAATCAAACCGATCATCGGTTACGAGGCGTACGTTGCCCCGGGAAGCCGGACCGACAAGACCGCCGGGACCCAAAAAACGGCGAGCCACCATCTGACGCTCCTGGCAATGAACGAAACGGGGTTTCGCAACCTCATGGTTCTCTCGACGCGGGCTTTCAAGGAAGGTTTTTATTACAAACCCCGTATCGACAAAGAGCTTCTTCGGGAATACAACGAGGGGCTCATCTGCCTTTCGGGCTGTCTGGGAGGGGAACTTTCCCAAACACTCCTTCTGGGAAACCTCTCCTCCGATGCGTATGACCGCGCCAAAAAGGCGGCGGCGTGGTACAAAGAGCTCTTCGGCGATCGTTATTATATCGAACTGCAAGGTCACGGTCTGGAAGAGCAGAAGATGGTTTTGGAACCCCTCGCCCGAATCGCAACAGAACTCGAGATCCCGACAGTCGCTACTAACGACGTTCACTACATCCTCCGAGAAGATGCCGATACACAAGATCTCCTTCTGTGTATCAATACGAAGTCGTTCCGGACCGATGTCAACCGCATGCGAATGGAGTCGGACCAATTCTTTCTCCGGAGCGGCCGTGAAATGGTGGCGGCGCTTCCGGGCCACGAAGATGCCGTGCGCCGTTCCTGCGAGATCGCCGATCGCTGTCACCTGAAACTCGAACTTGGTAAACGCTTTTTCCCGGAATTTATTCCCCCCGACGGGAAGAATTCCGATGAATACCTGCGAGAACTCTGCCTGGCCGGACTCAAACGCCGATACAAGGACAATCCGAAACGATGGCTAAACGGAGAACTGACCGAAGAGGTCACGGCACGTTTGGAGCGGGAACTTTCGGTCATCCGGAAACTGGGATTCGCCAACTACTTCCTCATCGTTTGGGACTTTGTCCGAGTGGCCGAAGAACGCGGAATTCACCGGACGGCGCGTGGCAGCGGTGTCGGCGCACTTGTTTGCTATGCCCTGAACCTTTCACACGTTTGCCCCTTGGAGTTTGACCTGCTCTTTGAACGATTCCTCGACGAAAACCGACTGGAAGCACCCGATATCGACATTGACTTCGATAAAGAGCGTAGAGAAGAGATCCTTGACTACGTCAAAGAACGCTACGGGGAAGCGAATGTGGCACAGCTGGGCGTTTTCGGCACGATGGCAGCCAAGATGGCGATCAAAGATGCCGGTCGAGCGCTCGGAATGCCGCTGCAGCAAGCCAATCATATCGCCGCTCTTGTCCCCGATCAACCGAAAACGAAACTCGCCGATGCCTTTGCGCAAAGCCCAGAATTCGTCAAACTCTACGAAGAAAACGCCGACGCGCGTGAGGTCATCGACTATGCCCAACGCCTGGAAGGGTTGGCACGGTCGGCAGGAGTACACGCCTGCGGAGTGGTGATCTCGCAGCGTCCGCTGACGGAATTTGTGCCGATTCAGGTCATCAAAGATGCCGACGTGACCCAATGGCAGGGGGCCGAAGTCGAAAAAGTCGGGCTTCTCAAAATGGACTTTCTCGGCTTGCGGAATCTGACGATCCTGGCCAATGCCGTCAAGCTCGTCGAAGAAACGACCGGCCAAAACATTGATCCCTATCGCTTCCCTCTCGACGATGCCGAGACCTATCAACTCCTTTGCCGCGGTGAAACCAAAGGGGTCTTTCAGCTGGAATCGAAGGGGATGCGCCAACTCCTAGCCCGGATGAAGCCAGACAACTTCCGCGACATCATTGCAACACTCGCCCTTTACCGCCCCGGTCCGCTCCAAGGGGGAATGGTCGATGACTTTATCAACGTCAAACATAAACGGCAAGTCGCCGTCTATGCTCACCCGGTTATGGAAGACGTTCTGAAAGAGACAAACGGCGTGATGGTCTATCAGGAACAGATCATGCGCATCTTCAACCGGCTCGGGAAGATTCCTCTTTCCAGATCCTACTCGGTCATTAAGGCGATTAGTAAAAAGAAAGAAGAGAAGATCAAAGTCAACCGAGAGCTCTTTGTTCAGGGGGCGATGGAAAACGGGCTTACCGAAGAAAAAGCCCGAGAGGTATTCTCGCTAATCGAAAATTTTGCCCGTTACGGGTTCAACAAATCGCATTCGACGGCATATGCGCTGGTTGCCTACATGACGGCATACCTCAAGGCGCATTACCCGGTCGAGTTCATGGCGTCGTTGCTCAACGGCGATATCTCAAAGCGCAACTTCAAAGAAAAAGACTCCACGGTCGAACATCTCGAAGATTGCCGACGGATGGGCATCGAGGTGGTTCCTCCCGACATCAATCGTTCCTCCCGTGATTACAGCGTACGAGATGGGAGGATCGTTTTCGGACTCGGAGCCATCAGCGGCTGCGGCAACGATGCCATCAATGCCATCGTACGCGAACGTGAAACCAACGGGGCTTTCAAGAGCCTTTTCGATCTATACGACCGCGTCGATCCGCGTGTCGTCAACAAAAAAAGTATCGAGTCCCTGATCAAGGCCGGTTGTTTCGATTCATTGGGGGGTAACCGTCCGCAACTGCTCGAGGCGATGGATAAGGCCGCAAAATCGGCACAAGCCACCGCGGCCGACCGGCTCCGAGGTCAGGGGAGTCTTTTCGATGACGATGAGGTGTCGCAAGAAGAAGAGCTTGCCTTGGCCACACAAGGACTACCCGATATTCCCGATTGGGAAGACAGGGAAAAGGCTAAACACGAAAAAGAAGTCCTCGGGTTTTATCTAACCGCACACCCATTGATGAAGCACGAGAAAGTGCTCGACACCTTTCGAACACACACCGTAGATTCCGCCCTTTGGGCCCCCGATCGAACACCGGTCATTCTCGGAGGTATGATCAGCGGGATCAGAACCCTGAAAACAAAAAAAACGAAAGCGGGGCGACCGAACCTCTTCGCGACATTCGAGCTAGAAGATACCTGCCACTCGATCCATGCGGTCATCTATCCAGAAGCCTATCAAATCGCCAAGGAAAAGCTTGTGCCTGACGAGACGGTCCTTGTCGTCGGACAAATCGATCAAAGCCGAAAATACCAAGAACAAGAAGATATCGGCTGTCTGATTGTTGAAAGGATCCTGACCCCGCAAGAGGCCGAGTCGGATCTGGTCAGCGGAATCCGCATCACCCTGAAAGAAAACGGCGAAAAAAACCAGGTGGTCGTTCTTCACGAAATTCTCAAAACGTACCGCGTCCCGGTCGGAAGAGGGTGGAATGTGGAAATCCTTCTCCAATTTAACGACGGGAAAGTCGGACTGATGAGATGCCCTTCGTTCCAAATTCATTTTCAGCCGGAAATCCGGGAACGAATCCGTCAGCGATTCGGTGACGACGCATTTCGCTTGATCCCCGTCCCGCTCCGGCAATCTTCTCCGCCGCGGCGGCAATGGAGGCGCGATTGAGTTACCTGTCCCTGTCGACCGTACCTCATCACTCTCCGTCGGGGAACGGCAGTACGGCGGGGGGAAGGTTTTTCAGAAAAGTATAGGTCATAGCCTCGGCAATATCTTCAAAGTCGTACTCTTCCCCCGTTACGACAAGAACGTCGCAGTACTGCCAGAAGATCACATAGGACCGATCATCGGTTTCCAGGCTCAATACGATTGCGGTATTGACCAGATCAAGATAGAAAAAGTTCATTTCGTAACCGGTCAGGAACCGATCGGCGATCAGCCGGTACGTGGGCGTGTTCTCGAGATGGCTGTATTCACGGCGGAGAGAACGGAGCACCTCTTTGGCGGCGGCGTCGGGATTGGTCCCCTCCGGGAATATCGCGACCATCCAGAAGTAACCGTCCGGACTGTTGACGGTGATGGCCTTCGAATCGCTCGACCAGGGAGCCTCTTGAACGAACCAGTTTTTCGGGTAGGCGAATTTTACCCCGTCTGCCTCACTAGTGTACTCTTTGAACTCCGCGGCCTCTTCAAGCCTTGCCAACTTATTGACATCGGCGATGATTTCAAACAGCTTCTTCTTTCGTTTCGGTTTCATGACCGCACTCTTAATTTCGTTTCCTTGCCGCCGGAAAGAGATGCCGCCGTTTCCGGAGCAGCCCGTCTCTCGCCTCTCTTTGCCCTTTGTAGCCGACAACCCGAGGATTGTCAACAGGCTCTATTGACTTTGTCAGGCGATTGGACAATAATGGCGCTCGCGCAACGGGTTTTCCCGCTATCGCATTCCAAATCTATGATTCAGTCGTGCCGAGCAGACCGTTTTTCTCGTTCTCAGGGAGTTTGCCATGCCGGTTCACCATATGAGTGTTGTCGACGCCGAGCATCGAAGTTCGGAACCACTTCGATTCGAAGAAAAATTCCAAAAGGACGGGGTGGAGCTTCCCGTCAAATTCACAAAACGCCGCCTTGCGGGCGGGCTTTCCGACGGCGTTGAAACCTTGGACGTCGATAACGGCCTCTTTTCCTTTACCGTTCTCCTTTCGAAAGGAATGGGGCTTTGGCGTGGCCGCTGCGGCGATGTTCCCCTCAAATGGGATTCCCCGGTACGCGGACCGGTTCACCCGCAGCACATTCCCCTCTTTCATCCGAGCGGCTTGGGGTGGCTCGAAGGGTTCGATGAATGGATCGCCCGTTGCGGACTGAACAGTAACGGCGCGCCGGAATTCGATCAAAACGGCGTGCTAAAATATCCGCTTCATGGTAGGATCACCAATCGTCCGGCACGGGAGGCGAGCGCGGCGTTCGACCCGGAAACCGGAGAACTGACCGTCTCGGGAATCGTCGACGAGGCGGCTCTCTTTTCGAACAAGTTGGCGCTGAAAGTCTCGTACACGACCAATGTGGGTTCCTCAAAACTCCGTGTGCAAGACGAGGTCATCAATTCAGGGAGCGTTCCGGCCGAGTTCGAGCTCCTTTACCACATCAACATCGGTTTCCCTTTCATTACTCCGGGCGCGCAAATTATGGTTCCTTTTGAGAAGATGACCCCTCGGGAAGCGAGCGCTAAGGCAAACCTGGAAAAGTGGGACGTCTGCCTCCCCGAAACCCCCGGCTCTCCCGAGAACTGTTATCTCTTCGAGGTGGCGGCCGACGCCGAAGGACAGACGCGCGTCCTTCTGATCAACGCACAAAAGGACCGGGGGCTCTCCCTCTCGTTCAGCAAGAGGGAGTTCCCCCACTTCCTGATCTGGAAGCTGATGCGTCCGAACGGCGATACCTATGTCACCGGGATCGAGCCGTGCGTGAATTTCCCGAACACACGTTCTTTCGAAAAGAAGCATGGACGGGTTGTCACGCTCGAGCCGGGTGCCTCGCGCGCATTTCATTTCGATATCGACGTTCTCCTGACTCAAGACGAGCTCGACGTGGCCAAAGAGGAAATCGAGGCGTTGCAGGCGAAAGCGGCACGAACCATCGTCGCAGACCCGATCGAGGAGTGGTGTGAATGACAGGTTACGTAGACGAAAACAGAGTTTTCCACGCGGAGATCCCGGTGCTCAAAACCGACGCCGATGTTTTCGAACATGCGAACAACACAAGATATATCGCCTGGATGCAGGATATTGCGGTCACCCATTCGGAATTTTACGGCTGGAATGATCAGCGGTACATCGAGTACGGCGGGGGGTGGTTGGTTCGCCGGCACGTCGTCGACTACATCCACCCGATTTTCCCTGGCGAAACGCTCCTCGGAGAAACCTGGGTGGCCGAGATGAAGAACGTCTCTTGCATTCGAAAGTACCGGTTTACCCGAAAGTCGGACGGCCAACTCATCTCCACGGCTGAGACATGCTGGGCATTTGTCGATTTCGAGACCGGCAAACCGCGCCGGGTCCCCAAAGAGATGGCCCGGCTCTTTTCCAAATGAGTTCTCCCGGAGAGCCGTCGATTTTCGGGACCGACGGCTCCGGGGAGCAACTCACATCGACCTCTGAAGGGTATCGAGGAAAATATCGAGCATCACCCGTTCGTGGCTTGCGAAAAGTGCGGTGCGGATATTTCCTTCGGGGTGTCGGCTGTTGATCTTTTGCAAAAACGAGACGAGGATTTGTTCTTTGATCATCTTATGCTGAATTCGTCGCATATTCTGATCGGACCCGGTCTTGATCGCGACGATCGGCACCATATTCTCCTGGACGGCGAATCCCAGTTTTTTCATTTCCGACTTGAAGTAATAGACGTTGTCCCACAGTTTATGCCGGATATCATCCCGGTAAAACGAGAGTTGTAGCCCCTTGAGCGTGGCGGCGGCCAACGGTGTCGGGGGATAGTCTGAAAACTGGAATCGGGGCAAATCCTGAATACGGTCGAGGAACGAGGGACTTCCCGGGATAATTGCACCAAAACCTCCGATAGCGCGTGCAAGCGACGTTACAAGATAGGTGTAAATCGGAACGGATTTTTTCGCCTCTTCCGCCGTTTTGTCCCGCTCCGAGTAAATGAAATCGTCTTCTTCCCCATCCCCTTCAGCGTCTTCCTCTCCGGACCAAGGTTCCCCGCCATCGAAGATGTTCTTTTCAAAAAAGTCGGGTTCGGAGAAAGAGTCATCATACGAAAGCCCGGCGATCCCGTAGGTGGGGTCGCTATGCTCGTCTTGCTGCGTAAGGTTGACCCGACTCGAATCGTAGCCGAAATATTCGAGCGTTCCCCTCCCTTTTGCGCCCAAGACTCCAAACGCGTCGGAATCGTCAATCAGAAGCGCCGCACCCGGAAAGGCGGAAAGAACATTATAATATTCCGGAATCGGGGCGATCTCGCCGGTCACGTTGAAAACGCCGTCGGTGATAATCAGGGGATGCTTGTAGCGGTTTTTCGTCTTTCGAACAAGGACCCGCTTCAAATCGTCGGCATTCCGATGCTTAAACGAGGCCAGTCGGGCAGCCGATCGGGCGAGGATACGGCGGGTAATCGAAAGGGTTGCATCACTACAGTGTTCATCGATCAAAACCAGGTCGCATGAACTGATCACCGATTCCAGAAGGCAACCGAGCGCGTCGGAATCCCCGGTACAATAGAGAGCCCGTTGGGTTCCGAAAATTTCCGCCGCCTGCCGCTGGACTTCCAAGACCGGCACGGGGGTGTAACGACGCCGCAACGACCCCGACGAGATCCCGTAGTGAAGAACGGCCTCGCAAGTCGCGGCTAGGACCTCAGGATGTGCCTGCAAACCCAGATACCCTCCTCCAGAGAAATAATAGTATTCTTCTCCGCCGACGGAAACCGTGGCATCCGGGGGACCGTCGAAGGCAAAAAGCTTTTCGATGAGGGAGATCTCTCGTTTCGTAGGCGGATTCCCAAGACGTGGTTCCGGTTCCTCTCCGTTTTCTTTACGGAGCGACGAGAGTATTTGATCGAACGGTTTGCCGGACGGCTGTTTATCGAAATAAAGCATTTTTCTGCCTTGTGTCAAGATTGGAGCGGTTCCAAGGATCGGCATTTTTCGATTTGCCGAGTTACCGGAGAATCAAACGCCTGAAGATGGCGGATACTAGTGATTATTCCACCCGAAAGCAAGAGCAACTCCGCCGCCGATCCGGAAAGTCCGTGAGGGTACGGCCCGCATGCCGCGAAAATTTCCGTGATTCGAAAGTAGTGAACACAAGCCGGGTGTAATATATTGGGGTGGTATCTTTAAAATTTTTGCGAATATGGTAGAATTGGTCGACAATTGGAGTTTGTCCGAAGAGGGGGGCACGTCCCCGGTCGGATGCCTCTTTCGCGACGCATCCCAGGGTGGGCAAAACATCAAGAGGCTTGATGTCGTCAAATCCGAAGGAAGCAGGTTATTGCTATGTCACTGTTGGTGATCGGTTCGGCCGCGTTTGATTCCATCCAAACTCCGATCGGGCAGCGAACCAAGGTCATCGGGGGAAGCGGTGTCTACGCCGCGTGTGCCGCCGGTTTCTTTACCCCGGTACGCCTGGTCGGCGTTGTCGGCGACGATTGGCCGAGCGCCTATACCGATATCCTTCGCGCGAAAGAAATTGATTTGAAGGGACTCGAAGTCCGCCATGGTGCCGAAACACTTTCTTGGTCGGGGAGATACTTTGAAAACATGGACGACCGAGAAACGTTGGAAATTCGACTCAACGTGATGGGGGAAGAATACAAGCCGGTCGTTCCCGAGTCGTACCGCGACTCCGAATTTGTTTTTCTGGCCAACGGTTCGCCGGTAAGTCATCTCGATCTTTTGACAAAGATGGCAAAGAAACCGCGACTGACCGTGGCCGACACGATGGATTTTTACATTCGGCACACACCCGCTCCCCTCGCGGAACTTCTCCGGCAGATTGACGGACTGATCCTCAACGACAGTGAGGCACGCCTGCTGACAGGTCGGCAAAACACCATTGCCGCCGCACGCGAAATCCTCCGGATGGGGCCGTCGTTCGTCATCGTCAAAAAAGGGGAAAACGGCGCGTTCTATCTTTCGAATGACGCGATCCGTCTCATCCCGGCATTCCCCTCCGAAAAAGTGATCGATCCGACGGGGGCCGGCGACTCTTTCGCCGGGGCGCTGATGGGTGTTCTGGCCGCGGCCGGCAAGAGCGACCCCGAATCGATCGTGGCGGCCATGGCTCGAGCGACGATCATCGCAAGTTACAATGTCGAGGGGTTTTCGCTTGAACGGCTTCAAAACCTGACCACCGAAGAATTTGACACCCGTCTGGACGCGTTCAGAAAAATGATCACATTCTGAATACCAAACGCAAGAGAGTAACAGCATTTTGAAAAAAGAATCTAATGAACCGAAAAGCGGAACCGTGAAAGGTTCCAAGAAAAGACCTGTCCGCAACCGTCGAGGCGGCACCGGATTTGAATGGGGAGAGGTCGACAACGTCTCCCAGGAAGACATGCTTCTGCCGGCGCAAAAAAAGAAAGGAAGCCGCAAAAAGCGCGACCATGTCGAATCGACATTGACCGTCGGCGGAGAAGAAGTCGATCCTTACGCCATCAAACCGGTTGTTGAGCATCCCGCTCCGCCCGAGTTTGATCTGGCAATCCCGAGTTACGGCAAAATGCTTGAAAACGAGGACGACGAATTTAGCGTTTTCCTGCGCAATGCCGAAAAAGCCGATATCAGGGAAAAGGAAAAGCTCGTCCAAAAGGCTCTCCGAGCCAAGCCAAGATCGAAGAAACCGGCTACAAAAGAGCCCGGCACAGCGCCTGTCGAAAAGAAGCCCGCTCGGTCGACCGCACCGCCGAAACGAAAAAAAGCGCTTCCGTTCGACACCTCGCAGTCCTCCGCGCCTCGGGGGAAGGCTGCCTCTTCGGAAGGGAATAATCCGCTGGCAAATTTCCGCGATCAGGTTGATGCAATCCGCACTTACGGGATCGACCGCATCAATAAGCTCGGTCTTTCCGAAGACGTGAAAGAAAAGGTCTCTTCGAGCCTTATGACCGTCGAGCAGATCCTCGGTCTGGTCGACACCTTGCTTCACATCGCCACGGAGCGCGGCGACGCGCCGGCAGACGAGCCGACCGCAATCCAGACCGCCAAATCGTCGTCGGTCCAATCCACAGGGAAAAACGTCGTCGGTCCGGCGGGCAAACATCTTTCCCGAGCCGAATCCGAATCGAAACCGTCTGAACCGAAGCGAGCCAAGACGGCACCGAAAGCGCGTTCCGGTGGCTCCGAGGTAAAAGAAAAGCGTCGAAAAGAAGCCGAGTCCTCTCGCCGACCGAGTCCGGCGCGACCCGGGCGGTCGACGGTTCCGGAACAGCCGGGGGCCTCCGAAAGTTTCGCCCGGCTGCGCGAGAGTTGGACGTTCGACGGAATCGTACTCTCGAATGCGATGCTCGAAATGCTTGCCGAGGTTCATTACGACGATCCGACCCCTATCCAGGCAGAAACGATTCCGAAGATCCTTGCCGGAAAAGACGTTATGGGGCAATCGCGTACCGGAAGCGGGAAAACGGCGGCCTTTATGATTCCGATCATCGAGCGAATTGAAGGGTGTGAACCGGGAGACGACCCGGTCGCGTTGATCGTGGTGCCAACCCGTGAGCTGGCAGTCCAAATTCGAGATGAGACGGCAAAACTTGCCCATAATCGCGAAATCGCCATCGTCGCCTGCTACGGGGGGAAACCGATCGCCGACCAAATCAAAAAGATGCGTGGCGGGGTTGATATCGTCGTTGGGACGCCGGGACGTATCCTAGACCTGACCAAACGCCGTGCGCTCTCCCTTTCCTCGCTCAAGTGGGTTGTTCTCGACGAGGCCGACCGTATGCTCGATATCGGGTTTCGTCCAGATATCGAGCGTATTCTCCGTCAGACACCGCGTACCCGCCAGACTCTTTTGTTCAGCGCCACCCTGGCCGACGAGGTGGTTCGGTTGGCGCAACGTTACATGACCGAGCCGGAAACGTGCGATTGCAGCGAAAACGAAATTGCCGCCGATACGATCGAACAGTATTACATTACCGTTGATCGAGAACGCAAATTCGAGGCGTTGGTGCGGTTGCTGCGCCGGGAAAACCCGCAACAGGCGATCATCTTCTGCCGGACGAAGCGAGGTGTCGACAAACTCGGCAATGCGTTAAAGCGCGAATTCAAAGAGTGGACCGTCTCGGCCATCCATGGTGATTTGACCCAATCGAACCGCGATACAATTATGCGTTCATTCCGCGCCGGGAAGATTAAGTTGCTGGTTGCCACCGATGTGGTTGGTCGCGGAATCGACGTGAGCGGGATCTCGCACATCATCAACTACGACATACCAGAATTCTGCGACGACTACATCCATCGCGTCGGACGTACCGGGCGCATGGGTCGAGAAGGCGTGGCATTCACCCTGGTAACCTCCGAAGAAGGGAACGAGTTGACCCGCATCGAAATGCGGATCAATCGTCTTCTCCGACGAACGGAACTTGAGGGGTTCGAAGCGTTTACCCGTCCCGACGATCCCGAAAAATCAGAACCGAAAGAGCCAAAACCGGTTTTCGGAAAACCGTTGCGCCGGATCCGCCGTGCTCTGTAATACGCCTGAAAATTGCGTTGTCGAAAGATTACCGAAAGTAAAATGTCCGAAAATCAAACCAAAGAAGAACGATACGATCAAGCCATCGCCTGCCGGGAGACCGGCGACCTGAAAACCGCCGTTTCTGTCCTGGAACGGCTGGCAGAGGACTATCCCGACTACGCGCTGGCCCACCTGGGGTTGGCGGTGTTCTACTGGAAACTGGCACGTCTCGACGACTCGATTCGCGAGGCCTCGCGAGCCTGCGAACTAAGCGTCGACGACCCGTTCTATTTCACAGCGCTCTCGTCTCTGGCGATCAAGTGCGGACACCGCAAAACCGCCGAAGAAGCTTTGGCCAAGGCTCAGGAAGCCCGTTTCCGAGCCTTCATGGAGAAGTACCACGAAGAATATCCCAAAGACGAAGCATCCCAAGAAACCGGAGAAAACGAGGAATCGAATGACTGAGAGCACGAAGGGACGAATCCTGATTGCCGACGACAACCAGGTTAACCAGGAACTTCTCGAAGCCTATCTTATGGGGGGCGACTACGAAATTGAATTCGCCTCGGACGGACTGGAAACACTTGAAAAGGTTTCGACCTTCAAGCCAGACATCATCCTGCTCGACATCATGATGCCGAAACTGAGCGGATTCGAGGTATGCGAAACATTGAAAAAATCGATCGGCACCCAAAATATCATGATCCTTATGGTCACCGCATTGAGTGATCTGGGAGATATCGAACGCGCAGTCGCCGCCGGGTGTGACGACTACCTCAGCAAACCGATTCATAAACCGGAACTTCTCAAGCGGGTCGAGAATATGCTCAAGCTCCGCAATGTCTCGAACGAACTTGAACGGCTCCGTCGTTACATCGACTCGATCGAGGATTCCTTTGCACCTACCGAGAAAAGTCCCGAAACCCCGGAGAAGGAAGCCTAGCGTGTCAGACATCGTCCCCCCCCGACCGGAAAACCAACGAATCGTCATTACCGGAATCGGTCTGGTTGCGCCCAACGGCAACACGTTGACCGAGTACCGCCGCGCCCTTTTAGAGGGGAACAGCGGGGTCGAGTCGTACGAGATCCGTTATTTCGGCAAGACATTCGCCGGTATTTGTCATTTTGACAACCTGAAATATGAGTCGCGGCGTGAACTCCGCCGCGGTACGCGCGCCGGAAGTATTGCCATCTACTGCGCCCACGAAGCTGTGGGCGACGCGGGTCTTGATTGGGACTCCGTCCCTAAAGACCGGATCGGCGTCTATTTGGGAATCACCGAACATGGAAACGTCGAAACCGAAAACGAGATCTACCAGATCAAGCAATACGACTATGACTGTGCCTACTGGTCGCATCACCACAATCCGCGAACGGTTGCGAATAGCCCAGCGGGGGAAGTGACCCTCAGCATGAAGATCACCGGGCCGCACTACACGATCGGCGCCGCATGTGCTGCGGGGAATGCCGGCCTGATTCAGGGCTTGCAGCAGCTACGGCTGGGTGAAGTCGATTTGGCGCTCGCCGGCGGGATCTCGGAAAGTATTCATACGTTCGGTATCTTCGCGGCGTTTGCCGCCGAAGGGGCACTGGCCCGTCACGACGACCCGGCCAAAGCCTCCCGTCCATTCGACGCCGCCCGTAACGGAATCGTCGTCTCGGAAGGAGGTGCAATCTACACGCTCGAACGCCTTTCCGACGCCAAGGCACGCGGTGCGAAAATCTATGGGGAAATCGTCGGCTACGGCATGAACAGCGACGCAACCGACTTTATTCTCCCCAACTCAACCCGGCAGGCCGAATGTATGCGCCGAGCCCTCAAAAGCGCGGGGTTACGCCCTATTGACGTGGATATCGTCAACACCCATGCGACGTCGACCGTCAGCGGCGACATCAACGAGATCGAGGCAATCCGGGATGTTTTTTCCGATTGTCCCGAAACGTATGTCAACAACACAAAAAGCTTCATCGGTCACGCCATGGGGGGTGCCGGAGTTTTGGAATTGGCCGGGAACCTTCCCTCGTTCCAAGACGGAATTGTCCATCCGACGATCAATGTCGACGAGCTCGACCCGCAATGCGCGTTTCCGACCCTGGTACTTAATAAGCCGCTTGAAGGAAAAGATATTCATGTTATTTTGAACAATTCGTTCGGCATGGTCGGCATCAACGCGGTGCTGATCGTGGCAAAGTACGAAGAAGAGTTATCACGAGGAGATAATAAACAGAATGACGAAATCTGAAATCCGAACGGCGATCATAGACATCCTTTCCGATATCGCGCCCGACGAAGATTACGATCAGCTTAAAGACGACGTTTCGTTTCGGGAACAGCTCAGCATGGACAGTATGGATATGCTCGACATCGTTCTGGAGTTGCGTAAACGATTTAAGATTCAGATTCCGGAAGAGGACTATCCCAACCTGGTTTCGATGCAGACGACTCTCGATTACCTGGAACCTCTTCTGGCCGAGAAATGACTCTCGGGCAAGCAGGAGCCGCTGTCGATGGGCGAAGAGAACACATACGATACCGTGATCATCGGGGCCGGCATGTCCGGCCTGGCCGCTGGAATCAGGCTGGCGCAATACGATAGGCGTGTCTGTATCTTGGAACGGCATACCGTTCCCGGGGGGCTCAACTCCTTCTACAGGCAAAAGGGACGTAACTTTGATGTCGGTCTCCATGCCATGACCAACTACGCACCCAAAGGGACACGGTACGGTCCGCTTTCCCGTATGTTACGTCATCTGCGTCTTTCGTGGGACGAACTCGGGTTAATACCACAACTCGGTTCCGCAATTGCCTTTCCCGGAATTACACTCGAATTTTCGAACCGTTTCGATCTTCTCGAGTCGCAGATAGCCGAAAAGTTTCCGTCTCAAATCGACCGATTCCGCAAGATGGTTTCCGAGCTGGTCGGCTACGACCAGCTCGGCTTGGGAGAGTCGGGTGGCTCGGCCAAGGAGTTCGTTTGTTCTCACCTGACCGATCCGCTCTTAGTCAATATGCTCTTCTGCCCCATCTTCTTCTACGGCGGCGCGCGGGAATCCGATATGGAGTTCGGGCAATTCTGTATCATGTTCCGGTCGATTTTCCTCGAAGGACTTGCCCGTCCCTACGGAGGGATCCGGCATATCCTGACGAAGCTCCTGAAAAAGTTCAAGGCACTCGGGGGTGAACTCCGGCTCCGCTCGTCGGTCAAGGAGATCCTCTCGAAAAGCGGACGTGCTTCGAAGTTGATTCTGGAAGACGGGACCGAAGTGCGTGCCAAGTATTTTTTGTCTTCGGCCGGCTGGCGAGAGACGATGCGTCTCTGTGGACTGAAAGGACCGGAAAAGGAGTTGGCACCTGGTAAACTTTCCTTTGTCGAAACGATCAGCATTCTCGATCGCACCCCGAAGCGTCTGGGGCATCTCAAAACGATCCTCTTCTTTAACGATTCCGAGTCGATGACCTACAAGAAACCGAACTCATTGGTCGACCTGCGCAGCGGTGTCATCTGCTCGCCAAACAATTTCGATTATGGAAAACCACTCGGGGAAGGTCAGATTCGGATCACCGCACTGGCCAATTTCGACCGATGGGCCGAACTCGGAGAAGAGCGGTATTACCTGGAAAAACTCCGCTGTTACGATCAACTGATTGGTTCGGCGGTACGTTTCATTCCCGATTTTCGTAGCAACATTATCGAGACCGACATGTTCACACCACTAACGGTCACGAAATATACGGGGAAAGATGGGGGCGCCATCTATGGGGCTGCCGACAAGAAATACGACGGGCTGACCCCGCTGAATAACCTTTATGTCTGCGGCACTGATCAGGGACTGGTCGGGATCGTCGGGGCGATCGTTAGCGGGATCACCATTGCCAACCGGTACCTGCTGGCAAAATAGAATCCACGAGAGTTTTTATGGACGGGAACGTATCCAAATACTCCGACAACTACGATATCATCGTCATCGGTGCCGGACTGGCCGGTATGACGGCGGCGAATGTTTTGGCGCGGGACGGACAGAAGGTTCTCCTCCTCGAACGCCATTACAAACTCGGGGGGTTGGCCACCTGGTTCCTGCGCGGTAAGGACCGGCATATTTTCGATGTCTCTTTGCACGGCTTCCCGGTCGGCATGATCAAGAGCTGTCGGCGCTACTGGAACAAAGAGATCGCCGATCGCATCGTGCAACTGCCTTCGATCAAGTTCGACAACCCGCAGTTCTCTCTGACGACCACTTTTAACCGCGACGATTTCACCCGCCTTCTGATCGAGCGTTTCGGCATTCCAACCGAAACGGTTAAGGCCTTTTTCGATACCGCACGTGACCTGACCCACTACGACAGCGATCAAATGACCACGCGCGAGCTGTTCGACCGATTCTTCCCGAACCGGCCCGACGTGGTTCGGCTCTTGATGGAACCGATCACCTACGCCAACGGCTCGACCCTTGAAGACCCTGCGCTCACCTACGGGATCGTTTTTTCGAACTTTATGTCGAAAGGGGTTTATACCTTCCAAGGGGGAACCGATCTGTTCGTCTCGATGTTGCGTGCCGAGATGAGGAAAAACGGGGTCGATATCGCCACAAGTGCCCCGGTTGAAAAGATATTGGTTGAGCGGGGAAAAGTCGCCGGGGTGCGAATCGCCGACAATCCTCCGGCCGTCAATCCGCCCGAACTCGACGGCAAACCGTTCCCTCGCTCTCCACTTCTCGGCAAGACGATTCGCGCCCGTGCCGTCCTCTCGAACGGAAACCTGCTCGGCACGATCTTTGACCTGGTCGGGGAAGAAAAGTTTGACGACGCGTTTATTGCTGAAGCGAAAAAGGTTCGGCTCAACAATTCGAGTACCCAAGTCTATATGGCGATCAAGCCGGAAGAGGCACTCGACGCCGATAGATGCGGTGACCTCCTCTTCACCTCGGTTGCTCCGGAATTCGATGCGAAGCTTCTTCTTTCGAAGGAGATCACCAGCCGCACCTATTCGTTTTATTATCCCAAAACCCGCCCGGGAACCGATCGCCACTACATCGTGGCGAGCGCCAATGCCCGCTACGAAGACTGGGGTTTTCTTTCCGATGCTGATTATCGCGCCGCCAAAGAGCAGCTGATCGAAACCACCCTAGATTCCCTCGAAAAATATGTTCCGGGGATTCGCGAAAAGCTTGCCTATGTCGACGCGGCAACCCCCCGAACCTTTAAAGACTACACCGCCCACTGGGGGGGTGCGAGTTTCGGTACGAAGTACGAGGGGCTGGCGGTCAGCCGCTCCCTTCACAAGAATGTGGCCGGACTTTTTCACGCCGGGAGTGTCGGCATTATCATGTCCGGATGGCTCGGCGCCGTCAATTACGGTATGATCGCCGCAAACGATGCCGAAGCGTTTTTGACACAAAACCGAGAGGAATGAATGATGTCAAAGTACAGCAAACAAACAATTCTCGATTTGATCCCCCACCGCCCTCCGTTCCTTTTCGTCGACAAGATTCTCGAATGGACGGAAGCGGAAATCGTCACCGCCTACCGTTTTAAAGAAGACGAATTCTTCTTCCGGGGGCATTACCCCGACCGACCGATCGTCCCCGGGGTCATTCTCTGCGAATCGGCAATGCAAGCGGGGGCGGTCTATCTTGCCGCCCTTACCAGCGCCGAACTAACCCAAGCCCCCGAAAACGTCGGAAAGAAATTTCTCCCGGTCGTCGGGCGTCTCGACGAAGTCAAGTTCAAAAAGAGCGTCGGCCCCGGTGATGTCATAGAATGCGAAGTACTCCTCAAAGAAAAGATGGCGCGCGTCTACTTTTTAACGGCGAAGATCACCTCCGGAGGCGCGCTCGTTGCCCGTTTCAAATTCGCCTGTACCTATACCGAGTCTCCTGAATCCTGACACACCCCACGCGTTTTCCGCCTTTCCGTCACTCGACGGAAAGGCATCGTAGGCGGGGACCGCAGCTTTATTCCCCAACCAATCTCCTCGGAAGTCATGGGCGTTCCCCGACGGGGAATTTTCTCCGATCGAACTTGTAAGAGTCGGGCAAGGTGGTCCGGTTTTCCTGGACAGAAAATGGGGATCATCCCGACAACCACCCGAGCAGATATCCAACCGGGGTGAAGAGACTGTATAAACCATACGGTCAATGCTTTGCAATTTTGCGATAACAAAAATAGATAAACCGGTGTAATGATGTGGCAGTTTATGACCGGTAACAACAGCAAAAACAAAAACTCCAACACAGAAAATACGGTCTGTTGAAATCCTTTTCTGCTCCTGACCAAAAGGGCCAACACCGAAACGAATCCGGCCGGGCCCGACAATAAAATGCCGGTTGGTGTAATATGCCACCGGGAAAGGAGTCCTCCTTTCACCCTAAATAAACCCTGCCTGCTTGAGCGAGAGGAAAAACCGGATCAACTAAACAGCAAGTAATTCACGGTTTCGTGTAGAAAATAATTAACCGGAAGAATAATGCAGCAGTTCATGATCAGTAACAACAGCAAGAACAAAAACTTTAATACAGAAGATGCGTTCCGTTGAAATCCTTTTCTGCTCCTGACCAAAAGGGCCAACACCGAAATGAATCCGACCGGGCCCGACAATAAAATGCCGATCGGCGCAAACCCGGCCAGCACAATATGCCACCAGGGATGATATATTCCTCCTTCCATGATAAATGCTCCCTTGATACCGAGGAGGTAGAGGAAGGGGCACATGATTCCGGTGATCATCGGAATCAGGTCCAGGTATTTGCTTTTCGCCATAGCGGTACCTCTAACTTTTTCTCTGAAACATACAGCGGGGATCGCGAGATCAAGGTTACCGGCCTCTGAGATGATGGTTGAGTTTTCGATTTCTAAAGAAATTCCCCCCTCTACGAGCCCCGATAATAGGTCGAAATCGTAACGATTTCAATAGGAGGAGAAGGGTCGATAAAAATTTTTCGATTTTCTTTCGGACCACCTATTTTCCGAGTTTTCGGAAATGGCGGTAAAGCAGAGATGGTGCTATCCACCAAGGAACCTGAGTTCCGGTTCCCTCCGAATAAAATACCACGATGGTACCGGGGAGGAAAGGGAAGAGGCACGGAATTTCGATGCAAACCGGATTCAGGGGTTTACTTTTCGTCATTGGTTTACCTCTATGCTTTACATAGGAAATGTTCTCTCGGCCTATGAAAGGGCCGACACCCATCGCTCATCGACGATCGCTCTGTCGGACTCTCTCGATTAAGGGGGAGACAACTCTCTACGGAAACACAGGATGAGGTTACCAGCCTCTGAGATTGCGGATAAAAACTGAATGCGGAAAACCGCCTTTGACGGTCCCATGAAAGAGGGCCGCACGGCAGATGCCGTGCGGCCCTCGGAAGAAAGAAATTTACTTTTTACGGGGTGAAACCCGTAACGCTCAATCGGCAAACGTCGGGCTTTCGGGAAGCGAAGCCGTCCTCGGTACAATCACCGGAACGGCTGTGGTCACGGCAGTCACCGTCGTCGTAACAGGAGCCGATTTCGCTTCGGGCGCGGGTGCCGGGGCAGTTTCCACCGGAGCGCCACAGGTTGCACAAGTCGGCTGACCGCAAGGTTCACAAGTCGTGCATGGGACGCAACAGGTACCGCAACGAGGCGCGGTAACTTCGGCTAGGGCTCCGAACAGACCGGAGACCATGCTCCGAACACCGCAAACCGATCCTCTCAGCGCAGTAACGGTACCGCAGGCGGCAGCACCAAGACTGACGATCGGTCCGGGAGGACAAGCCGCAGGTTCTTCACAGACGGAACAATCGGCGGCACCGCTGGTTTCGCACGTCGGTTCGGGGATCGGGCTTGCACAAACGGTGCAAGCCGGAATCGCCGGAGCGCAAGTCACGCAAGGCGGAACCGGGATGTCGGATGCGGCACAGGTGTCGCATGACGGGGCGGGAGCGTCGGATGTGGCGCAGGCGACGGGGGCCGGAGCCGGGATGTTGGGGGCCGCGCAGGCGCTACATTGCGGAATAGCACAGGCGCGGCACGCCGCCAGGGTTTTCAGCCCCCTGAAAAGATCACAGGGTTTCGCGACACAGACCGTACAGGTGTCTTGCGCAACCGGAGCGCCGCAGGTGGTACAGGCCGGAGCCTGAACCGGATCTGCGGTCGCGGGCGTTTGGGCGTTGACACGCATCCCCATAAGGACAACTGCCGCGAGACCGAGAACTAACGTTCGGGTTTTCATAAGGCAAACACTCCTTTTTACCATTGAGGGAAAAAATCGAAAACGCTCGACCGGATCACCTTAAACCGCAGCCTTCGCTTGTCCCCTGCAAAAAACAACCGAAAACATATAGGTCTTTGATCGACGGGGGAAATCTCCCTTTTTCCCGCTCCGAACCGATTGTTCGGCCTCTCCGTGACGCCGAAATTCTCCATAAAAGCAACCGGTTCATATTCCCGGTCCGTTCCGTAGAGCGGGTACAACCCATTCAACCGGAACAGGACCTGGTTTTGGGAATATCGGAATAACCCGTCCTTTCTCTTGAGGAACGGACATAAAAAAACAGACTTCCCGCAAAATTTCCATTCGAACCGGCTCGGCGATGTCAAGGCAGTAAAAAGAGCCAAACTGTACGATTTATCTCGGCAAATTCGTCCCCAAATTCGATTCAAGCCGGTAAATGGAAAAAACCCGCAGACCCGTTACAATCAAACCTTTTTATCCAACTGGATTGTCCTGTCCGTTATTTTCGTTTCGTCACGAACTTTCCCTCTAATCACTCAAAGCAACCCGCATTCCAGGCGATTTTATCTAACGCCTTGGAGTAGGGTGTCGGTTTCGGCGCTCCGCGTCGTTCCCCTCGGGGAGGATCGAGCAAGTAGAGATTCAGTGATTTGATATGGATATGAATAAATCATCATTGGCGCTCGGTTGCGCTGCAATAGGCCTTTTCTTTGCGATTTCTCTCCCCCGATTCGATGCATCGAGCTGCGCCTCGGCTCAGAATGCCCCACCTCGTTCGTTCCGAGGGGTTTCCGTTCGGGACAGATCTAACGACGCGGCCCCGCGCGATGACGCTTTTCGAGTCGAAAACAAGAATCCCGGTTCTTCCGGCGCGAAACTCATCTCCTTGGAAGACGAGGCCGTCGCTCTTGATGACCGGGGAAGATCTCTCATGGCCGAGGGGAACTGGCAGGATGCCAAGCTCCACTACGAGAAAGCGCTCAGAAAACATCCCGAAAACGGAGATTTCCATCACGCGTATCTTTTCAGCCGTGCCCATCTCGAAGTTGAAAATCGCTATCGTGACATCTCGTTCTGTCGGTTTCTGGCGACCACTGATAAGGAAGAGGTTATGTCCCTCTGCGAAGACGTGCTGAAAAATATTCAGATCTGGTACGTTGACGCGCCCAATTGGAATACACTTTTCCGACTGGGGATGGTTTCGCTCAAAATCGCCTTGACCGAAAATGAATTTCTGCGCCAGAACCGGGTTCCGGTCGAATATGACGCCCGCCTGCCGCAGTATGGTGACGCCCTGATTCAGTATGCCGCACAATGGGATATCACCTCGCGCGAAGAGCTTCTCGAGCGAATGCTCCATATTGCCGAGTCGGTTCAGCGGAACATTAACATCTCTGGGATTTCGGTCTTGATGGAGATCCTTTGTGGAATGGTCAACTCACTCGACGCGTGTTCCGCCTACCTGACCGGTGGACAGATCAACGATATTTACTCGATGATCGATGGGCATTTCATCGGACTCGGCGTCTACATCGAATCGAAATGGCAGAATAACGCCCTTCTGATTTCCAAGGTCATTCCTAAGAGCCCCGCCGCCAACGCCGGTCTGGCCAGCGGCGACTTGGTTCTCAAAATCGATGACCGTCCCGTCGTCGAAGAGAACTCTCCCGAAGAAGCGGGAACGCTCCTTCAGGGACAAGAGGGAACCGAAGTGAGGCTTCTTGTCCAGTCGCCCGGGGGGGCCCCCCGTCAAATCACTGTTCTGCGGAAAAGTTTCGATATTCCGAGTATCGAGGAGGTAAAATACCTTCCCGTCGCCGATCAGCGGAAAGTCGGATTTTTCCGGATCAACGCCTTCCAGAAAACAACCGTTAACGAAGTGAAAAGCGTTCTTGACCAATTCAATCGCCATGGACTCGACTGCCTGATCATCGATCTGCGAAACAATCCGGGAGGTCTTCTCGACAAAGCGGTTGAGCTTTCCGACATATTCCTGGATTCCGGCACGATCGTCCGAACTAAGGGACGGACAAACGACCAGACCGAAACCGCCGACAACAGCGTGCTCTGTAGTGTCCCCCTCATTCTCCTTTTGGACGAGAACAGCGCCAGCGCGGCCGAAATCTTCGCTGGAGCGATCCAGGAGAATGGGAGGGGCACCGTGGTCGGGACACCCAGCTTTGGGAAAGGAACCGTGCAGGTCATTATCCAACTGGCAAGTACCCGGAGCAACACTCTGGTTGCCGGGCTTCGTCTGACCACCGAAAAATTCTATTCGCCCCGCGGCCGTTCTTACAGCGGTGTCGGCGTGATCCCCGATATCGACATTTCGGGTGCTTACGCTGTGGCCCGCCCCGAAGCGGCCAGGGCCGTTTCGCTCGAAGAGACCCAAAACGAGGGTGTTCAACCCGTCTCCGCGATTTCGGACATCTGTCTGGCGCGGGCGCTTGAAGTGAGCGAACATCTGATTCAAAAGCAGAACGCCCTTTGAACCCGCGATGTCTCCCCTGCTTGAAGTTCGCGATCTTTGCTATCTTTCGATTCTCAAAAAAGTCTCGTTCCGGGTCGGAAGAGGGGAACACCTGATCATCGTGGGGCAAAACGGAGCCGGGAAAAGTACCCTCCTCCGTTGTATCGACCTCATCCTCGGCGATTGGACCGGAGAGATTGCCCTCGACGGAACTTCGATTCGGGAAATTCCCCGTAAACGGCTCGCCCAAAAGATCGCGTTTGTCCGACAATCGGCCGAGATGATCCCCGACATCACCGTCCGCGGTTTGGTGATGACAGGGCGTTACCCGTACCGCAGTCTCCTGGCACCGTTTTCGCGCCAAGACGAAGAGATTGTCGACAGGGCGCTGTCGTTGACCGAAATCACGTCGCTCGCCGAACGGAAGCTCGCGGCCTTGAGCGGTGGGGAACGCCAACGCGCCTGGCTGGCCGCCGCGATCGTACAGGAACCGGAGATTTTCCTGCTGGATGAGCCGACGGTGTTTCTCGACTACCGCCGACAGGCCGAAACCTACCGGCTCCTCGACCGAGTCCGAACCGAAACGGGAAGCGCACTGCTCGAAGTCACCCACGATCTGAATCGGGCAAGCGCGTCGGCGACCACTCTTCTGGCCCTGGCCGACGGCAAGGTCGTTTATAACGGCACCCCTGCCGGAATGATGAACCGCGAACTTCTGCGCACGATCTTTGAGACCGACCTGTGCCTTGTCACCTCGGAGGAAACCGGCCGATCGTTCGTTATACCGAGGAACGACCCCCGTTCCTGAAAACCGTAATTCAACCCTCTCAGGTTTTGTGTAGGATCGAACGGCAACGCTTCACTGTTCTTTCGACGGAAGGTAGAGGCCGTTTTCACGGATCAGAAGGATCACTCCCTCGGGTGTCAGAAAACGGATACTCTTCCCGGCGCCGACCCGTCGGCGAATTTCTGTGGCGGAAAGTTCCATCAGTGGCATCGGGATGGCCATCTTGCGAAACCGCGCCAGACGACGTGCGGGAACCAGCGGAGCAAGAAGATCATATTCGGGAGAAGGATCCCCGGCGCGTTGCGCCACGGCAATTCCGGCCAGTGCACAAATCTCTTCCGGTCGGTACCAGTGCGGAATATCGTGCAATGTGTCGGAACCAACGATCAGCGTAAATTCGTCTTCGGGAAAAAGGGCATGAAAATGCCGGAGCGTCGTAACGGTATAACTAATCTCCGGCGACGCAATCTCAAAGTCGGAAAGATCAAACTCGGGGATGCCGGCAATCGCCGCACCGATCATCGCGGCGCGCAGAGATCCGTCGGTAATCAGGCGCTTCCGTTTATGAGGGGGAATTCCCGCCGGAACGAAAATGACCCGATCCAGACCGAGCGCCTCCCGTGCCGTTTCGGCCAGCAGAAGATGTGCGTTGTGAATCGGGTCGAATGTTCCGCCGAAAATTCCGGTTTTCATCAATCAATCAAACTCACCATTTCAGACCGAACTTTGAGCCGTCCCCTCCGGAACCGACACCCCCTTTCAGACCCGACTTGGCAAACTTCTTCTTAGCTTCCTCGATCTTCGCTTCCCGCTCGGCGTTCTCCTGGGCTTCTTTTTCTTTCCGAGCGGTTTCGGCCTGCCGTTCGACGTCGGTCATCTTGGCCAGACGATCGGCTTCACGAGCAGCGCGTTGCGCCGCTCGGGGATCTCCGGTGGTCTGCTTGATCGAAAGACTCATCCTTCGCTTTACCTCGTCGAGGGAAAGGATTTTGACGTCGACGTAATCGCCCACGGCGAGCGCATCGGCGACGTTCTCTATTCGCTGATAGGCAATCTCGCTGATATGAACCAATCCTTCGACGCCGGGGAGGATCTCGACAAAAGCGCCGAAATCGGCAATGCGCGTGACTTTACCGCGTTTCTGATCGCCGGCGGCGAGATTGTCGTGTAACTGAAGCCACGGGTCGGCGGCGGAATCTTTGAACGAAAGGGAAATACGGTTCTTTTCGCGGTCGATACGCGTAACCGTTACCTTCACCCGGTCGCCGATTTGCACGACCTCTTTCGGATGGTTCACACGCCCCCAGCTAAGTTGCGAGACCGGAATGAACCCGTCTACTCCGCCGAGCTCCACAAAGACGCCCTGGTCGATCATATTCCGGACAATCCCTTCGCGAACCTGTCCGGGTTCAAGCTCGGCCAAGAGCTGTTCACGCTTCTCTTTGTTCTCTTCTTCGATCAGCGCGCGGCGGCTGACAACGATGTTACGGCGGTTCGGGTTGACTTCGGTAATCACACAGCGCCAGGTTTCATTGACATACTGTTCCGGATTCTCGACGCGGACGATATCGATCTGACTGATCGGCAGGAACGCCGGCAGGTTGCCGACTTTGCATTCCAGACCGCCGGTATTCGCGCCGATCACTTTGACGTTGACGATCATCCCCTTGGAAATACTCGACCAATCTCCGACTTCGGCCGCTGCCAGCGGGAGCGAAACATCGTAGAGGCCGTCCTCTTTGTTATAGCGGACCACCACGACGTCGATCGCATCGCCGACCTGGGGTGGAGCGTCTTCCGGAAACTGTTTGATGGGGATCATCCCTTGGTCGCGCGCACCGATATCGACAAAAGCAAAATCTTTCTGAATCGAAACGATCCGACCGTGAACCTTGGTGTGGTCTTCGTAGATCTCTTGGGATGCAACGGTATCCGATAGGGCAATGAGATCATTCATCGGCTCATCTTTGAAAATCTCAGCAAGTTCGGCTTCTTCTTCATCGGTTTTCACCCGTCGACTCGGAAGGGGAACCAAGGGGGTCCGACGCAGCGGGGCCCGCTCTTCCTGTTTCGATTCGGTCTCTTCCCCCTCGTCTTGACGGCGGGGACGCGAACCGAAACCGCGGCGGGAGCCGCGATCGGGTTTTTCGGAACGCGGTCGGGATTTGACGTCTTGTAGTTTACCGGCCAAGGGTACGGATGGTTCTCCGGATTCTGCGGACTTCTTCTTCGCCAAACGCTCGGCAATCACCTGGGGGGTCGCCACCGGCACGCTGCTGTTGACCTGTTCATAGGTCGTGAGCGGTTCGGAGACAGGCGCACCGTCGGCACCGGCAGGAGCCTGAGTCTGATTTTGAGGGACATTTTTTGCCGGATCTTTTTCGCTGGTCATGTCT
The DNA here is from genome assembly GCA_050943135.1 of Thermoguttaceae bacterium. Classification (GTDB taxonomy): domain Bacteria; phylum Planctomycetota; class Planctomycetia; order Pirellulales; family Thermoguttaceae; genus RUG695. The sequence goes on along the minus strand of JBMNOP010000005.1, from coordinate 67,602 downwards.
TTGTTCCAACCGGTTTTTAAAACCCTAAACTGTAACCAAAGTGCCTCTGATAGGAAACACTCCCTGATCGGGAGAATATGCGAACCCATTATAACGGATTAAACAATTCACGCAAAACCCCCGGGTACGATTTTCCCTTCCAGTTCTTCGAGAAGCTCTTCTTCGCAGCGGTCCGCCACATCATTGACATTCCAACGGTCGTTCGGGCAAAGATAAAGTTCTCGGCGCCAAGGTTGCTGAATACCTTCGCACAGGAAATACCATTCGTCGGTCAAAACCCCTTGACGCAACGAGGCGCCGTCGGCCTGGGTAACCGTCAGGTGGGAACGGATCGATTCGGTCTCTTCCGCGGCCAGATCAAGGAGGGTCTTCCGCTCGCACGGCCAACCGGCCAGACAGGTGATCGTACGGTAAAGATCATCCGGACCGCAAAGTCCGGACGTGCGAACCGCCTCACCCCCCATGCCGGGGGGGCGGTAAAGGAGAGGAAGGTGTATTTCCTCGAAATAAAGAAGACCGTCTTTCTCGGGTGACAGACCGACGCGCCGATGTTCCCCTAGGGGAAAGCCACGCGCCCCTCCCAAGAAGAAGGCGCTCTTCTCGAAAACACCCGCCTTCGAAAGAGGAACGACCAGCTCGCCGAGCGACCGATCCCAAAGACGAACTCCGGCGGCGTATGTCTCGGCAATGGCACGCTCTTGATCGAAATCACGCGGCTCGTGCGACTCGTCGAGAAATGGGGGCTCGCTCTCGTCGTACGGAGGGGGATCGTCTTCATCTTCACGGGCTTCCTCACGCAGAGAAAGAGGAAAATCCCATTTCCCCTCCCACCCTTTTAGGTGAACCCAAAGGAAAAACGGGGTCTCGGCACGGGCCAGGCGACCGACCGACTCTCCTGCGTGCGTCATAGCGAGGAAGAAAGAGGTCTTTTCCTCGGAATCGGCAATTTTCCGGGCCGGGGGAAGGATGTGTGTTTTATCGAACGGAGTGGCCTCGGACAATTCTGCCACACGGGAGTCGTCGGTTAAGAGAACCGTTCGATAACCGGCTTCGCGCAGTTCGGCGGAAAGTCCGGATCGCACTTCGCTTTTTTCTTTCCCCAGAAGACGTCGGAAAAATCCTGTCTTCTTTTCCGGTGCCGGTGCCAATACTTCCGGTGGCGCGGTGATCGGCTCGTGTCCGGTCCAGAAGGCGTGGTAAAGGGAGGGAAGCGAAAGAGACGAAGTGTAATAACGATCGAACAGGACCGATTCGGCAGCCAGGCGGTCAAAGGTGGGGGTGCCGATCCAGCTGTTTCCATATGCGCCCAAATACCCCAGATGGAGTCGGTCGGTCATCAGGCAGATGATGTTCGGCTTCGCTTCATTTCGTTTTTCTTCGCTCATCGCCCTCTTTTCCCCGTGACAAGAAGAATAACGCCGTAGAAAACGGAAAGAACCAGAACGATCATCGGACCGGTGGAAAAATTCAACAAATAACTCAGTACGATCCCCGTCCATGCCGCAACGAGACAGATCAACACCGACCAGACCACCACCCGCTCGAGCCGTTTCGTCAACCGGGAGGCAATTGAGGCGGGAATCGTCAGAATAGCGATCACTAACACCATGCCGGCAATACGCATGGTCAGAACCACCGTGATCGCGACCAGGAAAAGGAGAAGCCCCTGATACCACTCAACCCGCACGCCACGCAGGCGTGAGAATTCCTCATCGAAACTGACCGCTTCGAGCCGCTTAAAGAAAAGGCCGCAGGTAAGGAGTGTTATCACGTCGAGGGCGAGGATCGTTCTGAGATCAGCACGGGAAATCAGCAAAATATCACCGAGCAGATAGTCCGAAACCGCCACATAACGCTGGACGCGATCCAGAAACAGAAGACCAAGGGCCATCCCGGCGGTCCAAATGATTCCGATCAGCGCATCTTCCCGTTCCTTGGCATAGCGCTGTATGACCGCGATCAACACCGCCGAGGCAACCGCGGTGATTACCGCGACGGTTACCGGGTCGATGTGTGCCGAGATCTGCGCGAGCCGTTCCGAGGCAGATTCCTTTCCCCAAAGGAGTGCCGCGAGGGCGCTCAGGCCGAACGAACCGGCGGTCGTCGCCTCCTTCAGCCAAAAACCGATGCCAATCCCGCCGAAAGCAGTATGAGAAATCGCCCCAGCCAGATATCCGATCCGCCGCGTCACGATAAATGTACCGATCAGGCCGAAGGTCAGACTCGCGGCCGCGGTAAAGAGGAAAGCCGCTCGCAAAAAGGAAAACTCCGGCGCGAAGAACAGTTCGTTCATTCCGTTTTCCCCTCGGCTTGACGCCGTCGGTTCTCTCCGAGCGCGTCGTAGATTCCCCAGCGGGACACCAGAAAATGAACTCCGCCGATCGCGGCGATAACCGGGTCCGGGAACCGATACGCGACCCCACCCCAAAGACCGTCGCCAGAAGGGTACGGCTCTCTTACGGCACAGGAGAGGGGAGGATAGAGCTGATCGAGGAAAAACTCCATTGGCCCGGCCGAAAGCGCAGTCCTCGAATCGGTCTTCGCGACCGGACAGATCACCACGTGATCGCCGCCCGCGGGGGCTCGCCCCGAAAGCACGAGAGCTGTAAACCAAAATCCCGCGGCCAAGAAGCCATGTACGGCAAAAGCCGCAACGCAGCGGCAGGTAAGGATCGGGATCCGACTTCGGCAACGTGCCCCCACGTCGTAAAGACGGACAAGAAAGAAACCGATACCGGGGATCCGCCGAAAGAAACGGCAATAGCAATCTTGTCGCGAATCGGACGCCAAAACAAATGTCCGAAGAAGGGTTGGAGCGACGGTCAGCCAAAGAATGGTCTGAAAGGCGAGGCGGGCTTCCGACTGTTCGTTGCACCACAGGCCGATCGCGATGGGGGCCACCAGACCGACCAGGACCAGAATACAAGGGCCGATCATGCTCACCGCGCATACGATTTTTGCTCCCGGATTGCGGTATGCAAGGAGCACATCTTCGACCAGGTCGCCGCCGACGATCCCCGCCGGGAGAAAATTAAAAAGATATCCGATAAACCCGAGACGGGTCGCGCCACGCGTCGTCTGCGGAATCCCGAGTCTATTGTTCAGCCATTTCCAACGGACAAGGGTCAGAAGGACCGCGCCAAGAATTACCGTGAGCCCGAGCAAGAAAAAATGCCGATCGGTCTGCGCACCAAGAAAGCCACGCAATGAATCGCTCGCCATCGCGCGGCCGCAGAGGAAAGTAAAAATGAAGGGCGTCAACCCCCACTTCAGGAAAGAAACCACATGCGATTTCATACCGTCGGCTCAGAAGTCGCAGTTGCCGGGAGTTCTCGGGAATGGGATAACGTCACGGATATTGGCGATTCCGGTCACGAACTGGATGACCCGTTCGAAACCGAGCCCAAAACCGCTGTGCGGCACCGTCCCAAATCGTCGAAGGTCGGCGTACCACTCATAGTTTTCGGAATCGAGGTTCAACTCTTTCATTCGCTGTTGCAGAATATCAAGGCGATACTCTCTTTCGCTTCCGCCGATGATCTCTCCGATTTTCGGAACGAGGACGTCCATCGCCCGGACCGTTTTGCCATCAGAGTTAACCCGCATGTAAAACGGTTTGATCGCACGGGGATAGTTGTACAGAATCACCGGTTTTTTAAAGTGAACTTCGGTCAGAAACCTTTCATGCTCACTCTGCAGGTCGATCCCCCAACTGACCGGACAATCAAATTTGCGCCCGGATTTTTCGAGAAGGTCGACCGCCTCGGTATAGGTCAGTCGGACGAAGTCGCTCCGGATGATATGTCGAAGCGTCTCGATCAAGGTGTTGTCGAATTGGCGATCGAAGAATTCCATATCTTCGGCACAGTAAGTAAGCACATCTTGGAAAATCCGTTTCAGAAGCCCTTCGGCCAGTTCCATATTGTCTTCCAACTCGTAAAAAGCTGCCTCCGGCTCGATCATCCAGAACTCAGCAAGGTGACGTGACGTGTTGGAGTTCTCGGCGCGGAAGGTCGGCCCGAAGGTATAAATCTTTCCGAGGCCGCAGGCAAACGCTTCCCCTTCGAGCTGGCCGCTGACGGTCAGATAGGCGGGCTTGCCAAAAAAGTCTTGGGAATAATCGACACGCCCGTCCTCGGTACGGGGGACATTCTCCGGGTCGATGGTTGTTACACGGAACATCTGACCAGCTCCTTCGCAGTCGCTGGCGGTAATCAGCGGCGTATGAACGTAGAAAAAACCCCTCTCTTGGAAAAACTGATGAATCGAGAAACTGACCCGGTTGCGAATCCGCTCGACAGCGCCGAAAGTATTCGTACGAGGTCGCAGATGGGCGATCGTACGAAGAAACTCGAGGGAATGGCGCTTCTTCTGGAGCGGGTAGTTTGCCGCAGCCGCCCCGTAAATCTCGACTTCGGTGGCAATGACCTCGGTCGGCTGGCCTTCGCTCGGGGATCTCTTCACCAGACCGACCACACGCACGCTCCAACCGGCTCCCAGGCGTAAGATGTCGGATTCGTAGTTTTTCAGCGTGTTCGGCGCGAGAACCTGAACATTGCCGAAGCAAGAACCGTCGTTGAGCTCGATGAAACTGAATCCGGCTTTGGAATCACGACGGGTACGAACCCACCCTTTGAGGACCACCGTCTTGCCGATCGCGTTGACGCGGCGGGCTTCGGCAACCGATACCCGAACCGGGATCTTCGACGACTCTTCGGGGGAAACCGTCAGACGAAACGACTGAATTTCCGGCTCGTTGTCAACCGGCTGAAAAAAGTCGATATGGCGGTCCGAAAAGAGCTGGGTCGAAGCTTCATCGAACTTGATCTTCGACTGCAACACGATCGTTTTGTCACCGAGGTTGTTTTCCGGGGAAAATTCATAATACCTTTTCGCGACCATAGAATTTCTCGATCTCTCCAAATATTTGGCTCTTTTTCCTGTTCGGCGCTCTTTCATTTACCCAAACGATCGGTTAGCTCGGCCAGGAGCTCGCTCTTACTTACGCGCCACTGCTCGAGGGTGTCGCGGTCCCGCAGGGTAACGGTACCGTCTTGCATCGTCTGGCCGTCGACTGTAACGCAGAACGGCGTACCGATCTCGTCCTGACGACGGTAACGGCGCCCGATGGCACCCTTCTCGTCATACTGGACCGACATTTTCTCTTTCAGCTCGCCGTAAATCTCGGCGGCCGTCTCGGGCATACCGTCCTTCTTGACGAGCGGGAAAATCGCGGCCTTGATCGGCGCCAGGCGGGGATGGAATTTGAGGTAAACCCGTTCGGCGTCTTCTTTCTTTTCGGCGGTCGGCACCTTGTCGACCCGGTATGCCTCACAGAGAAAGGCCAACGTGGCGCGGTCGGCACCGGCACTCGGTTCGACCACGTGGGGGACAAATCGCTCTTTCCGCTGATCGTCGTAGTAGGTCAGGTCTTTCCCGCTCCCTCGATATTTCGGCTGCCCGTCGGGATCTTTTTCGAGAACCAGGGAATCCCCTTCGTGGACCAGTTTCCCTTCCATATGGCTTCGAAGGTCGAAATCGCCGCGGTGCGCTACCCCCTCGAGTTCCCCAAAATCCCCTTCGGGAAGGAACGGGAATGCGTACTCGATGTCGGCAGTACCCTTCGAGTAATGGGCCAGTTCCGCCTGCTCGTGTTCACGGAGCCGGAGCTTTTCGCGCGCCAATCCGAGATCGGTGTACCACTGAAACCGACGATCGCGCCAGTAGCTGTACCAGTCGGCCGACTCATCCGGATGGCAGAAAAACTCGATTTCCATCTGTTCGAATTCACGACTGCGGAACGTGAAGTTACGCGGAGTGATTTCGTTGCGGAAACTTTTGCCAATCTGGGCAATCCCGAATGGAACCTTGACGCGGGTCGAGTCGCAGACATTCTTGAAGTTGGCAAAGATTCCCTGGGCCGTCTCGGGACGGAGGAATGCGACGTCGTCTTCCCCACCCAAGGCACCGATCGTCGTTTTAAACATCAGATTGAACTCACGCGGCTCGGTGAGCGTCCCAAGATGTTTGGCATCGGGCCCCAAAACCAGAGAACGATCGGACAAAGAAGAAATGGTGGTCAGTTCCCCTTCCCAGATCAGGGAATCAAGGTCTTTTTTACGCAGGCCGAAAAAATACGCCGCGCGGTCACGCAGAGCGCTTTCGGTATTTTCGGTATCCATCGTGGTAACGAAGATGCGGACTTCGGAAGCGGGCCGGCCCCCTTCGCCATGTTTCAGACCTTTTACCCAACGACCTTTGACATGGTCGTAACGATATCGTTTTTTCGACTCGCGGCAATCGATCATAAAGTCATGGAACAGATCGTAGTGCCCCGAGCATTTCCAGATCTGCGGGTGCATAATGATCGTCGAATCGAGACCGGCCATTTCGTAGAGGGAAGGGGCCCCCGGCTGGATTCTCCGTTCATTGTGCCCGACGAGCATATCGTGCCACCAGGCATCTTTGACATTACGCTTTAAGAGAACGCCGAGCGGACCGTAATCCCAAAAACCGTTCAGTCCCCCGTAGATCTCGCTCGACTGAAAAAGAAACCCACGCCGCCTACAGAGCGCGACCAATTCTTCCATTTGCATTATGTTTATCCTTACCCGGTTGCGACCGACCGCGCAAGCGGCCGATCCGGCCAGATTGTTAGCGGGAACAGACCTATCATCGCCCCTGATGAAGGGAAAACACCCCTGGAGCTTACATTATACCCCAAAGGCAAATCTCAAAAAGTAGACCTGAGAAGTTCCTTGGAATTTCAGTCTGCCCCGTCCAACACCGGGCGAATACTCCCCAAACAATATTCCGGAACCGTTTCCAGCCGATCGAGCCGAGCAGCATCGCGCACATCCGAAAGAAGGTTGACCCGCCGAAGGTGCTCTCCCCCTCGGCTGGCAACAAGTCTTTCGCAGAGGTGTTTTTCGAGCGTTTCGGGTGTCACTGTTTCCAAAAACGATTCCCAGAGGTATCCGGCAGTTTCGGCCTGAACGTTTAGCAGGGGGCGGGGAAGCCCCGGCACCTCCTCCGCGGCACGTAACAAACGCGAGACGATCAGACCGGCCAGCAACGTATCTTCTTCGGTATAGTGCAGCTCGGTCCCCGCGCAAACGATCCCGACGGAATCGAACGGACGAAGTTTTTCGACGAGAGCACGGGCATTCAAAAACGACGCGATGAAAGAACGAGTTCGCGCGTGGGTCGGAATGGTCAACATCCCCTGCCCGACGCTGGGGCCCCTTTCGCGTCTGTTCTTTTCCGCTTCGGTTACGGGAGCTGTCCCGCTGACCCGTTCAAAAGTCAAGATGGCGCGTGTCCCGTTGGTGGTCGAAAAGAGAATGGTTTTCCCCCCGACCCGTTCGGGAGTGTAGGAGGCGGGAGAATTTCCCAAGTCGAACCCTGCGATCAGGACCGCGTTGCGTTCCCCCCCCAAGAGGATATTCCCCCGTTTGGCGGGATCGGACTTTTCAAGCAGCTCCTTCATTTTGAGCGCCTGCCCCGGTTCCATCACGGGGATCACCTGTTCGGCCCCGGCCGAAAGAGCAGTGACAATGGTACTCGTCGCGCGGAGGACGTCGATAAAGACGGCCGCCGTGGGGCGGTACCCTACCGGAATCAGGTCGGGAATCGGAAAAACATCGATGCGCCGCGGTGCGGAGCTGAAAGATTGACTCATGGGAAAAACACCCTACACATTCGTTGACCGCGTCGGTCGAACAACTTTCGTTTCTCTTTTCGTTGAATTCGATTAAAGACTCCCAATCCGATTAACCGATACAATCGGTGTTGGACCACGCCGAAATTGTCGGCAAAACCGCAGCTTAACGGAGTTAAGGGGTTTCACAGATGGAACGAATGAATACCAGAAACCGCTGGATCGTCGGTGGGTTGATATCGATTTTGGCCGCAGGCGCCGCTACGGTGCTGACCGGTTGCCAAATGACGCAGAACGGCCAAACCCTGCCGAGTCCCTACTATCTCGACAACCAGATTCAGTATTTTCCGGCGGGAAACGAATTTCAATTCCAGGGTGAGGTTGATCGGATGAAACGCGAACAGGTCAACCGTCAGCTCTCTCAGGAAGAATCACTTCCGCAGCAGCGCTAACGTTTGCTTGGCCGCCCCCGGGCACGGTAAAACGGCAGGAGACAGAAGATGGAAGTGTTCCTCTCGAAACTGGACGTGCTGCTCCAGCTGAATTTTCCACCCAAAATGCAGAATGTCGTAAACGTGATTCTCCTTTGGGTGGGGTTCGCCTATATTGTCGGGCTTCTCACGCGACTTCTCGTGTGGGGAGGGGAGTGGCGTCGCGGTCCCTTTACCGTTTTTCTGGTCGGGCTGACCGGAAGCTGTACCGGGTTTCTCGCCCTGACGACATGGCGCGAACTCGATGACTTCAACCCTTTCAGCCCGGCAGGACTGATCGTTTCGGTCGTGGCTTCGGTCGTCGCCCTTTTCATCTACCAGGCTTTCTCGCTCCTTTGGTTCCGATGGAAGAAAAAGGACTAAGAATGCCCGGATCGGGAAAGGTGTGCGGGAAAAGCCGTCGGATTACCTGTTGCGGTTGTCGATAACGCGGCGGGCTTTCCCTTCGCTTCTCGGAATCCGTCCCGGCTCGACAAGGAGCACGCCGATACGGATGCCGGTCACGTGCTGAATTTTCGTCGCGACCTTTTTCTTAAACTCGTCGATCTCTCGGTGGGTATCGCCAAATTTTTCGGGAGAAATTTCAACCTGAACTTCGATGTTGTCGAGCCCCAAAGCATCGCGGGTCAAAACGATTTGGTAGTGGGGAGCGGTCCCCTCGATGGAGAGGAGCGCCGCTTCGATCTGACCCGGGAAAATATTAACGCCGCGGATGATCATCATGTCGTCACTGCGGTGAGAAATACGGTCGAATCGTCGGACCGTGCGGCCGCATTCGCACTGTTCGGGAACCAGACGGGTGATGTCACGGGTACGATAGCGGATCAGCGGCATCGCCTGTTTGTCGAGGGTTGTGAAAACGAGTTCGCCGTATTCCCCGTCCGGAACCAATTCGAGTGTGTCCGGGTCGAGAATTTCGGGATAGAAGCGATCTTCGTATATGTGCGGTCCGGACTGACAGAGACAATCCATGGCAACCCCGGGACCAATGATCTCGGTCAGTCCGTAAATTTCATAGGCTTTGATTCCGGCAGTCTCTTCGATATGCCGACGCATTTCGTTCGTCCACGGCTCGGCGCCGAAAATACCGCGTTTGAGCTTCGTTTCTTTCCACTCAAAACCCATTTCCCGGGCTTTGCCAATCAGATGAACAAAATAGCTCGGCGTGCAGGCAATCGTCGTAACACCGAAATCGCGCATCAGGTCCAATTGTCGTTCGGTATTTCCGCCAGACATCGGAACAACCGTCGCCCCGAGGAATGCCGCTCCTTGATGAGCGCCCAAGCCACCGGTGAATAGACCATAGCCGTAAGAAACCTGGACGACGTCTTCACAGGCAATACCGATTCCGGCCATGCCGCGGGCAACGCACTCGGTCCAGACCTCGAGGTCACCGCGGGTGTAGGGAAGAACGATCGGTTTGCCCGTCGTCCCACTGCTGGCGTGGACACGGACGACGTCTTTCATATCGACCGCCATCATGCCGAAGGGATAAGTATCGCGTAAGTCGGTTTTGACGATCGTCGGCAGATACTTTACATCGTCAAGCGAGCGGATATCTTCCGGCTTGACACCCGCCTCTTTCATCTTCTCTCGGTACCAGGCAACATTTGCATAGGTATAGTTCAACACGGTCTGAAACTTCCGCCACTGGAGCTTGCGGAGCACCTCAACGGGAAGGTAATCAGGACTGTTGATCGCATTGATGTGCTGATCACACGTACACATAAATCTTCACTTCTTTACGGTCTTTAGGGCGTTTTTGAAAGACCTGAAACAAAAACCGGGAAGAAACATCCGTCGCAAGCCGAAACGCCCAGCTCCCGGGGGCAATTGAGATGGTTGGGAGTAGTATACTTTATCGCGGTAAAGGAGAAAAGTCCCTCCGGACTCACTATTCCCCCCAAAAACCGGGTTCAAGCCAAAAAATCGGAGAAAATATACTTTTTTTTGCTGTTTTTTCGAAAGATGGATTGACAAAACCCTTGTCTTTCGAACATAATACACCCGCATCGGGCGGGACGAAGTGGTTTTTCGTTTCCACTCGAAGAAGAAATTCGGTTACGATGAAGCAGGTTTTCCCGCTCCGTTTTTGGTTTAGACAATTTTGTATTACTAAAAGAGGAACAACAATGGCCGCCAAAAATGACAAGCCGCTGACCAAAACGCAGATTATCGCCAACATTGCCGCGAACACCGGTCTGGACAAAAAACAGGTCTCCGCCGTTCTCGGTGAGCTTGGCAACCAAATCGCCAATAGCCTCAGCGCAAAGGGTCCCGGTAGCTTTACTCTTCCCAGTCTTCTCAAGATCGAAAAGAAGCTCGTCCCGGCTCAAAAAGCCCGTAAAGACGTGAAAAACCCCTTCACCGGCGAAATTCGCAACATCCCGGCCAAACCGGCACACCACAAAATCAAGATCAAGGCGTTGAAAGCCCTCAAAGAGATGGCCTGATCCTCGCCCGCTCTTTTGCCTTTATGTTCCGACAGAAAGCCGGTGCCGTGAGGTCTCGGCTTTTTTTGACGGTGATCGATACATTCCCTGTTAATACAACGGGGAATTCCCCCTTACTTCTCACCGAAACGGATTGCCGCCCTGTGACAGAGGGCAAAAAGTGAGTGCCGGATAAAGGGTGACCCTTCCCTTCCCGGTCGAACCGGGCATGGACAAAAAGAGCAGATAATAAGCAAACGGATTCCGCGAAGCAGTTTGTGCCCCTCGCCTCGTCGCCCCCCGGGACCTGTTGCGTGATCGGTCGGTCTCACGGGGAATACTTCTTATTTCGAGTGCCCGGAAAGGGCAAAAGCCGAACACGTTTTGTGTTCTTCGGAATGGAAGATACACAAATCGTGCAATACCGTCAGAGGCAGAAAAGCGAGGCAATGGAAAGAAGACTTATCGCTTACGTAAATACAGACCGGTGTTGTGTTGGCAACGTATAAAGCCTGACCCAACGTTAAATATGATCCACACGGAGTTCCGACACGGTTTTCGGGCCCGGCACAGCGGACTTGCCGTTCGACGGATCGTCTTGAATTCATATTTCGTTTGGGATCAAACCCGTTTTCGTGATTTACACAGAGCGAAACAGGCCGTCTGTCGGAAGCTCTTCATAGCGGCTTTGAAAAGTTTCCATTTCTTGATCGAAACCTCGCCCGTTTGACGGTCTTGTTGCGGGACGGGGATCTCGCACGATCGGAGGCGCCGTTTGGCGGCCATCCCGGTGATAATGACGTTCGGAGCAAACGTGTCGAGCGGAATGAGTCGGTAAATCGGGGCGAAAACACTTGTACGCATCAGACGGTACGGTGTGTTGACATCCCAGACACTCTTTCCATAGAAGATACGCACGGTCAGGCGCGAGACGGCGCTCATTACTCTACGTGGGAGCGGTTGTTTTCGCCCGTCGCGCCGTCCGACGAGGAAATCGTAGTCGGCACGCTTTCTCCAGAGCCCGGGGAACGACTCGGGACTCATTTCGTCGTCGGAGTCGACTTGGAAAATCCACTCGGCCTTTTCGCAATTGGCCAGATATCCCGTCAAGATGGTGTTGCCGTGCCCTCCGTTCGGCTTGTCGTGCACTGCGAGCCGTCCGGCAAACCGCGGCTCGGTTTCTTTCATTACCTCGAGAGAATTGTCTTTTGAGCCATCGTTATACACGTCGATTCGGTAATCGATGCCGAGGCGGTTCAGGACCTCGATCCACTTTTCAAGAACCGAAACGATGCACGCTTCTTCGTTATATACGGGAATGACAACAGCGAGTTCGAGCATGGCTGACTCCTCCGGTCAGGAACCGGTATGTATGGATCCTCGGGCAAACGTAAATGTTTTGTTCAAAGTAAACTGAACGACGGTCACGATAAAAATGATCACCAATTTCGATGTCAATGGCGGCAGCCCCCATATTTCGATGAACAGATAGAGCAACAGCGCGCTGATCCCCCACCCGAACATTCCGATCAGATAGAAACAGCAGAAACGGCGAACCAGGCGGTTCTTCGTTTTAAAATTGAAAAAGGCGTTCAGGAAAAAATTGTTGATGATCCCGCAAGAGACACTCAGCAGGTTGGCGACCTGATAGTGAACGCCGGCGCGGGTCAACAGATAAAAAAGGACGGCATCGAGCGTTGCGCCCGTGACACCGATCAAACCGTAGCGAAACAGTTCTCCCAATGGGGAAGAGGCTTCCGGCGTCTTTTTCGTTTCTTCTGATTCGGCGTTCTTTTTTCTGGTCATGACGTTGATCGGGCAGGGCGGGGAGAGGGGGTGTTACCCGACATCGCCGGAGCAAAACGCGTGTTCGTAAAGGTCGAGCGCATGCTCGACCGCTTTATCCATATCCCAGTACCGATAGGCACCCAGCCGCCCGCCGAGGTGCCATCCCGGCCGCCGTAAAATTTCGTCGGCATACTTTTGATAGAGTGCGTGGTTTCTTTCGTTGTTTATCGGGTAATAGGCTTCATCGCCCGGGTTCCATGCCGCGGGAAACTCGCGGCAGATGACCGTCTTGCCGGATTCAAAAACGGCGCGTTCCGGGTGGTAATGCTTAAACTCATGGATACGTGTCCAGGGAATCTCCCGATCGGCGTAGTTCATCACCGAAGTCCCTTGCCAGTCGCCGACTTCGAGCGTTTCCCATTCAAAGCGGAGTCCGCGCCACTCGAGAGGCCCGTATTTATAGTCCAAAATCTGGTCGGCCATCCCCGTCCAGACCACCTCGGTATTCTCCGGAATCAGGTGGCGAACGTCAAAGTAGTCGGTGTTCGGAAAAACACGGATCTTCGGGTGGTCGAGCAACCGCTCGAAGAGTTTGCCGTAGCCGTCGAGCGGAATCCCCTGAAAGGGATCGTCAAAGTAATCGATGTTGTAATTGCGGCGGACCGGTAGGCGGGTAATGATTTCGGCCGGTAGTTCTATCGCCGGACGGCCCCACTGTTTCGATGTATATCCGTCGATAAACGCGCGGTAGAGATCTTCGCCGATGAGAGCGATCGCTTTTTCCTCGAGATTGGCAGGAACGCGGTTCCGAAACTTTTCGGTCGATTCGGCCAGAAAAGCCTCGACTTCGGCCGGTTTGAGATTCTTTCCGAAAAAGGCGTTGATGGTCATCAGCGAAATCGGCATCGCGTAAACCCGATCGTGATAGGTAATCATCACCTTATGCCGATAGGTGTTGAATCGTGTAAACCGGGAGATGTAGTTCCAAACCTTTTCCGATTTTGTGTGGAAGATATGCGAACCGTACCGATGAACCTCGATTCCGGTTTCCGGATCGATCTCCGAATGGGAGTTCCCCCCAATATGACTACGCCGTTCCAACACGAAAACATCGCGACCGCTCCCCTCGGCAAGACGTTCGGCCACCACACTACCGAAGATACCGCTTCCGACAACGACGATCGGTCGTCGGCACGCGGCCAGAAGTTCCGGTAATCTCACCGAGTCGGCAAACACCGTTGGCATCGAAATTCCTGTTCCCGTTCTGAACCGGCAAAAGATTCCATATCCAAATTTCCCGATGGAAAAACACGCGTCGGGAAATACCCTGCCCCGTTGTTTATCGCAATGGGAGAGGACTGCTCAACATTCCGTGCCTTTGAAGCGCTACAATCGTTATAACACCGAAATATTCAAGCTTTTATCATTAAAACGTTGTGGTTTCCCCCACACCTGACTTGTCTTGCCTATTTTAACCATGTAGAATGTTGAGAACGGGGGTGTTATCTTGACCCGACTTGAAGAATTTCCCGCGAAAAACCGAAAGGGAAAGATGGAGATAATGGGCGATATCGCCCAAACGGGGTTCCGGCACCCATGGTGTGTTGTCTTGATAATCGGAACAGATCAGAGGCAATTTATGAAAGTGAAAGATTTGATCGGTCGTGCCGCCATCGGTTTTGCGGTCTTTTCGTTGATCGCGCTGCCGGCGTCATCGGCCAGCGCCCAATATGGCGGCGGCAGTCGCGGTGGTTACGGTGGCGGTGGTTACGGTGGCGGTAGTTACGGCGGCGGTTATGGTGGCGGTGGTTACGGCGGCTCGGGCTATTCCTCGCTTTCCGGGGTCGCGCTGGCCGACGGCGTCCTCTTCAAAGCCTCCGATGCCGATAAAGTCGTTGACCGAGCCCGGCAAGAGGCCGCCTACCGGGGGATCCCGGGCGACATGAACAAACCGAGCACGATGCGCAAGGTTTCGCTCAATCGTCTGGAACAGGCCCTCAAAGATAACGGCGGCACGGTCACGCCGGAGATGGAAAATCTTGCCGGTCTCGAAAAGATCGATTACGTTTTCTTCTACCCCGAAACCAAAGATATCGTGATCGCCGGGCCCGCCGAAGGGTGGCAGCCCGGGATCGAACAGTCGCAGGTGGGGGTGACGAGCGGTCGCCCGACACTGAAACTTTCAGACCTGGTCGTCGCGCTGCGTGCCTATCCCGCAAATACCAAACCGACCGAACTGATCGGTTGCTCAATCGATCCGACCCAGGAGGGCTTGGTGGAAATGCAGAAGTTCCTTCGCACCGCCACACAGCCGAGTGTTGCAGATAACGCTCAGGTCGAAGAGTACGCCGACGGGATCCGCAACGCGCTCGGTCTGCAGGATGTCAAGATTTGGGGAATCTCGCCCAACACTCACTTTGCCTTCTCGCTGGTGGCGGCTGACTACCGGATGAAACTGATCGGGATCGGCCTGGAAGAGAAACCGGTCGCGATGACCAACTACGTAGAGAAATCGAATCCGCAGGCAATGGCGAAGAACTCCTTGGTTCGTTGGTTCTTCCAGCCCGACTACGACTGCGTGGTTCAGACCGACGACGGACTCGGGATCGCGATCCTCGGTGACGGCGTCAAACTGGTCGGTGAAGACGAGCTTGTCGCCTCGGGGGGAAAGCGTTTCGCGACAGGGAAAGCGAACAAGGCAAGCCGCACTTACACAAAGAGTTTCACCGAACAGTTCTCGAAGATCGCCGCGGCGATTCCGGTCTATTCCGATCTGCGCAACCTGATCGACATGTCGGTGGTCGCGGCATGGCTCCAAAAAGAGGATATCTACACAAAAGCCGACTGGTCGATGGACTTCCTCGGCAATGAAGAGAGCTACTCCGTCGAAACGGTCGAACCGATCCAAAAGGCCGAGACGGCCGTCAACATCGTCTTCCACGGAAAGAGCACCGTCTCATTCCCGGTCGGGGGCGGTGTGATGATCGAACCGCAAACCGCACTTTCGGCTGAACATCTTATCGCAGACAAAGACGGTAAGGTCGCCCGACAGAAAACCGAAACCGCCAAGACCGACAACGGTTCCGTTTGGTGGTGGGATTAAAAAATCGGTCGGCCGAAAAATACGGTGCATCGAACTGCCGGAAAGTCGCTCGGCGCGGCTTTCCGGTTTTTTATGGGAAGAGGAATTGAGAACAGACGCAAGGTTCCCTCTCCGGCTTCACACACCCTTGCTCTCCCCTTCCCTCGCCTGCCGGCAGGTGCCTCAAATTGCCGAGGTTTTCACCCCTTCGCCCGAAGGAAAGACCGAACCCTTCCGGTCATATATTGTCAGAAACAGTCATTTGAAAAGGCGCGGGAACCACCGTCTGCTCGTCTGCCCCCTTGGCCCAACGCGCCGGTTGCCGGACTCTCACCCCGTTCGCTCCTCCCCATCCGCTCGGCTCTAAACCGAAACAGAGCAAGTGGTTTCCTATCCGCTCTGTTTCGATTTTCTTTGTCTTTCTCTTCGGCGGGGACTTCTTCATTCGAGTCCGTTGAAGACGAAACCTGTAACCAGTTTTGGATAAAAGTAGGTGCTTTTCGGGGGCATCCGTTCGTTGAGGAAGCAGAGCTCTTTGATGTCTTTAATCGTTGCCGGCAACACGAGCGCGGCCAGTGGGAATTGGTTCGAAAGTTGTTTGCCGTCATCGTCGGCAAGTCCCTCTCCCTTGATTGAGTCGGCGACCTCCTTGACCGTGTGGACGTACTTCGGTTTTTCGTATTTCTTCAGGCCGAGGAGATTTTCAACGACGAGGCGGTGGAGAATCGCCACACCCAAATGCCGCCACTCGGGGTGATGCTCCGGGGCAACTTCGGCCATCTTGGCTTGCCCGGCCTCGGTGATCTGAATCAGTGACCAACGGCCGTCCTTCCCGGTGTAGATGGCCATCGTTCCCTGGTCGTTCATCTGTTCGATCAGGGTCCAGGCTCTTTCGGCAACCGCGGCACCGGTACCGACCGTCGTCACTCGGAAAGTGTCGCCGAGTTTTTCGATCAAATCGGCCTGAGAGAAGTAAGGCACGTCACGGAACAGACGGTGGGTCGGCAATACAAGAAGCCCGGGTTCTTCCATCGCCACGCAGACCATCAGCACGTAGTTGGCCGGATGGTCTTTGGTCAGTGCACCCGTCTCGGCGATCTGTTTTCGGTAGTTACAGGCGGTCTCGTACCGGTGGTGCCCGTCGGCCACGAAGATCGGTTTCGGCCCCATCGCCGCGACAACCCTGAGAAGTATTTTCGGATCGGTCACCACCCACATCCGGTTGATGATGCCGAGATGGTCAACAGCTTCGATCGGGGTCAGCTTCAAAGTGGCCGCGTCGAGCATCTGCTGAATCTCGTCACCGTCGTCGGAATAAAGGCCGAAGATTTGGCTAAAATTCATTTTGCACGCGGTGGTGAGCATCAGACGGTCCATTTTCGGACCACTCATCGTCTCTTCGTGCGGAAAAACCATTCCCTGCCCGAAAGGCACGGCTTCGCAACGGCACATAAACCCTTTGCGGGTATGCGTCTTCCCCTCGACCTCGTAGATTTGGTGGTAGACATAGATCGCCGGGGCGGTCTCTTGGAAAAGAACCCCTTCGTTTTTCCATTCTTTCAGAATACGGGCGCTGCGTGTGTAACGGTTGTCCTGCTCGGTGTCGCGCTCCGGATCCTTCTTGTTGAGGATCAGCCGAACGACGTTATTCGGATGCTTTGCGTAAAGTTGATCCTGCAGTTGGCCGTCGATGACATCGTAAGGGGGGGCGATCACATCGGTCAGTTGGCCGACCCGTGCGGGATTGTAGCGCCAAGCGGCAAGTGGCTGGATGTTCGGCATGTTAATCACCTGTTATCAAATCGAAGATGCGGTTTTCGTCTTGCTGAGTTTCGCGCGGGTATCGATTCCCGCGGCGGAACGACGACCTGTTGCTTAATAACGGTAAGAATCGGGTTTGAAGGGGCCTTCGACGGGAATGCCGAGGTAATCGGCCTGTTTCTGGGTCAGTCGGGTCAGTTTGGCGCCGACGGCATCAAGGTGAAGGCGGGCAACTTCTTCGTCCAGAGCTTTCGGAAGAACACGAACCTGACCGACCGGATATTCCGCGCCGCGGGTCCAGAGGGCAATTTGTGCGAGGATCTGATTCGAGAAGGAGTTCGACATCACGAAGGAAGGGTGGCCGGTGGCACATCCGAGGTTCACCAAACGCCCTTCGGCCAGAAGAATGACCGAATGCCCATCGGGGAACGTGTATCGATCGACAAGTGGTTTGATCTGCTCTCTTTTGATCCCGGGGAACGCATCAAGGTCGGCAACGTTGATTTCGCAGTCGAAGTGACCGATGTTGCAGACGATTGCGTCGTTCTTCATTTTCTTGAGGTGCTCGATGGTGATGATATCACAGCATCCGGTCGTCGTCACAAAGATTCCCGCGCGCGAGGCGGCTTCGTCCATCGTAACGATTTCAAAACCTTCCATCGCGGCCTGCAACGCGCAGATCGGGTCGATTTCGGTAATCAGCACACGCGCGCCGTATGAACGCATCGAGTGGGCACACCCTTTCCCGACATCGCCGTATCCGGCCACGACGACTACCTTGCCGGCGACCATCACGTCTGTAGCGCGTTTAATTCCATCGGCGAGCGATTCGCGACAACCGTAGAGGTTGTCGAACTTGCTCTTCGTAACCGAATCGTTGACATTGATGGCGGGAACCTTCAGCTCGCCCCGTTCTGCCATCTGGTAGAGGCGGTGTACACCGGTGGTCGTCTCTTCCGAAAGCCCTTTGATTCCGGGAAGGAGATGGGCGTATTTCGGCGAATGGACCATCATGGTCAGGTCACCGCCGTCGTCGACGATCAGATCAAGCGGGTTGCCGTCTTTGAAGAAGAGCGTCTGTTCGATACACCAGTCGTATTCGGCATCGGTCTCTCCCTTCCAGGCGTAGACCGGCACCCCCGTCACCGCGATCGCAGCTGCGGCGTGGTCTTGGGTCGAGAATTTGTTACAACTGCTCCACTGAACCTCGGCACCGAGTGCGGTGAGCGTTTCAATGAGAACCGCGGTCTGAATCGTCATATGCAGGCAACCGGCGATGCGGGCACCGGCGAGCGGTTTCGAATCGGCATATTTCTTCCGAAGCGCCATCAGTCCCGGCATCTCGTTCTCGGCCAAACGAATCTCTTTGCGCCCCCAGTCGGCCAGCGCAAGATCGGCAACTTTGAAAGGGAGTTTATTCTCCGAACTGCTCATCAGAATTTATCCTTCCCACTGAAAGTACTAAACATCGAATGAAGGAGAGACACCGCCGCGGGAATCGTAGGCAAGGTACCCGCCGACATCCGACGGAACAGACCGAGAGACTTCCCGCCTCAAGGGGCTTCCTCTCGGCAAAAAGACTCGCCCCGAGTATACCACGTTGGAGATTTTCTTCAACGGCGGTTATTATTCACATTCGAGCATTCTTTCCAAGGCCAGACGTGCTCCGGCAGCAACCGACTCGTCGACCGAAACCCGGTTGATCGGCTCGCCTTCTTCCAGAGAAACGAGGGCGCGAAGCAAGTCGTCAAGAGTGGTTCGACTCATATCGGAACAAAGAGGCTTTTCCGGAGAGAGGAAGCAGACGTCTCGGTCTTTGTACTCATTGATCAGATTTTCGACAAAATGCCGTTCCGTTCCGATCCCCCAAACCGAGCCGGGTTCACTTTTGGCAACCAAGTCGAGGAGACGCTTTGTGGAGCCAGCCATATCAGCGGCAAAAACGACATCACGCCGACATTCCGGGTGAACGGCAATCCGCCCATTAGGGTGATCTTCCCGGAATCGGACGATATCGCGCGGCAGGAACCGCTGATGAACCGGGCAGAAACCCCGCCAAAGAATGATTTTGGCGTTGCGCAAATCTTGCGGGCGGTTCCCCCCGAGCGGTTTCGCGGCGGCTTCGGCATAAGACGCTACGGTACCCACCGGAAGGAATCCTTCCTGTTCCAGGAAGGCCGTCTTCTCAAGCATGGTGGGGTTAGAATGGCTCCAGAAGAGGATTTCTCTCTCGGGAATCCCGAATTTGAGTGCGGTGTTCTGCCCCAAATGTTCGTCGGGAATAAAGAGGACTCGCTTTTTTTCCGAGAGAGCACGACGTAGCACCTTATCGGCATTCGACGAGGTACACGAGAACCCGCCTCGTTTGCCGCAGAAAGCTTTGATGGCAGCCGACGAGTTGACGTAGGTGATCGGCGCGACATCGTCGACGTCGATAACTTCCGCCATTTCGTTCCATGCGGCTTCGACACCGCGAAGGGTTGCCATATCGGCCATCGGACAACCGGCCCGGGCGTTCGCCAGAAGAACTTCGACCGGTTTTGTGCGGAGGGCAAGCCGGTTCGGCGCGTTGGCCAAGATATCGGCCGTCTCGGCCATAAAGTGAACCCCGCAGAAAACGATGGCGTCACATCCTTCGCGCGCGGCGGCTTCCTTACTCAGTTTGAAAGAATCCCCGACCACATCGACATGCGCCAAAATTGCGGGCGTCTGGTAATAGTGGCCCAAGATACAGAGACGGTTTCCCCATTCGGTCTTGATCGCCTGAATCCGCCGCGATACCTTTTGAAGGTCTTGATCCATTGTTCACCCCTCTCTCCGAGGTTGATTGCTCCAACATCACCATTCGACGGTGGAACAAAAAGAAAAACAGACGCCCCTTCCGCCCTCTCCTTCTGCGAGTGACGAAATGGCGGGTATACGTTGCGCAGTTTATGGGTATAATTATAGGGTTATGATAACGGTAACCGAAAAAATTGCAATAAGTTTCAAGTAGCTAAGAAGGAATTCAGAATTATGAGTGACAAAGAAAAAACCTGTTGCGACGATCAGCATCACGAAACGGAAGGTCACAACTGCTGTAACGGCCAGCACCATGAAGAGGAAGATCACTGCTGCTGTAATGGCCAGCACCACGAAGAGGGCACCGAACACGAGATGCCGCATGACGTTCCGCTCCCCCCGCCAACCCTGGTCACGTTAGTCTCGTCGATTGCGGCCCAGGCAATGGTTTCGATGGGAATCTATCCGAATCCCGGTACGGGGAAAAGCGAGTTCTACTTCCACCAGGCCAGTCATCTGATTGATACCGTCGACCTGCTCATCAAAAAGACGGAAGGGAACCGCACCGACGAAGAGACGCGTACACTGACCGGTGTACTGAGTGAACTTCAAATGCTCTATGTCACAGCCCAAAACGAAAAGAATCGGCGCGACGCCCAAACCCAAAACGGGTAAAACCTGGGAACAGACCGCACAAGAAATCTCAAAAGCGGTTTCACGTGAAAAGGGGCAAAAAAAGTAAAATGGAAGGATTGCACAAAAAGGAGCCGACAGAAAGCGTCGGCTCTTTTTCGTTAGGCCCGGAAAACCCCGAGTCTCCGTAACCTGGGGTCTTCCAATGATCAATCTCAGGTTCCGGCCGGTCCGGGCATCGCCCCACCCATCGGATACCCGGAAGAGGAGGATCCGCAAGGATCACAGGGGTTACATGCAGGCTGAGCACTGCAGGGATTACACGCATTGGCAACCGGCGTGCAGGGGTTGCACCCGGAAGAGTAGATCATCTGCGAATCCACAATCGGAGCGGCGCCCACCGGAGCGCTGATGGGGGTACCGTAGCCGGAGGCGACGGGAACACGCGAACCGCTGCGAGTCCAGCAACTTGACATCGAACCGCAACCGATGCCGACCATCGAGACCAGCAGGGCCAGCGAGCAAACCACAACTAACTTTCTCATATTCTATCCTCTCCGAAAGGGAAAACGACTGCGGCATGGCGACAAGGCCGAAAACTTCTTTACACCAGAAGCCCAACAAGCCTTCGAAGCGATCCCGCCATCCTGTTACATTGACCGAATGACGTCGGAAGTGTGCCGATAAACCCTGGCACCCTCCGGTACTCCACTTTACACCGATTATCGAAAAAACAAATGCTCCGATGCAGTTTTTGAGGCTCTTTTCGAGGTCTTTTTTTCGCCGGGGCATAATAATCGTTAATACCGTCGAAACCGGCCCGGTAATCGTTACTTCCCTTTTAATCGTTAAAGTTTCACGTCGCTCGAATCCATTTTTTCAGCATTATCGAGAGAAACCCAAAGAATCGTTAAAATCTGAAAAGTAAATTGCCGTTTTTACTCGAGAAGGACTCGGTGACAGTCCGTCAACATCGACTCTATCCGCCCAACAGATGGATAGCAACAACGGGTAGCAACAAGGGCAAGTCATGAACTATCTTTCCAATTTCTTCCGAAAACATCCGCTTCTTGCGCTCTTCCTGGTCTCGGCCTTGACAATAATTTGCATCAACTGGGCAATCTCTTTGCAATCGTCACGGTTCGCGCCCGAGCAAAACGACAAAACGGACACGTGGATTTTCGGCGAGGCCGAGGACCCGCCGAAACAACTGGCCTCTTTTGCCAAGGAGCAAAAGGGTCGAGACGATAATCCGACGAGTTTCGATCGGTTTCCGGCAACCTCCGGCCCCTCCGATACTCGGATCACACAAGCGACCCCGGCCGATAATATCGCGGAGAATTCTCTCCCCGATGAACCCCCCTTCTTCTTCTTTGAGAATACCGAGCCGGACACCGTTGCCGATTTCGCGACCGATGGACATTTGACCGCCGTCGACAACGTGACCCCCACCGAAACGGTCGCACCCCTTGAGACGATCAAAACAACCGAAGCCGATGCGCCCATGACCTTAACGCTTGACACTTCGGACGAGCCGACAAGCGCGAAATCGGAAGACATTAACTTCTTTGCCGATGAACCGATCTCAACCGCGACGGTCGAGGACACGGCTTTCCCGGTCGGCACGGCGACCGACCAAGTGGCCGCGAACGAACCGCACGGTAATGCGGGCGAACCGGAAAACGAGCCTAAAAATGCAAAGTCCGAAGATGTCGATCTCTTCATCGCCGATCTGGGCTCGGATGAAGAATCGATGCCAGAGGAAGAAGACTCTCCGGTTTCCGCCGATTCCGTGGCCGTCGATTCTTCGTCCGCTGAAGATGCCATCTCCAAATCGACCCCGGAAACCACGGTTGCCGATTCCGAGATCGCGGAACCTACCGGTGCCGAACCGGTCGACTTCTTTGATGACGTTGCCGTCGCGGCTCCGGAAGAATCGACCGCGACCGATCTGAAATGGGTTCCGGTCAATCCGGTCGCCGAAACGGCGGAACCCGCCGACGCCGAACCGGTCGACTTCTTTGATAACATCGCCGTCGCGGCTCCGGAAGAATCGACCGTAGTCGATCTGAACTGGGTTCCGGCCAACCCGGCCTCCGAAACGGTAAAGGCCACGGTTCCGGATTCGACGGATCTTTCCGACAGTCTGAGTTGGGATATTCTCGCTACCGACGAGCAAGTCACCAAAAGCACGCCTGTTTACGAAGCGCAGGAACCGGACGCGATGGTCGCCGAACGTTTCGACGCCGATGCCGCTAAGGACACGGAAGTTCAACCGCAGGTGACCGAGGAGGTTGCCGCTACCGAAGAACAGACAACCGAAGTATCGGCCACAGAGGCCGAAAGCACCGCGCAACAGGTCGCTGAACAGGTCGAGCCGGTAACCGAAACCGAAGCATCGGCCACAGAGGCCGAAAGCACCGCGCAACAGGTCGCTGAACAGGTCGAGCCGGCAACCGAAACCGAAGCATCGGCCACAGAGGCCGAAAGCACCGCGCAACAGGTCGCTGAGCAGGTCGAGCCGGCAACCGAAGCCGAAGCATCGACCACAGAGGCCGAAAGTACCACGCAACAGGTCGCTGAGCAGGTCGAGCCGGCAACCGAAGCCGAAGCATCGGCTACAGAGGCCGAAAATACCGTGCAACAAGTCGCCGAACGGGCGAGTGCCCCCGCCGGGGCCGAGCAGGGCGCCGAGGTGGCCGAAGCCCCCCAATCCGAAACCAAAGAACCGGTGGTTACCGCCGACAACGAGACCGCGAAACCCGCCTCATCCGCCGCGCCCGCCCCGGCTAAGGTTGCTCGTGTCAGTGAAGTCTGGGCCATCAGTTCCGAAAGACTTTCCGGCGTCACGGTCGACCCGACGAAACTCGCGTGTTGGCGTGCCGACAGTGGGAAGTTCGTCCCGTCGACGATCGAAGAATACAAATCGACGCTCCATCCCGACATCCCGACCGTCATCCTGATTCACGGAAATATGACCGAATGGTCCGGCGCGCTGAAACATGCACAGTCGCTGAAATACCGTATCGATAAAATGCGTTCCCGCCAGCGGATTCAAACCCCTTACCGCCTGGTCATCTGGAAGTGGGCCTCGCAACGCCAAGATCAGCGGATTCGTTCCGACAGCCAGGTCAAAGCGTATTTGGCCGACTTGAATGGGTTCTATCTGGCTTCGTTCCTGAGCGCGACCAACGGTACCGGTTCCGACGTCACAATGCTCGGGTTCAGTTTCGGCGCTCGTACGATTGGCTGTGCGCTCGAACTGCTGGTCGGCGGCACCTGTCTCGGGCATTCGTTACCGGCGGCAAAACATTATGTAGCAAGCGACCGGTATCATGCCATCCTGCTGGCCGGTGCGTGTAACTACGGCGATTTCAGCACCCGCGGGCTCTACGCGCGCGGAAGCCAACTCCTTTCGAGTATGGTCAACGTCTTTAACCCGAGTGATAACGCGCTTCATTTCTACCCGTTACTTTACGGTGCGGGGGGCCCTCAGGCGATCGGCGTCGCCCCGGTTGACCCGAGTACGGCTCCTGCCTCGTTTAAGAATCGCCTCTGGTCGATCAACTCTTCGGCCTACGGTCCGCAACACAACTTCGACAACCTTCTCTACGCGATCTGCGACCCCCTCCTGGGAAACATGATCTACGCGGGGAAAATCTGGAGCACTGCCGATGCCATCCCGGCAGTCAGCAACGCCGAGATTGATCCGGAGATCCGACGTTTCGGTGGCGATGAAGAACCGGCTCCGACGGAAGACGATAAGGTTATTACGGAGAATCAGTAAGATTTCCGGGATTTCTCCCCTCTTTCCCAATCAGGCGCCTTCCATTATAACAATAGGAGGCGGGCGACCGAGGTCGCCCGCCGTTGCGCCCGTAGCTCAATTGGATAGAGCAACGGACTTCTAATCCGTAGGTTGAGGGTTCGATTCCCCCCGGGCGTATTGTTGATTTGATTTTTCGATGAGGCCGCAAAAAGCCTTTTGAGAGTATGTGGGTTTTCCCCCGTAAACGAAAGGCGCCCTTTTTTGACGAATCGGAAAGGTTTCTCTTAGGTAAAGAAGCGCGGTTTTTGGTTTCGCGCCCGTAACGGCAAAATGGTTCGGGCAAATCGTCCGGTCGGCCTCTGGTTCGTTTGTATCTTTGGTTTTATGGTTTTTGGCCTTCTCGCCACCACCATGTTGGAACTTATCGTCGGAATTTTTGTGCGGTAAAGCGGCGGAAAGTTTAGTCGCGGCGGAGTGTTCTGCTGAGCAAATTTTTGCTCGGCCTCGGATTTGACGGTCGCGGTTATTGTTGCCGTGATTCTCCTTCCGGTTCGCCGGAGGGAGAGGCCAGACGAGTGAGCGTGCGGCGGATGGCGAAACGGCGATCCCCTCTTGGTTTCGACAGAAAAGGCCGTTCTTTTTGGGGAACTTCCTTTTCCTCCTATTCAATTCCTGATTCTTCCCTTATAATTGGATGAAATCTAACGAAAGGAAACCGAATGATACTTTCCGGCCTTGCGATCCGAGAGGAAATCAAAAAGGGGGAAATCGAGATTACCCCTTACGACGAGTCGCGCCTCAATCCGAACAGCTATAATCTCCGACTCCATAATGAGCTGTTGGTTTATACTTGCGATGTCCTCGACATCAAAAAGCCGAACCCTTACGAAACACTGGTCATTCCCCCCGAGGGGCTCGTCTTGGAAACAGGGCGTCTCTACCTGGGACGGACGGTCGAGTATACCCGAACCGGCCGATTCGTGCCGATGCTGGAAGGACGTTCGTCGATCGGAAGGCTCGGGCTCTGCGTTCATGTCACCGCAGGATTCGGCGATATCGGATTTTCCGGATACTGGACCCTCGAAATTCACGCGGTTTCCCCGTTGCGGATCTACCCCAACATTGAAATCTGCCAAATCTACTATCATAGGATTGAGGGGGATTTCATCCCATATCGCAGTGGTAAATATCAGAACAACCAAGGGATTCAGCCCAGCCTTTCGTGGCGGGACTTCGAAAAATGAAAAAACGTTCCGGGCGATCATGGTTTCGGGCAGGCACCGCGGCGCTGCTGTGTCTGCTCTCTTTTTTTCTCGGGTGCCAACGTCCGACCGGTCGACCGGCGGAGACCAAAGGGGGCGACACCGATCCGCCGCGGCGGATCGTCTCGGTCGTTCCAAGCGTGACCGAGACTCTCTTCGCGCTCGGCCTGGGAGACCGTGTGGTCGGCGTTTCTGACTTCTGCCGATACCCGCCCGAGGCTCGGGAACTCCCAAAACTCGGCGGAATGCACAACACGAACCTCGAACGGATCGTCGAACTGCGGCCCGATTTGGCGGTTCTTTTGCGCGAACACCATGAACTGAAAGAAAAACTGGAAAAAGTGCAAATTGCCACACTTTCGGTCGACCACTCTTCGATCGCGGGAATCCTCGATTCGTTCGAAGAAATCGCCGACGGCTGCGGTGTCGGGGAGGCAGGCCGAAAACTTCGCCACCAAACGGAAGAGAGACTCGAAGCACTGCGACCCGAACCGGAAAAAGAACCGGTCCGGGTCCTGATTGTCCTGGACCGCGACCTGGGCGAGAGAAATATCACCCAAGTTTACGTGGCCGGAAAAAACCGTTATTTCAACGATCTGCTCAAACTTGCCGGTGGAAAGAATGTCCTGGCCGAAACCTCTTCAATGGTACCGACCGTTTCTCGGGAAGGGATTCTCGAGAAGAACCCGGAGGTGATCTTTGACCTCTCGTCACTCGGTGCCGACGACCCACGTCCGGCGTCGGAACGGGAACCCCTCTACCGACACGATTGGGATTCGCTCGGAAACGGGGTTGCGGCGATACGCGACGGCCGGGTCTATCCGGTCCTGGCCGATTACGCCACGATACCGGGGCCGCGGTTCATTCTTTTCGCCGAGCTCCTTTCAGACATGCTCCGTTCCGACGAAAACCGCGGTTCGAAAAAGGGAGAGGCCTCGGACCGAAAATATTGATTGACATCATGTCGGACTGAGGTAGAATCAAGGGGTGCTGTATCAGAAAGAGGAGAAATTCGGAAAGAACGAGAGTGCCGATGATGTATCAACAATTTTGCCGTGAAGAGTTTGACGAACAGGGACGTCTTGTTCGGTTCGATCTTGAGTACCCCGAAAATTATAATTTCGGCTACGACGTGGTCGACCGCATCGCCGACGTAACGCCCGAGAAGCTGGCGCTTCTATGGATCGACGCCGACCAAAACGAGAGGCGTTTCACATTCGATCAGATTCGACGACTCAGCAATCAGACTGTTCACGCGCTCCGCGCCCAGGGGGTAAAGCGGGGGGATCGCGTGATGCTGATAATGAAACGATGCTATGCCTACTGGTTCGTAATCATCGCCCTCCATAAGATCGGTGCGATCGCGGTTCCCGTCTCGCACATGCTTCGGCTCGAAGATGTCGTTTACCGCGTTCAAAAAATCGGTGTCAGCTATATGATCGCGCTCAACAACGACAACATAGCCGGCATCCTGGCAGAGGCCAAAGAGGAACTGCCTCAACTCAAGGCGGTTTGGACCTACGGTCCCAACTCTCGCGGGCTTCGAAACCTCGAAGAAGAGATTGCCTACAAACCCGACACGCTCGATCGGCTCCCGACCGAGGTTACCGATATTATGATCGTTTATTTCACGTCCGGTACAACCGATTATCCGAAAGCCGTGGCACACGATCACACCTATTCCCTGACACACATCCTGACCGCGAAATATTGGCAGCGTGTCGAAGAGAACGAGTTGCACATGACGGTCGCCGATACCGGCTGGGGGAAAGCCTCGTGGGGAAAGATCTACGGACAATGGCTGATGGGCGCGATCGCCATCGTCTACGATTTTGAATCGTTCGACTCGCGTCAACTGATCACCATCCTAAACCGATACAAAGTCGCAACCTTCTGCGCGCCGCCGACCGTCTATCGCTACATGGTCAAACGCGGCAATATTCACCTGCCGTGGCTTCATCACGCCGTTTCGGCCGGAGAATTCCTTTCTCCCGAAATCTCCACAAAATTCGAGGAACAGACCGGCTTGTCAATCGCCGAAGGATACGGTCAAACCGAAACAACCCTTCAGATCGCCAATATACTCGGCTGCGAGACGCGCCGCGGTTCGATGGGGCTCCCGACCCCCCTTTACGACATCGAAATCGTTAAAGACGACGGTTCCCCCGTCTCGCCGGGGGAACCGGGCGAGATTGTGATTCGACTGCGAAAAAATCAGGCAGGCCTGATGATGGGTTATCTCGGCAACGAGAAGATTGAAGAGGTTTCGTCCGACGACGGCCTCTATCACACCGGCGACTTGGCGTGGGTCGACGGCGACGGCTACTTCTGGTACAACGGTCGCAAAGACGACATCATCAAAACGGGCGGGTTCCGGGTCGGCCCGGTCGAGATCGAAAGTATCTTGATCGAACATCCCCTCGTTTTGGAATGTTTGGTCGTCGGTGTGCCCGATCCGCTCCGCGGTCAGGCCATCAAGGCGGTCGTTGTCCTTCTCCCCAAGACGGAACCGTCCGAAGACCTCAAAAAGGAAATCCGTCAGTTTGCCAACGCCCGTTTGGCTGTCTTTAAGCATATTCGGCACGTCGAATTTGTCGACGTCCTTCCGAAAACGCATAACGGAAAGATTCGCAGACGGGTCCTCGGCTGAACCGTTCAAGGACCGACATATGTAACACAGGCACGGAAGAAGCCGACGGCGCCCGAATGGCGGCCGTCGGCTTCTTCCGTACGTCTTGATCATCGAACCGCAAGCGTATCAAGATCCCACGGGCCGCTTCTTCTCGTCTTTGCAGAAAAAACGGCCGAGCGGGCCGGTCAACAGCGAAGCAAGAAAGACCATGTCGCCGATGAGCGAAACGAAGAGGATCGACAGCATCAAAAGACCGAACCGCTGTGTCGGAACGAATGTGCTGAACATAAACGCCGAAAGACCGACTCCGGAGATCATGCTCGCTTCGGTCATGGCCGGGGCACACCGACCGTACGCCGCGACGGCCGCTTCTTTCCGTGTCATTCCCTTGTTGATACCATCCGTGAACCAGGTCAAATAGTGGCACGTGTTGTCGACCGCCACACCGAGCGCAACGCTTGCCGTCATCATCGTGCCGACGTCAATCAAGACCCCCGCCCACCCCATAAAGCCGAAGACAATAATGACCGGGAAAACGTTCGGAATCATCGCGACACAGGCACGCGAAATACTCCGCAGGTAAACGGCGAACACCACCGCGATGGTCAGAGACGCCGTGATGATACTGACGACCAACCCGTTGATCAGCGCGTGCTGGGTTTTGTAGACCAGCGGAACCGTCCCCGTGTATTTCGCCGAAATCCCGGCGGGGAAGATGATGTCACCGCTATGGACTCCGGCGTCACCGGTATCCCCCTCCTCGCCCGAGTCGACCTTGAAGTCGGCCCGAACCTGCTGCAACAGCGGGTCGTCGGTCTCGAGATACGAAAGATCGGCCTCCTTTTCCACCAAACCCGCCAAGATATTCTGCGATGGGGCGATGTCGCTCAGGCCCGCGGTGGAGAGATAATCGTATTTATCGGTATCTTCGTGAAACAGATCGGCCATTAGTACTTTTGAAGTATCACCGAGCATCGGTTGCACAACGCCCTTAACCTGATTGATCAGTTCGGAATAGTCAACCTGCTTTTTCAGAGACCAGACCCGGATGCTGATGCGCCAGAGTTCAATCCCTCGTTTCTCTTGCCAGAGGCGACATGCCCGGCGGAGTTCGGTCGACTCGGCCCCGGTCGTCACCGGACGGAACGGTTTGCCCGGCGTAACCTTTTCGAGAATCCCTTTCAGGTCGGTGACCCCGGCCTTTTCAAGTTCCGGTTGTTTTGTCTCGAGAAGGACCTTCAGGCGGAGAGCGGCGAGGAAACGCTCTTCGGTTGTCTGATAATCCTCGACATTGGCTCGGCTCAAGGTGTCGGCGATGACGGAGGGATCTTCCAAAACCGTTACGGTCGAAAGATCGAAGTCTTCGGCCGAGGCATCGAGCCCGAGGAACCGTTCGCATTCCTCTTCCGAAAGTTTTTCGGTAAGAAGAGATCGTTTCTGGACATACGACTCTCGGAGCGGAATAATCTCCTCTTCGACAACCTTGATGATTTCGGCAATCGGCGCATTTCCCCCAATGGTCAGGTAGTCTTTGAGCGCGTCGCGGTTCTCTTCGATACTCTTTCCGACCGCCGAACTGACAAAACGCCAAGCGGTGGTATCCGGCTCACAGATCGATTCGATGTCGGGGGTAAACGTCGCCACCGAAAGCGCGCCGCCGATAATTTCGGTGTCGTCTTCTTTATCACGGATCGAATTTTTCAGCTCGTTACAGACCCTGTTGACCAAAATCAGGCGCGAGGCTGTCCCGAACTTATCGGGAGTCAGGCGCGCGTTATCGAAGCAAAGAACAACTTCCATCGGAACGAGCGGCCCGAGCTTTTCTTCAAGCCAAGTATAGTGCGCGAGAATATCGGCGCCTTCGGAGAAGAAATCCATCATTTTCACCGAAGGTTTCATTTTCGGCAGGTTGGCACCGAAAAAGATCATCGCGCTCAAACAGAGGAGCACCATCAGGTGGTTGTTATTGACAATAAACCGACCGTATTTCAGCCAGAAGTTTGCCAGAAAACCGGAATGCTCCTTGAGCCCCTCGCCGCCGTACTTTTCGGCAAACTTCTTCTGGGGGAACATCGAAAGGAGTGCCGGCAGATAGAAAAAGAGGAGCAAGAGGGTGGTCATGATACCGACAGCCGAGTAGAAACCAAATTTCACGATCGGAACCAACTGGGCGGTAAAGAGAGAACCGAGCCCGATAGCTGTGGTCAGTTGCGCAACGAAGGTGGGAGGAAATGCGCTTTTGACGGCACGTTCGACCGCGCCGTCAAGCCCTTTGTCTCGAATGGCGTCGTGGTAGTAGTTGACCATGTGAATCGAGCCGGACATCGCCATCACATAGATGAGTGCCGGCATACTCAGCAGGATCGAGTCACACCTGCCCCCGGTAAAGGAGACGAGGGCCATCGCGAGCCCCGCCGCAATAATCGCAACCCAGAAAACATACATCGTCAACATAAAGTTGCGCAGAGCGATCAGCGCCAGCAGGAGACTGATGATGGCACAGATCCCCGCAAGGCGGTAGAGGGTGCGTGTTCCTTCATGATCGAGCGCGACATTGTCAATCGGCGGTCCCCCCATGATCAAACCGTCGAGTCGCGGGGTGCGCCCGTAAATGATCTCATGAATCGTATCGGCGACCGCCGACCAGGCACGGTAAGCCACGCTCCCGGTCTTGACGTTCATCGTATCGGGGAACCCGCATTCCACCGAAATCTCTTTGACCCGGTCGATCACCTCCTGTAACTGCTTCCCCCCCCCTTTGAACCCGGTGTTCAGCGTAATGAGCATCGCCGTGCTTTTGTGGTCGGGGCCAACCAAGAGGCCGGAAATCCGGTCCATCACCAGACGGTGTAGTTCTTCGGGATTATTACGAAGGTTGCGTGAGGCTCTGGAATACGACTCTTCGAGAAGCCGGGCCAAGCGGGGTCCCGTCATTACCGAACGGAAATAGTTCTCGGGTTTCTGCAGGTTGGCGGCCGCAGCAAGCTTGGCAGAGGCCGGTCCGGGAGTTGCGGTGGTCGGCGCCTGTTCTTCGGCGCGTTCCCGTTCCGGACGGGTTGCCAGATCGGCATCAAGACGATCCTCGATATTTTCGATGTCAAGGTCGGCGACCAGTTCAACTTCCGGAGCGGTCAGCGAGAAGTTGTCGATCGTCTGATTCGGAACCAGTTTTTGGGCAAAGAGCTCGATCCGGTCTTCGTGGATTTTGCTTTCCCCCTCCTCATCAAACTGACACCCCTCCCAACTGACAACAATGAAGTTCTCGAACGGGAAATTCCGCAAGAACCACTGGTAATCCTTGGTTTCCGGAAAATGGGAGGGAAGCCAGTCTTCCACCGCGTTGGAGTTGCTCTCGAGCGTCCTGCGGGTGCCGAGGAGAATGATACTCAGAAGAAATACGACCACAAAGAGGATTCGAGTGCCGTAGTTTTTATAAAAATCGATTTTCATGGAGCTGCACCGGGACAGAAATAACATCGCACCGCGACAAACAGGCACTTTGCGGATCATTCCCGCAAAAGACCACATTCTAGAGCATAACGTTTTTCCGGAAAACTGTCTATACGATTTTGCCCAGCCGGCCGCTAAGGAAAAAAATCCACCCTCTTAAAAACACCACTTCTTGCCGGCTTTGCGCATGCAGCCGATTTTACCTGACCGGCACCAGTCAACCGGTTTTAATGTGGTGTTTCCGCATCGGTCGTGGTAAGACTCTCGACCAGGTCTTGATAGAAGTCGGTCTCATCGGTCAGGAAGAGCTTGACCATCATCGAGTTGACCATAAAGTAGGTCTCGCCCCCCCGCGGAGGCCTGGGTCGTTTGACCTTTTTGGCGTCGAATTGCTCACTGAGTGCATCTTCTCCGAAATCGAGGTAGTTGTTCGTCCGGTCGATACGAGCCAACAAAGATTCCAGCGCCGCTCTCAACTCCGTTTGACTCTCCTTGGTAAGAAGAGGAAGAACCCCCCCCTTGCCGTTTCCGCCGTCAACGGCCATGCGAAGCGATTCCGCATCGAACTTGACGCGCGAGACGACGTTTTTGGTCGTGTCGGCGTCTCCGCCGCCCGGGGTCATCATGCCGGTCCCCCGCCCAGGCACCCCTTGGGAACTTTCCACCTGGAAACGGATGTTCTCTTCATCGATGAAGGCGATTTCTTTTTGATTCATCAGAAGGGCGGCCCATGCGATCGCACCGACGACAGGTTCAAAATCGAAGTCGGCCTTGCCGTCAAAGTTCATGCCGCCGATCCCCCGCAACGCGGCGCACTGAACGGTATAGTCAATCGACTTATCGCGTAAAAGCCGGATGAACGTGTCGAGAACGATGGTATCGTTTTCGCCGCTCGACGGGGAAGCGAATGCCGCCAGGCCGTCGACGGCCTTCTTCTGAAACCAGGTCGTCGTTTCGGCCGAGTAACCGTGTTTCTTACCAAACGCCGGGTCAAGTGTTTTGAGAAAAATGTCGACCACGGCCCTGTGGTCGGCCGGATCGGAGAGCCCCAACGCCGCGTAACGGCCGGAATTGATCAGGATCGCCAAGATAACGTAATCGGGAACCTTGCTCCCTTTCGGATCAGTCTCGGCCGCATCGAAAATGTTGGCCATGACACCGATCGCCGGGGCGTAAGGAACCCCCGCATCACCGGCACCGCCGACCCCGGGTTCCCGCTCGTTGAACATCCCGAGGGCCAGGGCCGCGTTATAGCGGACGGCGGGAAGCAGATCTTCGGCCTGCGCCATTTCGGCAAAGAGACCGACCAAAACCCTTTGGCAGGTTTTTTTGTTCTCCGACCGGAGCGCGGCGACATCGGTCGCGGTATCGCGCCGGAACTCGTGAAGTTTGCTGAGATTACTTCGCTGAGTCCAGCGGGCAAGATAATACCCTTTGGCGAAAGCGGTAATCTTGGCTTCGTCCCCCGAACCGAGATCCGACTTCTGCCGGGAAAGGTTCTCGTCGACCGGGTCTTCTCTATATTGTCTATATTGGGCCGAAAGCGTTCCGGTAACAAAGATACCGAAAAACAGCGCGCAAAGAAAGACCGGCATCCGGAAACTTCTCTGCTCTGCCGACAAAACCATAACAGATCGCTTGGCTTCGAAAATCAGGTTCTTTTTCACGATTCCCCCTCGTATCTATGTTGTACTCCGTACCTGTCATCCTCTGTGGCGCAGCAATTCGGCCGCGCGATTCATCTCGAACGGAAAACCCCCTTCATTCTAGTCTCTCTCAGAAGGATATTCAAGGAGGCTTGCCAAACTTTTTTGGGAGCACGACTTTCTCCCATTCCCCCTTTCCTCGCCCCTTTAGCATGGCTTTGGATAAACTCGGAAAGATTTTTCGATTGGTGAGTTTTTCATCATCTAACGGAAAGCGGGATATACCGGTTCTTTTGGTTTTTTCAATCGGAAAACGCTAATTTGCCGATAAGGGAGTATAGACCTCCTTTCGATTCTGTGATAGTATGTATAAGGGGGTTTTGACGGGCCGGGAGTGGTATCGGTTCATCATTCCCTCTTTTTACGCTGCGTTTTTTTTCCACGCACGTTTGCTTTCCGCCCACGTTCCCCTTCCCTCTTTCCGGGAATCGGACCGACGGTTCCTAACACAAGCGGGTACACCGCCGCTCTGCCATGAATTTACGATCCGGAATATTGCTCGTTGTCGCATTGGTCTTGGGGATAGGTTTCGCCCAGGTGACCAAGTCGATCCTCAATTCTATCCCAGAAAAAGAAACCGAGACAACGGTCGTCGAAGAGAAGATGGTTCCGACACTGCTCGCCAAACGGGATCTCCTCCCCGGTGACGAAATCACCCCACAAAACATCCGTTTCGACCTGCTCCCCGAAAGCCAGGTGCCGAACGAAGCCGTCAACCATTACACCGATGCCAAACACCGCATTGTCACCAAACGGGTCGGCAAAGGGGAACTGATTAGCATCTACGATCTGAACGATCCGGAAAATGTCGATTCCGGCTATTACACACCACTGAACAGCAGTTGCGTCTCATTCCAGATCGGCTCGGTTGTCGGCCGCGATAATACCGGGAAAGAGCTTCTCAAAAACATCTGTGAAAACATCGTTCCGGGCGTCGATAAGGTCGATTTCCTCTTAACTTCGGAAAAGCAGGAAGAGAACTCCCCCAACGGTACCAAACCGCTCCAACGGACCAGCATGGTCAGTAAACTTCTCGGAGGAGTCGAGATCCACCGGGTTCGAACGGTTCCGCAACAGGAGTCGGAACTCGATTCCCCTGAATCCCGCCTGGAAATCTCGTTCATTCTGAGCAACACACAGCGCGCAATGCTCGAAGAAGCCCTCGCACGGGGGCGGGTAACCATCGAGCTCGCCGCCGATTCAACCGAGGAAGAGTTGCAAGAGGGTTCTCCCCTCTTTGAAATCGAACCTTCGGTGGTTCCTGTCGAGGTTCCGGCGCCGATCCCCGAAGAAAAAGAGCCGGTTCCGCCGACCTCGGCCGTCCTACCCGCCTCGGGCGACGCTTCGGCCTCGGTGCAAACCGCGGAACTCGAAACAACAGAATCCTCTCCTGCTGTTAATGCATCCCGTCCCCGAATGTCGATCCCCCGCCCCGACGCGACGCTGTAAACACCGTTTGGCTTGTAACGAAATTCCGAGCGCCCCTTTCCGGTCGAGAGGGGCGTTTTTTTCTACGGACGAGGCATATGCTACTCAACCAGATGTGGTCGCGGCCGGGTGCCGCGAGCCTCCGCCACCGTCGCCCGGCACGCCGAAAGGGGCATGAACAACCAAACACCCCGGGAATCTTTGCCAAGGAGAAGGAAAGCGGAAAAGAGGGGGACGGCGCGTAGACGGCCGTCCTCATTCTTATCGATTTTCCGGGCTGTCGCTCTACACGCGACCAAGAGGGTCACGCCCTGCCGCGGCGCAATTGCAAAAGATGGTTGCGGCACTCGGTGAAAAAGGTTTGATACCCGGGACTTTCGTAATCGGGATAGGTCCAGGGAAACTTGTGCCACTTCTTTTTGCTGTAGTAGAGCGTCGTCTCGGCAAAGATACCATTCCCCAGATAGATTCGGTGCAGGTGATCTTTGGTCGAAGCAAGGATTAGTTTCCCGAGGTCGATATAGCCGGGATCAAGGTTGAGCGGACGAAGTCGCTCCGAGTTCGCGTTCCCCTTCTCTTCGGCCAGTTCCGCTTCCCACCGGTTCGTCTGAACTTTGATTTCCGCCAAACGATCCATATTGATCAGCCGTTCGAACGCCCAAAAGCGTTTCGGCAGAACCTCTCCCATTTCGTCTTTGTAGTAATCGGTAAACTCGTGGAAACGGAAGGTTGGGCTTTCACACCACACCGAACCGAATGCGTCCTCGGCCCGTTGCCGTCCCCAGGCGAGAGAACTTTCTTCCGCGGCAAAAGCCGCGATGATCAAAAGAACAGGTTCAGGATGACGTATCGCTCCCATAGCGCACCGCCTTTAATCTTCGAACTCGTCGATTTCCTCTTCGACGAATACCGCACGTTTGCGCGCAAGCTCCTCCTCAAACTGTTTGACCTCCTCTTTGCTGAGGGCCGTATCGCGCCTTTTCGAGGGGAGCGACATAAAGAAGACGGTCAATCCGAGGAACAGGAAAAACGCGGCCCAGCTGATGACCCAGACCGGCTCGGTTTTCTTCTCGTCCCTTGCCGCGAAAAGCGCAGGCCCCGCGCCTGTCAGAAAGAACGCCAGCATGTTGGTCAGATATATTTTGTTCATCGTACGGCCTCGTGTTACTCTTTTGAAATGGTTCTCTGTTTTTCCGGGTGACTCCCGTCATCGGAAGGCCGCGCCGGGCGCGAACAGGCGATTGCGACGGGAACAACATGGAAATCTATGTTTCAGGGGTTTGCCCGACGTTTCCCAACTCGGTAAGGATCGCCGCCGAAGCCTCGATCCCGAGCAGGAAATCGCGCAGGGCGAAATACTCGTTCGGGGCGTGGATTCCGTCTTCTTCGAGGCCGAACCCGGCGAGAATCAGGTCGGCCCCCAACCGATTTTTAATCTCGGCAATAATCGGAATCGAACCGCCGTCACGAATAAAGAGGGGTTCTTTCCCAAACGCGCGGGAAAGCCCACGCGCCGCCGCCCGAAGGAAGCGACTTTCGAGCGGAATAACCATTCCGCCGGCCCCGTGCTGAAAGACCAACTCCATTTTGATCCCGGCGGGCAACCTGTCGCGGAAAAATTTTTCGAGCGAACGGGTCAACGACTCCGGCTCCTGGTTCGGAACCAGGCGAAACGTGAATTTGGCCGAGGCTTTTGCGGGAATAATCGTTTTTCCCCCTTCCCCTTGATAGCCGCTCGTGAGCCCGTTGATATCGAAAGAAGGTCGTGCGCCGCGCCGTTCCGGCACCGTATATTCCGGTTCGCCGAACCAGGCATCCAACCCGATCGCTTTGAGCGCTTCGGCCTCGTCGAACGGACGTTTGGCCAATTCGGCTCGTTCCGACTCGGAAATGGGAACAACCGCGTCGTAGAACCCGGGAATCTGGATTTTGCCGTCACGGTCGATCACCGCGTCCAGCATCGCACAGAGTGCCTGCGCCGGGTTTCGTACCGATCCGCCGTATAGCCCGGAATGGAGGTCGCGATTCGGACCGGTCAGGGTCAACTCGTATCCGACCACCCCGCGCAACCCGTAGGTGATCCCCGGCTGGTCCGGCCCGGGTTTGTCGGTATCGCTGACCAAGATCACGTCGGCACACAAAAGCCGACGATTCTCTTCGGCTTGAAGAAATGTCGAAAGGGCATTACTGCCGACCTCTTCTTCCCCTTCGTAGATGAATTTGACATTAAGCGGAAGTCTCCCTTTCACCGCCAAGATCGACATCAGGGCAAAGATGTGTGTTAAGGATTGACCCTTGTCGTCGTCGGCACCACGGCAAAAGACTTTGTCGTCGATCAGGGTCGGCTCGAAGGGAGGGGTGCGCCACTCGTCGAGCGGGTCGACCGGCTGCACGTCGTAGTGACCGTAAATGAGGACGGTCGGTGTGTCAGGCACTTCGGGAGAGCGGGCAAAAACGAGCGGGTTTGTCTCGGTCTCGATCAGGCGCGCATCAAATCCGAGTTCCTCACCGAGTACGTCGGTCAGCCACTCGGCCATACGGCGCATATCCGGCTTATGGGCCGGAAGCGCGCTGACACTTGGGATTCGGAGCGCTTCGAACCATTTTTCCAAAAAGCGCTGTTGGTTTTCCCGGATATACTTTTTTAAATCTTTCATGACTTCTCCTGTGAGCCGAGGAGGTTCAGTACCCGGTCGATACGTGTGATGGTTCGGCTCGGTCCGAGGAGTTCCAGCGCCTCGAACATGCCGATCCCGGTTCCTTTTCCCGTCGTTGCCACACGTAGCGCGTGGATGACCTGGGCAGGCTTTAAGGCGTTCTCTTCGATGAAGGCCATAAACGACTCTTCCAGATTCGCGGCCGTAAACATCTCGGTCGGAAGGGCCGCGAGCCGGTCGCGGTATTCTTTCAGGAGGGGCGCGGCATTTTCGTCTTGGACCAACCGCTTTTCCCACGCTTTCTCTTCGAGAGGAAATGCGGTGTCGCTTTCAAAGAACTCGACAAAATCGAGGATATCTCCGGAGACTTTGATACGATCGCCCGCCCCCGCCAGAAGCCGTTTCACCAGAAGCGCAACATCCTCGGGGGGGATTTCGGGATGGTGAGACAATTCAAACGACGTGTCGATGGGAAACAGGTCGGGCAGATCCGCAAACGCGATCTTGCCCGCGTAGGGACCGTCGAGCGGTTTGAGTCGTCCGGCAGCGACCAGATAGCGGAGAACCCGCGCGTATTTCTCTTCGAGGGAGAGAGCGTTCATATGCTTCTCTTGGAACGCGAAGAGTTTCGCCGGATCAAACGAGGCCGCGGCCTTGGTCACCCCATCAAGCGAAAAGAGATTTATCAGCTCTTGCGGTCGGAAAAACTCGGATTTGTCATCGAGCGCCCAACCGAGAAGCGCCAGATAATTCAAGATCGCTTCGGGAAGATAACCGGTCTGCCGGTAAAAATCGACGATGACCGGGTTGAACCCGTCGGCAGTCGTCTCCAGGCCGACCCGGTCGGCGATCCCTTTCCCCTGGAGAACCAGTTTGGCGAAATCGTTATTCTTCAGGTATTTATCAAGCTTGCGTTTACTCAATTTCGTTTTACTCCCCGGCTCGGCGACGAACGGCAGGTGAGCATATTGGGGGGACGGAACCCCGAGACTCTGCGCGATAAAAATTTGGCGCGGCGTGTTCGAAAGGTGTTCTTCGGCCCGAATCACGTGAGAGATACGGAAATCGTGGTCGTCGACGACATTGGCCAGGTGGTAAATGAACGAGCCGTCCGCACGCTGAACGACGTGATCCTGTTCCGTAGCCCAATCGAATTCGACATCGCCGCGGATCAGATCGTGAATGATCAGTTTCCCTTCCCGCGGCATCTTGAGCCGGACAACGCCGCTGCGCCCTTCAGCCTCGAATCGCTTTCGGTCTTCCGCGTTTGCCGCGGCCCACCGGCGACTGTAAACGAAAGTGCGGTTTGACGCCACGGCCTCTTCCCGTTCCCGCTGCAGTTCTTCGGGGCGGGCGTAATCCCAATAGGCGAACCCCCCTTCGAGAAGTTTATCGACCGCGGTTTGGTACCTATCGTTCCGCCGAGACTGATAGTAGGGTTCGTAAGGCCCACCGATTCCCGGCCCTTCGTCCCAATCGATCCCGAGCCATTTCAGGCCGTCAAGGATCGGCTGGAGCGCTTGTTCGACGTTCCGCGTCTGATCGGTATCGTCAATGCGCAGAATAAATTTCCCGCCATTCTTTTTGGCAAACAGGTAACAAAAGAGGGCTGTCCGCACTCCCCCGATATGGAGGTAGCCGGTCGGACTGGGCGCAAAACGAGTTCTGACTTCAATCATCATCGGGAAATCTTTCATCATTGCCGGACAGAAATGGCCGGGCAAACCGTCCGGAAAAATCGCGGGATATTCTTTTCGCTTCGCCGCGACTGTTTTGAAATCAAGGGGCAGACCCCCCGTAATATTTTAATTATACCCGCTAAACCTCAAACGTCTATAAACAGCCCACACCGATCCGGCCGTTTCGA
This sequence comes from Thermoguttaceae bacterium, assembly GCA_050943135.1. GTDB lineage: Bacteria > Planctomycetota > Planctomycetia > Pirellulales > Thermoguttaceae > RUG695. The sequence goes on along the minus strand of JBMNOP010000005.1, from coordinate 28,203 downwards.
TTTTCCCCTTGAAAAACCTTTTTTCCGACTTAAGATGGTGGGTACTGGGGAACGGAAACGGGCATTCCCGCAACAAATTCGGGCCCGCGGCAACTATGACGATGAACCTCAAGTTCAGGCGCAGGGAATTTGCAACGTGACAGCATTAACGATCGACTGGGAAAACCTCTTACAGGCAAATCAGGCCTGGCTTCGGACAGTGATCGCGGCCCGCGGGGCACGGTCTGCCGACGAAGTCGACGAGATTTTCCAGAATGTCGCCCTCGCCGCCATTCACCAGAACGCCCCGATCCGAAACTCGGCCAAAGTGCTCCCCTGGCTCTATACCCTGGCGGTAAACCAGACAGCGCTCTTCTGCCGCGGAAAGGGGCGATACCAGAAGCGTGTCGACGGATTCCGCCGGGAACATGCCGACGGAGGCGTCTCTTCCGAGCCGGAACCGCTCGAATGGCTTTTGCGCCGAGAACGGTGGCAGTTGGTCAACGAGGCGATGGATCGCCTTCCTCCCGAGGTCCGAGAAATCCTCCTATTGAAGTACGTCCACAACCAGAGCTACAAAGAGATGGCGGAAAAACTCGGAGAAATTCCCTCAACCATTCAGGCGAGACTTCATCGTGCCCGTGCGGCGCTGAAAAAGGAAATACGGCTATGACCGAAGAAAAACGCGAATCCCTTTCGGAAGAAGATATCTTTCGCTTGGAACTGCTGGCCGACGGCGAACTCGATACAGAGGCACGCCGAGAGCTTTTGGCTCGTCTCGATCAAACGACCGACGGGTGGCGGCGTTGTGCCTTTACCTTCCTCGAGTCGCAATGTCTCAGCGAGTCTTTGAAAGACTTCGGCGTCAGAGAACCCGCAGTCAAACGTGCCGTCGAAACAGGCGTTGGGTCCGAATGTTCCGCAAGGCCGCTTCCGGACGCGAACACCTCGACCGATTCGGAAATTCTTTGCGCCTCGCCCCCGGCTTCCCCCATATCGGAAACACCGGCTACTCTCCGACCGTCCCGCAGACGCTCTTTTTGGCGTCCCGTACTTGTTTCGGCGGCCGGTCTGCTGGTCGGATTCTTCCTATGGCAAGAAATCCGCCAAGATTCGGCCCCTGACCCGCCCCGCGTCCAACCGAAAAAAAGAACCTATGCGGGAGCCGAACCCTCAGACAACGACAAGTTCGAGTCCGACGCGCTTGGCTTCGAGGTTGCCGACGCCGGTCTATTCGGCGCCGCCGACACCGAAGTTTCATCTTCGGTCGAACTCGCCACCGCCAAGCAGGCTCCTGCCGAAAAGGCCGCGCTGGCCGTCCTGTCCAACGGTCGACCGGCTGCAACTGGGTTGAGTGCCGCGTCGAGTTCCCCCCCGACGGTCGGTGCGCCGTCCGCAATCGCGGGCAGGCCTTCCGAAGAAAACGAGACGATCCGGCACATCACGATCCGCCGTCCCGGAGGACTCGACGAAATTTCGATCCCCTGCGTCGAAGCCGATTCGTACGTCTCGGACAACTCCGCCGAAGCGCTGGCAGAACCTCTTCGGAGGACCGGCTATCAGGTCGAGACACTTCACGAAGAGCTGAAATTTCGCCTGAACGGCGGAAAAACACTGATTGTTCCCGTAGATACCATAGAAGTTCACCACTTGCCGCGGCAGAATCTCCATCTTCTCTGATCCGTCGGCTGGGCAACACAAAATTCAAACAACGAAAATTCCGATCGAACATCGGATAGATAGGAAAGACAGAACATGTTAAAACAGATCGTGATTGGCATCGGAACTTTAGGGCTTCTTTTCGTGGGAGGTAAACGAATCGCGGCTCAGGCAATCGTCCCCCAGGTCGCCCCGAACACCAACGTGCAATCCTACTCGGTCATCACCGAGAACCGGGTCGACCCCGACGGAAAGCGGGTTCAGAAGAGACAAGTCTGGCAAAACGGCGTCCTGGTCGAGGAGAAGGAAGAGGTTCTCGAAGGAGATGGCGAAGAGCTGAGCGCCGAAATGGATGGACAGACTCTTCCGGGAACGATTTCCCGCTCGGAACGCAACAGCGACTTTTTCGACTTCCAAGGAAAACTCCCGAACGATGTGGCCGGCCTGCTCCGCAACATGGAAGAGGATTTTAACGCCCGGCGCGCCGAAATATTCCGCCGATTCGGCGGCGGTGCCGGCGGCGCAACCCCCTTCGGACTGCCGGGGACGAACCCCGGAATCGGCGGCACGCCCATGGCGGTGAGTGAATACTGGATCGGTGCATCGGTCGCACCCGTTTCGGACGAGGTGGCATACCAATTGGACCTTGCCGACGGGGAAGGAATCCTGGTTCGGGAAATCATCCCCGGCTCCCCTGCCGAAAAGGCCGGGCTTGCCAAATATGACATCCTCCTGCAAATCGGAGACGAAGGCGTAACAAGCGCCGCACAGATCGGCCAGGTCGTCGACGCGGCCAAAGAGACGCCGCTTACAGTACGATACATCAGGAAGGGAGAGCAAAAAACCACCGAACTGACACCGGAAAAACGGCCCGAGCAGCAGTCTGCCTTGTTTGCGGAAGACGTAACCCGGGCCGAGCCTGACTCGCCCGTACAGCGTGAAAAGATCCGCGTGGTTCGTCCCGGCATGATTGTCCCCGACGACACGCAAGCCGAGACGCCGAATGATGATACACAACCCGCCGTGCCGAGCGACACACAAACCGAACCATCGGCCGCGGAAGCAACCATCAAAACGGAATAAAAACCTGCCGGACCGCCGGACATTATCAGCGATCGGGTAGGAGAGAAGTTCATCGTTCTCTCCTACCCGATCGTTTTTCGGTATTCCCCGGGTGGGCGACGCGATCTCGGGAAACGATCCCGGGAGCAAGCATTTTCGGCACACCGGCACATTTGGCAATGGGGCACTCTTAGAGCACAAGCCGATGACGGCGGGAAGGATGTCGGTCTTTTCTTTATTTCGGAATTCACCGCGCGACTTTTCGGCCAACGTTTCGGAAAAGCCCATTTTTGAATGTCAGGCCGCGGAAGCCGTGGGAGCCCTTTAATCGGGTAACCCAAAAAACTTCGAAACATTTCATCGAAAACCTTCTCTTCGATGTTGAAAGCGTTCCGGCTTCGGTTTATATTGAGATCCATAGAGGAATAAATATCGGGATTTATAGAAATGGCCCAGAGGTAACTCCATGACGAAAGGCGAACGCCGGGATCTAATTCTGAGAATCATCGGAATCGTATGCCCTTGCCTTTTTTGCCTCGCTGCCATCGGATTACAGACCGGACTTGTAGGCGTCCTGCCACCTTTCTTCACGTACGTTGGGTGGATTAGTATTTTGGCCACAGGGCCGATCGGATTCGTTTCGGTGTTGGCTCTCTTGATAAGGAGCCGAAAAGGATTTAAAAGGAACGTATCTGCTGCGTGGGATTTTTTGTTCTTCCTAGTGCTACTGATCATAAACTTCTGCGTGACTTTGGCAGTTTGCCTCTATCTGATGCTCCTCTTATCACTAGCTTTATTATTCTTCCCGGCCCGGTAGAGCTGATCCGATTTTTCCGACAGAAAACGATTCGGTTCGCATTTCCCAGGTAGTGGGGGCTTTCCGAGATCGGCACATGAATGCCGAGCCGCCAAACATTATCAGCAATCGGATAAGAGAGAACGATGAACTTCTCCCCTACCCGATCGTTTTTCGGTATTCCCCGGGTGGGTGACGCGATCTCGGAAAACGATTCCGAGAATGGGCGTTTTCGTTGCGCTTCACCGGTATATTTGGCGAGGGCGTACTCTCGGAGCACAGGCCAATGACGATGGGAAGGATTCTGTATTTCCTTTTAGTTCGGACTTCACCGTGCGACTTTCGGCCAAACGTTTCGGGAGTGCCCCCTTTTGAATGTTGGACCGTGGAAGCCGTGGGGAACCCTTTGATCGGGTAACTCAAAAAACTTCGAAACATTTTATCGAAAACCTTCTTTTCGTATTGAAGGCGTCCCGGCTTCGGTTTATATTGAGATTCACAGAGGAAGAAATATCGGGTTTATAGAACCGCCCCAGAGGTAATCCGATGATAAAAAGCAAACGCTTGGATCTGATTCTGCTACATATCGGAATCATACGCCCGCTCCTTTTTCCCTCCATGCCTTCGGACCTGTGATATCAACGGGCCATCGCCCGCCCAGCCCGGGGTCTTTCTTCATATTCTCTGCGAGGATTAACCCGACCGCCGGGTCAATCGGATTCATTTCGGTGTTGACCGTTTTGGCAAGGAACAGAAAAGGATTTAAAAGGAACAAATCCTCCGTGTTGAAGTTTTTGTTCTTACCGGGGTTACTGCTTTTGAATTTCTGTACTACCTATGTATGCCGTATGCATATACCGTAATTTCGATTGATCTGGTCCGGACAGGCGTTTCCATGAAATTATACAGGTCTATTCGTCACGGGATTCGGAAAAAGATAAGGTTCGTTGGAAACCGAAAACCTGGCTTTGGGGGCTCCGCCCCCCTATGGCCTGCAACTCGTAATGGAAAAGCACGCCACTACCTGATAAGAGCCGATAATTAAGAGAGTCAGGGCCGGTCAAACCGGTATCATAACCGCCTACTTTCAGCGGCACGGATCGCCTTTGAGAATCGTCGCCGGATTATTGATGGGGGAGTGCGTATACGGCGCGATTTAATTGCCCTTGAGCAGAAGGCGCAGTCGCCGTTTGACAGTGCCGAGGATTCGTGTTACCAGCGGGTCGTAGAGTTCTTTCCTGTATTTGCGTATCAGCGCCTTGTAGTCGTACCGCACGGTATCACGGACAAATGCGTCGCGTTGCGACGGCCGGAAAGTATGGCGGTACAAGGTCGAGTTTCCGGCAACGGCTTCGGCAAGGTCCCTTCGAATCAGACGGACTCGGTCGGCAACCTCTTCGAGTACACGGGCCCCCTTTTTGCTGTTGATCAGGTTAAGCGAAATCCCCTTTGGCTTTTCCGACTCTTCCGTTCCGAGATTCCCCAGTTTCCAAAAGTCGGCAAGGGTAATGTCTCCCATCCGGGGGTATTTGATGTACGGACAATCGTAGCACGATTTCCGAAGCGCGTAATTCTTCAAAAACGCCTTCCCGAGATACTCGACATGCCGGTCGCGCCATGAAAGGAACTTGTGGATCGGTGGCCGGGAATCGGCCCGTATTTCGATCCCCATAAAAGAAGAACGGCACAATTTGCTGCGCATATTGATCGAGACGATCGGGCCGCGATATCTTTTTGCCAGGTCGTCGAGCCACTTTCGGTAAAATAGGGGGGAGGGGACACCGTGACAGAGAAAATCGCAGGTCAGAAGGTTCGGGCGGTCCTCTCCCAAAAACGCGTAAAGTCCGGCAACCTGACAAGGCGTGCCGACAAACAGCACTTCGCGACCGGCCTCCAATTCCGCGTTCGCCTCACGGTAAACCCACTGCGGGTCGGCCTGCACATACTTCGAGCCTGACAGCGGTTTGAGTTCCTCTTTCGTTCGGGCCGCGACAAAGCGGACGTCCAGGGCCTGATCGTACGCAACGCCGAACACGGTTCCCCCTTTTTCCAAAACCTGTTCGCCATAAACCGAAAACATCCCGCCGCTCGATGCGACGGCTCGCTTTTCCGGGTCGAGGTTCCAGCAGGCGTAAACATCCGGTTCCCGGTTTCGGAACAGGATTGGCGGGTTCGTCTGCGGGCATTTCCGCCTGCATAGACCGCAACGGCGGCATAATGCCTGATCGATTACGGGGGAAAAAAACCCCTCGTCGTCGGTATCCATCCTAATGGCATCGTGAGGACAGAGGTTACGGCAGACACCGCAACCGGTACATTTTTCCGGCGCGACAATCGGTGCCATCGGTTCATCCATCGCACAGAACCTTTCTTAGCCCGCCTTCGAGCCGGTTAAAGGAACTTGCACGCTGCCGAAGAAGAATCTCTTCAACCGCGGCATGGTCGATTTCCCGCACTTCGGGAGTAAAATCGTTCGGATCGAAAAGACGCTCTTCGAGATGAAACGTTTCGAAAAGCGTCTTTATTCGGGAGTTCATCGAAAACGCACCGGTACGCCGGTCGCGCATCATCGTCCAAAACGGGCGATGGTACAGAATCGAAAAGATTGAGCCGTGGAACGAATCGGTCACGACACATACGGCCGATCGGATCAGATCGACAAACTCGGCGGGACCGGCGTTCAGGATCGGCAGAGATTCGGGACACTTGTATTTCAGACGAAGAAAATCGAGCGGCGAATAGCAGAAGACGGCGATCCGCGCGCGGTACAACGCGTTAAGACGCCGTGCCGCTTTCAACACCTGATCGGTATTCCCCAGCGAATAGCAAAGAAGATATTCTTTCTTCTGAAAAGGATAGCGCCGTGCCGTGTTGCCGACGCGATCCCAGTCGGCGGCGGTCAAAAGCATTGTCGGGTCGAGAACGACGTCGACCTCTCGCCCAAGAAGGAAACGGAGAATCTCGGCCCCTTCCCGTTCCCGAACCGAAAGCCAGTCGAAAGAGGAAAGATAACGTTTGAGCCGGTCGGCAAAGTCGGGTTCGACTTCCGAAACCCCAAGACTCGGCGCGTAGGAGATCTTTTTCCCGGCGGGAACAAAGTCGAGCATGAAGAACCGACAGTTCGTCTCACCGCGACAGAGACTCGGGTTCCAAATCTGATCGCTTCCGGCAACACAACAGTCGAATCGCGCCGTCCCCCTTTCCATGGCGGAGTAATCCCCGAAAGGTTCGGTCGCTTCCAAAAAGGTTCGCTCGAATCGGCGAAAGAAGTCTCGGCGTTGATCGAGAAACGAAAGACACATCTTCGCCAGCGGAACCGGCCGAAGCCGAGCGACGAATCGCCGAACGGCGCTCACGCGCGGCGCCCCCTCTTTTTGCGGAACATAGTCGATCAGGAGCGCGCGAAGGCCGAACCGTTTTAGGACCTGTTGCATCGCATAGCGCTGCAGGTCACATCCGTAATTCTGTCCGTGCATAAAGGTCACGATTCCGACGGAATGCCCCTGCAGCGGTCCGGAAGACAGGGGTTCGGCAGATCCGGGAAGGAGAGGGGTCATCGCACATTCATCTCGCCGTTCGACCGGTATTCGGAGAGGATGCTAAAACAGCGAAAAATCCGCGAGGGGCCGCCCCAGATGGAACGCCCCCCCGAACAAGATAACTTCCCCTTCCCTTTCTGTCAACCGCCTATTTCTTATCGGTTTTCCTTCCGCTTTTCTTTTCGGACATATCTTCATCCTCTTCTTCGTCTTGTGGCACAGGACCATTCCAGATTTTGTGTTCCACTTTCCCGTCGGCAAAAGTAATCTCGCAACCTCCGAACTCGTCTTCATTTTCCCAAAGGTAGGCTTCGAGCCGCATACCAACCAGCGCGTCGACGATCGGCATCGAGACTTTCACTCCTTTCCCGAGAACCTCGAAGACCTCCTCTTTTGTCATTCCCATTTTAACCTGCTTGAATTGATCGTAGGTGATCACCGATGACTCGTCGTGCGAGACCTCGCCGTCGTCCTGTTCGGTTAGGGAACCAAGAAGCGGGATCAGCCCGCCGGAATTGCGGCGGCTCTTCCGGTCGGTGGTATATTTCGCGGGATTTTCTTCATCGCTCTCGTCCACCTGCGGTTTGCGCGATTTCGGTCCGGCCTTTTTGCGTGTCTTGGAAGGAGCCGAGCCTTCTTCCTCAAAGGGGTTCGGCTCATCCTCTTCCGCCATACCGTCGGAAGCCATGAGTCGGCTCGGTTCCCCGTCGGGCTCGTCGGTCAGAGAATCGAGAACATCTTCGATATAGGCCGACGCTTTCCGGGTCCGCTTTGTCACGTTCCCTTCGTTCTCGGCATACTCGTCCCCGAGCTTGATCAGTTCGGCGACGGCGGCGGAAAGTGCCCCAAGGTTCGTCTCTCCGTCGGAAGAACCGGGTTCGGCATTGAGTGTCTTTTCAAGTTTCTTCGCCTGCAGCTGCCATCGAAAAAAAGGACCGACCGGATCGAACCCGACAGACCGGAAATCCCCGTCCTCTTTCCACTCTTCAATCTCTTCGAAGAGTTGTTCGGCCCGCTGCCGTCCTTTGGCGTAAACCGACTTGCTTGGCTTCGTGTCGTCGCCGAGGAGAGTCGGGACGGCAAAGCCGACCGTCCCCGCCGACAGGCAGAGGAACGACTCGAACCGCAAAGCCGGGCAAGAGAAATGAAAATCGACCAAAGAGAAGAAGCGGGAAGATCTCGACACAACTGTTCTCCGACAAAGGCACGTGAAGATTAAGGTGCGAACATTCACAGGATCAAGAATACTTATCAAACGTTTTTTGTCAAGATTACCGGAACATCGACGTTTGATTTTTTGGCACAAAGTTTCCTCTTGCCCGACCTGGGAGTTCCCGATAAAATTTTGTGATGGAAACCACGATGAAACAAGGAGATGCCCCGAAGGATCGGTCCGAGGAATTTCCGGCGCGGCCGGCACTTCTCTTTTGGTCTGTACTTCTCTTTTTCGCGGCGCTCTGGACCATTGTTCCGACCTTTCTCTTTCCGAATTTTCGTCTTGATATCATCGAGCAGTTTTTTGTCGGCCGCGAATGGACGCTCGGCAGCGGTTCGCACCCGGCGCTGACCGCCGTCGTTCTCGACCTGATCGCCCGAATCTCCGGGATTGCCGTTGCCCCTTCCCTTGCCGCGGTACTCTTTCATCTCCTCGCCCTCTGGTCGATTTGGTGTCTGGCCCGTGAATACCTACGGCCGGGTTTGGCTTTGGCGGCAACCTTCGCGATGTTCGTCTACTGGTATCTGTTTCAGATGGAAGGGACGCGCTACAACAACTCGGTCACGCTCAACGCGTTTTGGATTTTTTCGGCCTGGCTTGCGTATCGGGCCATCGAAACCGAAAAGATCCGTCTGTGGTTCGCCGCCGGCACGGCGATCGGCATCGGACTCTACTTCAAGTACACTCAGATCGTTCTGGCGCTCGTGATCGTCCTCTTTCTTCTGACCGACCGTCGAAAAAGACGACTCTGGTGTACGCCAGGCCCCTGGATCTCGACGTTCACGGCGCTGACTCTCTTTCTTCCGTACATTCTATGGCTGGTTCGAACCGGGTTCTTCGCCTCGGTGACCTACGCGGTGGGGAACGCACCGCAAAAGAGCGGCTGGACCGGACATATTCTGGCTCCGCTCGAGTTTCTGAGCAATCAGCTCCCGCTCGTCCTCCCTCCGATCCTCTGTCTCCTGCCGGTCGGGCTGTCGCCCCGCCTTCACCGGTCGGTCGACCGAACCGATTGGAAATACCGGTATCTGAACATGCTCCTCTTCGGGCCGCTCGTTTTTAATCTTCTTTGGTCGGCGGCGGGGGGAGTCTTTCTCCGATGCGATCTGGGGTGTCATATCTGGATGCCTCTGACCGTCTGGGTTTTGGTCCACTTCGGTCAAGAGGCCTCGCCGCACCGGGTGAAACGTACCTGTACCTTCTCGCTCTTTCTCGATCTGCTCTGCCTGGCCGGACTCTGTGTCTTGGTTCCGTTAGCTCCCCTCTTCGAGAAGAATCTGCCCCGCTACCATTTTCCGGGGAAAGACCTGGCCGCCCTGGCCGAGTCGATCTGGCACGAAAACCACGAGGGACCGTTGCCGTGGGTGACGGGTGCGCCGTGGAATCACGGCGCCCTCTACGACGCCTGGCCTTGGCTGGCCGGCAACGTGAGTGTTTACGGCCATGACCGGGCGCGCGTCTATTCCGGACCGAAACATTGCTCCTGGGGGACCGCCGCCGATGTGCGCCGTGAGGGAGGTCTCTTCCTTTGGACACCGGGCGACCGAGACGAGGAGATCCTCGAAGCGATGAAAGCCGACTTTCCGAACGCGCGCCTGCTCGGCACCTATACCATCAAGCCGAAAACCAAATTCGCCAAAGGCGACGTTTCGGTCGGAATCGCACTGATTCCACCGGCTCCCGACGAGCGGAGCCAACCGATGACCGAGGGAGAAAACAGATGAAATCGACCCTTTCAGCCCGCGCAAGCGACCGCTACCTGGGCATTCTGCTCCTGTTTAGCCTCTTCTGGACGATCGCCCCGGTTTTCGTCATTCCGAATTACCGGCCCGATGTGATGGAGATGATCCTGACCGGACAGAATTGGGTTCTCGCCACACCGAAACATGGCGCGTTGACCTGTTGGCTCTTGGAGGTCGTGTACACTCTGACCGGGCGGGCGGCATTTGCTCCCTACCTGACCTCGCAACTCTGTGTCTTCTTTTCGCTGATCGGTCTCGGTCTGGTGGCCGCAAAATATCTTCCGAAAAAAATCGCCGTCCTGGCGGTATTTTCGATGATGTCGTACTACTTCTTCCACTTTGAAAGTACCCTGTACAACAATAACACAACACTCGGCCTCTTCTGGATTTGGACCGCCTATTTCGGGCTGCAAAGTGTCGAGTCGGGGAAAAAGCGATGGTGGATCCTGACCGGCATCACGCTGGGGCTGGGAATCTACTGCAAATTGACGATCGTCTTCCTGGCACTGGCGATTGTCGCGTACCTCCTGGTTCGGCAGCCGCGCCGATGGCTCTCGGTCGGCCCCTGGCTGACGACCGCCGTCGCCGTCGTTCTTTACCTTCCGCTCTTAAAATGGAATATCGACCGCGATTTCGTCCAATTCACCTACGCGGCGGCCTCGGCCTCGGATAACCGCGTCCCTTCCCTTGTCGGGCATTTCGTCGCCCCGTTTTCCTTTTTGGGGAAACAACTCCTCTATATTGTTCCGATTTCCGTCCCTCTGATTCCGCTTTTGGCCGCGAACCGGAAAAGCGAAACGCCGCCGCGTGCTAAGGGGTCAGACGAAGTCCAAAGGCTCGAATACCTGCATTTCGTCTTCTGGTTTCCGCTCGGCGCGGAACTACTCTTTGCCTTGATTTCGGGAAGCCCTCCCCGTGGCGCGCTCGGGTGCCATCTCTGGTATTTTCTGCCGTTGCTTCTACTGGTACACCTTGCCGTCGACACGGAAGGAAAACCGTTTCGTGCCGCATATTTCCTTTCGCTCCTTGTGCCGGCGGTGATTATGGTTCTCTTCGTTCTGGGGGTTTACCTGGCCCCGGCGATCGAGGAGCACGCCTCGCGCTACCATTACCCGGGAAAGAACCTTGCCGATGCGGTCACCCGCCTGTGGCGGGAACGGTATTCCTGCCCGATCCCGTTTGTGATCGGTGACGAATGGCTTACGCAGAATGTTTCGGTTTACGGACCCGACCGGGCCCGGCTCTGGGACCCGCAGTGGGCGACCGAGGAAGAGTTCCGCCACAACGGGGGCGTCCTCCTCTGGGAAGAGGGGAACGAGGAGTCGATGGGGCGTAAAGCCGAGGCCGAGGCGCGGTTCCCCTACGAGGGAGAGGTGATCTCGCTGACGCTCAAACAGCAGACCCCGTTTAACGTTCCCGCGGCGAAGGTCAAGGTCGGGTTTTATCCTCCGCAGGGGAAAAGCCGGATCCCGAATCCGTGAAAGACGGAAAAATAATCTTCCCCGGATTCTTGAAATTGCCCATCCTTTCCGTTAGAATGGGCATATAGCTATCAGCACCCCGCCGTCGGGGGTAGGAAAGCGGAAGATCCTTTTTCGCTTTTCTGATTTCGGAATCAAATCGTTTTAGGAGCAAACCATGCAAATCCGATTTTTACTGACCTGCGCGGCAGCGATACTCTTTTTATCCGACACGATCGTTACCGCCGCCGATTGGAAACCGGCCGAAGGAATCCTCCTGTCGAAATTTGCCGAAGATGTTGACCCGAACGCCCCGCTTCCGGAGTATCCGCGACCGCAATTGGTTCGGGACGCCTGGCTCAACCTGAACGGGCTCTGGGATTACGCGATCACTCCCGTCGGGCATTCGGATCCTAATCCCGAAGGGAAAATCCTGGTTCCTTTCCCGGTCGAATCGGCGCTTTCGGGGGTCGCCCGTCCGGTCGGCAAAGATAATCTGCTCGTCTATTACAAACGGTTCACCGTTCCCGCCGAATGGGTCGGCAAACGGGTTCTCCTCCACTTCGGCGCCTGCGACTGGAAGACCGACGTCACGCTCAACGGTACATACCTTGGCCAACATCGCGGCGGATACGATCCGTTCACTTTCGATATTACCGACGCGCTCGCCGAAGGGGAGCAAGAGCTGACCGTTAGGGTTTGGGACCCGACGAAAGAGGTCGTTGACGGCGATGACCCAGCCGGCAAACAACCTGTCGGAAAACAGCTGACCAATCCGCACGGGATCTGGTACACCCCGAACACCGGAATCTGGCAGACGGTTTGGCTCGAACCGGTCGCCGACGCTTACATCGCCTCGATCAATCCGGTTTCGGATATCAAAGCCAAAACGATGACCTTCCATGTCGAGGTTGCGGGCGCCTCGCTCGGAACGTCCGTAACGATTGCCGATCAGACGATCGCGGTCGCCGACGGTCGCGCCGTCGTCACGGTGGCGTATCCCGAGGCCGAACTCTGGTCTCCCGAAACCCCGAACCTGTACGATTTCGACGCGCAGCTCCTGAAGGGGGGCCAAGTCCTTGACTCGGTCAAATCCTACTTCGGAATGCGCGAAGTCTCGCTCGGAAAGACCGACGACGGAATCACGCGAATCCTCTTGAACGGCAAGTTCCTCTTCCAGCACGGTCCGCTCGACCAGGGGTGGTGGCCCGACGGGCTCTATCGCGCCCCGACCGATGCCGCGTTGCGCTATGACGTCGAAATGACGAAGGCGCTCGGGTTCAATATGCTCCGCAAACATGTGAAATCGGAACCGGACCGCTTCTATCGCCATTGCGACGAAATCGGCATCCTCGTCTGGCAAGATATGCCTTCGGGCGACGCCTACATCTCCGGGCCGGAACCGGACATTACCCGTACCCCGGCCTCGGCAGCGCAGTTCGAACAGGAATATGCCGCGATGATCGCCCGGCTCAAGTCGTTCCCCTGCATCATCATGTGGGTTCCGTTCAACGAGGGGTGGGGCCAATACGACACGGCACGGATCGTTGAGATGACCCAACAGCTCGACCCGACCCGTCTGGTCAACTGCGCCAGCGGGTGGAGCGACCGAGCCTGCGGAAGTGTCCACGACATGCACCATTATCCCGAACCGCGGATGTTCCCGCCCGAAGAAGACCGCGCCACCGTCCTCGGAGAATACGGCGGGCTCGGCCTTCCTGTCCGCGGTCATTCCTGGAAAGAGGATGGGAATTGGGGCTACGTCTCGTTCGACGATAAAGACGCGCTCTATCGGAAGTATAACGAGATGAACAACACGTTGCGCGAACTGATCGTCCAGGGGCTTTCGGCCGCAGTCTATACTCAGACGAGCGATTGCGAGGTCGAGGTCAACGGTCTGATGTCGTACGACCGTGAAGTGATCAAGTTTCCGGTCGACAAGGTTTCGGCGTCGAACAAAGCCCTGCGGGGAGAATGATGAAATCCAACGTACGTCTGACCGACCTTCTGGCAGAATACTTTGACGATGTCCGCCGAGCCGGTGTCACGGATTTTCCCGTGGCAGCGTGCGAGACGGTCGGTCCGACGGAAAAATCATCTGCCAATCCTCACGCGGTTCCCTTTCCGATAAAAAACAATGCCCCCGACCCGCTCGAGTCGATTACCGCTCAAATCCGACCGGGACTTTCGGCGCAAGCCAAGGAAAGACTCCTGGGCGACCTGGCGCAGGTCGTCGCAGGGTGTCCTCTTTGTCCGAAACTGGTTTCCAGCCGGACCCAGACCGTCTTCGGTGCCGGAAATCCGGACGCCGAACTCGTCTTTGTCGGCGAAGGCCCGGGCCTCGAAGAAGATCAGCAAGGGATCCCTTTTGTCGGTCGGAGCGGGCAGCTCCTGACCGATATTATCGTCAAGGGGATGAAAATGCGGCGAGAAGAGACCTATATTTGTAATATCGTGCGGTGCCGTCCTCCGGAGAACCGGAACCCGCTCCCCGACGAGGTCCTTCATTGCCGCCCTTTCCTGGAAATGACGCTCCGGATCATCGACCCCAAGTATATATGTTGTCTCGGGGCGGTCGCCGCACAGAATCTGCTCCAAACCGAGAAAGCCATTGGCAAACTCCGGGGAATCATCCACCGTTACCAAGGCGCAAAGGTCGTCTGTACCTACCACCCGGCTTATCTTTTAAGGAATCCTGCGGCAAAAGTTCCGACTTGGGAAGATATAAAAATACTTCTGCGGGAAATGGGTCGAATGTAACCCCCCCATTTCCCCTATCTTATTGACGCTTAATCCTTCTTTATAAAATTTTCCGGTTCTAGGGGTTATTTTGCTCAACTGATACTTTTGGAACATCCGATACAATCGCTACAGCCGTAGACATCGGGCGAAATGATCAACGTTCGGATGTCCGAAGCGCATGGATGTTTGATTGTAGAGCAGATTGGATTGTACCATGTCTCTGAAAAAGTTGAAGTTAAGTATCGTCTGCCTGGGCTTGTTTCTCTTAATGACACCCTACGTCAGTGCTCAGATATCCCAGATGCGGTTTTTTTCGCCGTATCCGGAAGATCAGTTTGGCGGCGGGGCCTACATGAACGAAGGGTTTTACGGGAGCGTCGGGGCCGGACTGATAACGATCTCCCAACCTTCGAGTACCCGTATCGGCCACGAATACGGTTCCCTGGCCGATACACCTTACCTGATTTCGAGAACGGCCGGCGGTTCGTTTACCGCGATCAAGACAACGAACCAAATCACGACCGACGTGCTTGAATCCGATTTTACTTCGGCAAGCCAATTTGAAATCGGGAACCGCCGCGGTCATCACGGCTGGTCGCTCAAGGGAACGATCGTGACCCCACAACGTCTTCGTCACGAAGGAATCGATGCCGCGATCAATATTCTTGACCCGCAGACGGTCCTCCTCGACGAATATACCGACGGTGCGGCCAACTACTATGTCTGGGCCGATGACAAGTTCGTCTCGATGGCGACCTACGAAGCTTACAACCAGGGGCGAATCGGTCACCTCTGGGCGTTGATCGACCTGTTCGGCGGTCAGACAAGCGATCACAGTTACTCGGGAGACGCCAGCAGCGGCGGCGGTGGTGGCGATGGCGACGAAGACATTCAGTATGCCTTTGCGCCGATTCCGATCATCTTCGATGCTTACACGCTCAACACCAAGGTGAACACCTGGTGCGTTGAGGCGATGTACACGTACCGTTTCCATCCGTTCCGAATCGGGATGTTCGAGTTCCTGGCTGGGGTGAAATACCATGTCTTCGACGATAAGATGGAATTCTTTGCCCACGCCACCACCAAGACCAGCTCACACTATACAAACACCATCGTCAATATCCTCAACAAGGGGGGCTCGACGGTCGTGACCCCGAGCGGAAATATTTCGGCCGACAGTCAAGAATACGACGAGTACAACGAAGAGAGCGATTCCTTCTCGGGCGCCGATCTGGGGTATTCGAGCTGGAACTTCGATGCCGACAACCAAATCATCGGTCCGCAAATCGGGGGTCGCTATACCCTGTCGAATAACCGCTGGCGAGTCTCGGGCGAGGGAACCTTTTTCGCCGGCTTTAATCGTCAGAACCTTTCGGGGAACGGTTACCTCGGTCTGAAATACGAATCGAGTCAGTCGGGAGATCTCAGCGATACCGGCGGAATCCCACTCAACTCCCCGATCAATACCGTAGCCAACTCGTTCGCCTATTCGAAACACTTTAACCAATGGTCTCCCGGCGCCAACGTCAAAGTCGAGGCGGCCTGGCACTGGACCCAAGTGGTTTCGTTTAAGGTCGGCTACGACTTCACCTACCTGGCGAACATTGCCCGGAGCACGACAATCAACGATTACCGTATCAATGCCGATGGAAGTTACTTTGGAGTTCGCGATGACAAACGTCTGCGACACGAAGACACCCTCATCCATGGGGTGATGTTCACGGTGCAAATTAATAAGTAGCGGCTGTGCTTATGCATCGGTGAGAAAAAGGCGCAAACCCTTCGGTTTGCGCCTTTTTTTAATGCGTTGTCATAACGAACCTTTTGCGAACAGGTTAGCTTCCCTTCTCGATTTTTCGCGCGACGAAGAACGCGTAGCAACCGACCACGGCAAACCCCGCAGCGGGAACAAGGTAGGTCGGGGCAATCGACCCGGTTCGGTCGGAAAGAAGTCCTTGAACCTGGGTCAAAAACGCGGCTCCGGCGATCGCCATCACCATACCGGCCCCTCCCATTTTGAGATCCTGGCCCAATCCCCGCGTTCCAAACGCAAAAATGGTCGGGAACATCAGCGACATGCATCCGGTGATCCCGATCAAGGAATAAACGCCGGAGATCCCCGGACACAGAGCGGTATACACGCAGAAGAGAACCGCCAAAAGCGCGAGTGCCGTGAGAATGGTCGAGGGCTTCAGGAATTTCATCAGCCCGGTGCAGACGAACCGCATCACCACAAAGAGGATGAGTGAAAGAACGTAATAAGTGGCCGCCGCCTGTTCGGCTGTTTTTGGGATAAAGGCGTTAAGGCGGAGCGACTCGCAGATGTTGTAAAAGCCGGCCGAAACCGGCTCGAGATTCCGAAGCGCCTCGGCCCCCCCCGACTCCAAAACGGCGTTCAGGTCGAGCGCGGCAATGCAGTAGCGTATGGCAAACGACCAGGTGGCGATCTGGGCACCGACATAGAAGAATTGCGCGATCACGCCGCAAACATAATTCCTGTTCCGAAGGAGCCGCCCCCACGTGGCGATAAAGTCGATCCGTCGGTCTTCCTCGCGCAACCGCGGCATCCGGGTCAAAAGGATCAGAATCCAGGTTACCAGGAGGATCAGCCCGATGGTGCCATAGGTGTACGAGATCGCGCGCAGTTCCTGGGTTCGGACCGCCGAAAGCGCCTCGGCGGTCATTTGGGCACGTTCTTCTTCCGATAGGGGATTGAGGTGCGAAAGGATAAACATCTGGCTGATCGCGACGCCGATAATCGAGCCGACCGGATTAAACGCCTGGGAGAAGTTGAGTCGGCGTGTTGCGGTTTCGGGCGAACCGAGCGCGCAAATATAAGGATTACACGCGGTTTCGAGAACCGAAAGCCCGGCAAAAGTGATCAAGATCGCAAGAAGATAAAAGAGGTAGCAGAGGTTCGGAACCGATGCCATCTGGCACGCCGGAAAGAAAAGAAGCGTTCCGGCCACATACATTCCCAGGCCGAGAAGAACCCCGGCCTTAAAGGTGAACCGTTTCATAAAGATGGCGCCGGGAATCGCGAAACAACCGTAACCGAGCGCGTAACAGACGACCTGAATCCACGCCGTTTTCCCGTCGTTGAAACTCATGATCCGCTTAAACGCCGCCAAGAGCGTGTCGGTCATGTTGTTCGCCAGGCCCCACCAGGCGAAGAGAGTGGTCAGGAGGAAAAAAGGCCAAAGCACGTCGAGCGGGATGACTCGATCACTTTTCCGGAAACAGGTTTCACCTTGCGGGGCGGACGGTTGGTTCTCCGACATCGTCTGAACTTTCTGTTAAGAGTCAACAAATCACCCTACGGGAATATTACAATAAAACCACTCGAAAAAAAAGGTGTTCCGCCGAACCACGTTCGGCCCATGGTAGCGCCGACGGGGCAAAACCGTGTATTTCCCTCGTATTCGCCTCTATTTTCGATCGGAATTCGGTCTCTCCGCCTTTCCGGCCTTTCCCAAGCCGTTTCGCCGAAACCGTTCGTAGCCGAGTCGTTCGACCGGCGTTCCCTTGAAGAGCTCTCCGAATTCTTCCGGGGTTAAATCGAGCGGAATTTCGGGTCGGGGGGGTAGGTCCGGATTGTGCGGACAGACGCGGCGGCAGAGGTCACAGCCGAACGGAAATGTTTTCAGCAGAGGGAGGATCTCGTCCGGGACCTCATCGCCACGGTATTCGATTCCCCAGTAGTTCAGGCATTTCGTGGCGTTCAGCGTCCGGTCCGGATTCAGGGCACGGGTCGGACACGCTTTCAGGCATCGGTTACAGTCGGTACAAGGGTCGGGCATCTCGCATGCGCGCGGTCGATCGGTGAACGATTCCCAAGAAATCGTCGTCAGAAGGAAACCGAGAAAGAATTCGGTGCCGAGCTTGGGATGAAGAAGGAGACTGTTTTTGGCGATCACGCCGAGTCCGGCTCGGGCAGCCCATTCCTTTTCGAGGAGAGGAGCGGTATCGACCGCCACACGAAACATCGCGTTCGGAAAGAGCGGGGCAAGTCGCCGGGCGAGTTCCCGAAGCCCGGCTCGCAGGAGCATGTGGTAGTCGGTGCAAATCGCGTAGGGATTGACCGTACCACGGGGACGCGATTTTCCGTCGGGGAGGTGTGCCGCCGCCGTCTCGCAAACACGCCGGAGCGAAAGCGCAGCGACCAGTATCGTCTGTACCCCGGGCAAGACCGCGTCGGGGTGTCGGCGGGCGTCGCGATGTTTTGCCAGCCACGCCATTTCCCCGGCCTGGCCCGAATCGACCCATTGCGAGTAAATTCTCCAAGAGTTCGATTCCCCCGCTCGGACAATACCGAGCGTGTCGAGCCCCAGGTCGAGTGCCTGCCGCTGCAGGTCGGTAAAGCTGTACGTCGTCATCCGTTACGGGTAATCCGTCCCCCCTTTACTCAGCGGGTTACACCTGAGGATTCGCCATACACCTTTGAATGAACCGAGGAAGGGACCATACTTCTTGACGGCCAGAACGAAATACTCACTACAGGTGGGTGTGTATCGGCATTTTGGGCCGAACATCGGGCTGATCGCCGCCTGATAGAACCGTACCAGCCAGACCAAAATGCCGGTCAGAATATCCGAGAATACACGAAATAAACGGAACATCGCGAAAAATGGGCGCGTCGGCACCCGTATCATTACGTCGTCGCCGAACGATCATCGGAGGAAACATGCCGCGGCGAACGCGCCGAGACGGCGATGTCGGTATCAGTCGGTCCCTCTGTCAACACGTTTTGCCGCAATGGATGCCAGACGGATGAGCGAGGCAACAATCGCCGAATAGGGAGGAACCGTCTCGAGCCGATTCGGGATCACGACCAGATCGACCGACGCGGGCAAGCGGGGGCGGTTGCGCCGAAACGCTTCCCGAACCCTCCGCTTCCAGAGGTTGCGGACGTGGGCTTTACCGACCTTTTGGGAAACCGAAAGGCCCAAGCGGGTGATCCCCAGATCGTTAGACCGGCAACAAAGTGTCATCACCCCGTCGCGTGCGCGGTTGCGCGCGGCGTAAACCGCGCGGAACTCGCTAAGACGGCGGATACGAAACTCTTTCCCGAATTTTTCGTTCTCCGGCCGGTCCATGTTCTGTCGATCTACTCGTGGGTCGAAACGTTATTTCGCGACATTCTTGATGGCGGCTTCGATCTTTTGCATAAGCTCGATCGGTTCGCAACCGATCTGCTTGTCAACCGGTTTGCCGTCGACATAGATGCGAACGTCCGGAATCGAGCTGATATCGAGCTCCCGGGCGAGTTCCGAATGTTCGTCGACATCAACCGAGAAGAAAGAGACGTTATGGGACTTGTACGCCTTGGCCATCCGTTCAAGATACGGCCCGAGCTCTCTACACGGAGCGCACCAAGTGGCATTGAAATCGACCACGACAACCGGCGCCGAGGCAATCAGCTCGTCGAATGATTCTCCCGGTTGAACGACTTTCACCTGTCCGTCGGAAGCCGACACGTCGCCGCCGATTTCTGTCGTCGTTTGCGGCGCGGTTTCGGTTGGGGCAGAATCGACCGGGCCAGTTTGCCCTTCCCGATGCGCATCCTCTTGCCGGGCATCGGGCACGGTCGGTTTCTCGGCCTTCGAGCAACCGGTCCAAAGAGGGAACACGGCTGCCAGGGCCAAAAAGAGGACACTGGTCAAACACTTGATCTTCTGCATGCTGTTCATTCTTTTCTCCACTCTTTGGTGTAAGGAAAATCAGGCACCGTATTTCTCAAGGCGTCCGGCGTGCGCCATGGCCAGAGACATCAGATAAATTGCTTGGAAATGACCGAGTCCGCCGCGGTTGGCTTCGGTTTCGTTGAAAGCGGTACAGGTATCGGTACGAGCCAGATCCGAGACGATCAGGGTCGGAACCGGATGGAACGAGTGCGACGCCATCTTTGCTGGGGTGCTGTGGTCGCCCGTGACGATCAGCGCGGCGGGATTGAGTGCAGCGATATCGGGTACAACCCGGTCGAGTTCTTCAATCATCTTAACCTTGGCTTCGAAATCACCGTCTTCGCCGCGGCTGTCGGTGTACTTGAAATGGATGAAGAAGAAGTCGTATTTCTCCCAGTTTTCTTTGAGAACTTCGATCTCCTCTTGAAGAGTCTGCGGCTTGCCGACCAGTTCCATCCCGACAAGACTCGCCAGCCCTTTGTACATCGGGTAGACGGCGATTGCCGCGGCACTGAGTCCGTATAATTCTTGGTAGGAGGGAAGATTCGGCTTGGTGGCGAAACCGCGCATGACCAGGCAGTTTGCTTTCGGCTGACTGGCAAGAATCTTCTTCGCTTGGGTGAAAAATTCTTTGGCCACCTCGACAGTCTTCCGGCTTGCCTCGTCTTTAGCAACCGGTTCGAGCGGAGCGAGACCGGTCTTCTGCGGATCGGTATCGGCGACGTTCCCCCCCAGCCCCTTCCCGCGGAAGATGACGACAAAACGATGCTCTTTCACCGGTTCGATAAAGACCTCCACCCCGGGGATATTGACGGCACGCAGGAGCTTGACCACTTCGGAACTCTCTTCGGTCGGGATACGCCCGGCCCGACGGTCGGTGATCAGGCCCGCCTCGTCGATGGTGCAGAAGTTGCAGCGGACACAGACATCGTCGGGCCCGATCGGAAACGCGATCCCCGAGGCTTCGAGTACGCCGCGCCCGATCGGATATTCGAGGGGGTCGTAACCGAACAGACCGAGATGCCCCGGGCCACTACCCGGGGTGATTCCCGGAAGGATCGGGATCGACATTCCGGAAACGCCGCGAACCGCCAACGCGTCCAAATTCGGGGTGTTCGCCGCCTCGAGCTCCGTCTTTCCCCCCGGTGTCATCGGCAGACCGCCGATTCCGTCCGCAACGAGCATAACAATCTTCCCGCCGTCGGTTTTAAGACTCCGGATCAGTTCGTGATACGTCATGTTTTTCACCTTTTCTGTTTTTGTAAAGGATTCGAAGCCGGAATTCCGAAAACCGCCGAGCCTACCGCGCACGGCGGGGAAACCGTTTTCGAAATGTCTTGAGTGAATCGAAATTTCCGAGGCCTCGACGATGGGAACGGACCGAGCCGGGTACCGTCGCATGCGGGGCCGTCTGTTGTTTTTCCTTTTTACCTTTTCACCGTTTTGGCCATCGCGTAGACCATCCAATACACCAGCGCGGCCCCGAAGAGGAAGACCAGGAGGAACACCAACAACGGGCTTAACTGCAACTGAACCGGTATCGAGCGGACATCGAGGTAATCCTTAATCTGCTCGTTTTGTATGATCTGCCGGGTGATGGCAAAAAAGGTCAGCGTTACGGCCTCGGCCAGTCCGACAAGGGTCACCAGGAGCTTCCCTTCCAGTTTCCCGATGCTTCCGAGGAATGTTACGATCGCAAACAAGCCGATGCCCGCGAAGGTGACCGGCGGAAGCCAAATCGGCACGATCCGTTCGGGAGCGGAATCGTCGACCTCGATTTGCGAAGGGTCAGAGACCATCGAGGCCTCATGGACACCGGTCACCGAATCGGGACCGTCGAGGACTTTGTAGTAATAGAACCAGAGCGAACCGAATGCCACACAGGCCCCGAACCAAACCAACACCGACGCGAAACGTTTTGTCCAACGCTGATATGCCTCACTGTCGACACTTCTGTCCGAAACATTTTCTTCCTCTTGGGGTTCGGTGTCACCGTAACCGTATTCGAGCGCTTCAAGCTCTTCCTCTTCGGAGAGTTGCCCTTGTCTACGGCGATACTGCAATTTTTGCTTCCTCTTTTCGGAAAGGTAGGGGTTGTCCATAAAATCGGTGATCTGCGGCTTCGGGCGGCCCGATGCCGGGCGTTTCACGCTCTTCTTTTGCGTGAAGAGAACGTGTGAGTCGAACAAGAGCCAGAAGGTCACCGTCAGAAGGGCCAGCCCGCAGATCGAGACGAACCGGAGGAAGACCACCGGATCGGACCAATTCGAACCGAAACCGGTTGCGGCGCCTGCCAGCGATTTGGCACGCCAGAGTTCGGGCCACGATTCGGGGGCAGACATAAGCGTCCAGGCGCCGGTGAAGATCAACCCGGCGGCAACCAGCAAAACCGAAGCCACGAGCCCCGAAAGGGCGGGGCGCCATTTCTGACCGGAATCGACCAGGGCGCCGGTCAGGTAGAGCAAGTAGTACGCCGGCAAAACCAACGCCAGGATGCCGAGCCAGTGCCATGCCATCAGGATCGTGGCCGGGTAGAAAACCTTGTAGTAGGCGACTTGAATAAAAAGGAGAGGAACGATCCCCAGGTTGATCCCGAAGGCCATAATGATCGGCATCTGCTTTAAAAGGCGGCGGGCGAAGGTTTTGCCGTTGGCCCCGCCGATGAGCAGGAGAATCAACGCGAGCGGAAGCCCGGCCAGCCACAGGTGCATCGGGATGCTGTGGAGAATGAACCCGAGCACCTTAAAGAGCTGGATAAACCAGTAGGGAGCCGGTAGACCGTTCAAACTGTAGATATCGACCGATGTCATCTCTTGTTATCCTTTGACCACCCTCCGGGGGTCTCGTTTTCAGGGAAGGTCGGGCTCGCTTGGTCGGCCGGTAATATTTGATGGCATTTCCGGACGGATCGAGGTCAGGTAACGTGCCAGGAGTGTCGCCTCGATATCGTTGCCACACCAGGGAGGCATAAAGTAACGGGGACGATTCAGGCGTTTCAGAAACGATACGATCTCTTCTTCGGTCTTTCCGGTGAGTTGCGGCGCCACTGCCGAGTAGCCGTATTTCATCGCATGGCAGTCGTTGCAGTGATGCATAAAGAGGACCTGGCCGAGCGCCTGCTGGTCTTCTTCGTCCATCCTCAACCAATCTTCGTTTCCGGGACGGGGCACCCCTTCTTCCGGCAGATCGAGTACCGCAGGGGCCTGAAGGGAGTGGGGAGACGTATCGGCCACACTGACCGCGGTCATCAGGCGGCTTCCGGCTGTTGGGGTAAACGTTCCGCCGCCCGCGGACAGATTTCGGCTACCGGCAAGAATGTTGGCCGGTGTATAGATTCTCAGGGTCGGGTACTTCTCTTGCAGGTCTTTCAGGTAAAGGCCGGTCCAGACCCCGCTGTTCAGGTATCCGGAACGGGAAATCGGCCCCGACTGACTGACCATAATCTGATTGCCGTAGACGACCTGGTCGATCAGGAACGGTTTACGGATCCCCTCCCGAATAAACTCGCTTGAACCGATTGCCGCAATCGCGAGGAGGAAAAGGGAAAGGGACGAGGTGAAGTTCATTTTTTGCGGCGCCCGGAACGGCCCGAGCAGCAGGAGCAGGAGGATCGCGGCCGACGCCCCGACGAAGATTCCGAGGAAGATGTTGAGGACTGCAATACTCTCCAGCATCATTCGTGCCGATTGCGGAAGGAAAAGCAGCCAACCGCCGACCCCGAGTACCATCAGAACCACTCCGACGATCGAAGGGATCCGCATCCGGCGGATCGTCTTTTCGCGCAACGTGTCGCGGGCACTCCCCCAGGTGATGTGCATGTAGACGTAGATGGTCGCCAGCACAAGCGAGATGCCGGTACGCAGCAGGGTTTGCGGGATGAATTGGCGGTTAAAGAAGGCGAACCAGAACCCACCGGTCCGCTCCCAATCGCCGAAAATTCCGCGGCTGTTGAGCATAAACGAGGTGATTCCGGTGATCAGTACCAGCGAAATCCAGGCCGCCGAAGCGTAGATCCATCCTATTGTCTCATGGGTTGATTTGGGGAGGCGGTCCCAGAAGTAGTAGAATCCGAACGCCGCAACCAATTCCAGAATGAAAAAGACCCACTCGATGGCCCACCCGAAAATAAAAATGCGGATGAGTTCCTCGGTCGCCAGCGGCGAAGCCAGGCCGATCGCCCACCAGATCCCGACACCGGTAATTGATCCGAAGACGACCGTCAGCAAGATGAAGAATTTGGCGTGCGACTTCCAGTATTTTCGGTACTCCGAATCACCCGTTTTCAGAGCGTAACTGTTTTCCAGCGCCAGAAGAATCCCGCCGCCAACCGCGTACTGCGAGACCAAGACGTGTACGACCGCGACGATGGCGATCACCATCGGAGATGTCAGGGCAGGAACGTACCACCAGGGATATGACATATTTCCGATTCCTCAAAATGCGCACCGCGCGATAGACTTTTCCTGCGTTTCCCATGGAGAGGAGGGGGTGCAGAAGACGTTCAAGCGCTATCGGTACCAAACAGCGCCAAAATATTCTCCGACACCGTTTCGGGTCGGAAAATCCCGGCACTATTATATATGAGGGTTCGGCGGTGTGTCAATCCAATCCGGCGAAAATTTCGGGAAGAGCTCTTACCAGAGATTCGCAAAACAAACGGCGTTCGGATCGAGATCGATCTGCTGGTAACGCTTCCCCGCCGGTCCGTAGAAGAGGATCCGGTTGCTTTCCTTCTCCCAGATGGCGGAAAACTTGACCTTACGCGGCCCATGGAGACAGAACATCATCCCGCAGGAGACCCCGTCGGCATTACGCAGGACGTTTTCCGTCGTCGGAAACGCGTCGGGTAAAAGCTCGTGATCTCTGCAAATTGTCCTATAAATGAAGTTCTGAAGGTCGTCAAAAGTCTGTATAGACGAAAAATTGGTACTGACCATAGATGAATAAAAATCTTGTTAAGGTGCTCTATATCGTTGAATGATGACGTTGGAATCTAACGATTCGGTAAATTGGGTATCGGGTAAAAACAGGGTAAACTTGGAAAGAAATATAGATTGACGATTGTGACGATTGTTCTTTCTTGTGGGCGATTTCGCTTTTTGTATTGCACTATTTTTGTCGCAAAGCGTATAACAAAACTTCTTTCCCTTTCGGTTTTCCGGGTCGGCACGAACCCCGCCTGCACCTTCGGTGCGAGGGTCGATACCGTCTGCGGCCGTTTTCGGGCGGCTGTGTTCCCTCGCGGAATATGTCAAAATGGCAGTCTCTTTCCGCGAACCGTGTCTCTTCTTTTCGTCATTCGGGGGCGACTCCCTTCTCTTATTGCCCTTCTTTCCCTAAAAACCGCATTTTTGCTACGTTTTTCGGCGTTCAAGAAAAATTTTTGGTTTGGCACGCGATTTGCTCATCAAGTTTAACGTCGGCTTGCCACGGCGGGTGTTTAGCGGCTGAAACACTCCGGGCAACCGGAATTCAACAACAAAGTAAATAATAACTCCGGTCTCGTCCGGTAGTGTTTAAGGCATAGAGAGGAATCAGCATTTATGGCAAACGGTGAAAAAATCATTGGAATCGACCTCGGAACAACCAACTCCGTGGTCGCGGTAATGGAAGGAAAAGACGCGAAGGTTATCCCGAACCCGGAAGGGAACCGGCTAACTCCCAGTGTCGTGGCGTTCACCGACGGTGGCGAAACCCTCGTCGGCGAACCGGCGAGACGTCAGGCGGTAACAAACCCGGTACGTACGATTTCCTCCATCAAGCGTTTTATGGGGCGAAAACGGTCCGAAGTCAGTTCGGAAGAAGAAACAATCCCTTACAAACTCGTCGGTTCTGCCCAAGACTACGTAAAGGTCGAAGCCGGCAGCAAAGCACACACTCCCCCGGAAATCTCGGCGTTGATCCTTCGTAAGTTGAAGGAATCGGCGGAAGCCTACCTCGGCCACAAAGTGAACAAGGCCGTCATTACGGTTCCGGCTTACTTCAACGATTCCCAACGTCAAGCGACGAAAGACGCCGGTCAGATCGCCGGTCTCGAAGTGATGCGTATCATCAACGAACCGACCGCGGCGGCACTTGCCTACGGACTGGACAAAAACGTCAAACAGAAGATCGTCGTCTTCGACCTCGGGGGCGGCACCTTCGATGTTTCGGTTCTTGACGTTTCGGACGGGGTCTTCGAAGTCGTTGCGACGAACGGCGACACCCACCTCGGCGGCGACGATTTCGACAAAGTCCTGATCGACTACATTGCCGACGACTTCCGAAAGAAACAGGGGATCGACCTGCGAAAAGACCCGATGGCACTCCAACGTCTGCAAGAGGGTGCCGAGAAGGCAAAACGGGAGCTGAGCACGCTTCAGTCGACCGACATCAACCTGCCGTTCATCACGGCCGACGCGACGGGCCCGAAACATCTGATGATGAAGTTGACCCGTGCCGAATTCGAACGGATGGTCGACCACCTGATCGAACGGACCAAAGGCCCGGTTCGCCAGGCGCTCGAAGATGCCAAACTGACTCCTGCCGATATTGACGAGGTGGTACTGGTCGGCGGCTCGAGCCGTATCCCGAAGGTTCAGGAAACGGTTCAGAAGTTCTTCGGCAAGGAACCGCACAAGGGGGTGAACCCCGACGAAGTCGTTTCGGTCGGCGCGGCGATCCAGGGCGGCGTTCTGGCCGGTGAGGTCAAGGATGTTCTTCTCCTCGACGTAACGCCTCTTTCCCTCGGGATCGAGACGCTCGGCGGCGTGATGACCAGACTGGTCGAAAAGAACTCGACCATTCCGCTCGACCGGAAACAGATCTTCTCGACGGCCGACGATAACCAAACCGCCGTTACGATCAAGGTTTACCAAGGCGAGCGGGAAATGGCGACCGACAACCGGCTCTTGGGCCAGTTCAACCTGGAAGACATTCCCCCGGCACCGCGCGGTGTTCCGCAAATCGAAGTTTCGTTCGATATCGACGCCAATGGCATCCTGAGTGTTAAAGCAAAAGACCTCGGCACGCAAAAAGAGCAGAAGATCCGCATCGAGCAGTCGGGCGGTCTTTCGAAAGACGAGATCGAAAAGATGAAACGTGACGCCGAGATTCACGCCCAGGAAGATAAAGAACGGCGCGAAAAGGTCGAAACGAAGAACCAAGCCGAGTCGATGTGTTTCAGTCTCGAAAAGCAGCTCAAAGAGCATGCCGACAAACTCCGCCCCGAAGATAAAGAGGCTGTCGAGACGCAAATCAAGGCGGTTCGGGAAGCCTGCAATTCCGACAACACCGAGAAGATGAAGTCGGCGCTTGCCGATCTGGAACGGGTAACTCACGCGATGAGTGCCGCCCTTTACCAGAGCACGCAGCAGGCCGACACGGCGGGAGCCGCGGGTGCTGCCGGAGGAGGGGGCGGAAAAGACGACGACGCCGTCGATGCCGAGTTCGAAGTGAAAGAGTAACCAACCATTACCTTTCTTTCTCCATGGGTGGCAGGCGCGCCCGCGTGCGGAAGCACGCGGGCGCGTTCTTCGTACATGGCGGGATTTGTGGTTTTGTCTCATTCGAACCGAACTTTATCGTGTCCTGAAAAAATATGGCATAATCGCCCGTGGGAATTGGGTTTTGTTTTTCTTTCGGTGAAAAGCAGAATGAAAAGGGCCGATACCGTCGAACTGAGCAAAGAAGAGAGGGAACTCAAATCGAAACGCAAAATGATCCAAGAGAAAGATAGTGTCAAGAATCTTTCGCAAATTTATTTTTACCACTCGGTTGACCGTCGGCTAGCCGACGGTCAATTCATCTCGTTCTGCGTCCATCTCCCAAAGATGATCCATATTCATATAGCGTTTGGTCCCCCATTCGGAAACGGCAACATGCCTGAGCCTGGCACATACCAACATCAGCGCACTCTGACCGTCCGGAAACGCTCCAATCGCACGTGTCCGGCGTTTTATCTCCCAAATGACCCGCTCAAGCAGGTTATTGGTTCGGAGGCGAGTCCAATGCTGACTCGGAAATTCCATAAACGTCAACGTCTCTTCTATGCTCTCTTCAACCTTCCTGGCCGCGGTGGAGAGCCTCATCTCACGGAGTTGTGAGGCCACTTGCTTTGCCTTGGCTCGAGCTGCTTCCTTGCTCTCCTGAGAGTGAATCGCCTTCAACATCATGGAAACCGCCCGAACCTTTCCACGCGGGATGACAGAAAATACGTTCCGATAAAAATGGACGATGCAACGCTGATAGCGTGAGTCCGGAAAAACCTCGTTAATCGTCTCAAGCATGCCAAGATTCTTGTCGCCGACAAAAAGACGAACTCCCTTGAGACCCCTTTCTTTCAG
>JBMNOP010000015.1:0-58794 GCA_050943135.1 Thermoguttaceae bacterium | reverse complement strand
TTGGATTTTGACAAAGAGAGGGGGTGTGCATTATGACACCGATTACCGGATCTGCTGTTCTGTTCGGCGAAATCGCCGGGAATATCGACTCGAAAGTCTTCTCCGACCTTGCGGGCCAGGGCGACAAGGGAATCATCGTCGCGCTGATCATCGCGCTGATCGTTCTGTCGGCCGCCTACGCCGGACTGTGCGCCTGGTTCCGGTGGTGCGAGGTGCGCCGTTACGAAAGGAAGGAGATCGCCCGCGACGTCAAACTCACATCGCTCCGCATTGAGGAGACCGATTCAAGAACCAAACTCGCGGAGACCCAGGGTGCGCTGACGAAGAATGTGGAAGTGCTCACGCACATCATCGAGGACACCAGCCAGCGGCTGAACGACAACATCCGTGACGTGAAGGACCAGGTTCAGGACCTCTCGGAAGGAATCTCGGACATCAAGAGCACCGTCATGAAGCACGAGGAGGACATCGCCCGGCACGAGGGTGTTCTGCAGGAGCACACCGAACAGATCGACCATATCGCCCCCCAGAAACCCACCAGGCGCCGGACCAGAAAGGACTCAGGCAAGTGAAGACCACCGCCGACCGGATCAGGGACGTGTGCGGCGAGCTCCTGGAGACGCTGCTTGCGAAAAACTCCAACTACGGGGACACGGCGGGTCAGCCGCCTTACTTCGTTCCGTGGCTTGAACCGGACATAGCGATCGGGGTCCGGATGAGCGACAAGGTATCGCGGCTCAGGACACTCCTAACGAAAGAAACGGATAAGGTCGGCGAGTCTCTCCGGGACACGCTGATGGACCTTGCTGGCTACTCGGTTTTGCTGGCAATCGAACTCGACAGGAAAGAAGAAGAATCCGATTAGAACGGACCCGGACAAATGGCAACCCCTACAACTCTCCACGGAGACCTCGATATCGTCCTCCGGCCCGACGGAACCGGGGGCGACCTTCGCGTGGCTGGCAACATCACGGCGGCGAACTACCCGCCTGAAACCGACAGCAAGCGCGAAATCGCCACTCTCATCGGCGACGGCCAGCGCCGGGTGTTTTTCGTGACGCACACGCTCGGAGTGCGCGAGGTCAACATCACCGTCTATTCGGACGCGGACGGCAGCAAGGTCCTTGTCCGCTGCGTCATTCAGTCTGTCGGGAACATCTGCATCACCTTTGTGGATCCCCCGGAGATCAACGAAACTTTCACGGTCATTATTCAGAAATAGGAGGACCCGAAATATGTTTGTGTTTTACGGAGCGGTAAGAGGTGCGCCTGCCGTAACCCCGTTTCCGCAGGTGCTCAGAATCACCATGCCGAGCCAGGAGAGTGGTGACGGGCCGGTCAACAATCACGGAATCCTGGTATGGGCGGGAACCGGCGAAGGGATCCGGTCGAGCGTGTTCGAAACAGGCGAGTGGGAAGTCACGTTCACCCGCGGCGAACTGAACAAGTCAAGCTACGGCGGGACGGACACGACGACCAACACCGTTACGGCGGTCATCAACAGGGCAAGCGGAACTGTCCGTTTCGTCTATCTCAACAAGGGATATGTCGCCGAAGGCGTCAACGCGTACATGCAGGAATCTCACAGGTTCGCCGACGGCGATCAGGTCGAGTTCGTGCCGCCCGAGCTGTTCGGAAGCGAAACCGGGTTTACCGACCCGCCCGAAGGGGCATATATCGAAGCATTGGAACTAAACGAAGCAGGAGGAGGAGAATCCGATATGTCCGAAGTCAATGAAATCCTCGTAAAGAGTTACCTCAACCTCGAACGCGATCCGGTGAACGAGTATCACGCCGCGTCGAAGAACTACGTCGATACCGTCGCCGGGGTGGTGAACAGCTCGCTGACAACTCACTCAGGGAGCACCACGGTTCACGTTCCGACGCAGAACAGTTCCGGTTACGTCTTCCTGTCGAATACGACGACAACCAGCGCCGGAACATGGACCGCCTACGGAACTGCCGGAACCGACGTCGCCAGCGGAGGGACGAAACTCGTTACAGGCGGGGCCGTTTACGCCTATCTGAACTCGCACTATTCGGCGTTCGCCGACAAGTCGCTGGTGACCAGCGTTGCAAGCGGAAACGCCAATGCCGTGACAAGCGGCGCGGTCTATACCTACGTCCAGAACACGCTGCTGAACAAGTCAGGTTCGACCGGAGCGACCGCGCTTGCGTCTTCCGACGATACGAAAGCGCCGTCGTCCAAACTCGTGGCCCAGTACGTCGCCGCGCAGATCTCCGCCGCCGCCAGCGACTATGCCGGGGCGGGACACAAGCACGACGGAGCCGACATCACCTCCGGAACGGTCGCCGCCGCGCGTCTGCCGAGCGCTTCGGCATCGGCCAAAGGTGTCGTTCAGGTCGGATCCGGTCTTACGATCGCCACCACAGGGGACGATAACGGCAAGCTGACGGTTGACCTCGGCAACGGCCTCACCCAGGAAAACGACGGGGCGATGACGATTCAGCTTCAGTCGAACAGCGGCCTGTCGCTCAACGCCAGCGGTCTGAAAGTCGATACCAGCAGCATCAAGGGCGATCTTATCGGCACGACTCAGGGGAAGGCGCCCGCGCTCGATTCGGCTGGCAAACTCTCCATCGACGTCATGCCCGCGCGGGTCATCGGCGGGGAGTATCTCGGTGAAGTGACGAATCAGGCGGGAATGATCGCCAAAAGCAACGCCACAGTCGGCGATTTCGTGAAACGAACCGACAAGGGCACCTACTGGATGCTCGGCGTTGACGGAACAGACGCCTACAAGACCGCTGCGAACTGGTTCGAGTATGCCGGGGCCGTGGCTTCGGTCAACGGACAGGTCGGGACGGTCACACTCTCGGCAGCCGACGTTTCGGCGATTGCCTCCAGTGCTCTTGTAACGTCGGTGTCGTCATCGTCCACCGATGCAACAGTACCCAGCGCGCTTGCGGTTTACTCGTTCGTCAACACCAACTATGCGCCGAAAACGCACAATCACAATGCCAGCGCGATCAACGAGGGGACACTCGCCGCCGCGCGTCTTCCCGCCGCCACCACCAGCGCAAAAGGCGCCGTGATCGTCGGCACCGGCCTGAAAGTTTCCAGCGGAACGATTTCGGCTGATTTCCTCGCGGCTTCAAGCGGGGTTTACGACACCACCAACACCACCAAGCCGATCACGGCCGCCGCCGCGAAGGCTATCGCCGACGCCGCCGCGTCAAGCGCGACCGCCGCTGCCGCGAAGGGGAAAATCTTCACCATCACCGGGAACGGGACGGACGCGAATTTCACCTGTACTCACGGACTCGGTATCGCCAATGTTCTGGTGCAGGTTTACGATTCGACCGGAAAGCAGGTTCTGGTCGCCGTCGAGAACGATACGACCACGGTCACGTTCAAGTTCGCCGCCCCGCCCGCTTCGGGAGTCACCTACACCGCCGTGATTCTCGGAGTACAGGAGGCGTCCTGACAGATCTGAGTAACCAGAGGGGCCGGGGAGATCAGTCCCCTTCCCCCTCTCCCGTTTTTAGGAGATTTATCTTATGGCAATCACAGCGTTTCAGACAATTCAGTGCGACGCCGTTCCGACCGCCGACAATGACCTGACGAACAAGAAGTATGTTGACGAAGCCGTTGCCAGCGCAGGCGGCGGAGGCGGAGGCGGAGGGGGCGGGTCATCCGACCGTCTGACAACTAACACTCAGGGGGTCTACGCCATCGGACCGCCGAATATCGGGCAGTCAACCTATCTGGTTCCACAGACAACGATCGCCGCGGAATACAACGCTGCAACGACCTACCAGATCGGTGACATCTGCACGTATCAGGGCGAACTCTGGAGACGGCAGTTTCAGGCGGGTAGCGGAGTCGCGCCCAATTCGGTTGGAATGCTCTGGCAGAAGATCACCCTGATTTCCGCCGTCGGCGGCGCGGGGGGCGGCGGCTACGACAAGACGACCGCCACTGTTAACGGCGGGAACGGAACGGTCGATATGACGTCGAAACCTGAAGTCATTATCGACACGTGCCCGTACTTCCTCGGAACGATCGGGCTGATCCTCACCAACGGCAGCCTTTCCGGAATGCTCTCCGTTGAAGTCCACATCGTCTATACCACCGCCGGAACACGTTCGTCGTTCCTGGTTGGCGCCGGGGGCAGTCCGCGCGAAGTGGTCTGGGTGCGCGGGGGACTCAGCGACATGTCAACGGCGGGAACGCACATCGTCCGTCTGCGGAAATTCGCAAGCGGCGAGGACATTTACGCCGAGTACGTCGGCAAATACTGAAAGGAGACAATGATGATGTTTCTCTGCATACTCAACACGGTCATGACGCTCGGAATCCTCATCGGCGTCTGGGCCGGAGTCCGCCGGAACCGGGTCAGGTAACGCTATGGCAAACTTGAAAATCGGTGAAAACGACCGTCTGAACATCGGGCCGGGCGACCACTTTTCCGTCGGATCCCTCGACAACGAGGGCCAGGTCGACGGAGAGGGGACGCTCGGACTCGACTGGTCCGAACCGATCCAGGGGACGGCGGAAGACGTTACTTGCCCCGTGATCGAGGAGAACGTGCCGGAAGTGGGCGTTACCGGGGAACTGACCGCGCGTTCGCTGAAAATCAGTTGCGACGATATAGGCGCGGAAACCTACTATGCAGCATTGGACGGGAGACCGAAAGAGGTCCTGCCAGCCGACCGGACGAAACTCTACGGGAATCTCGAACCGCGCTCCACGCACTATGTCAACGTCTCGGCGGAAAACAGCCGGGGCTCGGTGATTTCGGCATTCTACACCTACACCCTCCCCTCCCTGTCGGCCACGCTGTATAGGGTGGTTCAGGACATCTACGCCCAGCAGGAACACGGCACGCGGGGGCAGAACTGCGCGTTCATGGCGCGGATCCTCGACGCCGTAAACGGAGTCTGGCTCACCGCCGATCAGCTCGAATCGATCACGATGAATATTTACCGTCTCGTGCGGAACGTCCGGGGGATCGGGCGCAAGGCGGTCGAAGGGATGACCGGTGTTCCCGTCGGTCTGGACGCGGTCAGCGACGAAATTCAGCAAAACGGATTCTGGACCCGCGACAGCGGCGGCTACAACTTCTTCCACGTTCCGAATCAGCGGGAGCGCTATATGTTTCCCGAAGCCGGGGCGTATCAGGTCGAATATGAGATGATCTTCAAGACGGGCAACCCGCTGAAGCTGGTTTACGAACTCTACGTTCTGTAGGGTGAGTCGGTTCACGATCTCCTCATCTACCACGCCCGTAAATTCCCACGGGAAAGCCGCGTTTTTGTTCTCTTGCAGGGGGTGACTGTTACGGCTAAAATGACCTCATTGAACCATGACGTCTGCTGTTTCTATCGGTTGCGAGAATCTTTCTCACGGGGGGAGCATTTATGAGTCAAGAAACCTTTGTTTCCGACGGTTACAGGCTGATTGAAGTCACCTCATATTCCGGAGATGAACACGAGAGGTGTCTCGGGATTGTCGGTTATACCGGATCAGAATCGGAAATCGTCATTCCGAGCAAGATAAACGGAATGCCCGTCATTCACATTGAGAATTTCTCGTTTTCCGGCAAAGGGATTGTCTCGGTCGTGATTCCGGAAGGAGTTCAATACATTGGGGAAAAGGCTTTTGCCGACTGCTCATCCCTGCAGCACCTTGTGGCACCATCCACGGTTGAGGAAATCGCACCCAACGCTTTTTTGGGAACCCCGTTCGTCTCACGAAAAATTCTCAGCGGTCTCTCGGAACACGAAGAGCTTGACCGTTACTGGGAATGGGCCGATTGGTATCAAGATGAAATGCTGCATGCCAATCCTTCCTCAGACATATTCGGGAGAAAGCGTTGGAAAAGGAATTGCAAGAAACATAAGATCGTTTGGCAGGACAGACGTGGGATAGAAGTGGCCCTAAGGAAAGAAAAGGCGTTTGATGAGAACAGCGCGATCGATGGTTTTGGTTTTTCCTTCGGCGGAGAGCAATATGTGGCAATCACTTCCTTTACGGATCGTCCATGCTGGTATTGGCACGTCGCAAGCTGCTCCCCCCATGAGGCATGGGAACAAGGAACCGACTGGGAATCGAGAGAAGGAACATGGGATTCACAACAGGCGGAAGGTTTTTTCGACGAATTGCGCTCTCTTCGATTTTTTGACTGGAATTATAGATACGATATGATGGTTACTGATGGATACAGTTGGAGTACTTTTGTGAAATTTTCTAATAACGGCACTTACTTCTATTCAAGTGGATATATGGCCTTCCCCAAAAATTATAAGAAGTTTACCAAGCTTTTGCGCCGCTATGGTTTTCCGGAAATACAAGGCTAAACATCAAAAACGAGACGAGCTCTACGTTCTGTAGAGTGACATGATTCGATTCAATGAGATAAAGGCTTTCAACTGAAAAGCGATCGGTAACAATTGCGGTCCCCTCGTTGATGTTATTGCAGAGAATAAATAGCCACCAGATAGAGGCGATATTTATTCGAGGAGTTAGGGAAGACTATTGAGATGTGGTTGAAATTTTAAATCAAATATTCTATGCTATTTGTAGTGGTATAGTAGATCCCAAGTACATTGGATCTACTATAAGACACATACCCCTTACGATAACCTCGCCACATATTTGTTAGGACAGACCGAAATGATGAGCGCTACTTGGATCCCGTTTCTTAGGTTTGTTTACGCTGTTATCACCACTCTCCTTTTTTGTGTGTTCATTATTTGGGGGCCTGTCAACGAAAAGAATCGTGATAAACACGCTGCGTTAGGTTGCTGGTATATTTTATTGACTCCAGTAATGTTTTGGTTTTGGTTTGCAGGTTATCCTGATACACATTGCGACGATGTCCTTTCTTTACCTGTCTTTTGTTATCGATTTTTCTTTGGCAATAGCTTCATGGGGTTTGTTGCTGGTGTCTACATGATTCTTACATGGTTACCTGTTTTGCTTTCCATTGTTGGGCTTGTGAGAAATGATCAGTAAATTCGCATTTCCTACGGTAGAATTTTTAAAATGTATAACATCATTTCTTACATCAGCAGGATGTCTATCACATATTCTAGGAAATATTAAGTGATTATGGATCCGACAGCACTATGCAAGAAATGTTCATTCTGACTGACCTTCATTGACCCGATCCCAGAACTGCCCGATTGCCAGGCCGATGGAAAACGCGAAATCCTCCCGCGCGAACTGCCGGAAAACCGGCACCGCATCCTCCGGGAACCCCTCTTCGAGCAGGCCTTTGATCATCGGTTCTACGTAGTGATTGACCAGCCTGCGCATTATCACATCGAATTCTTCCGGATCGGAATCGCCCGAGTGCGTCTCACGATGATAGTTGCGTTCGATCGTCTCTGTCAGATTCTGCCGGAATATCGGGTCGAACGGTCCGGTAGTGGTCCACATGTTTCGATCCGAGATCCCGGCGAATTCGGCCAAAAATCCTGGACTGATCATCCAGAGTTCCGGTGTATCCGGATCGCTCAATCTGATTTTGATGGCATATGTCTCCTCCTGCGCTCCGCGGATACGCATTCGGCATGGCACGCCTTTGATTTTCAGATCGGTGATAAAGTCCGCCATCGTGCTGATCTTTGTCTGAAATCTCGGTTGCGGGGCAGTTCAGAACACGTCAAGGTCCGCCCCGACGTCGGCCGAGGCAAACTCGGAGAAAACGATGTCGGCGGCTTTTGCCGGGGGATAGATAAGATCGGCGTCTCCTTTCTCCAAAAACCAGTTTGAGGAAAGGTAGGAATAATCACCCGGACCTATAAATCCGTCGCCGTCAATATCGTACCATTCTTTCCAGCTGGCGTCTTCTTCGGTTAAGAACCATGCGGCGGAAAGAATAGCGTTATCGCCGGGACCGATGAAATCGTCGCCGTCGATATCCATCGGACAGACATTGAACGTCTTGACGCCACTCCAGTCGGAATCGGTATAGGAAAGCCCGTCACCCAAAGCTCGCACGCGGTATTTTACGTCCTGGCCGTAAGTAAGCCCAGTAACAACCGTAACGGGATCGCTTGTCGAAATGACCGTCCAAGAATTCCCGTCGGCGGAATAAGCCAATTCGTAGCCTGAAGCGTTTTCGACAGCGTTCCAGAGAATCCGATGTTGGTTGGCACCGTAGGAAACGTAGACACCTTCATCGCCGGTCGTTATCTCGGACGCGGCAAGCTGTTCGGCAGGAATGACACCCTGATACTCGTAGGCACCGAGATCGACGATTCCGTTGACAATGCGGGGATTTCCGGCCAGATCGATGTCGTAACCAGCAATATAGGCATTGTCTCCCTTATTGATCACTTGGGAATTTTCCGCTAATGTGTAATCCTCGTTGAAAGTATCTTCAAAAAGTGGCAGGG
The DNA here is from genome assembly GCA_050943135.1 of Thermoguttaceae bacterium. Classification (GTDB taxonomy): domain Bacteria; phylum Planctomycetota; class Planctomycetia; order Pirellulales; family Thermoguttaceae; genus RUG695. Next base: position 50,424 of record JBMNOP010000015.1, on the reverse strand, counting down.
AGGGGTCGTAGACAGGGCAATTTTCTAATTTCGTCCAGCCAGTAAAGGAAGAAAGAGTGTTGTAGGCATCAATAGCATTGTCTTCATCGCAACTATATATGTCGGTTCCATCTTTGTCGGCAGCATTCAGAATGATGATTGAATTGTAAGCCAAAAAGGTACATTCGTAATCTATACTTATACCACCACCGTAGCTAGCTGAATTCTCAGAAATGGTAGTATTTTTAATAACCAGATTTCCACAGTAATCATTATAAATTCCACCCCCACGCTTATCTACGGAATTTCCACTGATTGTGGAATTCACGATCGTAAGCATTTCGCCGTAGTTATAGACTCCACCACCAGAACTTGCTGAATTTGCTGAAATGGTTGTATTTGTAATATTCAACACGCCATAATTACTAATTCCACCACCATAGTAACCATCACCGACAATCATGCTACCAGCGCACGTATTGCCAATAATTATGGTATCTAAAAGAAGCATCGTTCCACTGAAGTTAATGATTCCTCCACCACTATCACATGCTGAGTTCTCAGAAATGGTCGAGTTTGTGATTGTTATCGTACCAGCGCTAACCCCGATCCCACCTCCATTAGCTTTTGAAATATTCCCAGAAATGATTGAATTTATGATCGTCAATGTGCCACTATGGATACCAATTCCACCTCCACAAGATTCCCAACTGTTTCCTGAATTAGACAGGATCGAAGAATTTATAATTGTAATTATGGCATTGTCATTATAAATTCCACCACCATCAATACCGGCTTCGTTGTTGGACACGATCAGATCTGCAATGTTCAGAACACTATCAATGTTGAAAATTCCACCGCCATTCTCTTTTGTTTTTCCATTTTTGATTGTCAGTCCGATCAATTCTACCGGCCTGTCGTCAGTTCCGGCCATTATGTAAAAAACACGGCTTTTGCTGTTTCCATCAACTGATATTCCACCAATAGTGGACGCATCAATAGTAATCGGTTTGTCAATCCGAATTTCATTTCCGGTAAGAGTGATAGTCGCTCCGGCAAGCGTAGCATCAAAAGTAATCGCATCTCCTGGATTTGCGTAAAGAATTGCTTCGCGCAGAGAGATAATGTTGTCGGTATCATCGACAACATCAAGAGTTGTCGTCACAGTCAACGATGGCTCTTCGATATCCTTTTCAATTCGAGTCTGATACTCGTATGCTCCGATATCTACCGTTGCCGTGTCCTTCCATGCGACACAAATCCTCGGATTTCCGGCAATATCCATATCTGTCTCGACGAAACTGTTATCACCCCGGTCGATCGCCCAGCTGCTTTCGGTGAGAGATAAATCCAATTCATTGAGATTTGTCAGTCTACCCGCTTCGAAATTCGGTGCAACAACAAATCCCGGATCAAATCCAATAAGATTATTGCTACCAGAAAAGGCTTCACCAGATAGATAAATATCGCTATCATGCTCCGCATAGTTAAGAGCGACAATCGTATTAACGATTGACAAAATATTACGATCACATGAGATACCACCGCCACCAAATTCATTAGTGGAATTACCGGAAATAGTCGTATTCGTAATCGTCAACGAACCGAATGCATCACTAAAAATCCCACCTCCGCCACACGCTGCTGAATTCCCCGAAATATCGGTATTAGAAATTGTCAGAATGCTACGGTAGTCATTAAGAATCCCGCCACCATAACCCTCATCTGCACAATTACCGAAAATAACTGAATCGGCTATCGTTAAAAAACTATTTTCATTATATATACCACCAGCATAAGCAGCAGAATTTGTAGAAACGGCAGTATTCACAATCGTAATTTTTCCATTATCGTTATAAATGCCACCACCTAAGTCTAATGCTGTGTTACAGTCAATGACTGACTTTGCTATTAACATTGTGCTATAATAATTATAAATTCCTCCTCCATATTCACTACGTCCATTTTTGATTGTTAGTCCGATCAACTCTACCGGCCTGTCATCAGTTCCAGCCATTATGTAAAAAACACGGCTTTTGCTGTTTCCATCAACTGATATTCCACCAATAGCGGACGCATCAATAGTAATCGGTTTGTCAATCCGAATTTCATTTCCGGTAAGAGTGATAGTCGCTCCGGCAAGCGTAGCATCAAAAGTAATCGCATCTCCTGGATTTGCGTAAAGAATTGCTTCGCGCAGAGAGATAATGTTGTCGGTATCATCGACAACATCAAGAGTTGTCGTCACAGTCAACGATGGCTCTTCGATATCCTTTTCAATTCGAGTCTGATACTCGTATGCTCCGATATCTACCGTTGCCGTGTCCTTCCATGCGACACAAATCCTCGGATTTCCGGCAATATCCATATCTGTCTCGACGAAACTGTTATCACCCCGGTCGATCGCCCGGCTGCTTTCGGTAAGAGATAAATCCAGTTCATTGAGATTTGTCAGTCTACCCGCTTCGAAATTCGGTGCAACAACAAATCCCGGATCTACACCAATGAGATTGTTATTGTCGGTAAAAGTTTTACCGCTTTGAATATCGTGATCTTCATTACTACTAGCATGGTTAAGAGCAATAATGCAATTTGTGAATGTCTGCGTGCCTGTAATGATAATTCCACCACAAAAGTTTGCAGAGTTGCCTGTAATTGTTGTATTTACAATATTTGCGGATCCGTCATTACGAATTCCTCCTCCACCCCATGCATAATTACCACAAACAACAGTGTTTGTAATGTTCAGAGTGCTTTCTTTCTCATTATAAATTCCACCACCATACATTCCGGCAGAATTTCCCGAAATGACCGTATTGATGATTGACAAGTTCCCACTATAACAGTAAAGCCCACCACCATTCCCGCTACTTACATTTCCTGAAATGACCGAATCTACGATTGTTAAATTTCCACTATAACAGTAAATTCCGCCATCACCCCCCCAACTATCATTTTTATTTCCCCCCGTGATCGTCAGTGCAATCATTTCTATCGGATTAGCTTCACTTCCGCCACTAATATAAAACACTCCACTTTGCCCGTTGGCGTCAATCGTGATTCTGCCAATCGCTGAGGCATCTATCGTGATCCCTTTACTGATAGAAAGCCTTGTGCCATTCAGTGTGATTGTCTTTCCATAAAGAGAGCCATCAAATGTAATTTTATCGCCCACGGAAGCACGACTGATTGCCTCACGTAGAGAAATGATATTATCAGTTGTACTCCAGCTTGACGGATCATCATAAGTATTTACCACCCAGGTTGTCGCTTCGGTCGGCGCAACAAGTTCAGTAGTCTGTTCAATCCCCCCTGCCATCACGGCCAAGAGGGTCCGTTCTTCGAGGTTTTCGACGCGAAGTTTTGAAAATCGGGGGGACTTTTTCATCATTTGATCTCCGGAAAGGATTGTTTGGGACGCAACAGCTGACATTATATTAGCATACCCTGTTATTGTTCAAGATCTTTCCTCTTTCCCCGCAATTTCGCCCTGCCATTCCATGGCGCGTGAGGGGATTTCGCCAAGCAGGGGCAAACGAGCGGCTGTCACGATGGAATTCGGTCTCCCCGCCCTGTCTCCAGAAACACAGAGAACACAGAAAAACACAGAAAAGGGTGTTGAAACTGGTGATAAATGCCGATATAGGCCTTGCCCCGATGCCTTAAAAATAGGGACTTCGTGAAATTTCCTGTGGCCTCTTAATCCGTGGGTCGTGGGTTCAAGTCCCTCTGGAGGTACTCCGCCTGATTCCTCTGCAAAGGATTCAGGCTTTTTTTGATCCCGCTTCAACCGATGTTTCGACCTGCTCACACCAAACCTTTTTCATGCGAATATTGAAACAGAGCCAAACAGTGCTATAATGGCGAGTCCGGCCGAACACGCAGGGCATCGGTTGTTGCAAAAGTCTTAATGTGCTTCCCGCTAAAATTATGGTCTTTGAGATGGCCCCATTTTCCCGGACAATAAACAGGGTTGTATCGTAGAGCATCTTGCCCTTGATTTATCCCCCGCGGGGGATAAATCAAGGATGAAAAACGGGTCCCACCCCCTCGTATTACTCTTGCTTCCTCCCCCATGTCAAGCTCTTTGCAAACTCTTCTTTTCGGCCGCAGATGAGCCAAAAAAGAGTTCGGCAGGACAGCGGTAATTCAGAGCACTATGGCGACGACGGTTGCAATGGAAATCGAACCAGGCCGGTAAACGGTCTTCAAGTTCCCAGACACTATCGTAATGATTCAGATAAATCTCTTCGTATTTAACGGTTCGCCGGAACCGTTCGATGAAGGCATTGTCCAAAACACACCCCCGACCGTCCATGCTGATTCAAATGTCATAGAGCTTTAAAACGCTGGTAAAATCGGCACTCGTGTACCGGCTTTCCTGGTCGGTGTTAGAGATTTCCGGCTTAAACCCGCTCGACAGTGCCGATCCCAACGTCTTAATGTAAAATCCGCGATCAAGCGTATTCGATGGTCGCCGGGAAAGAACATAACGGCCGTGCCAGTCAATCAGATAGTGTCAAGAATCTTTCGCAAATTTATTTTTACCACTCGGTTGACCGTCGGCCAGCCGACGGTCGGTTCATCTCGTTCTGTGTCCCTCTCCCCCTATGACCGGCAAATCCGATCCCTCATTCGAAAATTCGTCTGAATTACCGAATCATCCTTGGCGCAAATTCATTTGGTGTTCTAGAATTATTTTAAGGGGTGTTTTGCCGCGTGTCCTTGATAAGTGAGAAAAAAGGAATAGAATACATAAAATAACTAAAACGCTTAGCTTGAGGTTTTTCAGAAGAAGGAAAGATGATGAGAAAGAGTAATATTGGTTTTGCGTGCGTCGCCCTTTTCGGGATGATCACGTTGGCTCTGGTGCCTTCGGTTACCGCGTTTGGACCCGGTGTTGTCGTAACCGGCAACTATGGCAAGTGTGCGGAATGTGTCGGTTGTCCGGCCTGTTGTTCGGGCATCGGGTTGGGCTGTCCTCATTGCATGTACGGCGTCGGGTTCCCGGGGGGCGGTGTGGCACATGGCAATTTCGGGCGCCGTGCGGTTCCCGCACCGGTCTATTTCGCGAACACCTATCCGGAATACCTCTACGGTTCTCCCAACATCTACGCCGGTTTTGACGAGTATGATACCGATGTGGCCTTCGTCAGCCCGGTGGTCGGTAAAACGCCTTTCCATTACGATTACCATAACGATCAGTACAACCACACCCCCTACTACGGGAAACGGTGGGAGAAGAATTGGTACGTCACCGACCAAGTAGCCTATCGCGCCGGTGGCGCACGGTCTACTGCCGGTACGGCAGCCGCGGCAAATAGTTACGGTAATGCCTCCGCCAATGAGTTTTCGGTTACCGACAGTGCCAAAAATACGGTTCCTGCACCCGAGGCCACTCCGGCTGCGGTTCCTGCCCAAAACACCCAGACCGATGCCGCTGCGGATGCCGACGAACACGTCTCTCAGATGTCGTATATGACCAGCCCCCACGAAGATGCCTATCGTGGCCGTTTTATCTACAACTTCGAAAGTTTCTGCGATGATGATCCCCCCTGCCCGCTCCTGCGCCCGATCGCATGTCTTGCCCGCGCCCTGTTCGGTTGCGGCTCGTACTGCGTTTCCTATGGCACGAACTATGGCAGCACCTGTGGATTAGCCGGGATCGGTTATTGCTGCGAAGCGTACAGTGGTCACGGCGGATACGGCGGGTTCAACTGCCCGGGATATCGCTCCGGCGGTTGTGGTAAACCGTTCATCGACCCGTTTGTTGGCGGTTACGGCGCCGGTTATCCCGTCGCCGGGGATTGTTGCGGCGGGATTTATGTCGATTCCTATTCCGATTATGACGGCGGCATCTTTGTAGACGCCAACGCCTGCACCAGTCAAGATTGGAGAGTCGACAGCACGATCGAACAGCCCGCCGCCGATGAAAGCGAAACCGTCTCGACCGAAGATGATTCGAAATTAAATGATGCCGAAGAGGTCTCCGGGGACGAAACGCCCGAGGCTCCCGCCGAAAACGGAGCGAGCCTGATCCCGCAGGAGAACAAAGCCACCGAACCGGCTGAGCCGACTCCCGGTTCTGTCAGGCCGACCGATCAGCCGACAATTCCCCAGATTCAACCGGAAGATGACGACGCGTTCCGCGGTCTCTTTGACCCGGTTTCGGGTCGCACCAAGCCAAACGAAGGGATGACGGTCGGAAGTATTCAGATGAACGTTCCCGAAAACGCCGTGGTCATTATCAACGGCTATCGCACCAAACTGACCGGAACTTCCCGTACCTTTCTGGCAAAGAATCTCGTTCCGGGTGAAGTCTACCCGTTCGAAATCAAAGTGTTGATCGAAAAAGACGGCAACATCTTCTCGGGCGTTAAAGAGACCGAACTGCGGGCCGGCGATAATGCGCAGGTCGCGTTCAGCCCACGTGATTTCCGGCGTGAAACGGAACTGACCTACGCTTCCAAATAAAATCTCGTTGCGCATCAAAGCTTTGAAGGCCCGTTTTTCCCAAAGGAGAAACGGGCCTTCTTGTTTTCCGGGGTCGATTCGGGCCACAAGGCTATTTGAGTATCGCGGAATCGTTCAGGTTCAGTGCCGCACGAAGCCCTGAAAGCTCTTTCGGAGGGGTCCCCTTCTTCCCCAGACGGTAATCGACGTATTCGCTCCAGAGGGAGTAGTCGATCCCGTAATTCTTCCCGGTAACTTTCGACAGGGCGTTCATCGAGGCAAGGCGCAGCGCGCCGTCATCGAGCGGTTCGTCCCGCATCGCCTCGGCCAGGAACTCGATCAGTTGCGGCGAGTCGTTCAGGCGAGAGGCACCGCGTAACAGGGCCAGGCGAAAGTCCTTCCTCTCGTTGTTCTCCTTTTCGCTCCCGGCATCGGAAGAATAGCTCTGAGAATGGTAACATTCGACAAAGGCCGAAAGGATTTCGAGCCGTGCCTTGGAAACATTTTCTGACTTGACTTCCGTTCCGTAGGTGCTGAGTGCCTCGACCGCGGCAATCCGGTTTCCGAGAGACTCTTCGTGCAATGCCGAAAGGAGTGTTTCAAGAGCCGGTTCGATGGGAGCATTGACCGTAATTTGGCCGAGCGAGCGGATCGCCGCACGGCGTACGAGCGGGTCACGCGACCGGTTATACTCTTCGATCAACTGATAGACAAGAACTTTTTTTTCTTCCGGTCTGGCTTTTGCGCCCTTTTCCCCCTTTTCGGCAATTCGCTCGATCCTTTCCCAGGGGCGAAGAACCCCCTCGACCTGATCGCTCCGGCGCTCTGTACCGGGTAGGCGCAAAAAAAGCTCGTTATCGGTCGCCCAGAAGGGCGTGCTACATCCCGTCGTGATCAGGATGAGCGCCGAAATCAGCACCGGTATGCGGTAGGAATAAAACATAATGGTTCTCGTGATACACGAACATTCGTTCCCCAAAATCCCTTTGGCGGGGAACTATAACAAATCGCCCCGCCCCGGCGCAAGATCAATTCCCTGAAATCTTCCGGAGCAAAACCGCTTGCCGGTCGCAATTAGCAAAAATCTCCTTGTCGGCCCCGACGAAAAAGGTTATGATAAAACAAAAATGAGTTCCCTCCTTCCCGGTTATGAAGAAAGCCCGTAATGTTCATCTCCCTTGTCCTAACGTTCCTCTGCTTTATCGCCTGTTCGGCAATCGGGGAAGATCTCGCCCCGACGACGAGGACAGAGGAACCTGCGGTAACGGTTCATACTAACGACGGTGCCGTCTTTACCGGGCGTCTTCTGGCCGATTACCGACAGGAAGACGGAAAAGGACTCACCGCGATTCAGAAACGGGACGGCGCGATCGAGGTGATCCATTCCGAGCATATAACGGAAATCACCGAGGCAGGGGCTCCGTTTGTTCCGATGACCCAAGACGAAGTCGGCCGGGAACTTCTCGACGACCTGGGTTCGAGCTATAACCTCCATCTGACCAAGCACTTTGTGATCGTCCACCGCACATCGGCCACCTACGCTGTCTGGTGTGGGAAACTCTTCGAGTCGCTCTATACCGCGTTCGCCTTTTACCAGAATCAGCGCGGATTCGATCTGCGGGAACCGGAATTTCCTTTAATCGCCATCCTTCTGCCGAACCGTCAGGCGTTCCTCGACTATGCCCGGCGCGATATGCCGAGTGCCGAGGGAATCGCCGCCTATTTCAATCGAAATACCAATCGAATCATCCTCTACGACTTTTCCGAAGAAGAAACGCTCCGGGGCGACCTTCGGGGTAAAAGGCGTACCGCCGCCGATATCGAGGCGTTCTTAGCCCGCCCCGGTGCAGCGGCAAGTGTTACGACCGTCATTCACGAGGCAACTCACCAGATCGCCTTTAACCGCGGACTCTTCCTCAGAACCGGGCCTTACCCGCTCTGGGCTGTTGAAGGGCTTTCGATGTTCTTCGAAGTGCCCGACTCGCGTTCCACGCAGGGATGGCGATTCCGGGGGGCAAGGGGGAAAGTCAACACCCCGCGTCTGGCCGATCTGCGCCGCACCCTCGAAGCCGATTCGGCCGATCCGGTCCGTGAAATTCTACGGGAAGAAAACTTTCATCAAAACCCGCTCCGCTCCTACGCCCTTTCTTGGGGGCTCTATTACTACTTGCAGACCAAAGAACCGGAAAAACTCGCCCGGTACCTGAAAGTCGCTGTTTCGAAGCCTCCGTACGCCGTCTGGTCGCCGGAAGATCGGGTAGCCGACTTCGAAGCCGTCTTCGGAAACGACTGGAACAGATTCCACAAGAAATTCTATAAGTTTATCCTCTCCCTCGAATAACGATATTGGGAAAGGATTCTCCCGTTGGCGAAAGAAATTCCGACCGAAGAGTTCGGAAAGAAAATCCGGAAACGCGATACGCGCGCTCCCCACGAGAGGAGCGCGCGTATCGCTTGAAACATTTTGCGCAGGGAAATCCCGTCTACGGCCGGGGGGAGCAAAAGAAGGGCCACACCCTCTGAAAACCGTGCCGAGAACTTAATACGTATCGACTTCGCCGATACTCCCCGGAGCGAAAGGAACCGAATCGGACGGGTAATCGTCGAAACCGGGAGCCGCATCGCCGTAGGTTTCGGAATGCACCTCGGTTACGTCCTCGCGCATAGCGGTTTTTTCAACATCGCGACTCTTTTCCGAGTCGGAAGAGGAGGCCTTTTCCCGGCTACCGTACTCTCCCCGTTGGGCGAACGAGTTCTCGAGGTCGGCGTCCTTTTCGCTACGACGGAGGTAATCGTCTTTTGTATAGCGCTCTGGCGGGGCCTTGAGATGAATGTCGTCCATTTCGGCCGGTGATTTGACTTCCGGTCTCGGTGTCCGTTCAAACGGATTATGAAATCTCAATGGGGAAGACTGACATCCCGTCAGCCCCAAACCAACAGCCGCCGCAAACAGCGCCGCACAAGCTACGCTCTTATCACCCATAAATAAACCTTTTCCTTAATGACCGTGGCGCATGACCATTCGCCGAAGTATTCGACGTGCGACGGGAAGTTAATCTTTTTTTCCGGTCGTATCAAGATGAAAAGTTATCGGATCCCTCCGAATTTCACAAAACCGAAAAGGAAAACCAAAAGAAAACCCGGCCGGTGGGACTCTCGGCCGGGCATGTAAGAGGGGATACTTACCGGAGTCTATTCGATATTAAATTCAAACTCGCACTTCTCGTTGCGAAGCCAGCGCTCGCTGCGCGATACGGGAGAGATCGAAAGAAGCGGCGAAAACGTGCGGACATGAACGTGGGTCAGATCTCGGTTGAATTCGAGGAGCTGAAGCCAACCGTCGCCGCCGTTCCCATCCCAGCCTCCGCCGATCGCCTGGGTATCGAAAAGGATCTGATAGACAGGTTTACCGGAATCGTTTGGGTCGACGCGGAATCCGGTACACCCGTAAATATCGTCGGCCTTCGAGATGTGTCCGCAGAGAACCATCCGGATGTTCTCGGCAGGCTTGACCAGTTTTTCCCAAATCTGCTTACCGGAATTACCCGACTCGCAGACGCTGTAACTCTTGCTGTCGATATGGGCAACCCCTCTGTGATAGTCGAGGATATAAGAGTGTGTCGCGACAATTCCGAAGTGGTCGCGGTACTCCGGCCGGGCAAACAGCTCTTTGGCCCACTCGACGACCTCGTCGCGCGGGGCAAACTCGAGCGCAACGGCCAGCATCTTCTTCCCGCCGGGGACAGTCCATTCATAGGCGGCATTTTCGAGCGTATGAACGCCGAACGCATTCGGAGCCGTCTCGACCAACACACCCTGGAGCGCCGGGTTCCGGTCGATTGGGAAGAACTCGTTGAAGTGTGAGTCGCGCGTCTCGGCCGATCTGACGCCATAATGGGTCCCTTCCGGGAAGATATCGGGGCCGTAATCATGGTTTCCGGTGCAGAGGATGTAGGGGAACAGTCCGTCGAGCCGTTCAAAGGCGCGCGAGGTCGAGGCCCACATCTGAAGTCCGGTCTGGTTGGCGTAAACACCGTCCGGCTCTTGCAAACCGTTCGACTCGACCAGGTCACCGACGCAGACCACCTGCTGAATGTTCAGCGTGTCACGATTCTCGGCAATCCAAGCGGTCATCAGCTCGAAGATCCCCTGGTTGCGCGTGTAGCGTGCATAGGCCTGCGGATCGGGAATGATGACCATCATCCAGTTGTCGGCATCGATCAACGCAGGATCGGGGTTGGCCTGTTTTTCGCCCCGAAGCAACGGCGTCTGCCCCAAAACGAAGCAGGAAAGCAGGACAAAAACCGAAAGAAAAACACGTTTCATTATGCATACCTTTCAATCATTCGGGAAGCGGTTGATCCTTCGTTTCGGGAAGGAAGAAAATCAAAATGATCCCGAGCAGGAAGATCGGACAGAGGGTCGCACCCGCCCAAGCCATCGGTTCCGACTTATGAGCATAGACCGACGAGGTCAGGAACCCGATAAAGAACGGTCCGATCGCCGAAATATAGCGTCCGGCATTGTAGCAGAGCGAAACCGACGTGCTCCGCACACGGGTCGGGAACAATTCCGGGAAGTAGATGGTATATCCGCTCAGGAGGGAGGCGACCGAGAAGCCCATCAACGGGTTCAGGATCAAAACCGAAGTCGACGTGCGGGCAAAAACAAAGACAGCCAACGAGGCAAACATCGCTGCCAGCAGGAAGAGGACGAAAGTCGGGCGGCGCCCGAGATGACGGGTAACCAACGCAAAGGTGTACATTCCGAAAAACGCACCGAGATTGATCAGCGCCGAGGTGATCGCCCCCCAGTTACTGACCGTTTTGTCGATAATCTTTTTATTCTCTTTGATAATTCCGATTACCGTGTCGGTGTCGACTTTGGCACTTTTTTCAACTGCGGAATGGATCCAGTCGGCAATCTTTCTGCCTTCCTCTTGACCGGCGACCGTGGCAAGCGCCTCTTCGACACGCTCGCGCGTGGGCACGGCGCTGCCGTCGGTAATGTCTTTAAGGGCACCGAAGATCTTCCCGCCGCTGAGGCTCAGGCCGGGCTCGTTCACACGGTTCATAAAGAACCCTTCTTTGATCTCCTGTTCCTTGACCGCCGTGACAAACTCTTGGTCGGAGACGAGCTTGGCAAAGAAGACCTGTTCGTTGGCAGCAAATGTATCACAATGCTCCGTTTCGCAGCTTTTTCGGAAAACCGAACGGTTCAGGTCGATCGCGAAAAGCATGATCCCCCAGAAACCGATGATCCCGATTGAGGCGAAAATCATCCCAAGGATAACGTGCTTACGGGTAAGTGGGTTACCGAAGAGCTCTTTGAGCGAGCCGACTTTTCGCCCGCCTTTTTTCTCCTCTTCGTGGGCTTTCTTCCAAACCTCGGGCTCATCCATAAAACGGATGAAGAAAAGGAGGAAGATCGGAAAGAACCCGACGAAGAAGGTCCAGTTCCAGGCGCTCCATCCACTCTGTTGATGAACGACCTGACCGAGAACAAACGCGATGGCCGCGGCGGTGATATTTCCCAGGGAACTCATCGCCTGTAGAAACGCCAACGCGTAGGGACGTGCGGTGGCGGGCATGCTTTCGGCCACCACGGTCGCACAGACGGCAAAGGCACCACCGAACCCGAGCCCCGCAATGAAGCGCAACGCGAGGAACTGATTGACATCCTTCACAAAACAGGTAACCCCCGACGCGACGGAATAGAGGAGAACCATCCAAAACATCGTTCGAACACGTCCGTATTTATCGCCACAGATACCGAAGATGATTCCGCCGGTCGCCCAGCCAACCAGCATCAGCGCGGTGGCCCAGGCGGCGTAGGTCGAAACAGTGCCCGTCCACTCGCCCATACCGGTCAGCGCGGCGATCGCCGGACTTTTGGCCAGCGCAAAAAGCTGTTGATTCAGCGTATCGAACGCCCAGCCCAAAGTACAGACAATCAGAATGAACCAGTGTTTCCCGTTTAACTGGCGATACCAGGGACGATTGTCCGCGGCGGGCGCCGTTACGTTAAGGTCAGCCATTGTAACTCCTTACAGTTGAGAAAAAGGCAAAATATAAAACAATTTTTCGGTGGGGGAGATTCTTCTCCCCCACAACGAGCAGTAACTTGTTTGGTTTCCGCAGGGGATTTCCTCCGTGAATTTACACGGAAAGGAAACTACGGCCGCCTGTGCCGGTCAGACGTGAGCCGAAACGGCGAGGTTCAGGCCGATATTCCGACGACGGTGCGAGGGTACGCGAAGATCAAGCAGACCGGGACGAAACGCCCGGTACTCTCAGGAGACCACCGGATCGAGAGTCGGTCAGAGCCCAAACTTTGCGGCACGAGCCGCGACCTGTACCTGCACATAAGCGGGAATCGTTGCAAAAGATGTCATCGTGCCAGGCGTGGTCCGAATTGGTCATCGTGAACCCCGGTTCGCGCCCGTCTTCGGTATAGACACAGCCTACGATTCGCCCGTAGGCGTCGGTTTTGTGGTTTCTTTGTAACCGACAAACGACGTGTCGCCCGTGCGCGATATTCAACAAAGCATTGCGGGCCTCGGCGCCGCTGACAACTCTCCGAAACGCATCGGCACGCAAGCAACGTGCCGACACGAACAAGGGGAACACCGCACCGCCGAACCGAACATCGGTCTGCATCGTTCTCCTCCTCTTAAAAAGAGGACCCCGCCCTTACGGATACCGGATTCTATCAGACCGGCTCAACGAATGCAACGGGGTGATGCTTGATCCCCGTTCACTTTCGGAAAAAATTTTATGGCTTTTCCGCGTGTCATACATACGGCCGCGATTTTTCCACAAACCGAGACCGCAATCGTTTTTCGTTGATGATACACAACGGAAATATGTAAGGACCATTTTCTCACACACAGGCTGAACGAACCTTTTCGGCTTCCGGAAAAATATTTCCTTTCGGACTTGCCCCGTACAGTTCGAAAAGAAAATCAAGAGAGCCTGCGCAAAAGAAACAAAAGAAAGAAGATAGACAAAGAGGCGGTAAGATAAAAAGCGGCGTCATGAAAAGAGGGAACCGATAACCGGTTCCCCCAAACGATTTCGGCGTATATCCATCTCCCCGAAACCGTCTTAGTTTCGGATCTCAACGCCACCGGAATGCCCGCAACGGGTGGGCGGCGCTCAAACAGCCGCTAACCGGAAAAGCCACCCGGCAAATGCTGCAGGTATTCGAGACACCCTGAGTATTTTCCCGCTAAAAACGAAAACCGCTCCCCTAACGCGGAGAAAGAGCCGCCAAAAAGCGGCCCTTCCGCCTATGATCCGCGTAGGATTCAGCTCAGGTTCAGGCCTGCGGAGCCTGCGGGTTCTTCGTGAGGACCTTCGCTTCGACGAGCTTGTCGATGAGCTGCTGCATGCTGTTGAAAGCGGCGAGAAAACCCATCGGCGGCATGATGATCCGTTCATTGAATTCCGGAGTCGGCGCAGCGCCGTCGGGACCGGGCTGAAGGGTCATGAAATCGAAACGAACCATATTCCCAGCGAAGTGAATCTGGCCGATGCCATCAGCGTAAATCTCTTTTTTCATAGCGTTCTTTGACTTTCTTTTCTGAGCTATATGAAAACGAAAATGGACTAACCGATACCGGGTCTATTTTAATCGGAAAAGCCCGATTAAGAAGGGGGGCAAGCCTGAAAAACTCGGAAAAATTGGTTTTCCTTAAAGTTTACCCCCTCTCCCCCTCCCGAATCCTCCGGAAAGGGAGAGGAACGAACCCCCCGAGGGAAATGTACGAAAGCGCCTTTCCAACCCCCGCTAACCCAAGCGGGCCGTCCAGCGGACGAGGTTTTTCCAAAACGAGGCGTAATCTTCACCAATTTCGATGAAGCTGTCTCCAATCGTTTGATAAATCCGCTTCTTTCCCCAATCGACAAATCCGCCGGCCCAATGGGGAGCGACATCCGAGGCAAAAGCGGCGCAGCGTCCTTCTCCCGCTCGACCAACCGCCAGCAGGGGAACCGTCTCGGCAACCGAAATCGAAAGGAGCGCCGAGGTTTGCCCGGGAATGCGTAACAAGGCAAGGTGTGGAGAAGGAGAAGACCTCTCGACGGTGTCGCGCAACGCCACGTTCAAACGGATCCCCTCAACAAGAAGCTGCGCACCCTCCTTGACCGTGAAGGCGTTAAAGCCGCCGATGCCCGGAGGGGTTTCCCACGGAAGACCGTCGGTAACCGGATGCGGCATGCACGGGCGAAGCAAAAGCGAGATGGGGTAACTGCGGCGGTCGTCTTTCTTTTCCATCTGAACGGGAAGGATCGAGGCAATCGGTGTATCTTGGTATTCGCCGAGCTGGCCGTGGAAACTTTCCCACCCACCGATCATTAAAAGACCGCTGCCGTTTTCGGTGACGCGTTTCACAATATGCTCGAGAACCGGGGTTCCGTCGATCGCACTGCGAGGATAATCGCTCAGGATATAAAGGTCGTACTCCGTCTCGAAAAAGGAGTGCTTCGGGGCAAAACCGCTGTCGACACGGTCGAACGTGATGCCAAAATGCGCCATCACGCCCGAAAGGTAACTCGCTGCACCGCCAATCGCGTCATCGCCGAAATAGCAAACGTTTTTTTTCATAAGCTGATTTCTACGGATTAACGGACCTCAAAAAGGGGTGCATATTTTTCCGGCTCAAACAGGTCAAAACGGACCTCGTGCAGATACTCTTTCGTGCCGCCGCGGCGCTGCATTTCGATCGTCAGCTCGATTTGCTCTTGACTCTTGTAGGCATAGATCGCGTTAAGTTTGAGTTCGAGCATCTCATCCGGAACACAGACGCGGATCGACGGCGGGGTAAGCAGGTTGCTGTAAGCCGCATACTCGTACAGATGCGGGGTTTCGGCAATCGGCTCCCCCAACTCGGGCCAAATCCCGCCCTGTGCATGGAAGATGCTGATCATCATCTCGGTATTCGTGAACTTGTGGTCCGGATGCAGGTCGGTAACGGAGGGAAGGAAAAGACGGGTCGGCCGCAACTTGCGTAACAGCCAAACAAAGGAGTTTTGCAGACCGGAAGATCCGCATATCGCATAAGGGGCGTCTGAAGTATCGAACCGACGGCCCGACTGGCGGTTTAGATCTCCATCGTCGTAACAAAGAAAATGGAGATTCCCTTCCGGAAGTCCGAGCATTTTGAAGGACGCCGCGCACTCTTCGGCCCGAATCGAGGCGATCGTCTCTTTCTGTTCGGGGCGGCAGTAGCCCATCTTTCCGTTGGTAACCACGGCCGCCGAGGTTTTCACTCCGAGGCGCAGTGCCGAAAGGAACGTCAGCCCGCAACCGCAGACGATATCGTCATCGTGGGGCGATATAAAGAGCCACGATTCAGATTCGCCACGCCAATCGGGCCAAACTTCTGCCGGATTTTCCGATTCTATGAGACGGCCCGCATCTAACCGCTGAAAAACAACTTGCTTGGAATCTTTCATTTCAACCTTCATAAGCAAAAACCATAATACTTCCGGGCACACCCTGTACCCTTGCCTGGTGTTTATCCGCCGGTATTATATCACGTGTCGGTACTGTATCACATGTCGATCGACTCACCCATATCGTAGGAATCGGTATCGACATAGAGGACGGCGTCGGCATGGCCGCGCAATGCGGTCGCCGGGAAGTCGGGAGACACCTCACCGCCGAGCGTGCGCATCACCGCCGCACGTTTCGTCGGGGCGGGTACCGCGCAGACAATCGATTCGGCACCGAGAAGCGCCGGTACCGTCAGCGAAACCGCCTGTTTCGGAACCTCGTCGAAATTGGGGAAACAGCCGTCGTTGACCTGCTGTTGCCGACAGACCTCATCGAGATCGACGACCTTAATGAGTCGCGGCTCGGCAAAATCGGCCGGCGGATCATTAAAGGCGATATGGCCGTTTTCGCCGATCCCCATGCAGACCAGGTCGATCGGCCCGGCCGTAAGGATTTTATTGTAGCGGGCGATGATCTCGTCGGGGCTAAGCGGACACGCGGCATCGTCCAGGTAATGAAATTCCTTGAACGGCACCTTTTGAACCAAATGGTCGTGCAGGTAGCGCGAAAAGCATTGCGGTGCCCCCGGCGCCAGCCCGATATACTCGTCCATATGCAGACCGACCACCCGGGACCAATCGATACCGGGAGCCGTGACGAGCGCTTCGAGCGTCTCGTTCTGGCTCGGCGCAGCGGCGAAGATCACCCGCGCCTCTTGCCGCCGTTCGAGCGCCCGGCGGATCTTTTCCGCGGCCCGCAGACCCGCCGCCATACCGAGCTCGTGCCGGTTGCGGTAAACCTGTACCATTAAGCGATCTTTCCGAAACGAACGAATGGGGGTGGGCTGTTGCGTATTGGTCATTAGGGCTCTCTTTCCGTCTTTAATCTGAAGCCAACGCCTCTTTCGGTATGAAAATTTACGAGAAAACGCGCACCCGGTCAGGCTCGGGCGCGGGTCGTAAAAGTTTCGCGCCCGGTACGGGACGAAACGTCCACCTATTGTCATTATCCTTTGTCGCGAAAAAAAGTAAAGAGGGAAGAACGCGCTTGTTCTAAAAATCCGTTTTTGGTGTATAATAACGGAATGTTTTTCCATGTACCCCTAAATAGGACTATAGCATAAGGATATCTGTTATGCCCCAAACCTCAAAACGGGTCACCCCGGTTTCACTGCGCAAAATGAAAAAGAGCGGCGGTAAAATCGTGATGGTTACGGCTTACGATTTTCCGACCGCGGAGCTTCTCGACGCGGCCGGTGTCGATATGATCCTGGTCGGCGACAGCCTCGCTTCGGTCATCCAGGGCAAGAAAACAACCCTTTCGGTCACTTTAGACGAAATGATCTACCATACCGAACTGGTAGCACGCGCCGCGCAGCGGGCGTTGGTGGTCGCCGATCTCCCCTTCCCCTACGCCCAGCTCGGACCAGACGAAGCGGTACGCGCCTGTGCCGAGATTCTGAAACAAACCAACGCTGCCGCGGTCAAAATCGAAGGGGGCGAAAAGCGCGCCGATGTTTTCCGAGCCGTCACCGACGCCGGAATTCCCGTGATGGGACATTGCGGTCTGATGCCGCAAGAGATTCGTAAACTTGGCAGCTATAAAGTTCAGCGAGACGAATCTGCCCTTCGTCGCGATCTGGCTGCCATTCAAGAGAGCGGCGCCTTCGCCGCCATCCTGGAATGTGTTCCACAAGAGATCGCCGCCCGGCAGACCGCGGAACTGGAGATTCCGACCATCGGGATCGGCGC
Source organism: Thermoguttaceae bacterium (assembly GCA_050943135.1). GTDB lineage: Bacteria > Planctomycetota > Planctomycetia > Pirellulales > Thermoguttaceae > RUG695. The sequence goes on along the minus strand of JBMNOP010000015.1, from coordinate 32,743 downwards.
CGGGGTCGGGTGCGACGGGCAGGTTCTTGTTTTCCACGACCTTTTGGGGTATCACCTGCCCGAACGGACCGCGCCGAAACACGCAAGGTCTTACGCCGACCTCGGCACTCGGATCCTCGGTGCGGTACGCGCTTTTGCCGATGACGTACGAGGGGGGAAGTTCCCGAGCGATGCCGAATCGTTCTGAACGGAACCTTGACAACTCGGGAAAATCGAGTAAATTGGCTCCGCGCGGGTTTCCTTTTCGAGAATCTCGAAAAGGAACCGTTATCATCAAGGTCAACAAACGGCTTTCGGGTTGGTAGGTACAGACCAATCCCCCGGCCAAACCATCCCTCGGCGGTGCGATCCGTTCGTGTTCTCGCCTTTTGCGTGCGGTATTCTCCCCGAACCGATCATTCCAAGTCAAAAACGTGTCGTTTTTCGCGGTTATGGCGCATCGAGCGCTGAGCCGGTCCCCATCTAAAAAGAAAGGAAATCACCATGAAGTTTCGCTGTAAAATTTGCGGTTACATCCACGAAGGAGACGCTCCTCCGGAAAAGTGCCCCCTGTGTAAAGCTCCCGCCTCCAAGTTTGAAGAGGTCAAAGAAGGTTCCACCGAAGCCAATTTCGCCACTGTCCATAAGATCGGAGACGGCATCGTCGACGACGAGGAAGTCGTAAAAGGGCTCAGGGCAAATTTTGAGGCCGAATGTACCGAAGTCGGCATGTACCTGGCGATGAGTCGTCAGGCCGACCGCGAAGGGTACCCTGAAATTGCCAACGCTTTCAAACGCTATGCTCTCGACGAAGCCGACCATGCCGCAAGGTTAGCCGAACTCCTCGGCGAAGTTCTCGCCCCCTGCACCAAGACGAACCTGCAGAAGCGCGTTGAAGCCGAAATCGGTGCCTGTGCCGGGAAATACGAACTCGCCACCAAGGCAAAGCAACTCAATTACGATGCCATTCACGACTCCGTTCACGAAATGGCCAAAGACGAGGCCCGCCACGGCGCCGGGTTCAAAGGGTTGCTTGATCGTTATTTCGGCGAATAAGTTTTGACGAAAGTCGAAACACCGAACTTCTTCGGCTCCTATCCTTCACGACCGACCCTTGCGGGTCGGTCTTTTTTTATCATCGGCTGTTTTTTAGGAAGACGGCCTCTTCGGGTCTGTCGCCGGCGCATGAGGAAAACCGAAAAGCACAAAAAAGCTCTGCGAAGGCTTGCGGAGCTTTTGTTACCCCCGCTCGTAACCTTTCGGCGCGAGCATTTCTTTCGGACAGAGGATCAGAAATATCTTTCTTCGGCTTTCCCCGTTTCGGTCAGGTAGAAGACCCGCTGATTCCGCGAACCGCGAAAACGGAGATCGAGCGACCGCTCTTGCTGAAGATAGGGACCGTCAACCAAAATGTCGACTTCGGCCAGGAGCGCTTCCCAATCAGGATTCTTTTCGGCACGCAACTTTTCGTAGAGATAACCGGTATAGACCATCACGCTCTTTCCGATCGCATGGCACTTCCGGGCCAGGTGGGCCAAGGCACGGGCGTGAAGGAAAGGCTCCCCCCCCGAGAAGGTTACACCCGCCAGGAGAGGGTCGGCCGCGATCCGGGCAAAAAGCTCATCGACGGTGAGTTCTTGCCCGCGCCCGGAAAGGGCGTGCGTCTCGGGATTGTGGCACCCCGGACAATTGTGGGGACACCCTTGCGTGAAGACCACAAAACGCACCCCAGGCCCGTCGGTAATCGACTCCGGCTCGATGCCGGCAACCAGTATGGTGTCAGTGAGCGTGCTTGACACGGTCTCCTACCTCTTTGCGTTTTGCGTTGTTGAACCGATCGAGCGTCCCGACCAAGTAACCGGTGATCCGGCGAATCCGCTCGAACGGCCGATCACCTTCTTCCCGTCCGCACTTCGGGCATTTGTCGTTGATGATCCCTGTGTAACCGCAGACCGGGTCACGGTCGACCGGATGGTTAATCGCTCCGTAACCGATACCCCCCTTGCGCATCATGTTGACGATATCCTCAAAGGCTTCGGGATTGCAGGAGATATCGCCGTCAACCTCTACATAGGTGATATGCCCGGCATTGGTCAGGGCATGGTAGGGTGCTTCGAGACGAATCTTTTCGTACGCGGCGACGTCGTAGTAAACCGGAATGTGGAAGCTGTTGGTGTAGTACTCACGGTCGGTCACTCCTTCGATCTCGCCGAAACGTTTACGGTCGATTCGGACAAAACGGCCCGCAAGCCCCTCGGCCGGGGTGGCCAAGAGGGTGAAGTTGAGATTCATCTTGCGGGCGTAAGCGTCGACCTTCTGGCGCATAAAGGTTACGATTTCGAGCCCGAGGTTCTGAGCGGTTTCGCTCTCCCCATGATGGAAGCCGATCAGGGCTTTAAGTGTTTCGGCCAGACCGATAAACCCGATCGAGAAGGTGCCGTGCTTGAGAATCTCTCCGACTTCATCTTCCGGCGAGAGTTTTTCGCTGTCGAGCCAGCACCCCTGCCCCATCAGGAAGGGGAAGTTCTTGGCCTTTTTGCGCGACTGAAATCCAAAGCGTTCGAGGAGCTGGGCCACGCAAAGATCGATTTTGCGACCCAGTTCTTCAAAAAACCAGTCGAGATTGCCGTGCGCCTTGATCGCGATACGCGGCAGGTTGATCGAGGTAAACGAAAGGTTGCCGCGCGAGAAAGCGATTTCGCGCTGAGGGTCGTAGACATTGCCGATCACGCGGGTACGGCACCCCATGTAGGAAACTTCCGTTTCGGGATGCCCCGGTTTGTAATAGGGGAGGTTGAACGGTGCGTCTTGGAACGAAAAGTTCGGGAAGAGCCGTTTGGCGCTGACGCGGCAGGCGAGTTGAAACAGATCATAGTTCGGGTCACCCTTTTTGGCGTTGACACCGTCTTTGACCCGGAAGATGTGGATCGGAAAGATTGGGGTTTCGCCGTCTCCGAGACCGGCCTCTTGCGCCAGCAGAACGTTCTTCGTAACCATCCGCCCTTCGGGAGAGGTGTCGGTTCCATAGTTGATCGAGGAGAACGGGGTCTGGGCACCGGCACGCGAATGCATCGTGTTCAGGTTGTGAACAAGAGCTTCCATCGCTTGGAATGTGGCGCGGTCGGTCTCTCGCAACGCCTCTTTGACGGAAAACCGCTGCGCTTTGGCGACCAATTCGGTGTCGAGACCTTCGTCTACGATCAGAAGTCGGGCCTCTTGTTCGAGATATTCAGCCTCTTTTTCGGGGGTGAAATTGTACCCGGCTTCGATAATTTCGTTCTGGATCTTTTTCAGCTCGTCTGTATCGACGTTGCTCCCGGAATAAAGCTCAAGGGCTTTGGCCAGGTTCTGCCGATAGAGCCGGCGATACGTTTTGTTGACACCGGCACTCAGGGCGTAATCGAAATTCGGGATCGACTGACCGCCATGCTGATCGTTCTGATTCGACTGAATCGCGATACAGGCCAGCGCGGCATAACTCTGGATATCTTGAGGTTCACGCAGGATACCATGCCCGGTGCTGAATCCTCCCGCGAAAAGACGGGTCAGATCGATCTGGCAACAGGTTGTGGTCGTGGTGTAGAAATCCATGTCATGGATGTGGATATCGCCGTTGTCGTGCGCCTCGGCGAATTCGGGGCGCATCACGTTGACCTTAAAAAAGTGCTTTGCCCCTTCCGACCCGTATTTGAGCATCATCCCCATCGCGGTGTTGCCGTCGATATTGGCGTTTTCACGCTTGATATCGCTGTCGTCGGCCTCTTTGAAGGTGATGTCGGTATAGGTTTTCATTAACCAGGAGTTCTGCTCACGAACCTTGCTGCGCTCTTTACGATAACGGCTGTACTGCAGGGCAGTGATGACATGGCCGCCCTCTTTGAGAACCTCTTCAACGCAATCCTGAATCTCTTCGACGCACGGTTCGGTCAGGCCTTTGGCCAAAAGACGCTCGGTAACGCGGCCGGCCAGTTCGGTAAGATAGGAATCGGGTTGGTGTTGACGGTTCGCGTCGAACGCCTTACGCATCGCGTCGGCGATTTTTTGTTCGTTGAAAGGGACCTCACGGCCGTCGCGCTTGAGAATAGATTCGATGACGGGGGTCGGAACCTCACGAGAATTATTCGATGGAATGAGAACAGAATCTTCGCGACAGATAACAGACATACTGATTTTGCTCCTTAGTTTCGTGATAACGCTGACTGAAACCGGTCTTACCGGACACTTGAAAGCATGCAAGCCGCCAGCAAGAAGGAACACGCGGCATCTTGCCGGGGGGCGCCGTGCGGCGCCCCCAATCAGACTCCCTTCCATCCGCTCAACTCGCAGATCATCCTGGAGAAAATCGGCGGGGCGAATCGGCCGAAACGCCTTTCGGCGAGATGGAAACCCGAATCGAACCGACGCGGCGCTCTTGCCGCGTCCTTTGACTTAAACCCCCTTATATTACTATATGTAGGGTTTACGGCCACCAAATTCCCGTATTTAGTAGCATTATACATCATAAATCGTTCCTTTGCCATAGAGTGATTAGAAAAATCCAAAAAATTCTTCCTCCGGAGAGGGGAAAACAACGTTTGAGCTCGGCATAGCAACAGCTAAAAATTTTTATAATTTTTCGGCGGGAAAATTTTTCCGTTGGCCCAAAAAGCAACATGGGCAAAAAGAGAAATTTGGGCGTGTGGCAACGTCCGAAAAACCTTCCTTTTTTGGAACGTCGATCTGCCAAAGTCGTTGAAAACGAAATCCCTTCGGCGTAGAATGGGGCAAAGTCGCGTAAGAACCCGTTTTTTCGGCAGATTCGGAACCACGGGCATGGCCCAAACGGTTTGATCCTCCTTTCCGAGAAAGAGCTTTCGATGAAATTCCTCCGATTCCTTCCCCTCCTGCTTGCCACGGTCTCGACCGTAGCACTTCCGGCGCAAGAAGGCTCTTCGCCGTTTACGCCCTTGAGACTCGAACAAGACGGAGATCTCCGGGTGATCCGCTTTTATGCGGTGGCGGAAGGGGCACCCGCCTTGCCGATCGCCTCGATACCGGTTCCCCCCGACATGTCAGCACTCCAAGAAAACGATGAAATTACCCTCCGAAACGAGGATTACCGCCTTTCGATCCTCCCCGAGGCCGATTCACCGTTCTTTCTTATCACCGTCGAACCGTTTTCGCGCGAGGGGAGAACCCCGCTCGAAAAAATCGTTGTCCCCGCCATATCCCTTAACAATCCCGAAAAGCCGCGAGAACTTCGTACGTTCGGCTCCGGGGGGCTCAAACCGGCCGATGAACCGTCGGGAAGTTACGCCTTTTTAGGGGTCGTTCACCCCGGTAGCAACGCCGGTTGCCTGGCCGGATGGCTGAGCAGCCGTTACGGAAGCGGCATCTTCTTCTCGGCAGCGGAGGAAGACGGGAACGTGTCGCTCACCCCGCAAATCGACTACGGCGCTTGGCATGTGCCGTCGGAAGGCGACTTCGGTGAGGTGATGGTCTTCGGGGCGTTTGCCGATTTGCGCGACGGGCTGGAAGCGTACGGCAAAGCACTCGCCGTGCGGAACCACGTTCAGATCAAACCGGCCCCGTGCGGTTACTGCACCTGGTACAGCAACAAGCACCGCGGCTGCGGTGACGAAGAATCGACTGCCGAATTCGCGCAGGTTGCCGCGGAAAAGCTCGTCCCCTACGGAATGAACTTTTTTCAGATCGACGACGGCTGGCAACTCGGCGCCTCGAACAACGGGCCGAACAAAAACTTCACCGCGCACAACCACGACGGCCCATACCGTTCCGGGATCAAAGCGACCGCCGACCGGCTTCACTCCCTCGGACTGAAGACCGGTCTTTGGTTTATGCCCTTCTCGGGAAATTTCGATGATCCGTGGTTTGCCGACAAACAGGACTTCTTCGTCCGTAGCGCGATCGACTACCCCCTAGCAGGCGAGAAGAATACGCGCCGCTTTCCGAATATCAACCAGAAGAAAGGCGCCCCCTACGAAACCTTCTGGGGCGGAACCGCCCTCGACATGACCTTTCCGAAGACGCAAGCCTACGTGCGCGACATGGTTCGCCGTATCGCACGGGAATGGGGCTGCGACTACTTCAAGATCGACGGAATGTGGAACGGCGCGGCCGTCGAGCAACTTTACGTCAACGACGAATACCTTCCCGATGACATCGGAAATCAGATCTTTGCCGACCCTTCGGCCTCAAACATCGAGGCGTATCGGACCGGTCTCTCCCTGGTGCGAGAGGCGGCCGGGGACGATGTCTTCATCCTGGGGTGCAACATTTCGCAGAACATGCGCACGATGAACGCGTCGATCGGCTACGTCGACGCGATGCGGATCGGACCCGATAACGGCCCCTCGTGGGAGGGGATCCGTCTCGGTCCCTGGCGGGCCACAAACCGCTACTTTTACAACGGGCGTGTCTGGTGGAATGACCCCGACCCCGTCTACGTGAGAGACGAAATCCCTTTGAAGCATGCGCAGGCGATCACCTCGTGGGCGGCAATCAGTGGCCAGCTCTACGCGTTCAGCGACTGGCTCCCCGACCTTTCGGCCGAACGGGTGAACGTTCTGCGCCGCACGATGCCGAATCACGGCAAGACAAGCGTCCGTCCCGTCGACCTCTTCACGTCGGACCTGGCCCGTGTCTGGGTTTTGACCGATCCGGCAGTCGAAAATCTTCGGCCGAAACGCGCCGTCGTCGGGATCTTTAACTGGAACGGATCCGACGCCGAATCGTTCCGATTGACTGCCGAGGCGCTCGGCATCGAAAATGCCGAAGAGTACGCCATCCACGATTTCTGGCAAGACCGCTTCGTGGCAAGCGGCGGAGCAAACACCCCCCTTGATGTCACGGTTCCCGCCGCCTCGTGCCTGGTCGCGGCGGTACGCCCCATCTTCGACGAGCGCCCGGTTCTGCTGAGCACTTCTCGCCATGTCACGCAGGGAATCCTCGAGGTCGAAAAAGAGATCTGGGATTCCGAAACCGGAACGCTAACCGTCGAAATCGATCCGGTCAAGGGAGCACTGGCCGAGGAACTTCGGTACCGGCTCTCCCTTTGGCGCCGGGCTCCCTGCGAAGAGGTGTCGGTAGATCTTTCGACCGGTGGCAAGGTACAAATCGAGTCCGAACCGGCCGGAAGCGGAACACTCTATCGCGTGACGCTCCCGCGCCTGACCAAAAAGGAATCCGAACAAGGGCTCGTACAAGCGAAAATTCGGTTCCACGGAAGCAAGCCGTAAAGGTCCCTTTTCGAAACGCGAGCGAGGGTTGTCCTACGGGGTGGCGTGTTATGCAGTCATCCCCTTGGTCAGCGCCATAAAGGCGGTTTCGAGGTTGATTTCCTCTTCGCGGAACGAGCGAACGCGGAACCCTTCACCGATAAGCCGTGGCAGAATTTCGGCGTACGCATCAAGGGGAACTCCCTTTTTGACCGTGATAACGATCTCTCCCTTTTTCAGGTCGGCCGACTCGACTTCCGGCTGGTCCGAAAGGAATTTGAGCGCGGCGTCGACCCAGGCATTTCCCCCGGGAGATCCGGGTTCGTCGAGGAGTCGCACGATCAACACCGGACGGTCTCGGACTCGTTTCATCACATCGCTCACCTCGGAGCTGACGAGCATATCCCCCCGCTCGATGATTCCGACCTTGTTGCAGATATCGGCCAGTTCCGGCAGGATATGGCTAGAGACCATGATCGTCTTTCCCCGACCACCGAGCCGCTTTAAGAGTTCACGCATTTCGATACGCGCCCGCGGGTCGAGACCGCTGGCCGGCTCGTCGAGCAAAAGGACCGCCGGATCATGGAGCAACACACGCGCCAGGCCGAGCCGCTGGGTCATTCCACGCGACAGACTGGTCACGAGGGCCTCGCGTTTGTAGCCGAGGTCGACCAGGTCGAGAACATCGGCGCAGACTTTTTTGCGGGCCTCACCGCGAATTCGGTACGCCGAGGCAAAAAACTCGAGATACTCGATCACTTTCATATCATCGTAAACGCCGAAAAAGTCGGGCATAAATCCGATCTGCCGGCGTATTTCTTTCGGACGGGTGTAGATCGAAAGACCACAGATATACGCTTCCCCCCAGGTCGGTTGCAGGAGAGTCGCCAGAATTCTCATCGTCGTCGTCTTCCCCGCCCCGTTCGGACCGATAAACCCGAACAGGTCCCCCTCGTTGAGGCTCAGATTCAGGTCTTTCAGTGCGAAAAGTTTACCATACTGTTTGGTCAGGTCTTCGGTTTTGATCATTTCCATATCTGTTACCGGTTTTGATGATCCTCTGATTGATGGTCTGTTGTTATAAAATCTCTGCCCTGGCGAATTCCCCGGCGATAACATCGTTAAATGTTGCGTCGTCCACTCATTCCTTCTTCGTCTTTGTGTCCGAGTCGTTATTCAACGGCGGAGTTGCCGTCGGTGGGGTCGGCCGATTCCACGGGAATCCAAATCCGCAGCGCGCCCCCCAGGAATCTCGGACTTGCTGCCTGCTCTCCGGGAAAGTCGATTTCAAGACGGCTTCTGCTTTTCGGCCCCGCGGCCAAGAGGATTGCCCGACCGGCCTCCAGGGCATCGGAACCGTCAAGCCGAGCCATTCCCTCGTTGCCAAGTCCCAACGCCAGGCGCCCTCCGGCCAGCCGGTAAAAACCGCTCACGCGAAGGATCGGAAGAACATCGGTCGAGGTGTCGCCGAATCGCTCCCATGCGGTTCTCCCTTCGACGTTACCGAGTCGGCCGTCGAACGGGCTGATCGCGCCGAGTAGGATCCGTTGTACCTCGTCGGTCCTCGGGACGGAAGAATCGAATCGCGATTCGCCGGGCGGGAGGGAGCCGAGAACCCAGGCGTGGCCGCCGTAAAGAAGAATCACCCCCGAGAGCTGCTCGTCAAACGGGTTGACGAGCGAACCGGAAAGCTTCCCGTTGCGGTCGGTCAGCCGAGCCACAAGCGGTTCGCGCCGTGCAAACCACCGGGCCGAAACCGAACGGGTCGATCGAATCGGTACGGGAAAACGGTAAATTGACCCACCGTCGAGAAGATACCCCTCAGATGGTGTGCCGAGACTTCGTATCGGCGAAGAAATTCCCCCCAATCCGTCTCCGGTCAGGCCGAGCCAGGTCAGACGTGTTTGCGTGTCGGAAAAAGCGGATGCCGCGGTACCCGCCGTCATATCGAGCCGGGCGTCTTGCGGCGCATAGATTCCCCCCCAAAGTGAGCCGCGCACCAGTCCGGTCTCGGCGTCCATGTCGACCATCTCGGCAATATTGACCCGGAACTCCTTGGTATGGAATTGCCCACCGAGCCAAACCGCCAGTCCCGCAAACAGGAAAAGCCAAGCCGGCAGTGTGAGCCAGGTAAGGTTCGGACGCTTGAAGAGGCGGTGGGTAAGAAACCAGTCGAGCGGTCCGACGACCGCGACAAAAAAGGCCATCAGAGCGAAAACCACCGAAAAGGGGAACGGGTGAACCGACTCGAACCGATCGAGCGCACTACGGAGCTGACCGGCCAGGTCTCGGTATCCGAGACGAATCAGTCCGGTTTGTTCCGACTGGGTGGTCAGGCGCTCGACCTCGGGCTCGAAGATTTTCATCAGTAGTCCGTTGTGTCCGATCCAATCGGTCAACGGAGCCGCCCCGATATCGGGCGCAAAAAAAGTGTGGGTACCGAACCCGACCGGCTCACGGACAAGGAGCGGGGTTCCCTCTTCGTGCAATTCGACCCGCGCTCCGGGCGCGATCGATTCAAGGAACGGAAACTTCAGGTAGGGAGAATCGAGCGAACCGAGCATCACCAGGTTTTTGGCTTTCGGCACAAAGCGGACCAGTGACGGTGCGGCACGCAGTTCCGCCGGCCGTGAGGCGCGAATCGTACCCGGAACGAAATCGGCAAGCGGTTGGCCGGGTGCCAACAGGTCGACCGTTTCGGGACTACCGAAAAGGATCGTCTTCCCCCCCCGCATGGTCCACTGGTTTAGGACCTCGGCGGCCTGCCGCGCATCATCGTAAGCCCGCGGATCCGACGTATTAAGGACCACCAGGTCGGCGGCATCCAGACCGTCCGACTCTCGAGGCAGGTCGGCCAACCGCTCGATCGGAACCGGAACGGGAACCCGTTCCGAGGGGAGTTGCAACGAGTTTAACATCCGGGTTGGGGCCGAGGCATCACCGCCGATAATCAACCAGATCGGCCGCTGTGCTTCGATCGGCTTCGGAAAGGGGGACGCCGACGCCCCCCCCGTCGACCGTAGCGCGCGAGCCGTTCCTTCCGGCTTAAAGACGCGCCGAGCGAGCTCACCCCCCTCGGAGGAAAAAACGGAAACGGTCAGCGGCGCACCCTCTCGCCCCGACATAAAGAGAAAATCGACCCGGCACAATTCGTTTGGGCGGAAGAAAACTTCTCTTTCCCAGCAAGTCGGCGTCGCGTCGGGATCTTCCGATTCGAGCACGACGCGTAATGTCGAGCCTTCGAGCCCCCCGGCCCAATCCCCGGACGAAAGACGAACCTCGGCTGGAGTCAGAAACCCGCACTTGTAACAACCGTCGAACCCGACGGTCATCTCAATCGACAGCGTGTCATGAGTAAAGTCGGCAGACAAGATGTGGTTTTCGGAAGGAAACACCTCGGCCGGGAGCAGGGCACAGTACAGAAGTACGGCCGGGACCGCGACCGATTCGAGGAAGGAACGAAGTACAAAACTCACGGTTTCTCCTCATCGGGACAGACACAAACGAACTGCCCGCATCCCGGGCAACCCGAACCGTATTTTTCGGCAAGTGCCTCGGTCAGATCAATATCGCAGACATTGGCGATCGTCGTCAGCCAGGCGATAACGTCGGCAAATTCGCCACGAAGTTTCTCCTTTGTCTCGGAACGCAACGCGGTCGCCAATTCGCCGATTTCTTCGATCAGCCACATGAATGTGGCTTCGACTCCCCGCTGGGCGTCTTTCTCGTAATACATTTTCCGAATCAACGCCTGAAAATCACGAAACGTTACTTCTTTCTTTTCGTCCACTGTCGTACCCGCCTTATTCTGTATCGAAGGTTATTTTATCTCTCGAAGGCGACAATTCTCCGTTTACGGCGTTTCTCTTCCCCTCGCGGGAAAGAGGCGCATACCCCCCTCGCTCATGACTCGGAATCGGGCTTGATCATTCCGCTTTCGCGAGCCTCTTTTTTGAGTTTTTCTTTCCCGGCCCAGATGGTGATGTGGTCCCACGGAAGTTCCTCGTCAAGTCGATAGGGGGTATGGGCGATCACCTGTCGATCGATTCCGGCCTCCTTCTCAGCCTCGTCCCAAACACGCCAATCGAACCGGTCTTTCCATGCCTCGAACCGGGCACCTTTTTGCCACGCGAGCTCGATCATTTTGGCGAGACGGCGATCGCCGCGCGCCAGGAGCCCTTCGAGAAGACTCGCTTTCAGGTAGTGGTATTTCAGGTCGATCGACCTGCCGCGCGGCCGACGGCGTAAACGTTCGTGGGTACGACGAAGGACCTCTTCGGTTGCCATCGGCGCCCACTGGAGAGGAGTCTGCGGCTTCGGGATAAAGTTCGAAACATTGGCCACGATCACCGGCCATTTGCCGCGCACCTCTTTTCCGAGACGCGAGACCTGTTCGCACAGGTCGATGATCCCGTCGATATCTTCGTCGGTTTCGCCGGGAAACCCAACCATGAAATACATTTTGATTCGGTAAAACCCGTGTTCGAAGGCACTACGACACCCATTCATCAGGTCTTCGTTGGTTACCTTTTTGGCAATCTTTTCGCGCATTGAGTCGAGCGCCGCCTCGGGCGCGATCGTCAGAGCGCTCGAGCGCTCGGTCGTAAGACTCCCTACCACCTCGGAGAGCTGATGATTGACACGCAGACTCGGCACCGAGACCGCGATTCCTTTCGGGGAAGCCCGTCGCGAGAACTCGTTTATCAACTCGTCGAATTTCAGGTACTCGCTCGACGAGAGGGAAAGGAGAGTTACCTCGTTACCACCGGTAGAACAGCATGCGGCGATGGCCGAATCAACAATCGGCTTGATGTCTCGGAATCGTAAGGGACGCTTGATCGTGGTGCTTTGGCAGAAGCGACACTTCTGGGGGCAACCGCGCATAATTTCAATCGCCACGCGATCGTGCACACTTTCGACCAACGGAACGACCGGCGAGGCGGGAGGCGGATAATCGTTGAGACTCCTGATGATGGCCGGACGGATATACTCCGGAACCCCCGGCTCGGTCGGCCGGGGACGACGGGCGCGACCGCTCGGGGCGATCTCGACAGAATAGAACTCGGGGACATACCCCCACGGGAATCTCCGCGCCATTTTCAGAAGCATTTCGCGTCGCAGCCGCCGCGACTCGTCGAGCGGGAGTGCCTCCCACCCTTCGGGCTTTTTCCCGAGGCGCGACTCATAGGCACGCGGCAAGTGTGCCTCGGCACGCAATTCGAGCCAGTAGTCGATCATCTCGATCTGAGCCGCTTCCCCATCACCGATCAAGAAAAAGTCGAAGAAGGGGGCGAGCGGTTCCGGATTGAAGGCGGCGGGCCCCCCGGCCATCACGAGCGGTTCTTCGGCCCGGCGTTCCTCGCGATGAATCGGGATTCGTCCCAAGTCAAGCATCGTCAGAATATTCGTGGAGCCGAGTTCGTGTTGCAGGGTGAACCCCACAACATCGAACGACCAAAGGGGCGAGAAGGTTTCGAGGGAATAGAGGGGCAAATCGTTCTGCCTCAATTTCGCTTCCATATCGGGAAATGGAGCGAAGGCCCGTTCGCAACAGAGGTCGGGTCGCGCGTTCACGATCGCGTAGAGGACCTGGAGCGCGTAGTTGCTCATCCCGATCGTGTAGGCATCGGGAAAAGAAAAGCAGAAACGCCCGCGGACCGTACGCGCCTCTTTGACAACGCGCCCCAATTCTCCCCCGATGTATTGGCCGGGAAGCTGAACATCGGGAAGAAGGATTGATTCGACTTTTCGTCGCAATTCGGGGTCAAAATAGTAGGGTGTACCGCCGGTCTGCATGAAGATTCGGTTTCTCTGTGATCTCTGTAACCGTTATCTCTGCATAATATTATCTCCATGGAAATATTATCGGACGCCGGCACTTCCCATCATTCTACCCGATTTTGCTTTTGCTGAAAGAGAAGGGTGTGACTTTCCCTCCCCGGCAGCTTTCGGTCGGGCGATTTCGGCTTCCGGCACTTCCCGCAAAAAAGACCCGGCGCTTACCCTTCAAGCGAAAGGCAAACGCCGGGAAACCTCTCCGACCAGACTATTAAACGTCGGAAACTTCGATTCGAAAAAGATCAAATCAGAAGACGCTCAGGTCAACGTCGAGATCGGCCGAAGCAAATTCGGCGAAAACGGCATCGGCTTGAAGTGCGGGAGGATACGTAAGGTCGGCGTCGCCTGCCTCCGAGAGCCAGTTGCGGGAAATGAAGACACGGTCACCGTTCGAAATGTCGCCGTCACCGTTGATGTCGCAGTAGGCACGGTATTCGTCGTCACCTTCCTCGGCAAGCCAGGCGCTCGAAAGGAGGGCACGGTCACCGCCGGAAATATCGCCGTCGTTGTTAATGTCCATCGGACAAACATTGAACGTCTTGGACGGGCTCCAGTCCGAATCGGTGTAGGAACCGGCCCCCAACGCGCGAACGCGGTAAGTCACGTCGGTGCCATAGGTCAGGCTGAGGACAACCGCGTCGGTCCCGGTCGTCTCGATCGACGTCCAAGTGCCCCCGCCGGTGGTGTAAGAAAGTTCATAACCGGAAGCATTGGCAACAGTAGTCCAGACGATCTGATGGCGGTTCGCACCGGCGGAAACATAAACACCGCGAATACCGGTCTGAATCGTCGGGGCCGCAAGTTGTCCGCCACCGCCGGTGATCGAGGCCGGTACCGAATCATTGACCGGAGCGATGTAGTTCGAGGACTGGGCTCCGGAAATGGTGTAACGGACCGTCAGAAAATAATCGCCGATTTCGGCCGACGGGAATTCCGTCGAGGCGGCCACAACCACATTATCGCCCGCGAAAATGCCGGAAACCTGCCCGAGGGTTACGGTGGCGTCGGTAGTACCGTCGTAGATTTTATCCGCAACCGTGGTGCCGCTGACCGTAAGCTGGGCTCGCGAGATCGTTACTCGGCCGGAACCTTCCCAATCTTGATGCCCGGCGCGGGAGACGCGTACGTAAATCGTACGCACACCGACGGAGGCGTAGGAAATTACATTGGTCGAGTAATTGACACCGTCGCTGCTGTAGTAGATGGTATCGCCCTCTTCGGTCCCGCCGATCGTGATCGTATGGGCCGTGGCGTCGTAGACACCGGTGTAGTTTTCCACCGTGCATTCGAAGGTTGGGGTCGGGGTCGGTTCTGTCTGATACTCGTAGCAACCGTAATCTTGCATTTCATTGAAGACACGGACATAAGGATCATTGCGCAGGTCCCAGTCGTAGAACTCGAAATAATAACCCGTCCCCGGGTCGGCCGCGATCTTATCGACCGCCTGCGAATCTGAGGTAAGGAGATAAGACCCCTCTTCGAAGAGGGGCCTGGTCAAATTACGGCGGGTACTGTTATCGTAGGTGATACCCGTTCCGGAAACACCACCCTGGTCGTAAAGGGAAGCCCTGAGGGTAAAGCTTGACGACGAATCGTGGAAAAGGTCGGCCTTCGAGGTCAGGCCTCCCCCGTTGCTCCGAGCAATATTATCGACAAGGATACACCCGATAAAGGTCGGAGCCCCCGCCCCGGTGTTGTAGAAGCCGGAACCAAACGACTTCAATGTTGCCAGGTCGAGTTCATCGTAGGGGACAATCTGCCCGACATTATTGGTAATCGTACAGTAGTAAACGGCAATCGCGCCGCTGTTGTAGATACCGGCGCCACGAGCCCCTCTCCCATACACGTTCGGCTCGGGGAAGCTTCCGCCGTCGACCAGATTTTCGGCGATCAGGTCACCGATCATGATCGCATAACCGGAATTGAAGACGCCGGCGCCGAAGGAGAACCCGTTATTCCCAATCTGAGAATCCCCGGCGACGTTCCCGACAATTTGGGAGTTATCGACCCGGAAGGCCCAGTTGTTTTCAGCCCCTGCACGCGGATTGATATTTGCGATATTGTAGACCCCGGCACCGATGTTCTCATAAACACCGCCGCGGCAGATGTTATCGCTGATCGTGCAGTAGCGGTAGATCGTCAGGTCGCCGTTACTGTAAACCCCACCCCCCTGGGTAGCCCAGCTCCCGTAAGCTCCGGGATTAGATTCGGCATTGACGGTCGTTAAGGCATTACCGGAAATGAGGGTATTGGTGATCTCGGCCACGGCGTTCGTACCGGTAAAGATCCCGCCGCCGCGAAGGATAGTATTTCCGTTATACTCCAGCGCGTAGACGGAGTTGTTCGTGACCTCGCAGTTGTTCATCTGCAGGGTGCTATAATGTGTTACGGCGAGACCGCCACCCCCCTGCTCGTAGGCTTGGCCGGTGTTGTTAACAAACGTGTTCCCCGTGACGATACACTCGTTCATCGCCAGCTGAACATTCTGGTCGGCCCAAATGCCACCACCGCCGTTAAAGTAGTACGAAATACCCGACTTGCCGCCGGTAAGGGTCAAACCGGTCAGCGAGACGTTGATCATGTATTCGGTGCTGAAATCATGGGTCGGGCAATCGGCAATCGTCGGGTAAGACGGGCGCAGATTGGGGATATCCATTTGGTAGTTGTACGACTTGGCAAAGAAGACACGGCTATTGCCCTGGGCATCGATAGTGATATTATCGGCGGTGACCGTCACCGAATTGTTAAGCGCCAGCGCGCCATGTTCGAGGTAGATCGTCCCGCCGGAAAGGTTCTCGGCGAAGGTGATCGTCGGGATGTCGGAAAATTCGCCCAATTCGGCATAGATGAGAGCTTCACGTAGCGAAACGACACCGTCGCTCCCATCGACCACGTCGTCAAGAGTGGTAACGATCAGATCGGCATCGGTGTACTCTTCTCCGGTGTAAACGGGCGGGTTGACACCGATCTGATAACGGGCCGCCGCCGAATCGGAACGGATAGTGAGGTCAACGGCGTCGGCATTGATGAGATTGCCGGCTGCGTCAAATTCGGGAGCCACCGTAAAGAATTCCCCTTGCAGACCGACAATGCTGTTGTTGCAGGCAATGTTGTCGAGAATCGTCTCTTTCATACCGCTGATATACTCGGGGCTATGAGTCTGCCCGGTATAAGAGATATAATATTCGTAGATGTCGGCGCATGCCTCATCGACGCCGTAGTTGTAGGCAACAATCGTATCGTTGAGGGTGGTAGAGGAAGCATAGTAAACAAAGTTTCCGCCACCATCTTGCAACACACAGCTCCAGGTGAGGATCGCTCCGTAGGCGGCGGAGTTACCGGCAACCGAACAACTGTTGAGAACGAGCTGACCGCACTGGTTTTCGACCACGCCGCCGAAAGAGCTTTCCGAGGTGGCCCGATTATTGTAGAAGACGGTATCGGTCGCGTTGACCAGAGCCGAACCCTGGTTCCACATCCCCTGGATAAGCATCGCGCCGCCTATGGTGGCGGTATTATCGAAGACTTGGCAATTTTCGAGGTAAAGCTTTCCGTAAACGTGAAATGCGCCGGCGAAATCTTCAGACGAGTTGCCGTGGACAGAGCAGTTGACCAACCTCGCGGTTGAATTGGTTTCCAGGGAAAAAACACCCCCATTACTACCGGTTGCCGCATAACCGCCCGTCAGTTCAATGTTGTAGAGGTTGAACTGAGTCGCAGCACTGCTCACGTTGAAGATACGATCGTTCCCGCCGGCATCAAGCTTTATTGTACTACCGCCGTCGATCGTAATACTCTTATCGATGGTAACAGCGCTCGTGAGGGAAATCGTCCCGGAAACAGAGAAGGTAATCGTGTCTCCGGCCGCGGCACCCGCAATGGCGGCTTCGAGAGCGGCCTGGGTCAGATCGGAAACAACCACCGTCGCCCCGGTCGGTTGAGCCGGCGCGACGAGAGCGGCGGTCGCATCGCTTCCTGCCGTCACGGCAAGGAGCATCCGGTCTTCGAGAGATTCCAGGCGCAGATTCCGTGTGGCGACAGTGTTCTTTCTTTCATGATTACCGAAAGGCAACTTTCTCATGGCAATAACTCCTAAAATAGATTATGGTGTGTTTCTTGGAACCGAATCCCCCAAGCGGGTCCGACATTCCCCCTTTTTCCTTTCCGCCGGCGCGAAAAGAAAAATCAGTAAAAAACGATAACAACCCAAAAACCGGCTTGCAGTAATTGTAACAAACCCAACGGAAAAAGGAAGGTTCGAAACAAAAAATTTCCCGACTTTCGGCTCGAAGGCCGAACTCATGCGGAAAGTGTCTCGAAAGCGATACGATCCTTCCCCCTATCGGCCGGCAAAAACCGCCGGAAAAGGTTTCAACCCCGGAAGATACCGTCCAGGCGGCCGACTCGGCACCTATCGGGAAACCGAAAAGACTTCGCCCGTAGCGGTTACCGGAGACTCCTCCGGAATAAAGTCGAACAGAACCTTATCGACTCCGTCTAACGTCTCTCGGCCCAGAACAAGAATCAAGAAGGGTGAAAAGGCAGCCGTCGTACTCGGAACCCCTTTCTTCGAGACCTTCACCACCAGTTGCCGATCGGCCTTTCCGACCCCGCGCACGGTGTACTCCCACGGCGTCTCCCCCCACTCGGCGAAGGCAACGACCACGTGTTCTTTGAAATGGTCGTCTTCGATCAGACGAGGGCGAGTCCCCATCAACATCCCAACCCCGAACATTTCGTCGAACGCCTCTTTGCTCTCGATCAGACGCACCAGCGCCGTTTCACCCTTCGGGGGGGTGACTGTGTTCTTGACGAAGTAGGGATAGTCGTACCGCTCATAGAGCGCGGCGCTTCCCTCTTGCTGAACCTGATCGTTCCCCCCGCCCGAGCAGGATTGCGCCGGACACCGCGCCGAAAGAAACCCAAAAACCAAGGCGAAAATCGCCACCGAGAAAACCAAGCACCTCACTGAAACCTCCGCAATTTCGTTAACCCATAAACACAGACTACGCCAACTCTTCAATCAACCGTTCGAGCGACGCGAATCGGCTAAGGTAAATGCCGACCGCGCCGCCGCCGTCGTGGATATCGATGAATTCCGTTTCCGGACGGATCTCGAATCGGTCATAAAACGCTTTACGCATAAACTCTTTAACATTATCGACCGAGCAGTGCGCGCGGTCAATATGGATTTGAAAGTAATCCCCTTGCCCCGCGGCATTGACGCGTACAGCGACGGCCGCCGTGCCAAACGCCTTTTTCAGGAAGGCCTCGGCCAAATCGATCAGCGCCAGGCCTCGAAAGAAGTTCCCTCCGGGAAGGGCGTAGAAGGAACAAGACGCATTGCGAAGCGAAACATCGTCGAGTCCCGCATTAAAATCGAACGGACGCGCACCGAGCTTTTCGAGCCAACGCTCAAGGCGTATCGGGCCGGAAACCCCCTTTTCCCAGTCAAGTTCCGTTTGCAACTCGTCTCGTTCCGGAACCGCGTCGAGATCAAGATCAAAACAGCGGTCTCCCCGTTGCGAGGC
Source organism: Thermoguttaceae bacterium (assembly GCA_050943135.1). GTDB lineage: Bacteria > Planctomycetota > Planctomycetia > Pirellulales > Thermoguttaceae > RUG695. The sequence continues at coordinate 14,178 of JBMNOP010000015.1, read as the reverse complement.
GGTTACGAGCTCGATCCACCGGTCAGGATGGTGAATCAAACAAAAGTTCTTCGCCATTTCGCCGTAAAGGTAAGCGAGCATGGCACGCAGCGGGACTCCCGTCTTTTCGGTTCCGTCGGGCAGACGAAAGATCGGCTCGCGCCACCCGGTCAGCAGAAGATCGGCGTTTTTTTTCGCCATCGCCGCAGCGGTCTCGTGTGGCAGGGCGCGGCAACGAACCAGCTCTTCTTCGTAGAAGGGAATCGCGCGGGCGATTTCGGCGGCCAACTCTTTCTTCCGGATCCAAAGGGGAAGACGCAGAAGAATCCCGGCGATATGGCGACGGCTCTCGTCGGTCAGGAATCCGTCTTCCATAAGATCGTCTTTGATTTCGTCAAAGAAATCGACATCGAGCGGCAAGCGTACCAGCAGCGCGGCGATTTCAGCGGATTTTCCGGTTAACTTCCGCATTTCGGTGGTGGTCAGTCTTCCCGCTTCCGCCCCACGTTCCCGTGTGTCGGAAGCGTAGAATCCGCCGGACCATTTCCAGGCGCCGCTGTCGCGTGGCGTGGTGTAGGGGAAGATCACGCTGATCCGCTCGGCGGGGAACGGGAATTCACCGAGGATGGCGTAATGGTCTCGCGGATTCGAAGAAATCAACGTACCGACCCCCGGTCGCCCTTTCTGAACCGTCGCCTGGTCGAGCGAACCGGCCCGAACCCCGGTACCGTACTCGGCCTGTGCCGCCAGGTCGATCATCTCGTCCGGCGTCAAACCGAAATGATAGAGTGACGAAAGAGCATTTTTTACGGCGATGGTCAGCGAGCTCGAGCAGGAGAACCCTCCCTGCGGGATCAGCCCGGTACTGACCATACGCAGACCGGTAAACTCACCCCGGCCGAGTTGCGCGGCAATCCGTTTCCCCGCCTCCCCAACATGGTAGGTTCGCAACGAAGCCAGTGCGTTGCCGACCAGCGAAAAGGGACGGCGCATACTGTTGCTGACCCAGAGCGATTCGGGAGGGAGCGGAACGTTTTCGCCCCGCCGTCGATCGATCTCTTCGTCGCTGAAATAGCCGAGTGAAAGGAGGAGTCGTTCACTCATGCGGGTACCGAACTCTTCGTAGGTGTACCAGTCCGAAACGGAATGGTCGGGATACATCTCTTCGCGATCGGAATCAATCGAGGCAACCGTCTCCCGAAACTGCTCGGCCAGCGGATAGAGATGGAGCCGCCGGTCGTTGGCCCGCTGCAGAAAAACGACGATCTGTTCCATCCCCGCCTCTCGGCACGCGCCGATCGGCACCTGCCACGCCGGCCCGAAAAAGCGGCCCATGTCGGGATGCATAAACGCAATACGGAACCGTCCCCCCGCGATACCGATCGAAAAGGGAGCGTTCGGATCAAAATCGAGTTTTTCCCGCGCGATGGCATCGCGCAATTCCGAGAGCTGGCGCCGAATCGAGGCGACCTGCCCGGCCGGCCGATCCCGACGAATCGTTCCGACCGCCCGGGAAATTTCGGAGAGTTCTTGTCCCGTCCGACTCAACGCGGATTCGAGTCGGGGAATATCTTCCATCCGGGTAACATCGGCGCAGAGGATTTCGAACTCCGGGTCGGAGGGGGAAACGGTGATCGAGCGAATCATTCCCCCTTCCGAAGCGACTTTCTCGATAATGTCGGTCAGGTAGTACTGGTTCTGCGCGTTATCGTTCGACAGGAGCATCAGGAGCTCCATCAGTTTCCGAGCGCGTATGACATAGAGCGGACAGTTTCCCTCATGAAGACTCAAAAAGGCGTTACGCAAGAGATTTTTTTCTTCGGTAGACTCTTTACTCGCATCGGCGTTCTGCCCCTCTTCGGTTCCGGTAGAAGACTCCCCCCCGGCCAGCGCCATGATATCCCGTTCCTCCATGATCCGGACGATCCGCTTCTTCTCGTTTCGGACAACGCGCCCTTTCCCCCTGATCCGCTTCGCGTCGTAGATCGCAGTCAGGATTGTCAGGTCGGCCTGCCGCGGCCCCTTGCCCGCGGTCTCTTCCCCGTGTGTCTCGTTCCCGGCTTCCCGACCGAGATGCACCGACACGATCCGCCGAAAGATTTCAGACGGTACCATACGGTCCCCCATCGAGATAACAACCGGCGGATTCTTTTCAAGAAGTTCCGAAACCGAAAACGCTTCGTAGACCGCCCAGGCGGTACCCCCGACCGGGTTTTCGGAGACGACGGCAACGACATCGTCGCCGAGCGCGGCGGCCACCTCTTCGTGTTTATAGCCGACCACGCCAAGGACCTTCGCCCCGGACGAGAAACGAAGAAAGTTGTCGATCGAATGGCGTGCGAGCGGTTTTCCGAGAACGGGAGCGATACATTTCGGATCGGTTCCGAACCGTGTCCCCTTCCCCGCCGCCAGCAAGATCAGGACCGGAGTTTCGGAGGTGATGCCATGCCGCGCCCCGTGAGGGTCCCGGATCTTTTCGGGATTCAGTCTGACCTGCTGATAGATATAACCTGCCATAAACCGCCTCGTCGGGGGAAATTTCGTTCACACAAACAGAAAACTCGTCGGTCGGGTTCCCTTGCCGCTCGCCTGATGATCGTTATTGGGTTTGTTCTTTTTCCGTTTCCCTTTTCAGACCCGTTTTCGCCGCAAATTGCACCTTTTTCAGACCCGACTCACGGCAGAGCGCGTAAACTTCAAGAACCTGTTCGACCGACGTGGAATCGGCCGGATGAATAATCGCCGACGTCGACGCCGCCCCATAGGCACGGAGTTTTTCGGCAACCTCTTCTTCGGCGACGCACGGCACCCCTTCGACCAACCAAACCGACTGCCCTCCCTCTCCGGGCTCGGCCCGGATATGGAGCGCCCGTCCCGGCTCGGGAGGAAGTGCCCCCCTTTCGGCGACCGCCGTCTGCCCCGGCAGGGCGAGGTTCATCCGGAGAAATTTCTCGATCTCGTTGAAATTGGCCGTCAGCACGAAAAAGATCAGGAGCAAAAAGATGACATCGATCATCGAGGTCAGGCTCAGTTCCGGGACGCAATCTTTTTCATTCCTTCGGGCAACGGCACGTTTCATCGACGTTACTCCCCAAGATGCAGAAAGAGCGTTGCCGCTACAACCGCCGCCGTCTCGACCCGATAAACCTCTTTTCCCAAATCGAGGATCGGCCAGCCGTCGTCGACCGCCTCATGCACCTCACGATCCGAAAAGCCGCCGACCGGCCCGACCGCCAGAAAGATCCGCTTGGGCCCCTGCCAGCGACCTTCCCGGAAATCGCGCCGCAGGAGATCAAGGAACGAGACCTGCCCGAACGCGCCGTCCGAAATCGGATGCGCCAGGATGCGTAACATATCCACGCCTTCCCCGGCACACGCTTCGGCGGCCTCTCGGCGCGGCATGGGGGAAAGGATTTCCATGAAGCGGGACCGCCCACACTGTTTCGAGGCCTCGACCACCTGACGTCGAAGCCGGGCCAAGACACCTTCGTCGACCCGGGTATCGGCACGTTCAACTTCGAGCGGCACAAACCGGCGCACTCCGAGTTCCGTGAGCTTTTCGATGAGCCACTTCTGCCGATCCCCTTTCGGAAGAGGTACCGCCATCGAGACCTCGATTTCCGGATCGTTGCAGACGGCGCGCACCTCGAGAATATCGAGCCGCACGGTACCACGCCCGATTTCGACCGCCTTGGCACGGTACTCGTAACCCTTCCCATCAAAAAGAAGAAACTCATCCCCCGGCTTGGCACGCATCACGCGGATCAGGTGGTGCGCCTCGTCACCGCCGAGAAGCGCCGAACGCGATTCGGAACCGCCCCCCTCTTCCCAATAGTAGCGCGCGCTCATCAAGCGAACCCCTTCGTTAAGGCAGCCACCTGCTCAAAAAGGAGCCGATTGCAGGCGAACCCGTTCCCCCCGTAGATGGTTTCTTTCCCCGACCAATCGGCAAAGATGCCGCCCGCCTCTTCCATAATGACGGCCATCGGGCCAGCATCCCACGGGCTCATTTCCGGATCGACCATCAGGTCGGCGCGGCCGGTGGCCACCAGGTAGTAGCCGTAGGCATCGCCCCACGTACGGGTCAGACGGCACTTGTCTTCCAACGTGTTATACAGAGCGAAACGCCCGGTCTCCTTAAACGTTTTCACTTCACTCGTCAAAAAAAGCGCGTCTTCCAAACGTGCCGTTTTCGAGACACCGGCCGGAAAAATCGAACCGTCGGCCTCCCATCGGTACGCCCCGCTCCCTTTTTCGGCATAGACCCCTTTCCCGAGCGCGGGAACAGCGATGACCCCGGCAAACGGTTCCCCTTCTTTTTCGATACTGACCAGGGTGGAATAGAGGGGCACCGCGTGGATAAACGATTTCGTGCCGTCGATCGGGTCGAGGATCCATTTATAACCGCTTGTCCCTTCCCGATCGGGGAACTCTTCCCCGAGGATGGCATCTTCCGGAAACTTCTCGGCGATCCGCCGACGCAACAGCTCTTCAGCCTCGCGATCGACCGCCGTAACCGGCGTACCGTCTTGCTTCCGATCGACTTCGAGCACGGGATTATCAAAACGACGGAGCGTAAACTCCCCGGCCTCTTTGGCAATCTGTAAAGCCCACTGTCCACGACTTGTCATTTCTTCGCTCCCAACCCGTACCTGAGGATACAGCATATCGCCTGAACCCCGTCTTTCCATCCGATCTTTTTCCCCTCTTTGTAGGTACGACCGGAGTAACTGATCGCCATTTCGTAGACACGGAAACCGTGCCGCGCCACATAGGTGGTAACCTCAGGCTCGAACCCGAACCGGTTCTGGCGGAGTTTCGGCAAGATCTCTCGAATCGCTTCCCGACGAAAGAGTTTATAACAGGTTTCCATATCGGTCAGGTTCAGGTTTGTAAAACAGTTCGAAAGGAAAGTGAGGAACTTATTCCCCACCGAATGCCAGAAGTAGAGGACGCGGTGTGACTCGCTCCCCAGAAAGCGACTGCCGTAAACGACATCGGCCCGCCCGTCAAGAATAGGGCGCAGAAGGCGGACGTACTCGTTCGGGTCATACTCCAGGTCGGCATCCTGAACGATGACGGCGTCACCCGTTGCCTCGGCAAAACCGGTACGCAGCGCCGCCCCTTTCCCGCGATTGACCGGATGCGACTTGACCACAACACGATTCATCGGGTCATCGGCATGCTCGCGGGCAATCTGCTCCAGGATTTCTGCGGACCCGTCTCGACTGCAATCATCGACGAGAATGATTTCTTTACGGATCGGCACCGCGGCCACCCTACGAAAAAGTTTTGCCAGGGTATTCTCTTCGTTATAGACCGGAACCACCACCGAAAGGACGAAATCCTCCGGAATCGCGAAAAGCCCGAGCAGATGACATGCCGACTCTCCGAGACTCCCTCGCACGTTTTCGTACCATTCCTGCGACCAGCAGGTCACCTCGTCCGCAGAAGGCCGACGCTGTTCGTTTTCCGCCATAGACCGAATACCCTGGTTTCAATGACCGCCCGAAAGCCCAAAAAACTCCCTTCCCCGACAGGGACATTTTACCGAAATATGGGAGATAGGTCAATCAATCCTCAAGGACTCCCGCCCTACCCGGCGCGTAAAAAACCGGTAGAATGGACGTTTTCCTAAAAGAATTCCCGGAAATCAACAACCGGAGGAAACATCACCCCATGACGGCGAAAAGGTCAACCCTACGACTCCTAACGGTCTGCCGAATAGTTGCCGCCTGCTATTTCCTCTTTACACTCTACGCGCTCTTTTCTCCGAACCCACACCTGGAAAAAATAGGTATTACGACCTTTTCCTTGATCCACACAGCGGCCTTCTTCGTTTTGGGCTTCCTCTTTGAACTTGCCCGGAGACGGTTCCCTCGAAGAATCCTTTACCTGCTTCTGATTCTCTACGGTCCGCTGACCGAATTTCTCCAACCGCTGACCGGTCGATTTTTCGAGTGGACCGACATCCTGGAAGATATTATCGGGGTATCTCTTGGGCTTTGGGCTGCCTGTGGCATAAAAGCCTACGCAGCAAAGCGTGGAAGAGGCAAAGCCGTACGGTGTTCGCCCCCCCGCGAGTAAAACGGCCCTAAAACGTCCAGGACCGAAACCGCCTGGTCTCCCTCGACGGAAGGGATAAAGGGCGCTAGAATCATCGGGGAATGAGGGACAATAGTTAGGTTGGGAGAGAGCAACATTCGCAATGTTGAGGTCGTGGGTTAGAGCCCAGTATCGCCTATATCGCCTATTTTCATCCCTTTTCGGTGTAGGAGCCGGAGGAACGTCTTAAAAAGTCATACGGAGGTGTGCTTTGGACAATGCCTTCATCGAACGGCTCTGGCGAACCGTCAAATTATGGGGAGATTTATCCGAATTATGACGTTAGTGCCCGGGGAACTTGGAGACCGTTCAACGGCCTGATTCGATTTCCGTGGTAACCGTCGTCGCCATCGTTCTAAATTACCACTGTCTGGCCGAGTTCTTTTTTGACTGAGGGATGGCCAGAAAGGAAAATTTGTGAAGAGCTTGACAGAGGGGAGAGGGGCCGAGGATAATGAAGGGAAAATAGGATTCGTTTTTCATCCTTGATTTGCCCCCGTGGGCATAAATCAAGAGTTGGGTGTTCTATCGATATAAACCTGTTTCTTGCCCAGGAAAACGGGATCACCCCACCCCTATACCTGATGGCTTTGGTGGGGAAACAAATGCTCATTGGTTGCGGGTTTGTCGCATGGGGGCGACAAAAAAACGAAGACTGGAGATAATTGCGGGGTGTAGTGGTACGGTTTCCATCAAGAGCTCGTTTTTTATTTTTGGGGTGTAGTCAATGGGTACCGGGACTTGCTGTGAATACCCAATTAACGTATCTGGAGTAGGTTTTTTAGAAAGTTGTAGCTATGCGCATCTTGGTTGTTACAAAGTCTTTTCCTCCCTTTTTTTCAGCACGGGCGTTTCAAACGGGTAAAGTTGCTCGGGCGTTGGCTAACGCTGGCACCGACATTACCGTTATCACAGGGCATCGGGGAGCGAGCGTAAAAAAAGTGAATTTTCCGTTCCCGGTTTTTTCGATACGTTATACGGATCCCTTCTCTTCATTGTTTCCTAAACGAGCACAAAGGGCAGATAACTCCTTGCTCCAACTATACTCTAATTCCTGGGTCCGGAGTGCAGTGCGATTAGCTAGACGTCTTCATAACGAGAAACCTTTCGATTTTATCCTTTCCCAATCCAATCCGTTTGACGGTCACCTGGTTGCCTTTCACTTGAAAAAACAAATCCGGTTGCCCTGGTGCGTTTCGTTTAGTGATCCGTTTCCTCCAAGAATATTACCAAAGCCATATACCATCAAATTTAGAAACAGAATTCCTGGACTTTACGCATTGCAAATGAATCGGTTAAGGTCTACTTTGACGGCTTGCGACTGCGTTCACGTTTCTGCTATTAAGGCAGCAGAACTCTTGGAAAAGAAGTCAAACGTGAAAATTATGTCAAAAACGCGTTCTATTCCGCATATTGGTGGGTCGGTTCCACATAGGTTAGAACGTAACGGACGAATTGCCCACATCGGTCAACTATCCAGGGCGCGGTGGAACGGGAATGAAGAAATGATTAAGGCGTTTTCTACCGCTGCTCAAAAATATCATCGTTTCAAAGGGGTTGATTTCATTGGGGCATGCGACCAGGCATTTGCCGCAAGAATTTCACAGTCTGGACATGATGGGCTCTTTTCGATTTTGCCGAGCGTCGGTCATGAGGAGTCTCTTGCTGTTATGCAGCGATATTCCGCTTTACTCGTGATTGAGGCAAAAATGGAATTTAGCCCGTTTCTGCCGAGCAAGTTTAGTGATTATGCCCGAAGTGGCAAGCCGATTATGGCTCTTACCCCTACTGACAGTGCGATATCGAGATATTTGAGCGAATACGGTGGTGGAATAGCTGTGCCGCAAGAAACAGAAAAAATTGTAGATGCGATCAGACGTCTTTTCGAATCTGATTCGCCGATTCAAGCGTCTGAACAATTATCATATGTGTTTACTCCAGAGCATGTTGGTACTTCCTATGCCAGCTGGTTTGAGGAAGTCTGTAAATCATTCAAGGAATGTTGATGAGACCCTTTATTGAGCCGCTTAAAACCAGAGTATTCTGGGACGCTGTTCGGAGATGGCCCACTTTTGGAGTGTTTGGGGTGGCCTTTAGTACAGGCATATCAAGTGTCTTTTCTCCGGCTTCGACTGTTATGGTTACGAGATTCCTCGGGGAAGCTGGTCTTGGCCAGCTGTTGAGTATGTGTTCGCGATAAATTGAAGTGGTCCTAAAAACTGGACAGGTGAATCGTAGAGAGGGATAACCTTTGATTTCCGAGCTGGGACAGGCCAGGCCCGATTAACCGAAAAAACGATTGATGGGCCGGAAGAGCAAGAATGATTTGCCTGAATTTCTGGCCAAAATCGCAGAGGCGGCGATTCGCGGAGATAAGACGATTCCCCAAGATCGCGAAGCAATTGGGGGGCTCCTCAAATGGTGTTCAAAATGAGGCCCCGCCTGAAGGAACGAGTGCCGAACTTTTCCAAGAAGCCCGATCGAAGAAAAAGAGAAACGAGAGGAAGATAGTCCATGGGAAGCTTTTTGAGAAAGTCGGCCGTCTCAAAGTTGGGAACGACTGGTTGAAAAAACGGTTTCGTTGAAACCAGACACAGCATGATTGGCCCGGAAGATGAAAGTCTGTTTAACGACTTGGTTCGATTTCTATCGCAACCGTCGTCGCTATACTGCCCTGAATTACCGCTGTCCGGCCGAACTCTTTTTTGGCCCATCTGCGGCCGAAAAAAAGAGTTTGCAAAGAGCTTGACATGGGGGAGGAAGCAAGAATAATACGGGGGGGCGGAATCCGTTTTTCATCCTTGATTTATCCCCCGCGGGGGATAAATCAGGGGCAAGATACTCTACGACATAACCCTGTTTACTGTCCAGGAAAATGGGACTACCTCACACCTCAAACCCCATCATCGAAGCTGTAAACAAAGGGCAACAAAAAAGATATTATGAAACTGCTTCTATTTACAAGTCGAGTAAGTGCTAGATTATGAAACAACAGAAGATTGGTTTTGCTTTCTTAATTTTGTTCTTGACAACCCGTGCTTTCAACTTACGGTCGCTTAACATAGGGCCACAAGTATGGGATGTGGTAGCCAGCATATTTATACTTCTTCTATGTTTCTACATATTTTTAACAAAACCAGACTACTTTCGGAGAAGGACTTTCTTGATCTGTTGTTTGATTTTCCTTTGTTCTTTCCTCGTTAATACATATGCTTGTTTTCGGCTTAATTGCCCATATTTCACAGTTATAAAATCGATGAAAAGCATCGTGCCTGGACCATTGCTTTGCTTTGTACTACATCGATTTTATCATAGGCCACAAGATTTTAAAATCCTCTGTGGTGTTTTGGAATTTCTAGTGATGGCTTATCTTTTTTTACATATTATTGCCTGGTTGACAAATTCATATACACTTATCTTTAATGACGAATTTTCAGGAGAACGGTATGGTTTAGTCCGTCATCGTGTGGCAGTGCCAGGGATGCAATCTTATATGCTTCTTGTGAGTCTGTTTTATATTTCAAATATGGACCGTCGGTTTTCTAAAGTAGCATCATTTCAAAAATGGCTTCATTTTGTAATTTATATCTATTTTATTGTTTTTATTTATATGTCCAAGTCGTATCTAATAGCAACAATGATTCCTATAATAGCATTTATGATCTACAAGAGAGTCCTAAATATATTAGCCCTTCTGTCATTGTCGTTGATATTGATCGTTGGAGGGATTCTGTGGACAAGTAATGGAATCGTGAAAGAGGATAATATTATTTCATACTATTATGATGACTTTGTCAATGACACAAATCATTCCGCTGAGCCACGCAAGGAAGGACTGGTACAATATTACTCCTTATTTAAGGAGACAAACACTCTTGGTTTTGGTCATGCCGCAATTCACTACGATAGGAGAGTCGCAGACTTGGTAGAAAAAGAACGTATTCAATATGTAGATATCGGCGTGATAGGTGTATTCTATCAGTATGGCGTGCCGATGTTGATTGTATCTATAGTTATCATAACGTTTATGATTAAAAACCTGATTGAAGCAGCAAAGCTCTCCAATCCAATGATTCGTAACCTATCGAATTGTTTGTCATTTTTTCTTATTTACCTATTATTGTCCCTTACGCCTCTATGGCTCCATGAAGGTAGAGCTTTCCTTTTTGGTTTTATCCTCTACTGTTTCATGCTCATTGAAGACGAGATTGAAAGAGAGAATTTGAGTAAAACAGCGTCAAGAATCAAAACGCGACACAGCCACCCAGGGGCAGGGTATTGGGAGTAGTTTCGTAACTTGATAGTGTCTGGGAACTTGAAGACCGTTTGACGGCTTGGTTCGATTTCTATTGCAACCGTCGTCGCCATAGTGCTCTGAATTACCGCTGTCCGGCCGAACTCTTTTTTGGCTCAGCTGTGGCCGAAAAGGGAAGTTTGCAAAGAGCTTGACATGGGGGAGGAAGCAAGAATGATATGGGGGATGGGATTCGTTTTTCATCCTTGATTTATCCCCCGCGGGGGATGAATCAAGGGCAGGATGCTCCACGATACAACCCTGTTTGTTGTCCGAGAAAATGGGACCACCTCAATCTGCTCTTTCGACCCATAAATCGTCCTTTACGGTTAATCTGACCCGGCCTGTCCCAGCCCAGGAATCAAAAGGATAACACTCTACGATTCACCTGTCCAGTTTTTTAGGACCACTTCACACCTCGCTTTCACCGTTTACCAAAGTAGGTTCTTAGTGTGATCGGTTGAACTACGCAATAAATCAAGAGCAATATATCAGTAGCCAATATAACCCCGATCCAAGAACCGGTCATTTTAATCAGTAGCATCGTCAAAGGAACCTTTAAAGCCGCTCCGACGGTATAAACAGCAGATTGTGTTCTTAAAATACCGATTCCGTTGGCGAAGCTGGCAAGTACCATATTATAGATCAGCAGGCTTCCAAAAATAGCGAAAATGATTGAGTAAAAATAATTTATCTTAATGGTGTTCTCTTTGAGCCAAAAGTCAACGATGCATTGCAAAAAGAGGATGATAACGAATTCGAAGAGTAGTGCCAGAAATGCAAGGAAATTTAACTTCTTGTAAAGGGAATGCACCCAATCTGTTTTGTTCTCTGCTAACGCCTTGGTGACAACTGACCAAACCGGGCCGAGCGAGATGGTAAATATAGTCCCGGCAAGCAGAAATAGCTTATGGTAAATCTGGTATTCAACAACATTCTCGTTGTCGGTGAAGAATGAAATCAAATATTCGTTTGAACCCATGATTACCAAGAAGACGATTTGGACATAGAAAAACAGACCACCCAATTTAAGCAGTGATTTTCCGTATTTCCAAGAGATTTCTTTTATCGAGGGGATCGCGAACCTTAGCTTCCAGCCGAAAACGATCAACGTGGCAATCAATAGAGGCACATTCAAGGCGAAAACGTGGATAAATGCCATATTGATAAGGTTGTGTTCGTTCGTCCCTGAGGGGCAAACCAGAACACCTGTTAGCATAAACAGAGAGGAAAACAAACTGATCAATCCCAGTGCAAAAGAACACTGCATTGCGAAAAGAATGTAATTGATAACCCCTAAGAAGAAGTGAATCATCAAGCCAATAAGCACAATACGTACAGTCAACTTTAATGTATCCGAGGAAACAACATCGGGAGTAACATGGAAAACTTTATTAAGATTAGAGTAATGCGTCACAACTAAGGCTACAATTGTTAATAAGAGCGATAAGAGCCCGATGAAAAAATATGCCGATGATACATATTTTTTTGCGGACTTGTAGTCTTCAACCGCCAAGGCTTTTGAAAGATGATTTCTTAGGCCGTTGCCGATTCCCAAGTTAAAATGGAATATCAGAAGTAAAACCGAAAGAATGGTAAACCAAAGTCCGAGAACCGTATCTTGCTTGAAGAAACGGATATAGGTCGGTAGCATCAGGTACGAGATGCACAGAGCTATTCCTTTTATTAAAAAGGAACAGGTGACATTCGAAACAACGATGCGACTGTTTGCATCAAGGTTTTTATATTTGGATAGTAATCGGATTACCATTTTTCTGCTTACCGAAATTGATAATTTGAGGCGCCCCCGTTTTCCTGGACAACAACCTAAGATTGTGTCGTAGAGCAGCTTTCTCTTGATTTATCCCTCGCGGGGATAAATCAAGGATGAAAAACGAATCCCATCCCCCCTATTATTCTCGAATTCTCCCTATGTCAAGCTCTTCGAAAGTTCTTCATTTCTGGGAACCCCTCAACCAAAAAAGAGTTCGGTCCGACATCGGTAATTCGGAGTACGATGGCGACGGCAGTTATAATAGAAACCGGACCAAGCCGTTAAACAGACTGTCATCTTCTGAGTCAATCATGTCGCGCCTGGTTTCAAGTGGAACGGGCTGGTTTTTTCAACGAGTCGTTCTCGACTTTGAGACCGCCGGGTTCCTCGTGGGTTACATCCCGCTCGTCTCCCTTCTTTTTCTTCGATCGGATCGTCCCGGAAAAGTTTGACCGTCTGTTTTCTCGAACAGGCCTCATTTTGAGAACTCTTTAAAGTGAGCCCCCAAACTGTTTCACGACCTCGTTGAGCGTCTTATCTCCACTATATCATTCCCTCTGCGACTTTGGCCCGAGTTTCAGGCGAATCATTCTTGCTCTTCCGGCTCACCAATCGCCTCTTCGGTTAATCTGGCCTAGTGCTTCGTTAAAGTTCTACGTGTGGGCACAGGGCCTTTAATTTGATCCTTGCATCCGTTGTGGTAAACTGCCAGCTGACTCCCTCCTGGCGTGTATTCCGTTCGAGAGTCCAAAGATCTAGTGCTGTTGATAATGCTTCTATTGTCGGATAGCGCTGGATCTTTAGACATCGTCGTGTTAAAACGCTTAACTCGCATTCGGCGATGTTTAACCAACTCCCATACTTCGGAGTATACCGGATTTCCAACCTCTGACAAATGGACAATGCCTCGTCAGGACTGTATCGTTCGTAAAAAGAGCCGTATCCATGAGTGTTCAAGTTATCGCAGACAAGAATAACCTTTTGAGCCTCCGAATATCGGTCAAGCACCCTTTCACCTCCTCGCCCCAATCCTGTTTGGTTCGATGTTTGCGGACATCAACTTGTCGCTATCCGGAAAGTGGTTCCGCAAACAGAAAAATACTCGCCGTTCCCTTACGCTATATTCGTAATCGACTCGTTTTGGATGAGTGGTCGTCTCCGGAATCGGTTCCCAAACGTCATCCAGAAGCTGAATCGGCTGTTCACCCATGCAGATCACCGGAAAACGCTTATCACATCGTGTTTTATAGGTCTCCAAAATGTTTTCCATGGCTGCGACAAAGGATCCGTTTTCCTTTGACGGAATTACCCAATATTCGATCTTTCGCGAAGTCATTCCAGTTTTTTTAAAACGGTTCGCACCGTTTGATAACTTACCTTTTCCACAATATGGAGTTCGACAGCTTTTTCCGCGATTAATCGTAACGTCCAGGCGGAGTGTCCCGCCGGAGGATTGCCAAGACGCATCGCAATAATTTTCGCTTCCTGTCCTCCATCCAAGACCTTGCGTCGTGCTCATTTCGGGTCACCATCCAGCGTTCGACGAAAACCATTCTTCACAAATCGGCGTCGGATACCAACGACTCCTTGAACATAACAATCGTAAGCTTCCGCAATTTTTTCATCTGTCCATGCCGGTCCATTCATGTCTGGCTTGAGTAATATTCGAGCCCGACGAACACAGGACATGGCCCTCTGATTCTCTTTTACAACCTGCTGTAATCCAGCTCGTTCCTCATCGCTCAATGACATTAAGATACTTTTCTTTCATGATCTCTATCTTATGAAGGTTAAGTTCTCTAAAGAACCTTGATCGGATTTTTTGAAACTAGAAGCAGTTTCATAACTGTCTTAGCGTGATCATAATACAAGCCAGGGTCACGAACCCCGTAGACATCATAATACTATGATCGAAACGAACCAAAACCCTGCGAAAATTCTGGAGCCAAGCGTTCGTTCGCTCGATTTTCCACCTGCGACGATAGCGTCGAAGTTTACGCCCATCCTGAACTTTGACTTTCCGGTT
>JBMNOP010000026.1:0-15981 GCA_050943135.1 Thermoguttaceae bacterium | reverse complement strand
GGTTTTATCACTTCCCACATTTCGTCCGATACTTTATATGGATTCTGCATAATGCCTCCTTCATGTTATTCCATATTGTTTTTATCGGATCATTGCGCAGTTTTATTTGATTTTTAGGATAGGTTCTAAATGGTATGATGAAAAGGGTGCGGTAGATGAAGAAGAAGAGACGGTTTCGAATTTAATCTGCGATTATCCGCTCGTTGTATTCGCCTTTCGCCTTAACCAAAACAAAACGAATATTACCGGCATCAATAGAGATTACTCTTTCAAAATCACCGAAGAAGGGGATGACGTCTATTCTGTTGTGGGAATACACGAAGCCGAGAATCTCCCAGGTCAATTTTCATGGGTTTACAGAGATTGGGACCAAGGGGGCAGTCAACGCAATGACACGATGGACTCCTTCATTTCCAACACATTTGCGGATTCATTGCTTGCGCCGTCGATTCCGCTTCCTATTCTTTTTAAACGCCCGGATTGCAGTGTTACCCAAGTGGAAAGATTTGCAGAGTCCGGGATTAATAAGGTCAGAATTTCTTTTGTGTTTTCTCCGGAGTTCTATTCGCCGATTATGGCAGTTCGTAGCGGAAATATTGTGCTGCTGTCGGACTCCTGCTGGCTTCCGGAACGGATGGAATTGAACATCACCGACGAAGAACACGATAAATCAGGAACGGCACCGTTTTGCCGGGTTCACGAATTTGAATATCAAAATGACTTCGCAATGCCTTTGCTAAGGGAATATCGTTGCGAAACTAGTGTTACAGGGCATACGACTTGGAATTTTGTAAGGGATTATGATCTGAAATACGTCAAACACGGCACATATCCGAAAAAGCGCTTTACCCTTTCCTACTACGGTCTGCCGGAACCTGATTTTGTGGAAAAGAAGTTTACGCCGTTTCGCATTTTTATGTTCGTTATCGGGCTCGGATTTATTTTACTCTCGGTCTATCAGCTCCGCTGGAATTGGGGGCGTTATCAGGGAAAGTCCGAATGACCTCACGCTTGGCAGAGGAATTCATTCTCAAGTTTGAATAAAACCAACGGGATATGCCATGAACCGAAAAATACGGATTCTCTCATTTTTGACCGCGGTTGTTTTCTGTGTGGTTTTCCGCCTTCCTCTTTACGCCGATTCCCCGCAGCCCGAGGAAATCAAAAAGGCCGCGCTCGAATCGTGGACACGCTACGCCAAATTCATCTCGCGCTGTGAGGTGAAGTGCACCGAACATTCGATTGAATATGACGAAAACGGTTCGGCTTCCGAAGATGAAACTTATTTTTCGGAAGCGATTTGCAAGTATCCCTTCTACGTGAACATCGGCGGCAGTGTTGATGACGAAAGCGTAAACGTCTACGGGGTCAATAAAAGCTATATGTTTTGGATTGACCGGAAGAAAGAAGGCGAACCTTGGGAAGATACCGCAGCTCTCCCTGTCAAAAATCACAAAAAGATTTACGACTGGCGTTACCTGGACAGTTGGTACAAGGCAGACGATATCCAGGTCGATAGGAGAGACATGAATATCCTTAAACGGTTTGCGCCGCAGATGGACGCGATGATGATGCCCCTTCCTGTTCTTTTCGCCGATTCGAACTTTGAGATTACCGAATCGGAGGAAATCACAGAGAATGAAACCCGAAAAATCGTTCTCTCTTTCGAGTATGATCCCGGATTCCTTTCGGGCTTTTCCAGCGCGCATGAGGGGACAATCACGCTTCTTCCGGATCATGAATGGATGGTCGATTCGATGGAGCTCTTTCTGGTGAAATTCCCGGAAGAACCCGATGATGACGCGCCCGTCGAATATGAGTTCAGAGTTCTGTATCGGTTTGAATACGACTGTCAGTACCAAATGCCCGTTGTTGCGAAATCTCTTAACGAGCGGTATAACATCGCGACCGGTCAAATGACCCGTAAACAGACCGCCGATTACGACATCAAGCCGATCGGCCGGTTCAAATATTCCGCGAGAAGGTTTACCTTTTCCTATTACGGGCTTCCCGAACCCGATTTCGCCCCGCGTCCCTGGCTGAAGTATCTTTTTATCGCGGTCGGCGCGGTGATCATCCTCGCGGTTATGTGGCGGAAGCTGAAGGGGCGTAAAGATTCGGTTTAGCGCTGAAGAAGTTTGAGGCAATGTTCGTATGAAAAAACGGTTTTCCATTTCTGCCCTTTGGTGCGCGCTTCTCGCGATTTTTATTTCGGAGGGAAACCCCAAGGGAATGCCCCGTACGGCCCTGTCACCATAAGAAACGCGGTTAAGTTTGCATCAACCTCGGCGGCAAACCCGGCCGGGCAACCGCTTTTTAAAACGTCGTATATTGATAATCAAAGAAGTCAACATTCCGTCGGCTCCGACCGAACCTACTCCGTAAACGCAAAAAAGCCGAGACAATCAGGTTCCGAAAAAGCCAGGTAAAAGCCGGGCAAAAGAGGAACGGACAACCGGGAAAGAACGATGAACGGCAGATCGTGGTCCGGCTCCATCGCGGCGTGCCCAACGGCGATGGTAACCGCTATAACGATAACGATCCAAAAGCCGAGAAGTCGAGCGGCCCGGGGGTAAATTCTGTTTCTTGCGGGTCGGCGATCATTCCTTTCAGTCGAGATCTCGTGTCAGGACAATTCCGATACAAACCAGTACCAGACCAATCCAAACGAATACGTTCGTCGGCTCATGGAGCACAAAGGCTCCGAGCAGGGTAAGCAAGACGAGCTGGGCAACGGAAATCATTGTCACTTTTGAGGCACTTGCATAACGCAACCCCAGGTTCAGTAAAAGAAAACCAAACATCCCGGCGACACCTGCGGCAAGACAGAGCCCCCAGCATATCGGCGGCGGGGCCATAAAGGCGTCGAGTCCCCCCTCGGCCCACACGAACCCGCCTCCGGTCAGCACACCGATCAGGCAAATCGTAAACATCGCCAAAGAGAGCGGAACCTTGGTGGGCGCATCTTTATCTTCCTTTTTCGAAATTTTGCGCATGATCACGTAAAAGAGGGCGTGTCCCAGTCCTGTCAGCAAAGCGAGCGTCACGCCCCATCCGACATGCGAGGTGAGAAACGAGTCGTGGAGCAACGGGGTCATCCCCGTATTACTGGCTGAGATGATAATGATCGCCGCAGTCAAAATAAAGAAAGCAACCCACTTTTGGGGAGAAATCTTCTCGTTCAGAAAGATGGCCCCCAAGAGGAGCGTTTCGAGAATGGTCGAAATCTGAATCAGAGGATTGGCCACGACAAGCCCCAGGACCGCATACGACCAGATCCGAAGTCGCGCCCCGAGAAACTCACAGAAAAACCCTGCGGCCAGAAGCCATCCGATCGTCCGCAGCGGCGGCCACGAATACTTCCGACGGATCACCTGAACCAGAATGATCGGTAAAGTCACCACGACGGTTACCGACTCTTTCACGCAAAGGATCCAGTCGGGGTTCGCCTGGCCCGCCAAACACCTGACAAGGAAGAATGTAAGGGTAAAACAACAGGCAGCCGCCAGACAATAGTAAAAACCACGCCGACGCAACTGTTCCCGAACCGTGTCGGCTGTGGTAATCTTCCCGTCTCGAGATTGATCGTTTTGGTTCACCGCTTTTCGTTAATCTTTCCAGGCCGTTCGATGGTAGAGTTCCCCGCCAAAGCCCCCTAAGTTCCGCCGTTATACCATAGAACGGCCATCGTGCCAAACCCCTCTACGGATCCGACGCCCGCCGCAATCCTTTAACCGGTCAGGAAGGTTAGCCGACTCCGCGTCGTACACCACGTTATTCCCCGAGACGGTTCAATGTTTCCATCGTTCATTATTGCCACGGTGGCTAATATCACTCGTCATGCCGCTTGACTATTCTTCCGTATCTGTTTCATTGAATCCTGAAGAACGTCTCGCATTCGAGGACTTTATCGACGGAGCGGTTGCAGAGATAAAACCTTTTTTCCGGACGGAGACTCCTATCTATGGAGATCTTCGGCTGACCTCTTTTGTCCGGTACCGTTACTTATTTCGATGGAACGGTTCATCGCTGCCGATGCGTATTCGGAATTTTACCTACCGGAGGTTGGTTCATCTCGGACAAAAAAGAAAGGGCGGGTATGTCGCCAAGAAAAGAGGAACAAAGAGGTGCGGACGGCATGGATCAGGTCGCGTCAAACCCGGAACCTTCGCCGGACAAAGACTCGTCGGAGGCGCCGGATCGGTCAGAATCGGAACCCGACGCCATAATCTGCTTGAGCCAATCATTGATCCTGCCGCCTTCGTGTTCATCGAAGAAACTGCTGGGCCGTGTCAATCCGCCGGGCCGGATCGTATTCCTGCCGAGAGAAACACCTAATGTCGGTGCCGGACCATCTTTTTCAAAACCGAGTGGCGAGGGAGGAATCAGATCTCCGTTGACATCACGGTCACCACAAACGTTTATGACCCCTTCGAGCACATCGAGTGTCCGGGGAAGCACGAAAGGTTTAAAGATCGAGCCGAGCAATCCGTTCTGGTTCGCTTTCACAAGGACATGGTTGGGATCGTAACCGTAACCGGTACTCAGTACGAGAGGCGGGGTTTGAAGATCCGGATAGAAATCGCGCATGCGGAGCATGAACTGATAACCGCTCATCCCCCCTTCGGGCATGATTTCACAGATGACCGCGTCGTAGTGGGAGTAGCGGAGCATCTTCAGGGCAACAAGCGCGTCCGGAGCCGTCTCGACGATTGAACCGCACCCCTCAAAAATGGTGTGGGCGCTCTGAAGAATTTCCGGATCGCGGTCAATGACCAGAATACGGCGGCGGTTGAGGATCGGATGAGTATCGGCCGCGGCACTGTTCTCGCCGGTTGCGGTCATTCGACGACGAACCAGGGTGATTTGGTCTTTGATCACGCGCGCCTTTTCGATGATCGCCCGAAGTGTCGGGATCGCGGTAGGATCCAAATCGAGGTTGGAATCCATCAAAATCGCCGTGTTCTGGAGAATCGTGTCGATCGGTGAGGCAATGGAGGTCACCACGGCATTCATGCTCGAATTGATGGCAAAAATCTTTTCATAAGAGAGGAGATTGAGTGTATGAAGTGCTGCGGCAACATCGCGCATGAAAATTTGGAGCAGATAAAAATCGAACTCGCTGAACGTTCCCGGTTTTGTGCTCTCGACATTACAGGTACCGATCACTTTCTCGCGCCAAAAGATCGGAACAGTCAGGGAACAGCGTGTCTCGGGATTCCCGGGCAAGTAGAAGGGGTGGTCGAGCGTCTCTTCACAATAGTAGTGAGCGCGGTTATGTGCGACATAGCCGGTAATCCCGTTGTCGTTCGATGAGGCAACCAGTTCGCGCTTTGCCGCTTCGGGGGAAAGACCGAACGCCAGAAACGGAAGAAGCCGACCCGACGATTCTTCAAGCAGACGAATCTCGCAAATTTCGTAACGGAGAACGTTACGCAAACCGTTTTCGATCTTCATGCGCAGAAGACTGATCCGATCTTCGGGATTATTGACGGCGAGCCGATGCGAAGGCAAGTCGGTCAGTTCAGCGCCGATTTCCAAAAGACGGCGGAGCGTCTCGTTGACTTCAATCGACGAAGTAATGTCGCGCATTTCGATGACGAAACCAATCTGTTCGTCGTCGGATACCCTGTTGGGAGAAAAAGTCAGCTCGAATGTACGCTCTCTGATCCGCACCGAGGTAACCGTCGAGGTGCCGGTACGACATACCGAGGCGAAAGGACAGTAGTCGGGGCCTTCGATCTCTGATTCCCCAAGTGCGTCATAGAAGAGAGCGCCGGACGAGACCTTTCGGCCGAGAAGTTGCGTAAAAGCTTTATTGACACAGATCACGCGCCGATCGGGACCAACGAAAGCGATACCGACCGTAAGCAGGTCGATTTGACGTTGCGATTTCGGGGAGTTGGTTCGGCGCTGCGATTTCGGAGAATCGGAATCCCCGTCTCGGTGCGGGCTCGGACGAGAAGACGTCTGCTGATTCCCCGGAATTGCCATAACAAACTGTTTTTCGAATAACATGCCGACAACGCCCGAACTTGTGAAGAATCCGACTGTTCACTAGGAGCAACCAGAAGAAAAACGATGAAACACTTCGTCCGCCGCTGGAACCGCCCCCCCTGGCTCGCTAATGCCGGAAAAAACCCTCCATCTTTCCCCGGCGTCACAATTATAAACATTCCGTCCGATTTGTGCAATAAGAATTTCCCTTTTTCGTAATCGTTAGTCCTTTTTTACTCGCTTTAATCGTTACAATCGGAACCGTCCCTTGTTATTCCGACAGAAACCATGTAAAATTTCAGTGTCGTTTCAGCAAAGAAAAAATACGCCCGGGAGCCATCGTTCCCGGGCGGGCACAATCGGCGCGGGCATCCCTTTTTCCGGAAGGATCTTGCCGCAGAAAAGTTCTGCCGGTTTCCGGACCAACCGCGTCTAAAAGTTTAGTTCATTTTGAGGAGAACCGAAATTGTCAAAGCGATTGTTTACGAGTGAAGCCGTCAGCATGGGACACCCCGACAAAGTGGCCGACCGGATTTCCGATGCGGTTTTAGACGCTTGTCTTGCGCAAGATCCCGAAAGTCATGTGGCCTGCGAGACACTCGTTACCACCGATTTGGTGGTAATCGCCGGTGAAATCTCGACCAAAGCCCAAGTTGATTACGAAGGGGTCGTCCGCCGGGCGATTCGTGAAGTCGGCTATTCCAGCGAAGAATGGGGAATCAATGCCGACACCTGTGAAGTCCGGATCAAGCTTGACGAACAGAGCCCCGATATTGCCCGCGGAGTCAATCGAGAAGCGTCGATCGGTGCCGGGGACCAGGGCCTGATGTTCGGTTACGCTTGCAATCAAACACCCGAACTGATGCCCCTTCCGATCGCGCTGGCACACAGAATCACCAACAGGCTGACCGAGGCACGATTCAACGGTGAAGTCGCCTGGCTCCGTCCCGACAGCAAAAGTCAGGTCACCGTCGAATATGACGGGAACACCCCGGTTCGGATCGACACGATTGTGGTCTCGACCCAACATAGCGAAGATGTCGACCAAACCGAAATTGCAAAGGTCGTCTCGCAACTTGTCGAGCCGCTTCTTCCGAAAGAACTCGTGAACGGGGAAATCAAGCGTCTGGTCAACCCGACGGGTAAATTCGTTGTTGGCGGTCCGCACGGTGACTGCGGTCTGACCGGGCGAAAAATCATCGTCGACACCTACGGCGGATGGGCACACCACGGAGGCGGCGCCTTTTCCGGCAAAGACCCGACCAAGGTTGACCGGAGCGCCTCGTATATGGCCCGTTACATTGCCAAGAACCTTGTCGCGGCCGGCCTGGCCGACGAGTGTGAGGTTCAGTTAGCCTACGCCATCGGAGTCGATAAGCCGGTCAGCGTCATGCTCAACACGTTCGGCACGGCCAAAATCCCGGAAGAAAAACTCGTGGAACTGATAAACAAGCATTTCGACCTGACGCCGAAAGGGATCATCGAGTCGCTTGATCTGCGACGTCCGATCTATGTCAAGACGAGCAGCGGCGGACATTTCGGTCGTGACGACGCCGATTTCACCTGGGAACAGACCGACCTGGCAGAAACGCTCCGGCGTGAAGCGGGCCTTTGAAATCCGATGACTTCTGCTGAGAAATCGTATTTTTCGGACCATCCGGTTAATCCGGTCAGTCTTCTGCTGACGGGATTCGCCTTTCTTTTCACCGGATTTCTCTGGTTCGCTTTTGCCGCAATCTTGTTACGGCACGGTCATTTTCGGCTTGCTCCCTTCCCATTTTTTCCTCTGATCTTGTTGGCCCTCTTTTTGGGTGTCGTCTCGTTCGGCGCGCACTTCTTCCTGGCAGCACATGCCGAGTGGAACAACTACCCATACTGGCTCGACGAGAGATTGCAGAAAAAAAACGCGTTTCTCCTTTCGATACCGAACATCCTTTCGGCCGTTCTCCTTCTCGGATGGAGTCTGTCGGGATGGAACGTCGCCGCGGTTTTTCTTCTGGCGTTTCTGGAAATCGCGGCCCGACAGCTCGCCCCGCCAAGGGGGGAAAGGCTTGGGCGATTTCTTCGCGCGCAGTTCGGCGAGAACAACTCGGCCGACAACTCCCCTGAACCGAACGAACGGTCCTCCCTAACATCAAGTCTGGTTTTCGGCCGGGAACCCTCCCCTTCCCCCGATTCGTCCGAGACCATTAAACTCCGACCTCACGACGATTATCCCGACGACATAGAAGAGGAAAAAGACGAAGAACTCCCGCCGCCCGAAGATCTTCTCGTCACACAAAACCGATGCCTGAACGACGATGGCACCCAACGCATCGAAGGGTGGTTTCGTGCCGCATTCCGCCAAGAAGAAACCGTTTCGGTCTGCCACCTTTCGTTCTGCCCTCCGTTCCGATCACAGCCGCGCCTGCAACTGTTCCAGATTTCGGGCGACGAGGTTCAGATCAACGCGACGATGGTCGAACCGTTCGGAGCCCGGATTGAAGTCAAACGGGACTCCGCTTTCGGCACTCCGATGACGGATCCCCACCAAACCGAACCGGAAATTGACCGTTCGGTTCGAATCTGCTTTTTTGCCGACGAAAGTGCCGAAAGCGCCCGGCTGACCGTTTGAGAAGAAGAAGATTTACGGAGTCGAACGATGAAGAAAATGCCCGATTTTCTTTTGGGTGCGCTCGGTGTTTTCGGCCGCGACCTGATTAACGTCTGGATGAGCACGCTCGACTACCAAGTCGCCTATTATGATCCGGGTGTCGATCCGGCATTTCCCGACGACCGCCGCAATCGGCTTTACATCTTCTGGCACGAGTATATCCCCTTCTACATTTTCCTGCGCCATCACTGCGGACTGTCGATGCTCCTATCGAAACATCGTGACGCCGACATCCTCGAAAAGGCCGCTCACCTCACCGGGTTCGGAACAGTACGCGGTTCAACCCGCCGTGGGGGTGCCGGAGCAATTCTCGGAATGATGAAAGAACGGCATGGGAACCGACACCTGACGATTACCCCCGACGGACCGCGCGGGCCGCGCCGCAAGATGGCGCCGGGATCCGTTTATCTGGCTTCGAGGTTACAGATCCCGATCGTCGCGGTCGGGATCGGTTACGAACGCCCCTTCCGCCTACCGACATGGGACATGTTTGCGATCCCCCGACCATGGTCCCGTGCCCGAACGATTTCGAGTCCCGAGATCTTTGTTCCCCCCGACCTCTCTAAAGCGGGAATCGATCATTACACAAAAAAGACGGAAACCCTTCTCAACCGGCTGACCGCTGATGCCGAGGATTGGGCAGAAAAAGGATACACGCTCGCCGGGGCATGCAGTATACAACCCGGACCGAAAAACGGGATTCTCTATTTTGCCAAACGCAGGGCGGCCGAACAGGCATGCCCCGCAAATGGGGAAAGTTTCGACTGAAACGCCGTATCACTCGACGAAAATTCTTTCTCCGCCGCGCTTTCCGCTTTCGATCCCGGCGATCACCAGTTTCATCAGTTCGACCGTTTCGGAAAAAGGGATCGGGCGAACACCCGTCCGCAGATACTCGATAAACGCGCACTGCAGATCACGGAACGAGTTGTAACTGTCTTGGAACTTGATTTCGGCTTCCCCGGCATTACCGACAAGCATCAGTCGGCTCCAGAAAATGTCTTTTCGATTGGCGATCAATACGTCGGCACCGCACGAGTGGACCAGATGAACCAGGTTCTTCTCCGGCTGTGGATCGATATTTTTCACCGAAACGAATCCGGGCCCGACAATCGGATAGATCGTTTCGAGTGCGTGGATTCCGTAAGTCTCCCACTTTTTGGGCATCGTCATGGTAATATAACGCATCTCGCCCAGTTCATGATAGTTTTGATGATACGGCTTAAACTCTTTACCAAACCGCATCGAACTGGCCGAGATGAATTTTGCGCCGTCTTTATCCCACGCGATGAACCGATCGAGATCGGCCCGATTGTCACAAAGCGGTTTGTCGATCAGAAGCGGCACGCTGTTTTCGATAAAGAAACGGGCACGGTCGACATGTTCCCCTCCGATATCGGTTCCGATGATGACCGCGTCGACTTGGCCAAGCATCTCTTCGGGTTTATCGACCACGTTCGGAACCAAGGAAAGGGCCGAAACATGCTCGGCGTCCGATTTCTTATCGCAGTAAACGTGGGTCACCTTCGCGCCGGGAATCCCGATCTCGTCCGAAGGAACCTTATTCAAGTAGGCGGGAATTCCGGGAAACGGACATTCGTCGGTCATCCGCGCTTTATTGTAATTGTTGTAGATCGCGCTCCAAGAATAAGGGTGCCCGTTCCCCTCGGTCATGCCGATCATTCCGAGACGAATATTCATCGGGTCTTTTACCAAACTGCTCATCACCAAACCTTTCCCGGTAACCTTTTCTTTCTCAACTCTTGTTCCCTGCCGCAGCGTGGTACAGGTTCATTATTATAACTCCTTTACACAACTCGGATTGCGTAACTTGTGCCTCACCCCTTTGCCCCTAAGACTGATCCGGAAGGACTTTCGGCGGAAAAGCGTAACTTGCCAACCACCCGATCAAAAAGGTTGCCGTCACCCCGGTTCCGGAATAAAGAAGGAGATGTACCACCTGATGTTTGGCGATGTAGTACTGTAACAGGCAACCGGCGAACAGACCGATCAGGGTACCCGGCGTATTGGCCCGTTTACAGAAAACGCCGAGGAAAAAGATTCCCGCCAAACTACTCGAGACCAAACCGATGAACATATTGTATTGATCCCAAAGAGACGCGATATCCCAGGTTGCCATCGCCAAGGCAAAAAGGACCCCGCACGCACCGGAAACAAGGGTAACCACGCGGGCCGCACCAAGCGCGTGGTCGCGGGAAAATCGGAATATCCTCTCATGAAAATCGATCGTATAGGTCGCCGAAATAGCGTTGATCCCGGAACTGACACTCGACATGGCCGAGGTAAAGAGCGCCAAAAGGAGTAGGCCCGAAATCCCGTTCGGCAACTGACTGACGAAAAACCAGGGCATCAGCGAGTCGTTATTGTTCATCGTCACCAAAAGCTCTTTCGGGTTTTCTTTATAGAACACGTAAAAGAGCGTCCCGGCTAGGAAGAGAAGCAGAAGGTTCGGGACCATTAACCCCAAACTAATCCACACCCCGCGACTGCGGGCCTTGTTATCCTTACCGGCAAAATAGCGTTGCAGAATCGTCTGATCCGAAGCGTAAGGGATGATATAGAGGAAAAACGATGCGATCAACACAACCCATAGCGTTGGCAAATGAAAGTCGGGTGTCGCGTCGTAAAGATGGAACTTTCCGTCGGCGTAAGCTATCCGAAGCATATCGAAGAAGGAACCGTCGAACCGCCAGACCATCACAACCAACGTCAGAACAAAGCCGACCAGAAGAGTAAAGATCTGAATGACTTCAATCCAAACGACAATCTCTAAGCCCCCCATAAGGGTACAGAAAATACCGGCAACCCCGACGCCGATGATACAGGTCTTGATATCGATCCCGGTAATCGCGTTGAGTGCGATCGAAGGAAGGAAAAGGAGGATGGCGATCCGCATCACCTGGAAAACGATAAAGATAACACTTCCGAGTATGCGGATCGAGAAGTGGAACCGATACTCGAGATACTCATAGGCGCTGGTAAAATTGAATCGGCTGATTTTCGGAATATAGAACCGGATCAGGAGAGGAACCGCCACAAACGGACCGACCGCGAGAAGAAAATAGCACCAGTTCGTCATAAAGCTCTTGGCCGGAACGGTGATATAAGTGATTGCGCTGGTGATGGTCCCGTAAATACTGATTCCGAGCGCCCACCAGGGGATCCGGCATCCGCCCCGGAAAAAGTCGTCGGTTCCTTTCATACGACCCAGGAAATAGAGACTCGCGGCGATCAGGAAAAGGAAATACGCGACGATGATCGCCTGATTCAGTTTGCTGAGTCGATTCGTTTGCTCTTCCAGAGTCAGCGACGAGAGTACCACCCCGTCGTCCAAAGAAAGCGGAAGAGTGATATGTCCGTTCCAGAACGCCCCCTGTCCCGCGGGTGGCCCGGCAAGCTCGCCGTAAAGAAAATATTTATTGGTGATCGTGTTGTACACACGTACTTCGGGTGAAGGGGAAAGCCTCGCACCCGCGGGCAGAATTCCCCCTGTTCCGGGAAAAACAATATGGATCGTTCCGCTACATGTGGCGCTCGACCCGGTCACCGCAAACGGTTCGGCATCGGCATTAACGAGTTCCCGCCACGATTTCGTTTGAAAATCATAAAGGAGGGCGTCGCTCAGCATTTCGACCCCGTCGGAATCATCGTCGGGCGAACCGGTATTCCAAAGCGAACTCGGTGCCGGTGCGCGGATCCCGCCGAAAAGAAAGAACGCTTTTCCCGCCGAGATATTCTGAACCATTCCCGGCGCGAAAAGACGGCCGGGACCCGGATAGGGTTCAAGCTCTTCCCAGGCGGGAGTGGCGGCTTTGGTATCGTACTTCAGAAAGCGCGGCGCGCCTGTGTCATCGGCTCCCGCGACGTAGATAACCCCGGTCAAATACCCGGCCGAGGCCCCGACCATCGGTACCGGAAGGGGAGGTGCCGGTTCGCAGCGCAAGGTCCCCGACCCCTTATCGCGCGTAATCTTGCAACAATCGGCGATAGGGCGAAGGGTGGGGCCTTCGGCCCCGCCGATCAGATAAAACGCGTCCTCCGTCGAGACCGATGCGCCGTAAGCCCGACCGGTCGGCAAAACCGCGTCGGCCGGTCGCGAAACGGGGTTCCCATCCTTTCCCGTTTCGGTAACCAAGATCATCGCGTCGGGCTCCGCGCCGTTTTGAACCCCTCCCGCGGTCACCAACGCACCGTCCACCGTGCCGGCATACGCTCCGACCCGCCCGAGAAGAATCGGCGCGGAGACGGAACCATCGTCTACCGCGGTCGACTCAAGAGCATGAAGCGGGATGGCAAAGCCGACAGCGAACAGAAGGGGAATTAAAAAGCGCATAAAGAAACCCTTTCTTTGGGACACGATTCTTGGGCTAAAACCGTTACGGCAAGGTCAGCGAGGAAAACGTTCGATCCGAAAGTGGAATTTCAAACCGGTATCATCGTTCCCGTCGCCCGCAACCGCACCGAATGCGGTCATATCAAAAACGTCGGCTTGCCGAAGGTTCTGATCCACGTCGACGGAAATCGGTTCCGGACTTCGTCAAACATTCCTTTCGTGTGACGATCTTCAGCCTACCGCCGTTGAATCGCCGCCGGATGCGCGAAACAGCCGATCCGTTCGGTCGGGATCCGATCGAACTTGATTTTGGTGTTCGGAATTTCCGGGGTTGGCGCTTGGTCGAGTGCCATCAGTAAGCGGTAATCGCCGATCACATTATCGGTAATTTCGACATAGGGGCGGGCTTCATCGTAGATATCATCCCCTTCGAAAGGTGCCGGCTGGCTCTGATACCATGCGTTTCGGATCACAATGTTTCGCGCAAAGACGTTTCCTTCGGGCGCATGGGGATTCTCGCTTTCCAAAACATTACGAATTTCGGGATAGGCCGAGGCGAACGGTTCGGAGACAACCGAGAGTCCCTCAACCGTTCCGTCTTTTCGGAGCGATTCCATCCGGTCGTCGACCGCGCCGGACTGCCAGTTCAATCCACGCCCGTCGATCCGTATCGCGGGATGACATTCGATATAGAGATTGTTAAGAATGCGGTTATCGCGTCCACCGCCGATAAAAGTGGCGGCGGTCACGTTCACAAAAAGGTTTCCGACGATATCGGCCGACGAGAACTCATCGTCGAGATAAACGCCGACACACCCTTTCTTTTCAAATCCCTCGATATCGTGAAAATAATTATTCTTGATCACGTTCCCCCGATCAATCCAAGTCCGTCCGGTATAGATGGCGCCGGCATCGTTCGACTCGCGGCAAACGTACCCGATTTCATTGAACTCCATCCGGTTTTCGACACCGCCGAACCCGATGGCGTTATGGGGCGCTTCGGTGATCCGATTATGCGCGGCCAGAAGACCGCATCCTCTCAAATCGACCCCCGGCGCGTAACACCGCTGAACGCGGGCATAATCGTGAACGTCGTTATTGATCGCCGCCGACCGACCGTGATCGATCCGTCGGGGGTTCCCCGCGACGATACTGATCCCGGAGGCGCCGAGATTGTAGAGGTGACATCCGAAAACAAACGAGTTCTTCCCTTCCAGATTCACTCCGCCCTGACCGACGTTGCGCAGCACACAACCGATCACGGCAAGATCTTCCCCCTTGAGATTCATTGCGGTTTTACGACACCCTTCCAGACCGAACCCCGTAAAAACGACATGTTTCAGATCGCTTCCCGTGATCACCGTCGGATGGACCGTCACGAAGAGGTTATCGTCTTTAACTTCTTCCGGCGGATAGAAGTAAAGTATCCCGGTATCGCCGTCAATATAGAATTCGCCCGGCCGATCGAGTTCGCAAAGGAGATGGTAAACGTAGAAGTACTGCCCCTTACGATAACCGTATTTGTGGTAAGGCCCCCGCAATTCCAGGACGCCCGTCTGCGGGTCGAGATACGAAAACTTCTGACGACTCAGCACCCAGTCCCAGCACCAGTATCCCTGAGCCCAGGCGTCGGGCTCGGCTGTCCAGGCCGAGATATCGTCGTCGAGAATAAATTTCGGCAGTTTAAAAGCGGTGGTCGACCGATGGTCTATCACCGGGTTTTCTTCGGTCACGAATTTTTTGAGTCTGATAAACCCTTCGTTCGGATACCGGGCGATTGTCATCGGTTGCTGATTCAGGAAAAGCTCGGCAAGATTATCCATCGTTGCGTAGTCGCCGTAATCGGTTACCCCCAGAGCGCTCAGATCAAATCGGAGAATCTTATCGCGCACACCCGGCTTGATCCGCCGCAAAATCGTCTCGTCGGTAACAGGTTGCCCCCCGGAAACGGTTTTTCCCGCACGAAGAATCGTCTTCGGTTCGCCGGTCGTCGGATCAATCCCTGCCCCGCGCCAGACCACGGGCGAATCGGCCGTGCCGGAATCGGCAGCCTCGAACAGAAGGGGGGCATCCAAATCGTAGACGCCCGGTAAAACATCGACGACGATCGGTTTTCCCGCGACCGCTCCGGCGGCACGCTCTCGACGCACCGCCGCCCGGGCCGCGTCGAAACCGCGCAGCGGCCCGTCGGTCTTTTCGGCGTTCGGAGCGGGAAGTTTTCCGGACCAGGCATCGTTTCCATCGGGAGAAACATAGAACATGGCCGGAAGACTCCGAACCGTGTCGATCAGACGAACCTTTTCTTCACCGATAAAATCCCGCCAGTCGTCCCGAGCGAAAACCGAGTGGGAGAGAAGAACCCAAGAAAATCCAAGCGCGATAAGGCGCCTTGTGATCGAATTCATCGCAAACATTTTTAAAATGATCAATCTTTCTCAAAGTGTCTCGAAAACCGGTCCGTGTCCCCTCCGGACAGAACCCTGCCAGGGATTATATCAACCGATTATTTCAAAGACAAGCTTTTGCTTGCCCGGGAGGGAACCCGGGTTTTGAGGGAAGATCCTTCGATGGTCTCGGAGAAGCATAGGTCCGGATCCTCAAAGAGTCCGCCGTGAAACTATCAATTGGGATTACTCAGAAGGCCAAAGTGTTATTTCCTGAGAGCAGTCCTAAAAATCGATAGTGTCAAGAATCTTTCGCAAATTTATTTTGGTGATTGCTTACGGTTTGGACTAAAACATCGGGTTGTTTTGTATTAATCGGAGTGTTTTTCTTCTCCAAGTTGTCAACAACTTGGAGAAGAAAAACAGTTCCCAAAGTAGAGAATGTTACGTCTTCCAATAACATCGTTA
Source organism: Thermoguttaceae bacterium (assembly GCA_050943135.1). Lineage (GTDB taxonomy): Bacteria > Planctomycetota > Planctomycetia > Pirellulales > Thermoguttaceae > RUG695. Next base: position 125 of record JBMNOP010000026.1, on the reverse strand, counting down.
CGGACTATTGATCTTCCTCTCCGTAATCGTAGGTCGGTATTAGGTCGGACATGTAGTCCACCAACCGCTCGAATAAGTCAGGGTCGTGACGGTGATTATAACGGAATTCCAGCTCTTTCAAATAC